>NZ_FMTV01000001.1:567475-1905086 GCF_900100445.1 Mucilaginibacter sp. NFR10 | reverse complement strand
TAAAGACTTCTCTAATTGCTTTATACGCTGTTTAAGGGCCTTAGGATCATTTTTATCTTTAGCATCCATGACAGCTAAAGTTACGGCTCCTTTTTCCAATTTTTTCTTGTAAAGGTTAACCCAGTTATTAAGCATCTGGACATTGGGCAATCTGTAACTTTTGGCGACTTCTTTAGCTGATCGGTTGCGATACATCACCATCAGTACCAGCTTCTCCTTAAAAGTCTCTGTAAAGGAGAAGCGTGACAACATTGTTTCTTTCATCTGGAATAAGTTTATTCCAAAACTGTAAACCTATAGCCGTATGAGACCGATTAAAATCCACAAGTACGCCGTGCTCCTTGCCGGCGCTGCATACTTAAGCCGGTTATAGGCCAGTAGCGAGCAAATTAATTTTGGTTCAAGCCAGGTGAAGAGGGCAAGCCCATTCGCCCGAAAACTTAAATTAAATACAAAAAGTCGGGCAACTCCCGACTTTTCGCATTTGATAATATATTTGAATTGAACTTCAGCTCAATGGCTTATTTACGCTTCGACAGCCTGATGACGTTGACAGAGTAAGGCTGAAAGGTGTGTTTGAATGACCGGCCGAGTCCCGTTATGGTCGACGTAACCGGCACGATTTTATTAGGCTCGTCAATTGTATTGGTATCTTCCGGTTTATCGCCCTTTAGTATTACCAGGGTGCCATTTGCAGCCACATCTCCGCCCTTCAGGCTGATGGTGATTTCCCGGGCCATATCATCGGTATTCACCACCTTCAGATACACATTTTTAGCATCCTGGGTACAAACAAAAAATAACGCCGCACGCTCGGCTTTAGGGCGCCGCGCGTTTGCCGGCCAATGGCCTATGCCGGCGGTGTCTTTAACTGCTGGCTTGCGTAAGGGGGCATTTTCTGCTGTTATTGGCACCACCTTGGTACCAAGGTAGCTGCCGAACATTTTTTGTACGTAATAGGATGGTGATCCATAACTTTTAAGGGCTGTATAACCAATCAGATCAGAGTCCCATTGCCAGGCTTTAGGTTGGCCATTGCCTGCCTGGTTTACGTTCACAAATAATGGTGCATAGCATGACCGCTCCACCAGGTCGCTGTTGCGTTCCATCCCGGTCATCCAGGCGGCGTCTCCGAGGGCTGCATTCAGATTAGTGGTAGGCGCGCCTTCGCGGGTGGCCCATTCGCCTACAAATATTTTAGGGCTGGTTGCACGGTCATAGCTATCGTACTTCGCCGCGTCTTCTTCCATCTGCCAGGCCGATTGGTAATAATGCTCGTCAACCATTTGGGGTTTAACACTGGTTACCTTGTCGGGCTTATAACTTTCAATGGTTGAGATACAGCGTAACTGGGGGTATTTAGCTTTTATAGCAGCTTGAAATTGTTTAAAGCGCCCATCGTAGCTATGCGACCTGTCAAACCAGTCCTCATTGCCTATCTCTATATCTGTCAGTTTGAAAGGGGCGGGATGGCCGTCGGCAGCCCGTTTTGCACCCCAGTAAGTTTTGGTATCGCCAATACAATATTCAATTTCATCCAGCGCGTCTTTAACATATGGCTCTAATAAAGGCCCCGCATCTATGTGGTCACCACGTAATGAGTAACCGGCAAAAACTGCTAAAAGCGGTTCCATTTTCAAATCTTCACACCACTCTAAAAATTCCAGCAGGCCCATACCGTCGCTTGCCCGGTAACCCCAGCTGCCTGTATGGCCGGGGCGCTGCTCCAGCGGGCCTAAGGTTGTTTTCCAGGGGAAGGCATCTCCCAGGTATGGCCCCTCTAAAAAGTTGCCGCCCGGAAAGCGTAGAAAGGTCGGCTTCATATCGGCCATCATCTGCATTAAATCAATGCGATTGCCATTAGGCCTGTTTTTATATGTTGGGGGAAATAAGGAAACGAGGTTAAAATAGTAAGTGCCTGTCCGGGTAGATGAAATCACAAAACGCGCGTCGGCAGTAGGTTTGATATTTGCAGCGGTTGTGATGGTTAACTCATGCTTTTTCCAGTACATGCTTTTTTCGAGGTTGATTGTGCCCCTTGCGTAAGTTGTTTTGCCATCGGTGCTTTCCAAACTAATGTTGATAATACCGGGACCATCTTCAGTAACCGCTGTTGCTGGCGGAGCAGCGTCGGGCCGGTTACCCCGCGGAAAATTGACAGTGCCGGTTTTGATATAAAATGAGCAGCGATAAGTAGTTGACGGTGTAACCGGAATACCCCAAAAGCCACTGTTGGCAATGCCCGCGCGGTTACCGTTTGTCTGGCTAACCGTAAGCTTAAGGCAGGTTGTAAGTGCCGCGTTAATAGCATTGCGCCCCTGATCAAAAGGGACATTAGCCGGATCGGCACCAATGAGCTGTATCGATGCCTTGCTATCGCCATCCTGAACAACGCTCCAGCCATCGGGCTGGTTTGGGTTATCCTTAAAAACCCGGTTACGGATCAGTTCGGCATATAAACCTCCATCATAGGAATGATTGATCTCCTCGGTCATGAGCCCGTAAAGCTTCGGACTTACGTTCACACCTTTGGTAAGATCCAGGTTGAGGCGGGTTTGCGCCTGTAAACCGCTGAATGCACTTAAACATAAAGCAGATAAGAATAGTAGCTTTTTTGTCATTGTTGGTATTCCTTAATTATTCTGAAATGGTGACAGGCTGATGCATCACTATCTTATTGTGTATTACTGATGTGAAAAAAATCGAAATCAACATAACCGCCAGATTGCCTGGTTGCATAGTTAAACAGACCAAAGCGATATCCCATAAAATGGGGGAGGGTATAAACCATTTGCAGCGGTGTGCCAATAGGTTCCCATTTGCGCCCGTCGAGACTATAAAAAAAGTAGGCTTTATCTGCCCGGTTAGTAAAATCGCAGCTTGCTTTAAGGTAAATGGTTGTTTGCTTTAGAGGTATGCTGGTCGCTTCAATAGCCGATCCGGATTGCGCGCTGATCATAACTATTTGTTTAGAGCCATGATCTGATTTTACACCAACGAAGCCGTACTTTTTTTGCAGTAAAACCAGCCCTGCAAAGTCTCCATCTTTCATATTGGCGACATCAATTAAAGTTGTTCCCGAACATTGAGGGCCAATAGTGCGCTGCGTTAAGGTGTTACGTGCCGATAGTACTGTGCTGTCCAGCCGCCCGGTGGTCAATCTCAGGTAGCCGGCCCGCTTTTTTAACGACCATAACTGATCATCCGGATTGTGGTTCCATTGCCATACCAACGGCAGCACTGGCTCGCCGTTTTTACGGCTAAATTCATCCGGGGATACAATACCCGGGATCAGGCTTTTATTCGCGGGTAAATCCAGCGTATCTGGTGCTTTGTGATCAACACCCAATACAGGCCATCCATCTGTCCAGGTAACCGGTACTAGGTACGGCACCCGGCCAACGGCGCCAAAATCACGAAATAAATAGGCATACCAATCGCCTTTCGGGGTATTGATAAGCCCGCCCTGGGCTGCACCTTTATCCTGAAGCCCTACCTGGCCTTCATAAGGACCGGTCAACTTGTCGGCCCGGTGGATTAAAACGGTACGCATTCCCCCTTTAGGCCAGCTGATATTGAAAAGGTAATATTTACCCTTAATTTTGAACAGCTGCGAGCCTTCGGCAGGCAAACCAATATTGGGACCGGCAGCAGCGCTTGCATTCTCGATCAGGATTTGCGGTTTTTTATCAGGATTGACGCCAGACAGGTCATCATTCAGTTCGGCCAACATGATCTTGCCGCTCCCATAGATCATATAAGCTTTGCCGTCATCGTCAAAAAAAAGTGAGTGGTCATGTAATGCCGGTTTAAAGGACATTTCTTTCCATGGGCCTTTTTCAATGTTTTCTGTGCTGTAGATATAGGTTTTGTTGGTAGTGCCCGAAAATGTGGAAACGTAAAAAGTACCGTTATGATAACGCAAGCTGCTTGCCCATGAGCCCCTGCCATATGCGTTTGCTCCGTTTGCCAGGTTAAGGGCATCTCCACCATCAAGCGTATTATACGCGTAACTTACGATATGCCAGTTCACCAAATCTTTTGATTTCATGATTGGCAGCCCCGGATTAAGATGCATAGTGGTGCTGCTTGCATAATAAGTATCACCAACCCTGATCATCGATACATCCGGAACGTCTGCATATATAATGGGATTTTGTGCAGTCTGCGCGTTTAAAGGCATAACTGCCAGTCGCCATAAAAGGCAGGTAATTGCCAGTTTAAGAAATGCGATGTTTTTTGTTTTCATTCATTTTACGTTAAAAGTTAACCACTGCCCAATATGCCTTTTTACGCTGAAGTTTTTCATCAAACAACAGCGGGTAGGCTTTGATCACTTTGCGGCTTGTGCCCTCGGTCGCAGCTGCGCCTCCGGCAATACCGCCACCACGGAAATCAAGCCAGCTGTACCGGTCTGATACATTCCAAAAAGTAACCCCGGTTATTACTTTTTTGTATTTCCTGAAGATTTCAAAAATGGCCTTATACCTTTCGGCTTGTTGAGCGGCCATAGTTTCCGTATAAGCGGAATCCGTTAGCGTTTGATCGCCTGCTTTACGCGGTGGGCCTGTACGTACCGTAACATCCAGCTCCGTGATCTGCAGCTTTAATCCAAGTGCTGCATACTTATCCATAGCTTCAGTTATTTGTTGCAAACTGGGGTCAGTTAATTTCCAGTGGCCCTGCAAACCTACTCCGGTTACAGGCACCCCGGCGTCTTTAAGGTTCCTGAGCAATTTACAAATCTTATCCCGTTTGGATGGAACCTCACTGTTGTAATCGTTGTAAAAAAGCTGGGCATCTGGGTCGGCTTCATGGGCGTATTCAAACGCTTTGGCAATAAAATCCTCGCCGCATATCTGGTACCATAATGAGTTACGCAGATAGTTATCGGGTTTATCATCAATGGCTTCGTTAACTACGTCCCACGCGTATATTTTACCCTTAAAATGATTGACTACCGTGGTAATATGATCCTTAAGCCGTTTCAGTAACACATCTTTACTTACCTGTTTGCCCGTGCTGTCTTTAAACATCCACGCAGGTGCCTGCGCATGCCAAAGCAAATTATGGCCCCTGATTTTCATGTGGTGCTTTTGCGCGAATGCTACGATAGCATCGGCGTTTTTCCAGTTATATTCATTTTCGCGCGGATGAATGGGGCCCATTTTCATGTCGTTTTCCGGTGTTACGCTGTTAAACTCCTTTGCAATCAGTTCTGCTTCAGGTCCGCTAAGTGCAGCCGCGTTTACTGCAACACCGATAGGAAAATACTTTCGGTAATAATCTTTCAATCCCTTATCAGCCTTATGTGATGAGGTTGCAGCCCGGCCATAATCTGCGTTATGGTGTAGGGCCTGTCGGTTCGTAAAGGATGCCAGAGCGACAAATCCAGTTAGTAACAGCGGGAATTTTAATGTTGTAATCGTTTTAAATTTCATGTTGGATCAGTTGCAGGTGTAATTTTAATTTATTTGAAACTTATCCAGTCGATATTAACGCCGGTGCCGCTTTTTAATACTATTACCAGGTTGGCGGTTTTAGATGGGAGAGAAGAGAGGCGGGTTTGTATAACTTGCCAATCGTTCCCTTCGGCAATGTTTGCCGAAGCCAATATGCGTCCGTTGGGATCGCCAAGCCGCACTTCTATAGTTGCTTTACTTGCTGCATTTGCCAGGATCTGCAATTCTTTAAACTTTTTGCCTTCGAAGCCAACACGATTGTAACGGATCCAACTACCTGCATTCTTGAACGTAGTTTTCCAGCCGTCAAATCTTTTTGCGGTATCAAGAAAGGAGATTTTAACGGTACTGTCCTTATCGCTGTACCTGTCTATCTGTATTTTTTCTGAGGCTTTGGTGATCCCCACGCCACGCAGGGTTGGGATAACTTTTTTGATCGTTCCGTCGGCGTTAAAAAACAGGCTGTCGCACCTTATCGATCTGTTTTTGTCGAAATTCGGCGATAGGTCGTCGTTGTGGTAAAACAAGTACCATTGATTTTTAAACTGGATGATTGATTGGTGATTGGTCCAGCAGCCGGAAGCCGACTCATCCATAATCACGCCTGCAAATTTAAAAGGCCCCATCGGGTTGTTGCCGGTAGCATATTCCAGTCGCTCAATCTTATTGGCCACATGCGGGTAGGTGAGATAATAAATGCCATTGCGTTCGAACAGGTAAGGGCCTTCTTTCAGCCCTTTATCAGGCAGTTGGGCTAAAATTATTGGTTCTGAAGCAAGTTCCAGCATGTTTTCTTTAAGTTTTGCAGCATACAGGTTTCCCTGTGCCCAATACAAGTAGGCTTGTCCGTCTTTATCAATAAATACATTAGGATCGATGCCATGCACCTCTTTTATAGGTTCTGGCTGAGGGGTAAACGGTCCATAAGGTTTATCGGCCACGGCAACACCTATGGTAAAGCCGCGACCGTTTTCGCTGCCTTTCATGGTAGTAGGGAAGTACATATAATATTTGCCGTTGCGGAAAATGCAGTCGGGAGCCCACATGCTGTACGAAGCAGGGTCGGCCCAGGGCACTGTTGTTTGACTGATGATCATGCCGTGATCAGTCCAGTCGGTGAGGTTTGCTGATGAAAAAACGTGGTAATCTTCCATGCAAAACCAACCAGGGCGACCATGGCCGGGCGTTGCCTTAATATCATGCGATGGATAAACATATACCCTGTCGCCAAAAACGCGGGCTGAGGGATCGGCCGTAAACTGGTCCCTGATTAATGGATTTTGTGCCATGGATCGCCCGGCGAAGCCCAATACTGATCCGAATAGCAATAGCCAGAACTTAATATTTTTCATGAACAGAATGTGTTTGATCTGATTTTTTTGATCATTAATTATTTAAACAGGATGGGGGCAAATTGGTAAAGATCATTTCGCCAAACAGGCCAGGTATGACCTCCCGGATACTCGTAATAAGTATGTTTTATTTTCATCTCGTCCAGCTTGCCCAGCATAACCTGGCAGTTTTTATACGCGATATCCTCCTTGCCGCCCATCGCAATCCAAAATGCTTTTAGGTTGGTCTTGATTTTGGTAGTATTTTTCTTCATAAAATCATACTGTGCATCAGCGATGCTGTTTTGTGCAGGTAAAATCCATCCCGAGCTGAATACGCCAAGGTAACTGAATGTATCAGTATTGTAGATACCTGTATATAGGGTATTTAGTCCACCCATGGAAAGCCCGGCCAGGGCACGGCCCTGCGCGGTACGGTTAACCCGGTAGTTCTTTTCTATAAAGGGGATAATGCATTGTTTTATTTCGCTCGCGAAGGTTTTGAGACCGGCTTCACCAAAACCTCCGCCGAAATTGGCATCGGGCATTACCACTAACATGGGTTTCGCTTGCCCGGCCGCAATCAGGTTATCCATGATCATATTGGTTTTGCCCTGGGTTGCCCAGCCGGTTTCGTCCTCGCCGCCGCCATGTAATATATACAGCGCGGGGTATTTAAGCTGGCTTGCGTCATAACCAGGCGGAGTGTAAATGAACAGCCTTCGCCATGATTTGGTGACGGTTGAAAAATAGGTTTTGATGCGGATATCGCCATGCGGAACGTTTTTTAACGCATAATAATCGCCGCCGTCAAATGGTATTTCTATGCCGCTGGCCATGCGCCCCATGCCGTAAAAGGTTTGACTGGAAGGATCGGTTGTAGCAACGCCATCTATAATCAACGAATAATAATGGAAGCCTTCGCCAATTGAATCTGTTGTAGCTGTCCAATAACCTGCCGTGTCTTTTACCATGTCATATTTCTTGCCCAGGTCAACCTGAACTTTTTGTGCATCCGGCGCCTTGACACGGAAAAGCACCCGGTGGTCGGGTTGGATAAAAGGATATTTTGAGCCTCTGATATTGGTAGATGCAGGGCCGCCCGAAATCATCATGTTATATTTATCGATATCAACAGGTTTGAACAGGAATTGCGAAAACAGGTAAAGATCATTTTTCCAAACTTTAAAGTCGTGGATTCCCGGCTCGACATTGAAGATATGCGGCACATTTTTTTGTTCGAGGTAATCGTGGGTACGTTTGCTGAACGACATTAACCCGTCGTGATCGCCGCAGGAGATCCAAAGCAACTTAAGTTTGCTTTTGGCTGCATCGGGATCAGGTAACAGTTCTTCAGGTTTTTTGGTATTGGGTGCTGATGAAAAGCCTCCAACCCAGGCAAATTTATCCAGGTTGCCCAGCCCAAAATTAAGTGACTGACCACCGCCCATTGATAATCCGGCCAGTGCCCGGTGTTCGCGATCGGTATAAACTGGATATTTTTTTTGAATAAATGGGATCAGGTCATCCAGCAAGTCGTGCTCAAAAGTTGCAAACGCGGCAACTTTATCCGGAGCCATTATATTGCCGGTGGCACGGTCGTCTTTCATGGCACGGCCGTTGGGCAACACAACGATCATTGGTTCCAGTTTTTTATCGGCATACAAATTATCCAATATCACCTGGGGCGTGCCTTGGTTAAGCCATTCAAATTCATCGCCGCCAATACCATGCAGCAGGTACAAAACAGGATATGTTTTTTTAGCGGTATAGCCGGGTGGCAGGTAAACTACTGCGCGCCGTTTGGAATCAACTGTTTTTGAGTTGTAGGTAACGGTGTCTAATTTTCCGTGTGCTATACCAGCGCGGTAAGTGTCGAAACCGGCCGGTGAATGTTTAAGAGCTGGCTGTGAAAGGGCCAGCAAGGCAGGCAAAATGCCGATGACGGTGAGGTAGGCTATCTTCTTCATAATTTTGTTGTCAGTTAATCCGCTAAACTGATTGCCTTTCGGATTAAGGACGCTAAAGCGGGTTAAATTGTGTTAGTTTTTGCTCGTTTGAGGAATACCCGAAAGTAGGGCAAGCACTTTGCCGCGGTTAACACAAATCATGATAATGATAGCACGAATGTTTAAGACCTGGAAAATGAACCATCAATCCCGTTTGCGTAAATGAACAGGAAGCCGGAAAATACGCCCGCTATTCTTTTTTTGAATCGTTAATTGTATTGATAACCAGTTTGTTTTAGATATCTGGAATGTTTGAGGCTGTGTTTAATTGCGTCTGATTGTAACAATCATATAGCATTTTTGGGAACGCATCCATGCAGATACATTCGTGGTATCAAAATATTGGATTGTGGTAGCAAACCATTTTCTGTACGGATACTTTCGTACAGTCCGTAATCGGTATTCCGATCATAAACTTCTTTAATAAATCTAATAAACCATGCAATTGAAAATTTACTTACCGAAGCCGGTCATGATGGTGATGGCATTAATTTTTTGCCTGTCATCCCTCCGGGGCACGGCTCAAAAACTAAAACTAAACAAGTTGGGTTATTTCGAAACGCCCGGCGTCAACGTCCTCGTATTTAGTAACCAGTATAATGGGATCTTTCAGGACGAAAAGACAGCAGGTGTTGAGTTGATACATCACGGCGTGCGTACAATTACAGGCGGCGCGGTACGGCTGCAAAACACACCCGAGCAATGGGACCTGGTGCCCACACTGGTTAACCGTAAGGTTGATAGCGTCAACCATCAAATTGATGTTACCATGCGTTACGCCGATTATGATTTTGATTCCAGGATCACCGTTACGCCGAAAGGCAATGGCGTTGAATTGAATTTATACCTTGATAAACCGGTGCCGGAAAAGTTAGCAGGCAGGGCAGGTTTCAACCTGGAAATTATACCATCTGCTTACTTTGAGAAAACATTTTTGATTGATGGAAAACCGGGCGAGTTTCCGCTGTACCCGGCAGGTTTAACAAAAATGCTTCCTTCAAGTCAAAAAATCCCGCAGTTTGCCGGCCACAGCACATTTGACGATCGTGGCCGCAATGAATTTATCGAGCCCGCACCATTGGCTACCGGTAAAACATTGGTGATGGCGCCCGAAGATCCTGAGCGCACCATTAAAATTCAATCATTTGATGCCGACCTTAAGTTGTTTGACGGCCGAAGCCTTGCGCAAAACGGATGGTTTATTGTGCGCAGTTTATTACCGGCAGGAAAAACGGGCAAAGTATTAACCTGGTATATTGAGCCAAATGCCGTACCTGGTTGGAAGCGTGCGCCCGTAATTGAGTTTTCGCAGGTTGGTTACCGCCCGGAGCAGCAAAAGACCGCAGTAATAGAACTGGATAAAAATGACACGCCATTACAAACCGCCACACTTTTTGAGATAACTCCCGATGGGAAATACGTTGAGCGGCTTAAAGCAGCTGTACAGCACTGGGGACAATTTACCCGTTACAATTATTTGAAGTTCGACTTCAGCAGTGTGAAAAAAGCAGGTTTATATGTGATAGCCTACGGCGACCAAAAAACCAATGCATTCCCCATCAATGCAAATGTTTATGAAAATATAGGGCATCCCACAATGGATGTTTGGTTCCCGGTTCAGATGGATCACATGATGGTTAACGAGGCCTACCGAGTATGGCACGGCGCGCCTTTTCTTGATGACGCCTTGCAGGCACCTCCAAACCACCAGCATTTTGATACGTACCAGATGGGGCCAACTACTGACACAAAATATAAACCGCTTGAGCGCATCCCCGGGCTTAATGTTGGCGGCTGGTTTGATGCCGGCGATTTTGATATTGAAACGCCATCGCACTGCAGCGTTGTGCTGAATTTTGTTGAAGCCTGGGAGAATTTTAAGATCGATCGCGACGAAACCTATGTGGATTACCCAACCCGGTACGTAGATATACACCGCCCTGACGGTAAGCCTGATCTTTTACAGCAAATTGAACATGGTACGCTTAACCTGGTAGCGCAGGTAGTGAACATTGGCCACCCGGCGCGCGGAATCATAGTGCCTAATTTGCACCAGTACCATCACCTCGGAGACGCCGTTAACGAAACAGATAACCTGCCTTATAACGCCTCGCTGAAGCCCTACCAAACCGACGGTAAATCAAGTGGCACTATGGATGACAGATGGGCGTTCACTACAAGGAATATAGCACTGGATTACCAGGCTACCGCCGCGCTTGCCGCTGCCAGCAGGGCGTTAAAAGGGTACAATGATACGCTCTCTGCTAAAAGTTTGCAAAGTGCATTGAAACTCTGGCACGAAGACGACAGCCTGAAAATGCACATGGACTCGGCCGCCCGGGCACGTAACAGGTTCCTTGCCGGTAACGAAATGCTTGCCGCGCTCCAATTGTATATCACAACCAAAGATCAGCAGTATGCAGATCATTTCAAAAAGCTGATTATGCCGATGCTTGATCGCTTTCCCGGCTTTGTTATGATAAGCGCGCTGCACGCTTACCCTTACATGGATAAAGATTACCAGGATAAAATCGCAGCCTATATGCAAAAGTACAAGGCTTCATGTGATGAGTACGATAAACAAAATCCCTATGGTGTGCCGGTTACTCCGGGAGGCTGGGGCGGTAGTGGGCAGGTTATTAACTACGCCATTACCAACTATTACGCAAATAAGTATTTCCCTAATATAATCGGTCCGGAATATGTTTACAAAGGGCTGAATTATATTTTCGGGTGTCATCCTTATTCCAACCTTTCGTTTGTATCGGCGGTCGGTGTACGTTCAAAAAAAGTAACCTACGGTAATAACCGGGCCGACTTCAGGTTTATTGCCGGTGGCGTAGTGCCCGGTATCCTGCTGCTTAAACCCGATTTTCCGGAGAATAAGGAAGACTGGCCGTTTTTCTGGGGGGAGAATGAAGTTACAATAGCCGGCTGTGCGCAGTACATTGTTTTGTCAGGAGCTGCTAATCAGTTAGGTCAGCATAATTAACAGGTTAAAGGAGCATTATTTCAAATTAAACAATCACTTCCCCGATTTCGAATAAAGGGATCGGGGAGGTGGATTTAACCTAAGTACAATCACCAAATGAAGTTTAAATTTTTCATAGACAAGATCATTAAGAAAAGTAAATTTAAAAAAAGAGATCAGGATTGTTTTTAACAAATACCTTATACCATTTTTCAATGAATTCACTTTCTTTAGTATCTCCTTGATCCTTATGGAAACGACTTTCCCATTTCCCTAATGCATACTGTAAAAAATAAAATCCAGCATCGTTAAGATCAGAGTTTTTTAGCTCACTATTAATAGTTATATCTGACAGACCATTGTATTTAATGACGTTGGTTAATTGTTTTTTTTGCAAGAAATCAATTAGCTGAAAGAAACGCCTGTATAAGATTTCGTCCGGTATATCTTCAAAACCTGCTAAAGTGTGTCGATCTGTAACGTCTTTTAAACCTACTATCGATTCGATTAAAAAGTCTTTGTCAGTCCTTGGATATCGTTCAGCCATCGGTTTAGTAATAATAACGTTAATTATGCAAAAAAGGTTGGTTATTTCGATATATCAAAATAACCAACCTTAAATACTTTATTTTTAGAGGACCGTTTATACCAAGAAGCCCTGCCGGCATTTTACCGGCAGGGCTTCTTGGTATATGACCGTGGGAATGTAATTGGTATTTACTCTTTAAATAGCAAAGGCGCAAGTTCGTAAAGGCTACGGCGCCAGGTCAGGAACTCATGTGCGGTGTTTTCAGAAATGTAAGATACCGCGTCATATCCCGCACCTTTTAAGGCAATCACGGCATTTTTAACGCCGTCGGGCCGTTCCTTGCTGCCGCAGCTTATGAATATCAGTTTGGGTTTGGTTTTGTCTTTAAGCTCATCCGGCGAATAAGTTCCGCCGCTAAGCAGGGCATAATAGGCAAAAAGCTCGGGCTTGTTTAGTGTTATCATATGCGTTTCCATACCGCCCATTGATAATCCCCCCATCGCACGGTGAGCCCTGTCTGCACGTGTGCGGAAGCTTGCATCAACGTAGGGGATAAGCTCGTCAGTTAAAACTGTTTGAAAGTGATCAATCTTAAAACTTTTAAATGCCCCAGGGCCGGGCCTCACATCGTTGGTCATGCCGTAAGTCATTACAATAATGAAGGGCTGTATTTTACCGGTTGCAATTAAGTTATCCATAATCAGGTTGGCATGGCCCTGGTTGCTCCACGCGGTTTCATCTTCGCCCCAGCCATGCTGCAGATATAGTACCGGATATTTTTTTGATTTATCCTTTTCGTACCCTGGTGGCGTGTAAACAAAAGCCCTGCGCTGGGTATTGGTGCTTTTTGAAGGAAAAAGGATCTGCTGTACATTGCCGTGCGGAACATCTTTAAGCGCATAAAAATCCTGGTCGTGCGCGGGGATCTCAATGCCGCTTTCCCAACGTGTGGATCCATAAAAATTTAATGTGCCCGGATCATTAAATACCCCGCCATCGATGGTTAAGTGGTAGTAATGAAATCCTTCATCCATCGGTCCTTCTGTGGTGCCGGTCCAGAACCCGTCAGCTCCTTTTGTGAGTTTGGTGCCCCCGCGCCCGCCAAGGCCAAGGCTAACTTTTATACTGTCCGACTGTGGGGCTTTAATACGAAAGCGCGCGTAGCCTTGCGAGTTTACCTGGGGGTACTCTTGTCCCGGCTGGTTAAAAGTTGATGGTTTGAAATCTTCGGCAATTGAAGCTGTTTGTGCCATGCAGAGACTGGAGGCACATGTAACGGCCAACAAGGCAAGTAAACATTTTGGTTTCATAATAGAATATTGAGGTTTATAAATTGTGGCTAATAGTAAAGTGCCGGGCTGTTTTGATCCGGTGAAATACACGGAATACGATAAATGATTAAATTGTGATTAATTGTTATTGTTACACATATTAAGTAGTTGTTTTGTTTTGACTTTAACCGGAGCCAGTTTTCATTATTTATGAAAAGTTGATCCGGGATGAAATATTTAAAAATAATTTATAATGGCTATCCTGTTGTTTTGAGCGGCTTTTTCTTATTATAAAAGTATTTTTATATTAAAAACAAGGCACGCAGTTTTTAGCATAATTTTACAACATTTGTCGATGCCATGTGGAGCGATATCATTGCCGCAAATTCGTCGATATGTACTTTTGTACAATAATTACCTGTGTGATTGAACAAGTGTGTTATTTCTTTGAACAAATGTTTGCCTGTTTCATCATCATAAAATGTAGATTTGGATAATGATGTTTTGTTCGAAGACGTCAATCACACCAATTTTAAAACCATAGTTCATCAACAATTTTTTCCTGCGGGTTATCCGCTCCGGAAAAAAGTAACCTGTTTGTTATGATGCATTCTGTACCCGATTTGTGTATTCGCAAAAAGATCAATACAGTGCTGGCAGGCACTGTGCGCGTTATACTCACCTTAGTCGTTTTGGCCAACCTCAGTTTCCTGGCAAATGCTCAAAAGCCTAACCTGAAATTTACCGCATTAACCACCAGGCAAGGGTTAATGGGTAACGCCGTAAATGCCATCGTAAAAGATAATAACGGGATGATGTGGGTTGGCACCTCCGAAAGCCTGAACAGGTATGACGGAAGGAAGTTTAAAGTTTATACATTGGGTGCCAAAAGGCAGGTAGAGCCGGGCTCCTACGAAATAAGCAGCATCAGTATGGACCGTGCTGGTACGCTATGGGTAGGCACCATCGGTTTTGGTTTGTATTATTACGATAAGGCGGCGGATGATTTCAAAAGCTTTAGTTCGCCCTTAAAAGGGCAGCGTTTAAGCCAGGGTGTTATTACCGCCGTTTGTGCAAACGATAAAAATGAGATCTGGGTGGGAACGGTAAACGGCCTTGATGTGATCAGCCCCGATCGTAAATATATCAGCCATTTTGAAACCGGGACAGGCAAACCAGGGCAGATACCTGTTAAAAGCATGGGCTGTATTTTTGAGGATAGTTACAGCAGGATATGGATTTGTACCAATTTAGGTTTGTATTTATATGATGATACGCATAAAGGTTTTAAAGCCTTCCGTCATCAAAAAAACGATACCCGTAGTTTACCCTCGGATGTTGTAATGACAGTTTCGCAGGATAAAGCGGGCAATTTGTGGGTAGGTACAGCTAATGGCTTAAGCCGCCTGGATAAGGATGGTGAACACTTTGTTAATTACTGTTATAATGATAAGGATGAGACGTCGCTATGTGGTGACATTGTTTACAGCATTGCCGCTGATGATAAAGACCACATCTGGGTTGGTACCGAAGGCGGTTTGAATGTTATGGATATCCACACCGGGAAATCCATCCGTTACCGCCATGACCCGCGCGATCCGTACAGCCTTAACAGTAAATCCATCCGCAGCATTTATA
Organism: Mucilaginibacter sp. NFR10; assembly: GCF_900100445.1. Classification (NCBI taxonomy): domain Bacteria; kingdom Pseudomonadati; phylum Bacteroidota; class Sphingobacteriia; order Sphingobacteriales; family Sphingobacteriaceae; genus Mucilaginibacter; species Mucilaginibacter sp. NFR10. The sequence continues at coordinate 1,889,875 of NZ_FMTV01000001.1, read as the reverse complement.
TCGATCCTAAAGGCATTTATTGGGTGGGTACCTATATGGGCGGCATCAATAAATACGACAAAAACCTCACATTGTTTAATTATGTGCAACCCACTGAGTTAGACCCTTACGGTTTGCGCGCGCCAATCGTATCATCTTTCGCGCAAAAAAATGACAATGAGCTATACGTGGGGACAGACGGCGGCGGCCTTAGCATTTTCAACAACAAAACCAACCGTTTCACTCATATCGCTATTCAGCCGAAGGAAAAAATAAATTCGGCAGGCCTGCCTGTTCTGGCTATGTTATTGGATCATAAAAAACAACTTTGGATAGGAACATTCGGCCACGGGCTTTTTAAACTCAATACTGCAAACAATAGCTATACACAATTCACCGGCGGTAGCGGAAAGCTAAATATCAGTCAAAATAACATTTTCTGCTTCAAGGAAGACCGCTCTGGTAATGTATGGATAGGTACTAACGGCGCGGGTATCGATATTTTTGACGCGAAGGCTGATAGCTTCCGCCGGTTTAAACCTGCCTTAGTCTCCGTAAAAGGCTATAAAATGCCATCAAATGGTTATATCAGGGCTTTTGAAGAGGATAATGACGGTAATATGTGGATCGGGTCGTACGGTACGGGCATCGCTATTTATAACCCGGCTACCAAAGTGTTCGATACACTTAATCCAATCAATACAGGTTTGCCTATAGCAGAGGTGTTGTCTTTAAAACGCGATACTAACGGCAATATGTGGATAGGTACCAACGGCGATGGCCTTTTCTTTTATGATCATCGGCTTAAAAAAATAACCCCGTTTAAATACAATAGCCAGTTGCCGAACGGTGTAATTTGTAAAATTTTGCAGGATAAAACCAATAATATTTGGTTCAGTACAAACCAGGGTATCGGGAGAATTGATCCTGCTGATCAGAAACTTTATGTTTATTGTAACGATAACGGGCTTCAAAACAATGTTTTTTTAAACGGGTCGGGTATTATTGCCGCAGATGGCACGCTTTACTTTGGCGGCGTCGACGGCTTCAATTATTTTAAAGGATCAGATGTAAGGCTTAATAAAAATCTGCCCCCGGTTGTATTAACTACGCTTAGTATAGATAATAAACGTATTTCGCCCAATCGTGATAACCCCTTGCCTGTTAATATCAGTGAGGCAAAAGAGATCACCATAAAGTATAAACAAGACATCTCCATAAACTTTGTGGCGCTTAATTATACCCTTCCACAGCAAAATCGATATTCGTACATTTTAGAGGGATTTAGCAATACCTGGAAAAATGCAGGAACATCAACAACGGCCAGTTATACCAACCTTGATCCGGGAGAATACACGTTCCGGGTACGGGCATCCAATAATGATGGTAAATGGAATGATACCGGTACATCGTTGAAAATTATAGTGAAGCCGCCTTTTTGGATGACTATATATGCTTATGTGCTTTATGTTTTGCTGGCCTTTGGCGTGTTGTTGCTCATCCGCAGGCAGGGTGTTAAAAAGCTTAAAAAGAAATTGCACGATGAGCAGGAACGTAAAGCAGCCGAAGCCCGTCATGAACTGGATGAGATGAAAATTAAGTTTTTAACCAACCTGAGCCATGAATTCCGGACACCGATATCTTTGATAATGGCGCCTGTTGATAAGCTTTTGGAGCAGCCTAACAGCGGGCCTGTTACCGAACAATTAGGTGTTATTAAAAGAAACTCGCGCAGGTTGCTTAACCTGGTTAACCAACTGCTCGATTTTAGGAAACTTGAAGAGAATGAGCTTAAGTTGAATTTGGTTGAGGGAGAGTTTATTTCTTTTGTTCGCGAAGTAGCAGATTCGTTTTATGACCTGGCCAATAGAAAAAAAATTGTTACGGTATTTAAAACTGCCGGGGAAAGGTTATTTGTAAAATTTGATCATGATAAAGTGGAGCGAATATTATTTAACTTGCTATCCAACGCATTTAAATTTACGATGCCTGGCGGGCAAATTACTGTTGAAGTTACCGCCCCTGTTATATCAGAAGACGGCAATTCATATCGCTTGGGTATTTCGGTTGCGGATACAGGTACCGGTATAGCAACCGAGCAGGTTAAGCATGTTTTTGACAGGTTTTATCAGGCAGATGCCCAGCCTGCCATACTTAATCAGGGAAGCGGGATAGGCTTATCGATAACACGCGAGCTTGTGCAGTTGCATGGCGGCGAGATTGGTGTGAAAAGTGAATTAGGCAAAGGCTCAATTTTCTCCTTATCAATTTCATTGCCTGTAATTAATCTATCGGAGACAGCAATGCATGAGCAAAATACGCCTGAGGCTGCCCCAGTTATTATCGACGATGACAGGGACAATAAACCGAAGACGGCGATTGCCACAGGTGTTAACCGGCTCCATGTTCTGGTCATTGAAGACAATGATGAAATGAGGCAATACTTGTCAGAAAGCCTGGCTGCAACTTACAAAGTTTCGGAGGCGGCTAATGGCCGTGAAGGGTGGCATAAAGCACTTGCCGTCCATCCCGACCTGATAGTTAGTGATATCAGTATGCCATATATGGATGGGATTCAGCTAAGTTGTAAACTTAGGGCTGATAAAAGGACCAGCCATATTCCCATTATATTATTAACGGCGATGGCCAGCCAAAAAGAGCAACTTGCAGGGCTGGAATTGGGCGTGAACGATTACCTGACCAAACCTTTCAACTTCGATATCCTGAATATCAAAATTAAAAACCTGCTTCATCTAAATAAGTCGCTTAAAGAAACCTATCAGAAAAAAATAAAAGTTATCCCGGCAGACATGGATATCGAATCCTCGTCAGAACGGTTCATTAAAGATGTGGTGATGTATATTGAGAAAAACATCAACAACCCTAAATTTTCCGTCGAGGAGATCAGCCATCATTTTAGTATGAGCAGGGGATCATTCTATAGCAAGATCACCGAACTAACCGGCGAGCCACCTGTGGAGTTTATCCGCTCCATAAAACTGGACAAAGCAGCCATACTGCTCGAAAAAACCGATTTGACCATTGCAGAGATAGCATACTCCATCGGTTTTTCGACGCCTCATTATTTTACCAAATCATTCAAGGCAAAATATAATGTTCTGCCATCCGAGTACCGGGTGAAGAAAATAGATGTCAAAAGTGTGGCTTAAGAAAGTTTTCATTTTATCGGATAGAAAAATATCGATGTTACCTGCCGGCATTCCCTGTTGTTTGAACTTGTATAGGATAGGTGGTGGCTGATGCTTTGTAACCCAACAGATTGAGCATTTGTAATCCATATCGGGTGCCTAAAACTCGATAACCCTCAGCGGTGAAGTGCAGCTTATCTGATGCGGCCGGGCAGCCGCTTGAATTGATCACATATGCGTTGGAGATAACTTCAGGAAGCTTATCAATTATGTGGTTCATAGCAGCGCACTTGCCGCCCTGGTCTTCATTAACAAGCTCGCCAGCCAGCAAGGGAACTTTTTTGGACTTCAGGTGAAGATCTTTTAATAGCATATCATAAATGCCTTTCACTTTCAGTGTCCAAAGCGTATCATTTGGGTTAGATTCGCCCTGGTGCAGCAAGATGCCTTTAATTACACCGGATTTTTGTGCCAGTTTAGCCATCTCGACCAAATGGCCATAGGGATTGCCGCCATATTCGTTGATCATATTCACCATCCAGGAAGGGGCGGTGGCTGCATAGTCCTTATAACTGTCTTTTTGGAACAATTCAATTTTACAACCAGCTACCGATACGTTCACAATACCAACTGTTACATCGCTGGGCAGGGTTGCTATCAGGGTGCGGCCAAAGTAGTCGGCAGGGGTGAGGCCGGTATTGCAGCGTGCTAATGGTGGTACGGCGGTGTACCAGTTGCCCTTTGCCCGTTTAAGGTTAGAGCAGTCAACAGTTTCCAGTACTTGTAAACGCGGATCAACTACGGTATCCTGTGGCTGTATGCGTGCGTTACCTTCCATATTTGATTGGCCGAAGCACAAAAAAATATAAAACTTTTTGTTTTGGGCTGATGCATTACCAACAAATAACAAGACGATTGCCAACAGGGTAAGAGAAAAGATCCTTAGATTCATTTGATGTTCTTTTAGGTTTCGCGGCAGTCAAAATTGCCGGCCGGCTTGCTGATAAAAATAGGCTAACCCATAATCATACTATTACAACAATTGTTGAAAGTGCTATAACAATTGTTTAGGGCATTTTGCAATAGTCTACAAAGAACAGCAATAAGTTAGGAATGGGGGAGCGATTGTGCGTTTAGTAAACCAATGTGTTAACCTTTTCAACATGTGTGTCATTTAAAGTTTACCATCCTTAATACATTTGATTGCTTGAGGTGTACTAATCCTGGACTACATAACCTTAACAAAGTTTACTGATATGATCAATAATTATTTGTAGCATTTGCGTTAACGCGCAAATACTTTATCACATACTTACAAGATATAATACCTCACCTTTATTACTTTTCTTTTTTTAAAATTGGTTGTAAGGACAGCGCGAGGCTGTCCTTATTTGTTTCCTGTAAGCAGGTATGCTAAAAATATTTATTATTTCTATAGCTATAAATCAATAAGATTTATTGTTTTAACAATACCTAAATACCGTGTTTCGGGCAAGTTTCGCAATCGATTGTTGTTGGCGGTATTTTTGCCTTCAAATTAACAAACCAGTGCCAGTTTCTGGTAAAGAAAATCACCAGTGTTCAACTCGTTTTGATTTTTGTTTTGTATTTAAATAGCTTAAAATCAGTTATTTGTAATTTTTATCGGTCTCAAAAATCTACATTGAGGCACGTCATATATCATGCGGGAAAACTGTTTTAACATGGAAAGAAAACCTTGTTGTAGGGAACTTGCTTAAACAAATGTTGTAAGATTAAGATAAATACTGCGCTACCTGCCCAACCGCGAAAGATAATTTTACCCCTGTTATTACAACCTGCTTTTTGCAGGATGTAACAATAAGTACTGTTGGCATTACAACGTACAGATTACCAATTATAAACATGTTGACCAATAATGGAGCATTCGTGGCATTTGTCGTTTGCTGTCCGGTTCGGCGTGGGATACTGTTTGAAATTGAAAACTAATAACACCTACATATCAATTATCAATCAATTAACTAACAAGAAAAATTATGGAAAGACAAAAAAGAGATTTTCAGATCCTGGATAAGTACGGAACAGCTAACGGATAGGTTTCGTCGTTCATTTAAATCCGGTAGTTACCATTAGGTAAGGCCAGGATAATTTTAGGCATTTACAGCTTAAACGATATCGGTAAATGTTGCCCCGAGAGCAAATCACGTCAACGTTTCCTTAATCGAATCGAAAATTTTAAACCTTAATAACATGAAGTATTCTTTACAAAAAATTTATAATAACAAATGGCGTTACGCTACGCTCATCTTAACCGGATGCGCGCTCGCAATGCCATCGGTGTCAATTGCACATAATCGTGGTTCAGCAGGTTCATTGAATGGCATTACCATTAACAAAAATGGCGCTTTGAAAATGAAGCCTGCATTCAACGTTTCGGGCAAAGTTACTGATGACGATAACCAACCCCTGCCCGGCGTAGCGGTTTCCATAAAAGGCACAACACAAGGCGTAACTACTGATGCCGGCGGTAACTTCAAAATAGCAGTGCCCGGAAATTCAGCCGTGCTCGTTTTCAAATTAATTGGTTTTGCACAGCAAGAGATAACGGTTACCAGCGCTGCCGAGCTAAAGGTGCAAATGAAAAAAGATACCAAGAACCTGGAAGAGGTTGTTGTGGTTGGTTACGGATCGCAAAAACGTGCTAAGGTAACGGGAGCGGTTTCATCGGTTAGCGGCAAAACTCTTGCCTCTCTGCCTGTGGGTGGCATTGAAGCTTTGCAAGGCCGTATAGCTGGTCTTACTGTTACCAATAACGGCGGTCCGGGAACCGGGGCTATTATTTCATTGCGTGGTATTAGCTCTGTGAATTTCGGATCTGATCCTTTATACATCGTTGATGGATATCCGGGCAGCCTCACAGGCGTTGATATTAAGGATATTCAAAGTATCGACGTGTTGAAGGATGCGAGTGCTGCGGCGATCTATGGTTCCAGGGGTACAAATGGTGTTATTATTATAACCACTAAAAAGGGGAGCAACAATAGCCGCACAGAGATAACTATCGACTCATACTATGGCATACAAAATGTAATCAAAAAGTATGACCTGCTTAATACCCAGCAATACTTGCAATATGAGCGCGCTCTTAACGGTTCAGCCACTCCTGTTATAGCCATACCGCCGCGCCTGCTGCCAGAAAACTTTAACAAACCAATTTATGCGGGTAGTTCCCAAACCTTTGCTCAAACAAATACCAACTGGCAGGACGCGTATTTCAGGAGTAATGCTCCTATCCAGCAGCACAATGTGGCATTGAGCGGTGGCAACGCGGTGACCCGCTTTTATACTTCGGCAAATTACTTCGATCAGCAGGGTATCGCCCAGGGCTTGAGTGCCTACCACAAGGCAATTCGGGTTAACGCCGATCATACGATCAGTAAAATCCTGTCGTTTGGCGAAACATTCAATGCCATCATCAATCATCAGCGTTACGGCGTAGATGCGGGTAACCGGTCTGCCATAACAAATGTGGTGAGGATGCAGCCATATCTGCCAATCTACAATCCAAATAACGCCGGCGGGTTTATGGGGCCACAAAATAGTTTCGATGGCTCGGACCCGACCAATCCGATTGAGGCAGCCAAACTGATTGATAATACCAATCACGGTTATACTATCCACGGTAATGCTTACGCTACGCTGAAGTTTACTTCATGGCTTAACTTTAAATCAATTTATGGTATTGATTATGGCAGCAACATGAATAATACTTACACGCCTATTTATAATGACGGTGGTACCTCTCAATCGCCAACCGCGGTTATTAATTACACCAGGGGCACCAGCACCACGCAACTGTACTCGCAGCAGCTTACTTTCGATAAAACGTTCGGCAACAAGCACCATGTTAATGCCGTTTTAGTTTACGAGGCCCAAAGCTCACGCGGCGACAATCAGGTTTCTTCGGGTAACCAAAATACCAATACGGTAAGGACACTAAATGGCGCGACTAATCTTTTCACTAATTATACCTACGGCACCAATCTCCTCGTTTCAGAAGTAGCCCGTTTGGGTTATGATTTTGAAGGCAAATATCTGATATCAGGCTCTATACGTCGCGACGGTTTATCTGTATTTGCGCCGGGGCATAAACATGAAAGTTTCCCTGCCGCGTCATTAGGCTGGAAGGTAGACCAGGAAGATTTCATGAAGTCGCTCAAGTCGGTTTCGTCATTAAAGCTGAGGGCCGGTTATGGTGTAACAGGTATCAATGGCACCGTATTGGGCAATTATCCTTATTTGCAACCGATATCATCTAACATAGCTACCTATCCGTTCAACGGTTCACTGGCCGATCTTGGAAATGCTTCGTTTTACAGTGGTTTAAGTAACCTCAATTTGTCATGGGAAACAACTAAACAAACCAACATTGGTTTAGATCTGGGCTTGTTCCAGGATGTCTTTACATTATCTGCCGAGGTTTATACCAGGAAAACCGATAATCTTCTATTAACAGTACCTACCTCGCCCAGCCTCGGTTTTAACGGTACCGGGACCTTAGCTAACGTGGGTTCAATGCGTAACCGCGGTTTTGAAGTTAGTTTAGGTTATCATAAAACACACGGCGAATTTAAATATGATATTACCGGAAATTTTTCCCTCAACAGAAACAAGGTTTTAACGCTTAGTACCGCCAATGCTTCCATTACCGCCGGCGGCGACGCGGATTATGGCGGTGGTGATCCTATAACCAAAACAGCAGTTGGGCAGCCGGTTCAATCATTCTTTGGCTATATTGCAGATGGGATATTCCAAAACGCCGGTGAAGTTGCTAATTCAGCAAAGCAAACGAATGCCGCTCCCGGCGATATCAAGTTCAGGGATATAAACCACGATGGTGTTATCACTGATGCTGACCGCACTTTTATTGGTAGCTATCTGCCAAAATTCACCTACTCGTTAAACTACAGCGCTTCCTATAAAAATTTCGACGCGATAGTGTTTTTCCAGGGCGTTTATGGCAACAAGATATTTAATGGCGAAAGGATTATCCTCGAAGGCATGCCAAGGCTTTTCAATGCCGGTACCAATGTGTTAAAGGCATGGACACCTACAAATACCAACACAAATATCCCGCGCGCCATTTCAGGTGATCCGAACGGCAACAAAAGGCCTTCAACCAGGTGGATTGAAAGCGGCTCATACCTGCGGGTTAAAAATATGCAGATAGGCTATAATTTCCCAACCTCATGGTTAAAGTCAAAAACAGACAACGCGTTGAACAGGCTCAGGATTTACGTGGCATCAACCAATCTTTTAACATTTACTAAATATAAAGGTCTTGATCCCGAAATCGGCTCTCGTAATGGTACCCTTACCAACGGTATTGATTACGGCCAGTATCCGCAGCCAACAACAGTTCAGCTAGGTTTACAGGCGACCTTTTAATGATTAATTTAAAAAGATACAGCAATGAAAACGAAGAAAATATACATATGGTCGGCCCTTACAGCTATTATGGTAACGGCAACGGTTAACTCCTGCAAAAAAGGGTCCCTTGACACCAGCGACCCTAATAATGTAACAACGAACCAATACTACAAAACCAGCGATCAGTTAACCAAGGGGGTAAACGCTATTTATGTTGCCATACATAGCCTGGGGCTGGTATCAAGGGAGTGGTTTTTTATTCACGACCTCAGAAGTGATGAAGTTGCAAGCGGCGGCGGGCAGCTTGAAGCCCCAAGGGGACAGATGCTTAACGGTAATGTTGATCCTGCCAACTCGGTGATGAACTCTGTTTGGAATACCTGGTACACAACTATTTTCAGGGCGAATGTAGTTATTGCGAATGGGCCTAATGTAACTGATAACACGGCCCTGCGTGACCGGTTGGTTGGCGAGGCTAAGTTTTTGCGCGCCTGGGCTTATTTCGACCTGGTTTCACAATGGGGAGGGGTGCCGGTTTATACAACGCCTGCTAAGGCAGTTGGCGATTTTCAGCCACGCTCATCCGAAGCAGAGGTTTATGCCTTAATTGTTAAAGATCTTCAGGATGCAGCAGCCGTTCTTCCTGAAAAAACCGGTACCGATAAAGGCCGGGCAACCGCTTCTGCGGCAAATGCTATGCTGGGCCGCGTATTAATGCAAACCGGTGATTATGCCGGTGCTAAAGCTGCGCTTTTAAAGATCCCTACAACCGGAGCAAACGGCTATACCCTTACTGCCAGGTACCTCGACAACTTTGAGGAGGAGACCGAATTCAATAGCGAATCCATCTTCGAGATCGTTTTTGTTGACAAAGGCGACGGCGGATTTAACTGGGGCGGTGACAGTCCTACTGAAGCGCAGTCTACCGTACGTAACCAGGAATACAACCCCATAGCATGGAGAAATCTTATTCCGTCAAACAAATTGATTAACGAATTTGAGAACACTGCTACCGGCGCGGCCAAATCTGATCCCCGTTTTCACTACACCTGTTACCAATCGGGCGACACTTATAATAAAGGTGCGTCGGTGCTAACAGACGGCGACCAGAACGGCAACTCGTCAGTGATGAACGGCGTAACCAAAAAGATCAGTTTTCGTAAGTTCATGATCATCTACAAGGAAGGTTTGCCGGCAGCGGGTTTCCACCCGGGCGGCAATAATCAACGCATTATCCGTTATGCCGAGGTTTTATTGATGCTGGCCGAATGTGAAAATGAGCTGGGTAATATTCCTGCAGCAATTAACTACCTCAATATGGTTCGTGCACGTGCGGATGTTGCTATGCCTCTTTATCCAACAGCGCAATTTCCTGTAGCGTCAAAAGCTGATGTGGTAAAAGCCATCATGCACGAAAAAATGGTGGAAATGGGTTGCGAAGAAATAAGAAATATCGACATCCTTCGCTGGAGGAAAAAGCAATACTTCACCACTGACCCATTCCCGTATTTCAGAAAAGGAAGAGATGAACTATTGCCAATTCCTCAGGCCGAGTTGGATAATAACCCTAAGGTAAACGGACATCAAAACCCTGGCTATTAATACTTAACTTGCTTATATATAGCAGTTAAAAAGTATAGAGTTTCGGACTTGTTAAAAGAGATAGGCTGTGCATAGCAGCCTATCTTTTCCATATAAACCAATTTATAAATGAAGAAATTTTACCCGGCTTTATTACTCGTTAGTGTTGTTCTTTTTTCATGTGCTAAAAAGAAAGCAACACTGTTCGAATTGATACCGTCTTCGCATTCGGGCGTTACTTTCAATAATTTAATTACCGAAAACGACTCTATCAACCCGATTGACAATGCCAACGTTTACAATGGTGGCGGAGTTGGTATAGGTGATTTTAATAACGACGGCTTGCAGGATATTTACTTTTCGGGTAATATGGTATCAAACAAGCTGTACTTGAACCGTGGCGACTTCAAGTTCGATGATATCACCGATAAAGCCGGCGTTAATGGTTTAGGAAAATGGGGCAGAGGCGTTGCCGTTATTGATATTAATAATGATGGCTTGCAGGATATTTATGTATGCAATTCGCTGCTACAGGATAGCGTTAAAAGGCAAAATTTGCTTTACATAAACCAGGGGGCAGATAAAGAGGGGGTACCGCACTTTAAGGAAGAAGGCAAAGAATATGGCCTAAATATACACGCATATTCTACCATGGCAACCTTTTTTGACTACAATAATGATGGCAAGCTGGACATGTATCTTACCGTTAACCGCCCCGGCGATGGCTATTACGCAAACCAGTTTCGCCCGATAATCGCGGACGGCAGCGGTAAGAGTACAGGGAGGTTATATGAAAGCAAATGGGATGCCCAGCTTAAACACCCGGTGTTTAGCGATGTATCCAAAAAAGCCGGTATATCCATTGAAGGCTATGGGCACGCGGCAACTATTGTGGATATAAACAAAGACGGTTGGAAGGACATTTATGTTACCGACGATTTTATATCGCCCAATATTCTCTACATCAATAATGGTGATGGTACATTCACCAATAGATCTAAAGAATACTTTAAGCACACCTCGATGAACTCGATGGGGCAGGACATCGAAGATTTAAATAACGATGGTTTGGCCGATGTATTTGAACTGGACATGTCACCACCGGATAATTACCGGAAAAAAATGATGTCGATGCCGGAAAGCTACCAGTCGTACGAGTTATTTAATCATTATGCATACCAATATCAATATGCACGTAACACCTTGCAGATAAACCAGGGGCCGGGATTGGGGCAGAATGATTCTATCAAGAACTCCGTATTCAGTGAAACCGGGTTCTTGAGCGGAGTTACAGAGACCGACTGGAGCTGGACGCCTTTGATAACAGATTTCAACAATGATGGTTACCGTGATATCATTGTAACCAATGGATTTCCGAAGGATGTTACTGATCATGACTTTATCGTTTACCGAAACAATCCTTATTCCACAGCCTCAAAAAAAACTGTTATTGACCAGATTCCTACAGTCAAGATCCATAATTATGCTTTTCAAAATAATGGCGACCTAAACTTTGGTGATGTTTCCAGCCAATGGGGATTGGATTTACCGACCTTTTCAAACGGCGCCGCTTATGCTGATCTGAACAGTGACGGTGCAATGGATATGGTGATCAATAACATCAATGACGAGGCTCTTATCTATAAAAACAATAGCCGCGCACTTACCTCCAAACCATCAAATTACTTGCAGGTAAAATTGAATGGCAACAACTTTAACAGGGATGGCATTGGTGCCTGGGTAGATATCTATTATGCAGGCAAGCAACACCAGGTATACGAGAACAATCCTTATCGTGGATATTTATCTTCTATCCAAAACATCGCGCACTTTGGCCTCGGCAAAGTCAATAAGCTCGATTCTGTAGTAGTGAGATGGTCGAATAATTATAAGCAGGTATTAAAAAATGTAAGCGCTAATCAAACGCTGAAAGTAAATATCAATGATGCGCGTCAGGCTTATAGTTGGGTTATACCCCAAAAAAACAGGGGGGCACTGTTTACTGAAGTTACAGGCACGGCAGGTATTAGTTACAGGCACAAGGAGGATGATTTTCCGGATTTTACCATTCAGAAATTATTGCCTCACAAATTTTCGGCGTACGCTCCGGCGCTTGCAGCCGAAGATATTGATGGCAACGGGCTTGATGATATCGCTATTGGCGGTAACACGAAATTTCCCGCTCAGGTTTTCCTGCAGCAGGCTAACGGTAAATTTAATCAGCGAAATTTAATTGATGTAAAACCGGACAGTGCAAATTATAAGGATGAAAGTTTATTGTTCTTTGATGCCGATGGCGATGGGAAGCCAGATCTGTATATGGCCAGCGGGGGATATGAAAGCGCGCCGGGTTCAAAAAATTATGCAGACCGCATCTACCTTAACGATGGCCGCGGGCGGTTCAGCGAACAAAAAGGTGCCTTACCCGGTAATTTTACAAGTAAGCTATGTGTCAGAGCGTTCGATTATAATAAGGATGGCAAGCTCGACTTGCTGGTAACCGGTCGGGTTGATCCCTGGCATTATCCCAACCCGGTATCCAGTTTTATTTTACGAAACGACAGTAAACCCGGGAAGCTGCAATTTACAGATGTAACGGCATCAGTTGCCCCTTGCTTAAAAAATCTGGGGCTAACCTGTGATGCCCTGGTTACAGATTATGATAATGACGGTTGGCCGGATCTTGTTATAGCGGGTGAATGGATGCCCATTACGTTTATCAAAAACGTTGGGGGCAAATTCGTTAACTCCACAGCAGCGTCTGGTATTGCTGATAAGATCGGCTGGTGGAATTCCATCGCGGCCGGCGATTTCAGGCATTGCGGTAAGATAGACTATATTGTTGGCAACCTGGGAAAGAATAGTTTTTTCAAAGCCAGCGATAAAGAGCCCGTATATATCACGGCAGGCGATTTTGATAAACGTAAAACCACTGATGCCTTTCCATCCCTATTCCTCCCCGACACTGACGGGGTGAAACGTGAATTTCCATCTTTTGTTCGCGACGATGCTATTAAGCAAATGATCAGTCTCCGAAAAAAGTTTGTTAATTACAGATCCTTTGGCCACGCAACGTTGCAGGATTTGTTATCGCCTGAACAACTGAAAAATGCCTTGCGGTTAAAAGCCAATACGCTTACTTCATGTTATCTCAAAAATTTAGGAAACGGGAAATTTAAAATGTACCCTCTGCCAAACTATGCGCAGGTTTCTGCCATTAACGGAATGGTAGTGGATGATTTTGACGGTGATGGCAATTTAGACGTAGCCATAAACGGGAACGATTACAGTACAAATGTTTCGGTAGGCCGGTACGATGCCTTAAACGGATTGCTTTTAAAAGGTGATGGTAAAGGAGGGTTTAAGCCATTAACGATTTTGCAAAGCGGGATCTGTTTCCCCGGCGATGGGAAAGCCCTGGTAAAACTTAAGGGGAACGATAGCCGTTACTACCTCGCGGCCAGCGAGCATAACGGCAATTTGAAGTTGTTAAAGCTCAACGCACCGGGAAAAACCATAAAGATCGGGCCGCAGGATGCCTATGCGGAAGTATCTGCAAAAGATGGTTCGGTTACCAAGCAGGAGTTTTATTACGGCTCGTCTTTTTTATCACAATCGGCAAGGTTTCTGAAAATAAGCCCGGACGTGCAGAAAGTTAAGATTGTATCTAACGATGGCCGGTGTAGGGAAATTAAGCTTTAATAATCCGCTTGTGGTATTCAAAATATAACACCTTCAATATTGATCAGAGTCTTAAGAAAAAATAATGTGTAGCTAATTTTACAGAACGAAATGCCGAAGAATGTAATTATCAATTTTGCTTTGAATTTGGCCCGTGGAAAAACGTCGTTAAATATTTATGCAAAATTTTTGCTCTTGATACCGGCCATGTCATTTATTACATCATGCCGCGAATCATCCGAGGGTAAAATGATCCAGGTCATTGCCGGTCTGAACCAAAAGGATTACAACAGCCGCAATCCGTTTTGTCCCGAAGCGAAAGTGGCGCAGTGCGATAGCTTACTTAAACTGCCGGGCAGGGAAAATGATTTTTATCTTTTAAATACCAAGGCTAAGCTTTTATTGGAAACCGGTGACGAAACACAGGCTGTTGCCATCTACGAAAAAATGATGATGGGGGCCGATAGCTCAAAGCGTGACTTATTTGAACCGGATATGGCACTGGCCTACATGAGGTTAGGCGAGCGAACTAATTGTATGTTGAACCACAACCGAATGTCATGTACCTACCCAATAAGGGATAACGCGATTCATGTAAATCAAACCGGTTCGCGACATGCTATTGCAGTTTATGAAAGCATTTTGAAGAAGCATCCGGCCGACCTGGAATCCCGCTGGATGCTCAATATTGCTTACATGACATTGGGACACTACCCCGATAGTGTGCCCAAGCCGTTTTTAATCCCAAATCTCAATAAAACATCCGCGACAAAAATAAAGCCGTTTACCGATATGGCTGCCGATGTGGGTATTAAACTGAACAGCAGGGCGGGTGGCGTTATAGCAGATGATTTTAATAACGACGGTTACCTTGATATAGTAACCTCGGGAACGGAACTTGATGATCATATGCATTATTTTCAAAATAATCAGGACGGAACATTTATTGACAAGTCTGAAACAAGCGGGTTGGGGAAGTTTACAGGCGGGCTGAATATCCAGCAAACTGATTACAACAACGATGGGAAGATGGACATTTTTGTACTGCGGGGTGCCTGGAAAAAGAACGGTTTTGGCAACCAGCCTGCCTCGCTGCTCCGTAACAATGGCGATGGCACATTCACGGATGTAACGATACCCGCCGGGCTACTTTTTTATCACCCTACACAGGCGGCAGTCTGGGCTGATTTTAATAATGATGGATGGCTTGATGTATTTGTAGGGGCGGAGGGTTTTAACAACGGCGACAGCGTCAATATCCATCGGAGCATGATTTATATAAATAACCGGAACGGTACCTTTACTGAGGTTGGCCATAAAGCGCATTGCGATGTAATGTCATACGTAAAAGGGGTTACATCGGCAGATTTTAACCATGACGGGTGGCCGGATATTTTTATTTCAACAATGGACGGGCGTAAGTACCTTTTAAAAAATAAAGGTAACAGCGGGAATATCCCCGACTTTGAAGACGTTACCAAGCAATCCGGGATATTGGCAAATACCAACAGCACTTTTACTACCTGGTTTTTTGATTATAATAATGATGACTGGCAGGATATCCTGATTGCAGATTACAAATTCGAGGCCCCGCTGGGATATTATTCGGCTGCAGAAGCGCTCGGAAAGCCCATATCCAATGCAGGAAACATTTACCTGTATAAAAATAACCATAACGGCACTTTCACTGATGTTACCAAACAAACGGGTCTTGATAAAGTAGTGTTCAGCATGGGCGCAAACTTTGGTGATATTGATAATGACGGCTTTCCCGACCTGTATTTTGGCACAGGCAACCCCGATTTTGGCTCCCTTATACCCAATAAAATGTTCAGGAACCTAGACGGACAGCGGTTTGAGGACATTACAGGCGTCTCCGGGACGGGAAACCTGCAAAAAGGCCACGGTGTCGCGTTTGCAGATTTCAGGAACCGTGGTTTACAGGATATCTTCATTGAAATGGGCGGGGCTTACGCCGGCGATGCCTATACCAGTGCCTTGTACGTAAACCCTGGTCAGAACGATAATAACTGGATAACTATAAAGGCAGAAGGGGTGAAATGTAATAAGGTTGCCATTGGCAGTCGGTTAAAAATAACATTTGTTGACAATGGTGTTAAAAGAAATGTTTACCACGACCTAAACTCGGGCGGTAGTTTTGGTTCATCGCCCATACAGGCGGAAATAGGGGTAGGGCATGCCGGGCTTATCGAAGAGCTTGAAATAACATGGGCTGGCAGCCATACTGTTCAACGGTTTCGTAATTTGAAAGTAAATCAGTTTTACCACATTATCGAAGGAAAAGAGAAAGTGGCCCTGATTCAATTAAAAAAACTTAGTATCAATAATATGGCGATGAAAATGTGAGATCTCGCTTAAGTCGAGATAGCTGTCGGTTAATTCACGGGCACTTACACCAAATAAGCTCTGGACGATATGTGGGAGCATAAAAAAGGCAATCAACGTAAAAGGCTGTTTGATCATGAGCGTTTTCGGTTGGATTGTTTGTCCATAGAGGTTAAGATATCCGGTATCCGATTCAGAACGCTTTCCTAATGCCGTTTGAAATACCAGTGTAGGGCAGCCATTGGCATAAAGCGGCAAAATAAAATCAGCACTGAGGGTTTTGCTTTCAATGGTCAGTATACCAGCGACATATTCGTCAAGGTCGGGAGGCGGAAACAACGTAATTATATTCACCGATTTCTAAATTACTTCTTTCAATTAATAAAATAAAATTATCTTTGTAACTAAGATAATCAAAGTTACAAAGATATTGTGAAAAGCGAAGCTATTACCCGGATAAGAAAACTAAGCCAGTTGTATGCTTATACATCCATTCAAATGCATGAAAATATCGCTCGAAAAGCCGGACTATCAGGTACCGATCAAAAATACCTGGGCTTTTTCCTGGTGAAAGGGGCCATGACAGCCGGTGAGCTTATGGAAGTAACAGGGCTTACCAGCGGCGCTGTTACAGGTTTGATTGACCGGTTTGAGAAAAAAGACCTGGTCAAAAGAGAATTTGCGAAAACGGACAGGCGAAAAGTATTGGTAGTGCCGGATACTGAAAAGATAATGCAGCTCATGGCTCCGCTTTACAAGGATTATCGCAGCCATTCGGAGCAATTGATCGGTTCTTTCGCTGAAGAAGATTTGAAAATTATCGAAAAATTTTTGGAAGGATCGATTGCAATTATGAATGAAACAGCCAATCAGTTTAAAGACAAGTGAGGTATATGAAAAACAGAAGTTTATACATTGTTGATTTAAAAAAGGCCGATAAAACGTTTATTAAGTTAATCGGGGGCAAGGGGGCAAATCTGGCAGAATTATACAAAATTAAGGCGCTTAATGTGCCTGACGGTTTTTGTATAACCACTGAAGCGTTTAAAGAAACTGTTGGGAACGACCAGGAGTTTAATTCACTGCTGGAGCAATTAGCATTGCTAACCGAAAACCAAAAGAATGAGATCAATGAAATAAGCAAAAAGATCAGAACGCTGATAGAATCGATAGCTCTTTCTCAGGAACTGAAAAGCCAGATCGTTGCGCATATGGACCAATATGGAAGTGATTACGCTTACGCCGTTCGTTCAAGTGCGACAGCGGAGGACTTAGCCACCGCATCGTTCGCCGGACAACAAGATACCTACCTAAACGTTATCGGCGAAGCCGCTATTTTAAAACACATCAGCAAATGTTGGGCATCTCTTTTTACGGAACGTGCCATAATCTACCGGCTTCAGAATGGCTTTGATCACCGCAAGGTTTACCTGGCTGTTATTGTACAGCAAATGGTAGCTGCAAAGGTAGCAGGCGTGCTGTTTACAGCCCATCCGGTTAATGGAAACAGGACAGTGAGCTCGATAGATGCAAGCTTTGGTTTGGGGGAAGCACTGGTTTCTGGTTTGGTTAACGCCGATAATTACCAGGTGCGTGAGTCAAGAATTATTGAAAAGAAGATTTCGGAGAAAAGGATCGCTATTGAGATCATTAAAAATGGCGGCACCAGGCAAACAGAGATCGGGCCGGAGCAACAACATATGCAAGCACTAACTGACGAGCAAATTCTAAAACTCGAACAAGCGGGCAGGATGATCGAGGCACATTTCGGCCATCCCCAGGATATTGAATGGTGTTTAGCTGACGATAAATTCTATATTGTACAAAGCCGGCCAATCACCACAATATATCCTGTGCCAGCGGCAGACGATCAGGAGAACCGGGTTTATGTATCTGTAGGGCATCAACAAATGATGACTGATGCATTTAAACCACTCGGCATATCCGTTTGGATGTTAACCGGAAACCGCGCGATGTTCAAAATGGCTGGCGGAAGGTTATTTGTTGATATCTCGAAGGGCCTGGCTTCGCCGGCAGGCAGGGAAAATCTGTTGAACGTGTTGGGGCATTCAGATCCGCTCATAAAAGACGCACTGATGACTGTAATCGATCGAAACTTTGTAAAAGAGGACCCTGAAGCCAATATTCCCGGACAGGTTAAAGGTCATCACGGGATGTCAGCGTCGGATATACTCACGGAAGTAGGGAACGACGTGGGAATTGTTGCCGATCTCATCAATAGCAGTGAAAAGTCGGTATCAGCATTGAAAGATAACATCCGGGCAAAAACAGGACCCGATGTATTTGATTACATCCTGGACGATATGCAGCAACGGAGGCAGCTGTCTTTAGAAAAGAAAAATCTGAACGTGATCATGGCGGCCATCCATGCATCGGCCTGGATCAATGACAAGATGAAAGAGTGGCTTGGTGAAATCAACGCAGCAGATGTTCTGTCGCTTTCTGTTCCAAACAACATTACCTCAGAAATGGGCCTTGAACTTTTGGACCTGGCGGATGTGATTCGTCCCTATCCGGAGGTCATCGCCTATCTGCAAGGGGCAAAACAGAATAATTTATTGAATGGGTTATGCCAGTTGGAGGGCGGATCGCAAGTACACGACGCTTTCATTGCTTATCTTAACAAGTATGGTATGCGTTGCGCCGGCGAGATCGATATTACCCGTACCCGATGGAGGGAAAATCCAGGTGCGCTGGTTCCGATGATCTTGAGTAATACCAAAAACCTCGAACCAGGGGAGAGCACCCGAAGATTTAAGCAGGGGAAGCAGGCAGCCTTAGAAAAAGAACAAGACTTAATGTTGCGCTTGAAACAATTGCCTGATGGTGAAGAAAAAGCCCGGGAAACGAAGCAGATGATTGACCTGTTGCGGAATTTTATCGGCTACCGCGAATATCCGAAATACGATATCGTGAGCAGGTACTTTATCTATAAGCAGGCTTTGCTTCAGGAAGCCGAACGCCTTGTAAAAGCCGGTGTGCTTCATGATGAAAAAGATAGCTATTATCTTTATTTTGAAGAGTTGCAGGAGGCGGTGCGTACCGGAGAAGTAGATTACCAGCTTATTGACCAGCGCAAAACGGATTATCAATTTTATGAAAAGCTGACGCCGCCACGAGTTATTACATCTGAAGGTGAGGTAATAACAGGTCATTACAGACGGGAAAATATCCCGGCAGGGGCCCTGGCCGGTCTCGCTGTTTCTTCCGGCATAGTTGAAGGGCGCGCACGAGTGGTGCTAAACGTAGAAGGTGCTGATCTGGAAGATGGCGATATCCTGGTTACAACCTTTACCGACCCAAGCTGGACCCCTTTATTTTTAGCCATCAAGGGCGTGGTTACGGAAGTTGGCGGACTGATGACACATGGCGCGGTAATAGCCCGTGAATACGGTTTGCCGGCGGTTGTTGGCGTGGAAAACGCGACCAAGCTGATTAAAGACGGTCAACGCATTCGTGTGCATGGAACCGCAGGGTATGTGGAGATTATGAGCGAAGCAGACGTGTAGTGGAAATAATCTTGTCGCGAATTACCCCCGGGATTGTCGCTTTTGCACACTGCGAAACACCGGCGTGCATCCCATCTTTGTATCGTTGATTAAGTTTATGATCAATTAGGATCGTGTTACGAAAACAACAAAGTAAACCGTACAAAATTTTTAAACAAGCAAATAACGATGAGTACAATACAAATTACAAGCTCAAAGCTTTGGAACGCCATTAAGCTTTCTCTAAACGGCGAGCAGCAGGATTATACACAAGGCAGTATCCCGAAAGCCATCTTTTTACTGGCTATCCCAATGATCCTGGAATTAAGCCTGGAAAGCGTTTTTGCGGTGGTAGATATGTTCTTTGTAGGTAAACTTGGACAAAACGCTATAGCCACGGTAGGTTTAACGGAGTCGGTGATCACCATTGTCTATTCCATCGCTATTGGCTTAAGCACCGCGGCCACGGCAATCGTAGCGCGAAGGATTGGTGAAAAGAAACCGGAAGCCGCGGCACATGCAGGAGCCCAGGCGCTGGTAATTTGCCTGATTACAACTATAATAGTAAGCATGGCTGGTGTTTTATATGCACCTGAGATCTTAAAGTTAATGGGTGCAAGCGAAGAAGTGGTGAGGGACGGAGCTATTTTTACCCGGATCATGCTGGGCAGCAGCCTTATTATTATCCTGTTGTTTCTGATCAACGGAATTTTTCGCGGCGCGGGTGACGCCGCCATGGCGATGAAGAGCCTTTGGATTGCAAGCATTATAAACATTATTCTCTGCCCGGTTTTCATTCACTTTTTTGGGTTGAAGGGCGCTGCTATGGCCACCGTAATTGGAAGGAGTTGCGGGGTGACCTTCCAGGTATACCACCTGTTTAAAGGCAGCGGCATTCTGAAATTTCGCAGTGTCCACTTTAATTGGGATCCCGCTGTGGTAAAGACCATCATCGCTGTGGCCTGGCCGGCAACCTTTCAATTTATCATTGCAAGCGGCAGTTGGATCATCTTGACGCGGTTGGTTGCTGAAACCGGCGGTACAGCAGCTTCAGCCGGCTACCAGATCGCTTTTCGGAATTTTGTTTTCTTTATTTTACCATGCTGGGGGTTAAGTAATGCTGCTGCGACCCTGGTAGGGCAAAATTTAGGTGCAGGTCATGTTGAAAGGGCGGCTCAAAGTGTGTTGCTTACGGCGCGATATAATGCTGTATTGATGAGTTTCGTCATGCTGCTGTTCCTGTTCTTTGCCCGTCCCATCATCAGCATATTTACAACCGAACCCGTTATTTTGAACTTTGGCAGTACGGCGCTCCGGATCATCGGTTCGGGATTTATTTTTTATGCTATAGCCATGGTCATGAGCCAGGCCTTAAACGGGGCCGGTGACACCAAAACGCCTACATGGATCAATTTTGGGTGCTTCTGGCTTTTTCAGGTGCCTTTAGCTTACTTACTCGCAAAAGGCTTAGGATGGCATTCGGCAGGCGCCATCGCAGCGGTGCCCGCGGCGGAGGCGCTTTTAGCCCTGGTTTCCTGGTATTACTTTAAAAAAGGGAACTGGAAAAAGGTGAAAGTGTAAGGCCGTCCATATTGAATTACTAAAAAACAATTAAACCACATAAAAAATGAAAAACAAAATCCTATTCATTGCATGCCTGTTATTCGGGCTGATGTTTATCAATGCAGGCCTGAACAAGTTTTTAAATTACATGCCTGTACCAAAAGATATGCCGCCAAATGCTATGGCCATGTTTGGCGCCATTATGCAGATCAAATGGCTGATGCCACTTATCGGCATCGCCGAAATTATTGGAGGGATCCTGGTGATTATTCCCCGTTTCAGGGCTTTAGGCGCGGTGATCATTTTTCCAGTTATGGTTGGCATATTGTTAACTGTTATTTCTTTATCTTCGGGAATACCGATGGTGCTTGTGCTTTGGGCGGTGCTCATCTGGGTGCTATTTGAAAACAGGGAGAAATATTTTCACATGATCCGGTAGCGGATGGCATAGTCTGGCTATTCCGCAACTAAATAATAACCGTCCGGTGAATTGGAAATTACAAATGATTATAGGCAAGTCGTGTTACGTATTTGAGAGACTTTATTAAAAATCACATGAAACTTTTTGAAAAGGAAACGGGCAAAACAAACTGTGTCGGGGTAACCGGAGCTTCTGCAACCGGGGCATCAGCAATTGCTGTGTTAGCATTGGGATCTATGGCTATTGGCGCGATTGCTATAGGCGCATTGGTGATTAGCCGAATCATGGTTAAAAAAGCTGTAATCAGAAACCTCCATGTCGGTAATCTCAGCGTAGATAACCTTGTAATTAAAAATCGCGAAGATTAGCACGTCCCTGGGGGATCCGGTTACGTTGAATTGAGGTGGAGTAAAGTGTTATCAGAGTTGTTTCTGAGTCTGCCCTTGTTCCCACGATAATTTCGTCTCGCCGTCGATAGCCAACAATATCGTTCTCGGACACTGGCCGGCTTGCGTCGGAAACTCACCTGCCTTAAAATCGTCTTTTGTTATGTTTTGAAATAAATTCAGAACGGCCGGCTCAAATTGTGGGAATATGGCAGCCGGGAAGACAGATTACGCATCGATAAAATAAATGTTGTTTTTAAGCGTTACATTCATCATTTAGTGCATGAAAAGAGCGTGTTTGGGAATTGTGTTGGCTGCACTGTTATTATTGACGGTCGACGGTTGCGGCGTAGTTAAATCTCTGGGTAAAAATCCGGATGGCGAAGAACTTACCCGGTTGGATTCTTTACCAAATTATAAAAATGGAGCTTTTATAAATTTGGCTGAACTTTCCGATTCTACGGTCAAACGTAAATTTCTTTTTTTGAGCAGACGTCCTGAAACCATCAGGCCTTCTCATGCACTTCCGTGGATTAAAACCGATCTGAATTCATTAGCTGCTCCTGCACCTACGATCGTTTGGTTTGGACATTCGTCTTTACTTATAAAAAGCGGACAGTTTAATATGCTCATTGATCCGGTTTTTAGCAATCATGCCGGACCGGTGCCCGGATTGATTACCGCATTCCCGGGTACAAAGCATTATCACGCCGATGATATGCCTCAAATAGATGCGCTGATCATTTCTCATGATCATTACGATCACTTGGATTATCGAACTTTGAAAAAATTAAAGAACCGTATTAAAATGGCTATCGTGCCCATGGGAGTAGGCGCTGATCTGGTATACTGGGGGTTTGACCCTAAAAAGATCATCGAACTTAATTGGAACCAATCGATTACGTTGTCAGGTGGTATTCGGGTTACCGCCACCCCAGCCCAACATCGCAGCAATCGTACGTATAAGAATGAGAATAAAACATTATGGGCCTCTTACGTTTTTCAGATTGGCAGTTATAGGCTGTTTTACAGTGGCGATAGCGGGTACGGGCCGCATTTTAAACAAATAGGCCAGCAATTCGGGCCATTTGATCTGGCGTTTTTGGAATGCGGGCAGTATAGCCCCAATTGGCCATGGACGCACCTGTGGTTAGGGCAACCCGCACAGGCTGCTGCTGACCTGCATGCCCGTTTGTTACAGCCTATTCACTGGGCTAAGTTTATTGAAGCTAACCAGCCCTGGAACGAACCGATAAAAAGGCTTGTGCCTGCAGCAAAGGAGTTGGGTGTCGAACTAAACGTTCCGCGTATTGGGGAGCCTTACACTTTAGGCAGCCCCCTCAAACAGGTTGCGTGGTGGAATTTTGAATAACTGCTTTTGTAATATTGAATAGTTAATAAGAAGGATCATATCCGATGGCAGGATGATCATTTGAACAACCGGCAATCAGTATACAAGGCCAGCTTAGCTAATCAATTTTTCAGGTGCCTCCAGATGATATCATGAATGTCGGTCGCTATCAGGTCCTGTTTTTCCAATGGGTTATCGGTAATGATCACCGGCTGATATTCTGACGGTACATCCACCCGGCCATGAGAGCCTTTAATCAGGGCGGCATCCAGGGGAATGACATCCATCACATACCTGAAACCAGCCTTTTTGCGCAGCAACTTGTAGCCGGCGCGGAGCTTTGAGCTCATAAACATCTCAACAGGATCATAACCCGGTTTTTTATGGATGTCAACTACGCGCGCGTAATCCGGGGCAAGCGCGTCATCCAGCCAAAAGTAATAAGTGAACCAACTTCTTTCATCAGCGATCAGGACCAGGTCGCCGGCCCGGGGATGGTCGATGTGATATGCGGCCTGCTCTTCCCGGGTAAGCACCCGTTCAACACCAGGCACGGCTTCAAGCAGCGCTTTGACTTTTGCCGTTACGCTCGCATCGTTGATGTAGACATGTGCCAGTTGGTGATCAGCTACCGCAAAGGCTTTTGAAGCGCCAGGGTCAAGTATCTCCAGTCCACGCTCAATCCTGATGCCTAACAAGCCGTTTTGCCTCAATACCCGGTTTAAATGAACCGGGCGGTCCACCGGGGAGATACCATATTCGGAAAGGATAATGATCTCGGCATCTTTTTTCCTGTAAAACGAAACCAGATCTTCGATAATTTTATCAATATCATTCAGGTCTTTGGCAATAATTGGTAAATCCGGACCGAATTTCTGCAGGCAATAGTCCAGATGGGGCAGGTATACCAGTGTTAGCGTCGGGTCATACAGCGTATCTGTTTCCATTGCAGCGTCAGCTATCCAACGGCTTGATTTGATGTTGGCGCCGGGCCCCCAAAACTGAAAAAGCGGAAACTGCCCCAACTTCGCCTGAAGGTGATCGCGCAGGCCGGCAGGCTCCGAGTAACAATCCGGTATTTTTCGTCCGTCCGCAAGGTAGTTTGGCCTCGGCGTCACGGAGTAATCCGCCGATGAGTACATATTATACCACCAAAACATTACCGAACTCGTAAAAGAAGGATCTTCGCTCTTGGCCTTTTCCCATATTTTCTGTCCCTCCACAAGTTTGTTTGACTGCTTCCAGAATTTTACTTCACAATCCGCGCGGTCATACCACCCATTACCTACAATGCCATTGTCAACAGGAAATTTACCGGTGACGTAGGCGGACTGCATGGCGGTGGTAACAGCAGGTAATACAGGTGTTATATGCGTCAGATGTCTGTCTTTGGTATAAGATTTAAGAAATGGCGTATGCTCGCCGATCAGAGACGTGGATAAACCTACTACATCGATAACTACCGTTTTATTCATATTAGTTTCTTTCTTATGATATCTGCGCTTTAACCCAATCCAATTCCCGGATGATCGATTGCGTTAGGGGGGCCTTCAGCTCATCCGGCAATACACTCCAGGTATATGTTTCCACCTCCAGGTGTTGTGTAAAAGCAGCGTTCCTGAACTTGTTGAGCACCCTGATAATATCGTTTTGTGTTGATTGCACCACACCCATATCCTCCACAAAAACAGGTACATGGAAATGCGCACGCCATTCATTGACTACCGGGTTCCGGCTATCTGCCAGGGCTTCCGGTAAATCGGGATAGCGGATCAATTCTCCATTTGCAGTTTTCGCGATCACCTGGTGCAAATAGGTTGGCTCGTTGAATCTGGCAAGCGCGTCGGTCACCTCATCCCTCATAGCCAAATTCACCGGAAGGCGGGCCTTTAGGGCAGCACTGATTTGTATCTTGCCAACCCAGATACCTTTCGCGGCCAGTTCATCAATGACGCGCTCATGTTCTTCATAGCCGATAGCAAAATG
Source organism: Mucilaginibacter sp. NFR10 (assembly GCF_900100445.1). NCBI lineage: Bacteria > Pseudomonadati > Bacteroidota > Sphingobacteriia > Sphingobacteriales > Sphingobacteriaceae > Mucilaginibacter > Mucilaginibacter sp. NFR10. The sequence continues at coordinate 1,864,514 of NZ_FMTV01000001.1, read as the reverse complement.
GCAAACATCATAGCATAGGTTAATATGTTGTTTTACAACTGCTTCTGCATCAGCCGGAGACAGGCCAAACTGTTCTCCCAGCACTAAAATACCCCGCGGCAGCAGGTCGTTTTCAAACCAATCTATAAACTCCCGGCCTGATTCCAGGAAGCCATCCGGCTCGGGTTCGATATCCAGGTGCATCAGGATTCCAGTCGAACTGTATTTTTCAAAAAGTGCGGCCGCCACCGTTAAAATATTCTCCGTGGCGATCGCCCTTGCAGTGTTCCGGGCTTCACCGGCCGCATGCCATGGCTTATAGCTTAAGGGTGAGGTTGAAATTCCTCCCTGCAAACCTTCAGGAAGTAATTCGGCCAATATATGAAACAGGCGTAAGGTATAATCCACGCGCTCAACTGTTGTCCAATCCGGCGCATGCACTTCGTCCTTGACCACGGTGTTGTGGAAACCGCCATAGGGGAAACCGTTCATCGTGAAAACATAAGCATCATGATCAAACAGCCATTGTTTGAACTCCGCTAAGTTATCTTCCTCTGCCAGCAAACCCAGGCTCGCCATATTAGAAAGGCGCAGGCCAATACCCATTTGTTCCTTCCCTGCAAGGGCCGCCCTGATTGCCGGGAAATGGTTTTTCAGGGCTCCGAAAGTTTCCGGCCAGTTCTCCGCGGGATGGATATTGGTACAATAGGTCAGGTGCGCTGCATTTATTTTCATGAGGGCAGATGTTTGTATTGTTTAAATTTGCGTTTGTTGAAGTTCGAATTGCCGGTTGTATAGTTCAATACTCGCTTGTTTCAAAAGCTCGGTATCAATTTCATGCACCTCGGCACCTTCGCCAATAGCATTGAGTAACGTAATAGTGAGCTCTCCGCCCAAATGCTCGCGAAACTCCTCCAGGCCCTGCAATAATGGGCTGTCTTCTCCGCTGATCTTTAAGAGCCCATGGCTGATTTCAAAACCTAAGTTTTGGATCAGGCTTACCACGCGCTCACTGTCCGCCGCGGTTAAACGGCCGCAAAGGCAGGAATAAACCGTATCCAGGGCTATCCCCATGGCTACTGCCTCACCATGTCGAACGTCGAAACCGCTGAGATATTCCAGTTTGTGCGCGCTCCAGTGCCCGAAATCCAAAGGGCGTGATGAACCGCTTTCAAAGGGGTCGGCGCCGGCAATGTGCTGCATGTGCAGCTGCGCACAACGCCAAATCAGGTAATTCATTGCTGCCGCGTCGCGGCTTACGAGGGCGGATGCGTTCTGTTCTATCCAGTTGAAAAAAACAGGGTCTTTGATCAGGGCAACTTTGATAGCTTCGGATATTCCGGAACGCCAGTCTCGGTCGGTCAGGGTGGTCAAAAACTGGTCATCATTAAAAACAGCGACAGGTGGTGCGAATGTGCCCAGGAAATTCTTTTTCCCAAAATAATTGATGCTGTTCTTCACCCCGATCCCTGAATCGTTCTGAGACAGCACAGTTGTTGGTATGCGGATAAGCTTTACTCCCCGGTGGGCTACTGCAGCAGCATAACCTGCCATATCCAATACGGCCCCGCCGCCAATTACGGCGATGTATGAATGCCGGTCTATACCGTAATTATTTACCGCTTCGAGGATCATATCAAAATAGCGTTCATCATTCTTTACGTACTCGCCGCCGGGGATCAGCAAGATCTCGGGCACCAGCTGAATAGCAGTATGCGTCTGAAAATAGGAGTTGATATCGGAGTATAAATGCTCATGGGCGTCGGCCACCCCCTGATCCATCACAAACAGGATCTTCCTTAACGCGCCTGAAGTAGCAGCGTTTGCCAGAAAACCGTTCAGAAGGGGATTGTCCTTTGCGAATAAGGCCGAAGTAAAAAAGACGTTATAACTATATTTTACGCTGAAGTTCTGTTGCAAATGTTCCATCGGGGGAAGATCTTTGTTATTGAAATTAATTAGGTGACTGCAAACATTTTCGACAGCCACAACGAGAGCGGTAAAAGGCAGGCGATCATCAAGGCGAATGTAAGTGAGCTGAATGTGGCAGACCAGGAAGCGTCCATCAATATCAGGGAGATCACCCCGGCCTTTACGGCATTACCAATATTTTTGCCGATTGGCTCTCTTATAGCTATGAGCAACGGTTTGAATATCATCCAGGTAAACGGTAAGATGAAAAGCAGTGACCATAGCAGCCGGTTATTAACGTACGAAAAGTAGCTGATAAAGGCAATGACCGCGGCGTACAGAAATGCCGCTATATACAAGTTGCTCTTTTTGCCCCCATGAACTTCGCCACGACTGGTCAGTGTGATCGAGAATATGTAAACCACAGGCGCTAATGCTAACATTGACCAATGGTTGAGCGCATCCGGTATGAGGCTGACTCCCAGCAGCAGGTTTAATCCCCGACACATCCCCATATTAAGCGGCCCGAAAAAGGGATGATGCTTACCAAACTTGTCATAGAGCAGCGCGCAGAGCGCAATAGCTGCCGCGATTATACCAGATGCCGCCGAAACGAGAAATGCCAATAAAATGCCTGCGCTTAACAACAACGTGCCGAGCGCTGAAGCTTCCGGTAAACTAACCTTGCCTGAGGGGATAGCCCTTTCAGGCCGTTCAATCTTATCAGTCTCCACATCGAAAATATCGTTAAAAACAATACCGCCGCCGTAAAGACAAGCTGTGGAAAGGCAAAGGAGGAGGGCCGTTGGCCAGGCTCTTTCCGTTAAAGTACCCGGAGCACTGGCAATAGCGATCCCCGCCAGAATATCTGCGACCGAAGTAACAATATTGGCGGGCCGCATGAGCTGAAGATAAATGTACAGTTTCCTCAAGATCACGATTAGCTAATGATGATGGATGATTTATCGATTCTCGGTTGCTGGCCGCCGCGCAATATACTGTTACCTTCAAATTTTACGCTTTGATCAACGTTCCTCACCGCGGCGAAATCAGTTTCATCGAGCTGTCCGCTTTGGGCAAAAGCGGTAATTGCGTTACCGTAGGTGATCAATTGGATATCTTTGTCACTGATACCGCGTATTTTCATTAGTGCGGCGGTTTTCGGCACAGCCAGGGGATCACTGATGCCCCAATCAGCAGCCGAATTGACCATGATCCGCTCCGGGCCATATTGCCTGGCGATTTCAACCATGCGCTCATTACCCATTTTGGTGAAGGGGTAAATCGTGAATGCGGCCCAAAAACCCCGGTCAAGGACCTCTTTAACGGTCTCCTCGTTGTTATGATCAATGATGACCTTATAAGGATCAATGCCATGTTCTATCGCGATGTCCATACTACGGCGTGTGCCGTTTTTCTTGTCGCGGTGCGGCGTGTGGACCTGTACCGGCAGGCCGGCTTCCCTGGCCAGTTCCAGTTGCAAGCGGTAATATTTTTCTTCAGCCGCTGTTTGATCGTCGAAACCTATTTCACCGATACCCACAACACCCTCTTTATAAGCAAACAGCGGAAGTATTTCCATCACTTGTTCTGCAAGGCTTTCATTGTTTGCCTCGCGGGAGTTAAGCCCTATGGTGCAATAATGTTTAATGCCAAACTGCGATGAGCGGAATCTTTCCCAGCCAACCAGGCTGCTGTAATAATCGCGAAAGCTGTCAATGCCCGTCCGGGGCTGTCCCAGCCAGAAAGCCGGTTCTATCAGCCCAACCACGCCCGCATCAGCCATAGCCTGGTAGTCATCAGTTGTACGGGATGTCATATGTACATGCGGGTCAAAAAAACGCATACCTTTTATGGCCGTTATATCAAATGACTCTGGTTTTTCGCCAGGTATTTGCTCTCTGTTTTCAAAATTGCTGCAACACATATCCCAAAATTAATTTTTTGTATCGTTAATAAATTCGTTCCAACTCGTTTTTCTGCCCGCCGCCATCTTTAAATGATCAACTTTCAACAATTCTTTTGCTGGCTGAAAGCTGCTTTCGGCAATAGCTAATGCCACCGCTTCCCTTTCAAGTTCGCTTACACCCGGTAATCCTTCCTTGATGTCCTGCAGTATAGCATCATCCATAAAGCGACTTACTAATCGCCATAGCATAGGATCTGTACTCCGGCCGGCTGACCAGCGCTCTCGCGCGTAATCGATCAATGTATGTGCAAGGCTGGCATTGGCACGCTGGTCCAATCCCGTGATCAGTTCCAGCTTTTTTTCGGTGAAAAGTGCCTTTAGCACCATTTGGTTCCAGGCCGGCTCGGGCAGGTTTTCCGCAGGGTAGGGGTTGCGATACATGATCGCTTCGAGCACAACGCCCAGATTACTGCGGTTGCCTTCCGTACAGCGTTGTACCCATATCGGGGCGTAAGCAAGCAGAGGTAAAGCCGAATATAAAGCCACCAATTCGTTCATTTCAGCAGCTAAGAATAAGTTCTCGATGTTCCGCTGATAACGATCTTTATCGGTGGTGTCAAGCGTTAACAACAGCCATACCCTGGCAAGCCTGTCAACCGACCATCCTGCGATCGAAAAATCTTTACGGATAGCCGATAAACCAGCTTCGTTTTCAGTACCGGCATTGACCGGAGCTTTTCCTGTCTTACGCGGCAAAGCGGTGAAGGTAGCGTTAAATGCTGCAGCAGATGCAGCATGGGCTCCCTGGGCCAGCAGCCAGTCTTTTGCATCCGGGCTTACATGCCTTGCAATGAGATCTGTAAGCAGGGGCTTAAATTTTTCTATATCATAAGTGAACATATCTTCAAATCATCAGGGTTGACCGATCTGTGTTGCTCAGGCCGCGATATAATTGATGAGCAATGCGCCGGCAATGATCAGCAGGCCAAAGAACTCCCTCGTTTTTTCTATATAAGGCTTGTCTGCCTGCATCGTTTCTACCAAACTTGGCCTGTTATATTTCGTTATCCAGTCGCGGACACCATCTTTAGAAAAATAAATGATACCTGCATGAACAAGATATATCGCGATCAAGCATAGATACAACCTCGGATAAACCAGGTGAAAAACTACCAGCCCGCAACACACCGCCGCACTAAGGTAGATTGGTACCCAAAGCCATGGATCGACATCGTTCAGGTTAAGGTAAGCGAAGACCAGGAAAGAGAGACAGAAAATGATATTTATAATAGTAATCATATTGAACAGATCGGAGCCAGGCAAATTAATAAATGTAATGTAATCTAAGGCTCATATATCAATATAAATTTTCTTTCTCTTGACAACTTCACTTTCTATTGGAGATGGGCAGTGTTTTTGCATTGTAACCAGGCAAAAACGCTTACATATCGGAAGTGATGAGTTTTTGCAGAGCCGGAAGAGACACCGGCCGGAGGTCGTTTTTGTATAAAATAAAGTCTGGTTTAGGTAATTCTGCGTCGCTGGCTTTAATTAATTTAGCGTGGCGTATACCTTAATTAAACCGTCCTGAAAAACGTTGGGTTTATTATCATACAAAAGGTTTAAACCATCGCTAATTGCCTGAATTGTTACTGTATGAAAACCCTAATTATGTTTAACCGAAAAAACACGATCAAGGCAGCTTGTTTGCTGCTAACACTATTGAGCCATTCTTTTGTGGTAAGGAGCCAGCAAATGAGCGACGCAGAACGAAAATCAATGGAAAAAGGTAAGGTGTACCCCGCATTAAAGGGTGCAGGGCAGGGTGTATCGGGCCCAGGTTCTAATCTTCCGCCCGAAAAGATGCAATGGTGGGAGGATCAGAAATTTGGGATGTTTATACATTGGGGCCTATATGCAATTCCGGCCACGGGTGAATGGACCATGTTTAATCAAAAGATATCGGCGGAGGAATATGCCAGGTTAGCCGATCAGTTTAACCCAAAACATTTTAGCGCCACAGAATGGGCTAAGGTAGCCAAGGAGGCAGGTATGAAATATATGGTAATGGTTAGCCGCCATCATGATGGCTTTGCCCTTTGGAACAGCCCCTCAAGTTACCGGCATTTTGATAGTTGGGAAACTGCCGCTCACCGTGATTTTGTAAAAGAGTATACTGATGCGTGCCGTAAAGCAGGCCTTTATGTAGGCATTTATTATTCTCCTTTGGATTGGCGTTTTCCTGGTTATTTCGACCCTAAGGGGCTTCCTGACAACGCTGCCTTGCTCAAAAAACAAACATATGGGCAGGTAGAAGAACTAATGAAAAATTACGGCAAAATAGATATTTTGTGGTATGATGGGGGCTGGCTGGCGCATAAAGGTACCGATGCCGACGCTGCCTGGTTTTGGGAACCATTAAAACTTAATGCTATGGTACGTAGCTACAACCCGGATGTGGTCATTAATCCAAGATCAGGGATGGTGGGAGATTTCCAGACCGACGAAGGTGGCGCGGATGTTAAAGGGTCTATTATTCCCTTTCCATGGGAAAAATGCTTGAACCTTAATGAAACCAGTTGGGGATACAATAAGGCTCAGCGATTGATGCCGCTGAAAAAGATTATAAACATGCTTGTTAATACCGTTGACCGCGGTGGAAATATGTTATTAAATGTTGGGCCGGATCCGGACGGTGTTATTCCCCCTGCTCATGTGGATCGCCTGAGAGAAGTGGGGCAGTGGTTAGCAAAAAATGGCGAGAGCATATATCAAACGCGTCCGGGACCTTTTCAACCTGTTGATGATTTTTATGGAGCCACAAGCAGGGGGGATAAAATATATATCCACGTGCTGAAAATGCCGGCGGGAGATACTATCATAAAATTACCGCCTGTTAAACAAACTATTACTCATTGCAGGGTACTGCATGGTAAAAAAGTTAAATTTGATCAGGATTCAACGGGTATCAGTCTTGACTTAGCCACAGTAAAACTCGATTCACTGGCAACCACTTTGGAGTTAAAAACAAAAATTAACTAACTGTTCAAATATCCTAAAGTTGAGCTAAAACCGGGGCTGTAAAATAAACTGTGTCAATCCCAGCCCGGCCCCGGCCACCTTGTTAATTTATTGACTATACCGTTGTTGCAAATCAGAAATAGCGTCAAATTCATCAGCGACTTTTGTTATCAGGCTTTCGAATACTTTAAAATATTGGGCATACACCTTGTGGTTTTCCGCGTTGGGCAAATAGGTTTGATGCATGGTTACCGTTTTGGAGGCTTCTTCTAAAGAAGGATAAATACCCATCTCGGTCGCGCTTAGCAGGAACGCACCTTTGCCTATGCTGTCCGCATGGTTAAGTGTGCTTACGGGTTTATTAAACAGGTCGGCTATAATTTGAGTGCAAAAGGGTATAGACGCGAAACTGCCGTTGATAGACAGGCTTTCGATATGACGGTGTTTTTCCAGCGTACGGCCAATACTGTACATCTCATATAAGATACCCTCAATGGTGGCCCGTATAAAGTGTTTGCGCTCGTGCCTGATGTTAACGCCAAAATAACACCCCCTTGAATTGGGGTTCCAGATAGGTGCCCGTTCGCCGTGCAAAAAGGGAAGGAAGATCAAACCGCCCGAGCCGACTTCGACACCCGCAGCTTCCTCTATCAGCATTTCCATTGATTGATCGATATCAAAAGCCTCCCGAAAATCACCAAATTGTTTCGCAAACCAATTGAATATCACGCCACCGTTACTTGTAGGCCCTCCGGTGATGATATGCTTATCGGTAAGCAGGTAGTTGAAAATCTGCTGTTTGGGGTCTTCTATTATTTTATCGCCAATGATCCGGAACGCGCCGCTATCTTCAATGGTAATAGTGGCCATACTATTTTCCCAAACGCCCGCGCCCAGTGTAGCCAGGCAACCATCACTTGATCCAATCAGGATTTTAACCGTTGGCGACAGTTTTAAAACCCTTTGATATTCTTTTTTCAGCGTTACCCCCGAATAGAAAACCGGGTGCAGATCCGGAAGCTCCTGTGGTGTTATGCCGGCAAACTCCAACGCAGCCTCATCCCAGGTTAATTTATGAATATTCATCAGGCCTGTTGCAGATGCTATACTGTAATCTATCACACAGTCTCCTGTTAGTTGTTGAATGATATAGCTCTTTATAGGCATAAACTTTTGTGCCTGTTTGAATTTTTCGGGTTCGTGGTTTTTCATCCAGGCAATTTTAATTAACGACGACATCGGGTGGATGGGAGTGCCGGTAGCCTTGTAGATCTCCTCGCCCAGGCTGCTTTGTTTAAGCTCTGCGGCCTCTTTTTTGCCCCGGTTATCAGCCCAGGTAATGGCGTTGCCTAACGGTATGCCATCCTTATCCACTGCCAGTAAACTATGCATAGATGAGCCAAAGCAGATACAGGTTACGGTATATTTTTTAGGGTAGATCTTTTCATTAAGCAGATTTTTCAAAATGTAGAGCATGGTAATAAACATCTGCTCAGGATCCTGTTCGCTATGGTCGGGTTGTTCATGAAAGGTGGGATAATGCCCCTTTGACGAACTGATTAAGTTACCGGAAAGATCAAAGGCGAAGACCCTTACAGCGTCTGTGCCCATTTCTATGATGATGATACAATTCATGATGTATATTGATGATCTGGTGTTTTATTTTTTTCTGAACTCGCTTGGGGTGTACCCGGTAAGTTTTTTAAAGGTTGTGGAAAAATGCTGAGACGAATAAAATCCTGTGCTCAGCGCTATGTCGGTAACATTTACCTCGTTTTTTTTAAGCAGTTTGGTAGCTTCAGTTATCCTGATGTTGATTAAATAATTTAGAGGTGAAAAGCCTGAATAGTTTTTTACTTTTTCCGTGAAGGCGGTAGTCCCCATGCCTGTCAGCGCCGCCATTTCTTCCACCGTCCATTGATGTGCAAGGTTTTGCCGTAATGTTTGCTCCAGCTTCAGGAATGTTTGAGGGAAATCTCTTCTGGAATTGTTTTGCCTGATCAATTGCCGGCTCACCAACACAAAAAGCTCGTCGAGCAGCTGGTTTACACGTGTGTAAAAGCCTACTTCCTCATTTTGTAATTCAAGTTGTAAATTATGCATTAAAACCTGCGCTTCTTTCAGTTTCAAAACAAGCTGTTGCTTATTTACAAGCAAAATCTGGTTGATGGATAGTTTTTCCTTTTTAGTAAGCCCGCTCCATTTACCCAGCAAAATCTTTCCACAATCTTCGGCAGAGATCTTTAACCCAAACAGAGCGCCGATATTTAATATTCCCGTTTCGCCGCCAATGCGTTGCCCGGGCAATACTAAGGCAAAATCGCCCGGGTATAAGGTATGTTGTTGTAAGTCAATCATCCAGCTGAATTTTCCCTCTAAAATATAATACAGGCAAATGCAGTCCGTAACGTTACTGTTAAAGGAGTTGAGTTGGATAGTATTGTTCTTTTTGTGGGTAAACTCCAGAATATGCGGAAAATGCATAAGTTCTTTAGATATGCCCTGCTGAAGTATCAATTGATTCATTCAGTATAATAATTGGTATACGTTGCTGCCGCCTCTGTACTGCAACGGTTATCGGGCATCCAACAGGGGGCGCCCATTGAAAGCAAGTTTACACATTACAAAACTAAAATTTGTATAAAAACCAACGCTGTTTTTTAATGGTATTTTCCGGGTTAAATATTATGATACTTTGTAAGTATTATAACCAGTTACAACCAATACCAAAGCCGCTATTCCCCTTAATAGTGCGCGTTTTAAATTTATTACGATGAGAAAATGCCGTCTTCTTTACCGTGTTGCGGGTATTGCATTGCTGCAATGCTGTTTGTTTTTTCATAACGCCTTCGCGCAGCAAATTTCCAGGGATGAGCTGATATTTCTTACTCCCGAATGGAAAGGTGAGCGCTTTGCCGATGGTCGCCCCCGGGTGCCGGATGCAATCCTGGCCCGGATGAAGCAGGTGAGTATTGAAGAAGCCTGGGCCGTTCTTAAAAATGCAGGCTATGGCTATCAGCTAACCGAAAACTGGCTGGTGATAAATCCCGACAGCGTTTTGGTTGGCCGCGCAGTAACTGCTGTTTTCATGCCTGCACGCCCCGATGTATGGAAAGCTATTGACGACAGGGGCAAAACCCAGGGAAAAAAAGGGCAAAACACCTGGCCGGTAGACCTGCTGATAAAAGGCGATGTGTACGTGGCCGATCAGTTTGGGGCCCATAAAAACGGGCCTACCATCGGCGATAACGTCGGTAACGCTATCTACGCGAAAACCGGCAACGGCATAGTTTATAATGGTGCGGTGAGGGATTTGCGGGGATTAAAAGAGATGGGCGGCTTTACATCCTTTGTAGAAAGTTATGATCCATCGTACCATAACCCGCCCGGCGACCTGAACACCATGATTGTTGGGATCAATCAGCCTACCAGGATCAAGCAGGCTACCGTAATGCCCGGAGACGTGGTTTTGGGCGAGAATGGCGTAGTCATATTTATCCCGCCGCACCTGGCCGAAAAAGTAGTGACCACCTCCGAAGTGGTGAGGTTAAGGGATATGTTTGGCCACCTGAGGTTAAAAGAAGGTAAATACACAGCCGGGCAAATAGACGCCCGGTGGAGCCCGGATATAGAAAAAGATTTTTCAGCATGGCTTAACGAGCATATTAACGAATTACCGGTACCTAAGGAGCAGATCCAAAATATCCTGAAAAACCGGACCTGGTAAATAAATCTATCCTAAATATAAAATATGTCAAACTATCAAAACAGGCGCAGCTTTCTTTCGAAAACTGTATTAGCCGGTGCCGCTGTATTAGCAGCACCATTAAATAAAACATTTGGGCAGGGGCTAATAGATGCCAAAGAGCGCACCCCGCAGGCATCATCCCCATCCGACCTTAAAATTACAGAAGTTAAGTGCGCCTACGCGGGTGGCGGGCTTTTTGTAAAAATATATACCAACCAGGGCATCTGGGGCTCGGGCGAAGGAGTTGACGCCATAGCGGGAACTTATTACCTGGTTAAACGGCTGGAATGGATGCTGAAAGGCCGAAGCCCCTTAAATCCAAACAGGATAGCGGAGGAGATCAGGAAAGCGAACTTTTTTTCCGGTGCGCAATCCGGGATGTTTGTGGCCGTGCTCACCGCGGTTGAGGCGGCCCTTTGGGACCTTACAGGTAAAGCTTTGGGTTTACCGGTTTACCAGTTATTAGGCGGCAAATATCGCGATAAATGCCGTGTTTATTGTGATACGGAATTATACACAGCCACAAACCCTGTGCCTGATGATTATGCAAAGGCTGCCCGCGGGGCGGTTAACCGCGGATACACTGCCGTGAAATTTGATATTGACGATGCCCGTGACCCCAATAAATTTGACCGCTATAACTGGACAGCCAGTAACGCCGAACTCGACAGGATGTATAATGCCATAGCAGCAGTGAGGAAAGAGGTTGGGCCAAACATTGATATATGTGTGGATATGCACGGCCGTTACGATGCTACAACCGGCCGCAGGGTTGCAAAAATGATGGAACCCCTTAACTTAATGTGGTTGGAAGAACCGGTACCTGCAGATAATATTGATGTGTACAAAACTATAACCCAGGAAACCAGCACACCTATTTGTGCCGGGGAAAATTTTTACCTGGCTTACGGTTATACGAGGCTGCTTTCGGAAGCCGGAATTGATATTGTAATGCCCGATCTTCAAAAATGCGGCGGGCTGGGCGAGGGGCAGCGGATAGCCAACCTTGCCAACTTATATTATGTGCCGTTTTCGCCGCACATGGTAGGATCTTTCCTGGGGGCTATGGCAACCGCGCATGTTTGTGCCTCGGTACCCAATTTCCATATCCTGGAATGGCAAACGTTGAGCGATACCGAGCCAAAATGGAAGGAAATAGTACAATACGATAAACCCTTTATTGAGAAAGGTTTCCTGGTGCTATCTGACAAGCCCGGAGTGGGTGTTGAGATCAACGAGGAAGGGTTGAAGAAATACGCGATGCCCGGAGTCCCTTTCTTTGCTTGATCAATGCCGGGTATGAATACTTTTTTCAAAGTCACTATCACGTTAACCATCGCTGCGTTTGCCGCTGTACTTATTGTGATACCTAAAGGCCTTGGATACACAGGGCCTTATGTACTTGCCTTTTTTGTACTGCTTGCAGTAAGCCTCTGTGCTTCGCCAAAAACCAAAAGCTTTGCTTATACGGTATTGATTTTTGGCGCGGCGGCCATGGCGCTTTATTATCCTGGTTTTTTTATCAGTTATGGCAATTTTAAATATGCCACACTTATTATCCCGCTAATACAGCTCATCATGTTTGGTATGGGCACTTCCATGCATTACCAGGATTTTCTCGGCGTGTTAAAGTCGCCCGGAGGAATCATCATAGGGGTGGTGAGCCATTTTATTATAATGCCCTTACTTGGCTTCAGCATCGCGACACTGAGCGTAAAATTAGCCGGAATGCCTGCCGAGATAGCGGCCGGCATTATACTGATCGGTTGTTGCCCTAACGGCATGGCATCCAATGTGGTATCCTATCTGGCGAGGGCAAACCTGGCGCTCTCGGTTACTATAACCAGCATTTCCACCATGCTATCGCCGGTATTGACACCATTTTCAATGAATTTACTTGCTGGTCCGCTTATTAAAATAGACCCCTGGTTAATGGTGGTGGATATTTTTAAAATGGTCATGATACCTATTGCTTTGGGTGTGCTGTTTTCTTCAATAGCCAAAAAACGCAGCACATGGCTAAAAAGGATAATGCCCATAATATCCATGGGAGGCATTATCTGCATCATTATTATTATAACAGCTGCCGGGAGAGAAAGCCTGCTTAAAGTTGGCCTGCTACTGGCATTTTTGGTATTGCTGCATAATATTGGCGGCTATTTACTTGGCTTTTGGTCGGCTAAGGCATTTGGAATGGAAGAACGTGACTGCCGCACCATCGCTATAGAAGTAGGGATGCAAAATGGGGGGATGGCTGCTGGACTTGCCAAAGCGATGGGCAAAATCGCTACGCTGGGCCTTGCCCCGGTCATCTTTTCAACTTTCATGAATATTACGGGTTCTTTGCTGGCGTCTTACTGGCACAAAAGAAAGCCCGGTCCGGCGCACAAGGCTACTTTGCACAATCCTGCTGAGAACTAAGAAGCTGTTTAAAAACGAATGAAATGAATGTTTTTTGTAGAGGCGCATCACATGCGTCTCCCGTAGGACAAGCCGTGCTCAATAGGCGAGCATGCGGAAGACGCATGTGATGCGCCTCTACATTTGGAAATCATCGTTTTTAAACAGCCCCTAAGATGCCAGCGGTTTCCGCTAAGTTTTTTGTGCAAAAATCAACGCTGTGTTTTTTTGGAAGCTTAAGCGATTTGCTTTAGCATTCTTTGTACATAACCAAGTAACCGATTTGTTACATTTTTTTGATAACGAAATAACTGCCGCATAAACGCCGGACAGCAATAAATAGCTATGCATATATTTAAAACCAACGATAAAGTTATTGTAAAATACGCCGGTCTGTTATACAGTTCGCCGGATTGGAACTGGGACAGTTTTATAAACCGTGAAACGCTGCACAGCGAAGTTTTAAAAGATCTCCAAAACATTTCAGCCGACCCGTTGCTGGCCCATGATCTGGAACAATTATGTACTCCCATTGCCAGTCAGGAGATCTGGGCGTCGGGCGTCACTTATCTGCGCAGTAAAGATGCCCGGATGGAAGAATCTAAAGATGCAGGTGGAGGTGATTTCTATGCAAGGGTTTACAATGCCGAACGTCCCGAGATCTTTTTTAAATCGTCGGCATCCCGCGCGGTCGGCCCCGGTGGAACGGTTCGCATCCGGAAAGATTCGGAATGGAACGTTCCGGAGCCCGAGTTGGTATTGTTCATTTGCAGCGCGGGGACTATTGAGGGTTATATGATTGGCAATGACATGTCGTCAAGAGATATCGAAGGAGAAAATCCCTTATATCTTCCTCAGGCTAAATCATACGACGGAGCCGCCGCGGTTGGCCCGTGTCTTTATGTGCCGGGGACAGCTATCCCGCCTGACACCGAAATTCAAATTGAAATAGTGAGAGATAATGTTCAGGTATTTGCCGACACCATATTGATCAGCAGGATGAAGCGTACGCACCGGGAGCTCGCCGGTTACCTGTTTATGGAGATGTCATTTCCAGCGGGTGCATACCTGATGACCGGTACCGGTATAGTGCCCCCGGATTCTTTCACACTTAACTACGGCGATGTAATAAGTATTACAATAAGCAATATAGGAACACTTACAAACCTGGTGGGCAAATAATTGCATCAGGGCAACGATATCAATTAAATAAAATTATAAAAGAAAATAAAATGTCACAGTTCAGAAGTGCCGATTGGTTTGGAAAAACAGGTAAAATGGGGTTCTTATACAGGAGCTGGATGAAAAACCAGGGTATGCCTACCGACCTTTTCGACGGAAGACCGGTCATCGGGATCTGTAATACATGGTCGGAACTAACCCCTTGCAATGCACATTTACGGGACCTTGCCGAAGCGGTTAAGCGCGGGGTTTATGAGGCCGGCGGTTTCCCGGTAGAGTTCCCGATCATGTCCTTAGGCGAAACTTTGCTAAAACCAACCGCTATGCTGTTCAGGAACCTGGCCAGTATGGACGCGGAAGAATCAATTCGCGGCAACCCGATAGATGGCGTGGTATTGCTGACCGGCTGCGACAAAACTACACCATCTACCATGATGGGAGCGGCCAGCGTAGGCTTACCTACTATCGTAGTGCCGGGCGGGCCAATGCTCAACGGTAAATATCGCGGCGCTGATATCGGATCGGGCACAGCGGTATGGAAGCTGACCGACGACCTCAAAACCGGTAAAATAACCAGCGATGAATACCTTGCTGCTGAAAGCTGCATGTCGAGAAGTGCGGGCCATTGTATGACAATGGGCACCGCGTCTACTATGGCCTGTATGGTTGAGTCGCTTGGCATGTGCCTTTCGCAGGCCGCGGCTACCCCGGCGGTCGACTCCAGGAAAAAAGTACTGGCGCAGCTATCCGGCAGGCGTATCGTTGAAATGGTAAAGGAAGGTTTAACGATATCAAAAGTTCTTACACGTACCGCTTTCGAAAACGCTATTAAAGTAAACGCGGCAATAGGAGGGTCAACCAATTTCATTATACATCTTACGGCAATTGCCGGGCGTATCGGGGTTGACTTATGCCTCGACGATTTTGACAGGCTGGGCAGCAAAATACCTTTGTTACTCAACCTCATGCCTTCCGGAAAATACCTGATGGAAGATTTTTACTATGCAGGCGGCCTGCCGGTGATATTGAAAGAGCTTAGCAATGAGCTGGATATGGACGCGATAACGGTAACAGGTAAATCGCATGCGGAAAATATAAAAGACGATGCTATATGCTACAATAAGGACGTTATCGCCGCTTATGATGATCCAATCATTGCTGAAGCGGGCATAGCCGTTTTAAAAGGAAACCTGGCCATTAACGGCGCGGTTATCAAGCCGTCGGCGGCAACGCCAGCACTAATGCAGCATACCGGCAGGGCGGTGGTTTTTGAAACTATCGAAGACTATCACACCAGGGTTGATGACCCGCAGCTTGATATTGACGAAACCTGCGTGATGGTGCTTAAAAATGTTGGGCCGGTAGGTTATCCCGGCATGCCCGAAGTTGGCAATATGGTGCTGCCCAAAAAACTGCTGGATAAAGGTATTACGGATATGGTAAGGATCTCCGACGGACGGATGAGCGGCACCGCATACGGTACGGTTGTGCTCCATGTTTCACCGGAGTCCGCCATCGGCGGTAACCTGGCGCTGGTTGAAAACGGGGACCTGATATGCCTCGATGTACCGGCCAAAAAAATAGAGTTGCTTGTAGATGAAGTTGAATTGCAAAGACGGCGGTTGTTATGGCAAAAACCTGCTTATCATACCGATAGGGGGTACGTATCTATGTATCAGCGCCATGTGCAGCAAGCCGATAAAGGAGCCGATCTGGATTTCCTGGTTGGAAATTCAGGATCTGTTGTAACCCGCGATTCGCATTAAACTAAGCTGATTATAATGACAATGCTTGTACTTATCATTTGTATTTTACTGCTTATAGTGCTGATCACCTGGGCAAAAGTGAATGCTTTTCTTGCCTTTATTATTGTAGCACTGCTGGCGAGCAGCTTTTTCGGCATGCCGTTTACAACGGTTATCGCATCGATAAATAAAGGGCTGGGCGATACATTAGGGTCAGTAGCAATCATTATTGTATTAGGTGCCATGTTGGGTAAATTGGTTGCCGAAAGCGGTGCCGCGCAGCGGATAGCACATTTCATGCACGGTTTATTTGGAGCCAGATATGTAAGCTATGCCATGGCCCTTACAGGCTTTATTGTAGGGATCCCATTGTATTACAACGTTGGGTTCATACTGCTGGTCCCTATCATTTTTTCGGTTGCCTCCAGCTACCGTTTACCGCTGTTGTATGTGGGAATGCCTATGCTCACGGCGCTATCTGTAATGCACGGCTTTTTACCACCTCATCCTTCGCCAATGACACTCATCAGCGTTTTTCATGCCGATGTAGTAAAAACATTTGGCTATGGGCTGATCATTGCTATTCCTGCTATCATAATTGCGGGGCCGATATTCTCAGGTACCCTCAAAAAAATAGGGCCTAACGGTTTGCAATTTACCCGTAGTTCGGCCGCCTTGCCTGTTCATGAACTACCGGGTATTGTTAACAGCATACTATCATCTCTTTTACCTGTAGTATTGATTTGCCTGGCCCATTTGCTGCCTGTGCTTTTTAGGGATAAATCTTTGATAAAGAGTTTATCTGAATGGTTCGCCGAACCAATTATAGCCATACTGGTCACCGTAATTATAAGTACGTATACGCTTGGTTTGCGTAAAGGCAGGTCATTGGCAAAAATAATGGATGGGTATGTGTGTGCAGTAAAAGATATAGCCATGGTATTGCTCATCATTGGCAGCGCGGGTGCACTGAAGCAAGTATTTGTAGATAGCCACTTAAGCAATACCCTTGCCGGTATGCTGGTCAGCAGCACCATGCATCCCTTGTTGTTGGCGTGGCTGGCGACGGCTTGTCTACGAATTTGCCTCGGCTCGGCTACGGTGGCTGGCGTAACCGCCGCGGGCGTGTTGTTCCCGATAGCTCAACATGCGGGCGTAAATACCAATTTACTGGTGCTGGCTATCGGAGCGGGCAGCTTGTTTGGCTCGCACGTAAACGATACAGCTTTTTGGCTATGCAAAGAATATTTCGGGTTATCAGTAAAGGAAACACTCCGCTCATGGACGGTGATGGAAAGCATGGTAGCTGTAATAGGGCTTGTCGGCGTCTTATCGTTGGACTGTTTACTATAAATAGATTATACCGGTACATGTATATAAACCAATTTTAAACCAAAACCCTGCATAACATGAAGAAAAAGCGATACTAAAATGAAAAGCGGCTTTTAAAGTTACCGCCCCGAGAAGCTCTTTCGCAACTACCAATTTTGAGAAAGAAGTTAAAGTAAGATTTGCCAATTTGAATTAACCCTAAAATTATGGAAAAAGAAATCAAAGTATCAGGAATGATGCTGTCTATTGCAATAAGTGTTCTTTTTACACTTATGATTGCAGGGCATGTGCAGGCGGAAAGCGCCGTCGCAGCCCGAACCAACCCCGAAGTGGGGGTACAAATAGTTACCGGTAAAGTGACCGACGAAAAAGGCGGCCCGCTTATCGGCGTTAGCGTAAGCGAAAAAGGAACAAAAAATGGTGTTTTAACCGACGCGAACGGTAATTACAAACTCCAGGTATCTGCCGATAACGCTGTTTTACTATTCAGCTACGTGGGCTACAATCCAAAAACCGAGCCCCTTAATGGGCGCACTACGCTGAATGTTTCGCTTGAGCCCAAGTCAACCGCCATCAGCGAGATCATTGTAACGGCTTTAGGCATCAAGCGCGAGTCCAAAAAATTAGGCTATGCGGCAGAAAATGTGCGTGTAGCCGAAATAACAACTAACCGTTCAACAAACTTTGTTAATTCACTTGAAGGAAAAGTTGCCGGTTTAGACATCTCTCCACCGGCAAGCGGTCCTGGCGGCAGTACCAAGATCAGGCTGCGGGGGCAATCAGCGTTCCAGGGTGATAATGCGCCGTTAATCGTATTAAACGGCCTGCCTTTATCGCAAAGTCCCTCAAGTACCAACGGTTACACCCAGTCGGTCGATCTTGGTGATAATATGCAGCAGATCAACCCGGATGATATCGAATCGATGACCGTATTGAAAGGGGCTACAGCCGCTGCGCTTTACGGTTCAAGGGCAAGTAACGGCGCGTTGATCATTACTACCAAAAGCGGTAATAAAAACGGCGGGATAGGTATTGAGTTTACTTCCAACTTTACTCAAAACAAGGCACTGGATTTTACCGACTTTCAATATGAGTACGGGCAAGGTGAGAATAATGTGAGGCCAAAAACACAGGGGCAGGCGCAAAGTTCGGGCGCATGGAGCTTTGGGGAAAAATTTGATAATGCGCCTACCTACCAGTTTGATGGCGTTCAACGCCCTTACGCGCCCGAAAGAAACCGGATCAGCAAGTTTTTCAGGCTCGCCAACGCCTGGACCAATACCATCGCGTTTTCAGGCGGTAATGAAAAAGGCAGCTTTAGGTTTTCTTATTCAAACCAGGATGCGCAAGGCATCATACCTAACAATGACTATCATAAAAAGATCTTCAATCTGGGGCTCAACTATAATTTCACCCCCAAATTGTCTGCGCAGATCTATGTGAACTATGACCATGAGAACAACAAAAACCCTCCGGTTATTGGCATCCAGGGATCTTCGGTTACCAATTATATCTACCGTTACAGTAACTCGGTTAGTTTGGATGTGTTAAAAGCGGCCGCGGTTGATGCAAACGGCAATGAAACGCCCACATCACGTTTCACTACGCTTACCAACCCGTACTGGATCATGAACAAGCAATTTACCAGGCAAACTAAAGATCATCTTTTAGGTACCGCTACCCTGCGATACCAGTTTTTTGACTGGCTTTATTTACAGGGCCGTGTAAATATGGAATATAGTCCATCTTACTACGAACAAAATTCGCCAACAGGTACTTTAGCAAACGCGGCTGCACCCGTTGGCCTTTATAACGGTAGCTATAACTCCAATGATAATACCTATCGTGCGCTTAACGCCGACTTCTTATTAGGCGGCGGCCACAAATGGGGCCCTTTTTCTTTTGATGCCACGGTAGGAGGAAATACATTCCCATCCTCATCACAAGGATATACTGTTACCGCTACAAATTTCTACGTGAGGGATTTTTATACCCTTGGAAATGGCGTAACCAATACCTCTGCCTTCGCGGTTTCCAAATCAACAGTAAACTCGCTTTATGGCACCGCCGAGTTTGGCTATAAATCTTATTTGTTTTTAAATGTAACCGGCCGTAACGACTGGTTCTCGGTGCTAAGCCCTGAACATAACCATTATTTTTATCCGTCGGTAAGTGGCAGCTTTGTTTTTTCTGAGTTTTTAAAGAATCCGCCCTCATGGCTAACTTTCGGAAAAATCAGAGCGACCTACGCTAACGTGGGCAGTGCTAACGGTATTAATCCTTACAGCAATTCGCTCACGTTCACGCTTTCACAAAACGCGTTTAATGGTGTTCCGCTGGGAAGTATCAGCAATGTAACTACGCCAAATCAGGCGATTAAGCCGTACAGTGTAAAAGAAAAGGAAATCGGTCTTGAACTGCGTATGTTCAATAGCCGGGTAAACCTGGATATAGCCGCGTATGACAAGCATACTACTAACCAAATTTTAAGTGTTGCTATTTCTAACGCGTCGGGCTATACTGGCACCATTGTAAACCTTGGCGAGCTGCAAAACCGTGGTATGGAGTTTTTGCTGGAGTTAGTGCCCGTCAGAAAACCAAACTTTAGCTGGCGTTCGGCATTTAATACGGCCATAAATACCTCTAAAGTTTTGGCGCTGGCAAATGGTCAAAAACAACTGACATTAGGCGCGGGCGAATTTTTCGGCTCTATTGTTGACCAGGTAGGTCTGCCATTAAACCAGATCCAGGGCTCAACTTATCGCAAAGATGCCAATGGCAAGATCATCGTATCAGGCGGTAAACCAGTGGCAAGTACATCTCCTGCACTTTTTGGCAGCGCATTGCCTAAAGCTACAGGTGGTTGGGTAAATACATTTACTTACAAAAGGTTTACCCTGATGGCGCATATCGATTATAAAAAAGGTGGTAAAATATTGTCAAGTTCTAACCTGAATTTCCTGAGAGAAGGTTTGTCAAAAGAGTCGCTGGTGGGTAGGGAAGGAGGCGTAAAGTTTGACGCGGTGAATGCCGATGGCACACCTAACACAACAGCAGTAAATGCCGAGGACTTTTATGCCAACTATCGCTCACAGGGTATCCTTGATCCTTTCGTTTATAAATCGGACTTCATTAAGTTGAGAAATCTTTCAGTTAGCTATGATTTTTCGAAAATGATGAAAACCAAATTTATTAAAGGGCTTGTGCTTTCAGCGGTATGCCACAACGTGCTTATCATTAAAAAATACACACCTAATATCGATCCGGAGGCTATCTCATCAAGCGGTGATATTTTAACCGGTTACGAGCAAAGTTCGCTGCCTACCACGCGGACTTATGGGTTTAACCTAAACGTCAAATTTTAAAAGAGTACGATCATGAAAAAATATATAAAGATCATATTGTCCGCGGCCTGCCTGTTTTCTGCAGCAGGTTGCGATAAAGGGTTCAGAGAGTTGAACGTTAATCCAAATAACACTACCAGTCTCGATCCGGTGTTTTTGTTTTCTAACGCGGAAGTTTTAACGTATGCGGCATTAATGGAAACTGAACCAACGGTTGTTCAGCAGTTTATTGATCCTTTTGGTGGGGTTACCTCAGCGTTTAACTTCAACGTATTAAATCAAACCTATACAGTGATGCGGTGGAATAACGCTTATCCAAACACCATAAAATTGCTTGAGCATATCCTGCCGGATATCAAAGGCAATGCGTCCCGATCTAATTTGTACAACGAAACCAGGATATGGCGGGCTTATAATTATATGATGCTGGTTGACACTTACGGCGATGTGCCATACAGCCAGGCTGGCCAGGCTTATCTCAATTCTGCTTTCCTTCCTAAATACGACAAGCAACAGGATATTTATGCCGACTTGGTAAACGAACTGACAACAGCCACCGCGGCGTTAGACCCAGCGAAAGATCTTGTTAAAGGAGATGTGTTTTATGGAGGAGATATTACACAATGGAAGCGCCTTGGCTATTCATTGTTGCTTCGGATAGGCATGCGCTATTCTAAATTAGACCCGGGCAAGGCAAAAACTATTGTTCAGGCAGCTGTGACAGGAGGCGTAATGCAATCCAATGCCGACAACTGTTACCTGAAATACAATAATACCTATCCTAACCTGGTTACCCAGCAAATTCAACAGCTAACCAATACTTATTATTTGGCCGAGCCTTTTATAACGCAATTAAAATCCACGGGTGATCCAAGGCTGAAGTACATCTCGGCTATGTACGCCGACCCCGGAAAAGCATTGTCCCTCGCGCCCGATACTGCATCAGCCAACCAGTTTGGTTTGCCGATAGGTTATGACAGCGGTACGTTGCCATCAGCGCCCGGATTTCGCGGTGTGAGCGGATCAGGGTTCAAATATTCGCAGGTAAATTACAGCGTATTTGGTAAAATAACCGCTCCGCAGTTCTTTGTAACCTATGCCCAAACGCAGTTGTTACTGGCCGAGGCGGCTTTTAAGGGATATATAGCAGGTACGGCAAGTACTTATTATAATAACGGTGTAAAGGCGGCCATGGATCAATTTACTACCTACGATGCTACTGCTGTCATCAGCAGCGATGCACAAAACGCCTATTTAAATAACCCGGCAATTGCATATTCTGATGCCAATGCCCTGAAACTGATCAATACACAATACTGGATAACTTCGTTTGGAAACGGTGCAGAAACATGGGCTAATTTCAGGAGGAGCGGGTACCCTGCATTAGCGCCAAACACATATCCCGGCAGGCAAATCAAAGGCAACTTTGTACGCAGGTACACCTACCCGCAAACAGAAGCGGCTATTAATGCCGATAACTACAGAGCGGCGGTGGCCAGCATAGGCGCGGATGACTTGGATACACCTGTGTTTTGGGATAAATAAATTAGCCCAGATTAATTACACTTCACTACCCCGGTGGCATTTGGCGCCGGGGTATCATTAAGGGGGCTACAAAACCTTGTGGGTAGCTGAAGTAACTGTTCACTCACGAGTGTTCAACTTTTAAAAGTGTGAACAGTTGATATTTTTTCAAAATAAATTACCATTGATAATCAATTACTTAAGGTTTAATTAAAATCTGATAAATCTCAATTTGAACAGATTGTTGTTGATAATCAATTAGTTGTGAAATTGTATTTTAATTGGTTGAACACCCGTTTTTTAAAAATTGAACACTGACAAGATATTGTCACTAATTCCTCGCTGATGCAATTGCGTCTGCGTAACTACGGGTTCCCAAATCCGTAGTTCGATTTTTTAACTAAGCGTTTAATGTCTTTGATCCATATCTTCCGGCCGTCGGTTTCCAGTACGCCTTCCTCTTTAAATTCTTTTAACAAGCGGATCACATTTTCTTGCGCTATCCCTGCCATGCCGGCCAGGTCCATTCTTGAGATATTGAGAATAACATCTTTTTCACCTGATCCGTCCCCTTTAAACTTTTCTCTCAAAATGATCAGCGAAATAGCGAGGCGTTCAGATGCTGTTCTCTGAGAGATCACGGAAATACTATTGGCCAATACACTAAATTCATGGCTCAATGATTTTAATAAGCGCCGCATGAAAAGCGGTGATCTGTCCAGAATGGTTAAAAAGTCCTCTTTAGGGATAAAACTGATCAGGCAGTCTTCCAATGCAGCTGCAGAATCTGGGCAACGCTCTTCCGCCAAAATCGCGTGATACCCTATTAATTCGCCTTTATTAGCTACATATATGATCTGCTCCCGGCCATTCCGGTCAACTTTATATTTTTTTATTTTTCCCTGGTGAATAAAATAGATACCGGAAGGTACAATGCCTTCTTTGAAGATGATTTCCCCTTTTTGATATTTCTGCGCGCCTTGCCGGGAGATTAAAAAGTTATAATCTTCTTCGGAAAGTGTATTAAGAACAGATTGTGTTGTGAATTCCCACTTATCAATTGGAAAAATTCCGGATAAACTCATATTACAAATATATAAATTTAATGAAGCCAATGTTATTGACTGGTATGCCCTGTATGACCGGAGAAACCCGCAGGGCGTATATTAAGCGCGGGCTTGCCGTCTAAAACTGATAAATATCAGTTTGTTTGCTGATGTCATACCATATCAGGCCTTTATTATAAGCATAGCTTTGTATTAATGGTAAGAACATCAAAATCATGGGCGATGCTCCATGCAAAATGCCCGCGCTGTCGCAGGGGTAATATGTTCGAAGGAGCAACATACCGTTTGGGTTCCAACAAGATCAACTTGAATTGCCCGCATTGTCAGATGATCTTCGAGATCGAGCCCGGCTATTTTTATGCGGCGATGTATATCAGCTACGCTATGAATGTAGCAGAGGGAGGCATCTTGTGGGCCGCCACTTTCCTGATAACCCAAAATAACGATTCGCCATGGTTATATCTCAGTACCATTCTCGGTGGTTTGTTCTTGCTTGCACCGTTGAATTTCAGGTATTCCCGCGTAATATTGCTTTACTGGTTATCTCCCAAGGTACATTATCACCCCGAACTTGATATTGAAATGCCGGTGGACGGGAATAAATTTAAATGGTTTCAATAATGAACAAGATGATGAATTTGTTCAGGCCCAAGCTGATTGACACCCTTAAAGGTTACACCCCCGCGCAATTTTATAAAGATGTTGTTGCCGGAGTAATTGTAGGTGTTGTTGCTTTGCCCCTGGCCATAGCTTTTGCCATTGCTTCGGGCGTATCCCCCGAAAAAGGAATTTTTACGGCTATCATTGCGGGGGCAATTATATCCGCATTGGGAGGCAGCAAGGTACAGATAGGAGGGCCCACAGGCGCGTTTATCGTTGTTGTTTACGGGATCGTTCAGCAGTTCGGTGTGAGCGGATTGGTTATTGCCACATTTATTGCCGGGATCATTTTGATTATTATGGGGGTAGCTAAATTGGGTAATACTATCAAATACATTCCCTATCCGTTGGTCATTGGTTTTACCACCGGGATCGCGGTCATCATTTTTTCTTCAGAAGTTAAAGACTTTTTGGGGTTGAAAATGGGAAATGTCCCTGCTGATTTTATCAGTAAATGGATCGGCTATAGCCGGCACCTGTCTTCACTGAACCTTTATGCCTTGCTCATCGGGGTTTTTACCTTACTGGTTGTTTTGCTATGGCCCAGGGTAACCCGGAAAGTTCCCGGTTCGCTGATCGCAATTGTCATAAGCACACTGCTTGTCCGGTATTTCCATCTTCCGGTAGAAACTATTGGCAGCCGTTTTGGAGTGATCTCTGCTGCTTTACCGCACCCGGTCATGCCAGATGTAAGCCTGGAAACCATCAGGCAGTTGATCAGGCCTGCTTTTACCATCGCTTTGTTGTGCAGTATTGAGTCTTTACTATCAGCGGTTGTGGCAGATGGCATGACCGGCGGAAATCACCGGTCTAATACAGAGCTCATTGCACAGGGAGTGGCCAATATCTGTTCATCTGTTTTAGGGGGAATTCCGGCCACCGGCGCAATAGCAAGAACGGCTACCAATATTAAAAATGGCGGAAGTACACCCGTAGCGGGGATCATACATGCCATTACTTTACTTCTTATTATGCTTTTTATAGGCAAATGGGCAGCACTGATCCCCATGGCAACACTTGCAGGTATATTGGTGGTGGTGGCCTGGAATATGAGCGAACTGGGGAATTTTATAGACGTATTTAAAGGCTCAAAAAGTGATGCTTCCGTTTTGTTGATCACCTTCGGCCTCACCATATTGGTAGACCTGACCGTAGCTATTGAAATTGGGATAATTGTTGCCGCTTTCCTTTTTATGCGCAAAATGATGCAGTCCAGTTCTGTACAGCAAACCATTTTGTCTCCGGATCAATTATCTGATGATGAATTTAATCAATCAGTTATCCCCAAAGGGGTTGACGTTTTTGAGATCAATGGGCCTTTGTTCTTTGGTGCGGCCTATAAATTTAAAGATACGATGAAAGTGCTGGAAAAACCCGCCCGGGTATTGATTATCCGGATGGGTAATGTACCCGTCATTGATGCAACCGGTATCAGGGTATTAAGGGATGTTCATCAGGAAATAAAAAAGAAAGGAACTAAACTTATCCTGTCGGAGGCAAACAGCGAACAGGTAACAGGAGCGTTAAAAAAGACGCGTTTATTATTTCAAATCGGGAAAGGCAATGTCCGGGACACATTTGAAAAAGCATTAAAACGGGCAGATGAAGTTTTATCAGACACCGACCTCTCAAAAAAAACTATGCAGGTTAATAAAGGCTTTGATCTGTTATAATCCTGGTATTAAATAGGGTAACGCAAGATCACCGCTCTGCTTATGGCCAGCACCAATCCCTGATCAAGAGGGCGATCTTTATCCGGATCTTTTTCGATCCATAGTTTATTTAAACCTAGAATAAAGGTGTAACTTTTAGCATCTAAAAGAATCTCGAGGGTATGGTTCTTTTTACTCGGGGCAGCAATGATATAATAAATAAAATCATGCTGCTGATAAGTAACACGTAAAGGAAATCCGATCATATATCAAAAAGAATGATTTGTCAGGCTGTTATTGATAAAATAAACCAGGTCAAAGGTTGACCAGGTTTATTTTCCCAAAACAGTTCTTAAACTATTGTTGATTGTTTTTCTTTTCTGTTATTTCTTTACGGATATCTGTTGCCATAACTTTTAATTGCTGCATAGCATTTCTAACCCTGGTTCCTGCAGCTTTGTTGCCTTTTTCGTAAAAGCTGAACATGTCTTTCTCTATGGCATCTATCAAATCTTTTGCCGCTTTAAATTTTTCCATTGTGTTTTGTGTTAAATAAATAATGTGTTTGATTTTGTTTTTTAGCCAGTAAGGTTAAATATTTGGCTTAATACCGTCAAAATGGTATCAACGCAGAGGATTAGTTACCTCCGATCTGTGCCAGGTATTGCTCTACTGTCAACAGCGACTCGCGGTCGTCTGCTAAGCTTACCAGCACTTTGATCATCCAGCATCCATAAGGGTCCTGGTTCACCAGCTCGGGGTTAGTTTCAAGCAAAGGATTAACCGCTATTACTTTACCATTTACCGGCATAAAAAGATCTGATACTGTTTTTACCGCTTCAACTGTGCCAAATATGGCCTCTTTAGCAATGATCTTGTTCAGGCATGGGATATCAACATAAACGATATCACCCAATTCCTTTTGTGCAAAATCGGTGATACCAATCAATGCATGGTCCTGCTCGAAGCTGATCCATTCATGGTCTTTGGTATAAAATAAATGTTCGGGGTAATTCATGATTTTTATTTTTTATCGTTCAATTATTATTTAATAAATATTGCCGCGTTCATCAGGCCTGATCTGAATGTTTTCTATAGCAAGGCTGAACCAACTCTTTTACTGCTTGATCCACATTTTCAGCACCCGGCTATAGGAATTGTTCACTAATCGATAACTAACCGGAATCTGTTTTTCCGGGGCATGGAAGGTAACCAACCGGGTGCCGGCCGGTCTTTTGTTCAGCATTTCGTAAATGAACAAAGTATAGTAGTTGTACAGATCAAACGAGGTATTGACGCTATAATCGATCCGGATGCTTGGTTCTATATTTTCATAAAAGGGATTGAAGAAATAAAAATGATCAAACAGGTCATAATCCAGGTTAGTGAGGTTACCATGCATAAACTGCACATTGGGTACACCTATCTGCGCTTTGGCTGATTCTGCATAATTGAACAACTCTTCCCGTTGCTCAATGCCATAAAAGGTAGCCTCCGGATGATAAACGCCCGACGCGATACAAAATTTACCGACACCGCTGCCAATATCCAGGATTCTGGCCCCCGGGGCTGCGAGGAAATTGCTGGCTTCGAGCGAAATGTCCAGGCCAGTCCAGTGCATTTGTGATAGCTCCCGGATGTGTATCGGATACAAAGTATCGAAAGCTGCGTCTTTGCGGAAATAAGAAATGCTTATTGTATCACTATACATAAAAAAGGGAACTGCATGTTATTCACGTGTTTAAGTTAAATCGTAATTAATCTTTGACCCACAACTGAAGTAAGGAATCATAAGCGAGATCTTTCATGCTGTAATCTATCGGAATAATTTCTCCGAAACTCTGATAGGTCACTACTCTGGTACCCGACGGTTTATCATTCAACATCGATTTTAAATACCGTGAATAATAGGCGTAGAGGCCGTAAGACGTCTCTATATGGTCATCAATAGCGTTCTCCTGGTCTAAATTTTCAAAGAAAGAATTATAGAAATAGAAATGATCAAATTGATGAAAGTTAACCTGGGTGATATTGGCATGTATGAAACTGACATTATTAAGATCCAGGTATTTTTGTGTGGTTTGGGCGTAATGCACCAGTTCATGCCGCTGTTCAACCCCGAAATAAAAAGAATCAGGATAAAAATGCGCCGCGGTTAAGCAGAATTTTCCTATGCCGCTACCAACATCCAGTACTTTGGCGCCTTTTACTGCTAAATATTCGGCGGCCTTTTTGGCGATGGCAATAGGCGTCCATTGTTTTTGTGATAACGACTGCAAATGCTCCGGGTAAAGCCAGTCAAATTCCGCATCATTGCGAAAAAAACAATCATTGGGATTTTTTTTCTTAAAAAGTGTCGTCGCGCGCTGCTGTTCTTCGGACCGGTCGGGAAATGCTGAAAATGGGTATTGTGTTGGCACATGCAAATATATCCGCCATTACAGGCCGCTTTACCTGCAAGAAATCAATGATAAAGATGATATTTATCAGTTTTAGGTAGCAAGGTTTGGATAATTGAGGCAGGAATGATCCGACCGTAAACAAGCGCCTTCGCGACATTGTTGGCGAAAGCATCTTGTTCAGTAAAGCATATGCCTGCCACCGGCAGCGGGGGAGCTATCACATCTGCAGGTATGCCGAAAGCCGCCGCCATGATTTCATGGGCATACAATTCGAAGCGCGAATCATAGCGCCTACCGTCAGGATGGCTGCATTCCGCATGCGCTTACCAAGTGTTTTAACGCCAACCCAGCCCGGGAGCCACATGCTCCAGGATCGAAGACAGCACATGCACATTGTAATCAACACCTAAGGTGTTAGGTATTGTCAAAAGCACCGTATCCGCTTCCTGGATGGCTTCATCTTTAGATAGTTCGGCGATCAGCCGGTCTGGTTCAGCGGCATAACTTCTGCCGAAGACCGCCCGCTTATCCGCTTCGATATAACCGAAACTGTCTGCTCCTTTCCCTTGCTGGCCAAAATAAAGCCTGTCCTGGTCGTTTACCAATGCAAAAATAGAACGGCTTACTGACACCCTTGGCTCGCGATCATGACCGGCCTTCTTCCACGCCTCTTTATACACCCTGATTTGCTCGGCCTGCTGTACATGGAAAGGCTTGCCGCTTTCATCGAACTTTAATGTGGAACTTTGCAGATGCATTCCCTGTTCGGCTGCCCAAACAGCCGTGGCGTTCGAAGCAGCGCCCCACCAAATGCGTTCCCGCAGTCCTTTTGAGTAGGGCTCTAAACGTAACAAGCCCGGCGGATTTGGAAACATGGGGTATGGGTTTGGCTCGGCGAAACCAATACCTTTTAACTTATCCAAAAATACCAATGCTTTTTTACGCCCCATATCCGCATCGTTTTCGTCCTCGGCAGGCTCATATCCAAAATAACGCCAGCCCTCGATCACCTGTTCCGGAGAACCGCGGCTGATGCCCAGTTGTAACCGTCCGCCCGAGATCAGATCGGCGGCCCCGGCGTCTTCAACCATATAAAGCGGGTTCTCATACCGCATATCTATCACACCTGTGCCGATCTCAATCCGATTTGTTTTTGTACCGATAGCCGATAGCAAAGGAAAGGGAGATGCCAGTTGAGATGCGAAATGATGGACGCGGAAATAAGCGCCGTCAAGGCCGATTTCTTCGGCAGCAACCGCCAGGTCAATAGATTGCAGCAAGGTATCGGCCGCGGTACGCGTCTTATATGCAGGGTGGTCGGACCAGTGTCCGAACGATAAAAAGCCAATTTTCTTCATATTAACAACAAATCTAAGGAATGAATCGTTGGTTAGGTATCAGGGAAAAGTCAAGGTTTTAGTTCATGAACCGCGGGTTTTTATCCGCACTCATTTTGGATTGAGCGTATTTTGCGGTTTATTTGTTCCAAAAAACAGCATGGAAATCATACAGGTACCGGAAGTTACACGTCACCATTCCCACATTTCGGCTGGTGAGATCACTTTCGTGGATTATCATGATAGGGGCAGCGCTTTCCGTACGCGCGTTTTTTTTAGCCGGTGCGCGGTCAGCTTTGTACAAAATGGTCAAAAACAGATTTATCGTGCCGCTGAAAATACTGTTCTTACCCCGGGTTATGGCATGTTGATACCTGAGGGCAATTCAATTATTGCCGAGCACAGCAATAACGCCGAGCCCTATGGTAGTGTAATTGTCTTTTTTCCGCGCAGCATCGGGCAGGAATTCACGGTAAGCCGCCCCGGCAAGGGGGGAGCCAGCGCCGGCGATGCGCCGTATATTTATTTCAAGACCAACACTTATATCAATGAGTATGTGCGCAACATCAAATCCCTGATCGCCGGCAGGCAAAGCCTTTCTTATGAAATGGCCTTACTCAAACTTACCGAATTGCTCACCGCTTTGCATGAGTTGGCGCCCGAACTTTTGACCGGCATGTTCGGCAACCCTGCAGATATATCCCTTAAAACTGTTGTTGAAAATAACCTGTTAAGCAGCCTTACACTCGATGAACTTGCCTTTCTGAGTAACCGGAGCGTGTCGTCATTTAAGCGTGACTTCGAAAGAGATTACGGGGTAGCTCCTCAAAAATACATCCGGGAGCGGAAACTGGAAATGGCTTGTACCGAACTGCTAAAAGGCAAGTCGGCCAGCGAGCTATACCTGGACTACGGTTATCAGCACGTGTCCAATTTCAACACGGCTTTCAAAAGGAAATATGGCGTAACTCCGGCGAATTACCGTAAAACGCCATAATTTGAGCTTTTCTCATTATATTCTGAACTTTCAGCAACAATTGCCTTATGCAATACGCAGGCATATTTGAGGCATGAAAAAGTTTATCCTCTTTTGCGCTTTTGCAATCAGTTATTACTGCTCATCTGCACAGACATTCACCCTTAAAAGTGCAGACCTTGGCGGTCAGTTTACCAATGAATTTGTGGCCGGCAACTTTGGCTGCAACGGACAAAATCATTCGCCGCAGCTCGGGTGGTCAAACGCGCCTGCAGGTACAAAAAGCTTCGCGATTACCATGTATGACGCTGATGCCCCCACAGGGAGCGGGTTCTGGCATTGGGTGATTGTCAATATCCCCCCGGTTGTTACAGAACTGAAACGTGGAGCAGGTGACCCAAAAGTCAGCGCGGCGCCGGCCGGTAGTTTGCAAAGCATTAATGACACGGGCGCCGCCGGGTACCAGGGGCCCTGCCCTGGTGAAGGAGAAGCACCGCATCGTTACATCATCACGGTTTACGCGTTGAATACAGATAAATTGGGTATTGCAACTGGCACGCCGGCTGCTTTATCAGGATACCTGCTCAACAAAGCGGCCCTGGCTAAAGCTTCCCTCGTGGTTTATTGCAGGCGATAACCTGGAAACAAAGCAGATATGAAAACGATTTATATTGCCGGAGCGGGTGTCATTGGCCGCACGCTCGCGGTTATATTAAAGCATGCCGGTAAGAATGTGCTGTTGATCCGTGGAACTGTTGATGGCTTGCCGGGCTCGTCCGAAAGGATTAGGATTAACTTGCCAGACGGATCAGAAGTAAGTGAAAACATTGATGTAAAAACTTTCAGTCAAATAAAAACGATTGATGGTATCGTTATCATCACCGCAAAATCATTTGCCAATAGCGCGTTAGCAGCGAAGTTAGCTTTGAAGGGAGTCCGTTATCCTGTTGTGCTTTTGCAGAATGGCCTGAATGTGGAGCAGCCATTTATTATGCTTGGTTTTACGCAGTTATATCGTTGCGTGTTGTTTGTGACGGGCCAGTTTACCGCCGATAACGTGGTACGGTTCAAACCGGTAGCAACCTGCCCGGTAGGGGTGGTCAATGGAAATGAGGAAAGTCTTGCAGCAGTCGTATCAGAAATAAACAGTCCTGCATTTTCCTTTAAACCAGAATCAGACATCCAGGCAGTGATCTGGAAAAAAGTGATCGTCAACTGCGTGTTCAACTCTGTGTGCCCTTTGCTGAACATTGATAACGGTATTTTTCACCGTAATAATGAAGCGCTGGCAATCGGAAAACGAATAATTAAAGAGTGTATCCAGGTAGCTGACGTTTGTGGCGTCTCCCTTCCGGAGGAAGAGGTAACCGAGACATTGCTTGCCATCAGCCGCTCATCCGAGGGACAATTGATATCTACCCTGCAGGACATCAATGAACATCGTCCTACGGAAATCGCCACCCTCAACCTGGAGATCGCACGGATAGCCAAAGAGCTGGGCCTGGAAGATATGGTAAAAGAAACGCGCCTTTTAGGGGAACTGACAGCGATCAAATCAAGCTTAAGCCTGATTCAATAATTAGCCGGCCTTATGCCTATGTACCAATGCTACAAACCGGAAGCAACTGATCCGGACAGTGTGTTATTTTGCGCGGTTCAAGTGAGGAACAAAATCTGCGGAGTTTTTGATAGTTGTCGTTTTTCATTTTCCTGCGGTATGTAAAGCAGCCAGTACGGTTGATCGACCGGGTTTGCTCCAAAAGTGTTCGGAAGAAATAAAAAAAAGCGAGGATTGTGCGATTCCCTCCCCTGCGAGGGTGTAGAGAGGGGGTTTCATTCACAGACTTATTCGCCTGAAATGACGTATATACCCCTCCCTGCCACCACGAAATCCAGCCGCACCCCTCCCAGGGGTAGGAATTAAAAATCTTCCGAACACTTCTGGGGTTTGCTCCGACAGACAGTTGGGGACGGTTACGGATACGCATTATATATCTTAGCAGGCTGTTTGAAAAAATCGAATTATGATAACTTAGCGGTTACAATCGTTATAAACCAGCCAAACGGAATATTTGTTCATCCGCGCGCAAAGCTACCGATACCTGTTCCCGGAAAATAAAATAAAAGCACTATCTTTTATGAGATTTAAAACTCTTTTGATCTTCACTTCAGCTGCAATGGCGGCGGTCGTTACCACACCTTTGTTCGCTCAAAAAACAAAGCCAGGCAATACGCCCAAAATCGTTAACATTGTCAATTTTATCCGCGACATCGAACCACGTGATGCGAGCATTACCAAAGATGTCCTGTACCAGACCGTGGTAAACCAGATTGCGCTGATGAAGCAATATCACCTGGGCGGAACTTTTTTATTACAGTACGATGCGCTGATTGACAAGCGCTACCAGGATTTGCTGAAAACGCTTCCGAAAGATGAGTTTGAGATTGGGGGATGGTGGGAACTGCCGCAACCGCTGATTGAAAAAGCCGGGATCAAATGGCGGGGAAAATATGCCTGGGACTGGCATTCAGACATCGGTTTTTCTGTGGGTTACACGCCTGCCGAACGCGAAAAGATCATCGACGTTTATTTTGCTGATTTTAAAAGCATATTCGGGTATTATCCCAAATCCATTGCTTCATGGGTCATCGATGCGCATTCGCTGAATTATATGTATGATAAATATAAGATTGTTGCCTCTGCCAACTGTAAAGACCAGGTAGGAACCGACGGCTTTACCCTTTGGGGCGGTTACTGGAACCAAGCCTATTACCCGAGCCGTTTAAACGCTTATATGCCTGCCCAGCATGCGGATAAGCAGTTGCCGGTGCCCGTATTCAGGATGCTGGGCAGCGACCCTATACGGCAATACGCCGATGGCAGCTCGGTAACCACGCTTGAGCCTGTTTACCCCCATGCGGGCGGAAATGAACAGTGGATCAACTGGTTTTTACATACTTTTGCCAACGACTCCTCGCTCGGCTACAATTATACGCAGGCTGGGCAGGAAAATTCATTCACCTGGGATGCCATGAAAAAAGGGCTGGAATGGCAGATGCCGGTAATTGCCCGTCTCCGCAAACAGGGCAAGGTTCGCGTAGAAACCATGGCACAGTCGGGCGAATGGTTTAAACGTACCTACAAGGTAACCCCGGCTACTACTTTTACGGTAAGCAGGGATCTGGCAAACAGCGATAAAAAAACCGTTTGGTATAACAGCAGGTTTTACAGGACTAACCTGCTTTGGGAAAATGGAACGTTGCGGATAACAGATATCCACCTGTTTAACGAAACCGTGCCGGATAAATACCTGAATAACGTTACTACCGTTAATCAAAGTTTCTTTTACACGCTCCCGGTGGCAGATGGTTTTCAATGGGGAAAACGCGGCAAACCCGAGGGCTTTCGCCTGATGATGAACGACGGGGGCGGGGAGGTGCCGGTTCAGGGAGGAGATCCTGTTTTCACAAATCTGAATACGACGACGGCCCATGCTTCATGGCCTGTTGGTAAAGGTTCTTTCGAAATCAATATGAGCGAGAAATCCCTGACCATCACGGCGACGAACCATCCGGCCGGCGACTGGTTCCTGGACTTATGCATTGCGGAAGGCGCTAAAACCCCGTTTAAACAATTGACAGGCAACAGCGCCCTGTATGAATTTGATGGCCATACCTACCGGCTTGCTATGCAGCAGGGCACTCTGGAAAAAAGCGCCAATGGCAGTTTATACCGCATCAGGCCACAAGACCAGCGTGTTGTATTATTACTGGCAGATCAATAAAAGCTCTGCCGGTATACAGGCGGCATTTTGCTATTATAGTCAAATAGTAGGAATGCAAACAAAAATTGGTGAAGAGGGGCAACCAAAATCTTTTTTACAGGTCAATCAACAATTTAATAAAAGTAAAAATTGCATAAAGGGCTTAATAAAATGCCTGATTCGTACATAAGAAAGTCGATTATGTTAATGAAAAATTAAAATACTATTTTAGATTTGACTGCCAGTGCGTTCTTAGCACCGAGAACCAATTTTAAATTTAGTTTAAGCATGAACAATTGGAAAACATTAACCGATGAGGAGTTGGTTGAGCGGTTAAATTTTTCTGACCATGCAGCATTTACAGAAATTTTTCACCGTTATCACGGGGCTTTATATTCATTTGCACTAAAACGGTGCCGCGAAGCAGAAATAGCAGAAGAACTGGTGCAGGACCTGTTTGTGAATTTATGGATTAAACGCGGGCAATTGTATATAAAGGCAACCCTGAGTGGATACCTGTATGTTGCGTTACGAAATTTGGTGTTGAATCATATTCAAAAGCAAATGCTTCGTGATAGGGCCACTGAAATTTTGCGTTTAGCGGCGCCTGTTCCGCAAACCGCCCCTGAGGAAATGCTGATAGTTAAAGAAATTGGGCAGGAGGTTGACCGGAATCTTCATTTACTCCCCGAAAAATGCAGAACTGTTTACGAACTCAGCCGGAAACAATACAAATCTAATAAGCAGATTGCCGCCGAGCTGGGTATTACCGAAAAAACGGTAGAAAATCATATGAACCGGGCACTCAGATTTTTGCGATTATCCCTCCACCAGTTGTTTACAATTGCTATTATATACTCCTTGCTCTATCTTAAAACTTTTTTTAAATAAAAATAAAATTCTTTTGGGTGCTACATAGGTTTTAACTGTCTTGGTTATTAAAAGGACAATTTTAAAACCATGCAACCTATTACACCGGAACTTATTGAGAAATACCTTGCAGGGAAATGTAATACTGACGAAGAGGCCACAGTACTCACGTGGTTTAATGCGCCGGAAAATGAACCGGATGCGTATGATCAGCTTTCGCCGGAGGCTAAACAGGCCTTACAGGACCGGTTGATATTGGGAATACGCGAGAAAATACGCTTGTCCGAACCTCCCGTAAAGAAGTTTAATTATTATTGGGCCGGTGCAATAGCAGCCAGCATTTTGATTTTTATTACAATTGGCCTTTTATGGTACAAACAACCGGCGGCAAATAAATCAACGGTTAGTAATGATAATGTCAGGATTGTAAATACAGGGCAAAAGATAAAAAAAGTAACGCTGCCCGATGGTAGTACGGCCTGGCTTAGCCCAGGGACTATGGTTGCATATGACCGTACATTTAATCGTGAATTCCGGACTGTTTCGCTTACCGGCGAGTCGTTTTTTGACGTGAAAAAAGATCACGCCCATCCATTTATTGTCCGGACAGCGCACATGTCAACTAAAGTTTGGGGAACCAGTTTTAGTGTAAAGGATAATGAACATGCGCTTCGCGCCGAAGTAGCAGTAGTTACCGGAAAAGTATCTGTCGCGATAGCTGATCGAAATAAAGACGTTGCAGATGTTATGCTCCATCCTCAGCAAAAGGCAGTTTGGCAGGTAACAGCAAAAAAGACTGATAAACTTGAAGTTAGCCTTGTAGAGAAGCACTCGGTATTGAAAATTTGGGGAAAAACCAGCCTTTCATTTAATGATGTGTCCCTTAGAGAAGCAGTTCGTGTACTTCAACAGCAATTTGATGTGATAATTATGTTGCCCGACGGGGATCACGATCTTGCAGAAGCCAAGTTACAGGCTGACTTTAGCAATCAAAGCCTGCCCGAAATAATGGAAGTACTTGAAAAACTCCTCAACGTTAGCTATGTAACCGATGGGAAGAAGTTTGTGTTACAGAGAGCCATAACAACCAATTAACCAATTATTATTAACCCTAAAGTTAAATTATGAAGAAAGATTAACCTCAGCAAACGCCACTTATGTAAAATGAAGAAAGCGTGTCGTTACCACGCTTTCTTCGGGCCCCGGCCGTGTCATTACACACCTTTCGTAGAGGTGCGGGGGCTTTTTTGTCTCATTTTTTTACCAAATAAAACACACTAATGTATGAATATTAATTTACTAATATCGATCAACTGGTATAAAATTATGAAGTTATCCTGTTGCCAGATTTTGTTGGCCATCATATTTGCAGGTGTATCGGTAGCCGGCACCACGCGTGCGCAGGGAGTCCTGGACCGCAAGGTTGATATCGCCGCTGTTGATATGGATATGAAGTCTTTTCTTAATATGCTTTCAAAAAAAGCGGGAGTTAAGTTTGTCTATTTAAAAGAAACTTTAAGTAATCAACAAAAGGTTACGACTGCGGGAGGGCAGAAAGATTTAAAAGCAATATTGGAGCAGGTTTTTCTTGCTAATGGTATTGGTTTTGAACTCGTTAACAATCAAATTATCCTGACAAAACTCCGAACACCTGCCGACACCGGCTCACGAAATAGTGAAGATAAAAATGATGGACCGGAGATAATACAGGTAAAAGTTACCGGGCAGGTTACCGATGATAAGGGAGTAGTATTGCCGGGAGTTACCATTAAGGTAAAAGGAACCACTGTAGCAGCGGCAACCGATGGACAGGGTAATTATACGATAAATGCGCCCGATTATAACGCGACGTTAATTGTCAGTTATTTAGGCTACGTAACCCGTGAAGTAGCGATAAATGGCCAAAAAGTTGTCAATATTCAATTGCAGGAAGATAACAAGGCCCTTAACGAAGTAGTTGTTGTTGGTTACAGTACGCAGAGCAGGCATAAATTGACCAGTGCAGTAGTTACCGTTTCTGGCGATGAACTTAATAAAAGGGTCGCTACTTCACCCTCAACTTTACTGCAGGGTAAGTTGCCGGGTTTACAGGTTGTTCAGGGTTCCGGAGAGCCTGGAAATGAAAATGTTCAATTAACCATAAGGGGCGTCGGTACATTCAGCGGGGCAGGGTCCAATCCATTAATTATTGTTGATGGCCTTCCGGGAAGCCTTGATGTATTGAACGCCAATGATATCGAATCGATATCTGTATTAAAGGATGCTTCTTCGGCGGCCATTTACGGCTCCCGGGGTGCTAACGGTGTTATTGTAGTAAAAACTAAAAGAGGTAAGGCCGGTAGCCTGGCTATCCAGTATACATACAATCTGGGGGTCTCCAAGGCTACCAAACTCCCTGATATAATCACCAATTCGGCAACGTACATGCAGTTGTCAAATGAGGCGCGCACAAACTCTTCGCTTGCACCTTTGTATACGCAGGACCAGATAGATCTGTACCAAAACGCTACCGATAGGGTAAAATACCCAAATCATAAATGGTTGAATGATATTTTTCGAACAGCTTATACCCAAAACCATTATCTGAACATGAGTGGGGGTAAAGATAGTACAACGTATAGCGTAGGCGTAGGGATTACAAACCAGCCTGGCGTGATGCGGGGATTTGACTATTCGAAATATACGTTTTCGCTGGGCTTAAACTCAAAGCTAAATAAACGGATCACTTTTGGTTCGGATATCCAGATGCGGTACGGCAGAAAACTGACCCCTGAAAATGGCGCAAGTGATCAGTTTCTTTCGGCATTGGCCCAATCACCATTATATCCTGCCCAAAGTTCAGATGGCAGATGGATAAAAAAAGCATACTCCAACGAGCAGGGTAATAAAAATCCCGCGGCTATTGTAGGCGAGGATATCAGAACACGGGGTAATGATTATTATTTACAGGGTAACCTATCCCTGGATATCGATCTTTTTAAAGGTTTGCGTTGGGAAAATAAAGGAGGGTTTAATTATGGCTACTATAAATTCAATGATTTCAGGCCGGTAATTCCTACATATTATTATAGTGATATGTCTCCTGCGGGCAACCTTGATGATGGGTCGCCGGGTTTAAATGTGGGCAATTCAGACAATATTTATACGGTATATTATAGCCAGCTGACTTATAAAAAGAGCCTTGGGCTTCACAATTTTTCGGCATTTGCCGGTTATCAGCGGGAAAAAAATAATGCCAGTAACATCAACGCGTCCCGCACCCAGTATGTAACAAACTACCTGCGGGAACTGAATGCCGGGCCTTCTGACGGGCAAACCAATAACGGCACATCATCCGCATGGGCGATCAGCTCATTTTATGGCAGTGCCAATTATGATTATGCAGATAAATATTTACTGGGCGCTAACATCAGATACGATGGAACCTCCCGTTTGCCTTCAAACTCAAGGTATGGTACTTTCTATTCATTCTCCGGTGGCTGGCGAATTTCCAAAGAGAATTTCCTGAAGGATGTTTTGTGGTTAAATGACCTTAAAGTCCGGGGCTCGTGGGGACAATTGGGTAACCAGAATATCGGAACTTATCCTTATCAATCAACTCTGTCGGGTGCCAATTATGCCTTTGGAGGCTCTGTTTCTTCAGGTTTCGTCGCCAATACGCTGGTTGATCCGAGCCTGACCTGGGAAACCACGCGGGTTGGAGATATTGGCCTTGATATGACCATTTTAAATAACAAACTTGTTTTGTCGGCAGATTATTTCAATAAATATACTTTTGATATTTTGAGAAGCTCGCAGGTGCCATTCTATATTGGTTTGAACGCGCCTACAATCAATGACGGGGCGCTTCGTAATAAAGGTTTCGAGTTTGCCCTGCAATATAACGACAGGATTGGAAGAGATTTCTCTTATACCGTAGGCGTAAATCTTCAAACCTACAAAAACAAGCTTGAAAGGTACGGATCAAAGGATATCAGCGACCACACCATCAGGCAAGAGGGACATGAACTGGATGCTTACTACATGTATGTGTGGGACGGGATATTCCAAAGTCAGCAGGAGATAGACAATTCGCCTAAACAGCCGGTTACACCTACTCCCGGCGACCTGAAGATCAAAGATGTTAACGGCGACGGTAAAATAGATGCCAATGACAGAACTTATGTGAGCGGCAGATTCCCTTCATATCAATATTCGGCCAATATCGGCGCTGCTTATAAGGGGTTTGATTTTAGCGCTCAGCTATATGGCTCCCAGGGCCAAAAGGCTTATGTTAATGGCTGGGGAATTGAGCCTTTCAGGCAAGGTTCTGTGCCAACTACACATTGGCTAAATCGTTGGACTCCAACCAACCATACCAACACAATGCCCAAGATTTATGTGGCAGATGGTTATGCTGCCGTTCAAAATTATCCTTCTACTTATTTCTTAAAGGATGCCTCGTTCGTTCGTCTTAAAAGCTTACAGCTGGGCTATAATTTCGCCTTACCTGTGCTAAAAAAGGTGTCGATAAAATCGCTGAGGGTTTTTGTAGCGGCTGACAACGTATTTACTATAAGTAAGTATCCAGGCCTTGATCCTGAACGGGTAGGGGACGGAACCTACGTTACTTATCCGCAAAACAGAACGATAACTTTTGGAGCTTCCATTAAACTTTAAAATTATTAAAGAAAACGATTATGAAACTTTATAATAAGTATATATACATACTGATGACGGTGGTAGTCATACTGGTATCTTGTAAGAAAAGTTCCCTTGACCTTAACCCACCAGATAAACTTTCAACTCAAAATTTTTGGAAGTCAGAAAGTGATGCCGACCTGGCATTAACAGGTTGTTACAATTTCTTATATGCACAGGGAGGGAGTTATTCCACATCGCAATATGAGGTGGTTGCATGGGATAATTTTAGTGACAATTCTTACGGGCAATATAACTATGGTGGCGGTACCAGTGCACTGTCATCTGGTTTATCTCCCGGCGTTTTTGATACTTATAATCTTTATCAATCGTCCTATTATGTTAATAATTATACTGCTATAGCCTCTATTAACTATTTTTTGGCAAACGTAGATAAAGTACTTACCGGCGATAAGCTTAAACAATACAAGGCTGAAGCCTATTTTTTGCGTGCCTTTAATTATTACTGGCTTGCTATATTATACGGAAATGTGATCATTACCACGGCCGATCCTTTTACGCTGGATTATAAAAAACACATGGCCAAATCTACCAGGGCCGATGTTTTGAAACAAGTAGAGGCAGACCTTGACCTGGCGATAGCCGGCTTACCGGATGTTGCCTATGGTAACGGACATGCTGTTAAAGCTACAGCCCAGGGTTACAAGGTAAGGGCATTGTTATTTGAGAAAAAATACGCCGATGCGGCCACGCTCGCCAATACCATTATCGCAGGCGGGAAATTTTCTTTAAACCCGTCTTATCCTTCAAATTTTTATAAACCTGCGCAGAACAGCAGCCCTGAAATCATGTTTTCGGTTAAATACCAACTGCCAAATCTCTCGCACCAGGATAATGGTATAAGTGTGCCCTTACAACGCTGGAAAGGAGAATTAGCAACCCAGGATTTGGTTAACGAGTACGAAGCTGCTGATGGCAAGGACACAACCTCATCTGCCGTTTATGTAAAGGGAAAACCGTTTGACAATCGCGATCCCCGGATGCGGATGACCCTGTTTTTTCCAGGTGATACCAAAGCGCAGGGGTGGCCATTTACAGGATCATATGCCGTGGCCCAGCCCGGAAAAGATTCATGGATAGTAGGTTACTATGCTGTAAAAAAATGGCTTGATCCAACACTTGTAGACCCTGACTATGGAGTAAAGGGTGATAATGACTTTGTTTTATTGCGTTATGCAGATGTATTACTGATGTATGCTGAAGCACAAAACGAGGCAGTAGGCCCGGATGCAAGCGCTTACAACGCAATTAACCTGGTTAGGAAAAGGGTTAATATGCCCGACCTGGCTGCCGGCCTATCACAGGCCCAGTTTAGAGAGAAAGTGCGTCATGAAAGAAGGGTTGAATTTGCCCTGGAGGGGATCCGTTATTTTGATTTGAGGAGATGGGGAATTGCTACGCAGAAGTTGAACGGCTTTGTGCAAAATCCTTTATTCCCCACTGTGAAAACCAAGTATGCCGATAACTATGATTTTTGGCCGATTCCGCAACCCGAAATTGACAGGAATTCGCCCGAACTGGTGCAAAATCCCGGTTATTAAATAATAAATAATTGTTAGACAGCGAGGCCGTATCAATTTATTTTGATACGGCCTCTTAATATAAACCTGTTTTTGCCAATAGATCACCATGATTATAATAGCTGTAACTGTGAAATAATTTCAGGATGGCCCAATTCGTTGATTGAGAAAATGACTTGGCAGATCGTTCGACAAAACCAGGAAAAGCCCGGATAAAAGCAAGAAAACCTTGGATGATGAGATTCCGCTGAGAAGCATTCTTACATGCCGATGCGGTTGCTGTTTTTTCAATTAGTTTATGATGGTTCCGTCTTCCATTTCAATAATTCTTTGGGTCTTACGCGCGAATTCACTATCATGTGTAACTACAAGTATCGTCTGTTGATAATTGGTAATCAATTCGTTAAAAATGTTAAAAACGATTTCAGTATTTTTTTTATCCAAATTACCGGTTGGCTCATCAGCCATGATGATTAGCGGATCATTGATCAATGCCCGTGCAATGGCTACCCTTTGCTTTTGCCCGCCAGATAATTGATTCGGCTTTTTTTTTGCTTCCGTTTCAACGCCTAATACTTTTAATTTTTCAAAAGCCCGGTGTTCAGTTTCTTCTGCGCTGTATTTTCCAAGCCTCAGGCCTGGGAGCATCACATTTTGGAGTACAGAGAATTCATTTAACAGGTAATGGAATTGAAATACGAAGCCTATTTTTTCGTTTCTTACCGAGGCCAGCTCCGGTTCGTTCTTTTGTTTCATACTGATATGATCAATCCTTAGGTCTCCTTCATAATCAGTGTCCATGGTTGAAAGGATATATAATAGTGTTGATTTGCCGCAGCCTGATTTTCCCATAATTGACGCGAATTCGCCTTTATGAAGCGAAAAATTAACATCCCTCAATACTTTTACCGCTTTGGGTTCATAAAAGGTTTTTGAGATGTTTAAAGCTTCTAATATTATTGAGTCCATGTTATTTCCCTCTTATAATGATTACAGGATCTACTTTACTTGCTTTTTTTGAGGGAAAATATCCCGCGAAATAGGTGGTTAGAAAAGAGAACAGACCAGCGATAAAATAAAAACCTATATTGAAATCAATGGGATAGGTTTTAATTGTAGGAAGCGCGGTTGTATTAAATGGGATGTGGTTTATGATAACAGATAAGATGAAACCCAGAATCAGCCCTGCCAGGCCGCCAAAAATACCTATGCCTAATGCAATTGTGCTAAATATGCGACTGACATCTTTGCCTGAAAATCCTGTGGCTTTTAATATTGCGATTGAATCGAGCTTTTCATAAATCATCATATTCAGAATGTTATATATCCCAAAACCTGCTACAATCAGTAAAGTTACCCCAACTGTGTAAGATATCAGCGAGCGGATAAAACTACCGGTATCAAATTGTGAATTGGCCGTTTGAATATCCATCGCATCTATATTAAATACCTGCCTGTAATAAGCTGCAATTTTCGGTGCTTCGCTGATGTTTTTTAATTTGACCTGGATGTCTGTGATATAATTGTTTGATTCGTTAAGTAATTTTTGAGTTGTTGCGATAGAGGTATAACTTTGCTTGTTGTCAATCTCTTCAAGACCGGATTGATAAATCCCTACTACTTTTAAAGGCACCTGGTTTCCATTAGCCGGAGTTACATGAATGATATCCCCGAGATGGACTATCATTTTTTTTGCGATGCCTTTTCCTAAAATAATACTGTTAGGAGTATTTTTCAGGTCAATGAATTTGCCCGCTATAATATAGTCCCCAAATAAAAAAAGTTCATTTTCCTTGTTCGGATCAATCCCGTTAATAAGCCCGGTGATATTAACCTGTCCCGTATTGTAGAATATTTGCGCGGTAATTAGCGGTGAAAGTCCCTGTACGCGCGGATCGAGTGCGATAGCCTTCATTATAGCCCTGCTATTGTAAATGCCCAGGCGCTTGTTCTGCGGCTTGACGGAGCTTACAAAGTTGTAACTGTGGCGATATGCGTTGGTAAGGTCCACCGGTTGATGCCGTGCGGCTGCAATTTCATTATACAATCTGATATGAGGAGTGCGGTTTATTACCAGCCCATCTAAAAGCTTGTTTAAGCCACCCATAAAACTCAATAGGGCA
Organism: Mucilaginibacter sp. NFR10; assembly: GCF_900100445.1. Lineage (NCBI taxonomy): Bacteria > Pseudomonadati > Bacteroidota > Sphingobacteriia > Sphingobacteriales > Sphingobacteriaceae > Mucilaginibacter > Mucilaginibacter sp. NFR10. The sequence goes on along the minus strand of NZ_FMTV01000001.1, from coordinate 1,821,347 downwards.
ATAAACATTGTTATGCTAAAAGTTACACCGGTTGCGGCAACAATCGTCTGTCTTAAGTGGGCTAATAATAAAGCTACCGCGATGTTCCAGGTCAGCTTAAAATTCATGGTATCGGTTTTATTAGTTCATCATTTAACTGGAGACCGGAAATTACTTCTACTTGCAGGTAATCACTAAGACCTGTTTTTATTTTAAGTTTTTCACCGTTGCTTCTTATCACAACGGAATCATTGAGCAAGTAGCTTCTGGGGATAAGCAAAGCCTTTTTCCGGGTTTGGATAATTATATTCGCTTCCAAAGTAGTGTTAGGATACAATTTTAGCGGCGGGGTAGTAAAAATAGCTTCGACGCGAAATGTTTTGGTGTGTTCGTTCATTTCCGGATATATTTTGGTCACTCTGGCTTCAAATACCTTGCCTCTGTAACTATCCATTGTGACAAAAACGGTAAGCCCCGGATTTACTTTAACGATATCATATTCGTCCACTTGTAATTCAAGCAGGAAACGGTCGGCTTTGCCAATGAGGGCCAGCGGTGTTTGCGGGCTAACAGTTTCGCCTGGATTTTTGTAAAGGTTATATACTACTCCGTTTATATTGCTTTTAACAGTAAAGTCGCTTTCCTGTTGTTTGTTAATACTGAGATTATTTATGCTTTGCGCGGCGTTATAACGCAACTGTCTTTTCAATTCTGTGAAGTTAATTATGGCTGTTTGCAGAGCTGTTTTTGAATTGACTACTGCTAATTCACTTTCCTCAAGCTGTACTTTAGTACCGATCTGCTGCCCCCACAGTTCTTTTTGCCTGACCAACATTACCGAGTCGTTAAGCATCCTGGACCGGGCCTGATCAACCGCGATTGCCGCTGCGGCCAGTTTATCTTTATTTAGCCTGAAGTCGGCAAACGAAGCCGATATCATCGCGTTTTCAACATTTAGCTTTTGATTTTCTTTTTTAATAGATATTAAAGGAGTGCCAGCAGTAACATATTGACCTTCAGTTACAAATTGTTCCTGAATAATACCGCTAACTGAGGCAAAAGCTTGATATTGATCCTTGCTTTTAATTATGCCGGACGCATATACGGACTCTGATATGGAAGCAACTACCGGGCTTATTTTATCGCTTTTTAATTGACAGGAAAAGCTGAACAGAAACGTGGATGCAGTAATTATCGCTTTTACAATATTTATCTGATGGTTTGTTATATTATCAGTAATACTAAAGCCCCTAACAATTTTCATATCGCTAATGTCATCACTCTTAAGTACTTTAAGTTTGATAAATATCAGGATGAATAGTGACGGTGCTCACGCCAATTTGGTGGCAGGCATAATTTTATGATCTGCATCAACAAGTTATTTGATGTGTGTCATTCTTTTTGCTGGGTCTTATTCAAAACTTTACACAATATCAATGTAGCCATGGGCCGCACTGAAGAAGATTTGGATACTCACAAAATATTACAATGAAAAAGTCGGTTCTTTTGTTATTCACTTTCAGTTCGTTTTTTCTGGTTAATGTATTTGCCCAGGAAAAGAAGGGGATTACCAATAACGTAATTAACGAACAGCTCAAAAGTGCTGCTACGTCGCAACAATTACATTACCCACAAAGCGTTACCCGGTTTTATCGGCAAAACAATTACCTTCCGGTATGGACTAATCCGCAATCTCGTCAAAACACCGGGAATGCAATGGTGCTTTTAGATTGTGTGTTACAATACGGATTATCGCATGATGATTTTCATCCTAAAGAGCTTCAGTTTGATATGCTCCGCGATATTTTGGAAAATCCAGGTTCGGTTAGTGACTCCTTAAAGGCACAGTTTGATGTTTTGCTTACAGATGCTGTCATTACCATGCTGAACTATTTGCATTATGGAAAGCTCAATCCTGACTACGGATCCGACAGGGTAGATCATGGCATGGATGTACCATTTCATGCAGAAGCTAAACTGCAGGACATTATACATTCGCAGGAGTTTACGAAGTCTGTTTTGGAGGTACAACCTAATGCAAAACTCTATACCGCTTTTCAGGAAATGCTGCACATAATCAGAGGACAAGCCCCGGATGATTGCTATGGAACCCCAGGAGATGATGTAATGAAAATCGCCGTCAACATGGAAAGAATCAGGTGGGCAAACGTTGATGACCAGGAAAAATATATACAAATTAATATCCCTACCTACGAGCTGACATTTCATTTGCCGGATACATTGGTGGTATTTAAAGCTATTGTCGGGACGCCACAAACTCCCAGCCCGACTTTGCAGAGCCAAATCACCTATTTTACTTCTTTTCCAGACTGGCTTGTTCCTGACCGGATATTTATCCGCGACATCCTCCCGAAAGCAATAGCTGATAGTTTATTCCTTGACCGGCTTCAGATCAGTATTTATAATAAGGCTGGTCAATTAAAAGATATCACTAACGCCCAACTTAAGAGCATATTGACTTCGCCCCAGGGCTATTACGCTAAACAGGCGCCCGGCTGCGATAACACCCTGGGATCGCTGGTTTTTCATTTTCAAAATGTGTACAACATATACTTAAACCAAATTGCTGATCAAAAGCTGTTTGAAAAAGATAAACGTGATTTAAGTAATGGTTGTATCTGGTTAGATGATGCTGCCGGGCTCGCCGCGTTATTGCTCAAATATGACGCTTCAGAGCAAAGCGACAAATTGTTTAAAATTCTTAAAAAATCAAAGACACATAATTTCGTGCTTAATAAACCTGTTCCTATAAAAATCACTTACCTGACATGTGACATAAAAAAAGGTGAATTAATCAGGTTTGAGGATATCTATAATATGGACACAAGCCTGGAATTGGCTATTTACAGCAAGCTTCAACGCAATACGAGCATAAGATAAGCTTCATTTTGCGCCAAAGTTGTTAAATCAAATTTTGAACCTTTAACTCATAAGCGGCCACTACTACCAGCGTCAAAACATAGTAGGTGATCAGAAAATTCATCATTTGGTGTATGGGAATAATATAATTTTCTGATATTCAATACCATGAAAGGTAATCAACAGAAAAAAAAGAACCGCTTTTTGAGATTTTTTTCAATTTTAGGCCCGGGCCTTACTACTGGTGCTGCTGATGATGACCCCTCTGGCATTGCTACTTATTCGCAAACCGGCGCACAGTTTGGCTACAATCAGCTGTGGGCAGCGCTATATATGTTACCTTTTATGATTGCCGTTCAGGAAGCTTGCGCACGTATCGGCATGGTAGCAGGTAAAGGCCTATCAGCTGTAATTAAGGAACATTACAGCAAAACTGTTTTATATGCGGTTGTCGGGCTCGTATTGGTGGCCAATACAATCAATATCGGGGCCGATATAGGAGCTATGGCAGCTGCGGCCCGATTACTTATCCCAGCCCCGTTTGTTGCATTAACCTTGTTTTTTACATTGTTGACCCTTGTTCTGGAGGTTTTTACTTCTTATCATTCTTACGCCAGGATACTAAAATGGCTTGCAGTAACTTTATTGGCATATCCCATAACTTTGTTTATTGTACACCAGCCATGGCTTACCGTTCTGAAAGCAACTGTTATACCTCATTTTGAGTTAAATTTTAGTTTTCTATTTATCATAACGGGGGTTTTGGGAACCACAATTTCTCCATATATGTTTTTTTGGGAGGCCTCACAGGAAGTGGAGGAGCAGAAAGAAAAGGAGAGGATTTCGCGGCATAAACCCAGGCCCGGTTGGATGCAAATAAAAAAAATGCGTATTGATAACACTATCGGCATGATATTTTCAGAATTCACTGCCTGGAGTATTATTGTAGTTGCTGCAACCGTTTTGCACAATAGCGGTGTAACTGACATAAAAAGTGCGTCTGATGCGGCAAGGGCGATAGAGCCGCTGGTGCATACCTTTCCTAACGCCGGATTTTTAGCCAAATTAATTTTTTCTACCGGCATTATAGGCCTTGGTTTATTGGCTGTCCCGGTACTTTCCGGCTCGGTAGGATATGCCGCTTGTGAGGCCTTTAACTGGAAGGCAGGGCTTAATTTAAAATTGAAAAAGGCGCGCTCTTTTTATGCTGTCATATGCATTGCCACTTTAATTGGATTACTAATTAATTATATTGGCATCGATCCGGTTAAGGCATTAGTTTATGCGGCGGTATTAAATGGGATAGCAGCGGTACCACTATTGTTCCTGATTGCCAGGATCTCCTCTAACCCCAAAATCATGGGAGAGTACAATAGCAAGTTTATTTCCAAATTGATGCTTTGGAGCAGTTTTGCTGCCATGGGGGCAGCTGCAATAGCTTTGTGTTATACATTGTATTAGCACGGGATTTGGCCCCTTTAATTTAATGATTTAAATTACACAATATACTGTGCTGTGATTTCTGTCAGCAAGATCATTGATTCTCGTCATGAATAACAGGGGAGTGGTACTCATAAAAGCTTTATGTATCTCGTTTCGGGTTAAGAATCGACTGACGCTATTGTCGGCTTTGATATAATTGACGGTTCAGAGATGACCATTGTCATTTTTGCATTAGCTCCGGTTCGGTAACTTGTATAACCAAATCAAATTACCGCTATGAACGGAATTATTATTTATCAGGGCAAATATGGTGCAACCAGGCAGTATGCGCATTGGCTTGGAGAAACATTGCAGATGCCGGTATCAAAAGTAGAGAATGTAACACCTGCAGTTTTAGCCCTTTATGATACCATTATTATAGGCAGCTCAGTTTATATCGGCCGGCTTGTACTACGCGATTGGTTAAAGGAAAATGATATCAGGCTAAAAGACAAAAAGCTTTTCATTTTTATTGTTTGCAGCTTCGCAGTTAATGACATGACGCAACAGCCGGAGATAATAAAAAATAATCTTGGTACTAAGATCAAAGATGTTGCCGAAATATTTTTCCTGCCCGGCAGGTGTGTCGTTTCCGGACTGTCGTGGAAAGACAGGCTTATGCTGAAATTGGGCGCCTGGATTGAAAAAGATCCTGAAAAGAAATCGGTGATGCGTAATGGGTTTGATCATCTTGAGCGGAGCAACCTCAAACCTCTCATCGAAAATATTCACCGTATGGCTGATGACTATTGATGGCGCGATAAGAAAGAAGCGTTATTATGATCAACTGGTGTTTAAAGCAAGAAGCGAAGAACTCGCGTTCATTCATTCGCATGAAGTTCGCCGTCATCTTTCCAATATCATGGGCATTATTGGACTAATAAAGGACGCTGATGACCGTCAAACGGAATTTGAGAGTTCGGTGAGCTATTTGATTGCTTCCGCAGACAATCTTAATAACGCTATAGTACACATTTCTGAAAAATTGGATATCTGAAAAACGGTTTTTAAAGGTAATTGAGTTGGTGTTTAAGCAAAGTATCGAATATCAATATAAGCTTGCTGCCATTAGAAATTCTGAATCTTTTCGAAAAAACCACGCAGGCGCTCGCAAGCTTAATTTTTTTAAACAACTCGCGATAATATTGATAAGCCAGATAGACGCCCCGGCGGGAAGATTTTGGCAGTCTTCGGATGTCTTTCAACGCTTCATTGAAGTCTTTTTCAATTTCTTGTTCTATCTTTTTTTTATCTGTTTCGGAAAAATGCTTAAGGTCAATCCCCGGAAAGTAGCTTCTGTTGAGCTGAAGGTAGTCCGCACCGATATCTCTCAGAAAATTAACCTTTTGAAAGGCCGCACCTAAGCGCATGGCTCCCGGCTTAAGAGCTTCGTAACGTTCCTTATTGCCGTTTGTGAACACATACAAGCACATCAGGCCAACCACTTCTGCAGATCCAAGGATATATTCTTCAAATTTTTGTTGGTCATAATGCTGATCGTCCAGGTCCATTTCCATACTATGCAGAAATTGGTTAATCAATTGGTGATCTATATGGTATTTATTGACTGTTTCCTGGAAAGCGTTAAGGATGGGATTCAGGCTGATACCCAGTTCTATCGCTTCAAAGCAATCCTTTCTAAATTTATTTAGTAATTCACGCTTGTCATAATTATGAAAGCTGTCTACGATTTCGTCAGTAAGCCTGACAAAGCCATAGATAGCATAAATTGGCTGATGCAATTCTTTATCAAGAAAATTGATGCCCAGAAAAAAGCTGGTACTGTACCTGCGCGTTGCCAGTTTACTGCATTCCGCAGAAAGGCGGTCAAATTTTTCTTTCATCGATTAGGTTTTTCAGAGAGTTTAATAATTGATGTATTGAAACATTATCGGAAACGCTGGCTGGCGGAACACCCGCAAAAAAGAGGTACGCCGCGGCGCTTAATCCCGCAATGTCAGTGCCTGGTATCGCGTACCCTTTTCTTTCCTTTTTGCTCATATAACCGGCGCTATTATTTGTTCAAAATCCGGAAGCGTTTCCAACCAATACACATTTTTCGGGAAGTGAACGCTATTTATGACTTGCTTGTTGCCAGATAAGTATATTTTAACAGATTTGAAAGTAGACGCGAGCTGGTCAATATATGCCTGTGCATTAGCAATTGGCCTTACACGCGTCATAAAAAAAAGAAGGTTGTGAGGTTGCGTACTTTCAAGCGCATGGTTTAAAGCCGACATGGGCACCTGCGGACCTAAATAAATCACCCGATGGCCGGCAGTCCGCAACATATAGCTTGCAAGGAGGAGGCCAATATCATGATCTTCGTCTTCCGGTAAAAATAGCAGCCATAACGGTTTGCTATTTTGCTGTTGCTCCATACAATCATTGATTGCAGAAAATAGCTTTTGCCTGATAATGGACGAAAGAAAATGCTCCTGTGATGGGCAAAGCGAATTGTTTAGCCACATTAAACCAGCACGTACTAACATGGGGTATATCACGAATTTATATGTCCCTAAAACTCCATTCTGCTCGAACGATTTGGTTATAAGCTCGTTTACTGCATACTCATGAAAAATTAATGCATTGCTGATGATCTGAGAAATGAAATACTCATGCTTATGCCGCGCGGGCCGGGTTTTATCTATTTCAGTCTGGAGTAGTTCGTTCATTTCCTCCCGGCTTAACGCGCAGGCTTTAGAAATTTTGTAGCCCGCGTGGTAAAGTCCGGCTATGTTCAATAATTTCTTTAGCTGGTCATCATTATAAAAGCGCGTATTTCCGGCTGTCCTTGAAGGCGTAAATGCTTGGTACCTCCTTTCCCAAATACGGATATTATGGGCGGAAACACCTGACAATTGCTCAAGATCAGAAATGGAATAACTCATTTTGTCTAAATTTTTCTATTTCAAATTTAGACAAAAAAATGAATTTCCAAATGTTTGTTTCTGAGGTATGCCAAATTTCTTAAGCGCGAGTATTGTAGGAAATAGACAGTTATTAAGTACGAAAAAAACGGAGGGGGTGGCAAGCGGCACAATGAAACTGTAAATTCTCTGAGAAATATTTAACCCGATGCCACTATAACAGGTAAGATGAAAAAGAAGATCATATCTTAATCAATTGATAAGGGGGCATCAGGATTAATTCTCCATCTAAAGTGCCTGTTTCAAAATCTTAATGTACGATCAACGTATTTTCTATGACGAGGTTTTTACATTTGAGTCCTTACGTAACCATCCTTTATAAAGCTCGAACCAAATGACGGAGGTAAATCCTATAATTACACTGATCAACAGGTCACTCATTTTTAGCGAGTTGAAACCGAAGAAAACTGCCAAAGGGCGGATGTATATCAGTGAAGATGATATAAAGATTGTAAGCCCGATAACCAGCAGTACAAGGTTATTTTTATATTTGATTGTGGTAAGCAGCGAGTAGTAAAACGAACGATTGACTAAGGTGAGCAAAACATTAGCCGATATCAGGCTGGTAAATACCATGGTACGGGTCAGTTGTTCATCTGCTGCTTTGCTTACGGCATATTGGTAGACCGCGAGTGTTCCGATTGTGATGGCTGCCCCCTGTACTATGCTGGTCGCCAACTCTTTCCAATTAAAGAAAGTAGTACTGAACGGACGTGGCTTTTGCAACATGGCATTCTTTTCTATGGGCTCGTTTTCATAAATGATCGAACAAGTCGGCCCCATAATCAGTTCCAGGAAAATAATATGCACCGGTGAAAAAATATTCGGATAAATCCAACCTAAGGCCAGTGGTATAAATACCGTTAATACGATAGGGATGTGAATGGAGATAATATACTGTATGGCTTTTTTTAGGTTGGTGTAGATACGCCGGCCCATGGCTACAGCATCAACCATTTTTGAAAGGTCATCCTCCAATAAAATTAATGAGGCAGCCTGCTTCGCTATCTCTGTGCCCTTTTTTCCCATAGCAATGCCTATATGCGCCGCTTTCAGCGCGGGGCCGTCGTTAACTCCGTCTCCGGTCATAGCTACTATCTCATTTTGGGCTTTTAAAGCATTGATGATCTTTAGCTTGGCATCCGGGAACATACGGGTAAAAATGTTGGCTTTCTTCACATTCTCCCTAAGTTCCTGTTCTGACAGTTGCATCAGCATGTCTCCGCTGATACATTGGTCTGCTCCACGGAAGTCAATTTGCTTCGCGATAGCACCGGTAGTTTCTGCATTATCGCCTGTGATGATTTTAACCTTGATACCAGCTTTGTAAAAGCCCTGTAGTACAGTAGTGATGTTTTTCTTTGGCGGATCATAAAACGCAACCAGCCCTTTGAATACAAAATGAAACTCCTGCTGTGTAGCAGGGAAATCACTTCCCACAAAATTTGCTTCTCCTACGGCCAATACCCGGTAACCTTCGATAGCCAAAGCAGCTATTGCAGCAGTCACATGTTCTTTCTGGGTTTGATTTAAGTTGCTGACGCCGATCAATGCTTCAGGTGCACCTTTGGCTGCGATAATGCGATTCCCTTTTCCATTTTCAAAAAGGTGGGTCATCATAGGCGGCTTGCCGCCCAGCGGATATTCGTGGACCATTTTATAATCCGGACGCTCATCTGCCAGATCCGTCTGAGTGTAAGCATTGTGCAGGGCAACTTCCATAGGATCAAAAGGGATCGGTTCGCTGGCCCACATGGCAAGCGCGATTAGCTCTGTTACTGCGCCGGTAGATAGCTTTTCATTAAGATTATAAATGCAATCTTCCTTCAGGACATACGCTTTCGCCAGGCTCATCTTATTCTCGGTTAGTGTGCCGGTTTTATCAGTGCATATAACCGATGCGCTGCCCAAAGTCTCCACCGTTTTCATTTGCTTAACAACGACGCCAATTTTCATAAGCCGCCAGGCCCCAAGCGCCATAAAGGTGGTAAACGCAACGGGAATTTCTTCGGGCAGGATACTCATAGCCAGTGTAAGCGCCTTAAGGAGACTGTCTAAGATATTTGCCGAATGAAAATAGTTTATTCCCCACACCGTCAGAAACACAATAACCCCCACGATCACCATTTTCTTTACAAAATTGCTGATCTGTATTTCCAGGGGTGTTTTTTCTTCCGCTATAGATTCCAGGCTCCCGCCAATTTTACCTAATCGTGTTTGATTACCTATTGCCGTTACGGTTGCAATGGCCAGTCCGCTTGCTACTGTTGTGCCACTGAAAATCAGATTGTCTGCAGAGGATTTGTCTTTAAAAACAGTCAGGGATTCGCCTGTGAGAATGCTTTCGTTGATTGAGAAATCATTGGAATGTTCAATAACACCATCAGCAGTAATAAAAGTGCCTTCCTCTACCATCAGGCTGTCGCCAATAACAAGTTCTTCTTTTTTTACCTCTAAAACTTCTCCGTGCCTGATCACTTTGCATTTAGGTTGCGAAAAATCCTTCAATTTTTCGAGCGCGTTCCGGCTTCTGGAGTCCTGATATAAAGATATGCCCGCCACGAGTACAATTGCTGAAGCTAAAAAAATACCGTCTCCGGCCTTTCCGCTAATAAAATAAATACATGAGGTAACCAACAATAAGATTACCATCGGTTCTTTTGTCAATCCTATCAACGCATTAACAAATCCGTTTTCTTTCTTAAACGAAAGGCTGTTCGCTCCGTATTTAGATCTCGCCGCAAGTACTTCCTGTTCGCTCAGGCCCTGTATATCGAAATTATTTATTGCCATTTATTTGATCAGCTAATAATTAGTCACGAGTCGATCAGACCATTTCAGCCGGAATGACCATCAGAGGTAAATGCTGGTTGTCTAAAGCGGCCACCGTTGTAGACTTGTCAAACAGCCCCGACAAAAAAGAGTTTTGATGATGAACAAGTGCCAGTATATCCGATCCGTTATCTTTGCATAACCTATTTAATCGTTTAATCACGTCTTTTCCCCTTATTTCCTGAAAGGTTGTATTATCCTGTTTGATTGCATCAATATGGTTAAGTAAAGCCTTTTCTTTTACAGGATCGTCTTCCTCTTCTATGGCGGATACATGGACAATTTCCAGTTGAAAGTGTAACTGTTTTTGTAAGCCGGTTAAGTAATTGATTGCATTGATATCGGCCAGTTCGAAAGCCGTGGCTAACGTTACTTTTTTTAGCCGGGCTAAATCTGCTGTTGGCGGGATGATCAATACGGGGCATGACGAATGATCTATCACCTGCATCGTATCTCTGCCGAAGATCAAGTGGTCTAAAGAGCTGTCTGTACTACTGCCGATTACAACAAGGTCAACATTGTTCTCCTGAATAACCGCCGCTGTATTTCTGCCAAGTGAACCTTCACCAAATTGATAATCAATTTTAGGTTCAACGCCGTCTGTAGTTAGATCTGAAATAATATGCCTTAGTTGAATAGCCAATTGGCCCAGTCGTGCCGCGCTTTCATCTTTACGAAAAACGAATTCTTCTACCACCCAGGGGCCACCGGCATATGTAGGAAGTATAGGGTGGTCATAATAAGTATTGTAAAGCAGTATATCTGCATTTAAATTCCTCAGCGCTTTTGCGGCGGTTTTTGCGGCGTGGTTTGCATTTATCGAAAAGTCAGTGAGCATTAGAATCATCTTCATGGCGTAATTCTTTAGATTGTAAAGCTATCCGTTCATTACCCGACAATAAATGATTAAGATCATTTATTAGCTTGATTACTGCTATTTAAACAGTGCTATTAGTTGATCACCTTTGATAAAAAAGTCATGAACCAAACACACATCCACCTGCTGATCACCCACCTGCCTATCGTTGGTACGGCTTTGGGGGCATTTGTCCTGATCCATGGGATATGGAAAAGGAACAAAGGTACACTAATCGCTGCTTATAATGTTTTGATCGTTTCAGCAATTGGTGCCGGTATTGCTTATGCGACCGGCGAGGGTGCCGAAGAAACCATTGAACATTTAAAAGGAATATCAAAACATCTCATTGAAGATCATGAGGAGTCCGCCCTGGTATCTTTGATCGCTTTAATACTTACAGGTGGGGTTTCGCTGATCGGGCTTTTTGCAACATTAAAAAATACATCACAGGTTAGACGTATGGCGTTAATAGTGCTCGCCGTATCCTTGATAAGCTTTGGACTGATTGCAAGGACTGGCTATTTAGGCGGACAAATCAGGCATTCGGAAATCAGAACTGATACGATATCTCCATTAAAACAGAGAAATGATAATGATTGAATAGCATTATACTTGTTAACCTCACGCATAACGGAGTTATTATATAGTAAATGCCATTACCTTTTATAGGTTATCGGCGGCTCCCTTACTTTTGACATTATTATTGTCAGCTTAACCATCCTTGATTTGTTAGAGGAATCGCACGTACTTATTATTCCGAAATGGGAAACCGATATAAAAGGCTTATATTGGGTAATAAAAAAAGCGCGCCCCTAAAAGTGTAAAACTGCTCCCATGGTAAAAGAAATGCCGGTAACCGTGAAACGGGCCATAGAACTAATTGGCCTGTTTGTTTTAGGAACCATCATCATAGCTGGAAATACGATCATTATGCCTTTGTTGATGGCGTTCTTCTTCAGCCTGGTGCTTTTACCCGTCTTTCGTTTTTTCAGGAAGCTCAAAGTGCCGGAGGTTATTGCGGTTTTTTTGCCAATATTGTTATTAACGGTCATCGTGGCGCTGATCATCTGGCTGTTCTCCAGTCAGATAGGTGCTTTGGTAGATGATTTTCCGCAGATTCAACGTACCGTGGCCAAACACCTGGATGACCTAAGTATCTGGATCAGCAAGTCATTTGGATATTCCCCGGCAGAGCAAGTGAAATTCATTAATGTGCAAAGCAAAAAGTTATTCAGTTCTTTAGGCGGAGTTTTAAGCGGCGCGGCTGGATCTTTGTCTGGCATGGTTATATTTATTGGATTATTGCCGATCTATATCTACCTGATCATTCTATACAGGAACCTTTTTTTGAAATTTCTGCTGATGTGGTTTAAAAAAGAGGAGTATCTGAATGTGGAGGAAGCTGTAAGGCAAACTGAAAAAATGGTTAAAAGTTATCTTGTGGGGCTGCTGATACAGATTACCTATATCATTGTTCTTTTAGGTGGCCTATTATGGTTTTTCGATATTCAAAATGCACTGCTCATTGGTATTATCTTCGCTTTTCTGAACCTGATCCCGTACCTGGGCGCCCTGATCGGCAATATTCTGGGTGTGCTGTTAACGCTCGCTTCGTCAGATAGTATTGCAGATGTGCTGATTGTATTGGGAGCTATTACAGTAGTACAATTTCTGGATAACAATATTTTAATGCCGCGTATCGTAGGGTCGCAGGTGAAAATTAATCCGCTTGTTTCCATTGTTGGTATTATCGTTGGCGGAAGCATGGCGGGGCTTTCGGGCATGTTCCTGGCGATGCCGGTGCTATCTATTTTAAAAATAGTGTTTGATCGTAGCGAAAATTATAAGCAATGGGGTGTGTTACTGGGCGATGAGCGGCCTGTAAAGAGCCAGATGCAGGTTTAACTCTTCCGGTTGTGTATTTTCTGGAAAGCTTTGCAGCCCTGAAAAACAACTAATGGCAACAGGCTGGCTGTTGTAGCGGTCAGCCACAACTTATAATAATACTAAACGCAGGCGGGGTATAACAAAGACAATTAACGGTGGTCCACTACAGAAATGACAATCCATATATCAAGGAGCGGACCTTAGCAAAATTATTTGCCCTCCTTTTTTTTAAAGGTGAGTAAAGGAACCTTTCCATAAAAGGAATATTCTGTGGCATTAGAAGGGAAAAATAGTTTTTCGAGCATAGATCTGGACTGATGAGTGAATAAGACCAAAAGGGACGGTTTGCTGATCTTAACAGCGTGATCTATATCTTCCAGTAAATTATTGTTGACATCTCTTTGCAGGTTTAAAAGGCTAATTTTATAACTATTTTTTTTCTGTAAAGTGGCTTCAGCCAACTCTTTGTCAAAAGCAAATTCATTAGGATAGGCGATATGTACCATCTCGACACTGGCACCAATTGGCCTGGCAAAATCGACAACTTCTTTTAATTCGTTTTCATAGTCGGTCATATCCGAAGCATACAGGATGTGTTTCAATTCTTTTAAATGGTATGCGCTTGGTATGCATATAACAGGCACAGTCGAACAGCTGATCAATTTTGCGGTATGCGTGCCGAATATTTTTGCGATAGTGCCCGCTCCACGGGTACTGATGCAGATATAAGAACAACTGTTCCTGCTGGCATAATCCGTGATGCCAGCAACTACATCGATATTGGATACTAAAACTAATTCGTAGTTAATTTCGCGTTCATCGATATCACGATAAATGCCTGCAATAAATGATGACAATTCTTCTGTCGTTTTTTTTCTGAATTCATTGGTATACGCCGCAAAAGCGTGGTCTGTCCATTTGAAGGGTTTTAAAAGATGGTATACATGAAGGATGGTTAATTCGGCCTTACGCTGGCTGGCCAGTTTAATCGCAAAACGGATGGCCGCTTTGGAATTAACGGATTGATCTGTTGTAACTAATATCTTTTCCATAATTATTCGAGGTTTAACGGTTGTGATGTTGTTTTATTCGGCACGTATATGCATGTTGTTTAAGAGCTTAAAATAACTTTCAGCGCTTTCGCTTCGGCTGCATTGCCAAATGTATCGTATGCTTCTGCCACCTGATCTAATCTGAAACGATGTGTGATTAGTTTGGCGGGCGCTATTTTCTTTGATTGTATTGTTTTTAACAACATTGGTGAAGTCACTGTGTCTACGAGCCTGGTCGTGATAGTAATGTTTTTCGACCACAGGTCTTCCAGGTGTAAACGGACACTTTTTCCATGAACGCCAATGTTGGCGATACGGCCGCCGGGGGCGATAATCGCCTCACACAGCTCGAATGTCTCGGGAATGCCGACAGCTTCTATCGCCACATCAACGCCGGTTTGGTTGGTGAGTTTCATTACCGCTTCAATTGTATTTTCATTGCGGCTATTAATAATCTGTGTTGCACCGAATTTCCTGGCCACATTGAGCCGGTTATCATCCTGATCGATCATGATAATTTCCGCAGGTGTATAAAATTGTGCGGTAAGTAAAGTGGCAATCCCGATCGGGCCGGCACCTATTATGGCTATAGTATCTCCAGGTTGTACTTTGCCGTTTAATACGCCGCATTCAAAGCCCGTAGGCAGTATATCGCTTAACATCACCAATGCTTCTTCGTCAGAACCGCTGGGTACCAGAAAAAGGCTGTTGTCTGCATGGGGGATACGAACATATTCTGCCTGCGTGCCATCAATCAGGTGTCCTAATAACCAACCGCCATCTGTACAGTGAGAATACATACCCTTTTTACAGTAGGTACATTTACCGCAAGATGTGATACAGGATATAATCACGTGGTCACCCGGCTTAAAATTACTGACAGTGGTCCCCACTTCTTCGATCACGCCCACGCCTTCGTGCCCGATGATCCTGCCATCGGCAACTTCAGGAACATCTCCTTTCATAATGTGCAGATCTGTACCGCAAATCGTTGTTTTCAGGATTTTTACAATGGCATCGCTTGTTGACAGCAGTACCGGTTTGGGCTTTTCTTCCCAGGCTTTCTGACCTGGGCCGTGATAAACTAATGCTCTCATATTTTCTGCTTTAACCTACTTATGTTAAGCACAAAATTGCTGTTGTTTTATTTTTTTATGATGCTGGTCGTCAGGTAAATAAATGATATATATCACTATTTGAAAATGGCGGATATTTAAGGAGGTCCTGATATGTGGGAGGTTTGTTTTAAAATTCGCGATCTGTTAAAATCTGTTAAATACCCGTGATTTCATGTAAACTACAGAATGTAAAGATACTATTGCAATAATTACATAAACGCACCTGAAGCTGAATTGCTTTACGCAGAGATTTACCTTCAGGAGGCTTGTTTAAGTTGGTTGAGATTTATTGATATACCCCGATCTTAAATTTATGGACAGAAAAGAATTTCTATCAATTGCAACCGGTAGCTATATTGCTGTTCAGCAATCCTGCACCCATGAAAGCTATCCTCTTATTTATCAGAGCAGCGAACGGCAGTTTTTTTGCAATAATCATGGTTCCGCTTTCTCAGAAGCCGGAGTTGTTAAAAATTCGCCTGCAAACCGCAACCTTACCGTATATCAAACAACTTTAACCGGCACCTCGTTGCGGATATTCTCTTAACCCGTTGATAAAATGAAATTACTGATCATCTCATTATTGTTGTTTACAGGCAAGCCGGTTACATGGCTTGGTGATTTTAAGAAAGCGCAGACGGAAGCGGCAACGTCGCATAAGCTCATAGTAATAAATTTTTCCGGCTCTGATTGGTGCGGCCCTTGCATCCGGCTGCGGAAAGAGATTTTGGAATCCGAAAAATTTAATGATTTCGCTGCAGATAAACTTGTTTTGGTAAGGGCTGATTTTCCCCGCCAAAAGAAAAATCAACTCAGCAAAGAGCAGGTACAGTTAAATGAAGCGCTTGCAGATAAATACAATCCTGACGGTAAGTTCCCATTTACGCTGCTTGTTGACGAACATGGTAAGGTATTAAAAGAGTGGGACGGTTATCCAAATGAATCCGCTGAACAGTTTATTGACCAGATCAAAGCGTTTGTCCAATGACAGCCATTGACAGCGGGGCAACCGTACATCAACGTGTGCTGAAACTGATGGGTAACCGTTTTGAGATAAGCGTTGTAGGTAATGATGGGCAATGGGCCGCAAAGTGTATTGATTTGGCTGTAGCGGAGATAAGCCGCATAGAAAAATTACTAACTACGTTCAGTGACGATAGCCAAACCAACCAGATCAATGCCGCTGCCGGAATAAAGCCGGTAAAAATAGATCATGAGGTTTTTCAACTTATTCAGCGTTCGCTAAGAATATCCGAGCTTACGCAGGGAGCATTTGATATTACTTACGGATCAATTGATAAAAGCCTGTGGAATTTTGATGTAAATATGAAAAGTTTGCCTAATGCCGAAACCGCGCGAAATGCTGTACGACTGATCAATTATAAAAATGTGATCATGGATTCTGATCACATGACTGTGATGCTCAAAGAAAAAGGTATGCGTATAGGTTTTGGAGGAATTGGGAAGGGGTATGCAGCTGATCGGGCGAAAGCCATTTTACAGCAAAATGGAGTAAACAGCGGGATAGTAAATGCAGCCGGCGACCTGATTACCTGGGGAACACAACCTAATGGTAAGCCATGGACTATAGCAATAGCAGATCCGAATAAGCAGATGACGCCGTTTTCAACGCTCAATATAAGCGATATGGCTATTGCCACATCCGGTAACTATGAAAAGTACGCCGTGATAAATGGTAAAAAATATTCCCATACCATCGATCCTAAAACGGGTTTGCCGGTAAGCGGAATTAAAAGCGTAAGCATTATTTGTCCGAGCGCGGAGCTTGCCGACGCTATGGCCACACCCGTAACAGTAATGGGGATCAGCGTGGGGTTGGACCTGGTAAACCAGCTGCAGCAACTTGCCTGTGTGATCATCGACGACAATAACCGCCTTTATACCTCCAGTAATATTAATATTAAAAATTAGTACATGAAAAAAATACCCCTGATTAAATTAATGCTGGTAAGTAGCTTACCGGCGCTTGGCCTTACATCTTGCATGTCGGTAAAAGCATATCAGAAAAATCGCCTTAATGATGCGGAGATGGAGCTATCAGCCCGTAAATCGCAAAAGTTTGAGCAAAGTTTCCAATTGTACCGTGAAGGTGGTTCAGGAGCAAATGGCGGAAAGAGCGGCGGTGGCTGCGGATGTAATTAAAACGGCGGCCGGAAAATGAGGAAAATATATTTATGCGTTGCCGCTTTGTACTTAGGAATAGTTGCCTCGCATGCGCAAACTAAAGCCTTGCCCGTTAAGGATAGCAGCAATTACCAGGCACGTAAGCTTAAAATTGATGAAATTAACATCATATCTGCCTATTACCACCAGGATGGTAACAACTCGGCGGTTACAGGTGGTATCGGCACAGAAAAACTGACAGATTTTGCTAATACCTTCGATCTGCAATTATCCAAATATGGAATAGGAGGAAATAAACACACTTTTACTTTTGAATTAGGTGTTGACCATTATACTTCCGCTTCTTCAGATAAGATCGATCCTTATAGTATTTCTTCCGCATCCAGGCAGGACACCCGTGTATACCCCTCGCTAAATTGGACAGTATCCAACGATAAAACGGGAAACGCGTTTGGCTTAACCGGGTCTTATTCACATGAGTTTGATTACCAGTCTTTCGGTGGGGGTATCAACCTGACCAGGGTATCAAAAGATAAAAACACGCAGTTTGATTTTAAGGGACAAGTGTTTCTTGATACGTGGAAGGTTATATTGCCGGTTGAATTAAGGCCACCAGGATATGGGTCAGGATCAGAGAGGGACGGGCGGGGTAAGGTAGACCATAGCCCCCGCAATTCATTTAGTACCTCGTTTTCAATTTCGCAGGTGCTTACCACCCGTTTACAGGCTTTGTTCATTATCGAACCGTCCTATCAGCATGGGTTACTGGCAACAAAATATCAACGTGATTATTTTACCGATGGATCTGAAAGGGTTGAAAACCTGCCAGGTAGCCGTTATAAATTGCCAATTGCGGTAAGGTTCAATTATTTTCTGGATGATCATTTTGTGATCAGAACGTTTTACAGGTACTACATGGACAATTGGGGGATCCGGGCGCACACAGCCGAATTGGAGGTACCGATAAAGCTTACCTCTTTTGTATCGGTAAGTCCCTATTACCGGTATAATAATCAGCAGGGTACAAGGTACTTTGCACCTTATGGGCAACATGACCCAACCGCTGTGTATTATACCAGCGATTACGACCTGTCAACACTCCATAGTAGTTTTGTTGGTGCCAACATCAGGTTATCGCCGCCAACCGGTGTATTTGGATGGCAGCATTTCAATTCGCTGGAGATCAGGGCGGGACATTACATGCGCTCGACGGGTTTAAATTCAAATATTGTAACTTTAGCAATGAAGTTTAAATAAAGTCATATGCATCGTGAACATCATGTAACAAGTTCAGAAACCATCAGGGATATCGTTATCGGTATGTCTGATGGCTTAACCGTGCCTTTTGCGCTTGCAGCAGGGCTAAGTGGGGCGGTAAGTTCGTCGACCCTGGTGGTTACTGCGGGTATCGCCGAAATAGTAGCCGGATCTATTGCCATGGGGCTGGGCGGATATCTTGCCGGTCGAACGGAAGTTGACCATTATCAATCTGAGTTGAAGCGGGAATATGATGAGGTTGAGCGTGTGCCTGAACAGGAGAAGGCAGAAGTAAAGAAGGTATTTGCAGATTTCGGACTTTCAAATCATCTGCAGGACGAGATAGCAGATGAGCTGGCAAAAGACAAGACGCAGTGGGTTGAATTTATGATGCGTTATGAACTGGGCCTGGAGGAACCTAATGCAAACCGCGCTACCCAAAGTGCTATCACTATTGGTATTTCCTATATCGTAGGTGGCATCATCCCGCTTTCACCCTATATTATTATTCATGAGGCGCAAGAGGCACTTTATTACTCATGCGGGGTAACAATAATTTGCTTGTTCATTTTTGGCTATTTCAAAAGCAAAATGACCGGTCAGCCTGCGTTAAGCGGCGCGTTAAAAGTGGTAATTATTGGAGCTCTTGCTGCGGGGGCCGCGTTTATTATGGCAAAGCTGATTACCGGAAAATGATATTTAGTTATTATTACCACCGTTTATCATGTCTGAAACAATGCCTTTGTCATCTTTCCGCTCAGCCAAAAGTACGCCGGTCAAATGAACAAGTATAAACGCGATAATCAGGTACATACAAAAGCCGTGAACTTCTTTAACACTATGCCTGATAGCCTTAAATGGCGCTAACAGATTTTCAAATGCCAGGAATAAACCCGTTACTGCCATTATAATAAGCAAGATATAGAATGCTGCATAAACGGCTTTCACAATGAGCTCATGTTTGGCAAGTTCACGCTCTTTTCTTGTGGAATGAAACTGACTATAGAGGTCCTTTATCCGGCGGATGAATTTTTGATCGGTTACTTGAAAAAGTTCAAGGATGAGCCTGAACAGCAATAGCCCCGCTAATACATAACCAAACCAGGTATGTATGCTCCAAACACTATCCCCCAGCGCATGAGCAACTGAGCCCGATTGATCATCGGTTATGGTGGCGCCCTGGGTTTTCAGTTGCGTTTTAATTATGTTTGTTAAAGTTCTTCTGTCGGTAATAGTAGAATTGATCAAAACAGTAATTAATGAACCACTCATAACTATTGTGTTTGCCCAATGCCAAAAACGCAAGGGAGCTGAGTATACCCGGCGGGTGAGGGGCTGATGATCAGGTTGGATTATTGCCATGGTTGTTTTAACAAGAATCGGGTTATTTGTATCCTCATTTAAAATGTTTGTAAATTACCTGATGATTTTGAAGTAAGTCTGTAGTGTTGGTAATACTTCAGGTTCTCTTCAGTTTCAATTTTTAAATTTGATTAAAAAGCTTTGAAAATACTGGTAATAGAAGACGAGCAAGGTTTACGCGAAAACATCACGAGTTATTTGAATGTAGATGGTAACATTTGTGAAAGTTGCAATGCATTGACTCCCGCACTGCAAAAACTATCTGATTATGATTATGACTGTGTTTTGCTTGACATTGGCTTACCCGATGGCGAAGGGTTTGGTGTACTTGAATACTTAAGCACACAACAAAAAAGCGAAGCTGTTTTGATCATTTCTGCCCGCAACTCGCTCGATGATAAATTGAAGGGGCTCAACATAGGCGCAGACGATTACCTGACCAAGCCTTTTCATTTGGCCGAGCTTAAAGCCAGGCTGATGGCTGTTTATCGCAGGAAAGCGCTAAATACCAGCAGCAAGCTGGTTTTTAATGAAATTTCAATTGATATACAGGGACGTACTGTCGAGGTTAATAAAAATACGATAATATTGACCAGAAAAGAATATGAAATGTTACTGTACTTTATTGCCAATAAAGGTAAAGTAATTTCAAAAAATGCTATTGCAGAACACCTTTGGGGCGACGAGATGGACATGTATGATACTTTCGATTTCATTTATACCCATATTAAAAACCTCCGGCGGAAAATTCTGGATGCGGGAGGAAGAGATTATTTGACATCTATATACGGACTCGGCTATAAATTCACTGATTGATGAGGCTGTCAGAGCATTATACCAGGACGAGTTTTTATATTACCCTGGCTGTGTTAGTGATAGGAGCAGTGATTTACTACTTCGCTATAAATTACATTGGCACACAGCAACTTGATCGGGCGCTTCAACAACAGTTAACAGAGGCTGAAGAGTATATCAGGAGCAACAATGGCAATCCGCAGCAATATGACCTTGACCGCGATCACGCTGTATTTGTTAAAACTTACAGGCAACTGTTACAGAAGCGTTTTTTTGACACTATTTATTTAAACCCGGCAGAGCAGCGACGGGAAGCAGGTAGAGCCGTAGAAGACCTCGTAAAGTTAAAGAACAGCAACTATAAGGTTACAATTACTATTTCGAGGGTTGGGCAAAAAAACCTTATCGAACTCATTTCTACTATCACACTTGCATTACTTGCCGGTTTATTGACGGTACTCTTTATAACCAATAAATATCTGCTAAATGGCCTTTGGAAGCCTTTTCAGCTCACCCTTAAAGAGATCAAACAGTTCAATATCGCCGACGTTGATCAATTTACAGGTAAGCCAAGTAAGGTGGACGAGTTTACAGAACTTAATGAAGCCATACGGGAAATGTCTTTGAGGGTAACTCAGGATTATCTTAGCCTGAAACAATTTACAGAGAATGCATCACATGAAATGATGACACCCCTGGCTGTTGTAACCACCAAATTGGATACACTAATACAGGACGAAACATTGACTGCAGCGCAATTGGCGCAGATCGCAGATATTTACAGCTCAGTAAACAAGTCCAGTCGACTTAATCACTCATTATTACTGCTGGCTAAACTGGAAAATAAGCTGATCGTTGAAGAAGAGGCGATTGAACTCGATGTAATACTTGAAAG
Organism: Mucilaginibacter sp. NFR10; assembly: GCF_900100445.1. NCBI lineage: Bacteria > Pseudomonadati > Bacteroidota > Sphingobacteriia > Sphingobacteriales > Sphingobacteriaceae > Mucilaginibacter > Mucilaginibacter sp. NFR10. The sequence continues at coordinate 1,799,874 of NZ_FMTV01000001.1, read as the reverse complement.
GAAAGTGCTCCAATTTCAGGAACTTATGCAAAATAAGAACCTTACTATCCGGTATAAGCTGCATCCGAAGCAGATATCGGCCAGTAAATACCTGATTGATATTTTACTAAATAATTTGTTTGGTAATGCAATCCGCCATAATGTGCCGGGTGGTGAAATTTTTATTGGTCTTGACCCAAACCAACTTTCGATAAAAAATACCGGTATTGCAAACGCGTTAAACGGCCAACAAATTTTTGAACGTTTTCACAAAAGCAAAGATTCACAAGGTGCCGGACTGGGATTAACACTGGTTAAAAATATTTGCCAGCACTACGGGTATGGCATCCAATACCAATATGACGCGGGAAAGCATACGTTTGTCATAACCTTTTAATTTCGTTTGTCACGTTTCTTATACATAAGCTTTAACTCCAATTTTACTTCAGATTGTCCCGATAGTTTTAACGCTATACTATTTGTATACAAGTTAAAACCGACTATTGATGAAATATTTATGTTTATTGATCTTAGTGTTTTACGCCCTGGAACTTAAGGCGCAAGATAATTATGAGATTCAGGTTTACGGTTCTGAAACCGTTGAAAAGGGTAAAACAATGTTTGAATTGCATAGCAATTATACATTAAACGGCAGTAAAACTGTAACCAGCGGAGAACTTCCTACCAACCATGTTGTACATGAAACGATAGAGATCACTCATGGTTGGACAACCTGGTTTGAAACAGGTTTTTATATCTTTAACTCTATTGGGGATGCGGGCCGGACGGCTTACGTCGGCTCTCACATCAGGCCCAGGGTTGCCGCTCCTTCAAGCTGGAACTGGCCCGTGGGGGTAAGTATATCTACAGAGTTTGGCTTCCAGAAAAGTGCGTTCTCGGCAAATACCTCCACGCTGGAAATCAGGCCAATCGTAGATAAAAAATGGAACAAGTTATATATATCCTTAAATCCTACCCTCGAGAAGAGTTTCAAGGGGCCCGATCAAAACCGTGGATTTACCTTTTCACCAAATGTTAAAGGGAGTTACGATGTAACAAAAGCCGTTGCCCTGGGCCTCGAATATTATGGTAGTACCGGGCCATTTTTTCACTACGACCCAATTAAACAACAAGATCACCAGTTGTTTGTAGCCACGGACCTCAACGTAGACCCTAAATGGGAGTTTAACGGAGGAATTGGCTATGGATTTACATCGAATTCGGACCGTGCCATTGTTAAAATAATTATTGGCAGAAGATTTTAGGTTTATTAAAATGTTCTGATAATTAATAGTGACCTGAATCATTTTTCGGACTGATCAGAAGCATTCAGTTTTTAATTCGCAATAGCTCAATTTGTTTAGAATTTTCTAACCTCTTTTAGCCCAAACTGATGGAAAGCAAAACTAATGATCAACTGAGTAATTTTTGGCAACTTTCTATTAATGATGCACTTAAACTCCTTGAAACTCAGGCAACAGGTATTGGCACTGCCGAAGCTAATAAAAGGCTTAATCAATATGGCGCCAATACGTTAAAAAAAGCTAATAAATTTAATAACCTGATCATATTATTTTCTCAGTTTAAAAGCCCGGTAACATTGTTGCTTATAGCTGCTGCTTTGCTTTCCGCAGCCCTGGGAGATACCGCCGACACATTAATCATTATGATCATTGTCCTGATCAGCAGCCTTCTTGGTTTCTGGCAGGAAAAAGGTGCAGCAAGTGCGGTAAGTGAACTGTTAAAGATGGTTCAGCTACACTGCACCGTGCTACGGGATAACAGGAAAACAGAGCTTGAGGTAACTGCTGTTGTACCTGGAGATGTGATTTGCCTTTCAGCGGGAGATATTATCCCTGCCGATGGCCTTGTTTTAGAATCTGAGGCTTTGTTTGTTGATGAAGCGGCATTTACCGGCGAATCTTACCCGGTAGAAAAAAATCCAGGAGTTGAAAGTGTTGACGCCCCCTTAGTCAGGCGCAACAATTGCCTGTTTATGGGTTCGAGCGTGGTAAGCGGTATTGGAAAGGCACTCATCGTGACAACAGGCCAGCAAACCGAATTTGGGAAAATATCAGATAAGCTGTCATTAAGAATTCCTGAAACTGATTTCGAAAAAGGGATAAGAAAATTTGGATATATGTTAATGGAGATCACGCTTTTGTTAGTGTTGGTGATCTTTGCCGTTAATGTGTTGTTGCATAAGCCGGCGCTTGATTCGTTTTTGTTTTCACTCGCGTTGGCCGTAGGGCTTACACCTCAATTGTTGCCCGCCATCATTAGCGTTAATCTTTCGGTTGGTGCCCGCAGGATGGCCAGCCAAAAGGTGATTGTAAAACGGCTGAGCGCTATTGAAAACTTTGGCAGCATGAATATCTTGTGTTCTGATAAGACAGGGACAATTACAGAAGGTAAAGTAACTTTAAAAGAGACACTTGATTTTAAAGGCGCACCCAGCGATAAAGTTTTTAAATATGCCTGGCTTAATGCCAGCTGCCAGCAAGGATTTGTCAACCCGATTGATAAAGCCATCTGTTCTGTCCACTATGAGGGAAATGAAGCGAAGGATTTTTCGGCGATTACAGAAGTGCCATATGATTTTGTGCGTAAACGGCTTACAGTACAGGTGAAAATCCCGGCAGCCAATATAGCCATCACGAAAGGTGCTGTGCGTCAGGTTCTTGATATTTGTAATCGGGTTGAAACATCGGCAGGTATTCTTGCGGATATAGGCGACCATAAAGAAGCGATTTTAGCTCAGTATCAGCTTTTAAGTGATTCGGGATTGCGCACGCTTGGAGTGTCATATAAGGAAGTTGGTCCTGATCAAATTTTCACCAGGGAAAATGAGCATGATATGGTTTTCCTTGGGTTTATAACATTATTTGACCCTCCGCGTGCCGGCATGTCTGAAACTATTAAAAAACTGCAACATCTCGGTGTCAGACTTAAGATTATTACAGGTGATAACGCACCGGTAGCCAGAAACCTGGCTAAACAGCTTGGGCTTTCATCCGCACAGGTCCTTACCGGTCAGGAAATACGTAATATGAGTAGTGCAGCATTGCGTCATAAGGCGCCCCTGACTCATATTTTTGCGGAGGTTGAGCCCAGCCAGAAAGAACGTATCATAAGTGTTTTAAAAAAAGCAGGAAACGTTGTTGGTTTTATGGGAGATGGTATTAATGACGCGCCGGCACTGCACACGGCCGACGTGGGTATATCAGTAAATTCGGCGGTTGATGTTGCAAAAGAGGCAGCTGATATTGTTTTATTAGATCAGGACCTAAATGTATTATGTGATGGGATTATAGAAGGCCGTAAAACATTTACAAATACCATGAAGTATATTTTTATGGCTACCAGTGCAAATTTTGGTAATATGTTTAGTATGGCCGGTGCATCGTTATTTTTGCCCTTTTTGCCTTTGTTGCCAAAGCAGATATTGCTTACCAACCTGTTGACCGATTTTCCTGAAATGACCATATCTTCAGACAGGGTTGATGATATTAATCTTAAAACGCCGCAACGGTGGGACCTCGGTTTTATTAAACGATTTATGATCGTTTTCGGTTTATTGAGTTCCGTTTTTGATTATTTGACATTTGCCGTGCTCATTTTTATTTTGCATGCTAATCAAAGAGTTTTTCAAACAGGGTGGTTCACCGAGTCTGTGGTTTCTGCAGTTTTAATTGTTTTAGTAGTACGTACCCGACTGTCATTTTTTAAAAGCCTTCCCGGCAAATATTTATCGATAACTACCATCGCAATATTGCTATTGGTGTTAATGATTCCATATTCGCCATTGGCGTCAATATTTGGTTTCGTACCACTGTCCTGGAAATATTATATGTTGATGCTTGCAACTGTTACTGCATATATTCTATCGGCCGAACTTGCCAAGAGATGGTTTTATAAAAAAATTAAATAACCTCTTTGTCCGACGTACATAGTAATAGCTGTCTGCAAATCGCTATCATAGCTTAAGATGATATTGTACCTGTATATGGTTATGTGTATTTTAAATTCTATTTCGCATTTAATATCAGCAACGGAATATTAATGTTTTTAGCCATTTCAAGGGCTACCATGAAAAAGTCGTTTTATAAGGCCTGCAAAATGTATGAGGAAAATCACGTAAATCGTTGATTTACATCAAGTGGATAAAATATGCCTATGCCTAATTTTGCTATCGTACTTCCATTATTAACCTGAAAACACAGCCTATGAAAACGATCCTGGTAATTGATGATGGTTCTGCGTCCGCTACAAATGCCACGCATCTTGCCTTCAATATAGCAAAGCACATTGGAGCGAATTTAGTTTTGGCCCGGATATATCCGGTAAAACAGCCATCGTTTTCTAAAGCATTGCAATTGGCGGGGCACGTTGCCGCAGATGGTTGCATACCCGGTCCGTTACGGGGCCAACCGGCCAATTTGCCTGTAAAAGAAGGGGAGCATATGCCGCTAATTAAAGAACTTGAAGTATCAAGTGATACGGAAGCGCAATTGGTTACTTACATCAATAAAAATTGCGTTTGGATGGTTATAAAAGGGTTGCCGGAATCGGCACCATTTAATCGGGACGTTAAGGTGCAGGCGGTTTTAAACCGGATATCTTGCCCGGTGATGCTTGTTCCTGTGAAGTTTGATGGTGGTTTTGAGCGCTTGGTTTACACCGCTGATTTACGATATTGCCGGTTAAATGTTTTGAAACATCTTGCTTCTTTGGCCCAGGCCTTTCAGGCAGATCTGTTACTCGCTCATATTTCGGCAAAAGGTTTGCCCCATTTAGAACAAAATTACGCGCTAACACTCTTTAGCGACGAGATAAGTAAAAAAATCGGCTATGAGAGGCTGTTTTTTAGTAATACAAAAGAACGTAATATGTCACGGGCTGTTGATGTTATGATACATAATATGCATGCCGATCTGCTGGCGGTTGTACATCACCGATTTCATTGTGAGCAGTTGAGAACCGAGGGGAGCGATATTTCCATTCCTGTGCAAGTAGGCATCCCGGTGCTTGTCTTTCCATATTGAGTTTACAAAGTTGAAATTGTTTTGAGTGTTCAGGATCAATTGGATAAATGACCGTCGTCACTAATTTAACCTACCAGGCATTGCAATTTTACGTCATAAAAACGATATTATGAAAATAGTTGAAATAAGCTTTGCCGCCAGTAAACAAACCCTTATTTGGCTGTTTGTTTTGTGCATTTTTTTTATGCCGGTAGAAGCCATATCAAAAAGCTATGCACCAGGAAAAAACATTATTCGCAATACAACTGATACTTCGATCACAGCACAGATCGCCGGGCAATTAAATGATAAGGCATTGAATAATGGCTTGTATTTTCCTGTTTCAGCTAAGCGGTTTTACGAAAAACGGGCTTTTGCTCCGGTATGGACAGTGGAACAAAAAGATCAAAATAAAACATGGGCTGCCATGCTCCTGATTGATTGTGTGTTGCAATTTGGTTTAAGGCACGAAGATTATCATCCTAAAGAGCTGCAGTATACCACCTTGCACACCATACTCGAACAACCCGGTAAAGTAAGCAACAAGCAAAAGGCCCGGTTTGAGATATTCCTCACCGACGCTATGCTCGCTTTTATGAATAACCTGCATTTCGGCAAACTGAACCCATATTATCCGCCTGCGAAAATTGATAGGGCAACCATTAACGGCTTTAACAGCGAAGAAATATTAACTAATGCGCTCAAATTACCTGCTTTTATGGATGCAGTAGTAAAAGTGCAACCTTTAAACAAAGAGTACGCAATATTTCAACATCAGTTACATTTGATTAAAGGGCTTTATGAGGGAGACTGCTATGAAACGCCGGAAGCCGATGTGAGAAAAATTGCTGTGAATATGGAGCGGTTACGGTGGGCCGAAATAAACGATAGTACTTATATCCAGATTAATATTCCAACTTATACATTAAAATTAGTCCTGCCGGATACAACGTTTAATTTCAAAATAGTTGTAGGGGCTCGTGCTACACCAACACCCTTAATGGTAAGTACGCTTACAGATTTTGTTACCGGAACAGGCGCTGTAAATCCCAAAACTAATCAGAGAGACAAAATGATTCCGTATAATCTGTTTTTTAAACAAAAAACAGGCAATCAAAAAAATGGTACTTACATCTATTTCATGCCCGGCAATAAGGCAGGTATAGAGTTGTTGGGTTTATCTGATAAGAATTTATTCAGGAAGCAAAAAAGAGCGACGAGTAACGGGGCGATAAGAATTGAGCGGGGAGAAGAACTTGCCAAATTGTTATTAACTACAGCCGGAAATAAAACAGACATAAAATCCATGCACCGGGCCCTGATGGATCGGGAAATTAAAGTTTTTCAACTTAAAAAGCCCGTCCCAATCAGGATCACCTATATCACTACCGCTATTGCGGATGGCCAGATTGTAAAATATGAAGATATATATAACCTTGACAGCAAGGTCGAAAATCAGCTTTATGGCCTTAAACCCGTCAATAAAACAAAGTGAGCGGTTTTAATTATGATTTTGAAAAATTATGAAAACGATTTTAGTTCCAACAGATTTTTCGGCGCAGGCAAAAAATGCGGCAAGTTATGCTGTAAATATTGCTCAAAATATAAGGGCAGGCGTAATATTATGCCAATTATAATTAGTGATGTCTAAAGAGAGCAATAAATCTGAGATCGCATTCCTGGAGGGCCCCCATTCGCGATTTAAGGAGCTAAGTTTTACGTTCGAAACAATGTGGGAATTTATAAAAGGATTCCGTGCATTACATTTTATTGGCCCCTGTATTACGGTATTTGGTTCGGCCAGATTTAAGGAAAACCATCCTTATTATGAACTGACCCGGAAAGCTGCTGCCGAATTTGCGAAACTCGGTTTTACAATTATGACAGGGGGAGGGCCTGGACTTATGGAAGCGGCTAATAGGGGCGCTAAGGATGTTGGCGGCCGGTCTGTTGCCTGTAATATCCAGCTTCCTGTAGAGCAGAAGCCTAACCAATACCTCGATAAATGGGTTTACATGAAACATTTTTTTGTAAGGAAGGTGTTATTGGTCAAATACTCTTTTGCCTTTGTTGTTATGCCTGGGGGATATGGTACAATGGACGAATATTTTGAAGCGCTAACCCTGATCCAAACACACAAGATAAAAGACTTCCCGGTGATTATTTTCGGTAAAGAATACTATAGCAAACTTGTTGAACATATCGATCTCATGAAGGCTAATGGAACAATAGGGCCTGGTGATATGAAGTTGTATTTGATAACTGATGATATAGAAGAAGCCGTTAGTTTAATTTCCGAAAAGTGCATCAAAACGTTTGGGCTAAAGCCGGCAAAACCAATCACTCCTATAAAGTGGCTTTTGGAACGCATCTAATAGTTTATTATCAATATCGCTATCAATATGAATGATCTGAATTTCCCTAAAAGCCGTTATACAGCATGTGATAGATGGTATTATTATCATTGATAAAACCGGAGAGGTCATTTATACCAATCCAGCAGCTGACGAATCGTTTGGATACAAGCCTCAAAGATGGCGCCTTTTTCGAAATGAAATTTCCGGTTGAATAAACCGCTTCATGTAACTGATACTAATGGTCCATTCAAAGTATGGGTTGAACCCATTTTTGAATGGACCGTTTTTAATAAATTGAACCGGGTTTAAATAATAGTCGGGAAAATGAACAGCGGCAATTTTAGGTCGCTAAGAGCTTCTTTGGTAGTGCTATGTTCAAAATAGCGTCTGAAAAAAGAATGTTGGTGATGAACTACCGCGAGGAGATCAGGTTTTTCTTCAGCGCAATGACGGTGTAGCCGGTCCGCAACTTCGCGGCCTCCGAGGTCCTTAAACGAAATACGGTCGTACCCGAATTTGGCAATATGTTTTTGGAAAGCTTCTTCCTTTTCAATTTGCTGTTTCTTATCTTTTACCGGCTGGTTTACATGTACTACTTCAATACTGAACTTAAAGATCTTTCCCAGGCCAATTAAGAAATGGAGTGGCGCAATATCCGCTTCATCGAAGGTAGTAGCGAACACTACCTTTTTAATATCGGTAACACTGGTACTGGCTGGTACCACCAACACCGGGCGTTGTGTATGTTGAATTATTTTATTGGTTTCGCTGCCGAAAAACAAGTGTTCGATAGAGGTACCTGATGGGGCCCCCATCGTTATAAACACAATTTGGTTTTCATCAAGTATTTGTTTGAGATTATCTTTCAGGTTACCGTCACCGCTTAAGCCTTTAAGTGTTGGCTTTCGTTCGGTTTTATCAATCCCATCTGCAATGTATTGCAGCGTATTTAATTGATGATCAAGTTTTTTCTTTATTTCGGCAGTGGCTAAAAAAAACTCTTCTTCTACGTAGGGGCCTCCTGAAAAAGTGGACGCTACCGCTATGGTTTCATAGTTATGATACAAAAGTACGTTGGCATGCAATTTACCTGCCAGTAGTACAGCCAAATTTGCAGCGTTTGATGAATTATCGGAAAAATCGGTGAGTGCGAGGATAGTTTTCATGATAATGGATTGAATTTTTAAGTAACTGATTTGATTACACAAATATTCACGTCTCAGTCCTTATTATAAATGACCATGGTCATAACTGAACTTGACTTTAAACATGAATGGTTAAATACAGCCTTGCATTTAATGCCCACAATCATAGCTCTTGGTGAGCACGGTCATGTGAATTTGAATGATCCATTCCGAATTTTGAACCATAAACTTAAATATACAACGCTATGTCAACATTAGTAAAATCAAACAATATCCCCTCATTGCGTTCAATGATGGAGGATTTCTGGAACAACGACAATTTCTTTAATCATACTTTCTTTAATCGGGAGCTATTGCCGGCGGTAAACATCCGTGATAAGAAAGAGAATTATGAACTTGAAGTTGCCGCCCCGGGTTTCAAGAAAGATGATTTCAATATCGGTATTGAAAATGGTTTGCTGACTATCAGCGCCGAAACCAGCGAGGAACATAATGAGGAAAAAGAGAGTTACACCCGCAAAGAATTTTCAAGCAGTTCCTTTACCCGAAGCTTCAATTTACCCGAAGATGTGGATGATGACCACATTAAAGCAAATTACAAGAACGGGTTGCTGACTATTGATATTCGTAAAACAACCCCTGCTGTTGCAGAGAAAAAGAAAATTAACATTGACTGATCAACCGCGTTGCGCCTGTACTTTGATTGTACAGGTGCAACTTCTTCTTTGATCAAACGCCGCAAAAAATATCAAACTATGGAAGCTGTAGTTTATAACAGGGTAATTGTCCCGTCCAGATATTGGATATTGATGCTGTTATCTGGTATCCTGCTTTGTGTTCTTGGGTTTTGGGTGATTCTATCGCCGCTGCAGTCGTATCTTTCACTTAGTATTACGTTTGCCGCAGGAATGATGATGACCGGCCTTTTTGAAACTGTTTTTGCAATGATAAGTATCCGGCATATTGAGCGCTGGGGGTGGCTGCTGGCAAGCGGGTTGATTGATTTAGCTATAGGTAGTTATTTGTTTACCTACCCAACAATAACCATGATGTTGCTTCCGATTATTGTTGGATTTTGGTTGCTTGTAAGAGGCATAATGGGTATAGGAAGCGCGCTTGATATGCGTGCTTACGGTATCGGGAGTTGGGGCTGGATCATGTTTAATAGCTTGGTTATCATTTTCTTTTCAGTTGGCATTCTTGCTTATCCTGCTTTTGGTATCGCTAACCTGATCGTATGGACTGGAATGGCGTTTTTGGGAGCAGGTATTTTCAGAGTGGTTATTTCTTTTAAGGTTAGGCATATCATCAGTCTTTCTTCGGGTAAATCCAAAGGTTAACTAAATGCTGTTACTCATCGGAATTAGTGATGGCGGTCATGTTTTGAGAATCCCAGTCATTCGATATTTGTTGATAATGTTAAATCCCTGAATAATGAATCTTAACCAAAATAAGAATATATCTGTAAATTATTCAGGGGTAAACGTCTATATTATACCAACTGATGAGGAACTGATGATGGCGCAGATCGTGAATGAAATAAACCGCATTTTAAATTATTTAAAGCAATTAAAATGACAATGATAACTGATATCACATCAATCGATAACGCGCCGTTAACCGGTGAATGTTTGGAAAAATTAGATGCTTATTGGCGCGCAGCTAATTATTTGTCTGTCGGCCAGCTTTATCTTTGCGATAATCCGCTTTTGGAAGAGCCGTTAAAAATAGAACATCTCAAGAAAATGCAGTTAGGCCACTGGGGTACCACCCCCGGGCAGAATTTTATTTATACGCACCTTAACCGGATCATTAACAGATATGATTTAAATATGCTTTATATTTCAGGACCCGGGCACGGCGGACCTGCAGTAGCAGCAGGTACATACCTGGAAGGGACCTACAGCGAAGTTTATCCGGAAGTTAGCCAGGACCGCGCGGGGATGAAAAATTTGTTTAAACGGTTCTCATTTCCAGGTGGTGTATCCAGTCATGCCTCGCCCCAAACACCGGGGTCAATGCATGAAGGGGGCGAACTTGGATACTCGTTAAGCCATGCATTTGGCGCTGTGCTGGATAATCCGGACCTCATTGCTGCTTGTGTTGTGGGCGATGGAGAAGCCGAAACCGGTCCGCTGGCAACTGCCTGGCATTCTAATAAGTTCCTGAACCCGATTACCGATGGCGCTGTATTACCAATTTTGCATTTGAACGGCTATAAGATTTCAAATCCAACGGTTTTGGCCCGCATTCCCCACATCGAGCTCGAACAATTATTTCATGGTTATGGCTACTTTCCTTTATTTGTCGAAGGTTCGGACCCTGCAATTATGCACCAGGCTATGGCTGCGGCCTTAGAGCAAGCAGTACACTTTCTAAAGCAAATAAAATACAATGCCATAGAGCATCCAGGGCAGGAGCGACCAAAATGGCCAATGATCATATTAAATTCACCAAAAGGATGGACCGGGCCAAAGGTTGTTGATGGAAAGCAGATAGAGGGCACATTTCGCTCTCATCAAATACCGCTTACCGTTTCTGAGTCAAGCCCGGAGAGTCATTTGCAAATGCTCGAAAGCTGGATGAAGAGTTACCGGCCCGGAGAGTTATTCGATACTAACGGTTGCTTAAAGAAGGAAATTGCGGAAATAGCACCAAAAGGCAATCGAAGGATGGGAGCAAATGCGCACACAAATGGGGGCCTTTTGCTTAGAGAGTTGGTGCTTCCTGATTTTCAGAAATATGCAGTTAATGTTGATCATCCGGGTATCACAGGCGAAGGTGATGTGCACGTCACCGGTCGTTTCTTACGGGATGTAATATCTCTTAATCCTCAAAATTTCAGAGTTTTCGGTCCCGATGAGACTGTCTCAAATAAGTTAGAGGCAATTTTTGAAACTACCAGCCGTCAGTGGAACGCTGATATTAATGTAAATGATGAATACCTTGCCCCAGAGGGGAGGGTAATGGAGATGCTCAGCGAACATCAGTGCGAAGGTTGGCTCGAAGGGTATTTGCTAACCGGCAGGCACGGGCTATTCAATTGTTATGAGGCATTTATACATATCGTCGATTCGATGTTTAACCAGCACGCCAAATGGTTGAAAATGACGCGGGAGATACCATGGCGGAGAAAGATAGCATCCCTGAATATCCTGCTTACTTCAACCGTTTGGCGCCAGGACCATAACGGTTTTACCCATCAGGACCCGGGATTCATTGATCACGTCATTAATAAAAAATCAGAAATTGTGAGGGTTTACCTGCCACCGGATTCTAACTGCCTTTTGTCGGTTATGGCTCATTGCCTGGGCAGTAAACATTATGTAAATGTTATGGTAGCAGGGAAGCATCCTTCTCCTCAATGGTTAAGTATGGATGAGGCTGTGGTTCATTGTTCAAGAGGCATTGGGGTATGGGACTGGGCAAGTAATGATCAGGACTGTGAGCCGGATATTGTGATGGCCTGTTGCGGTGATGTGCCTACATTAGAAACGCTGGCTGCTGTATCCATATTACGTGAACATTTTCCTGATTTAAAGATAAGGGTTGTAAACGTTGTCGACTTGCTAAAGCTGGAAAGGCAATCCAGCCATCCACATGGCTTGAACGACCATGATTTTGATGCACTTTTTACTGTCAATAAACCCGTGATCTTCGCTTTTCATGGCTATCCATGGCTTATTCACAGGCTTACTTATAATAGGACCAATAATAACAATATTCATGTAAGAGGTTACAAAGAAGAAGGCACAATAACGACATCCTTTGACATGACCGTGCTTAACGAAATGGATAGGTTTCATCTCGTAATGGACGTAATCGATCGATTGCCGGATTTGGGCAGTAAAGGTTTATATCTCAAACAAAACCTAATGGACAAATTGGTTGAGCACAAACAATACATCAATGTTAATGGTGAGGATATGCCCGAAATCAGAAATTGGCGGTGGAAAGCTTGAAAGGTGAAATTTTCGAAAGCCAGAAGTTGCACGTATGCTTAATCTAATCACCATGATAACCAGCTAATTATTGCGGATCCTGATTCAAATAAATATGCAGATCGGGACATAATGTAATTCCCTGTCCCCCAAAGCCACACTGCAAAAACCGGCCTGCATTACTTAGCAATTTATCCTATTACGACAACGGGGCCCGGTGAAACAGAAAATGCCAACAGGCATTTTCTGTTTCCGGACTTTAATTTAACGAAGGGAGAGTAGTATCTGATAATTACTTTCGTCCCGGTAACGCTTTCTTACTGTGACATCAGTGTCTGCTGCTACCGTTTTATGGGCAGGCTTCAAAAAAACAGATGCAGTAAAGTGATATTGCCCGGGGGATAATTGGCTAAAAGTTGCACTTCCATCAATAGCGGAAAGCTGCATTCCTTGATATCTAATGTTGCCTGAGTTGTCTTTTTCAGGTATCCCGGCATAGTAATAAACAGGAATATCTGGCACAGGTTGTTGGTTGTATTGTACCATAATATTAACATTCCCATTATATACACTAGCTTTTTCGCATGATGATAATATAGTGATGGCAACTACTGAGATGACTAATTTCATCGTGATATTAGTTTTCATATTTGACAGGCCTTAGTTTAAACGCTATTTAATTTTATTCCGCCTTATTCTTCATCATCATTAATAATGAATACGCACCTTTGGTTACAAAAACAGCGTTTGCGGTCATAGTCTTTGTAGGCAACAGTATTTCTGTAAAGCCGTTTTCACTTTCACCTGTATTAACCTCGGTCATCTCAAACTGTCGGTTCCCGATAACTTTATAGATATACTGTTTACCTTCAAACTGAACAATGGCTTCGTTAGCTATGGCATATGCCTTAGTATTTTTTACTTGTACTTCTGCATTCATATACGTACCCGGAACCAGTGTTTTATCGTAGGTTTCAAAATGGCAATGCACGTCTGCGTTCCTGTCGGCAGAAAGATCACGGCCAATCAGTAATATCTCGGCTTCGTGTTTTTTTGCGGGTTGGTTGTTGGTATAGGCCACCAGTTTTTGACCGACATATAATTTATCCAGATCTTTCTCATATACTTTCAGCGCCAGGTGGATATCTGTTGGGTTGACCAACTCGAACAGCACCTCCGTCGGGGATACGTATTTGCCGATATTGACATTTACTTTAGATACAAAGCCGGTGATAGGAGAGTATATATTTACGCTCCTTGATATTTTTGAAGCGCTGATAGTTCGTACGTTGATACCAATGAGTTGTAATTTCTCAGCTAATGAGCTAATTAACACTTGCTGGCTGCGGTATTCGGCCTCGGCCTGCTGAAAAACCTTGTCACTGCTCGCTTTGCTCTGGTTAAGGTCTTTTTGGCGGTTATATTCATTTTCCAGGTACCCTATCCGCGCCTTCGCTGTAAGATAATCCTGTTGTAACTGAATATATTGCTGGTCCTCTATCATCGCTATGGCTTCACCTTTATTCACATGCATGCCCGGCAACAACTTGGTTGATTTTAAATACCCACCAAGGGGGACACTAATGGAAACCATATTTTGCGGCGGAACATCGATTTTTCCATTGAGTTTTAACACAGATGATATTTCCCTTTGCTCAATCTTGCCTGTAAGTATCGATGCATTTTTTAGCTGCGCATCCGTCAGGGTTACAATGTTAGTATTCTCTGCTTTATCTGTATTATCTGTTGCCGGTTTTTTTTCGCCGCAGGCAGATAGCAGAATAATGATGACTGATAGATATATAATGGATTTCATGATCATATTTTTAGTTGTTTGAAAAATAGTTGAGTTGAATGATGGCCTCGTTAAGGTTGCGAACAGCATCCAGGTAATCATTTTTAATAGTAGTGGCCTGGTTAATCAGTTGTGTCCATTCCAGGTAGTTGATGTTTCCGGCGGCAATTTGCTGGTTGGCGGTAACGGTTATTAAAGCGGCATTTTTTAACGGCTTGCTTTCAAAATGCTGAACCGTTTGCAGGTACTTGTGGTATTGAAAAACGGCAGATTGATAAGCCGTTGTCATGCTTTGAAGTTCCATAGCATAACTACTTTCGGCTATCTGTTTGTTTACTCTCGCGCTGTTGATCCGCGCCTTTTGCGCCCGGGCAAAAATAGGTATGCCGATACCCAATTGCACTGAGTTAAACCGATTTGAGCCATTGTAAAGCTTATTATCGGCACCAATACCCTTGATGCTGGTATTGTTATATCCTATGGCCAGATCAGGCAAAAGTTTGCTCTTTTCCATGCGGATAGCAGCGTCTGCAATTTGCTGCTGCTGAGCTATTAGTTTTATTACCGGGTGGTTTTTCAAGGTCAAGGTATCTGAGGCCAATATAACGGCTAATTTATAGTCGGATCTGTCTGGTGTTAAGAGCTCTGTAGAATTAAGCAACAACTGGAATTGCAGTTGTATGATGGCCACATCTTCCTTTAACTGGCTTAGCTGCATCTGCACCTGTCCCAATAATGTTTCAGCACTCGTTTTCTCCAGTATATTGGCTTCGCCTTTGGCCAGCCGCAACTCGGCTTTTTTATAAAAGCTCAAATACAAGCTATCGGCATGCTGTAGTAACATTCGCTTGTTTTCCAAATATACCAGGGTGTTAAAAACCTGGCTAACCTGCTTTTTTAACAGCACCTCATTTACCGCGATATTCAGTATGCTGTTTTTCCAGTCTTCTTGCAAAAGTTCTTTCTGCCTGCTATAGACAGTCGGAAAGTTGAAAGACTGGGAAATACCGAATTTCGTATCGTTGTAGCTGCTGTTGATTTGCCCAACCTCTCCAAACAGCGTAGCCTGCGAAATATTGGCTGATGTGCCGATCAGTATCTGCTGATACTTCGACTTTAACTGTTCATGTTTAACTTGTAAGTTGTTTTTTAAAGCAGTATCTATAGCGGCTTTAAGGGTGATGGGCGTTTGCGCCCCCGAGGTTTGGCTTATTACAGTCAGCAAAATGATGGAAAGCACAGTGGCCGTTTTCTTCGATAGCACTGTTTTAAAGCCTTTTTCAAACATGACATACAAAACGGGCAATACAAACAAGGTGAGGAAAGTGGCGATCAGCAAGCCACCTATTACTACCGTAGCTAAGGGCCTTTGTACTTCGGCACCGGCACCGTTACTGATGGCCATGGGAAAGAAACCCAAGGAAGCCACAAATGCGGTCATGAGTACCGGTCTTAACCTTACCTTGGTGCCTGATAACACAATATGTTTCAAATTGGTCATACCTTCTTTTTTTAACTGGTTAAATTCCGATATCAATACAATGCCGTTTAGCACGGCCACGCCAAACAGAGCGATAAAACCCACCCCGGCGCTGATGCTGAAAGGCATGCCGCGCAAAGCAAGGAACAGGATGCCGCCGATAGCTGACAATGGAATTGCGGAGTAAATCAATAATCCGTGCTTAATGGAGTTGAAAGCAAAATAGAGTAGTAAGAAAATAAGCAGTAACGAAACCGGCACGGCTATCATCAGGCGCTGTTTGGCAGCATTCAGGTTTTCAAAGGCACCACCATAGGTTACATAATACCCCGCCGGGAATTTAAGTTGTTTATCTACCTTGGCCTGCAGCTCGTTTACGATTGTTTGTACGTCCCGGCCGCGCACATTAAAGCCAACTACGATACGGCGTTTGGCATCCTCGCGCTGTATCTGGTTGGGGCCGTCTTTTATTTGTACATCGGCCAGCTGATATAAAGGGATCTGTGTACCCCGCGGTGTCGGGATGAGTAAATTTTGAATATCCTTCAAGTCTTTTTTTTGCTCGCTGCTTATCCTGACCACTACTTCAAAGCGCTTTTCACCTTCAAACAGGGTTCCGGTGCTTTGCCCGGCAAGTGCTGTGTTAACCACCTTGTTAATATCGGCGATATTGAGGTTGTATTGTGCTATGGCATTGCGGTTATAATTAATGATGATCTGTGGCATGCCGGCAACTGCTTCCACAAACAGGTTTTTAGCGCCGTCAACGGTATTGATGATCTTACCCAGTTTATTCGCATAAGCAGCGAGGGTATCCAGGTCTTCGCCGAATATTTTACAAACCACGTCCTGGCGCGCACCGGTCATCAGTTCGTTAAAACGCATCTGAACCGGGTACTGAAAGCCTGCGGTAACACCCGGAACCGCTTGTAAGGCCTTACCCATTTTTTCAGACAATTCATTAAAGGTTTTAGCCGATGTCCACTCTTTCTTGGGTTTTAGGATCACCATCATATCGCTTGCATCCATCGGCATAGGATCGGTCGGAACTTCGCCGCTGCCTATTTTGGTCACCACCTTTTCAACTTCGGGGAATTGGCTTTTTAAGATGTGGGCGGCCTTTTGGGTATTGGTAATAGTAGTATTCAGGCTACTGCCGGTTAGCACCCGCGTATCAACCGCAAAATCACCTTCTTCCAGTGCAGGTATAAACTCACCGCCCAGTGTGGTTAAAATATAGGCTGAAAATATAAACAGACCGATAATAGTTAATAATGCAGCTTTGGGAACTGCAATTACCCCGCTTAATGTTTTTTGATATATTCTTTCAACCTTCGCCATTAACCTATCCGAAAAATTGGGCTTGTGCTTGATCTTCTTACTCAGGAAGACGGCGCTCATCATAGGGATGTAAGTGAGTGATAAAATAAAAGCGCCCAACAGCGCAAACGCCACGGTTTGCGCCATAGGCTTAAACATTTTACCCTCGATTCCCTGCAAAGTGAAGATCGGCAGGTATACTACTAATATAATGATCTGGCCAAAAACGGCGCTGTTCATCATTTTGCTGGCAGAACTGTTCACTTCCTGATCCATTTCTTTCTGCCCAATCTTGTCAGTTAATGTAAAATGTTTGCTATGGCTAAGGGTATGCATTACGGCTTCTACAATAATTACGGCGCCATCTACAATTAAACCGAAATCAAGCGCACCAAGGCTCATCAGGTTACCGCTTACACCAAAAAGGTTCATCATAATAATGGCAAACAGCATCGACAACGGGATCACAGAGGCAACGAGCAAACCTGCCCTAAAATTGCCAAGGAATAATACCAGTACAAATACCACAATGAGCGCCCCCTCCAGCAGATTGCGCTCCACAGTACCGATGGCGTTGTTCACCATTTTGGTACGGTCCAGGAAAGGTTCAATCTCCACGCCTTCTGGCATAGTTTTCTGGATTTGTGCTATACGTTCCTTTACGTTTTTAATCACCTCGCTGCTGTTGGCACCTTTCAGCATCATGACAACCGCTCCCGCAACTTCGCCTTCGTCGTTATAGCACATCGCACCATAACGGGTAGCATAGCCTATTTTAACGTCAGCCACGTCTTTAATAAAAAGCGGCGAGCCATCGGCAGTATTTTTAATTACCGTATTATTGATATCTTCCATATTGCCGATCAGCCCCTGGCTACGGATATATACCACCGTCGGGCCTTTTTCAATATAAGCGCCGCCGGTGTTCTGGTTGTTACTTTCCAGGGCCTTAAAAACATCGGTTATGGTAATATTATGGGAAAGCAGTTTATTAGGATCAACTTCAATAGAATACTGTTTAAGCTTCCCGCCAAAGCTGCTCACTTCGGCTACACCTTTGACGCCGAGTAACTGGCGGCGAACTATCCAGTCCTGTATCGTACGGAGCTCGGTTTCGTTATACCTACCGGCATAGCCCTTTTTGGGGCGCACTACGTATTGGTAAATTTCGCCCAGCCCGGTGCTTACCGGGCCCAACTCGGGTGTGCCGATACCGGCGGGTATCTGGCTTTGCACTTTTTGCAAACGTTCGGCAACCTGCTGTCTCGCCCAGTAAACATCTGTAGCGTCGTCAAAAACAATGGTAACCAGCGACAGGCCAAACCTGGAAAAACTTCGGATCTCTTTTAAGCCCGAGATATTGCTGTTCGCCTGCTCTATAGGGTAGGTAACCAAACGTTCGATATCTGTAGCTCCGAATGATGGGGCGATGGTAATAACCTGTACCTGGTTGTTGGTAATATCGGGTACGGCATCAATGGGCAGCCTGGTAAACTGATAGCTGCCATAGCCAATAAGGGCGATAATAAAAAGCCCTATGATCAGCTTATTCCGCACGGAAAAAGCGATAATATGATTTAACATAAAATAAGATCTTGAAAATTAGCAATTCAAAAAGCAGCGCATAGCAGGAATAGCCAGGCTAAGCGCTGTAAATAACATAGAAATGACTGCTAATTAGGATTTTGGCGGCTGCCAAATGCTGGATAAATAAGTTGAGTGGTTAAACGACTGATCGAAGGCATGTAACTTCGTTTTCGTTGAGAATACCAGGGGAGGGACGAGTGGCTGGAATAATTGAGGAACCAGCACGGGTGATATCGTCGCTGTGCAATTATCTGCTGTTTTGAAGGGCAGCTTCATATCCTCGCTGTAGTCTTTATCCCTCGGGCTGCCATGCATGTAATGCATGTCCAGAAATTGCAGGAATGAAATGCTCTTGTTTTCCTTCCGGTGTTCGGCAAAGTGTTCAAAAACCACAGGCAATTTCAGCAACTGGTGGAGTTCAGTTGTTGAGAACAGGAAGGTTGTTAAAAGCAATATGGCCGTGAACTTTTTCAAAACTATACAAAAGTAACAATTAATAAACAATCGTTTTTGACGCAGATCATATGATTATTAAGTTTTAATCATTTATTAATATGCGCGATAGGCTCAAAATGAGCTCCCGAAGGTCTTCGCAGCCGCATTTGGTCCTTTTTTCATATTCAGACTGGAAAACACGGGAATGACGAAAGTACTTACACGGAAAGGGTATCATTGTGAAAGAATTTTGTAAACGGAAATATTAAAAGCGGTTTTCTGTTTTAAAGTATGTAGGAGTGAGGTCACTTATTAAAGTCAATTGCGGGCCGGTTTCAAATTTGGCTCTTAATCCATCGTTTGAATTTGAGTGTTTTGTGCGTACTGTCATATAATACCCTGATCCGTGTCATTCCCGGTTAGCAGATAAACACCAACATTTGAAAAAACATTCATCACAACTTGTGAAAAACAGAAATCAAAATAGTCTATAATACTAATATACTCGTCAGCTTTAAAATAGCTACGGGTCTTTTTTTTAAATCATATGAGCTTCTCCTTTCAGCATCCTTACCCAATAAACCCGGAATACAAAATGCCGGTCGCTTATCTTTGCATGGAATATGCCGTCCATCAGCCCCTTAAAACCTACTCAGGTGGCCTCGGCTATCTTGCAGGCTCTTTTATGAGGAGCGCCTATGAACTCAGGCAGAACGTTATAGGTATCGGAATCTTGTGGAAATATGGTTATTATAACCAGGGAAGAAAGGGTGATGAAACCATGGAGGTACTCTTCCAGGAAAAAATATATCACTTCCTCATTGATACCGGCATTAAATTTACTATTAAGGTATCCGGCCACGATGTTTGGGTTACCGCGTTTTACCTGAAGCCTGAAATTTTTAAAACGGCTCCTCTGTTTTTCCTGACAACAGATCTGCCGGAGAATGATTATTTGGCTAAAACCATTTCACATAAGCTTTATGACAGTAATCCTGAAACGGGGACTGCTGCTGCGATATTGTTGGGTGAAGGCGGGGCACGCTTATTAGAAGCAATCAATTTCCAACCAGATATTTATCATCTGAACGAATCGCATGCCTTACCCATCGCATTTTATTTATATAAAAAATATAAGTCCGTTGAGGAAGTAAAAAGAAGACTGGTTTTCACTAACCATACACCCGAGCCTGGCGGCAACCAACGGTCTGATTTGTTCCTGCTTAATAAAATGGGCTTTTGGGGGGATATTCCAATAGATGAAGTGAAGGAAATAGCGGGTTGTCAGGGCGACGTTATGGATCATACCTTAACTGCGTTTAGGTTCTCCGGCAAAGCCAATGCTGTGTCAAAAATGCATTTAAACACGCTACAGGGAATATGGAATGGAAATAACGGCATTTGTGAACTTACTTCTATAACAAATGCGCAGAGCTATTCTTATTGGGCAGACAAGGAAATGTATGCGGCATTGGAAACTAATCAGATGCAAAAGCTGGTGGAAAGGAAAAAGGCAGGTAAACGTGCACTTTTTGACGAGGTAGCGGACCAATGTGGTGTTCTCCTCGATCCTGAAGTGCTCACCATTGTTTTTGCGAAAAGGTTTGCCGGGTACAAAAGGCCGGAATTGCTATTGCATGATATGGACTTTTTTCACCAACTGCTAACTAACAATAAAATGCCGATCCAAATGATATGGGCGGGAAAGCCTTATCCAATGGATTATGATGCGATAGCCAGTTTTAATAAGATCGTAAACTTATGTAAGGATTACCCAAACTGCGCGATTTTAGTCGGTTATGAATTGCGTTTATCACGATTACTTAAACAAGGGGCAGACGTCTGGCTCAACACGCCGCGGCTGACCCACGAAGCTTCAGGTACGAGCGGGATGTCGGCGGCAATGAACGGATGTGTTAATGTTTCGATTCCTGATGGCTGGTTTCCGGAATTTGTTGTGGATGGAGTGAACGGTTTTGTTATACCTAATACTGAAATTAGTGAGCATAAATTTCAACAGGATGAAACCGATGCGCATAACTTGTACAATTTGCTGCAAAAAACAGTCATTCCCCTGTATTACGATCATCCGGATAAATGGGTTGAAATAATTAGGCGCAGTATGCAGGATATATTCCCTCTCTTTGACAGTAACCGGATGGCAAATGAGTATTATAAACAGCTTTATACTATCAACGGTACTAATATTTGTTAATGTGGGCTTCTTCGCTACTTCCCATAACCTTTTGAGCAGCCGGTTCACAAACCTCGGGGGCGATGCCACGCTTGGTCGTAAGTTCGACACGTTGTTGGTTTTTATCCAGGCAGCAATCGAAACCGTGAATTGTTTGTTGTAACCGGCTATAGCATGACCAATCCCTTGATAGTTTTTTCCATTTCGACCCACATAAAAGATCGCGTGGGTTGATAAATGCGCCTACCTCATCAGGATCAATAAAATGACCAGTGATGCAGGTACGGCCTGTATATAGAAGATCTTTTTGGTTACTGTAAGTGCCCCGTAAATGCCAGCTACGGCCACACAACTCAGGAAAAACAGGGCCACATAGTTATGCCATTGTGCGTTGCTGATAAAGAATGTCCAAATCAGACCTGCTGCTAAAAATCCGTTGTATAAACCCTGGTTAGCCGCTAAAACTTTGCTGTTTTCCAGTTCCTGCAATGATTTGTTGAATGCCTTGGGGCCACGGGTTGTCCAGGCAAACATTTCCAACCATAATATA
This sequence comes from Mucilaginibacter sp. NFR10, assembly GCF_900100445.1. Classification (NCBI taxonomy): domain Bacteria; kingdom Pseudomonadati; phylum Bacteroidota; class Sphingobacteriia; order Sphingobacteriales; family Sphingobacteriaceae; genus Mucilaginibacter; species Mucilaginibacter sp. NFR10. The sequence continues at coordinate 1,778,067 of NZ_FMTV01000001.1, read as the reverse complement.
TAACAATGGATAAAGGCTACCAGGCCGATGAGTACTTTGATAATAAGATCCATAGATTTTGATAACTTAAGTATAAATGTAGTAAATGTTATAGGATATATTGTACTGGGATTCTGTTAAGCCATTAAGCCTTAAACTTATTCTGTAGGGGCATTCATGCACAAATGTATAACGGTGTAACCAATACGGTCCATTTTGCCGTTTTGCAACTGTAAAAAATGAGGAAAACAATAGCAGGGGCAGTAGGATGCTGGTTTGCCCTTTCCTGATTGTAATGGTTTGGCTCATGGAAAATTACAATAATAGGGAAGAGACCATCATACTAACGGAAATCGGAGTTTTCTTGCCATGCTAAGCTGATAATTCTCTGCCATCGGGGTTAAACCCGTTTATAAGATTTTATTTTGCCAGATAATTTCTATATTTGGATTTGACACATATACAATGAGCATTAAAACACCATGATGTTTGTGTAATTAACCTGATCAATATAGGAAATTAAAATAACGCATGGCCCCTCTTGACTTGTCAGCCGACGATGCCAAACTTCTGAAACTCATTAGTGAAGGTAGCAAACCTGCCTTTGATGTATTATATACCAAATATTGGAAACAGGTTTATAACGCAGCATACAAACGGGTTAACGATATTGAACGCGCTCAGGATATTGCTCAGGACGTATTTGTGCAGTTATGGGTGCGTGCGTCAAAGTCGCCGATTGAAAACCTGCCGGCTTATTTATTGGTTGCCGCTCGCAACGGCGTTTTCAAATATATGGAAAAGGAATCGCGCTATGCGGCCTTACCCGATACAGTCCATGAAATTGAAAGCCATCTTGGCCGCGCCGATGCTAATGTGCTTCATGATGAATTTTTGAAAGCTTTTAATGAGCTTATTGATGCCTTGCCAACTCAACAGCGTATCATATTCAATTTGCGCTTTTATGAAGGCCTCTCAAGCCAGCAAATTGCCGACCAACTGGAAATCTCACCCAAAACCGTTCGTAACCAAATGGGGAAGGCCCTTGCAACACTTCGTAAATCACTTTTCTTACTTCATGTATTGCTTTATTTTTATCAACAAGGTTGATAAAACGTTTTTTCTTTAATGAAGATGCCCTATTTTTATCAATTATGATGATTGGTTGATAATATTTTATCATTTTGATTTTAAACCTGCATTATTTTTAAATAAAACATTAAAAATATTTTCAATTAACATGGGCTATTTTCATTTTGCCGACTCATGTATATATAAAGGATGTAAATGGACGAGGCGAACAAGCAATATTTTATACAAATACTAACAAAATACAAACGTGGCGAGGCTACTCAGGAAGAAATTAAATTCCTGGAATCGTACTATAACCTGTTTGATTTGAACGATGACCTCATTACCGATGAAAATGAGGTCGACTACCTGTATCTGAAAGATGCCATTAAAGCAAAGGTTGATGAAAGGATAGCGCAATACGAAAAAAAGCCGGTTACCATGCCTTTAAGATTGGGTTGGACCAGATATGCCGTGGCCGCCTCAATTCTGTTGTTTATTTCGGTTGGTGCTTACTTTTTTATTCGTAACCGGTATAAGGCCAATAATTTGGCCGCAAACTCTTACAAAGGTATAGTACCTGGTACCAACAAGGCCACGCTTACTTTGGCTAACGGCACAACCATATCGCTTGATGATGCAGCCAACGGACAAATAGCTAAACAGGTCGGGGTAAAAATCACTAAAACAGCCGATGGGCAGATCGTTTACCAGGCCGACGCAACCGGGCAAAATCAAGCTGTTCAAAACACGGTTACCACACCTAAGGGCGGGCAGTACAAGGTGATCCTGCCCGACGGCACTAACGTGTGGCTTAACGCGGCATCGTCAATAACTTATCCAACCGTGTTTAAGGGAGCGGAACGTGAGGTAACGCTCGATGGCGAAGGCTACTTTGAGGTAACAAAAAATAAAGCCATGCCATTCAGGGTTAAATCGGCATTGCAAACTATTGAGGTGCTGGGTACACATTTTAATATCAATGCTTACGGCGATGAAGCTTTGGTTAAAACCACACTATTGGAAGGTTCGGTAAAGGTAACATCGGCAACAAACTCAATACTTATTGTTCCCGGTGAGCAGGCTGTAATAAGCCGTGCAGGCAATGGTACCATCAGTAAACAACAAGTGAACCTTGACAAAGAAGTAGCCTGGAAAAACGGGGTATTCTCATTTGCAGATGAGGATATCCGCGAGGTTATGCGCCAGGTAAGCCGCTGGTATGATATTGATGTGGTTTATGAAGGCGATATGCCAACGGAGAAATTTTTTGGTGAAATTTCAAGGAGCAGTAAACTGACCGACGTTTTCAGGATCCTGGAGCTTAACAACATGAAATTTTCGGTGGAGGGCAAAACAGTGAAGGTGTCCTACGGTAAATGATATTTAACTTAAACTTTATACTAACAACTAACAAAACTAAATGCTAATCACTAAAACAAAACTTAATGGATAAACAAGTACGATAAATCTCAGACCAATCTCATATCAACAGACCAAAAATTAACCGGAAGCCTCTCACCGCTTCCGGTTTAAAATAGGTCAGGCAGCACAAGATGTCGAAGCCCTGGGCTGCATTTTATTAACCCAATCTTATTCAAAAATATGAAATTAACTTTTCTTTACAACGCCGTATGCGCAATGCGGGGGGTAAAGTGCAAATTCTTATTAGTATTGAAACTCACCACTATACTGTTGCTTGTTGGCGTGTTGCACTTATCGGCTGCAAGTTATTCTCAAACGGTAACCATATCCGGTAAAAATAAAAGCCTCGAATCGGTTTTTAAGGATATAAAACAACAAACAGGCTATTTGTTTTTTTACAGCGAAAAAGTAAATATAAAAGGCAAAACAGTTGATGCCAATTTTCATGACGCGCCGCTTGTTGATGTGCTTAACACGTGTCTTAAAGATTTTGATCTGAGTTTTACCATTGTATCTAAAACCATCGTAATCCAAAATAAAATACCCGAACCGCGGCCGGAACTGGCTGCGCCGATGAGCAAAATTCCGGTGAGTGGCCGTGTTCTGGATTCGGTGAGTAAAACCACTTTGCCCGGTGTAAACATTGCCATTAAAGGCGGCAGGGGAGTAATAGGCCAAACCAATGATAAAGGGGAGTTTAATGTACAGGCGGATGCAGGGCAAACATTAATATTCTCGTTTATGGGCTACAAATCCGCAGAAGTTAAGGTGGTAGCAGGGCAATCGATTGTAGTGAGGCTTTTGCCTGATATTAATAACATTAAAGACATAGTGGTAACCGGTTACCAGGTTATCAAAAAGGATAATTATACCGGTAATGCTATCACGGTAAGCGGTGCAGATTTGAAGCGTAATAACCCGCAAAACGTGATCAAAAGTATAGCTTCGTTTGATCCGTCGTTTAAAGTACTTGATAATAACTTTATCGGTTCGGATCCAAACAAGCTGCCAAAGATAAACGTAAGGGGCGCCACAGCTATCCCTTCCATCAGCGACAATATACTGGACCGCAACAACCTTTCAAGTAATTATAACCTGCCGGCCTTTATCCTTGATGGCTTTGAAGTATCGCTTCAAAAAGTAGTTGACCTGGATATTAACCGGATAGAATCGGTTACCTTATTGAAAGATGGTGCGGCTACTGCGGTTTACGGTTCAAGGGCAGCCAACGGTGTAATGGTGATCACTACCAAAGCGCCTGTTGCCGGGAAACTGCAGTTATCATACAATTACGAGCTTACCTTCAACGGCCCGGATCTGTCCGACTATCACGTGCTTAATGCTAAACAAAAAGTGGCCTATGAGCAGCTTGTGGGTTTATATGACACACAGACATCTACCAGCGGTGATACTAAACAGGACGAGCTTGACGCCCAGTTGTTCACGCGCTTAAAAAATGTAGCGAGCGGTGTTAATACTTATTGGTTGTCGCAGCCTTTAAGAAACGCCTATCAGCAGAAGCATTCGGTTTACGCGCAGGGAGGCGATCAATCGTTCAGGTATGGTATCGACTTGCGATACCAGACACAACCGGGGGTTATGAAGGGTTCTGACAATACGCGTTATAGCGGCGGGGTTGATTTTACCTATAATCCAAGCTCAAAGCTTATTATCAGGAATGATCTGACCATTACACAGGTTAACCAGGCCAATTCTCCTTACGGCGATTTTTCGACCTATGTAAATGCCAACCCATATTTCCCGATAAGGGACAGTACAGGCAGATTGGTACAGGAACTGGCCAACTGGCGTGTAAACACCGGCCGTTCAGGAACTGATCAATATGTTACCGAAAATGTGTTTAACCCTTTATATGAAGCCAGCCTGAGCAGTTTTAATAAAGCGGCATATACAGAAATACTGGAGTCGTTCTCTGCTGATTATAAGATGACAAAAAGCCTGAGGTTAAGGGCGTTAATGAGCGTAAACAAAACCAATTCAACATCTGATAATTATGTATCGCCCTTAAGTAGTGTTTTTTACAACTACGCGTCTGATAGGCTGAACAACAGGGGGACTTATGATTACGGAACAAATGCCAGTCTTAACCTTGACGGAAACGTAACTATCAGTTATAACAAGCAGTTGGGCGATCATTATTTCAACCTTGTGTTAGGTGCTAATATTTTGGCTTCAAAGGCCGATGTTAAATCATTTTCGGCCCAGGGTTTTTCAAACGACAGGTTTACCAATATTGGCTTTGCACGTATTTACAAAGAAAATTCAGGCCCTTACGGAGATGTTACCAAGTCAAGAACGGCAGGTGCTTTCTTTTCTGGCAACTATGCGTTCCAAAACAAATATCTGTTAGATGCATCGGTAAGGGTTGATGGTTCATCGGCTTTCGGGGCCGACAGGCGTTATGCTCCTTTCGGATCCCTTGGGATTGGCTGGAATATTCATAAGGAAGGCTTTTTTCAGGGCTCAAAAGTAATAAGCCAGCTGCGCCTTAAAGGCAGTATCGCAACGCTTGGTTCTATCAGCTTCCCGGCATACCAGTCGCGCTCAATTTATTCATATGATACGCAAAACTGGTATTCAACCGGTATCGGCGCTACCATCCTGGGCTACGGCAATAGCAACCTGGAATGGCAAAAAACCCGTACCTCTGATGTTGGTATGGACATTGGGTTGTTTAAAGATAGGATAGTTATATCGCCAAGATACTATTACAAACTTACCAAAGGGTTAATTACTGATATCAATCTTGCGCCGTCAACAGGTTTTACAACTTACAAAGATAACCTTGGTGACATGTCAAACAAAGGCTATGAGCTTTACCTCGTAGCCCAGGTTTTCCATACATCCAACTGGAACATTAACCTGACAGGTAACCTTGCTCATAACGTTAACAAAATAGTGAGCATATCTGATGCGCTTAAAGCCTTCAACAATAACATAGATAACTTCCAGACCAATAAGGATAACAACGCTTTTTCAACCCCGCTAACCCGGTATGTTGAAGGTAAATCACTGAATACCATTTACGCAGTGAAGTCATTGGGTATTGATCCTGAAAACGGTAAAGAGATCCTGGTAAAAAAAGATGGTACCCTAACCTATGTTTGGGATGTTAAGGATGTACAGGACGTGGGCAATACCACGCCAAAGGCCGAGGGCTTTTTTGGTAGTACGGTATCATACAAAAGGTTTATGCTGAGCTTTAGCTTCCATTACCGTTTTGGTGGGCAAGCCTTTAACCAAACGCTTATCGACAGGGTTGAAAATGCTGATCCCCGTTTTAATGTTGATAGCCGCGTGCTGGAGCAGAGGTGGAAACAGCCCGGCGATCGCACGTTTTTCAAAAATATTACTGACCTAACCGATACTTATGTGTCATCGCGATTTGTACAAAAAGATAACCTGATAGAGCTGCAGTCGCTTTACTTGTCATATGATTTTAAGCCAAACGCTATTCGTCGTTTGGGGCTTCAAAATTTGAGGCTGGCAGCCACAGCAAACGATGTTTTCAGGACTTCAACTATCCAGGCAGAGCGTGGGATCTATTATCCCTTTGCCCGCAGCTTAACATTTTCATTATTGGGTTCATTTTAACACATAACCATGAAGAGATATTTAATTTTTATAATCCCCTTGCTGGTATTTACCTCATGCAAAAAGTTTTTGGATGTACAGCCGGAATCTGATGTAACCAAAGAGCAACTGTTTACCACTGAAGATGGTTTTGAGGAGGCGTTGAATGGTGTTTACACCAGGTGTACCAAAGCAGATATGTACGGTGGCAACCTCACGTTTAGCAACCTGGATATCATGGCGCAGAACTATTCGTTTTCGAATACTGATTTTCAAAAGATCGCTTCTTTTCAGTACAGCCAAAGCATTTTAAAGGATAAAAACAGCCAGATCTGGTCGGCGGTTTATAACGCCATCGGTAATTGTAATGAAATATTACAGGTGATAGATAAACAAAAGGCTGTGTTTTCGGGTAACAACTATGCCATCATTAAAGGCGAAGCGCTCGCCCTTCGCGCATACCTGCATTTTGATCTTTTGCGCATGTTCGCGGCTTCGTATAAATCCAATCCGAGCGCCAAGGGCATCCCATATGTAACTAATGTTAGTATTAAAAGTACACCGTTTTCATCAGTAGCTGAGGTAATTAACAACGCCATAGCTGATCTGCGTAATGCACGTGCGCTGCTGAGTACAACTGATCCTATTCTTTCTCCAGGCTACATAGTTGGATATCCTAACAAAACCTATCCCGGCGGTTATACAGGCCGCAAACAAACAGAAACCACAAGTAATACCCTGTTTTTGCAAAACCGCAGGCACAGGCTTAATTATTATGCCGTATGCGGCGAACTTGCAAGGATTTACCTGTATGAAAATGACTACCAGAATGCACTCGCCAACGCCAATGATGTAATAACTGCTAATAAATTCCCCTGGACTCAAAAAGATGATGCCTTTAACAACAACGTTGAGCAAAAAGACAGGGTGTTTTATAACGAGCTGGTATTTGGCTGGTATGCACCACATGCCAATGATAACAACGCGCTTGTTACGTTATTCAGTGCCACAAATACTGCTCAATATCAGCCAACACCGTTGCAGTTAGATAATATCTATGAAAAAAGCACTGTTGGAGCCGAGGACTGGCGCTACAGAGAATGGTTTTTTACAGCTACAGATGTAACCCCAAACCGTAGTTACCTGGTTAAATATTTGGTTAACAGTTCGCCGCAGGTAAACCTGCACCCGTTAATGGCGCCGTCTTTTCGCTTAACTGAGGCCTACTATATAGCAGCTGAAGCAAGCTATGATAGTAACCCAACAAAAGCCATTGAGTATTTAAATACAGTGCGTACCCATAGGGGCATTATCGATTTATTGCCGAATACTTTGGGCAAATCAGCGTTTATGAATGAGCTGGTTAAAGAAGCCCGTAAAGAGTTTTACGGCGAGAGCCAGATATTTTACATGTATAAACGCTTAAACCTTGATATAGTGGCGGCCAGCGGCCAGATCTATCCGGCATCAAACAGCATATACGTGTTCCCGATCCCCGACGACGAAACAGCTTACAATAATTGATCTCATACCATTTATGACAATGAAAAGAAATATATTTTTTGTTTTAGTGGTCTTTGCAGCTCTTTTCGGTTGCAAAAAAGACCAGTTACTTACATACGGTACCAGGGATAATATTTATCTGAATTATAAGGATAAAGACGGCAACCAGGATACGTCGGTATTAACATATTCTTTCGCCTATAATCCAACCCTGGCGCAGGATACCATTTGGGTACCGGTGATCATTTCGGGGCAAAGGTCAAAAACCGAAAGAAGGTTTGCGATATCCGTAGTTGACACCGCTACCACGGCCAAAGCCGGTTTGCACTATGAAGCGCTTAAGCCCTCGTACACTATGCCTGCTGATTCGGGCACAGTAAAGGTACCTGTCATCATCAAAAATACCGACCCAGAACTTGCAAATAAATCGGTTGTGCTTACCATTCTTGTTTCGGGTGGTCAGGATTTTAATTCGTCATTGCCTGTAGCGTTGAGGATGAGGTCTATCCTTTATTCATCGCGTCTGGAGCAACCGGCCTGGTGGATTTACTGGATGGGTAATCTGGGCCCTTACAGCAGGATAAAACACCAGTTGTTCCTGATCTCTTCGGGTACTACCGATTTGGTTGATATGTCAAAACCTAATGCTTATCTCCAGATCCCGCGTACGCTGTATTATATAGATAACGTGAGGACCTTTATTAATGACCCTTTTGCCTGGGTAGCGCGATATCCCGAAAAAGGCTACATACTTACCAAAAGGGCCGATGGAAGCAACGATTATGATTTTTATAGTTCTTCTTCGCCCGGTAAGAAGTTTTACCTCAAGTATTATGCGCAGGCAGGCAAGTACTTTTTTGTTGATGAAAATGGTCAGCAGGTTATTATCAATTAAACACTTAGGTCATGAAATTTAAATCGATAGCTATATTGGCGCTCATAACGGTATTTTATACTTCATGTAAAAAAGACCTCGGCAATTATGTATACTCGCCACCTTCAGAGCCGGTAGTTACCGGCATTAATAACGCCACATTTGCAGCCCTGCTGGGCGATACGCTCACCATAAACCCCAAGGTTACTTTGGCCGGTGCGGATCCCTTAAAGGATCTTGATTTTGAATGGCACATCACCGTACAAGAAGAACTCCGGGAAGCAGTTTACAAAGGCTACCCTTTGAAAATGGTCTACAATTTAGGCCCCGGCGACCGCGCATGTAAACTCACCATTACCGACAAACGGAATGGATTATTTTATACGTTCCCTTTCAAAATTACAGGTACGACGCAGTTTTCGGCAGGTATTTTGGTGTTGAGTAACGATAATGGGGTTACCAAATTATCATTCGTAAAACCGTATAAAACAGTGTTGGGCGATATTTATAAATCACTTAATAAAGGCGATTTGCCTATCAATCCGGTTCAGTTGTACTATTCAAAACCACTGCCTTATCAACCCAATACCAAAGAGGAATATTGGGTGCTAAGCAACGATCCTAATAAAAGCGGGGTGGTGCTTGATGCCAGTACCTTATTAAAACGAACGGATTTTGCAGCGCAGTTCTTCTCGCCGCCGGCCGTCATCAATGCGGGTTATCTGGAGCCCTTTTTAGGCCCCGTACAAATGGGAACAGTGCCAACGGGGGTTATCAATGGTAAGCTATATGTAGGTGTATCCTCAACAGCGCCATTTGCTGATGACTACGGCAAATTTGCCAACGAACAGGGCGGTGATTACACCATGTCTAAATATTTTACACATGGAAGCTCGTTTTTTATCGGTTACAATCTTAAAGGAAAAGCCTTTATTACCTTCGGGGCCGATGGTACTTATTCTGGCACCAATTACCAGATTGATACCGCAAGCACTGGCTTTGACCCTAAAAATGTAGGATACGATAATTTGTTGTTCATGAAACCTACAGAAGGTGGCCCTTCCTATGCTTTCTTTAAAACAGCGACAGGTACCATAACCGAACTAAGTTTTAGCTACCCTATGGGGGATGACCGGACATTTAAAGGGCTGGGCAAACGCACATTCAAAGGCAGCGCCTTAATTGATGATAATACCAAATGGGTGGTGAATAGCTTAAATGTGTTTTATTTTTCATCAAAAGGGAAAATTTACCGCTATAACCCAATTAATGAAGATATAAGGCAGCTCGACGCAGACTTTGGCGGTAAAAAGGTATCCATGATGAAGATCAGTTTGGATGACAACAGCCTTACTGTTGGCGCAGATGGGGCAGTTTATACACTTGACGTAAGTGTTTCTAAAACCGGTAATATCACCAAAACAATAACCGGTATACCGGGCGAACCGGTTGACATTGTGAGCAGATAAAAAACTAACTAATCAAAACCATATAAAAAATTAACCAACAGCATGAATGATTTTTGTGTTGTTGGCCGCAGTCATGACATTAACAAGAGCGTTTTATCCTTGAAAAGTATAACGTAACCTGTCGACTCGATGTATAACATATAAAGAAATGAAAAAACTACTAAACTTAATTTTGAGCATGGCTGCGTTGAACGCCGCCGGCCAAACTAACCAGTTCGCTATTAATGGGCAGATTGGCAATCTCAACGGTCAGAAAGTTTATTTAAGCTTTATGACGGACGGCAAGGGGCATGAAGATTCGACCACATTAGTTAACGGCGCTTTTCATTTCACAGGTAGGATGAACCCATACAGTTCTGTACGCCTTGCACTTGATCATAAAGGCGCCGGCCGGGAAATTGCCACCCATGGCGGCGATATTCTCTACTTTAATTTTTCTAATGAAACGCTTAATATAGTTTCTAAAGATTCCCTGGCAAACGCCCAGATGAGCGGATCCAAAACATATGATGAATATTCGGCTTATGTGAAAGCTGTAGGACCGATGCCATGGGACATCGATCATATTTCTAATGCTGAAATTGCGGCAGCGCCCGAGTTGGTGAATGATACCGCATTTACCAATTCGGTTGCCCGCCATCACTATAAAATGATTGCCGATTTTCAGCGCAAAAATCTCGATTTTGCCAAAACTCACCCCGATTCGTTCTTTGCACCGGTAGCGCTGTTCGGCACTGCATCTAATGAAAAAACGGTTACAATAGCCGAACAGGTGTTCAAAACTTTCAGTCCGGCAATCCAGGCAACTGATAACGGTAAAACTATCAAAGAATTTATTGATGCACATTACCGTTTAAAAATAGGTGGCCCGGCGCCGGTTTTTACTCAGGTCAACCCTGCCGGCAAACGCTTATCGTTAGCCGATTATAAAGGTAAAATCGTTTTGGTCGATTTTTGGGCAAGTTGGTGTTCACCTTGTCGTCAGGAAATCCCAAATCTGTTAAGTCAGTATAAAATGTACAAGGATAAAGGGTTCGAAATCCTTTCGGTATCGCTTGACAACAGCCGTGACAAATGGCTGAAAGCACTGCAACAGGAGGGTATGACATGGCCGCAGGTTAGCGACTTGAATGGCAACAACAACAGCGTTGCCCGTCTTTATGGCGTTTCGGCTATACCTGCTACATTCCTGGTAGACCGCGACGGCAAACTTATTAGCACAAATCTGCGCGGGGAAGACCTCAATCATAAACTTGCCGAACTTTTTAATTAAGCAGGTATGAAAAAGATCATTTTGGCTTTTCTGCTTTGTGTTATGTTTAGCGTAGCCTCTTTGGGTAACGTCATAAAACACGGAGCGGGCAAAATAGCACTCCATGTTTTATATGTAGGATATGATCCGGCAAAACCTAAGCCCGAACATATTACTTACTACAGCACAGCTGCGGGCGCTGTAGATGAGGCCTGGAAAACCCGTATGGCCGATTTTAAGGCTTTTTTAGAAACGCGCTTTGACAAAGTTGAAGTTGTGGATGTGAGGGATTACGATGCATCGATGTCTGCCAATGTCGACGTAACAATTGCCGATGCGGGGCCGATAAAATTACCTGCCAATTTTGACAGGCCTATTATTTTGATGCATCAGCTGGCTCCCGATGTGGGCATGCCGATAGGACTTAAGTTTGATTGGTATTGTCAGTGTTTGGAAGACGATGCGCTGAACATCAAAACCAGTCATGCCATATTTAATACACCTGTAAAAGTGAAGTTAACTTTAGTTAACAGGCCTACGCCGGGTTCTTTTTTTAACGGCTTTCAGGGAGCAACTACCCCGAAAGAACTGCCTATGTGGAAGGTGATCAAAGAAGATCCTGCAGCTAAGGATAAATACATTATCGGCATGGTGGCACATGGCGAGGGATTTAATGATTCGCCGGATGCCGAAGCTATAAGCGGCGGTGTTTGCTTAAAAAATGCTGAAGCAGTAGCGTTAGGCCGTCAGGGTAATTATTTTATGTGGGGCTTTTCTGCTTCGCCAAATCATATGACAGATGAAGCTAAAGATGTATTTGTGAACACAGTTTGCTACATCAAAAAGTTTGATCACAAGGCGCCCATCATGAAAAAAGTACAGATTGAAAACCGTGAGTGGGTAAATGAAATGATTTACCGCAGTGATAAAGCTCTATACCAAAAAACGCTGATAGCCCGGAAAGAAGGCAACGCACGCCTGCTAAAAATGCAGCAGGAACTTAAAGACCGTAAAGCCAAAGGCGAGGATATTGGTAAAGGTAACGAGGCGTTTTTAAAGATGCCCGTATCCGATGATGTACAAAGTTTTGATGAATACCTTAAAAGCTGGACCGGCAGCGGCATGTATGATGCTTTTGGTACTAACGTAGAGGCCTATCATAAGTACTATCGGGATAACCTCGAGTATTTTTATCCGGTTGATGCTTACTCGTTACAGGTGGATGAGGATGCAAAAAAATTGGGGATCTCCAACCGCAAAATCGAGCTGCTTGAAAAATGTATCAATATGCTTGAGAAAGGAGAGGAGCCTGCCCTGGCCCAAAAGGTATTGGAAAGATATACCACTGAAAAATTCACATCTGCCAAAGAATGGCGCATTTGGTTAACCAAAAGCAAATCCAACCTTTATTATACCGAAGCCGGAGGGTTTAAATTTATGGTGAATACCTATAAAACAGAAACGGCGGCAATAACACCCGCATCAACCGGCGACATTAAAACTGCAAATGCGGCAACAGTACCAACCCGTACCGATCCGGTGACAGTGAGCGCCATGTTGATTGATGAAGCAAACGGGAAAAAACAGGTAGTTGTTAAGGCTGAGATTTTGCAAGGCTGGCATATTTACGCCTATGTACCTAAGGACAGCCCTTTTATTACCACACAACCTATTATTGAGTTACCCAAAGGTGTAACAAGCGGCGAGTGGCAGGCATCGGCAGGTGTGCCATTTATCGGCGGCGAAGGCATGTTTGTTTGGGAGGGCATAGCAACATTTAAAACCGAGATAAGTGCGGCTTCATTAAAGACTGGCATGGTAGTCAAATGCGGGCTTTATTACCAGGTTTGTGATAACAACAAATGTTTTCCGCCTAAAAGAAAGGTAATTGAATTACAGGTTTTATAGTCAGGCTAAATGAAAATAAACTTTAAAAAGTTGCTGTTGATAACACCGGTAATGCTTGCCCTAAGCATCGGATGGAAGGCGGATGTAAAAGCTTCATCATTAGAGAAGCGGGATACTGTTACAGCAAGTCAAAATTTATTAGTTGGAAAACCATTGCCGGCTTTTGAGTTACAAACTGCCGGTGGTAAATCCATCAAATTGTCATCGGTTAAAGGTAAAGTGGTATTGGTTGACTTCTGGGCCTCGTGGTGTATGCCGTGCAGGGCGGCTATTCCGCACCTTAAGGAGTTATATAAACAATACCACGCTAAAGGATTCGAGATAGTTAGTATTTCAATTGATCAAAACAATAAAGCCTGGAAAAACGCCATGCTTAAAGAAGCAATGCCCTGGCAACAGGGAATAGATAAATATGAGGAGGGTAAAGATGCATCAGTGATGACGAATGCTTTAGGTATCCAGTCGGTACCCTTTGCAATTGTACTGGATGCTGAGGGGAATGTGATTTTAATAAATCCCACTTCCTCTGATATCGATATACAGCTCAAAAAGATCTTTAACAGTTAAGAAATTATAAAATGATAGCACTGGCTATCGTAAAGACAGTCCCTGTAGGACGTTTTCCATCAGTTTTAGTTTAATTTCCGGAGAGCCGGTTTTAATACCGGCTCTTTTTACATCGGCAGGTACCCTAAACAGCAGCGTTTGGACAACGCTACGGTTCAATTATAATGTATAATGACAAAACGGTTTTTATTATTTTTTTTCCTGCAGTGCTTATGGAACCTGCAGGCTATTAATGCGCAAAATGTTGATAAGCGGATACAAAAGCCCGGAGCTACGCAACTACAGGATAATATAAAAACTGCGATAAAAAAAGGTTATGCTGCCAGTGTATTGATGTGGGAATATGATACTTTACAGTATAGCCGGATGAGTGCGCAGTTTAGTGGTGTTGTAGTCTCGAAAGGAGGAGAGATCTTAAGCGCAGCACATGTGGTAATGCCCGGCAAAACCTACCAGGTAATGTTCCCCGATGGGAAAGTGTGCCTGGCCCGTGGTTTGGGCCGTATTACTATTCCCCCAACATTTATGCTGCCGGATGCAGCCATGCTCAAAATAATCCCAAAAGGGGATTGGCCGTTTGTCGAAATGGGCTGGTATTCAGATGTCAAAATCAACCAGCCATGTATTAGCATAGCTTACCCGGAAAGCATGGAACAACGCAAACCTGATGTAAGGTTTGGACATATCACCAATTTAAATAACAGGTATGGTTTTATGGAATCAACTTGCGTGATGGAGCCGGGAGATTCAGGCGGCCCCCTGTTTGATCTGTCTGGCCGTTTGATCGGAATCCATAGCGGCATCGAACAGTCGGAGGATGTTAATTATGAAATCCCCGTAGATACCTATCGTAAATATTATACAGCACTAACCCGTTTAGAGAATTATACTTCCCTGCCTTTGGATACAAATGTGATTTCAAAATATCAGCCGGCCAATAATTTTCCGGTAGTTGAAAATCCAGATAAGTATTTTAAAAGTGTGGACAAGCGTTTTAAAACAACTTGTGTAAATATTAAGAGTGTTATTGATGGTAAGGAACAGACTATTGCAGGGACCATTTTTTCTTTAGATGATGTCAATGTAAAAACCGCTTTCAAAAATTCAGATATCATTTTGACTAAAAGTTCAATGATTGGCGAGGAACCTTTTATTACATTATCGGGCGGCAAGAGTATTAAGGCAAATATTATCAGACGAGACAGAATTAATGACCTTGCGATATTATTGCCCATTTCAAAGTTAGGGAAGGAAGGTATCAGGCTTGGAATGTTATTGGCAGATACACTTAGTGATAACGATTTGGGTAGTTTTTTGATTTCTCTTCGCGCTGATTCTCCGTATTGTAGTAGTGTTTTGGGAAGCGTTGGCGTAAGCTTGCCAAAAAAAACCAGCTACGGCTATTTGGGAGCTGTTGCCCGGCAAAAGGGACAGGCGTTATTATTTACTTTTATTCAGCCCAACAGCGCGGCTGAGGCTGCCGGACTAACAACCGGCGATGAGCTTTTAGCAATTGATGACAAAACTGTAAATGACGAACTGGATATGTTTAAAGCCCTTCTAAAATTCCGCGCCGGCGATACTACTTTAATGACAATCAATCATAAGGGAGAAAAGTTAATAAAAAAAGTCGCCCTAAAATATCCACCCCAAAAAATTACCAATCATCCGGCCGACCACTTCATAGGGGGGAAAAGCATTCGAAAAGATGGGTTTGGGAATGTATTTGTTCATGATGCAAGAATAAAACCGTGGGAGTGCGGAGGGGCCGTATTTGATATCACCGGAAAGTTTTTGGGCATTAATATAGCAAGATTGAGCAGAACAAGCACAATTACGATACCAGCCGTCGCAGTAAATCAATTTATAGTAACTGCCATTTATAATACTAAAGTGGGTAATTAGGTTGATTTTGGATGATAAAAGACAGAATTTTGAATTGTAGGGTCTGTAAAATAAACTGTGCAGTTGCTATATCAAGTTTAATATCATTCTTCCACGAGGAAACCAAATGGCCAGTTTGAGCGGTCATGGCCCGGTTTGAAAGTGGCATCGTGCATTGAAGGGATCGTGTCCTCCTATGTTTTACCGATTTAAGTAAATAATACAAACGATGCCATGTCATCTTTTAGCAAAATAGTAGACTCTTTTATATCATTTTATTTTTTTAATCCCTGACTGGGCGCAAAGTGCCATATCTTATATCTAACAGAAAAATTTGAAATTTATCTGCAGGTCTATGTAATGCTATTTTAACATTCAATTCAGCTGATGTTATGTTTTTATTTTTAACAAACAGCTGGGTTTATAAAAAACACTCTTTTTTTATCGCATATTATCCCGATATATGATTAATGTAAAAAATACAGGTAAAAATCGATTTTTAATAAAAGTGGCAGTTTTGCCGAAATGTTTTTTTTAAAACCATAGTTTGCTTTCATTATTGATAATATTATGCTTTGTTTAATATTTAATTCGTAAAACTAAAAAGTGATTTGTGCAAATTGTACACTATGCCTATTTTAGATTTAATCAAACAGAAATAAACCAACACTATAAATAACCTTATTTAATACTATTTTATCACCAGTAAAAATTAAGTTTTTAGTACTTTGAAAGGATAGTAAATGTTTTGATCATTGTTAGTTTTTGGATTACGGCCGCAAGGCTTATCTCACATTCAATCCGGAGGCAACCATATGATAGAAGGCATTTTTTTCCTTACGTGTTAGATGAATGAATTTCATTTTTCGTGCTACTGCCGCAAGGCTTATCTCACATTCAGTCACGGAGCAATGATTTCCATTTGATTAAAATTTAAAACTGTTATTGCCTACACAATAATCAGTATCGCATTTGTTTTTTGGTTGTTATATGGCTTTGTCCTACACGATAGCCTGTAACGTTGTATTTGCCGGAGTAAGTATTTATTTCGCAGCAATGTCTCTACCATTGCTTTAAGCCAAAAGCTAAAAAAATCCCAGGCGCTGCCTCTACCACTGCCGAAACCAAGTTGCTGTATTTCAGCTTTTTGGGCTATGTTCTTAATCAAATATATTAACTAAATTAAATTAAAATCATGCTTAAAAATTTACTTCTCAGAGGGAGGTTTCTGGCTGTACTGTTGTGCTGCCTGATATCCTCGGTAGTAGTTATGGCCCAAACAAAGTACAAAGGAAAGGTTATCGGCAGCGATGACAAGCAGCCGGTTGTTGGTGCTTCTATCAGGCTCAAAGGATCAACGACAGGTGCGGTGACCGATGTTAATGGCGAGTTTACACTCAGCTTAAAACCAGGCAATGTATTAGTGATATCTTATATTGGATATCAAACAACAGAAGTTACCGTAGGGACCGATCCTAATTTAAGGATAACGCTTACTGCGGGCAGCAATGCACTTAATGAAGTGGTGGTTACAGGTTACGGCTCACAACGTAAAAAAGACCTGGTGGGTGCTGTAGCCGTTGTCGACGTTGCTGCACTGACCCGTCAGCCGGTTTCATCGGTTGAAAGCCAGCTGCAAGGTCAGGCGGCTGGTGTTACCGTTATCGCTTCAGGGCAACCGGGTGAAAATCCTTCTGTAAAAATCCGTGGTGCTAACACGTTTGGCAATAACCAGCCGCTTTACGTGGTTGACGGTGTACCAACAACCAACGTAAGCGATATTAACCCCAATGACGTGGCAAGCATGCAGGTACTTAAGGATGCGAGCTCGGCATCTATTTACGGTGCAAGGGCGTCAAACGGTGTAATCGTAATCACTACCAAAAAAGGTAACGGAAAAACCAACGTTTCCTACGATGCCTACTATGGTACACAGGTGCCGAAAGGCGGTAATGTGTTCCATTTGCTCAATCCAACCGAGATGATGCAATTAAGAGCCCTCGCTATAAAAAATACCGCAGCACTTAAAAATATTCCTGTTGACCTTAGCAGCAACCTTTACGGCGCTAATGGTGATGTTTTGCCTGATTATATCAGTGCAGGTGGCGTAGGCCCAGCTGGAGTACATGATGGTGATCCTGCTGTTGATCCTGCTAAATACAATGTGAACCCGTTTTATACGTCAGGCGATGCGTCGGGTTTTTATCGTATTACACGAGCAAACAAGGGCGGTACTGATTGGTACCACAAGATATTTAAATCGGCGCCGATTCAAAGCCATAACCTGGCTATGAGCGGAAGCACTGATGCCGCTACTTATTTGTTTTCATTGAATTACTTTAACCAAAGGGGTACCTTGAAAAATACCTATGATAAGCGTTACACCGTAAGGGCTAATACAAGCTACAATGTAACCAAACATATCAGGATAGGTGAGAACTTGTCATATTCATTAACTGAAAACCCGCTGATCAACGAAAATGATGAGGGGTCGGCTATCGGCATGTCATTCCGCGAGCAGCCTATTATTCCGGTTTATGACATTAAAGGCAACTACGCAGGTTCAAATACTGCCAACTTAGGTAATGCACGTAACCCGGTAGCCATTATGGATCGTACTAAAAATAACTACGGTGCATTTAACAGGTTGTTTGGTAATGCATTTGCCGAGGTGGATTTCCTGAGGTACTTCACTTTACGTACGCAGTTTGGTGGTGAGTATTATTCAGACTATAATCATAGCTTTACCTTCCCGGAATATGAGAACTCTGAAAACAACTCGACCAATTCATATTCGGAAAACTCATTTAACGGATATAACTATACCTGGACAAATACTTTAACTTATCACCAAACAATTGGGAAACATGATATCAAAGTATTGGCAGGTACCGAAGCTTATAAAAACAGGTACGAAACCTTAGGCGCAACCAATACCGGTTACTTTACATTTGATAAGGATTATACCACCATATCTACAGGTACCGGTACACCAACTGCTTACAGCACACTAACACGCGATAAGATATTTTCACTGCTTGCCCGTTTGGATTACACTTTTGCCGACAAATATCTGTTGAATGCTACTATCCGTCGTGACGGTTCTTCCAGGTTCAAGTCTTTCCAGTATGGATGGTTCCCGGCCGTTAGCGCGGGCTGGCGTATATCGCAGGAGGATTTTCTGAAAGGTGTATCGTGGATTAACGATTTGAAGATAAGGGGTGGTTATGGTATTATGGGTAACCAGATCAACGTTGACCCTGCAAACGCTTTTACTACATTTGGTAGTAACAAAACAAACTCCTACTACGATATTAACGGTACCTCTACAAGTACGGTTGCCGGTTTCGCTCAAAACCGTATAGGTAACCCTGATGCTAAATGGGAAAAAGATAAAAACTTCAACGTTGGTTTTGATGGTTCATTCTTTGGTCAAAAGTTGGACATCTCTGCCGATTATTATAAAAAGATCATCACCGATCTGTTATTTAATCCTGCACTTCCTGGTACTGCCGGTTCGGCAACTGCACCGTACAGCAACGTAGGTGCAATGAATAATACCGGTTTGGATATTACAATTGGTACCCACACCAATATAACCCACGATCTGAAAATGAATGCCGCCTTAACGTTTACAACTTATCACAACGTTATTAAGCAAGTAACTCTCGGACAAACCTACTTTGAGCAAAACTCTGGCCGATTTAATGGCAGCTCAATTATTAGAAACAGCGTAGGTGGTCCGGTTGGCGGTTTCTTTGGTTATAAAACTGACGGTTTCTGGGATTCGAAAGCTGAAATTGACGCCGCAAATACGGCTGCTGGCGGAACTTATCAGAACGATGCCGCAGTTGGCCGTTTCAAATACGCAGATATAAACGGTGACGGAAAAATTACTGCCGACGATCGTACCTTATTGGGTAATCCTAACCCTAAATTCACCGGCGGCTTAAACCTCGATTTTAGCTATAAAAACTTCGATCTTAACATGTTCTGGTACGGATCATACGGCAACAAGATCTGGAATGACGTGAGGTGGTGGACAGATTTTTATGCCAACTTTGCCGGCGCAAAAAGCAAAAATGCTTTATATGATTCTTGGACACCGTCAAACACCAATGCCAAGGCTCCTATCCAGGAAATTGATGGCTCATTTAGTACCAACACGGTTCCTAACTCTTTTTATGTTGAGAACGGCTCATACCTGAGACTGAAAAACATGCAAATAGGCTACAAGTTTGCTCCTAAAATCATCAAATCAATTGGTTTGAGCAGCTTGCGTGTATACTTATCAGGCGCAAATCTAATTACCATAACTAAATACTCAGGAGTTGATCCGGAGATTGTTGGCGGAGGTACCACCAGTAACACCAACAGCAGCACAAACTTTGGTGTTGACCGTGGTAACTATTCTCCAAATCGTACATATTTATTAGGTGTTCAGGCTAAATTTTAAATAGAGAAATCATTATGAAAAATATACAACGTGTATCAGTATTAGCATTAATTGCTGCTGGTATTTTACAGGGTTCATGTAAAAAGGCATATCTTGATCAGCCGGCTATAGGTGCGCTTAGCTCAGCGCAAATTACTACAAAAGCCGGCGTTGACGGGTTGCTTATAGGAGCTTATTCTGCACTTGACGGGCAGGGAGGTAACGGAAATAATGCCGGTTTAGGTGGTGGTAGTGCCTGGGAGGTATCGCCGGATAACTGGATTTACGGCAGCGTTGCCGGAGGCGATGCGCATAAAGGCAGTTCTGGTATCGATCAGCCGGCTATTAACTCCATTGCTACATTTACTGTTGATGCCAGTAATGGATTTTTAAACAGTAAATGGAAGGCCGATTACGAGGGTATAAGCCGCGCCAACAACGTGTTAAAGGCAGCTGCGGGAGCAAGCGGGATTGCTGATGCCGATAAAACCAATATTATAGCCCAGGCTCGTTTTTTGCGCGCGCATTACTATTTTGATTTGAAAAAGATGTTTGCCAATGTGCCCTATATTGACGAAACGACAACCAACTATGTACAACCTAACGACAAAGATATCTGGCCTAAAATAGTTGATGATTTTAAATATGCTTATGCTAATTTATCCGGCACGCAAGCACAAAAGGGACGTGTAAATAAATGGGCAGCAGGTGCGTACCTGGCGAAAACGTATCTGTATCAAAAAGATTATACCAATGCCGATAAGATATTTACCGAGGTGATCAACGGGGGGACTAACTCGCAGGGCGTAGCGTACGGATTAACTGATAATTATTTTGATAACTTCAACGCTGCTACCAAAAACAACAAGGAAACGGTGTTTGCTATCCAGCAAGCGGCAAATGATGGTACCAATACCATTGGTGAGGCCAACAATGGTGATATGTTGAATTATCCGTACAACAGCCCGTTCGGTTGCTGCGGATTTTTTCAGCCTACTTTAGATCTTGCTAACTCATTCAGGACTAACGCCGCCGGTTTGCCATATCTTGACGATTATAATTCACATCCGGTTGCAAATGATATGAACATTGCATCAGATAAATCATTTACACTGGATGCCGGTAACCTTGATCCGCGTTTGGATTGGACTGTTGGTCGTCGTGGTATCCCTTATCTTGATTGGGGTAACCATCCGGGTATGAACTGGATCCGTGAACAAAGTTCGGCAGGTCCGTATTCGCCTAAAAAGAACGTTTATTACCAGGCTACCAAGGGCACATATGCCGACAGCCATTCATGGGCCCCGGGCAATGCAAACCAGGTTAATGTAATCCGTTTTGCAGATGTGCTGCTGATGGCTGCCGAAGCAAAAGCACAATTAGGAACAGGTGATCTTGGTCTTGGCTATGTAAATCAGGTGCGCGCACGGGCTGCTAACCCGGCCAGTTTTGTATATACTTACAAAGACGCGGCAAGCCCGATGGGAGGTTATACAACCACCCCGGCGGCTAACTATGTAGTAAGTCAATATCCTGCGGGCTTTTTTACAGGTAAGGATGTCGCTTTAAAAGCAATCTATTTTGAGCGTAAGCTGGAACTGGCCATGGAAGGACATCGTTTCTTTGACCTTTCGCGCTGGGGGATAGCACAAGCAGCTTTGGGAGTATACTTTGCTTTTGATGGTAAAGTGATTACCGATGTTACAGGTGCTCATTTTACAACTGGAAAAAACGAGGTTTATCCGATACCGCAAGCTCAGATAGATCTTGAAAAAATAGGTGGAACTTCTATTTTAAAGCAAAATCCTAAATATTAATTTCAATCATTCTGTTTTTAGCGAGAAAGAGGTGGTGCTTGTTGCTGCCTCTTTCTTGTATTTTAATATTGTGGTAAGGTATCAGCAAGCTTAAATGGATCTGAGAAAACGCCGGTTATCGTTTTGTGTATTTTTGATTGGTGCTGTAGTATGCTTTATGCAGTTTAGCTGCGGAGAGCCGGCAGCCGAGGGCGACCTGGCAAAAAACGATGGTAAGTCGCTATCATTAAAATACTGCAAAAGTTGTCATGAGTACCCGGAAGCGCAATTTCTTGATAAAGAAACATGGGTTAAACATGTATTGCCTGCAATGGCGCCCCGGCTTGGGATACAGGTTTATGATGATGATCAGTATGTGAACAACCCATCAGCAAAATCGGCTTTGTCATATGATGAGTGGCTGAAAATAGTAGATTATTATAGCAAATCGGCACCGAAGGCACTTAAGCCGGCACAGCAACCTGTTAAGCCGGTTAAAGATTGGGGTGTTTTTAGTTTGGAAAAGCCCAGCGGTTACAAACCCCTCGATGCCACAACCACAATGATTGTCTTTGATACTATTGAGCGTAAGGTTTATACCAGCGACCGTAACAGCAGCAGTATCTACCAATGGTCTGATAAACTGGTTCAGCTTTCGGCGCACCGGTATAGCTCGCCTGCTGTTGATGCCCGTTTTGAAAAAGATGCAACGGGCAAAGAACATGGCTTGTTTACTTTTATCGGATCGATGGATGCAGTTGATGTGTTCAACGGCTTTTTGACTGATATTACATTCAATGACAATGGGACCTGGCAGGATGAAGAAATAACAAACGGTTTGCCTCGACCTGTTCAATCATTAACCGCCGATTTTGACAAAGATGGATTGGATGATTTTGTAGTATGTGGGTTTGGCCATAACACAGGAGGCTTGTATTTATACACGCAGCTGCCCGATAAAAAATTTGAAAAGCATGTTGTTAGCTCAATACCAGGAGCTGAGCAGGCAGTAACAGGCGATTTTGACCATGACGGATGGCCGGATGTAGCCTGCTTGTTTGCCCAGGCCGACGAAGGGATCTGGTTGTTTCTGAATGATCACAAGGGTGGTTTTACAACACGCAATTTGTTGCGGTTCCCGCCATTTTACGGGTCGAGCAGTTTTCAGCTGGTTGATTTCAATAGAGACGGAAAGCTGGATATCCTGTATACAAGTGGTGATAACAGCGATTATTCCCGTGTGTTGAAACCGTTTCATGGTGTTTACATTTTCCTGAATCAGGGTGATTTTAAATACAAAAAGGCTTATTTCTTCCCGGTTAACGGTGCTACAAAAGCAGTAGCAACTGATTTCAATGGAGATGGCTTGCAGGATATTGCGGTGATCGCCTTTTTTTCAGATTTGAAAAATAACCCTGCAGAAGGCTTTACGTATTTTGAGCAAGACAGTCCGCTGCATTTCATGCCGCATAATTTACCGATTGAGCATGAAGGACGATGGATCTGCATGGATGTGGGCGATTTTAATAAAGATGGCAAACCGGATATCCTGCTCGGTAATTATTCTACGGGTTTTATTAATCAGCAGGGGGTTAAGCCGGGATGGAATCCGGTTGCGCCATTTATTTTGCTAACCAATACGGGAAAGCTGAAGATATAAATTTTAATAATAGACAAAAGAGTGTTTTTGTTTAAAAATACCTGTAATAATTTAATAAATAGTTTTGTGAATTGTTGCATAAATGTTGCGGGTTTTCTATATTTACAGATATCAAATTATACTACCTTTGAAGAAACTTGTTGCCATATTATTGTTGATCGTGCACACCTATGGTTCGGGCGGATCGCTGATTATGCATCAATATCTGTCATGGCGGATGGAGAATTTTTATAATGAGCAGGCATCAAAAGGCTTGTATGATATTCACGATCTGAAAGAAATAGCTATCCCTGTAAACCTTCCGGGCATTCATGACTGGAAGCATTATGAGAATATAAGGGGGCAGATCCAGTTTGGAGAGCAGGCATATAATTACATACAGATGCGGGTTACAAGTAAGAAATTGTACTTGAAATGTATCCCTACTTATGCGGAAACGCGTTTTAATGCGGATAATGTATTGCATGCAGCGCCGGTAAAAGGTATACCCGTACCTCAAAAAGAACATGTACCTTATGTAGGCATCTCCTTTGCAGATGTATTGATTGCCCAGTCATTTCAATCCATTGATTTCAGGGTTTTTGAAACAAAGCTTACATCGCCCAATATGCACAGTTTTGAGTTTGAAACCACTCGCTCCATAAAAACACCCAAACAGCCGCCCAAGGCTAATTGCTAAATAACCTCTCCGTTTTTTTGAGTTGCCTGCAATTGCTTGTTCCCCGATGAGTTTATATCGAAACTATGCTTATGATGTTATATTAAATATCATTGCGTTGATTGATATTGCCATAATTCATATGAAAAGGTGATCGCATTTGCAAGAAAAAATAAGGCAGGGTCTGTTTTTGTTTAAATTTCAAATTTATTTTTCAATTGAATATTAAATATTATGATATATGGGCAACTATTGCCCCGGTTTTTCAATGCGCTTGCTCCTATAGCCTGCGTTATTGAGTCGCACGAATCTTAGATTGTAGAGATCTGAGTTTAGTTGAACAGTGTTTGTAGGAACATTGAATAGCGCTCCGGGGTGAGATACGGAGCGCTTTTTTTGTATTAACGATAGATCTTATTGACTCTCTCTGTATAATAAAGATCGGTCATGAATTTCTATAGTGTTTATTTTGTTGATTTGAATTGAAAATAATTTTTATTGAATTCGGTCAATGTACTAATTGGTTCGAACATCGCACACTATGAGTTCATTGAAAGTGCTTCGCGCTTGTTGCAAATACATTAAAGTTTGTTGCGTTGATTGCCTCCAAAACGCTTGATCTGGCTTATCTGTGTCGCTGCGGAGCTTTTTTAAAAAAATATTGAATTGCGCAACAATGTACAGGCGGTTCCAGTTTTCGCTATAGACGCTCACGCGGTGTTGGAAGTAAATATGAACAATAGTGCTAACAGCGGTATCAATGCCGTGAAGGAAAAAGTTGTTGAGGCATACAGCAAAAAAAAATTGCCTTCCCATTTATTTATCCCACAATTTGAATTTGTTGCTAAAAATATTAGTATTTTTGATTGATATGAATGTAGGCAGGATAACGGAAAAGCTTAATATTTTGGCCGACGCGGCTAAATATGATGTATCATGTGCGTCGAGCGGAAGTAACAGGAAAAACAAGGACAAGGGTTTGGGAAATGCCAGTAACGGAATTTGCCATAGTTATACGGAAGATGGGCGTTGTGTTTCGTTATTGAAGATCCTGCTTACTAATCATTGTATTTTTGATTGCGCTTATTGCGTGTCGCGGAAGAATAATGATATCAAACGGGCCGCGTTCACGGTACAGGAAGTAGTTGACCTTACCATTAACTTTTATCGCCGCAATTACATTGAAGGCTTGTTTTTAAGCTCTGGTATTTTTAAAAATGCTGATTATACCATGGAGCGATTAGTGCACGTAGCTAAAAAACTCCGAACTGAGCATAACTTTAACGGATACATCCACTTGAAATCCATTCCCGGTGCAAGTGCGGAGCTGATGCAGGAGGCCGGATTATATGCCGACAGGCTCAGTGTGAATTTAGAAATGCCTACAGAAGCCGGATTAAAACTGCTTGCACCTGATAAAAACCGGCAGGACATGATTGACCCGATGCATTTTTTGAAGCAGGAGATCATCCGGAACACAGAAGAGAAAAAGCTTTTCAAAAACGCCCCCATGTTTGCACCTGCAGGGCAAAGTACCCAGGTAATTGTTGGCGCCACGCCTGAGAGCGATCAGCAGGTGCTGCAATCGGCTAATTATTTCTATAGAAATTTTAACTTAAAACGGGTGTATTATTCGGGTTATGTACCTGTATTGGCCGACCAACGCCTGCCTGCTTTGAATACCGCGGTGCCACTGGTGCGCGAAAATCGTCTTTATCAGGCCGACTGGCTCATGCGTTTTTATGGTTTCCATGTAAACGAGATCGTCAATAATCAAAACCCGTTACTTGATCTGGATATTGATCCCAAACTCAGCTGGGCAATCCGCAATATGCAGGCTTTTCCTATTGATGTCAATAAGGCCGATTTGCAGCTGATCCTCCGGGTGCCGGGTATCGGTTTGTTATCGGCACAAAAAATTGTGGCTGCACGTAAATTTGCCGGGCTGGGCTGGGAACAGCTAAAAAAAATAGGAGTGGCCATTAACCGGGCGCGATACTTTATTACCTGCAAAAGCAATGAATTTGAACGGCGGGATTTAACGGGGCAAAACATTAAGCAATTTATTATGGCCCAATCGCAAAGCAAGTACATTAAAAATACACAAACCCAACTTAACCTGTTTTGACAATGAACACACTGGTTTACGACGGATCGTTTGAAGGCTTGCTTACAGCCGTGTTCGAGATTTACGAACGTAAACTCTATCCTGTAAAGTTATTGAAAGGGGAGTGGCGCAGCTGTGCGTTGTTTGAAGAGGTAATTCCTATTGTTACTGACGAGGCGCGCGCCGGCCGGGTATTAAAGGGATTGCGGAAAAAACTTTCAGCTGCCGGGGTGCAGCGCCTTTACATTAGTCACATGGCCGAAATTGCCGGCGAAGACTGCAATGTGCTGGGTTTTATCCGCCATGTTTTTGACAGCGACCAAAATATTGAAGAAGATTACGGGAATAGATATGTGATGCGACTATCGGAGATTTTAAAGATGGTGCGGCGCGAAAAACACAGGATGGAAGCTTTTGTTAGGTTTCAAAAACTAAATGATGGTACTTTTTATGCTGCCATCGAACCTGATTTTAATGTATTGCCATTGTTGATTAAGCATTTTAAAAGCCGCTATACCGATCAAAAATGGATGATCTATGATATTAAAAGAAATTATGGGCTGTACTACGATCTTCATGACACGCAATTCATCGAAATGAATTTTGATGAGTTAAGTAAACCGGTTAATGTAATTGCGGCTTATAGCGAGGATGAAGGTGTCTATCAAGACCTTTGGAAGAATTATTTTAATAGCATAAACATCGCTTCACGCAAAAATACCAGGCTTCATGTGCGTCATATTCCGAGGCGATATTGGCGGCATTTAACAGAGAAAATTTAACGTTTTTATGATTTTACGCGTTTTTCCTTTTTCGATACAAATGGTTTTTCATGCATTTTGTTAATAAAGGGCAATGTTAATAATGTAGCCTGTATTTCAGTTAATTACCTTGATTTATACTTGAGAAGGATTGGAATTTAATGTTGATAAGTGTTGGTTTATTGTTAATAACCTGTTAATAAAAACAATCAAAAATATTTGCCAAATCACGGTAATGTCCCGATATTGAAATCATCAAGAACGACGTACTTTGACAGCCTTTCAGGAAAACAGAAATTGAATCGGGTGAACCTTCGGGGGAACTAAAGATCAAGGGAAGTCCCTGAGTTGCAAGAAAAAATGAAGAAGGCGAAAGTCTTTTGAAAAAAGAAAGCAATTAAAGGAGGTACCGGAATTAAGAAGAAGAACTCTACGGAGGGAAACAACAGAAACCGGTGACATTGAAAATAGTCGACCGCTCGTGAGAGCAACGGACGAAGATCATGTCGGTAAGAGATACACAAAACTTGATGCTGTTGGGCAACTACGGTTAAACAACAGTTTGGAAACGGGAGTTCAAATCGCAAGAGATGACTCCCGTTTTCGCTTTTGCAGGTTTTTTGTTTGAGGAGAAATTTTTCTTCAAGCCTTAAAATCGTTATTTTAGGCGGATATGAAGGACGGTCAGCGTAACCAGAAGAAAATATTTGTTTTAGATACTTCTGTGATCCTGTATGATCACAACGCATTTCAAAACTTTCAGGAGCACGATGTTGCCATACCCATCCAGGTATTGGAGGAGCTCGATAATAAAAAGAACGGTAATGATACCCGTAATTTTGAGGCCCGAAGCTTTATCCGGTTGATGGATGACCTGTCGCACAATGGACTGATCAACGAATGGATCCCGCTTAACGGTAAAACTAAAGGCAGCTTTAAAGTTGCAATGGATACTAAAACTACCGGCCAGGATGCCGAGCAGATTTTTGGTTCAGATAAAACGGATCACCGTATCCTCAACGCGGCCCTTGGCTTACAGGAAGAAAATCCTGGCAAAAAGGTAGTGTTGGTATCAAAAGATATTTGCCTTCGCCTCAAAGCCAAAGCCCTTAACCTGCATGCCGAAGATTATGAAACGGGCAAGATCAAAAACCTGGAGGAGCTTTATACAGGTAAAACC
This sequence comes from Mucilaginibacter sp. NFR10, assembly GCF_900100445.1. NCBI lineage: Bacteria > Pseudomonadati > Bacteroidota > Sphingobacteriia > Sphingobacteriales > Sphingobacteriaceae > Mucilaginibacter > Mucilaginibacter sp. NFR10. Next base: position 1,749,944 of record NZ_FMTV01000001.1, on the reverse strand, counting down.
GATGTAGATAAGGTGACGGAAAAACTGATCACCACCCTGAATAAAAATGAAAATTTACCGGCCGAAAATTTAAAGATAGGTTCGTACACCAACAATCACTTTTATGTATTAAAAGGAAAAAAAGGCGATACTGTAGGTTTTTACAATTCACAAACTAAGCAGCTTGAAAAAGTTACCGAGCAACCTGTTTTAAATATTCACCCTCGTAATATCGAGCAGTCTTTTGCTATTCATGCGTTATTGCACCCGGATATAAAATTAGTAACTATACAAGGAAACGCCGGCACGGGTAAAACGCTATTAGCTTTGGCCAGCGCGCTCGAGCAACGTAAATATTATCGTCAAATCTTTGTTACCCGCCCTATTGTTCCTTTAAGCAATAAAGACATAGGCTTTTTGCCTGGCGATATTAAATCAAAGATTGATCCTTATATGGCCCCAATATGGGATAACCTAAAATTTATAAAGGATCAGTTCGGTGACGACGAAAAAATGCAGGCCAAAATTGATGAGTTAGTCAATAATGATAAAATCTCGATAGCTCCACTGGCTTTTATTCGCGGGCGCACGCTTAGTAAAATTTTCTTTATTGTTGACGAAGCGCAGAATCTAACCCCGCACGAAGTGAAAACTATCATATCCAGGGCCGGTGAAAACAGCAAATTTGTATTTACTGGTGATATTTATCAGATAGATACCCCATATCTCGATGCTGAAAGTAACGGACTGTCGTATTTAATAGATAAAGCGAAAGGGCATCCGCTTTATGCTCACATCACCCTGCAAAAAGGGGAGAGGAGCGAACTGGCCAATTTGGCAACGGAGTTGTTGTAAAGCCAGACTTGCAACGTTTTAACTTAGTAAGGCTTTGCGCTTTTATAATTCGCTCCCTAAATTCCTGGAGTCCAAACACCGAGCGTGATATCCGCTTTTCAATCGGGATCAACTTTTTAAAACTTCATAAGTCTTTCCTGTGTATCTTTAGGAAATAAACCTACGCGCTTATGAAAATATCAAAATACCTTCATTCATGCCTGCTTTTTGAATTAGACGGCTATCAGCTCTTGTTTGACCCCGGAAAGTTTTCATTTGCCGAAGGTTTGGTTACACCACAATTGTTTGTTGATGTAAAAACTATTGTGATCACCCATATCCACCCCGATCATTTCGATATAGATATCTTAAAAAGTATTGTAGAGTTAAGCGGCGCAGCGGTTGTCACTAATTCGCAGGTAGGAAAGGAGCTGGAGAAAATCAATTTTAAATATACATTGCTTGAAGAGGGAACTCATAAAGCCGGGCCATTTAAACTCCAGGCTTTCCCGGTGAGGCACGAACTTATCATGGATAATCCGCTACCTCAAATGACGGGCTTCCTAATCAATAACAAAGTATTGCACCCCGTTGATTCGATGGAAGAGAAGCTTTTGAATTTTAAAGGTATCGAGTTGCTGATCATGGTTTCGATGGCTCCATTTGCCAATGAACCAACAATTTCGGCCTTTGCCGATGAGCTGCATCCTAAGCAAATTTTGCCTGTGCACGACGGGTTTGCTAAAGATTTTTTCATACTTCAGCGTTACGCCGCGTACAAAAAACATTTTGACAAGCAAGGAATCAAGTTTCATGAAATTTATAAAGTAGGGGACGGGATAAGTATTTAGTCAGAAGTCTTGAGGCCCCAGGTCTTAACTTGGAGGATTATAAACCATTATCGTGACGACTTAAGACTTTGAACTTAGGACTTACGACTTTAAAGCCACCTGTATAAAAAGAAACCCCCGCCGAGAGGCGGGGGTTCTTTGCGGGCTCAGCCTCCTGCTAAGCCGACCCGCGTTAACCTTATCACAATGCTAAGGTGAGGATTAATAATGAAGAAAACATGAACATTAATTGCCGTTAATTTTTCATCTTAGCGAAAAACATACTTTTAGCTAATGCAGAAACCCGATAGCCTCATTTTTGATATGGACGGAACCCTTTGGGATGCCGTTGACACCTACGCCGAATCATGGAACCTGATATTTCAAAAGCTTGACATTCAAAGGACTATTAAACGAGATGAACTGCTGCACGTGATAGGTATGGATGGTAAAAAGCTTACACGGGTAATGTTGCCCGAATTTGATGAGGAAAAGGGGATGGAGATCTACAATGCTGTGAACCAGGTAAGGCGCGAAATATTACCAACCAGCGGTGGTATTATGTACGGTGGGGTTACAGAGGGTTTAAAACAATTGGCAGGCAAATACAAATTATTTGTATTAAGTAACTGTGCTGTTGGTATTATTCCGTTGTTTTTAACATGGGCTGGCATTAATGAAGTTATTACAGATAGCATGGCTTATGGCACCAACCAGATGCCTAAAAACCACAATATGCATCTGCTCATGAATAAACACAATTTGCAGAACCCGGTTTACATAGGCGATACTAATGGCGATGCTGAACAAACGCGCCTTGCCGGTATCCCATTTGTGTTTGTTAGTTACGGTTTTGGTAATACCGATGATTATGATCATAAGTTTGACGATTTTGAATCGCTTACCCAATATTATTTGAGTTTGTAAGTTTTAGTTTACATGAAAAGCGTATCACTGCTTATTTTATTTCTGACTATCCTGTGCGGCCCGGTAATGGGCCAGCATACTACTGTTGAATCAGAACAATGGATAACCGAAGATCTCGGTTACCTTTATTTTAACAGTGGCAAGGTTTATTTTAATTCGGATGGATATAAGAAACACGAAAACAAATACAAAATAGAGCATGATACGCTTAAAATAATTGATACATATACTACCAGTGCAGATAATTTTAAACAACAGCATATTGATGTTTCTAAGTTTATCATCAACTATTTTGATGGCAAAAAATTGACTATCAAAGCTGTTAATGATAATGCTATAAAATTAGCTGGTCGCCCTCCCTTACAGTTTAAAAATTATAAGGCCAGTTTCGATAACGGGATCAAATTTTCAAAACTTCGTTTCCTCTCCTCAACCTGTTATGGCAATTGCCCTCAATTACTGATCAATATTTGGGCAGATGGCACTTATCGATTAAAAGGCGGCGAGTTTGCAGATCCCTATAAGGGAGATTATGCCGGGAAGCTTACTAACCAGCAACTTGATAGCCTCAACTATTGGCTAAAACGGAGCGAACTAAAAAAGATGTACGATTGGAAACAGGGTAGCCAGGTTACAGATGCACCTAATTATTACCTGGATATCGATTTTGAAAACAATAAGGACAAACTTACGCTAACTACCAATGATCCACCTTTTAGCCTAAGCGGTTTGGTTACCTTCTTAGTGGAGTCTTTTAAAAAAGTGACCCTCACGAAAATCAAAGAAGGAGAGAAGCCGGCAAACTAAACAGGCCATTGTCATGATATAAATGTTTGCTTACCTGCTAAGTTTTTGTAGCTTAGTTAGCAAATAAAATCTCCGATGAAAACAAAAACCAAGGTTATTATCACCCTTATATTACTACTGATTATAGTAGGTTTTTTTTACTATCGATATTATTTTGTTTTTGGCGAGGGAACCAAAGCCGGTACTATGAACTATTTTGTAAAGAAAGGTTACGTATTTAAAACTTATGAAGGCAGGTTAATTCAAAGCGGGCTCCGCACACAGGTTACAGGGGGCACAATTGGCTCAAATGAATTTATATTTTCGGTAACCGACGAAAAAGTAGCAAAAGAACTGAGCAGCAACGCAGGCTCATTTTTAGAACTTCACTATAAAGAATACCTGCACACGCTTCCATGGAGAGGGGTGAGCGTTTTTGTAGTTGACAGCGTAGTTTCGGCCAAACCACTTGCGCCAGGTATGTAATAAAATGCATTAAACTACAACCTGCTTAAGCCTTAACCAGGTTGTAGTTTAACTCGCCGTTTTGTTTGGTGATCTTTACCAAACCGCGGGCAAACAAATAGTCAAGCACTTCAATTGTGTTTTTCTCATGTGTGAAAGTATTTACCGTTGGTTCATACTCCCTTAACTTCAACGCTATATCAGCAACTGTGGCCTGCTTTAATTGCGAAAGCGTATAAATTACCTTATCCTGTGTGCAGGCAACCTTAGCGTATTGACCAGGTATGCGGCATGCCGAAAAAAATGATTGATTTGAATTGTTCATTTGCTCAATATAACAAAAATTATGATCAGGCATTAACCGTATCTCTTAACGATTTAATGGTATCATGCGCTTTTTTTAAACCTTCTAAATGGTTATTAAGCAGGGTTACAACCTGCTCATCTTCCCATATCAACTCTTTATCGTCAAGCGCGGCGCGATAAGCTTTTTTTGCTATATCTTCGCCATATTCGCAATCCGAAAGTATCGAGCGGCTGTCTTTACTAACAAAAACCGATTTTACATCCATCCAGGCGTGATAAAATTTCCCCGCGAGGGTAGTACCGTCTGCTGGATCTCCTCCTAATACATGAATGTAATCGCGTATTTCACTAACGTAATTTTTGCTTTGATCAATATATTCATTAAAAAGTAAATTCAATCCGGTTTCATCTGTTGCTTCGGTAGCCTTGTGATATCCGGCTATCCGGTCGTTATTTATCTTGATCAGATCGTTCAGTGCCGAGATCTGATGTTGTACGTGCTGTAAAACTCCCATGGCGTTATTGTTTTGTTTTAATAAATAACGTATCATATGGGTTAATGTTTTTATATTTTAGTTAGGTTGACCAGTGAAATGACCAGTTTAACTACATGCCATAAAATACAACTGGATGAATCGGCGACCGGATAAAACGGCCATCGCGAGGACTTATCCCGGAGAGGCGTAATAGCATTTTAGCATGTCAGTTTTATATTAATTTTAAAGGGATACTTAAGCAACGGGAAAAACCGGCGGCCGGGTGAGACGGCCGCCATAAGGTTCTTTCCGAAGAGGGGTAATGTTTATTTAGTTGATTGATGCTTGTTGTCTATTATTAAGGTTTTTGAACAAAATAGGCCACTTTTTTTAGTAAATCATCCATGTCAAAAGGCTTGGCTAAAAAGTCGTCGGCACCGGCCATCATTGCAGAATCACGTATATCGCGACTTGCCGATATCATGATAACAGGTATATCTTTGGTTAGCTCGTCTTGTTTTAGCTTCCTGCAGATATCGCGACCGTCTTCGCCGCTCATCCAGATATCTAACAGTAGCAAGTCGGGGAGTTCGTCTTTCATATCAAGTACTGTTGTACCATCTACGGTTGACGTTACCTCATAGCCTTCAAATTCAAGCAGCATTTCCACAGCATCTACAATGCCGGGGTCATCATCCGCAATCATGATTTTCTTGTTCTTTGTATCCATTTTAGGCGTAAGGGCTTGGTTAAACCCTCTGAAATTAGCTGTGATAAATTTACCTGATTGTAAACTATCCAACAGATCATTAACTGTTGATATCATCTACAGGTAATGCAAAGCAAAAAGTAGACCCTTTGCCTTCAATGCTGTTTACCCACATTCTGCCGCCTTCACGCTTGATAATTTCTGACGAGATGTATAATCCCAACCCCAAACCGGGGAAAGTATGCTGCTTGTTCCCACTTACGCGGTAAAATTGCTCAAATACCCGGTCCTTCTTGTCTTCGGGTATCCCGATGCCAAAATCCTGCACACAAACAATCACCTCATTGTTTTCGCGGCGAGTGTTGATGATGATGGTATCGGTATGAGGCGAATATTTGATAGCATTTGTAATAAGGTTGGTAATAACCTGGCTTACACGATCTTTGTCTGAATAGATACGGCCTGTTGGGGTAAAGTTTTGGATAAGTTTATGTTTTTGGGTAGTGTGCTGCAGGTCTTCAACAGTTTCCTGTAGTGTTTCATTAAAATCGAACCATGTTTTATTAAACTGTAGCCTCCCCGAGTTAATCTTGGTAACATCAAGGAGATCGCCTATGAGGTTGGTAAGACGGTTAATCTGGGCATCCATCCTAAGTACCATTTCGGCTTTTTTTTGCTCGCCTTCTTTGCTAAGCATAGCACCCAATACCTGGGCATATGCTTTTATGCTGGTAACCGGGGTTTTCAATTCATGACTTGCAATACCTAAAAAATCATCTTTTTGCCGTTGTAGTTGTTTCTGCTCATCAATATCTGTATTAGTGCCAAACCATTTAATGATCTTACCGTCAATGGTAAAGGGTAAAGCCCTGGACAAATGCCACTTGTAATTTTGATCTTTATCTTTTAATCTAAATTCACATTGGTAAACATTACCCGTGTTCACTGCATAGTTCCAAGCCTCAATACAAGCATCCCTATCATCGGGATGAATAGCATTGAGCCAGGATGCTGCTATTTCATTTGCCTGGGCGCCAAAGTAATCTACAGCACGTTGATTGAAGTAGTCGACCTGACCATCCGTGCGGGCCGTCCAAAGTTGCACTGGCATAAAACCTGTAACAAACTCAAACTGCCTGATCTGGTTATTCAATTCCCTGTTACGTAATTTCACTTCGCTTTCGGCAAGTGTTTTATCGGTGACATCAGTACAAGCACCTATGTACCCGGTAAATTCCCCCTGTTCATTGTATTGCGGATTGCCGGTGGCTATACACCATCTTATTTCACCATCCCTGCGTGTGATCCTAAAATCAACTTCATAGAACCGGCGGGCATTTAAATCGGTTAAGAACTTTTCAGCAGCCCTGGTTCTGTCTTCTTCTAAAAGCGCGTTGATCCATCCTGCGCCCATATTATCCTCATATTTAATGCCGGTCCAATCAACCCAGGTTTGATTTACGTAAGTGATATTACCTTCAGCATCGGCCATCCAAAGTACTGTTGGCGATGCATTAGTAATGCTTTTAAGCAGTCGTTCACTGTCAGTAAGGGCTTTTTTATCGGCAATTTCCCTTCGCAAATCCCTGGCAATTGAAGCCCGGCCCTGTGGCAAGCCGGTTACAGCGTCATAAACCAGCATGGTGGTACCATACACAGGTATGGCTTCGCCGGTTTGGAAATGGCGGTAAAGTACTTCACCGCTCCATTTACCATGCTTCATTAAAATTGGATTTACTTTGTCCCTCAGCTTATCAAGCTCATCAGGCATTAAATATTCACTGTTGTGCCTCCTGTGCTCGTTGGCACCTTTTATACCTAACATTTTTCGCCCGGCGGTATTTACATAGGTTACATTACCATCAAGGTTGGATAGGCTTACAAAATCTGAGCTATGGTTAATAAGCGACAATAATTTATACTGCTCATTTCTTGCCGCTTTTTCGGGGCGCAGATCGCGGGCCACGGATGCCATACCAATAGGCAAGCCATTTAACGGATCATCGATTCTGAAACAGTTAACGTAAACCGGAATATTCTCTCCTGTTTTAAAATGCCGGTAGTGCATTTCACCTTCCCACTTACCGTACTGCTGTACAGCGGGGTTTATCTCATTAATTACTTTGTCTGCTTCATGATCTGCAAAATATTCAACGCCGGGTTTTAAAGCCTCCTTTGTACTCCCGATACCTAATATAGTGTATGCCGTTTTATTGATATAGGTTACAGAACCGTCCATGCTGCCTACTGCAACCACGTCGGCTGTTTTATCAATCAGCGCAATCAGTTTTTGTTGTTCCTGTTTATCTAATATTTCGCGGGTTATATCCTGTACGGTACCTGCAAAGCGGATGGGCTCATGATTATCGTTAAAATACGCTTTACCTTTCAGGTGAATCCAGTATTTCAAGTGTCCTGTGTCATCAACAGTGCGGACGATTATATCATAATTACCATTGCCTACAGGATCATAAGCCTGCATTACTGCTGTTCGCAAGCGTTGCTCATCTTCCGGGTGGACAAATTTCAACAGATCATGATACTTTATCTCATCATCTTTTCGAAAACCGCAAAGCTCTTTACAGCGGTCATCCCATGTTGCGGTTTCTAATCTGGGGTTTAAATCCCAGGTACCCAGTTCGGCAGCTTGCAGGGCAAATTGAGCACGCTGTTCAGTTTCAGCCAGCTTTTTGCGGGTGTTAACCAGTTCGGTAACATCTGTAGCTGTATTCAGCACACCCCAAACTTCACCATCATTGTTCCGTAATGGTTTAAAAATAAAGTTGAAGTAAAATTCTTCAAGTTTATCGTCAACCATAACATCAACCCTTTGCTCTTTCCATTCATAAGCCGTACCGTTATCGTATACATTTGATAATATTGCATGAAAGCCCGGCTCTTCGAATTCGGGCAGTAGGTCAAAATATTTATGCCCAATAACATCATCGCCCTTCCCCCATATATCTATCATGGCTTTATTGGCAATCCTGATCTCCATTGTTTCGCCAATATATAATGCTACCGGGGTAGGAGACTCCCTTATCAGCATACGGAAAATATCTTCGCTTAATTGTTGATGAAGGCCGGCGTCGTTATTCATTATATAAATAATATTTATAAATATAGGCTATAATAATTAAGATCAAAATCTCAATTCATACATCATAATTTTCAATTAATGAGTATGCAGTTATATTAATATAACTGCAATTATTGATAAAAACGGGTTACAGAAGCGTATGCCTTGTTTTTTAAACGGTATACCTGTATAAATGTTTACTTCTGTTTTTAGAGAATTTGGTGATATGAGGTTTCAAAGGTTTGTATAATGGGGAGATTTATCTGGGACAGTAATTTCACCAAGTTTTTTGATTTTTTTACTTCACAAAATCAATTATGCCAAAACAATTTTATAAGTATCACTATTACCATACCAATAAAACAAAATCCTGTATACTTGATGGTTGTGGTATACGGGTAGTTTAAACAGATTGGATTTATTATGACCAAATTGCATAAAAAACAGCAGCTTATAACGTTTGAGCAATTGCCCAAAACTCCTACCGGTATTACCGGTTTAGATGAAATAACGGGCGGTGGTTTACCTAATGGAAGACCAACACTGATATGTGGTGAAGCGGGTTGCGGTAAAACTCTTATGTCGCTTGAGTTTATTGTAAGGGGAGCTACCGAGTTTAATGAGCCCGGTGTTTTTATGGCTTTTGAAGAAAAGGCAGATGAACTGGCTTCGAACGTAGCATCGCTTGGGTTTGATTTAATTAAACTCCAGGATGATAAAAAATTAAGACTTGATCATGTGCATATAGACCGAAGCGAGATTGAGGAGACAGGCGAATATGATCTGGAAGGTTTGTTTATCCGCTTGGGCTTTGCTATTGACAGCATCGGGGCAAAAAGAGTAGTACTGGATACCCTGGAAAATCTTTTTTCGGGTTTATCAAACCAAATTATATTGAGGGCCGAGCTTAGAAGGCTTTTTACTTTTTTAAAGGAAAAAGGTGTAACTGCTATTATAACCGGCGAAAAAGGTGACGGCTCGTCATTGACACGGCAGGGGCTTGAAGAATATGTTTCAGATTGTGTGATCCTGCTTGATCACAGGGTTGTAAATCAGATCTCGACCCGTCGTTTGCGCGTGGTAAAATATCGTGGTACACAGCATGGTACCAACGAATATCCATTTTTAATTGATGAAGATGGCATTTCCGTGCTTCCGGTAACATCTTTAGTTCTCGAAAAAGAAGTATCATCAAAACGAATTTCATCGGGGATACCTTCCCTTGACAGCATGTTTGGAGGCAAGGGTTTTTTTCAGGGCAGCAGTATCCTGGTTTCGGGCACGGCCGGCACCGGCAAAACAAGTATTGCGGCCTGCTTTGCCAATGAGGTTTGCAATAACAAAAAGAAGTGCCTTTATTTTGCGTTCGAGGAATCGCCTAAGCAGATCCTTCGCAATATGAAATCAATCAATCTCGACCTGCAAAAACACATTGACAATGGCTTACTTGAATTTCATGCCTCGCGTCCTACGCTTTACGGTCTTGAAATGCACCTCGTTGCTATTTATAAGATTATTAAAAGATTTAAACCCGCAGCGGTGATCCTCGACCCGATTACAAACCTCATTACGGTGGGTTCGGTAAGTGAAGTAAAATCGATGCTGATTAGGCTGATAGATTTTTTACAGGACGAACAGATCACGGTTATGTTTACTGCCCTCAGTTTAAATACGGTGGTAAGTGAACAAACCGACGAAGGCGTCTCATCATTAGTTGATACCTGGCTGCTTGTAAGGGATATCGAATCGAACGGTGAACGCAACAGGGGGTTATATATTATGAAATCGCGTGGGATGAGCCACTCAAACCAGGTACGCGAGTTTACCATTACCGATAAAGGGTTAAGCCTGGTTGATGTTTATCTTGGCCCTGATGGAGTGCTTACAGGATCGGCCAGGGAAGCACAAAAATTAAGAGAAAAAACAGGCGTCGCATTGAGGGAATTCGCAATATCCCGTAAAGATAAAGAGATATTGCGTCGGCGTATGATGCTTGAATCAAAAATTGCAAGCTTGCAGGCCGAATTTGAATCGACAGAGGAGGAATTAAATAAAATATACCTGGAAGAAGAATTAAAACAGAATATTATAGAAAGAAACCGCCAGGAGATAACCGATATCCGCCGCGGAAATGCGGATACGCTTAAAAGTAAATCAAAAAGTAAAAAATAATGGAACTGGATGAAGTTATAAAATATGAGTTAAGGCTGTATGTAGCGGGCAAAACTGCTAAATCAGTTACCGCGCTCACCAACCTAAAAAAATATTGTGAAGAACATTTGAAAGGTCAGTATGTTATTGAAGTAATTGACTTGCTGCAGCAGCCTCAACTGGCCGAAGGGGATCAAATATTTGCAATCCCCACGCTGGTAAGAAAAGTACCTGAACCGATTCGCAAAATAATAGGCGACTTGAGCAACGAGGAAAAAGTTTTGGTTGGATTGAATATAATACCAGTAAGTAAATAGTTAGATGACCGAGCAAAACCAGTTGCCTTTAGATCAGGGAGAAAGTCAATTTTTCCGATTGCGTTTATTTGTAATTGGAGCATCGCCCAATTCTGTCAGGGCAATAGCCAACTTGAAAATTATTTGTGAGCAGTACCTTAAGCCTAATTACGAGCTCGAGATAATTGATGTCTATCAGCAACCGCTCATTGCCAAGGAAGAACAGATCATAGCATTGCCTTTACTTATTAAAAAATCTCCCGGCGTCGAACGTAAGCTTATCGGAGATATGTCAAACACCGACAAAGTTTTAAAAGGGCTGGGAATACTTACAGAAAGCTAATTATGGAGCCGGACAAACTTACATATGAGCAGTTGCTTGCGGAAAACAATAAGCTTCGATATCAATTAGAAGAAGCTACCGACGTCATTTCTGCTATTCGTAATGGTCAGGTTGATGCTTTTATAGTTAAAGATGATGAAGGCCACCAGCTTTATACGTTGAAAACGGCCGATCAAACCTACCGCGTTTTCATTGAAAAAATGAACGAGGGAGCTGTTACGTTGAATAGCGATGGTACGATATTATATAGCAATTCGAGCTTTGCGGCTATGGTTAATGAACCCTTGGAAAAAGTGATCGGGCTGGATTTGAACACTTTTGTTGCCGAAGTTTCGGTGGAGAAGTATAAGCAGATAATCAGGGATGGCTGGAATGCCGATTGCAAGGGCGAGGTTTTATTATCAAATCGGGATGGTAAACTGACTCCCTGTTTATTATCATCTACCACGCTTGACCTTGATGAAGGAACGGCATTGAGTTTGATCCTGACCGATTTGACTGCTCAAAAGGAAACCGAATGGGAGCTGAAAATTAAAAATGATCAGCTTGAAGAAGCCCAGAATATTGCCGAGAGGCTGAATAATGATCTGGAAGATACTGTGAGGGAGCGTACCAATGATTTGCTTATCAGCAGGGAACATTTTAAGTTGCTGGCTAATAACATTACTCAAATGACCTGGACGAATTTGCCCGGTGGCGAAGTTGATTTTTATAATCAGCGCTGGTTTGATTATACGGGCAGGCGATATGGTGAAACAGCAGGCTGGGGCTGGCAACAGATCGTACACCCAGATGATCTGCAAAAAACAATGAGTGCTTACCTCGAATCTTTGCAAAGCGGGAGTGTTTATGAATTGGAAAACAGGTACCTCCGCTGGGATAATACTTATCGCTGGCACCTTAACCGCGCAGTGCCGTTAAGAGATGATAACGGGGAAATCCTTTTTTGGGTAGGTACCGCGACCGACATTGAGGAACAGAAAAAGCAGCTTGATTTGAAGGATGAGTTTATTGGTGTGGCCAGCCATGAACTTAAAACACCTTTAACCAGCCTGAAAGGTTATTTACAGCTTATTTTGGCCTATAAAAAGGAGGAAGTACCATCAATAGTAAAACAATATATTGAAAAGGCCGGCACTGCTTTAAATAAGCTTCAGCGTTTGGTTAACGATTTGCTTGATGTAAGCAAAATTCATGCGGGAGGCCTTGAATATGCCATGGCGAAAGTAAACCTTCGTGAACTGGTAGCGTCAACTTTAGAAAATGCTATCCACCTTTATCCCGAATTTAATTTTATCAATAAATCGGAAAATGATTTTTTTATAGATGGAAATGCTGGCCGGCTGGAGCAGGTACTGGTAAATTTCATTAACAACTCTGTAAAATATTCAACCGGGAATAAAAATATCATTATTGAAACCCGGAATATAAACGGTAAGGTGCGTGTATCAGTAACAGACTTTGGCATCGGATTGTCTGCCGCGCAAATCGAGCATATTTTTGAGCGGTTTTATCGTGTCGAAGATAAAAAATTTATGACGAGCGGCCTTGGTATGGGGCTTTATATCTCGGCTGAGATCATTAATAATCATAACGGCGATATAGGGGTAGAAAGTGAGCTTGGTGCAGGCGCTACTTTTTATTTTGAGCTGCCCTTGCTTGAAAAGTAAATGACTGTTTTTTAGGCTCAAAATTGCAGTTGACATAAATACTTCTGATATTGGTTGGAAAACCATCTGATATAAAAAATAAAATATGCCTGCCGAAAACGGAAATGTATCCATTGTAAATGAGCCTGATGGTGTAACTACCATTTGTTTTTATCATCCGGCACAAAACTCCCTGCCCTCGGCGCTATTAAAACAACTTGCCGATGCGGTATTCAGCGCCGGTAATGATCCGGAAACAAAAGTCATTGTTTTAAAAAGCACGGGCGATCGTACTTTTTGCGCGGGGGCAAGCTTTGACGAGCTGTTGCAAATTAAGGATAGGGAGACCGGCGCGTTATTTTTTGAAGGGTTTTCTAACGTGATTAGTGCCTGCCGCAAATGCCCTAAAATAATAATTGCGAGGGTACAGGGTAAAACAGTTGGAGGTGGGGTTGGCCTTGCCGCCGCTGCCGATTATAGCCTGGCCAGCGAGGCGGCATCAATAAAGTTAAGTGAGCTTACTATAGGTATTGGCCCCTTTGTGATAGCCCCCGCTGTGATCCGTAAAATAGGGTTATCAGCATTTTCACAGCTCACTATCAGGGCGTCAGATTTTCAAACTGCCCAATGGGCAAAGCAAAACGGCTTGTATAATGAGGTTTATGAAGATACTCCTAGTCTTGATGCGGCTGTATATGAGCTTACTCAAAAATTAGCTTCATATAACCCGGCAGCACTTACTGGCTTAAAACAGGTACTTTGGGAAGGCACTGCTGATTGGGATGAATTGCTTAAACAACGTGCGGCTATAAGTGGTGAGCTGGTTTTATCAGAATTTACGCAACGGGCATTACATTCTTTTTTTAAGGATAGAACCAAGTAATATTTGAGTAATAACTGCCTGTATTTTTACACAACCCTTAAAACCTCTCATTTTTAACGGGGCTAATTTTGTGTACATCTAAATGGCATTGGTTAATGTATATGATCGTTTTATACTGGCATAGTTACATATTATAATAAAGCCTCCGGCAACCCGGAGGCTTTATTTTTTTACCAGTGCCTGCAATAACGATGAACACGATAGTGTCTTTGATAGTATACCGGCGCATCATAATATCTTGCTGCGTAATAGCGCGGACGACCATAATAAACAGGACGGTCATAATAAACGTCCCTGCCATAGTAAACAGGTGCTTCGTAATATCCACTTGTGTAAACTACCCTATGATAAGGACGGCCAAAATGCGCGCTGATACTTATGCTTTGAGCTTTTGCAAATTGAAATGAAAACATCATCACAAAAGCTATTATTGAAAATCGGATAAATTTCATGGTCGTAAATTTTAGTTAATACCTGAATTGTAATACATAATTATGACTGGCGATAGATAAGTTGGTTTAATTAAATTTTTATATTTTTAGATATGTATTACTTTGTTTTTTCTGCGATAGTTGTCTTTATCGTAATTGGAGTGCTTTATATTAAGTCGTATTATGATAAATTACGCTGGGCAAAAAAGCAGCTGATAAAAATTCAGGAGAAGTGGGGCAAACCGGTTAACGCCCGCCGAAACTTTGACTTAATAAAGATTTACCTGGATTCGGAAGATAGTAAAAACAAGCTTTCGGCTCAAACAGCCGACGACCTTGACCTGATAAGTGTTTTCAATTATATCGACAGAACAAACAGTAAGCCTGGTAAACAATACTTGTTTAATTTATTACATTGCCCTACAACCGAGCTTGATGTTTTGCATGACCTCGACAATGATATTGAGGATCTTAACATGGATATACCCGGCCGCGAATTGCTTGAAGTGGAATTGTCAAAACTTAACCACCCCGATGCTTATTTTATAGCCGATCTTTTTCTCAGGGCACATGAACCGGTATTTGCATCGGTAATTAATTTTTATATAAAGGTTTCACCTTTTCTGATCCTGGCTGCGTTATTATCGCTGATTGTTATTCCTAACATTTTTAGCTTTATCTTTTTGCTATTGTTGTTTGCGTACAACATTGTTATTTACTTCGGCAACCGCAAGGCTATTTCAGGGTATACCAAATCGTTACCGCAATTGCTGGTAATGTATAAAGTTGCAGTGGCGTTAGTTAAAAGTGGGAAATTTGGTCAGGTACCCGAGGTAAAGCGTTCCCTTACCAGCCTACGAGGTTTAAAACGAGCGCTTAAGTTTGTAAATATAGAAAGCGGCTTCGTGAATGGTAAAAGTGATATTGCTTACGCAGCCTTCCATTTATTTAAACTGCTTTTTGTGATTGAGCCCAATATTTATACATCATCATTAAAACAAGTCAGTAAATACCGCGAGGATATTAAAGAAGTGTATAAATTTATTGGCCGGGCCGATACACTGATAGCCATACAATCAATACGTGACGGAATGCCTTTTTATTCAAAACCCGCGTTTACTGGTGTTGATGGCAAAATAGAGATTACCGAACTATTTCACCCATTAGTAGCTAACTGTGTAACCAACTCCCTTTATACAACTGATGCAGACAGGGGCGCATTGATCACAGGGTCAAACATGTCTGGCAAAACTACATTTATTAAAGCGCTGGCATTAAATACGCTGCTATCGCAAACTATATTTACAAGTTGTGCAAAGGCCTATAAGGCTCCTTTTCTCAAAATACAAACCAGCATCAAAACCAGCGATAACATTGATGAACACAAGAGTTATTTTCAGGCACAGGCCTTAGCTATTTTAGATATCATTGATAACAGTTCTCAGAAAGAGGATATAAAAAGCCTTGTGATCATCGATGAGATTTTCAGGGGTACCAATACCATCGAACGTATAGCGGCGGCTAAGTCTGCGCTTTCGTACATTACCGCTAACCAAAATTTTGTTTTTGTATCAACCCATGACCTTGAACTGGCCGAACTGCTCGACGAAGATTTTGTTGTATATTCCTTTTCAGAATCAAAAGACGGGCGCATGCTGGTATTTGACTATATCCTGAAGCAGGGCCTGCTTAAAAACACTAACGGAATCGCCATACTCAAATCCATGGGATATCCAGAACCTGTTATCGATGAAGCCAATATTGTAAGCGAGCGGATGATGAATAAATATTTGGTTTAAGCATTCCTGAAAAAAAAGCTTTCTTATTCATATAAGCTCAACCTGTTTTTTAAATACCGCATATCTTCCTGTAATTTTTCAACCCGGTCAAGCAGGTGGGAGATAGCTTCAATGCCGGCTACGTTAATATCCAATTCGTACAGGCTCACCAGTTTTTCCAGCTTTTGAAGTTCAGTTTGAGGAATGAAGACGATTTCATTAATGATGGTTACCTCAACCAGGCCTGCTTCATGTAAAGATGTGATGAACGTGTATTCAACATTATGATATACACAAAAATCGTTTGCTGCTATTAATTCTGCTGTTTTCATAATGTTTTTAATTTAGGCTGAGGATTTTGCCAGTTCTTCAAATAATTGTTTCTGCTTTTCGGTAAGGTTGGTAGGGGTTTGGATATCATAGGTCAGGTACAGATCGCCAAATTCATTCTCTTTTTTATAAACGGGCATACCTTTGCCTTTGAGTTTTACTTTAGTGCCGTTTTGAGTTTCAGGTTTTACTTTCACTTTAACTTTGCCGTTTAATGTATCGGCAGTTATTTCTCCACCTAAAACTGCAGTGTACAGGTCAAGTTTCAACGTGGTGTACAAATTATTACCATCACGCTTAAAATTTGCATCAGGTGCAACATTAAACTGAATATACAGATCTCCGGCGGGGCCGCCGTTTACACCCGGGGCGCCATGCCCGGCTATTTTGATAGTTTGCCCGTTTTCAATACCTGCGGGTATAGTTATCCGGATGTTTTTGCCATTGACAGTCAACGTTTGCTTATGTGTTTCAAGAACGTCTCGAAGGTTTAAACTTAACGAGGCGTTATAGTCCTGCCCGCGGTATTTTGCCTGCCTGCCGCTACGCGCGCCTCCTGCACCGCCAAACATCGATTGAAAGAAATCTGAAAAATCGTCACTTCCAAACCCTTCGGCGCTACCAAATCCTTCGGCTCCGTTAAAGCCCCCATAGCCACCAAAACCTCCTTGTGCACCGGCCTGTTGGCGCGCCTGTTGTTCGTATGCTTCGCCATGCTGCCAGTTTTCGCCATATTTGTCGTACTTCTTTCGCTTTTCCGGGTCACTTAATACTTCATTTGCTTCGTTTAGCTGCTGGAATTTTTTGTGGGCATCTTCGTCATTAGGGTTAAGATCGGGGTGATATTTGCGGGCCAGTTTACGGTAAGCATTTTTAATATCCTTTTCGGATGCATTTTTGTCGAGCTCTAATACTTTGTAATAATCTATAAAAGCCATGGCGGGGTTTAATATAAACAGATGTGTTATTAACTACTAAATATACAGCTTGGTTTTAAAACTTATGGCTTTTTTAATGTCATTTGATATAAGTGTAACCTACGATAGCATGTTACGGTCATAGCTGGTAAATCTTTTAAATTATGAAAGCCGAAATTGATTTCCAGCAACAAATATTGCCTGGCTTGTGCCTTATTACAGCACCATTGCTGTTTTGCATATCAACATTTTTTTGGGTAGATGGACAATACGGGGTAACGGCCGCAACGCTGATCTGCCTGTCAACAGTATTTTGGATCCCGGCTTTGTATGGGTTATTTGGCTTGTTAAAGCACAACATGCCGTTTTATTCAGCGATAGGTTTGTTGATAGCGATTTATGGATGCTGTATGGGTGGGATAGGGTTTGGCATGTTGGGATATTTATCAACTATATTTAAAATTTCTCATCATAATTATCTCGGTGTTTTACAGCAATATCCCGTCAGTTCGGGTTTGTTGCTTTTTTGGGCAGGCCCGTTGTTCCCGTTAAGTCTATTGGTGTTAGCTATAAACCTTGTCCGTAAAAAAGCAGTACCTGTTTGGCTTGGTTTGCTGGTAGGCCTTGCAGCTGTAGCTTTCCCGGTAAGCCGGATTTTAAGGATCTTATTGTTAGCCCATGTGGCCGATGTATTATTGTTATTGCCTTTAACGATTATCGGGATAGGCTTTGTGAAGCGCCGAAAGGTTGCTGATTTATGAATTAAGCAGAATTAATTAAGGTACAAACTTCAAAATGGTAATTTGAGGCCTTTTATTTAGAACGTACAACCATTACCTTTGGCATCCTTAAATTAATCATATGCCTGTAATAACCCAAGCTACACTTACCGACGTACCCGAACTTAATGTTTTAGTAAACAGCGCTTACCGTGGTGAAAGCTCCAAACGGGGTTGGACAACTGAGGCCGACTTAATTGGTGGTGCCCGCATTGATGAACAAACTCTTGCAGGGTATATGAATAATGAAAATATTATCATTTTAAAACATACTGATGAGGAGGGCAATATTACGGGTACTGTTTATCTTGAAGTCAGAACTCCAAAGTTGTATGTTGGCATGTTTAGTGTATCACCATTATTGCAGAATAAAGGTGTGGGCCGCGCACTGATAGAAGAAGCTGAAGTTTACGCGCGTAAGTATAACTGCAATACTTTAACTATGACGGTAATCAGCATCCGCTCCGAACTGATAAGCTGGTATGAGCGCCGCGGCTACAAACCAACCGGCGAAATCCAGCCTTTTCATGCGCATGGCCGTTTTGGTGACGCCAAACAGCATATTGAGCTAATTGTAATGGAGAAGAGCGTTTAAGTCCTAAGTTCTAAGTCTTGAGTCAAAAGTTAAATTGGTATAATCGACTTAGGACTCAAGACTTAGAACTTCACAAATTCCAATACTTCACTGATCTTATGCACATGTTTGAAGTTTTCGTGTGTTAAAACGGTTTCTACGTGTTCGTGCGCCCAGGTTGTATGATAGGGTACGTGAACAGCATGCCCGCCAATGTTGATCACGGGCATTACATCTGATTTTAAGGAATTGCCGATCATCATAAACTCATCGGGATTGATGTCAAGGTGTTTGATCAGCTTGATATAATCATCCTCCTTTTTATCACTCATAATTTCGATATGGTGAAAGTAATGTGCCAGCCCTGATTTTTTGAGCTTCCGCTCCTGGTCAAGCAGATCGCCTTTGGTGGCTACCACCAGTCTGTAATGATCTTTTAATGAGGATAAAACATGTTCTACCTCGTTCAGTAACTCTATCGGTTGATTAAGCATATCCTTACCATATTGTAATATGGTTTCCACTACATCAACGCTAATATTTTTTTCAGAAATGCTCAATGCTGCCTCTATCATGCTGAGGATATAGCCTTTTATCCCGTAGCCATAAAGTGGGAGGTTATCAACCTCAACTTTAAAAAGCTCTTTGGAAATGGTGTGCTGTGGCGAAAAATTTTCGAGCAGACTGCAAAACCTTTCTTCGGTGGCTTGAAAGTAAGGTTCATTTACCCAAAGGGTGTCGTCGGCATCAAAGGCAATTACTTTTAGGTTCATTTGAAGTATCTGGTTTACCTGGTGCAATAATAATACATCAGGTTGATTTTAGTAGCATAAAGCTCCATTGTACAGCAATAAATATTTAACATTTATTAACTATCAGGTTCAATTTAAACGATTTAAAAATAAAGTAAATTTGTATGCAACCTTATTTAAAAAGCTACGTCTCATAACTTAAATGGTCAAATTAACATTCGTTTAAATGGAAGAGATACTGCCACCCTTAAAAGAATTTATAGTTGATTATTGCAACAGGTATAAGATACATAAGGTTGATCCGCATAGCCTGAACCTCGATACCAGTATTGATCTTGATCTGGATATTTTTGACATTGAGATAGACCTTTTTCTTGCTGATTTTGCCGAACAGTTCAATATAGATCCATCTAAATTCAGTTGGTATAAATATGGCTATCCCAAAGGTTCAACCCGGGTAAAAGTTATTAAACTGATGTTTGGCTACAATACTACATGGGTTAAACAACTGGCCCAATATTGCTATACTCCCAAATTTAAGGTGCGCAACTTACAAGATGCTGTAAAAACTGGCAAATTGGTTTAATGAGAAGATGTGCTTTCACTAATCAAAATCGGTGAAAGCAGGGAATAATCGGTGAAATCTCCCAATAAAAATAAGCGAAATCAACGTAATCAGAAATGATCAGCGGTTAAAGATCAGTAACCCCGGTATGCTTGCGTTTAATGAAGTTCCGGATATCCAATACAACACCTGCAAAAAAATAAAATATAAGCGGGAAGCCTACCGCCAGGAATGAGGAGTAGATAAAGAAAAGCCTGATCTTGGAGATCGAGATATTAAAGCGTTCGCCAAGGTAGGTGCATACACCAAAAGAGTACCGTTCAAAAAAAGTAAGTATCCGCTGTAGCATGGTGTCAAGCCAGTTTTAGTATCTTATTACCAACGCCGCATTGCAGGCATTTCTTATAGTTGCAGTAATTATTTTTTAACTCAAGCAATGCCTGTGATTCAAACGCAGTTTCAATTTTCACTCCTAAGTTAACAAAATCAGCAATAATATTGTTTTTTTCGGCCGGTAAATTTTCTAACAATTTAAGACTACGGCTAATATAATATTGCTGCTGATGCTGCTTGCCGTAACTAAACAGGAACAAGGCCACTGCATTGAGCAGCAAAATATCAACAGAACCATCGCCCATATTTTTTGATGACGGCTTGGATTGCACATCAAACCGGTAATGGTCCTCCCAGTAATCGTTTACTTTGATCTCTGTAAATAAACTACGCAGTGCTTTTACCTCTTTAATCTCTAATATTTTAGATAACAGGTGGTTTGACTGTACGATAAGTGCGGCAAATTGCGCCAGCCTGATGGTTGGAAAGTTTTGGGGCCTTAGCCGCATAAACTTCCACAGGTGGCTTTCTATAGGTTTAAGGTTGTATTTTTTACGCAGATATTCATACTCCTTTTGAAGTTTGAGGGGATAATCATCTTTAAATTCACCCTCTAAAAAGCCTGCCTGCCCAAATATCAAAGCTTCAATTTGCATCGGGCTGTTTTTGTTTTTGGCGAGGATAAGCTGAGGCAGCGATTTAGCCATCAGCTCAAACGGGAGGGCGTTTACTTTAAAACCAAAGTTTGCCGCTAAAAACTGGTAAAAAGTTTCCTCCCAATCGCCTTTATTAAGTGCCAGAGCCGCTGCCACATTTGCCGATCGTTTTTCCATCCGCTCAACCAGCACGCGGGTAAGCCAGTTTTGCATGGTGAGGGCATCCACTGTAGCGATGCCGTTTTCGCAGGGTATAAAACTCTGGTTACCGAAAACCAGCTTATGATATTTGTTATAAAGCTCTTCACTAATACGGTTTTGCAGTTCAAGTGTTGGAACTTTGCGCCCGTTTGGTAAAAACAACTGCATATCGTTACGATAAACCACATGTAATATCACATTATCATAAGCGCCATCATTAGTATGGCCATGCTTTTGCCAGTCGGACGCGGAAAGGTGCACTTCTACATTACCTGCCCAAACAGTTTCGCCAATACGGATCCTCGCATTATGAAAATCGGGACCTGAATCTGAATTGTGCAGCCCTGCCGAAAAGATCTCCAGTTCCTCACCATCTATAGTTTGAAGGTTTTCGCGCTCAAAAAGCCTGAATTTCCAGATGTAGTGCAAAAAATCTTCGGTGAAAAGCATGGTTGTGGTTTGGGTGAATGGTTGAGCGTATTAGATTAGGTTGAATAAGTTTTTATTAAAGCAAATATGCCGGTTATTATATTGGTATTGCGCCTCTATTTTAAAATTCCTAATATTACGGAAACCAACAATATCTGCCAAACCTATGAATGAAATAAAATCACCAATACCCCAAACCACGGGCGGACGCATCAAGTCCATCATAGGCGGATCGCTGGGAAATTTGGTTGAATGGTATGACTGGTATGCTTACACTGCCTTTTCCCTTTATTTTTCAGATGCTTTTTTTCCTTCAGATAATCAAACCGTACAGCTTTTAAACACAGCCGGTATTTTTGCCATCGGCTTTTTAATGCGCCCTATAGGCGGTTGGGTAATGGGGACCTTTGCGGATAAGCGCGGCCGTAAAACTGCGCTTACATTTTCTGTATTGCTTATGAGCGTTGGTTCATTGATCATTGCTATAACACCTGGCTACAAAACCATCGGTGTTGCTGCGCCTATACTGCTGGTGTTGGCCCGCATTATCCAGGGCCTGAGCGTAGGAGGGGAGTATGGAACCAGCGCCACTTACCTGAGTGAAATGGCTACAAAAAAGCACCGTGGTTTTTACTCAAGCTTTCAATATGTAACGCTCATTATGGGGCAATTACTGGCATTGGGTGTTTTGGTTTTGCTGCAAAGAGCGTTTTTATCTGAAAAACAATTGCATGACTGGGGTTGGCGCATTCCATTTGGAATCGGGGCAATACTGGCTGTCACCACTATGTATTTAAGGCGAAGCTTACAGGAATCAGCATCGTTTGATAAAGAAAGTAAAAAAGCTGATGCCTTGAATGGCACTATAAAAGCTTTAACAAAGCATCCTAAAGCTGTTTTTACGGTAATTGGATTAACCATTGGCGGCACACTGGCGTTTTACACCTTTACCACCTATATGCAAAAGTTTTTGGTTAATACGTCCGGCTTCAGTAAGAGCGCCGCTACGCTCATCTCAACCTTAACATTAGCTGTATTTATGGTGATACAACCTTTATTTGGCTTACTGTCGGATAAAGTTGGCCGGAAGCCATTACTAATTGGTTTCGGCATATTGGGTACGCTTTGTACAATTCCTATCATGACATTGCTAAGCCATACTAAAGATGTATGGGTTGCATTCGCGCTGATCCTTTGCGCGCTGGTCATTGTAAGCGGCTATACCTCAATCAATGCTGTTGTTAAGGCCGAACTTTTTCCGGCCAATGTGCGCGCCCTGGGCGTAGGTTTTCCTTATGCAATAGCCGTATCCCTGTTTGGCGGCACTGCCGAATATATTGCCCTGTGGTTCAAAAATGAACATCATGCGCAATGGTTTTATTGGTATGTAACTGTTTGTATCGGGCTATCGTTGGTTTTATATATCACCATGAATGATACCCGCAAACATTCAAAAATGGAAGATGAGCAGATTTGAAAATGTGCAGATTACAAATGATATGTAATGTTTGCGTTAGGTGAATATTAAGTTACTTGTAAATCTATTAAAGTGACTTAATGTTCAGGAAATGTATTTCATCCACATAAATAAAAAGTGTTAATTTTGCCCGTTCATTACAAGGGATAACCCTTAAATTTATGACTGACACAAGCAATTTATTTCAACTGGCGGTAACATTACTGCAACAACTAATATCCATTCCATCGTTTAGTAAAGAGGAAGACCGCACCGCCGATCTGATCAACGAATTCCTGCAGTCGCATGGGGTAACCACTCATCGTAAGCTTAACAATATCTGGGCCTGGAATAAACATTTCGACCCGGCTAAAGAAACTATCCTCCTTAACTCACATCATGATACCGTTAAACCCAATTCGGGCTATACACGCGATCCTTACGATGCCAAAATTGAAGATGGTAAATTATATGGCCTTGGTAGTAATGATGCCGGAGGCTGTCTTGTTTCACTTATAGCGGTATTTCTTTATTTTCATGATAAGGGAAACCTGAAATATAATTTCTGCCTGGCGACTACCGCTGAAGAAGAAATTTCAGGCGTAAATGGTCTGGAACTGATTATTCCCGATTTGGGGCAACTATCTTTTGGTATAGTAGGTGAGCCAACCCTGATGCAGTTGGCAATTGCCGAACGGGGTTTAATGGTGTTGGATTGTACCGCTCATGGGCGTGCCGGCCATGCCGCCCGCGAAGAAGGTGAGAACGCTATCTACAAAGCGTTAACAGATATTGAATGGTTCCGTACTTTTAAATTTCCGAAAGAATCAGAAGTTTTTGGACCGATAAAAATGTCGGTGACTATTATTAATGCCGGCTCACAACACAACGTTGTGCCTGCCAGCTGCGTGTATACTGTTGACGTGCGTGTAACTGATGCTTATCGTAATGAGGAAGTACTGGAGATTATCCGTGAGCATGTTGCCAGCGATGTAAAACCGCGTTCTATCAGGTTAAAACCATCATCTATCCCTAAAGAACATCCCATAGTTCAGGCTGGTATAGCGCTTGGCCGTATCACCTATGGCTCACCAACAACATCAGATCAATCATTGCTGGATATCCCGTCCATTAAAGTTGGCCCCGGCGATTCCGCACGTTCACATACTGCCGATGAGTTTGTTTATGTAGATGAGATCAGGGAAGGCATTGAGTTGTATATTAAGATGTTGGAAAGTATTAATTAACATTTTAAAAATAAAAAGTTACCCATAATTCTGTTGCAGAATCCAGACTTAAGAACTTTTCAAACTTCGTAAGTCTGGATTCTCCGGCTTTGTTATTGCCTTTCAAAGCCCGCAGGATTTCAAACATATGATAACGGGTAACCAACAGCCCGCTTAACCAATCGGTTAAGCGGGCTGTTGGTTATAAGATTAACTCTACTTTATACGAATTGTGTGTAATGTACTGATTGTCAGATATGTAATTGTTTGTGTAGAACCCAGGCCGTAAATTATATGATACAAGGCGTTGATTTTTACTAAAAAAATGTAGTTTTAAAATTCGTGAACCAATAAGTTTATATACCCTTATCTTAATGCCCTTAAAACGCTACTGCTGGCTTTCGGCAAAAACATTCTTGCTCATCATCTTATGCTGTATAACCTCCTTTTATGCATCGGCTCAAAAAAAGAACGCGGGGTATAAGTACCATATCCGCAGGGCTGCTTCGGCTATTAATATAGACGGAGTGATGAATGAGCAAGCCTGGATGCAGGCTGATTCGGCGGGAGATTTTTTCATGGTGCTGCCGATGGATACCAGCAAGGCTACTGTTAAAACCGAGGTGCGGATGACCTACGATGATAAAAACCTGTACATCATAGCTATCAATTATAATTCGGTACCGGGGCCTTACATGGTTGAATCGTTAAAACGTGATTTCAGTTTTGTAAAAAATGATAACTTCCTGATTTTCATGGATCCATTTGATGCCCGCACCGATGGCTTTAGTTTTGGTGCCAACGCGGCGGGAGGGCAGTGGGACGGCAGCATGTATGAAGGCGGCAAGGTTGACCTGAGCTGGGATAACCGCTGGTATTCGGCAGTAAAAAATTATCCTGATAAATGGGTTTGGGAAGCATCCATCCCATTTAAGAGTATCCGTTATAAAAAAGGCATAAAGGAATGGGGGATCAACTTTAGCCGTAATGATCTCAAGACTGCCGAAAAATCAAGCTGGACACCCATCCCACGGCAATTCCCTACAGCTTCATTGGCTTATACCGGCACACTTGTTTGGGACGAAGCGCCCCCAACAGCCAGCAGCAACGTATCTATAATCCCATACGCGCTTACGGGTTTATCTAAAGATTATCAGCATAATACCAAAACCGAATATAAACATGAAATAGGAGGGGACGCCAAGATCTCCGTTACACCAGCCCTTAACCTCGATTTAACAGTCAATCCCGATTTTTCGCAGGTTGATGTTGATCAACAGGTGATCAACCTCAACAGATACGAACTTTTCTTCCCCGAAAAACGGCAATTCTTTTTAGAAAACGGTGACCTGTTTGCCAACTTTGGTTACTCTGATATTCGCCCTTTTTTTTCAAGGCGGATAGGCCTCACCGTACCGATTGATTTTGGAGCAAGATTGACCGGCAAATTAGATAAGGACTGGCGTATTGGCGCTATGGATATTCAAACAGGCGGCTCGGGCAGCGCCCAGCAGGCTTCTGAAAATTATGGCATCATTACCCTGCAAAGACGGATCCTTGATCGCTCAAACATCGCTTTCCTGTTTGTAAATAAGGACGCTACCGCCAATATTCCCGGCACCAATACCGGTTCAACTGCCTATAACCGTAATATAGGCGCAGAGTTTAACCTTGCCTCGCGCAGTAATATCTGGACAGGCAAAGTACTGGCCCTTAAATCATTTACGCCCGGCGTGAGCGGGCATGATTACGTGGTATCCGATCATTTCCAATACCTGAGCAAATACTGGACGCTTTATATGCAGGAGGAGTACGTAGGTAAAAATTACAATGCCGAAGTAGGCTATGTTCCCCGTGTTGGTTATGTGAAGTTAAGCCCGCTGTTACTCCGTAATTTTTTTCCTAAGCAGGGTAATATTCTAAGCCATGGCATCCAGCTTACCTCTAATTATTTCTTCGATGAGTCGTTTCACCGTACTGATAATGAAAGTATCCTGTCATATTTGATCACATTCCGTAACCGGGCAACACTGTCGGTGTCCGGTATAAATGATTATGTGCGCCTTCTGAGGCCTTATGATCCAACTAATATCGGTAAAGGTTTATTACCTACCGGCTCTGAGCATAACTGGAACACTATTGATGTGCAGTTTGTGTCGAAGCCGCAAAATGTGTTTACCTATTTGCTGGAAGCATCGCACGGTGGGTATTATGATAAGGGCGTACGCAATAGCTTTACAAGTTTAATAGGCTATCGTTTTCAACCTTATGTAAATATTGCTATCAATACCTCCTTCAATGATTTAAGGTTGCCGCAGCCATTTGGCCATAATACGTTCTGGCTGGTAGGGCCAAAAATTGATGTTACCTTCACCAATAGCTTGTATTTTACCACCTATATACAATATAATGAGCAGGTGGATAATATCAACATTAATACCCGCCTGCAATGGCGCTATAAGCCTGCGTCCGACCTGTTTATTGTTTACGGCGATAATACCACGCCATCACCGTATACAGTAAAAAACAGACAGTTAACGTTAAAATGGACGTACTGGTGTAACTTATAATTAGCTGGAGAATAAAGAGTTTTTTAAGATTCTGGGTATATACATCAAATTTTAAATAAAACGCCGGCAATTAATCTATTTTATACTTTTCGTAAGGGATTTCAAAACTAAAAGTACTTCCTTTGCCCGCATCGCTTTTTACGGTGATATTACCTTTTTGCAATTCAATCAATTGTTTGCAAATGTATAAACCAAGACCTGTACCGGTATTTCCTTTTGCCGAATTGGTTTGGTAATATTTTGAAAACAGGTTAATCTGTTGTTCCTGGCTTATACCGGCTCCTGTATCGCTAATATCAACTGTTAGTCCGCCTTTGCTGTCGGATAATTTTAGCGCTGCTTTGATCTTTACGTTTCCTGTATCGGTATATTTGATAGCATTGCTAACAAGGTTTACGATAATCTGCTTTAACCTGAAACTATCACCCAAAACTTCAGCTTCCGGATCGCCTTCAAAATGATAATTTAATTCCAATTGTTTTTTATCAGCACTAAATGCCATGCTTTCAATTACTTCTTTTAACGTTTTATCCGGGCAAAAAGGATCATGATGGATTTTGAGTTCGCTGCTTTCCATTTTTGCGGCATCAAGGGTATCATTGAGCGTTTGCAGTAGCAAATCGGATGATGCCCGCACTGTTCCCAACATTTCTGATTGTTTTGGAGTGAGCGTCGTTCTGCTGAAAATGTATAAAAAACCATTTATAGATGTGAGCGGATTACGGATTTCATGGCTCATGTGCAGCAGCAGGTCCATTTTTTGACGCGCTATCATTACGGCCCGTTCGTTCTCCTTCAGCAAAAGCTCTTCAGATCGCCCCAGCTTAATAACAAACACAATCAACAACACTGCAAAAGCCAGAAGCAACAAAAGTGCAACAAGGTAAAGCCTGTTTAGCAAACGTGTTGTTTCCAGGTAACTGTTAAAGGCTAAACCCTTAAAGGCATCGGTCATGCTGTAATTTATATCCTTAATGGTACTAATTAACTGCTCCATTTTATGGGTAATGCGCATATTAAGGGCGATGAGCTGTCTTTGCGCTTCCTGTAATTTGTGGTTGCTTTGTTGTAATTGCCTGATTTTATTGAGATAGTTGGATTGATCTTTATTGCGGAGTTTTTGCGTAACCGAGTCGACATAAATTCGGGTCCGGTGGTTGATAACAACACCGCCCGAATTGGTTGCATAGGCGTTTTTGTTCTTTATGGCTTCTTTAATTCTTGCAAAAAAACCTTTTCGTTTTACCTGGCCGGGTTGGGTTAAGGTGTCGCTGCTGTTTTGTACCGTACGGCTACTTTTTACGGCAAGTTTATTTTGAACGGTCGCTGTGCTGTAATCTGAATAGGTTGTGAGCAGGGAATCAAAGTCGTGCCGGGCAGAAAGAAGATCGGCAGATAGTTTTACCTTTTGGTTGTGCCATGTATGAAGTTGAGAACGCTGTTCGGCATTTAGTTTGGTAGTGTCATGCTGCATGTTTAATAGGGTATCAATTTCAGCAAAAGCCAGTGAAAGTTTGGCCTGATAAGCCTGAGCCTTAGCAGCGTCGGCATCTACGAGTGAGGATTGAAATAAATCCTCGGCCTGGTGAAGTAAAAGCAGCGCCTGCTGGGGCCTGGAATTATTAAGGTCCATAAGGTGCGAGATCTGTGCCGTATGGGCTAATCTTTCTGTGATCTTGTCTCTTACAAAAAGGGCAGCGATAACTAAAATTATGGTAAAGGCTAAAAAAGCAAGCAGTATCTTTCTTGATAAAACGTTCATATAGTTATTTTCATCAGTGTTCCGGCTGGTGTCAATCTGAAATTGATACCGTCGTTGCTAATGGTTTTGAAGAACAATGATAATGATAAAAATAATATAATCACCGATGGACATCACGTTTGACTGTCAGTGCCTTTTGGTGCAGGGGTAAATATTTAACCTATATTTTAATGAATGATTTTCGCTTATGTTAAATGTATGGGATATTATATAAAAGAGGGATCGCTGTTTTAACCATAAGTTATGAAGTAAAGACAAGGTAATTTTTAAATGCTGGTTGTGGATGGCCAAAATTATAGATGTTAAGCGTAAATGTTATACCATATACGCCATATATTAGTAACCTGATATTTACCATGAGATATTTTACAATAAAATGCCTGTTACTTTTAAGTCCGTTTCTGATATGCAACGTATTAAAAGCTCAAAATAAACTTGTTGAATATTTAGCTCCATCCGGAAGAAGTGTTTCTCCGGGCAATCGAACCTATTATATCGATCCTGTTAAGGGCAATGATGGCAACACCGGGTTAACCAGTTTAAAGCCATGGAAAACATTTAAAGGTATCAACCGGCTTATTTTATCGCCGGGTGATGTTGTGGAAATACTATCGCCGGGAGGGTTTTTCGAAACGTTGTCAATTATGGCCCACGGAACGAAAGACAGGCCGGTAAAGATCTGGTTTGCCCCCGGGTGGTATGATTTTTTTCCGGACGGCGCTTACAAAGCCCAATTGCAGATTTCCAATACCAACGATGTTCCTAACGGATTAAAAGCAATTGCATTAATGCTTGATAGTAGCAGGTTTGTGGATATTGACGGTGCCGGCGCCACAGTAGGCCTTCGCGGAAAAATGATCGAAATATATATCAATAACAGTCATCATATTAAATTGAACGATTTGAGTTTTGATTACCAGCGTCCAACGGTTTCCGAGTTCAGCGTGGTAACAACGACATCAAAATATGCCGATGCTGCGGTTAACACCGAATACAAATTCAGTATTAAAGACAGTACATTAACATGGCTTGGAGAAGGCTGGAGCTATCAGCCCGGGTCATACTGGCAGGTGTATAACCATGCCACCAACGAATTATCGAGAATGGAAATCCCTCAGGAGGGGCTCCGCTATGAAGCCACAGGAGAGCATAGCCTGAGAATATTTTTCAAGAACAATCCGGGCTTTAAAAAAGGCTTAACCTATCAAAATCGTGATGTCACCCGTGATTGTGCCGGTTTTTTCATACAAAAAAGCAGCAATATCAATTTAAACAACATCCGTATTTACTTTATGCATGGCATGGGAATAGTAAGCCAGTTTAGTAAGAATCTAAGTTTCAATCATGTTGTAGTAAAGGCTAAAGATGGTCGCACGTGTGCCGCCTGGGCAGATATTCTGCATTTTTCGGGTTGTAGTGGCAAAATTGAAATTGCAGGCTCATACCTGTCGGCAGCAAATGACGATGCAATTAATGTGCATGGCACTTTTCTTAAAATAACAGAAAAACTTTCCTTAACTCAGGTCAAAGTAAGGTTCATGCATGATCAAACTTACGGATTTGATGCTTTTGCAGCTAATGACAGTATTGGTCTTGTTCACCCGGCGAACCTGCTTACTTATCAAAATAATAAGGTATCGAAAGTTGAGAAGCTTAATAACAGGGAATTTTTGCTAAATTTTAGCAACCCGATGCCCGATGATATGCAAACAGGAGATGTGGTGGAGAACATTACCGCCACGCCACGGGTATGGATCCATCACAATACCATTGAAAAGATCCCGACAAGGGGTATCCTGGTTACCACTCCCAGGAAAGTAGTAATTGAAAACAATATCATTAACCGGACCCACAACAGCGCAATCATGATCAATGACGATGCGTCAAGCTGGTATGAATCAGGAGCGGTAAAAGATGTTACTATTAAAAACAATACGTTTTATAAATGTGGAGGGCCGGTTATAGCCTTGTCACCGGAAAACAGAGTGAAATCAACAGCTCGGGTTCATTCCGGAATCCAGGTAATCTGTAATAAAATAACTTTAAAGGACGATCAGTTTTTTGAGGCTTCAAGTACATCCGGAATTAAAGTTACAGGGAATAAAATAACCACAACTGGTAGTATTAAAAATATTGATCAGTTGATAAGTTTAAAAGACTGTCAGGACACCAGGGTTTATAACAATCAGCTAACAAAGCAAAAAGAGTAATTGGAAGATGAACAGGTGCCAACAGAATGGTAGTTTATTTGACAGCGAGTACCGGGTAGATTACTCCTCCAAACTTTGATGGAGCTTGTGCCAGTTTTGTGACTTTATAACCTAAGTGGATAAACTCGACCTCTAACTTTTGAAATGATATATATGCGGGTTTGTTTTCACTATTACAAACAAGAAAAGCTTTGCAATTGCAAAGCTTTTCTTGTTTGTATATCTTTTGACACTCTTCTTTTAGGGGAGCCGAGAGGCTAAAACGGAGGCTCATCATCTATGTCGTCCATTCTTGAAGGACGTATAATGAAGTTACTCTGCTTTTCAAAATCCTGTGAAGGGGCAAGGCCTGCGAAAGCGTTACCTGCCGGAGGAGGGAAGCCATCCATACCTTCTTCAAGATTTGCGAACTTAACATATTTGCCCACAAATTTAAGTCGAACGGTACCTGTTTCACCATTACGGTGCTTGGCTATGATTACCTCGCCTACACCCTGGGTAGGGTTACCGTCCTCGTCTTCGGTCAGGCCGTAATATTCGGGACGATAAAGGAACAATACCATGTCGGCGTCCTGCTCAATAGCGCCCGATTCACGTAAGTCTGAAAGCATTGGCCTTTTTGAGTTGCCCGGCCGGCTTTCAACCGCACGGCTTAACTGCGAAAGTGCGATAACCGGTACGTTGAGCTCCTTGGCAACCGACTTTAAAGCACGTGAAATACTGCTGATCTCTTGCTCACGGTTACCCCCGCCACCTTTGCCTTCAGCTTTGCCATGCATCAGCTGCAGGTAGTCGATAATGATAAGCTGGATATCATATTGCGATTTTAAACGACGACATTTTGCCCTGAACTCAAAGATGTTTAGGGCAGGTGTATCATCAATGATGAACGTTGCTTTTTCAAGCCTGCCAATTTTAGAGTGTACCTGCTGCCATTCCCATTCTTCAAGCGTGCCTTTACGGATTTTTTCCTGCTCAATTTCTGCTTCGCCGGCTATCAAACGGTTAACTAACTGTACAGACGACATCTCCAGCGAAAATACCACAACTGGCTTGTCAAAATCAACGGCTGCATTACGGGCACAGCTTAATACAAAAGCTGTTTTTCCCATCGCCGGACGTGCCGCAATGATCACCAGATCTGATTTTTGCCAACCTGACGTCATCCGGTCAAGGTTGGTAAAGCCAGAGGCAACACCTGTTAAGCCATCCTTTTTATCCTTCAGGGCTTCAATATCGCGTAGGGCCTCATGAACAAGATCGTCCATATTACGGGCATCTCGGCGTAAATTGCTCTGAGCTATTTCAAATAGATTTTTTTCGGCCATATCCAGCAGGTCGAATACATCGGCGGTATCCTCATATGCATTGTTGATCACCTCTGTAGAAATGCGGATCAGTTCGCGCTGGATAAATTTTTGAATGATAATGCGCGAATGGAATTCGATATTGGCGGCCGATGCAACGCGGCTTGTAAGTTCAGTGATATAGTAAGCACCGCCAACCATTTCAAGCTCGCCCAGCCTGCGCAATTCGGCAGTCACGGTAAGGATATCTACAGGCTGTGTTTTTTCAAACAAGATTTTTATTGCAGAAAAAATCTTTTGATGATTGGTTTGATAAAAAACTTCGGGTTTTAAAACATCTATAACAGATGAAAGGGCGTCTTTCTCCAGCATAAGGGCACCTAAAACGGCTTCCTCCAAATCCGTAGCCTGCGGCTGCAATTTTCCGCCTGCAATGAATGGCGTAGGATTTGGGATCCGGCTGCGGCGTTCAAAAGTATTCGGCTTGTTATACTGGTTGTTATTCTCAAAACTCATAAGGGTACAAAAATATACAAAAAATGCTTCGACAGGCAAAGGAAACACCTAACATAGTGTATCGGCATTTTAAAATAATCATACACAGGATGATAATTTTAAGGTTTTTAATAAACACCTCAATGTTGATAACTTTTTAACGAAATTTGGGCTGGTTGATTTTCAGCTAATTGAGCCAATGTTAATAAAGTTTTGAAGTGTTGATAGCATCTGCACTCAAACCTCGGTAAACCCAAAAGGGTTATCAGTTCAATAACGGCTTAATCAATTAATATAGCTACTTTTGCCAAAATTTAAATTATAAAATGGCATTTAATTCAAGACCTCAACGCGAAAGCAATCAAATGGTTTTTGGTATCAGGGCGGTAGTAGAAGCGATCCGTTCGGGTAAAGAGATTGAGGCGTTATTTATACAGCGAGGCATAAGCGGCGGCCTGATACAGGAGCTTAAAGAACTGATGAACGAATATCAGATAACTGCACAGCAGGTCCCGGTTGAAAAACTAAACCGCATTACCCAGAAAAATCACCAGGGCGTTATAGCTGTGATTTCGCCTATTGTTTATCAAAAGATAGAGAACATCATTCCGGAAATATTTGAGAGGGGGGATACTCCATTAATTTTAGTTTTAGACAGCATTACTGATGTAAGGAACATGGGTGCCATTGCTCGTACTGCCGAATGTGCTGGTGTGCATGCCATCGTGATCCCAGCCAAAGGCTCGGCGCAGATAAATCCTGATGCCATTAAAACATCGGCCGGCGCATTATACAAAATCCCTGTTTGCCGGCATGATAATTTTATGCAAACTGTACGCTTCCTCCAGGAATCGGGCTTGCAACTGGTTTGTTGCACCGAAAAAACACAGGACAATATTTACACTCCGGATTATACCGTACCTACGGCCATCGTTATGGGATCGGAAGAAGACGGAATCCGTAACGAGATCATCCGGATCTCCGACCACCTGGCCAAGATCCCTATGTTCGGCGAAATTGAATCGTTGAATGTATCGGTATCAACCGGGGTGATTTTGTATGAGGCAGTGAGACAGAGAACCCCCCCCGCCCCCTAAAAGGGGTGCTTACTTACGGCTGGTTTTTATCTGTCGTATTAAACTTAAAAGTATTTAAACAAGAAAAGCTTTGCCACGGCAAAGCTTTTCTTGTTTAGCATTACAGCTAAAGAGTGATTGTAAGTAGGTACCCCCTTTAGGAGGCGGAGGGGGCTAAATATACTTCGCT
This sequence comes from Mucilaginibacter sp. NFR10, assembly GCF_900100445.1. NCBI lineage: Bacteria > Pseudomonadati > Bacteroidota > Sphingobacteriia > Sphingobacteriales > Sphingobacteriaceae > Mucilaginibacter > Mucilaginibacter sp. NFR10. The sequence continues at coordinate 1,716,194 of NZ_FMTV01000001.1, read as the reverse complement.
CCAAATTTACTTTTTACATCAGCCACAACCTGCTTGATGTTCTGTTCCTGGTCGCGGGGGCAAATGAGCAGGGAGTTGTTTGATTCTACCACGATATAATCATGCAGGCCCTGCAATATTACCAGTTTTTCGCCCGGCACGTTTACCATGCAGTTTGAAGAGTCATACATGATCACTTTTTCGGCAGGGATAACGGCATTACCTACATAATCCTTTTCGGCAAGGTCATATATTGATGCCCAGGTACCCAGATCGCTCCACCCAAAATCCGAAGGTAATACATATACATTATCTGCTTTTTCCATAATGCCGTAATCTATCGAGATATTAACGCATTGCTGGTAAGCCTTGTGTATATAAGACTTTTCATCGTCTGAGTTATAAACCGGTTTTGCATCAGCAAAGATCTCATGCATTTCGGGCAGATACTGATTAAAGGCCTTAACAATAGTTTTGGCCGACCAAACAAAGATGCCGGCGTTCCATAAAAAGTCGCCGCTTTGAATAAAGGTTTTAGCTATTTCAAGGGTTGGTTTCTCGGTAAAGGTTTTTACTTTATGAAACTCATCATTGATAACGTTATCAGTGTATTGGATATATCCGTAACCGGTATCGGGCCTTGATGGTTTAATGCCCAGGGTTATCAGGTAATCATTTGAAGCGGCGGTTTGCAATGATTTTTCGATAGCGGCAACAAAAGCATCCTCATCCAGGATCTGTTGATCGGAAGGGGCTACAACAATAGCGGCATCGGGGTTTAGACTTTCAATTTTAAAACAGCCATAGGCAACACAAGGTGCGGTGTTTCGCATTACCGGTTCGGTAAGGATCTGCTGATCCTCCATGTCTGGCAATTGTTGTTTTACCAGTTTGGTGTAGTTTTCGTTAGTAACAACGTAAATATTTTCTTTGGGGCAAACTTTCAGGAAACGTTCGTAGGTGTTTTGTATTAAGGTTTTACCGGTACCAAGTATATCTATAAACTGTTTGGGGTGCGATGTACGGCTTATCGGCCAAAAGCGGCTTCCAATCCCTCCAGCCATAATTATCGCATAATAGTTTTTATTCATGAGCAAGTAAAGAATTTTAATTTGGTATATCGACCGTAAAAATGTGTAATAATTTGTTAATTATCCATTAAGTGTAGCTAAATAATTTAACGGTGGGCATAACCACAAATTTGTCTGGTTCTTTAAATGAACAAGCAATGAAATTGTTTTTCATCTAATCATCATTTTTGCACAAAATTTAAAAGTAAATCCATCGTTTATTTAGAAAATTTTGTTACTTTAAACTTTTAAATACAATTTAAGAATTTGTTAAAATAATGATAGAAACAAAGAAATCGCTATTTGACAATCTCCAGAATTTTTTCGGGTTTGATAATTTTAAGGGAGAACAGGAAGCGATAATAACCAACATCCTGGCCGGTAATGATACATTCGTTATTATGCCTACCGGTGGCGGCAAATCGATGTGTTATCAGTTACCAGCTTTGATGAGCGATGGCACGGCAATCGTAATTTCACCATTGATAGCCCTGATGAAAAATCAGGTAGATCAGCTCAGGGCGTTTGGAGGATCAGATAGTATAGCCCATTTTTTAAATTCATCACTTACAAAATCAGAGATAGGCAAGGTTAAGGAAGATGTACTGGCAGGGAAAACCAAGTTATTATACGTGGCCCCCGAATCGTTAACCAAGCAGGAAAATATTGATTTCTTACGCCTTAACCACGTTTCATTCGTGGCGGTAGATGAAGCGCATTGCATTTCGGAGTGGGGGCATGATTTCAGGCCCGAATACCGTAAAATACGCCAGGTGATCAGTAACATAGGCGAAAATATTCCCATAATTGCTCTAACAGCTACAGCCACCCCAAAAGTTCAGCAGGATATTCAAAAAAACCTGCAAATGAATAACGCAACCGTATTTAAATCGTCATTTAACCGGGGTAACCTGTTTTATGAAGTTAGGGCCAAGCGTAATGTTATCAAAGAGATTGTAAAATTTGTAAAACAAAACCAGGGCAAATCGGGAATTGTGTATTGCCTTAGCCGCAAAAAGGTTGAGGAAGTAGCCGAGGCGTTGAACCTTAACGGGGTAAGGGCATTGCCCTATCATGCAGGGCTTGATCCTAAAGTGCGTGCAGAAACGCAGGACAAATTCCTGATGGAAGATGTTGATGTTATTGTTGCTACGATCGCATTCGGTATGGGTATTGATAAACCCGATGTTCGCTACGTTATACACCATGATGTGCCTAAAAGTATGGAAGGTTACTACCAGGAAACAGGAAGGGCCGGGCGTGACGGAGGAGAAGGTGTTTGCGTGGCTTTTTATTCGGAGAAGGACATTGATAAGCTTCAGAAATTTATGAAAGACAAGCCTGTTTCAGAACGTGAAATAGGTACTCAGATACTTAAGGAAGTTATCGATTATTGCGAGTCGTCGGTTTGTCGCCGTAAACAATTATTGCATTATTTTGGCGAAAACTTTAATGAAGCAGGCTGTAATAACATGTGCGATAATTGCTGTACCCATAAAGAACATTTTGATGGGGAGGAGCACCTGCACAGGGCATTAAGTTTGATTAAGCATATTGGCGAAAAGTTTGACGACCACCATATCCTCAGCATATTAATGGGTGAGGAAAATGCTCAGATCAAAAATTATGAGCATGATCAGCTTGACTATTACGGTTCGGGCAAAGAACAAGGCAAAAATCTTTGGAACTCGCTTTTAAGGCAGGCATTACTCAATAATTACATTTCAAAAGACATTGATCAATACGGGCTTTTAAGGCTTACTAAAAGTGGCATAGGCTTTATTGAGAACCCGCACAGCATCCGGTTTGTTTTAAACAAAGTCATGGAAGCTACTGATGATGATAGTGACGATGACGGGCCAAAACAAAGCGGTGGGGCACTTGATACGCAGTTATTACAAATGCTTAAGGAGTTGCGCAAAAAGCTTGCAAAACAAAAGGGCTTACCTCCGTTTGTAATATTCCAGGATCCATCGTTAGAGGAAATGTGCACCCATTATCCGATCAACACCGAAGAACTTAAACAAATTTCGGGTGTTGGTGCAGGCAAGGCGCTGAAATTTGGTAAACCTTTTACGGATTTGATCCAGAAATATGTAGAGGATAACGATATTGACCGGCCAATTGATATGGTGATCAAGAGTGCTGCCAATAAATCGGCGCTTAAAGTATTCATTATCCAAAATATCGACAGGCATTTAAACCTTGATGATATTGCTGCTTCAAAAGGTCTTACTTATGAGGAGATCCTGAAAGAAGTTGAAACTATAGTTAACTCAGGAACCAAGCTCAATTTGAACTACTATATTGATGAGGTGATTGACGAAGATAAGCAGGAAGAAGTATTTGATTATTTCCGCACTGCAGAAGCCGACTCTATTGATGAAGCCTTAGCTGAACTGGGCAGTGATGATTACACCCGTGAAGAGGTGCAGTTAATGCGTATCAAATTCATGTCGGAGTTGGGGAATTAGTTGCTGAAAGGTTCTGATAAAGAAAGCCTTTAGATTCAATTCTAAAGGCTTTTTACTTTTCCCCTGATTACTGCTGTTGGCTTTAATTTTATTTAGTTATGATCATAAATTCCGTACGCCTGTTCTTTGCCCTGTCTTCCTCTGTTGTATTGGATGCTATCGGTTGCGTTTCACCGTATCCTTTGTAAACAAGGCGGGTAGGGGCAATTCCTTTCGACACGAGATATTGATAAACAGACTTTGCCCTGTTTTCAGATAAGGTTTGGTTACCCTGGTGATTACCTGTATTATCTGTATGACCTGAGATCTCAATACGGGTAGTTGAGTTTACCCCTAAAAATTCAATGAGCTTGGCAAGTTCGGCTTTTGATTCCTTTTCAAGGTCAAACTTATTAGTATCGAAGAAAATATTTTTAAGGATCACCTTGTTGCCAATTTCAATGGGTGATAACAGTGCCACAATGTTAAATGGGCTTTTAATCTTATAATTTTTAAGCGAAAAGTTTTCGGAATAAAACAGATATCCGCTTTTTGAAATATTAAGCGCATAGTTTTTGCCCGACGTTAGTGTGGCTAAAAAGTCCCCCTGTTCATCGTCACTGTAATCCTGGTAAACCAGCAAATTACTTTCCAGGTCAATAATCTCAATAGCAGCTTCAAGGGGGGCTTTCGTCTTTACGTCTTTAACAAAACCTTTAACATAAGTTACTAAATGGGGCCGCAACTTTACAGGCAGCTCGAACTTATAAATATCATAACCGCCCAAACCCTTTAAATTATCCGATGAAAAGAAAGCATAATCTCCGGCGGCAGTTAATGATAAGCCGCCCTCATCACCACTGGTATTGATAGGATATCCAAGGTTTTCGGGTTTTTGCCATTTACCGTCTTTATCCATGCGGCTAACAAACAGGTCCTTGCTGCCTAAACCCGGCCAGCCATCGCTGCTAAAATAAAGTGTACTGTCATCAGGGTGAATAAACGGTGATAATTCATTGTAGGGGGTATTAATATTGGGGCCCAGGTTTTCAGGTTCGCCCCAGCCTTTTTCACCCAGCGTGCTTTTCCAAATGTCATAGCCGCCATAACCGCCTTTACGGTTGCTTACAAAATAAAGCGTGCGGCCATCGGCATTTATCGAGGGTTGAGATTCCCAGCCCGACGTATTTACCGGTGGGTTCAGGTCAACAGGTTTACCCCAGTCATTTCCCCGTTTTTGAGCAATATAAATATCACAACGGCCTAAACCGTCGGGGCGATTGCATCCCGTGAAAAACAGGTATTTACCATCCTGCGATATGGATTGCGCACCTTCGTTATATTTTTCAGTATTAATTTGGTTGCTTAAATAAGTGGCAGTATTCCACTTGCCATTTATCATTTCGCTTTTATAAAAATCTTCGTTGTTATTGATCTTTCGGGTAAATATCAACGTGCCTTCGTCGGCTGTAGCAACCGGGAGGTACTCGTCATTGGCAGTGTTTATTTCAGGGCCGATATTTATAGGTTTAAATGGCACAGGATGTGTCATCGCCTGGATGCTGAATTTGGCATCGGCAAGCAGTTTTTTTGCGTAGGTATTGTTTTGAGGGCTGATATCAGGGTAAGTAAGGTATTTTTCGAGATGTTGCTGAGCCTGTGCGTAGCTTGCATCGTGGATTTCCATTTCAGCGGCTTTGAGGTACACCCCCCTGTTAAATTCCGGACTAAGTGAAATTACTTTAGCGTATTGCTCAACAGCTGGCTTGTACATGCGCTTCATTCGGTACAGGTCGGCGAGTAATAACCGCGCTTCTATAAACTTTGAATCTTCGCTAATAGCTTTAAGCGAGTTTTGAATCGCCTCATCATAAAGATGTTCATCAAGGTTTTGATAAGCGGTAGCAAAATATTTTACAGCTTCTTTATTGGATGACGAATACCGGGTTTGCTGCTGGGCGCCAAGCAAAGCAGGTAAACACAATGCAAGCACCAATAATACTGCAATTTTCATTTGTAACTTAGGATAATTAATACCGTAAGTTACAAAGATTATGGAATATTCAGATACTTATGTGTTTGTAGTGAAATTTCCCACTGCGGGTTTTCTTTTACATAATCCACAATCAGCGGGGTCATTTCTTTGGATTTTGACCATTCGGGCTGCAGGTAAAGCTTACAGTCGGGCGATACCATTTTGGCGTGATATTCGGCCCATTCAAAATCGGATTTATTGAAAACGATGACTTTTAACTCGTGGGCACATTCGGCCACGTTTGGCGTAGGCGCTTTGAATTTTTTGGGTGAAAGGCAAATCCAGTCCCAATCGCCCGAAAGCGGATACGCACCTGAAGTTTCAATAAATGTTTTTATTCCCTTTTCGTGCAGGTTGTGGGTCAAATAATCAAGGTTGTAAATAAGCGGCTCGCCACCGGTAACTACAACAGCTTTTGCAGGATGAAGGGCAGCGTTGCTCACAATTGTATCAGCCGCGGTAAGGGGGTGTAACTCGGCATCCCAACTTTCTTTAACATCACACCAATGGCAACCTACATCACAGCCGCCAAGGCGAATAAAATATGCGGCTTTGCCCGTATTGTACCCTTCCCCCTGTATCGTATAAAACTCCTCCATTAAAGGAAGCAGCGTGCCGTCGTCTGGTATTTGGTGTGCCATAGTTATTTGAGGGTGCAAAGGTACTGAAATATAGGCGAAAGCTAAAAGGTGAAAGCCAAAAGGTTACACTAATATGGAAGTACCTTAATAAGGCGAAAGGTAAAAGGCCAAAGGTGAAAGGTCTTGGCTTTATCATCAAATTACATTATAAAAAAAATAAAAGTACACGCTAAAATACCTTTTGCCTTTCACCTTTATCCTTTTGCCTTTTTTTATTTTCATTTATAATTGTTATAATTACTTTAATTTTAAGATAACCAATTAAATCCCTTTTCGTAAAATGCAATAACTGTATCGTTAACGCTTAATTTATATCCGGAGATGAAAAAGCTTTACCTTCCTTTATTTTTAATGGCAGTGCTTTGTTTTAGTTCATGTGTAGATATTGAAGAGCATTACGATTTTAAAAGCGACGGAACCTGTAAAGTTGCCTACGCCTTTGATATGAGTAGGGCAGTATCGGTATTGGTTAATTTGATGTCTGATTCGGTTAAGGAAACGCCTCAATTTAGTTTGGTTAAGGACACTACGCTTAACTTTTATAGTGCTATACCCGACAGTGCGCAGCAGAAACTAAAAACTGAAGAAGTTGAAATGGCCAAAAGCAGTGAGCTAACGGTGAATATGAACCTTAAAAAGAGTGTTATGAAAGTAACACTTAATCATACCGCCAAAAATGCAGCAGATCTGCAATATTATTTACAAAATGTATCAAAGATTGCACTTAATACCCAGATAAGCGCTATTACTACCACCGATAAAACGAATAAGCCATTTGATGCACGGCAAATGGTAGGAGGGCAGGACTACTACTCGTATGATATAACTCCTCATAAATTTTACCGCATCATTGATAAAGCGAAGTTTAACGCTTTTTTAAAGAAAACCCAGGCTACTTTTATGATGGCAAAGGCGATGCTGATCGATATGCCTTATAAGGTGATCCTGAGGTTTGCTCACCCGGTAAAGAAGATCAATAATTCAAAGGCAATGCTCTCGGCCGACAGGAGGGAAGTCACGCTTGTTACCAGCATGGACGAGGTAATTAAGAATCCAAATGTGATGAATCTGAAAATTGATTTTTAAAATTGGTTGGCTCAATAAGATTCAGAAATGTTGGCGTAAATATTAGATTTTGAAACTTGCAGTGCATAACTTGTACTCATGAAATCTGACCTTGACCAAATTATCGAATATTTTGAAGGTGAAAAAATTGCTCTTACATCTTCAATCAATAATTATCTTTTAGAAAAAGATTACCTGTATGCTCACTATCAACAAGAGGAGTTATGGCGAATTGACAGGCAATTATCTCATTTGCATTATTTAAAGGATCCATTATATTTTAAAAAGCAAGAACTTGAAAGATTGAGGGATATGTTTAACAAATTTCCTGAGGATGACCGTGTAAGGTTCAGCTTCGGACGTAGAATAACCGAAAAGGAAGGTGAGATAAAAATAAGTGAGTCGAAAAGGCTTTATTTTAACGATACTCAAGTGCTTGACGATGCTTTATTTAATTTATACGAAGGGAAGTTTAAGAAATTCAAGCTCTGTCTAAATAAGCCGAGCGATCTATATATGTATTTTGAATTGAGTGCTGGAAATATGCTAAATATTTTCATGAGTTCGCAAGAGATAATGGAAATGTATGGATATGATAAAGAGAATTATGATGACGAAGACAACGGACGGGAGCTTTTTATCTTAAAAAAGATGGGATTTGAAAAGGTGGGCGAGTCAGAGTGGATCGTTTATTTTTTTGATATGAATGATTTTCAGGATGCTACGGCAGTAAAAATATTATTATCGCGTATCGCATATGAGGTTTTTGGCTTATTACAAGGAAGCGAGTATCTCCAAGCTTCGCTCGAATATATTTCATAAGTTGGTCAAATGAAGTGGCATAGAATTGAACTAAGTTCGGATATCAGCAACCCATTTATAAAAAAGGCTAAGGCAGGCAGCAAGAATATTTGCCTCGTAAATTTTGAAAGTAAGCTTTATGCAGTATCGGCTAAATGTCCTCATGCCAGAGCTGATTTAAGCGAAGGCCTGTGCGTGAGGAAGCTGATAGTTTGTCCATATCATCGCCATACTTATAATCTTGAAACAGGAAAAGGTGGCGAAGGGCAAAATGATTTTATTGAAACTTATCCTGTGGAAGTAAGGGACGATGGTGTGTACGTAGGTGTAAACACGCTTTGGGACAAGCTGAAGTCTGGGTTTAAGTAAATGGTTGATTAAGTGAATAATTAATTCTATAAACTAAAACTATTCACCTAATCAACCCAATAAACTACTTACTATTTATAAACCTCTTTATTAGCCGAAGCTAATGTGTTTTTAAGCAAACCGACAATGGTCATCAAGCCTACGCCGCCCGGTACAGGGGTAATCCATGATGATTTTGGTGCTACGTTTTCAAAATCAACATCGCCGTAAAGTTTAAAGCCCGATTTTGTTGTAGTTGAGGTTTCGCGGTTCATACCCACATCAACAACTACTACACCATCTTTAACCATATCGGCCGTAATGAAATTCTTTTTACCGATAGCTACGATCAGTATGTCTGCATCGAGGGTGAATTTTTTGATATCGGGTGTACGGCTGTGGCAAATGGTTACCGTACAGTTGCCCGGCGTGGTGTTACGTGCCATCAGGATGCTCATTGGCGAACCAACGATATTGCTGCGGCCAACAACCACGCAATGTTTACCGGCAGTTTCAATACCGTATTCTTTAAGCATTAAAGTAATGCCATAAGGAGTTGCCGGTATAAACGATGGTAAATTACGCTGCATACGGCCCAGGTTAACCGGGTGAAAGCCGTCAACATCTTTACGATGGTCGATACGCTCGGTTACTTTTTCAGGATCGATATGTTTTGGTAGCGGAAGTTGTACGATAATGCCGTCGATATCAGAATCAGCATTGAGCTCTTCAACCTTTTTCAATAATTCATCTTCGGTAACGTCATCTTCATAACGTACCAGCGATGATTTGAAGCCAACTTTTTCGCAATTTTTCATTTTGCTGGCTACGTAAGTTTCGCTACCGCCATCGTGGCCAACCAGCACTGCCACCAAATGTGGTTTGCGGCCAGTTTTTTCTAATATCTTAGCTGCTTCTTCAGCTATTTCAACCTTAAGTTTTTCTGAAACGTATTTTCCGTCTAAAAGCTGCATTATTAAATGTGTTTAACCAAGTGATCAGGCAACGGAGGCAAACTTAAATTTGCCGGCTCTGATTTTACTCGTACTTTTATAAAAGGCCTGTTATCCAGGGATAGTTTTAATCCGTGATTTTGATTGATCTTGTTAATGATACTTTCAATAGTTTCTGTTTTATTGTTCAAGAGCATTTCAAATATAATTTTATTTGAATCTGCGTCTTTATTGAAAGCATCAATGTAATATTTCGGTACGCCGGCATCGTACACAATCCATTTGCCATAAACAAAGTCTCCTAAATGAATATGTTTAACAAATCCGGTTGCTGTAAGATATGTAACTAACCTGTACAGAATATATTAATTTATTCACTCTCGCTCCCCTTCAAAGGAATTAAGAGATTAATCCAACTTCAAAACTGCCATGAACGCCGACTGCGGTATCTCTACGTTACCTACCTGACGCATGCGTTTTTTACCTTGTTTCTGTTTTTCCAACAGTTTACGCTTACGGGAAATATCACCACCATAACATTTGGCGGTTACGTCTTTACGTAAGGCCTTTACTGTTTCGCGGGCTATGATCTTGGCGCCGATAGAAGCCTGGATAATGATCTCAAACTGCTGGCGGGGTAAAAGTTCCTTTAATTTTTCGCAGATCTTTTTACCAAAATCATATGAATTACCGCGGAAGATCAGGGATGAAAGTGCGTCAACAGGTTCGCTGTTTAAGCGGATATCGAGTTTAACCAAATCTGACTGGCGATAACCTATCTGGTGATAATCGAACGAAGCATAACCTTTTGAAATGGTTTTCAGCTTGTCATAAAAATCAAATACGATCTCGCCCATTGGCATCTCAAAAATCAGCTCAACACGCTCCGATGTAAGATATGATTGATTAGTGATGGTGCCGCGTTTCTGAATACAAAGCGACATTACCGGGCCAACAAATTCCGATTTGGTGATGATAGTAGCCTTGATGTAAGGCTCTTCCACAAAATCAATTTTTGATGGATCCGGCAGATCTGAAGGGTTATTTACAGTGAACGAGTCGCCTTTTGTAGTATGGGCCAGGTATGACACGTTGGGAACGGTAGTGATCACCGTCATGTTAAACTCACGCTCCAAACGCTCCTGGATGATTTCCATATGCAGCATGCCCAAGAAACCGCAACGGAAACCAAAGCCTAAAGCCGCTGATGATTCCGGTTCAAAAACCAACGATGCATCATTGAGCTGTAATTTAGCCATTGACTCACGAAGTTCTTCATAATCTTCGGTATCAACAGGATAAATACCTGCGAATACCATTGGTTTTACCTCTTCAAAACCTTGTATACCTTCTTCGCAAGGGCGGTCAACATGGGTAATGGTGTCACCAACCTTAACCTCTTTTGCTTCTTTTATACCTGATATGATATAACCTACGTCGCCGGTTTTGATTACGTCTTTAGCTAACGGGCGCAATTTAAGCGTGCCAACTTCATCAGCAAGGTATTGCTTCTCGGTAGCTACGAATTTTACTTTGTCGCCTTTGCGAATTTCGCCGTTAACAACTTTAAAATAGGCTATGATACCACGAAATGAGTTGAATACTGAATCAAAGATTAGTGCCTGTAATGGGGCTTTAGGATCACCTACCGGAGCAGGGACACGTTCAACAATAGCACGAAGGATATCATGCACACCCATGCCTGTTTTGCCTGATGCAGCAAGGATTTCTTCGCGTTTGCAACCAATCAGGTCAACTATCTGGTCTTTTACTTCCTCGGGCATAGCGCCGGGGAGGTCCATTTTATTCAGGATAGGGATGATTTCCAAGTCGTTCTCTAAAGCCAGGTACAGGTTTGAGATGGTTTGTGCCTGAATGCCCTGTGCTGCATCAACTATCAATAATGCACCTTCACAGGCAGCAATTGAACGTGATACTTCATATGAAAAATCCACGTGCCCGGGCGTATCGATCAGGTTGAGCACATATTTTTGTCCATCGAGCTCATAATCCATTTGTATGGCATGGCTTTTAATGGTGATACCGCGTTCGCGTTCTAAATCCATATCGTCAAGCAATTGTGCCTGCGATTCGCGCTGGGTAATAGTGTTGGTATATTCTAATAACCTATCGGCAAGTGTGCTCTTACCGTGGTCGATGTGTGCTATGATACAAAAATTACGAATGTGCTCCATTGAACCGCAAAAATAGCTTTTTAGGATGATAATTTGGTATTGAGTTTTTAATTGGCTTTTTATTTCTTTAACACTATAGTAACTCAAATAAACAAGCGGTTAAATTAAAGCAAAAATGAAAGAATACGCCATACCAGATAGTGTTTTCCTTTACCCTAACATAGCCGAGAAATAAAGCGAATGGGATTAACCAGAACAAGGAAACGAAGTTGAGGTGAATAATACCAAACAAGAAAGCTGAAATGAAAACAGCCTGCCCGGTATCGGCAATATTTAACAACGATTGCAGCAGATATCCCCGAAAGCCAAGTTCTTCAAACAAAGCCGGAGTTATCGCAGTGAAAAATATAATCAAACAGGCAGCGCCAGGCATGCCGGCAAAAATGGAGTAATAGTAATAGTCTCGCGAGAAGATGATAATATTGATCCAACTTGAAATGTAATGGATCAGCAGGTTGCTGGCCATTGCAATCGATCCATAAGCAGCTAACTTTTGCCATGAAAATGAAGGCCAGCGGAGTTGTTTTTTTATAATCATTCCAGTTATAGGTAAAAAACAATACCGCGGTTCCGGCACCGATAATTTCAACTACCAGGAACCAGCCAACTGTTTTAAAGTAGTCAACAAACGACGACAATGCACATACCACGATGTAAACCCCGTAAAACAAAGCAGCTTGCTTAAGCAATTGCCAGTTATGGGCGGTCTCATCGATTGCCGGATCCTCTTGCCGGTAGCCGCAGTTGCTGCAAAACTTTACGTTGACGGCGTTTGATGCACCACATTGTATGCAATGTACTGCTTCTGTTGCTTGGTGTTGTTCGGACAGCAAAAGACTAAGCTATATGTTTTTCTTTCCTGATTTTTTCTATTTCCATTGCCGATTTAATGCCTTTGATCATATAGCCAATAATCACTATTTTTATGATGATACCCCTGGCAATAGATATAGGATCAACTATGGCGTTTAACAACTGGACAATCACATACAGCGACAAGCCTGATATGAGACAGGCTAAGGGTTTCTTTTTGCTGTAAGCGCCCAAAACCAAGAACATAGCCGCCATTATTAAATCGGTTATGACTACAGCTACTACATCTTCTTCATCTTTATGCATGAAAAAATAAACCAGGCCGCTCAAAATAAAAACTCCTGCCAGGTAATATAATGTTGTACCCGCCTGTTTAAGCGTTTTATTATAGGTAAACATGTCTATTTCTTCAACCTGCCGTTCTGAAATAAATATGTTTTGTTCGGCTTCAGTCCCCTTTAGCGGATAGCCACATTGGGTGCAAAAGGTGTCTTCGGGCTTTGCTTGCGTGTTGCAGTGTGCGCAGTTTTCTGTTAATTGAACAGCTGCAGGAATTTGATTCTCCATTTAATTTTGTGATAAGGACTTAAAAATATTACACGAATATAATTATTGCAATTTAATTGTGTGCTAAAACAAATAATTTAGCCTGGTAAGATTTGATGATTTTATTATCGCCTATGTTTAAAAACTTCATCCCCGATATTTTATTAAGTTATATTCAAAGTAAACTCAATATTAAAATCATTAATGTTAATGCAGTGAGCGGTGGTGATATAAACGATGTCTACCATTTGCAATGCGACGATCACAGTTATTTATTGAAAGTAAATGACAGGTATAAGTTCCCCAATATGTTTGCGAAAGAGCAGCAGGGGTTGAAGGCTATTCGCCAAACTAATGCAATTGCAGTTCCTGAGTTTGTTTTGCAGGGAGAGTTAGGCAATGATAGTTACCTTGTTTTAGAGTGGATAAATGTTGGTTCTGCTAATGCGCCTGCTTCTTCTAAGTTGGGAATGCAGCTTGCTCAAATGCATAAAAAAACCAATACCCAATTTGGTTTTTATGTTGACAATTATATGGGTTCGCTAATTCAAACTAATAATTGGTATGCTACGTGGAGCGATTTTTTTATTGAACAGCGGTTGCAGCCGATGGTTGAAATGGCGGTAGACAAAAAGGAACTCTCCCGGACCGATATTCACCAGTTTGATCAGCTTTATAAAAAGCTTCCAGGTTTATTTACGGAAGAACCACCCGCATTACTGCACGGAGACCTTTGGGGAGGTAATTACTTGATTGATACCAGTGGCAAACCTTACCTGATCGATCCGGCGGTTAGTTATGGCAATCGTGAGTTTGATATTGCGATGACCACGCTTTTCGGTGGTTTTGACCGCTTTTTTTATGAGGCTTATAACCAGGAATTTCCGTTACGGCCTGGCTGGCAACAGCGTCTTAAACTTTGGAACCTTTATCCGCTGTTGGTTCACGTAAACCTGTTTGGCGGTACGTACGCCAACGAGGTAAGGGATAATCTTGCGGCATTTAGTTAGTTTGTGCCCTGTACAAAGACTGGTGTTTCGGTTACTTTAACAATAAGTTTCCCGTTAACTGTTTTTAGGGTTGTTTTAACAACATTACCGGCACCTGTTTTTAGTGTATAAACATTTGCTTTAGCTGTACCAAGATTAAGTGTATATGTACCTGTACGTGCCTGATAATCAGGGATGGTTAATATGTACATGCTTTGTGATCCCGATAGATATTTATCAACCAGTGGATCGGCATTAATGGTACTTGTGTAGGTGTAGTTACCCATTAATTTTGATGTTTGCAATATAAAATCGGCAGCAGGTCTGCGTTTGCCATTTTCGGCTAAACCAGATGTAGCATATTGAACAGCAACATTAGGAGCATCGTCAAAAAGCTGGTAATAAAATACACGTTGTATACCATGCCTGATGTAAAGAAGCGAAGTTCTTAAAATCCAATCTGCCTGGGTGTTTTTCGATGTCTTTTGCCCTACATCTAAAGCTCTCTGATAGCTTCCCTTGTTTATATCGTAGCCAGACTCGGTTACCCAAACAGGGATTGGTTTAACAAAAGAATTTGCATACTGAACAAACGAATCAGCAATTTGCCCCGCCATCGACAATTCCGGCGGCAGGCCAAACGTGGCAGGCTGATGTGTTAAAATATTACCGTTATTGTTGTAATAGTGGTAGTTAATAATATCAAAACACAGATTGATACTGCCGTTGGCCCTGTAACCACGGTTGATGCGGCACCACTCTACCATTTTCTTTACAAAATTTATGTCGGCTGTAGCTAATCCACCCATTACCACTTTCATATTAGGATCAGCATTTTTTACACCGACATTTTTTCCTAACTTCCCCTTGTTGCCATCATAAAAGGCCGACATGTTAGCTGCATACTCTTCAGCGGTTTGTTGTGTTGCCGATCCTTTCCACCATTTATCGCGCTCATTATCACACTCTACGTAAGTTATAAGGCCCATGCCCACTTTTACCTGGTTAGGCGAGTCATCTGCCCATCGCATGCTGGTGTCAACTTTTATCAATGCCCTGTTAATATTAGTATTATAACCATACCTGGCGGCAAATTGAAAGGCCATGTGCGCCTGGTCAATATAGCTTGCCGGATCAGCCTTACTTAAGCCATAAATAAGCGGCGCATTTTCAAGATCCCGCATATTGTTAGGATAAGTATTAACCAACCATGGCGGACAATTTTTTATATCTGCCAAAACCAATATGCCTTCCTGTTTGCAACGGCTATAAATGAGATCATAGTTCCAGTTGTCTTTATGAGTGGGGTTGAAGGTATAGCTGCCTTTAGTGCTTTCCATCCGGGCCCAGCCTAAATAATGCCTTACTGCACTGAATGACTTGATAAGGTTCATGTTGGTTTCGTAAATGGCTCCTTTTTGCTCCGGATTGGCGGGATCCTGCAAAAAATTCCATTCATACGCGTTTATGCCAAACATGTTTTTAAGCGGAATATTTGAACTCGTAGCTGAAATTGTGTGAATAGATTTAATAGTTGTAATGCCTTCTGAGCTTTTTTGCGGCCTGCAGCGATTAAATGAAAAAGTAAATAACGATAACATTAACAGTATCTTATGGTTAATTAACAGCTTCATTCTTTGAGTGGTCTTTAGCGGGTAAAGTACAATTAATCCGGGCCGATAAAAAGACTTCTTCAATAAATTCCATCGTTTACAAACAACAATCGGCTAACTTTTTGTGAAGGCTTTCCAATAAAATTTAACTTATTATAAACTGGGATAATTTAGTTTTTAACGAATGGGTTACCGCGCAGGTTACGATTTATTGTTATTGTAAAGGGGAAAGGTTGTCCGGCTCGTTCAAATAAACAGTGCAAATAAAAAGCCCGGAACACGCCGGGCTTTAAAATATAAGTTTTAAGGTTTATTTCACTCTTACATAAGTTTCAATGATCTCATGATCAACCTTGAGGCTGTCTATCTTCTCAATTCCTTTTTGAGTCAAGGTGTCATTTTTCATAGTGAGCTTAAATTTGAAATCCCTGTTTTCCCAATCGCGGGCATCGCAATAAGCCAGGTGCTCGGTATAATCATCGCCGGATAGGGTATAAGTGCCCGCGCCCGACGAATAAACCGGTTTGGCTGTTTTGCCGTGTACCAGGTCATGCGTGAAGAAGGCGAAGTTAGTGGCGTTAAACATCTTAAACATTTCCTGGTCTTTAGGAGGGGTGGTTACTGTAGTATCGCCCTTCATAATGCTTTTGCTTGATATCAGATGCCAGGTCCCGTCAAGCTTACCGGCCGGTTCGGTTGTTTCTGTAGTTGCCTTTGGCTGGTTACCGCATGAGCATAGGGCGAACAGTAAAAAAGATGCTAAGTAATAGGTTTTCATGGTGTTAATAAAGGTTATTGAGATACAATAATAACATAAAAAAAGCACCGGCTATCATATTTGCCGATGCTTTTTAAAATAATTTCAAAAGTTTATGTTATTCGCCGCGCTTAAGGCCAAATTTTTCAATTTTACTGTATAGGTGACTGCGTTGAATATCGATATCATCAGCAGTTTTTGACACATTCCAGTTGTTTTTCTCCAGCTTGAATTTGATGTATTCACGCTCGGCGAAGTCCTTATATTCCTGGAAGTTATTGAACTGATCAAAATCTGTTTGCGGGGCAGGAGCGGCTGTGCTGCCAGTGCCGACTGCTGCCGGTGCAGATGGGTTTGCAAACGCTCTAACATCGTTATCTGTAATAACTTTATCACTTAGGATGATCAAGCGCTCAACCATGTTGCGGAGTTCACGGATATTACCGGTCCATGGCAGGGCTTTAAGGGCCTCAAGCGCAGCATCAGAGATCTTTTTAACCGGCATGCCATATTCATTGCAAATCTCATCCAAAAAGCTTTGAGTTAACAGCGGGATGTCGTCTTTGCGTTCAATAAGCGGCGGTACGTGGATTAGTATTACACTTAGGCGGTGATACAAGTCCATACGGAAATTACCGGCTTCAATTTCTTTTAGCAGGTCCTTGTTGGTTGCCGCTACTACACGTACATCAACGTCAATTTCCTTTTCGCCGCCTACGCGCGTAATCTTATTTTCCTGTAAGGCACGCAAAACTTTAGCCTGGGCCGACTGGCTCATATCACCTATCTCATCCAAAAATAACGTTCCTCCATTTGCCGATTCAAACTTGCCAATACGTTGTTTGATGGCGGATGTAAATGAGCCTTTCTCGTGGCCAAATAGCTCACTCTCAATTAATTCTGAAGGGATTGCAGCACAGTTTACCTCGATAATGGGTGCAGCCGAGCGATTTGATTTTTCGTGGAGCCAGCGTGCAACCAATTCCTTGCCACTTCCATTGGCGCCTGTAACCAATACACGGGCATCGGTTGGGGCCACCCGGTCAATAGTTTCTTTTATTTTGAGGATAGCCTGCGATTCGCCTAAAATGGGGCGTACTTTTGATACTTTACGTTTAAGTACCTTAGCTTCAACAACAAGGCTTCCCCTATCAAGCGCGTTACGAACGGTAATAAGCAGGCGGTTAAGGTCAGGTGGTTTTGAAATAAAGTCAAACGCGCCTTTTTTGCTGGCCTCAACAGCGGTTTCAACCGTTCCGTGGCCTGATATCATAATAAAAGGTAGATCGGGCTTAATGGCGAGGCCTTCGGTAAGTACCTCCATACCATCCATGCGGTTCATTTTAATGTCGCACAGTACCAGGTCATAGTCTTTTTTTTCAATTAACTGAAGGCCGTCAACGCCGTTATCTACATCTTCAACCTCGTAATCTTCATACTCTAAAATCTCGCGAAGCGTGTTACGAATAGACCGTTCATCATCAATTATTAAAATTTTAGCCATGTTTTGTAATTATGTACCGATATGTAATTGTTGTTTGCTAATATATGGGTTTGTATAGAAAAACAAACACTTTTAATGTGCTATAAAGGTTTAAGGCGGATAAATGTTTGCAGGGTTGTAAAAATTTATTAAAAATAAATTGGTGTAAATAAAGAAACCCCTCGCTTTACAGCAAGGGGTTATACAGCAGCAAACCTATAAGCCGGGTTCTGTTTTGCCTTGTTAAAGGGCAACTTCTATCATTTATCTGGCCCTGTTATCACTAACAGGTTTAAACAACCTACCCATCCTAACGATTAGCCGTTGGGCTAATACGGGAGCGAGCAACTCCGCTTTCAGGACCTATTTGGTTTTTCAACTCCTGAGGTTTACCGTCATATCCGGTCGCCCGGTTACGCCGTGAGCTCTTACCTCACGTTTTCACCCTTACCCACCTAAGCGGGCGGTATTTTCTCTGTGGCACTTTGCTGTCGCCGGCTGCCGGCGCCTTCCCGTTAGGAAGCAGGATGCTCTGTGTTGCCCGGACTTTCCTCCGCCAAACAAGCTGGCAGCGATAGAACGTTTTGCGGTTGTAAAGATAGGGAAATTAGTTTAGTTCATGGTTGATGGTTCATAGATCATAGCAAAAGCTTGTAGTTCATGGTTCATAGCTTAGGGTATTTATCATAAACTATGAACCATGAACTATCATCTATGAACAAAAACTATTGACAATTTTTCAAATCATCCTGAACCTGTTGCAATGTAACAGTTCTCATTTTATTACCAAAGGAATTGGTAACGTAAGTAAGAACTTTAGCAATTTCAAGAGGGGCTATATCATCAGGCTGCATTTGGTCGTCAAAAGAGCGGCCTGCTACGGTTATTTTTCCCTTAAGGCCATTTTTGATAAAGCAGGCAAGTTTTCTCTTATTATTTTTTAAATAAATTGAATCTGTTAATGGAGGAATAAGTGCCGATAAACCTTGTCCTTTATCGCCATGGCAATTTTGACAATGCTGCTGGTAAACAAGGCTCCCGCCCGAGTAATAGCGTTTAAACTCAATTTGATCATCGCTTTGGCATGATGCGCCAACTACAACTAACAAAATGGCTATAATGCCTATTACCTTTAATTTCATTTGGCGGCAATTTGGTCAGGTTCGGCTTTCAGGGTTTTGATATCGGCAATCAGTTTGGTTACTTCTGCCGGGTCTGTTCCTTCGTAAGTACCGCGAAGGCGTTTCTGTTTATCTATTAAAATAAAGAAGCCATCATGAATGTATTCGCCTTTGGGATTTTTTTCGGATACACTTTGCAGGTAGCTTTTGGCAATTTTATAAGTATCGCCTTTTTTACCATGCAGCAACCACCAGGTATTGCCCGCAATCCCTAATTTATCCGCATAGCGTTTTAATACAGGCACGGTATCATATTTGGGATCGATGGTATGCGAAATGATCCTGAAGTTATCATCATTCTTAAACTCCTTGTATACATTAAGCATATTTCGGTGCATCACCGGGCAAATAGAAGGGCAGGTGGTGAAAAAAAAGTCGGCTACATAAATTTTTCCATCCAGGTTTTTCTGAGTGATGGTATCAGCATACTGGTTTACAAACTTGAAGGGTGGGATAGTGGCGTACTCAGTATCTGTTACTGTTTTGCCATTAACCGTTTTAGTTACCGGAGTTTTATAACCCAATACGGGAAGGGCGGTTTTAGTATTTGATTTGCAGGCATTGAAAAGCATTAATATCACAATGCCTATCCACGATTTCCTCATTTTTTTGCCGGTATTTGGGTTATATATTTAGTTGAGCCGGTAACAGCTACATTTATTTGCGTATCTATTTTGCTGATGAGCTTCTTTTGAGCTTCAAGATAGTCCATAATTTCCTGGTGCGATTTGCCTTTATTTTCCGCATCAAATTTATGCATCCAGTCGCTCATGGCATTATCGGCATCATCCACCAGTTTTAAATACACTTTTGCTGTGTCTTTATTGATATTTGGGGCATTGTTTTTTACAAGGCTATCCAGTAGCATCTTATTTTTCATCAATTGCTCGTCATTGGCCATTACTTTATCATGTACGGCAATTACCTGGTTCAAAAGATCTTTTTCCTGTTTTTTAGTGTCGGTACAACCTAACAGCAGGGCAACGCCCGCGGCTGCGAATAGATGTTTTTTCATGGTTTTTGATGCGTGATAAAACTTGGCAAATATGCTAAATGTTTAGCTGTTTAACACTCTTAAATAATAACTATAGTCTGTAACAGGTAAAGTTTTTGTACCCGCAAACTTTAGCTGTTGCCCAATTTGGGCCCTGGTATGTGTACCATGATTAAGAACCTGCGTAATAATATCGCCAAGTTGGTTTTCAAAATAGTCGCCGGTAAAGCTATGATACGGAATTATGTTATTCAGATCTTCCTCATCGATTTCGTTTAAAAATGTGACCCATGCTTCATAACGCTCCGGTACCTGTTTTTTGCATTGCTCAATTGTAACATTTTCGGGCCATGTGTTAGGCAGAGAAGAAGGGATAAGTTTGCATCTTTCGAGCCATACCTGTTCGGCGGCCAGCAGATGGCCCATCAGTTTAAGCGTTACCTCCGGCGAACCGTTTGCTTCCATTGTCTGTATCAACTGCTGATTGGCAAACAGGTTATAACCAAACATTTTTATAAAGTGTGTTTTCATAGCGTTTGTAAATTAATGGCTAATGTATTAAAGCAATTTTGTATATTTATGAAAATGCTGGTTAACAATTAAATAACATAGTTGTCACATTCAGCAAACATCTGCTTGTTACCTTTATTTTTAAAGTTAAATAACATAAGGGCATGAAATTCATTATCAATATTTCGAAACTGCTGATCAATTTCCGTCAGTGGATTATGCTTAAAAGTATGCGTTCGTCGTTCATACATTAAGTTATCACTTATAATTCTTCATTTATAAATATAATTGCACTTTTGGGCTTTTGTAGCTCAAATTAATGGAACTTACTGACCAGGAAATACATTTAAGCAAAGATCTTTTTGGTGCCGACTTTGAATGGGGCGTTTCAACTGCTGCTTTTCAGGTAGAAGGATCTCATGATGCCGATGGAAAAGGACTATCTGTGTGGGATGTTTTTACCACAAAAAAAGGAAAGATCCTGAATGGCGACCATGCACAAACCGCTTGCGATTTTTATAATTTGTATGAGCGTGATATCGACCTCATAAAAGAACTTAATATTCCCAATTTTCGTTTTTCTATATCCTGGACCCGTATTTTGCCCGAAGGCACCGGGAAAATTAACCAGGCCGGCATTGATTATTATAACCGGGTAATTAACTACTGCCTTAAGCAAGGTGTTGAACCCTGGTTAACTGTTTATCACTGGGACCTTCCGCATGTGCTTGAAGTTAAAGGCGGCTGGACAAATCGTGAAGCAATAACCTGGTTTAGTGAGTTCATCACTATCTGTGCTCAAAACTTTGGCGATAGGGTAAAACATTGGATGGTAATGAACGAGCCTGTAGTTTTTACGGGAGCCGGCTATTTTTTTGGCATCCATGCGCCGGGACGCAGTGGTATGAAAAACTTTGTACCCGCCATACATCACGTTACCATGAGTATTGCTGAAGGTGGCAGGATCCTGCGAAGATTGCTGTCCTCAACAACGCAAATAGGTACCACATTTTCGTGTTCGCAAATAGAGCCTTATACCGATAAACCCAGGGATATAGCTGCCGCCGTTCGTGCCGACGCGCTGATCAATCGGCTATATATTGAACCTTTGTTGGGCATGGGTTACCCAATAAAAGACCTGCCTGCGCTTAACGACCTGAAAAAGTATTTTTACCCCGGCGACGAGGATAAGCTGAGATTTGATTTTGATTTTATCGGCATACAGAATTACACCCGCGAAATTGTAAAATATTCTTTTTTTACGCCCTATATCAAAGCAAGTATGGTCAAAGCCGAAAAGAGGGGCGTTGATCTTACAGCTATGCGCTGGGAGGTTTACCCGCCTTCTATTTACCATATGATCAAAAAATATGATGCATATCCTAATGTTAAAAAGATTATCGTTACGGAAAATGGATCAGCTTTTCCCGACGAGGTTACTGATGGTGAAGTAAATGACCCCAAAAGATTAAAGTATTTAAAGGATTACATAGCACAGGTGTTAAAGGCAAAAAATGAAGGCTGTAAGGTTAATGGCTATTTTGTGTGGACCCTCACCGACAATTTTGAATGGGCCGAAGGTTATCATCCGCGTTTTGGGCTGATCCATGTTGATCATGCAACCCAGCAGCGCATGGTTAAAGCATCCGGCAGGTGGTATGCTGGATTTTTGAAATAAGCTGTTAGTTTTTAGGGAGCGTGAAATTAAAAGACGTGCCATTTTCGGTATCGCTCTCAAACCAGATACGGCCGTTATGATCTTCAATAATTTGCTTACAGATGGAAAGGCCAAGGCCAAATGATTTTTCGCCCGCAGTTCCGGGCCGTTTGGCATCTGTAAACATGTTAAACACCTGGTTTTTTAGCTTTTCGGGAATCCCTATACCGTGATCTTTTACTGAAATCTGGATTTCGTTTTCCAAATCAATGGCCATAACCAAAATAGCCGATCCTTCCGGACTGAATTTAATAGCATTACTGATCAGATTGCTGATCACCCGCCATATTTTTTCACGGCTAATGTAAATTTCGAGTGGTGAATTTAACAGGAAAGTATTGATAATCTGCTGCTTTTCAGCGGCCTTAAAACGCATCAACTCAACACTATTGCTCAATAAGGAATTAACTTCAACCGCTTCTTTATGTAATATAGCCGAAGCGGATTCAGTGGCTTCCAGAATTTCATTGATTAGTTCAATGGAGTTAAATGAAGTTTCCCGGATAATATTTAGCAGCTCTTTTTGTTCGTCGCTGTAATTTTCCTCTGTCATTACGCTGGTAAGCGAGGCTATTCCGCCTATAGGGTTGCGCAGATCATGTGCAACAGTGCGTAAAATCCGGTCCTTTTCCTGGTTATTGAGTTTTAAATCACGGAGGGCGCTTTCAAGGTGGTGGTTTTGATGGTTTATCTGGTTATTAAGGCTTCCAAGTGTTTTAATGTTCTTTTTTGATTTTTGCCAGTTTAAAAATACCAGGGAAATGATAATAATGAGCATCAGGGCAAAAACAACAGTTACTCTCAGATAAATATGCTGCAATTCATTGTTTTTTTTAAGGTTATTAAACTCGTTATCTTTTTCAAGGCTTTTAACCTGTTCTGCAACGTCGGCTTCTTTTAGTTTTTTGTTTTCATTTACTATGATGTCCTTAAGCTCATCGTATTGCTTATAGTGCGTCATTGCCTGCTGATGATTATTCTGCTTCTCGAAATAATTTGACATCAATAAGTGCCAGTTTTGTTTGGTTTCCCGACTTTGAACACTATCAAACTGGAGGCTGATAATATTGAGGAGGTTTAATAAAGAGTCATTTAAGTTTTGCCGATCGTATATAGATGCAAGTTTTAATTCGGAGTGTTGAGCGTCATTATTATCGTTTCCTTTGCGCAGATTGATAGCTATACTTTTTCTAAGCAGGCTTTTAGCCTTGTTATAATCTTTTTGCCTGATACTTATATCAGCCATATTGCCATATACAACGCCCTTGGATACTTCCCCCATTTGGGGCCTGTCTTTAAACCTTGCTGTGTTATCATTAATGTAATCAAGGGCCTTGTTGTAAAAATACATGGCACTATCATTCATCAACATTTTACTGTAGCTTAAACCTATATTATTCAATAATTCCTGTCTGCGATAAAAATAATTGAAGTTCCCTTCGCATGACCTGGTTTCATCAAAGCTTTCCTTAAAATATTCTGCGGCCCGGCTGTAATGTTCCTGCTTATATAGTATCATGCCCATGCGATAGCTATAATCACCCATGGTACATTCATCAAGGTTATTATTGGCAATTACTTTCCCTTCGTAAAAATAACCGTAAGCTTCGTTGTAACGATGTTCGTCAAATAACACGTCTCCTTTGGCAAGATGAGCCTGTCCATATTCACTGGTAAATTTTAGCTTCTTCTCCGGCGTATCGAAAACATTGAGCATACTGTCGGCGTACAGCAAAGCCATTTTTCGATCGGCCTTTATATGCGAAGCATAATTGTAGATAAAATAATAGTAATTATAAACTTGTTTGAAGCTAAGGTTGCTTGAATGACGGAAAGCTGAATCAAGATAATTTACTGCTGCATTATGATGCCCATTATCATACATTATAGTTGCAGTGTCAACGGCTTTATTATATGCTGAAGACGAAAGAAAGCCCTTTGACTGTTGCCCGCATGAAGTGGTTATCAGCAAAAAGCAAACAAAAAGCAAACAACCCTGTATATTACCGGTTAGCCATATTTGCCTGAAGCTTTTGTATATAAACATCAATATTAAATTATGCGAGGTTTAGAGTTAGTTGTAAAACAAGGGTAATCTATAAAAAAAATAAAAATGACCAGGCCGTTTTACCAATTTTTTTATCTATTTATCATCCGTTCAAAGTAAATCGGTTTGGAATAACTGATATATTAAGACGCCTGAGCCGGAAGATAGACGTAAAAACTTGAACCATTATTTGATTCACTTTTTAGCCAGATCCTGCCGCTATGTTTTTCAACTATTTGACGGCAGATGGAAAGCCCGAGGCCAAATGATTTTTCGCCGTCGGTGCCAGGCCGTTTAGCTTCGGTAAACATATTAAACACCTGTTGCTGTAATTTATCAGGAATACCTATACCGTAATCTTTAACACATATTTCAACGCCTTGATGTTTTTGGTTTACAATTACATAAATAACGGCACCTTTGGGACTAAACTTTATGGCATTACTGATAAGGTTGCTGATAACCCGCCATATTTTTTCCCTGTTTATCAATATTTCAGTAGGTGTATCCAATAAGCTAAGCATGATATCCTGGTCTTTTTCGGCCGCCTTAAACCGCAGCAGATCAACACTTTTATTAATGAGGCTGTTAATTTCAACCCATTCTTTATTAAAAGTCATGTTGGCAGTATTTGCCGCCTCTAAGATTTCATTAATGAGTTCGAGGGAATTATAGGAAGTTTCTTTTATGAGGTTGATCAGGTCTGTTTGTTCTTCATCACGTGCATCATCAACCATTGAGGCCGATAACGATGCTATTCCTCCGAGCGGATTGCGGAGGTCATGTGCTACAGCCCGTAGAATTCGGTCTTTTTCCCGGCTACCCCGGTTTACTTCTTCAAGTGTGTTTTCTAATTCCGTTTTTTGCAGCTTAATTTGGTCATTTAGTGTTTTTATAGCTACGATATCTCTTTTTGACCTTTTAAGGTTACGAAAAACAAGGAAGATAATGATCACTGCCATCACTGAAAAAAGCACAGCAAGGTAAATGTATATCAATTGCAGTTTATTGTGGCTTTTAAGGTCTTCTATCTGATTTTCTTTATCAAAATTGGCCTGTTGTTGATTAATATCCGTCCGTTTTAACGATGAAGTCCTTTTTGTTGCCGAATCTTTTAATGATGAATAGTTTTTTAAATACAACAAGCTATTCTGGTAATCTTTTTTTTGCAGGTAATAAGTACTCATTAACCCATTCCAGTTGGTTTCAGCGTCATCATTTTTGATAGCATCGAGCTGGGCGCGGAGTCTTTTCAGCAGTTCAAAAAGGTCGTTTGGTTTATTGGTTATTAAATATAGCCGGGCAAGTTTTATTTCGGTTAATTCGGCATCGCGGTTGTCATAACCTTGTTTTAAATTAATGGCGATACTTTTTTTCAGTAATTCGTGTGCCTGGTTATAATTATGGGTTAATAAAGCCAGATCGCCCTGGTTGCCGTATACCACACCTCTTGCAACTTCAAGCAGGTTTGCTCTTTCGGCAAACCTGGAACTGTTTTCATTGATATAAACAAGCGCTTTATTTAAATAAAAGCTTGAGCTGTCAATATCGCCACTGTTTTTATAGCTCTCGCCAATATTATCCAAAAGTTCTTGTCGCTGGTAAAAGGCGCGAAAATCATCGGGATAGGCATAGCTTTGCCTGTGGCTGATCTTGAAATAATTGGCCGCTTCTCTAAAATGCCCCTGTTTAAACATGATCATCCCCATCCGGTAGGTGTATTCGGCCAGGATGGCATCGTCAATGGCGTTTTTGCCGATAGAGTAACCCTTGTAAAAATACCTGTAAGCCTGATCGTACCTTACCAGGGCCGAATAGGCATCGCCGGTAGCGAAATCGGCTTCGGCAGTTAATTTAATATGCTGATCCGGGGTAACACTTTCGGTAGCCACAGCCCGCATCGTATCAGCATAAAGCATGGCTTTTTTAGGGTCATGCAGCCCTTTTAAATTGTAAAGAAAATGGAAGGCATAAAAACGGAACCTGTCGCTTACAAATGGGTTTTTTATAGTACGGTAAGCTGAGTCAAGGTACCGAATGCCCTTATGTGGTTGAGACCTTTCGCCATTATACAGGTTTACCGTATCAAATATTGTTTTAAACTGCCTGGAGTAATCGCCTGTATCATTGATGCTATTTGCACAGGAATTAAATATCAATAGAAAAGCGAGGGCCAGCCAAATTAAATGGTTGACCAGCAGTTTGTTTAAACTAACTGGGCTATCAGGGGTTGACAACATTAAGTGGTTACACAACAAATATAACGCTCATAATTATAATGAGCAATATTTATGCGCATGAATAACACCGGCGCTGCTAAAAGTCAAAGTATATTGATTATCCATTATTTAAAAGCATCGAGTCCGGTAACATCCATACCGGTAATAAGCAGGTGGATATCATGCGTACCTTCATAAGTTATTACCGATTCAAGGTTCATCATGTGCCGCATAATAGGATACTCGCCGGTAATGCCCATACCGCCGAGCATTTGCCGGGCTTCACGGGCTATAGTAATGGCCGTTTCAACGCTGTTTCGCTTAGCCATTGATATTTGGGCAGGAGTAGCCCTGTTTTCGTTTTTAAGTACCCCAAGGCGCCAAACTAACAACTGTCCTTTGGTAATTTCAGTTATCATTTCGGCCAGTTTTTTTTGCTGAAGCTGAAATCCTGCTATTGGCCGGCCAAACTGCTCACGTTCTTTGGTGTAACGGAGGGCTGTGTCGTAACAATCCATCGCGGCGCCTAATGCACCCCAGGCAATGCCATAACGTGCCTGGTTTAAACAACCCAAGGGGCCTTTTATACCAGCTACGTTGGGCAGCAGGTTCTCTTTTGGGACTTTAACATGATCAAAAACAAGCTCGCCGGTTGCCGATGCCCTTAACGACCATTTATTATGGGTGGTAGGTGTGGTGAAACCTTCCATGCCGCGCTCAACTATCAGCCCGCGAATTTTACCAGCTTCATCCTTAGCCCAAACAACTGCAATATCAGCAAAGGGCGAATTGGAGATCCACATTTTAGCGCCGTTAAGGATATAATGGTCGCCGGCATCTTTAATGTTGGTGGTCATGCCACCAGGGTTTGAGCCATGATCGGGTTCTGTAAGGCCAAAGCAACCCATTAATTCGCCGCTCGCCAGCTTAGGCAGATATTTTTTACGCTGTTCTTCACTGCCGTAGGCATAAATAGGATACATCACCAGCGAACCCTGAACCGATGCTGTTGAACGAATGCCCGAATCGCCCCGCTCTAATTCCTGCATGATAATGCCGTAAGCAGTATAATCTAAGCCCGCTCCGCCATATTCTACCGGTATGGTAGGCCCAAAAGCGCCTATTTCGGCAAGGCCCTTTAACAGCTGTGAAGGGAATTCAGCTTTTTGAGCGTACTCTTCAATAATAGGGCTCAATTCCTTCTTCACCCAATCACGAACTGATGAGCGGATCAACTTATGCTCATCGGTTAGTAACTCATCTAATAAATAATAATCGGGGGCTT
The DNA here is from genome assembly GCF_900100445.1 of Mucilaginibacter sp. NFR10. Taxonomy (NCBI): domain Bacteria; kingdom Pseudomonadati; phylum Bacteroidota; class Sphingobacteriia; order Sphingobacteriales; family Sphingobacteriaceae; genus Mucilaginibacter; species Mucilaginibacter sp. NFR10. The sequence goes on along the minus strand of NZ_FMTV01000001.1, from coordinate 1,688,500 downwards.
CGTACAGATCTGTTTTGGCCATAATATTATAGTTGGTGGGCAAATATAAAGCATTTATCGCCGGTAAAAGCAAGTCGAAAAGGCCGTTTTTGATGTGTGAAGCCACTTTATGGCAAAAAGCAGGTTTAAACGGTTTAAAGCATGTTTTTGATTGGAAAATATTTTTTGGAGTGCCGGAAATCAGCTGGAATAAAAATATTTTGAAAAGTCTTTCTATAGAGAATGAGATTTAGAGAGGGCTTTTTTTTATTTTTGGCCATGATCAATATAGCCCTACAGGGCGCGGAGTTTTTCGCGTACCATGGATTTTATCCCGAAGAACAAAAAATAGGTTGCCGTTTTTTAGTTGATGTGAATGTTGGTTTTGTGCCTCCCGGCGATTTGCTGGAAGATAATCTAAGCAAAACTGTTGATTATGAACGTGTGTATATTATAACATGCGAAGAGATGAAACAGCCACGTAAATTGATTGAAACCGTTGGCCAGGCAATTATCGATCGTATAAAAAAGAAATACCCGTTTGTTGAAAGTATTGAGGTTACCATTAAAAAACTTACTCCGCCCTTAAGCGGTAAGGTAGCGCATTCGGCTGTTATTATAAATTACAAGAAATCCTGATCATGGAATTCAATAAGATATCGGCTCAACTATTAGAGGCCATAACCACAATTGTTGGCACCGGTAATGTTTTAACCGGCCATGAAAGCCTCGAAAAGTACAGCCATGACGAAACCGAAGACCTGGTTTATTATCCGGAAGTAGTAGCCCGCCCGCAAAGCCCCGAAGAGGTTGCTGCATTGTTGAAAATCTGTAACGAAAACCTGGTCCCGGTAACACCGCGCGGAGCAGGTACCGGTTTAAGCGGTGGCGCCCTGCCGGTTAATGGCGGTTTGCTGATAGCCATGGAACGTTTTAATAAAATCCTTGAAATTGATGAACAAAACCTGCAGGCCACTGTCGAGCCCGGCGTTATAACCGAAGAGTTCATGAACGTAGTGGCTGCAAAAGGCTTGTTATACCCTGTTGACCCGGCCAGCAAAGGCAGTTGCTTTATTGGAGGCAACGTATCCCATGGTTCAGGCGGGCCCCGGGTTGTTAAATACGGTACCATCAGGGAGTACGTATTGAACTTGCAGGTTGTTTTAACATCGGGCGAGATCATATGGACGGGTGCAAATACCCTTAAATACGCATCGGGTTATAATTTAACCCAATTGATGATTGGTTCGGAAGGCACTCTTGGCATTGTTACCAAAATTGTGGTAAAGCTTATTCCTGCTCCAACTTTAGATGCTTTGATGCTGGCCTCATTCCCAACCAATGAAATGGCTTGCGCAGCTGTTTCGGCTATATTCAGGGCAGGGATCATCCCGTCTGCACTGGAATTTATGGAGCGAAGAGGAGTGGAGTGGGTTAAGGAGCATGATGATATTGCTTTTGATTTGCAGGATGGTATTGAAGCGTTTTTATTGATTGAAGTAGATGGTACCAACCAGGACGTGATTTTTACCGATTGTGAAAAAATAAATGCAGTGCTTGAAGAGTTTGACTGCCGCGATGTGTTGTTTGCCGATTCGACCGCTCAAAAAGAAGAACTCTGGCGTTTAAGGCGTACCATGGCAGTATCGGTGAAATCAAACTCGGTTTATAAAGAGGAAGATACCGTTGTGCCGCGTGCTGCACTGCCACAATTAATTAAAGGAATAAAAGAAACGGGTGCTAAATACGGCTTTGAATCAGTTTGTTATGGCCATGCAGGCGACGGAAACCTGCATGTAAATATCATTAAAGCCAACATGAGCGATGAAGATTGGAATAATAAGCTCAAATCCGGCATCCAGGAGATATTTGAATTAACTGTATTGCTTGGCGGCACCTTGTCGGGTGAGCACGGAATTGGCCTGGTGCAAAAAGAGTTTATGCCGATAAAATATTCGGAAATGCATTTTGCGTTGTGGAAAGGAATAAAGCACGTGTTTGATCCTAAAGGAATTTTGAACCCGGGAAAGATATTTTAGATTTCAGATGTGCAGATTATGGATGTGCAAATATGCAGATTTCAAATGTGCAAATGCTTGAATTAGATATGTAAGCGTAGATAAGCTACATATGCATATTCGTACATTTGAAATCTTGTACAATACACGTTTCATCTGCACATTTGAAATTTGCACATCAATACATCAATTCGTATTCAGAATTAACCTCGGTTCGTCATAATTGATCATCCTGTGCCTTTCAGGTGATGGGATAGAAACAGATTTATTGGCCGAGTAATCGTAGCTGATACAAACCGTTTTGCCGGTTGTTACAATTTCTTCGCCATTGGGGGTTATTTTTACCAATACATGCATCATATCAAAACTGCTGTTGCCTATGCGGATGGTACGTACATAGCAGGCAATATTATCCTGAACAGTAATAGGCTTAAGATAGTTGATCTCCGACCGGCCCAGGATAATGCCGGTATTGCTCCAGTCCCAGTTGATAATTTCCTTCCAATAACCAATCCGGGCTATTTCAAAATAAGTAAGATATACTGCGTTGTTTACGTGTCCAAATGAATCGATATCCGAAAAGCGGATAGGGATAAGGGTTTTATATTTATAATCTGTAAGTTTTTCAGCCATTTTCGGTCATTTTGTCTGCCTAAAATATTTAATAGTGACTTTTTGTCGTTTAATATAGGCGGTTTTGCTGTTGGTACAGCAGTTGATCAATAGGTTACGAAGTTAACAAAAAACAAAACTTTAGGAGGATATAAAAATGACATTAGTAAAATTTAACAACGGCCTTAAAAACACTTCAGCTAACCCATTTTTTAGTGATGTATTTGATTCACTGATCAATGATTCATTTTTAAGTGATAAACTGATTGCCCGTGTGCCTGCAGTTAACATCGCAGAAACCGAAAATGAGTTTCATGTTGAACTGGCTGTACCTGGCTTAAAGAAAGAAGATTTTAAAATCAATCTCGACAAAAATGTATTAAGTGTAGCTGCAGAAAAGAAAGCCGAAAATGTTGAAGAAGGTAAAAAATTCAGCAAACGTGAATATAGCTACAATTCATTTGTAAGGTCATTCACATTGCCTGAAAGTGCTGATCAATCAAAAATTGAAGCAGATTATACCGATGGTATTTTGAAACTTACTGTAGCAAAAAGAGAAGAAGCTAAATTTCAAACAAGAGAAATAGCTGTAAAATAATTAAAGACTGTTTTCATAAAGTAGTTAGTTTGGTTTGAAGGCCGCCCTGTTATGGGGCGGTTTTTTTTTGCAAAATAACCAAGCTGTAGCTGTAAGATATTTTAACTGACTTTTTATTAATTAACTCAAGTTGTTAGTTAGGTATTAATTCTGCCAAATGTGTCCCGCAAGATTTGTAAGTATTGCCAACAACTGATACTGATTGGTTTTTTGGTCATTTACATGCCGTTATAGATTTATGCGGGATACCGATGAATGCTTTAATGTTATCTTTTTCTGTTAAAAGTTCTCCTTTGTACATTATGAAAATATGACTTAACTTAGTACGCATAACTAAACATATATTTATCACAATTCTTAACAAAGGTACTGTGCCTATTAATCCTACGCATTACATCATTCCTGTTATGTTTCCGGTGATTTACCCATGTTTGATTATAACCTTGTTAACTAAGTAGCTTATTACAATTATTGTTATGATAAAAAAATTAGGCTTGTTTTTTATTGCCTGTTTTATTGGGGTTACCGAAGCTCATTCGCAAAATTTTATAAAGAATTTCAATTCGGTGTCGGCTTTTGTACAATTCGGCAACGGGATGTTGTTTGCTGGTGATGATGGCATACACGGACCGGAATTATGGAAAACAGATGGTACAGTAGCCGGCACGGTCATGGTGAAAGACATTTACACCGGCACAAACGGATCGGGCATAACATCTATCGGCATTTTTAAAGGCAACGCCTATTTCGCAGCCAATGATGGTATTCATGGCACACAGTTGTGGAGAAGCGACGGTACAGTCAATGGCACAATGATGGTTAAAAATGTAGGCCCTACACCTACAGGCTACGGTTTCCAACCCAAGCTGTTTACAACTTACAATGGTCTTCTTTATTTTGTAGGAACATCCGATGGGATCACCTTTTCGCTTTGGAAAACTGATGGCACATCAAATGGTACGGTGCAGGTAACTGTAAATGACTATTCTATTATTTCACAGTTAGTAGTGGCGGGTAATAAGTTATATTTTAGCAAAAACGGGCTTTGGGCATCAGACGGTACGGCTGCCGGTACTAAACAAATCCCTGTCGATAATAACCAGATTCTTGGTATGCTGACCAATATAAACAATAATCTGGTTTTCATTACTGATGAAAACTACTACTTTCAGAACGTGAATCTTTATGCGTTGTCGCCATCAAGCAGTAAGCCTGTTCTGCTTCAGTCATTTAACCCGGGCGGTTATTCTACCAGTACTATCGACAACATAACCGCGGTGGGATCCAACTTTTTTTTCTCCATCCGCACCAGCGGTATAGGTTCAAGCGGCACTGATGTTTTATGGACGAGTGATTGCACCCCAGCCGGTACAAAAATAGTTGGGTCATACGATTGGCCGCAGGGGCTTGCGTACAATAATATGCGCAACTTTGTCAATTTTAATAACAAATTATACTTTGCTGCTACCTCTAATGCTAAGCTATATACTTCGGATGGAACTGCCGCAGGTACTGTTCAAGCTGCAAATGCTATGGTAGACTACAATATTACGCCCGTAGTATCAAACGGTAAATTATTTTTTAGCAGTCAGGGCGCATTATGGAGTTACAACGGCACTACAGCCAGTCAGGCCATCAATCAGCCAACTCAGCCTCAAGGTTTGTTTGATGGCAACGGCCATCTTTACTTTACAATTAATTCAAATTATCCCGTAGGGCTTTGGAATAATGAGCCGGCCGGACAGTTGCAAGTTAGCATGAAACAACAAAAACTGGTTAATGGGGCTACATCAGCTATTGCATCAAAACCAGATAGCGTGGTGACTAATCAGGTAAATCTGACCAATACAGGTAACAATGCACTTGTTTTTAGCGAAATAAGCGTTTCGGGAGCGTCCTTTTATGTAAATGGTACTCCGCCCCAAACTTTACCGCCGGGCGGCCAAACAAGTTTTAACCTGTTATATTCGCCACTTAAAGCCGAACAGGTTGGCGCGTTGCTAACAATAAAAAGTAATGATAACAGCGGCGAAACGGACTTTATATATAATTTAAACGGCACGGCGTCTGGTACAGTGATGAAAACGCCCGTAGTTCCTTCCGGGGGGCTTAATAAAGAGATTGTTTTTGCCGACAGCAATGCCGCTTTTACCTTATCAAATAATGTCATCAGCGAAAAGTTACCTGTAAATACCTCAATAGGAGCTTTCGGGGTGACTAATGGCTCCGGATACCAATACCAGTTGGTAGCAGGCAACGGTAGTGCCGATAACGGTAGTTTTACGATAGTAAACGGAACGTTGCAATCTGCCTCAATCTTTAATTTTGCGATCAGAAATACATATTCTATCCGGGTACAGGCTACCATGGGAACCTCAACTATTCAAAAAATATTTGCAATCAAGGTAAGCAATCAGCAGGCTAACCTGGCAGAAGCCTGCGCCAAATCATTTCAAAATTTAACCTATTCACTTAATGATGCAACTTACGCAGGTACCCGTATCGTTGCAGTGGGAACGGGTGGTGTAATCCTTAAGTCGGATGATGCAGGGCAAACCTGGAAAAAAGTAAATAGCGGTATAACGAATGATTTTTACAGGGTACAATTTACCAGCAGTAAAACAGGGTACATATCGGGCCAGTCGCCACCGATGCTTAAAACCGAAGACGGCGGAAATACATGGTTTCCGCTTACCTGGCCGCCAAGTCCACAATATGCGTCAGGTTTTACAAATATGTATTTCGCTTCTGATTCTGTTGGTTATGTAGTTACAAACAGTAATGCATACAATCCAAGTTCGATATTCAAAACAACCGACGGCGGACATAGCTGGAATCAGCTTTCCTACACCAATTATGAAAGTAACTTTTACGGCGTATGGTTTACCGATAAAAATACAGGCTTTATCTGCGGTTCATCCGGTACGCTTGTGCGCACTACCGACGGTGGAAACACATGGCAGGCTATCTCTGTAAGTGCGGTGGGATCAAGTACAGCCTTTAGTAACATCACCTTTGTTAGCGCTAAAGTTGGTTATATGACCAGTAACAGCGGCGATGTTTTGCAAACAACAGATGGCGGCAACACATGGGCACGCAGCGGTGTTCTGCAATCAGATGGAATAGTAGACCGTATCTACTTTCGGGATTCAAACAACGGTTATGCGCTGGCAGGATTTAATAGTGCTTACTTATATGTAACTGCCGATGGTGGGCATACCTGGACAATGCAAACTGTTGGCCAGGCAGGTGTATTTACTGCACTGGCTTTTGATAACAAAGGTACAAATCTTTGCTTGGTGGGGCATGCTGACGGATTGGGAGCAACTGCGCAGCAAGGAAGCGTTATTTACACTGGCAGCGGCAAAGGCACATGGGTACAACAATCTTATATTGGCAATAGCACTTATGTTGCGGGCAATCTGTTTGCTAATGGTACCGGGTATGTTTTTGGTAGTACAAGTTTAAAGACCACGGACGGTGGCACAACCTGGAAGCCGATGAATATCAGTATACCATATGGTGATTATTTAACAACCGGTGTTTTTTTAAATGCCGATACCGGTTTTTATGCAGATGATTATAACCTTTATAAATCAACAGACGGAGGCAATACCTGGGTGTTAAAAAACAAAGATACAACCACACCTGTTGCAGTACCTGTTACTTTTTATAATTCAAATTTAGGCTTCTACGCAAATGGGCAAACACTATATCGGACAAATGACGGCGGAGATACATGGTCTCCTGTGTTAAAGCCGCTTGGTTTGGGCCTTCGAAACATCAGCATTGCCGATCGGCTTACAGTTTATACCACAGGTATTGGGATGCCTCTTTATAAATCTACAGATGGAGGGAATACCTGGAAATCGACAAATTTTCAAGACGATCAGATTATACTTTCCTTGCATTTTTTTGATGCATTAACAGGGCTTGCAGGGGGAGTTAAGGGCCTTTTGCTGCGAACTACCGATGGCGGCCAAACCTGGACACAACTAACTACGTCAATGCAGCTGGATATTATGAATATGCAGTTTGTTGACAATATGCATGGTTATGCATATACAGCATACGATGAAGGACAAGGGGGAACGCAGATATACGAAACCATAGACGGAGGCCTAAACTGGTCTCAGATACTTCAACCTGGAAATGGATACGGCTTCCCGAGTTTCCAAATAAATGACGGACAGCTGTTCATTGCTGGATATAGCGGCTGGCTGATGAAATTGAACAATACAAGCCTGCCGCCCGTAAATGCAGGTTACATTGCCGGGGATACAGTTGTTGTTTCGGGGATAAAAACAGCTTATACGGTTGCAGCAGTACCAAACACCTATTACAAATGGAATATTTCAGGTGCTCAGTTTGTAGAGTACCATAATAACCAAGTCATCGTATCATGGAAAAACGGTGGCAAATATACATTACAAGTTACACCTTATAACAACTGCAGCAACGGACAAAGCAGAATAATAGCCGTTGATGTAGAAGATATGCCGGCTCCGGAGATAAGCGGGCCGGATACGGTGGCAAATTATGCCGCTAATGTAATTTATTCCACTCCTGTGAGTACAAACTCTTTTAGCTGGACGGCAACCAACAATGTTAGTATTAAGTCATCATCTAACCAGGCTACTGTTAACTGGGGCAAGCCAGGTAATGGCCTGGTTACAGTTGTAGAAACCAGCAAAGCGTTGAATATGCAAAAATCCTCCGTTTTGAATGTTGTTATACAGCAAGGGAAAGTAGCCTTACCAGACAGTAATTTTATGGTTTCTGTTACCAGTGCATCATGTCGGGGCAGCGCGAATGGCTCTATTGGCATCAAAGCCCAGGATGTATTAAACTACACAGTTACAGTCACCGGCCCAGGCGGCTTTACAAAGAATCTTTCCTTTACTGATAACCTAACTATTAATAGCCTTGATACAGGCGTGTATAATATATGTATTGGTATATCCGGAAATAGTACTTTCCAACGGTGTTACTCGGTAAACGTAACCGAGCCAAAGTTACTTTCGGCTTATTCGGTTGTTAATCAAACTTCACGGACAGTAACTATAGATTTGGCAGGGGCTAATACCTATTACATTAATCTTAACGGAAAAACTTATCAAACAAATGCCAGCCAAGTAAATCTACCTTTGAATAACGGTGCCAATCAGCTGCAGATTCAGACTGATAAGGCCTGTCAGGGCGTTATACAAAAGGTAATTAATATGGATGTGATTACCGTTTACCCTGTACCATTTATCGATGTATTGAATATTGACCTGGGTGGGAGCAAGGTATCAACTGCAGGGATAACTATTAGCGATTCATTTGGCAAAATAGTTTATAATAAACAAGCCGCAAACAATAATGGTAAATTGCAAGTGTACGTGCCAAATTTTATGATCGGTACCTATGTGCTAAGGGTTACTCTTGGCTCTACCTCAGTTATATTTAAAGTATTAAAACAATGAGATATTCATTTTTACTTATAGTATTAAGTTTATTAATAGCCGGTTGCACCGGAAAACATACAGACAATGTATCACCCACACCACCGGCACCAAAGAGTGCTATATTAGTGTTTCCGGCTCAGAACGCGGTTTGTGTATCAGGTGCGGTAGTTTCGCAATTGAACAGCACGATTCAATTTCACTGGAACGATGGTGGTAATTCCGATAGTTATACAGTTGTTGTTAAAAATTTGCTTACAGGCGATACGCTGGCTACAGCTGCGGCGGGTAACAGTGCAAACGTGATAGTTAGCCGGAATACGCCTTATTCATGGTATGTTGTTTCCAAATCTAACCAAAGTAGCAGTACTGCCAAAAGCGAAACCTGGAAATTTTATAATTCCGGGGATGGAATAACAACTTATGCACCTTTTCCAGCCGATAATTTAAGTCCTGCAATGGGGCGGATAATTACTGTGCCATCATCAGGCGGAATTACATTGAGTTGGCAGGGCGGCTCTGTCGATAATGACATAGTTGATTATGATTTATATTTTGGAACAACGGCATCAACCCCGCTTTATAAAAGCCACATCAAGTCGCCCACTATAAGCAATGTAAGTGTAAATCCCAGCACTACCTATTACTGGAAAATCGTTACCCGCGATAGTAATAATAATACCTCGACTTCGGATGTGGCGGAGTTCAAGACAAATTGATGCGCGGTGTAAATCCTTAAACCCTTTCCTGCCTTGCCACGATGGTCACGGATATTCGTTTTTACTTGTTTTTTTTCTAACGTGCTGTTAATCTCCTTGTAGATGGTTTACAATTTGATTGCTCTATTGGGGAGCATATCGTAAGATTTGACCACAATATCACATACATGCCAGTTTGAAATCCAAAGACCGGCAAATCAAGCGGAACTCGAACTTGCAGATGAGTCATATGAAATAATGTCAGTAGAGTAAAAAGACGGAAATACTGTGGAGTTTTCCAGATTACTTTTTTTTTGTTCAATTGTAAACGGGAGGCTGCCATTTTTACCTATAACCCAAGTTGGTTATGTAAGAGAATCAATTTTGCAACAAGTATAACCGTTGGATAGTGTTTAAAATGAGGCTTAAGGTGTTTAACAGCCAGCGAGATCTGATTTTCAACCGCTCTTTTTGAAATAGATAGTCGTTCGGCAATCTCGGTGTTACTTAATTGATTTACCCTGCTTAAAAGGAATATTTCTTTACATCGCGGAGGTAGTTTATCGAGCAATTTATCCAGGTCGGTGCTTAGTTCGTTAACTTCAAAACTGGTTTCGGCGCGATTGTATACAACACTTAAGTCATCCAGCTTTTCGTAATCTGCGACATATTTTACCGGCGAGGTATTGCTTGCTTTTATAGCGTTATATACACGGTATCGCGCGGATGAGGTCAGGTAGTTTTTAAATGTAATGATTTTGAGCGCATCCCGCTTTTCCCAAATATTAACAAATATGTCGTTTACAATGCCCATGCAGGTGTCGGTATCACGCAAATAAGAAAAAGCTTTTTTATAAACCAGCGCCCAGTAACGATCATAAAGCAGGGTAAACGCCTTTTTATCATTACGTTTCACCGCGGCAAATAAATCTTCATCTGATTGTTGAGCGTAGTTCATTTAAAAGAATCCGGGCTAAGCTTGAACTATGCAAGGTAATAACAAAGTTTTATTGTTGAGGGATAGCTGGGTGTCATTTTGGATGGTTTGCAAAAAATCTAAAAAAAATAAAAAAGGTGTGTGAGTTATTGCCGCGGGAGTTGTCTGTACTAATAACCGTTATACCCATGTTGTACCAGGAATTTAAAGAATTATACGAGCGTTGCACGTCAGGTAACTGTACGCCCGAAGAGCAAAAATTATTTGAAGAATATCGCGATCGCTTCGATTTATCGGATATGCCCTGGATCCCGGATTTTGGTGACAGAGCTGAAATTGAGAAACGCCTGAAAACAGATCTGCAAAACAGGCTATCTAAAAACCAGATAAAACCTCTTATCAGGATCCGATGGTGGGCAGCAGCGGCTGTTATTTTTGCTCTTGGTGGATTATTTGTTGTCAATAAGCATTTCGACAGAACTACTAAACCTCACGAAATTGCATCCGATGGAAATATTGTTAAACCGGGCAGTAATAAGGCCATATTAACGCTTGCGGACGGAAAGCAAATTATCCTTGATGGTTTGCGCAAAGGATACTTGTTTACACTTAATGATGTTGCCGTTAATAACGATATCGATAGCAGCCTGACCTATCAGAAAACCACTGCCCGAATCTCCCGTTCGTCACAGTCGTACAATATATTATCAACGCCCTTAGGTGGAAAATACCAGCTTACACTGGCCGATGGTACGAAGGTCTGGCTAAATGCCGGTAGTACCATTAAGTTTCCGATAAATTTCACGAGCAGGGAAAGAGTGGTTGAGCTATCTGGCGAAGCGTATTTTGAGGTGGCCCATGATAGAAACAGGCCATTTAAGGTGTCGGGTGCCGGCCAGGTGGTGCAGGTGTTGGGTACTCATTTTAATATCAACGCTTACCAGGACGAAAATGCAGTTAAAACCACCCTGCTGCAGGGGAGCGTTAAAGTTTATGGAAAAAATCAAACTCCGGACGTTCCTGAAATCATTATAAAACCCAATGAACAAGCTGTTTTCAAAAACGACTGGTTATCAAAAATAACTGTTGATGCAGAAGAGTTTGTGGCCTGGAAAAAGGGGGTGATCTTATTTAAAAATGCAGACATTCATGATGTAATGCGCAAAATTTCCAGGTGGTATAATGTTGAGGTGGAATATCAGGGCCAGTTGGGTAATGATACCTACAACGGTGAGATCCCCCGGAACGCGGCTTTTTCTGAGGTGCTGAAAATCCTGAAACTTGATGATATTAATGTAAAACAAAACGGGCGAAAGCTTATCGTTTCTCAATAGCCCCTGCATCATCCTATAAAAACCAATACCAATTATTAACCTCAAAACCCAATTTAAGATGAAGAAAACAGATACTTAAAAGCTCCCTTTAAAAATTCTCATCCATAAAAAATGCCGGAAGTGCTTCCAACACTGCCGGCAGGTTCCGCTTGCGCGGTAGTTTCTGGATCAGAGATTAATAGAAAACCAGCACAGTTCAATTTTAATCAAACCAAAAACCTAACGAAACTATGAAAATTAATCTACGTAGTTTGAAAAACTGCGAATTTCTGTTTTTAAGTCGAAGAACATTTTTAGTGATGAAGCTAATTATTTTGTTAACCATCGCTTTTGCTTTACAGGTTAAAGCGGATGTGTTCGCCCAAAAAATCACCCTGTCCGAAAACGGGGTATCGCTCGAAAAAGTATTAAAAGATATCAATAAGCAAAGCGGCTATACTTTCTTTTATAAAAATAAGTTGCTGCAAAATTCTCCATCAGTATCTATCAATGTTAAAGATGCCGATATTAAAGAGGTACTTGATATTTTATTAAAAGGTCAGGCGCTTTCATACAGTTTTGCCGAAAAAACCATTGTCATTAAGGGCAATGGTGAAACCATTGAACCGGATCTCAATGAAAATAAAGCGGTCATAGCTAATATTGAGGTTAAAGGAACCGTGGTAGATGAGGCCGGCAGACCTTTACCTGGTGCTTCGGTAAAAATTAAGGGCACAGGGCAGGGGATGACCACCAATGAGAAAGGCGAATTTGCCTTTAAAAACATTCCTGACAACAGTACGCTGGTCATCTCTTTCATCGGTTACACCACAAAAGAAGTTAAAGCAGCGAAAGACCTGGGGATTATTGCGCTTGTTCCTGGTACAGGCTTGCAGGAAATTGTTGTGGTAGGTTACGGAACTCAGCGCAAAGAACGCGTAACGGGTTCAATAGTATCTGTAGGTACAAAAGAACTGCAGCAAAGCCCTGTTGCTAATTTAAGTAATGCGTTGGCCGGCCGCTTGCCAGGCTTGCTAACCATCCAAAACAGCGGTGAGCCGGGTGCCGATGGTTCGTCTCTGAACATCAGGGGCTTCGGTACGACTAACAATTCGGCTCCCCTGGTTTTGGTTGATGGTATCCAAAGGGACTTTAGTGGCATAGACGCCAATGAGGTAGAAAATGTAAGCATCCTTAAAGATGCGGCTTCAACCGCTATATATGGTATCCAAGGCGCTAACGGAGTTGTACTGGTTACTACCAAACGCGGAAGGATCGGCACATCGCGTATCTCGGCAACGGCGCAAAACGGCTGGCAGTCACCAACTTCCTTACCGCAGTATGTTGATTCATACACTGGCCGCAAGCTTTATAAAGAAGGTCTGATAAACGATGGCCTGTTTGCCGATACCAACGCTTACACCGATGCTTTACTGAATAAGTATCGTGATCGTACCTATCCGGCCTACCAATATCTGTACCCTAATGTTAACTGGACAAAAACAATGCTAAAGCCGTTTTCATACCTCTCGCAAGGCAATTTGAACGTTACGGGTGGTACCGAAAAAACAAGATATTTTATCTCGTTATCGTATTTGCAGCAAAACGGTTTGTATAACTACGAAGACGCGGTAAGCCAGTACGATATCCAGGCCATAACCCATAAATACAACTTCCGGTCGAATATTGACCTGAACCTTACCAAAAACCTGTCGATGGAACTGAATCTTGGTGCTATTGTTTATGATAGAAATTATCCCGGGGCAAATGCCTCACAAATATTTAATGATATCAAACAAACACCCGCATGGTATTATCCAATAACCAATCCGGATGGTTCGCCGGGTGCCGCGCCCAATACTAATCAATCACCGTATGTTGATCTGACACAGTCAGGTTATCAACGAAACTTTGAAACCGCCCTGCAATCTACCGCTGGTTTTAAATGGGATCTGGGCTGGCTGACAAAAGGTTTGAGTACACGTGTCCGGTTATCATTTGATAATGATAACTTCCGAAATGTAAACAGACCGTTATCCAATATCACTTACCAATATTTATTGAACCAGGGAGTTGCCGATACTGAGACCGACCTGGCAGCTAATGGCCATTATGTGATTGTAAATAATGGTACCGGTACCCTTGATTACCAGGTGAACGCCAACGGATCACGACGCACTGTATTGGAAGCTTATATGAACTACGACCGCGATTTTGGCAAGCATTCGGTAAAAGCGATGGCTATTTACAACCAGTCGAGCTTTTTTGATGCTGTGGGTGGTGGTGTAGGAAACGCGAGAGCAGGGTTACCCTACAAATACCAGGGTGTTTTAGGCCGCGCTGCTTACGCTTATGATGACCGTTACCTGGTTGAATTTAATTTTGGCTATAACGGATCTGAAAACTTTGCCGAAGGGCACAGGTTTGGTTTTTTTCCTGCTGTTTCTGCAGGTTGGATAGCATCAAACGAGCATTTTATTAAAGATAACCCCTCGCTTAGCTTTATCGATCAAATTAAATTGCGCGGATCATACGGTATTGTTGGTAACGATAAAATAGGGTCAAGCCGGTTCCTCTACTTAAGTTCATGGGTAACCGGCGACTCATATAGATTTGGGTTTAACAGCAATGGAAATAGCTACACCGGTTACCTGGAAGGTCAGGCTGGCAATACCTTATTAACCTGGGAACGCTCAAAGAAAATAAACCTGGGCCTTGACCTGAGTTTATGGAAAGGGATGTTCTCACTTTCGGCGGATGTTTTTAAAGAACGCCGCAATAATATCCTGGCTACCTCGCAGTTGATCCCCTCTTTTATAGGCTTGCCGCAAATACCGGCGGTTAATGCGGGCATAACAGATAACCGGGGGTACGAGATTTCGCTAAGCCACAGGCACGAGTTTGGCAAAAAACAGGGATATAGTATTACAGTTAATTATGCCTATGCCACCAACAAGATCCTTTTTTATGCCCAACCCGATTATCCCGGTCGCGAATGGCAGGCTTTAAAAGGTACGAGTATCAACCAAATTTACGGTTACACCGCCCTCGGATTGTTTAAGAGCCAGCAGGATATTGATAACAGCCCTTCGCAAGCCAGCCTTGGTGTTACCAAACCAGGTGATATTAAGTATAAAGACCTAAATGGCGACAATGTGATCAACAGTTTAGATGCCGGTTTTCTTCCCGGAAAGGTAGCCAATCCCAAATCGCAGTTTGGTGTCGCGCTGGGCTATCATTATGCCAATTTTGATATAAGTGTCCTGTTTCAAGGTGGTTTAGGCGGCTCTACTTTACTGTCGGGATCAGGGGTTTATGCCTTTTCGCGCTTTGCCAGTTCGCTGGTACAGGTGGTTGATAACCACTGGGTAGCCTCAAATCCCGATGCCAATTATATGTTCCCGCGTATTTCATCGGCCGATAACGTGAACAATCAGCAAGCTTCCACCTTTTGGGTCTATTCATCAAATTACCTGCGCTTAAAAACCGTTGAACTGGGCTATACCTTACCCACAACATGGATGAAAAGGATAGGAATAGAGAACGCCCGCGTTTTTGTTAATGGCATTAACCTGTTAACATGGAGCAAGCTAAAAGATTTCAATTTCGATCCGGAAATTGGTAACAATGGTACTGGAACTTATCCGCAGCAAAAAGTGATCAACGCGGGTTTAAGATTTACATTTTAAAATATTAAACATGAAAAGCAACAAACTCATATACCTGTTTTTAATTGCCTGCATTTCTGTGGTTTCCTGCAAAAAATATCTTAATGTCGTACCAACAGAGCTGGTTACGCAGGATGCTGTTTTTAATAATATCCAAAATGCCGAAGGTGCCTGGAACCATTTATACGCATCGCTAAACAATAATGATATACAGTTCATTTACGGAGGGGGAACAGTTTTAGGGGCCTGTACTGATGAATGTAAAAACCATTGGGAAAATGTACCCGAATTGCCGTTTAATTCAGGTGCCTGGAACGCTACCAATAACTCACTCGATATCTGGGGCAGGGCTTACCAATATATCCGTTCTGCAAATATCTTCCTGGCAAGTATTGATAAAACCCCCGTCCCGGCTTCGAGGAGTGATTACTACACGCCGCGCATTCCGCTTTACAAGGCGGAAGCGAGGTTTCTGCGCGCTAATCAATATTTTGAATTATTCCGAAGATACGGCGCCGTCCCTTTAATCAATACAGTTTTAGCCACAACAGATCCGGCTGCCACCACCACAACAAGAAACACCGTTGAGGATGTGGTTAAATTTATCACCTCAGAATGTGACGCCATTGCGGAAATTTTACCGGTAAATTATGCCAGTGGCTCAGCAGATTATGGGCGGATAACCAAGGGCGCCGCGTTAGCATTAAAAGCCCGTACTTTACTGTATGCAGCCAGCCCGTTATTTAACGGAAACACTATGTACGCCGGTATTAAAAATGCCGATGGAACGCAGTTATTTCCTCAGACCTATGACAACAATAAATGGCTGCTGGCTGCCAACGCAGCCAAAGCCGTGCTAAACCTGAATACTTATTCACTATCCAATCCCAACCCAACAAACCCTGTTGATAACTATGCGCAGTTGTTTTTTACCAGAAATTATGATGAGATCATATTGCCATATATTATGGGGAACAACAGAAATTTCGAAGGTAATTATTTACCTAACGGCCGCGATGCTAATGCCGTTAACGGAAACGGAAAAATGAGTGTATTCCAGGAATTAGTTGATTCGTACGAAATGAATAATGGCAGGCCAATAACAGACCCTCAATCAGGTTATCAAGCTACGGGCTTTTGGAATGGCCAGTTATGGGACGGTGTAAGGAATACGCCTGTATCCAATATATCAAATATGTATAAAAACAGGGATCCCCGTTTTTACGCTACTATATTTTTTCAGTACGACGTTTGGAATTACACCAACAATGCGAGGCCTTTAAAATTTGCCTGGTTTGGCAATAACGGCGGTGGTTGCGACGGCTGGCCTAAACCTGGTACCAACTGCGAAACAGGTTACAACTGGCGTAAATGGGCCGATCCTAATGTTAATTTAAAAGGTGGCGGCGATGCAAACCGTAACTTTCCGATTATCCGTCTGGCCGAGATATATTTGATTTATGCTGAGGCTATGAATGAATATTTAGGTGCGCCAAATAGCGATGTATATAACGCTGTAAACGCCGTACGCAGCCGGGTATCTATGCCGGGCTTACCCATCATCGCTTCTGATAATACAAAAGAAGGTATGCGGAAAAGGATCCAAAATGAAAGACGTGTGGAGTTTGCCTTTGAAAATCAGCGTTTTTGGGATGTTCGCCGCTGGTTGATAGCTAAAACTGTAGACAATGGCAATATGCACGGCATGAACGCGAGACCTACACCTGGCGAGCTGAACTCTACCGGCTTAGATCCTAATAGTGAAGCTGCAGGTGTTGCGGTGTTTTATAAAACGGTGGTAGATCAAACCCGTGTTTTTGCCGACAGGCATTACCTGATGCCAATACCTCAGACCGAGATTAATATCGACCCGGCACTGGTGCAAAATTATGGATGGTAACCTAAACCCTTATATCGGCTGACTTGCTCTTACCTTCGGTTTTCAAATAACGCTGTGTAAAGATAAAGCCAGGACGGCTAACTAAAGCGGTTGTTTTGAATAAGACAATCGCTTTAGCATGGCTGTTGATAAGCGAAAAGTAAACGGCAGGATACCTGTTATCATTTTAAGTCACCCTTGTTTTTTAATTTCAAACAAAACCGGATTCTTTAAACCGGAAAGCTATTGTATGCCCGTTCACAACTGCTCATCAGCTAAATAAATACATTATCTGGTCGGATACGCCCCCGTTCAGCTCTTATGATTATTCCTGATCACAGTTTTAAAGTTCACTTATATGCTCATGTCCTACAAACATAAAACAATAACATTTTTTAAGCTATTAGCCTGCTACCTAATCTTTTTTGCAAGTAACTCATATGGTCAAAATGATAATCAATTAACGCCCGACCCAAAAGCTGTTGTGCAATCCGGGAACGTGCGGTTTACCGTTCTTACAGATCAACTGATAAGATTACAATGGGGGCAGCCCGCAAGTTATGATAACAGGGCGTCGCTGGTTGTGGTTAACCGTAAACTGCCTGTTCCTGCATTCAGCACGCGGACGGAAAACGAATGGTTTTACCTAAAAACCAAGAAGATTGAGCTTGCTTACAAAATCAATTCAGGAGTATTTGATAGCACCAACCTAAAGATCCGTTTTTTGAATGCTGATACGGTATCGTGGAAGCCGGGGCAAAAACAAAAATTCAATTTAAAAGGAACTTCCCGCACCTTAGATGGGCAAGACGGTGAAATGAACCTGTACAGTAATCAAAAACTCCAATTGGAAGATGGTATCCTTTCGCGGGATGGCTGGTTTTTTCTTGACGATTCTCAATCCTTAAGATTAGATGACTCTGACTGGCCCTGGATAACCGCTCCTGGTGCCCCAAAATTGGATTGGTACTTTCTGGGCTATGGTGATGATTATAAATCCGCGTTATTGGATTTTAGCAAAATTGCAGGTCATGTGCCTATGTTACCACGCTATGTATTTGGTTACTGGTGGTCGAGGTATTGGAGTTACTCGGATAACGAGCTTCGGGAACTGGTGCAAAACCTGAAACGATTTGATGTACCTACTGATGTTTTGGTGATAGATATGGATTGGCATACCAGGGGCTGGACAGGTTACACCTGGAACAAAAACCTTTTCCCCGATCCAGGCAACTTTTTGAAATGGGCAAAGGACAACCATTTAAAAACCACATTGAATCTCCATCCGGCAGATGGTATCCAACCAACAGAACAACGTTATAATGATTTTGCTGCCTATATAAAGACCGATTCCTCCCAAAGGAAAGCTATCCCGTTTGAAGTATCAAACAAAGTGTTTATGCGTGGCTTATTTGATATCGTATTAAGACCAATAGAAAAAGCCGGCGTTAATTTTTGGTGGCTGGACTGGCAACAATGGCCAAACGATAATAAGATCCCCCAACTAAGTAATACATGGTGGCTTAATTATACATTCTTTACCGATAAGGCAATGCATAGCCAAAACAGGCCGCTGTTGTACCATCGATGGGGAGGATTGGGCAACCACCGTTACCAGATTGGATTTTCGGGAGATACTTTCATGTCGTGGGAATCACTGGCTTATGAACCCTATTTTACAAGCACTGCATCGAACGTTTTATATTGTTATTGGAGCCATGATATTGGCGGGCACATCCTCAAGGGAAACGAAAAAGGGGTAGAGCCTGAACTTTATACACGTTGGTTGCAATATGGTTGCTTTAGCCCCATTATGCGAACACATTCTACTAAAAACGCAGCTATCAAAAAAGAGATATGGAATTTTGCTCCGGAGTATGCTACAGCACAACATGATGCCATCAGGCTGCGTTACGCGCTCGTGCCCTACATTTATACAATGTCAAGGAAAACGTTTGAAACCGGCATCGGGCTTTGCCGGCCAATGTATTATGATTATGCGAAACAGCCGGAAGCTTACAGCTATAAAGAAGAGTACATGTTTGGCGATAATATGCTTATCAGGCCAATTACAACACCATCTAAGGATGGCTTCGCCACAGTTAAAGTTTGGTTGCCGAAAGGAAATGATTGGTATGAGTGGTCTACAGGAACTTTGCTAAAGGGAGGGCAAATACTTGAACGTTCATTTTCGATTAACGAATACCCGGTATATGTAAAAGCCGGCTCGGTAATACCCATGTACAATAATCAAATTCAAAATCTGGACAAAAATCCGAATAACCTAACGCTGGGAATATTTCCGGGAGGTAGCGGTAATTTCCAGGTTTACGAGGATAACGGAAACAATAAAAATTATAAAAACCAATTTGCCAAAACTAACATAGCATCACAGCTCGACGACAAAGAGCTGATTGTGAATATAGCGCCTACTGTGGGCAATTATCAAGACATGGCCGAACGGAAAAAAATTAAAATAAAGGTATTTGGTACCCAGCCGCCGTTAAAGGTATCGGTGAACGGCAAACCTCTGCAATTTAATCCTGATAGCCGGGATGGCTGCTGGAATTATGATGGCGACAATCTATGTTTAAATATATTGCTTCCTGATCAAAGCTGCAAGGTTGCAAGGCAATTACGCATAACCTATAACGAGGCACCAGGAACCTTGATAACTGCAGGGCTTGTAGAGAAGTTCAAACGCTTGTCGATGATAACATCTGTATTAAAAAATGGCGACAATGGTAATGATGGTATTTATATTCCGAAAAATCTTGGTTTTGCGGAGGAAACTAATCGCTTACTGAGTTATCATCCAATGAATTTCGCAAACTATTTAGAGAATTTTGAGCGCTATTATAAACTTATCCCAGAAGAAATTAGGTTGCTTAAGCAGGTTGGTGAGCAGGAGAGGAAGGATCTCATAAAATTACTCCCGTAGGTTCAATAGTTAACGAATATTGACATATAGCTGCGGTTCGATTAATGACGGTTTAGATATTTCAAATTTATCTTATTTATTAAAATAAAGCGGCAAACCGTGTTAGGTCATCTGAAAAAAACGTTTGTATAGCAGACGGGTTTGAGTACTACTTTAGGCAAGTTGTCAATTCATTGACAACTTTTTTTATGCTTTTATTAATTGCGGATAGCCCACCCTGCCTCGTGGGATAATCACTTAATCTGTTTGTTTTCAACCGGGGCTCTGTTTAGTTCGCAATGATTGATCCACATGGGATGGACAGTATTAACGTTAATTCTGAATGTTAATGACAACAGGCCTACCGTGGAGCAAACATGGCTTTATAGATCAGCTCTAAAAATTTCTAATAATATTTAGAGCCTCACAAACGTCTAACTATAATAGGCCATGAAAAAAATCACGACCTTGTTTTGTTTACCGCTTCTCAAACAAATCACCGTCGCCCAAAGCTGGCAGGACATCGTCCTGCCGAATCGACCAAATATTTGAATGCTACTGTACTCACGAGCCCGGCTGCCAACTAATGGCGTCCAGGCAATATCGTAGGCTGGGTAGCCCTTTTAAATAATAGAATAATTTGGTTAGGAATATCCTTGATTTGGTTAAAACGGTACAACTTGTGATACAGACCTTTGTTCTACTAAAAAAATTAAGCAAATGGAAAGTCAAGATCATAATCAACTGATCGCGCTGGTAACCGGTGCTAATCAGGGTGTAGGGAATGAAATTGCTAAAGCACTAGCCGCTAACGGCTATATTGTTTATTTGGGTTCCCGTAACCTGGAGAACGGCAAAAAGGCAGCTGCCGAGATTGGCGATAATGCAAAAGCAGTACAGCTGGATGTCACACAGCAGGAAAGTATCAATGCGGCGGTAGCTAAAATAACCGGTGAATATGGACGCCTGGACCTACTGGTGAATAACGCGGGTGTCTCTCACGCAGGAACGGCTCCCAAAACCCCGGAGGAGTTAATGGCCACCGGTCGCGCCGTTAACGTATCGCTGGATGAAGTACGCACCGTTTGGGAAACCAACGTTTTCGGTGTGATCGCTGTAACCCAGAAGGCGTTGCCCTTACTGCGAAAATCGGCAGCAGCGCGCATCGTTAACGTATCCAGCGGCCTTGGCTCCCTTACATGGATTTCCGATCCGGAATGCTGGGCACGTGAGCATTTCGGCATCGTCTATGCTGCATCTAAAACTGCTTTAAATGCGGTAACCCTGGCTTTTGCCTTAGAGCTGGAGAAAGAAGGGATCAAGGTAAACGCGACCAGCCCGGGTTATACAGCTACTGCGCTCAATAATTTCCAGGGAACAGATAGCCTGGAAATGGGTTCGCGTGAGCCAGTACGCGTCGCACTCGAAACAGATGGCCCGACAGGTGGATTTACCGGCCCGGAAGGAAAACTGCCCTGGTAATTCGATTAATCGCAATTACCTGGCACTTAAATGACCGGCGGCTGAGGCAGTTGCCGGTCATATTAAGTAATTTTAGCTATGAAAACAGAAAAGCCTAAAATCGCTAAAGTAGAATCGATTAAAGAGGTTCACCGTATGCTGGATCTCCCAGGGCCTAAGCATCCGTTAATCACCTTGTTTGATACACGCGACGAACGGATTAATTTAAGCCGTTTACCGGTCAGTTACGTGACCTCGTTGTACAAGATATCCTTTATTGAAAAGCTGGGCGGCAAGTTTAGATACGGGCAGGGCTATTATGATTTTGACGAAGGCAGTATGGTATTCACCGCACCTAACCAGGTGGTTGGCAGCACATCCGTATATAAAGGAAATGAAGGTTATTCGTTGATCTTTCATCAGGATTTTTTGCAAGGTTTTCCCTTAGCTGCCAAGATCAGGCAGTATGGTTTTTTTTCATATTCATCAAACGAAGCGCTTCACCTTTCTGAACAGGAAAGAAAGACCATTTCATCCATTTTTAAGATCATTGAAGAAGAGTTGAACAGCCGCATCGACGATTTCAGCCAGGAGGTGGTCATTGCGCAGATAGAATTGCTTTTGACGTACGCCAAACGCTTTTACAAACGTCAGTTCCTTACGAGACAGTCCGCCACCAGCGACCTGCTTCAGCAGTTCGAAGCGGCACTCAACAGTTACTTCCAAAAAGAAATGCCAACAAAAAAAGGGCTGCCCACCGTTCAGCACCTGGCGGATCGATTAAACTACACACCAAATTACCTGAGTGATATGTTGCGCTCGCTCACCGGGCTTAGCGCACAACAGCACATCCAGGAGCAACTGATCGAGAGATCTAAAGAATTACTTGCCACATCCACATTGAGCATTAGCCAAGTCGCTTATCGATTGGGATTCGGGCATCCGCAATCGTTTAGCCGCCTTTTTAAGATCAAAACGCAGCTATCGCCTGCTCAATTCAAATCTTCATTGAATTGATTAAACTTACTTTCTGTTAGCGGATGGGGTCAGCGCCCAAGACCTTTGTATGGGAATAAATGAAGACAAGGGTTTAATGACATCTATTTTTTCACAGGCGGACTTAAAAGCTGGCAAGAGCCACAGCCAGGGCAGAGACTGGATATTCTACTATAGATGTGCAAAGCGTACGTGTGTGGGTAAGCGGTACTGGGAAAGCTTGACCGTTCGGCTGACTTTTCAGATCAACGCCTCCGCAAGTCAGACGGACGTGATGAGGTGAAAGCATAAAATGTATCACTAAATGACGCAACACTGGCATACCCCACCTCAAAAGCAATATCAGCAATAGGTTTTTGTGTTTTAACAATCATCTCTATCGCCGTTATCATACGCAGGCTCTTAATATATTGTAAAAAAGAAATACGTAATTGCGACTGAAACAGGCGCGATAACGACCGCTCGCTCATGGCAAAATGTTCGCTTACATCAGCTATAACTAATTTTTCGCTTATATGGCTTTCTAAATAATTCATGATCTTTTGCATTAGCTCATGTTCAGTTTTGGGCAACATAATAGGCAACGACCTTTTGTTTAAGTCGGGCAGCATATTCTTCAGCGCTACCAGGAAATCGAAATTACGATCGCCAATGCCTATATGGAGTTCGTCCCAACGCTCGGTATAATTGATCATTTGGATCAGCAACTCGCTAGCCGGATAAATACCCAGTTTGCCATAAAATTCATTCGCGTCGTCGTTGGTGGAATAAAAATAAAGTGATCGTAAAGCTGTTGCGAAAACACCCACCCGAAGTTCATGTATCAGGCCCTGCGGAATCCAGAAATAATGCCTTGCAGGCACTACATAGGTTTTGTTTTGTGTAGTGATGTAAGCCAAGCCGCCCTCAACGTAGCTTAACTGGCCCTTGGTATGGGTATGAAAAGGGATTAATTTCTCTGATCTTTCATGCATCACAAAAACCGAATCCGGTTTATTATCAATTTCGGGGAGAGAAGCTATTAATCCAATTTTCGTCATTAGAATTTCATCGCAGTTCAAAGTTAATAAAAATTGGCCGGAATGATGAAAATATTGGCAACTTAGGCGAAAGCGAGCAATTATGAGAGGCATATTTTTGCCACAAATATGTACTACAGTAAAATATTGATCGCATTTGCTGGTTTGTTAACCGCCAATATCGCATATAGCCAGTCTAAAAACACTGCCATTCTTACATTGCCGGAGGCCTGGCGCAAAGCCGAACAAAACAGCAGGCAGGTTGAGATTACCAGAAAAGCCAATTTGATTGCTGACGAGGAGATTAAGGACGCAATAATGGAACGGTTGCCCGAAGTAAGTTTGCTTGGCAGCATTGAAAAGGCAACCAATATGCCCATTTATGAAAATGGCCTTTTTTCTTCGCACACGCAGGAACACGAAATTATACACACTTTATACAAAGCAGGGGCCGATTTTTATCTGAACCTTTATAATGGCAATAAGCTTAATCTTAAAATTGAAGAGAATAAGCTATTGTACCAGATTGCGGTTATCCATAATAACGAAGCGATCTCTGTCATCAGGTATAAAACGGCCGCGCTGTATCTTGATCTTCAAAAGGCCTTGGTCTTCAGGAAACTGATCATTAAGGATATTGCCGATCAGGAAAAGCAATTGTTGGAGATAAAAGCCCTTCAAAAAAATGGGGTGGTCTTAAAAAGCGATGTGCTGCGTGTTGAACTGGATCTTTCCAGGCGTAAGATGGCTTTGGTAACCATTGAGAATGATATTCTTATCGCTACGCAGAAACTAAACATCATTATGGGCGAACCGGATGAAAGTGTGATCATCCCCACAGAGTTCGATTCAGTTGACGTGCCAGAATTGCCTTATGAAAAATACCTCGCCGACGCAATGGAACATTCCTTTGCGTACCATATTTCTGAAAAGCAAACGCAGGTTAGTAAACTGCATCTTAGCCAGGTAAAAGCCAACTATCAGCCAAAGGTTGGGCTTTACAGCGATTTTTCATATGCTAACCCGCAAATATTCCTATTTCCCTACAATCCTGCCTGGTACTCGCTTGGTGTTGCCGGTATCAGGGTTACTATGCCGCTATCGCAACTTTATCAAAACAGGCATAAAGTGAACTCGGCTAAACTGGAGCTTGATAAAGAAGAAACCACTCATAAAGACATTGAGGACAAAGTACGGCAACAGGTTAAAGAGGCTTACTTACGATATAAGGAATCGCTGGTGCAAATTGGTGTGGCCGAGGTTGATGTGGCCCATGCACAGGAAAACGCCCGCATTATTAAAAATACCTATTTCAATCAAACTTCATTAATTACCGACTTGCTTGATGCCGATGTGCAGGTGCTGCAAACACGCTTTGAGCTGGCAACCGCACGTATTGTGGCCCAAAACAAATATTATCTACTTCAAAACATCACCGGCGTACTTTAACATGAAAAAAAAGCATATAGTAACAGATCGAATTATTACCAAGATAACCGGTTGGATAGCCGGCCTTACCATTATAGCCCTGGCTATTTGGGCCGTATTTACACTTTGGGAGTATCATGAGTATGAGCAAACTAATGACGCACAGGTACAGGAGTACGTAAACCCTGTTATATCGCGTGCGGGAGGTTTTATAGTGGCTGTAAAGTTTGAAGAGAACCAGCCGGTAAAAAAGGGAGATACCTTATTAATCATAGACAACCGGGAATACACTTTACAAGTTGCGCAGACCCGGGCAGCTATACAAAAAGCCGAGGCACAGTTAGAGGTATTAAAAAGTAACATACACACCACGCAAAAAACTGCCGGTTCTGCTAAAGCTCAAATTAAAGCAAGCGCTGCAAAAGTTTGGAAACAGCGGCTTGACTTTGAACGTTATTTGCGCCTTTATAAAGAGGAGTCAGCTACTAAACAACAGCTTGAAAATGTTCAGGCTACCCTGGATGTAAACAATAGCGATTTCCAGTCGGCAGAGGAAAACTACGGAGCCGCAGAATCAAAAATAGAAGATATTATAGCAGAAAAGACGGTATTAAGGGCAGAAATTGCACGTTTAAAAGCTTTGCTTGACCGCAACATGCTTGACGTTGAATATACCGTTATCAGGGCTTCATATGATGGAAGAATGGGCCGTCGTACGGTAGAGGTCGGTCAAATGATTAATGCTGGCGAAGTGTTGGCCTATATTGTTGATAACGAAACTGACAAATGGGTGATAGCCAATTATAAAGAAACCCAAATTGCCGGCATGCATATAGGTGATACCGTAAAATTTGTTGCCGACGCATTTCCGGACCAGGAGTTTAAGGGCACTATCATTTCACTGTCGCCCGCGACCGGTTCCAGCTTCTCGTTGCTGCCTCCGGATAACTCTACCGGTAACTATGTGAAAATTGTTCAGCGTGTGCCGGTACGTATCAGGGTCGATGCTGAAAAAAAGCAGCTGGCCATGCTTAGAGTGGGGATGAATGTTAATGTTTACGTTCCAAAAAAACAGCAGCGCCATGGATAGGGGGATTCCAATTTTTAGAAGCTGGGTTCCGGGCTGGGCTATTAAGATCATACTGTTTTCACTTATCCTGCCCACGCTGGTGCTTTTTTTTCTGCCATTTGCAAACATCAATGCGGCAGCAGGCTATTATGGCAGCGAACCGGCAGATATACAATTTGCGGTAGCTTTGTTTTATGCCGGGTATATAGCCTTTTACAGCCTTGAACGGCGATTCTTCAACTTCCTGGCAGCAAAAGAATATTTTATCATTTTTACCATGTTGGAGTTGCTGACAACACTGGTATGTTATTTAACCAATGATCTTTATATATTATTCCCGATCCGTTTTTTCCAGGGGATGTTGTTCTCCAGTACAGTAAACCTGTCTTTATCCCTCATGTTTACCCGCCTGCACAGCGAAAGGGCCCGCGAAATAAGCTTCTCGGTTTTTTTCGGAATGCTGATATGTATTCTGCCCTTTACCAATTTGGTTACCGCCGATTTGATAGACTCTTATAATTTTAACCTGGTTTACAAGGGCGCATTATTCTCTTACCTGCCATGCCTGTGCCTTATCATGCTGTGTATGAATAACGTAAGGTTAAACGCCCGGTTTCACTTATACAAACTCGACTGGCAGAGTTTTGTGTTTTGGAGCATCATGCTCACTTTGCTGGGGTATATTAGTATTTATGGGCAGGAATATTATTGGTTGGATGATGCCCGCATTTACTATAGCGTTGCCGCTATGATAGTTAGCACGCTGATTTACATTGTACGCCAAAGAGGTTTAAAAAGACCATATCTGCATCTGGGTATATTTCGCTTTCGCAATTTTAAGTTCGCGGCCTTTCTCATCTTAATACTTTATATATGTCGGTTTGCGGTTAATATCACCAATTCATTTTTTACAGGTGTGCTTAAGCTTGATCCTATTCACGTAAGCTATATAAACAGTTGCAACCTGGGCGGCCTCATAATTGGTATTATAATTTCCGGTGCTATGATCCTGCAGAAAAAAAATATCAGGTTTATCTGGTTTCCGGGCTTTATATTATTGCTGGCTTTTCACGTCATTATGTTCTTTTTGTTTGCTACAGAGGCAAATGAAAACAACTTTTACGCTCCGCTATTTATGCAGGGGATAGGCGTGGGGATGATCATGGTACCCACTATTGTGTATGCCATCTCTGCAGTGCCTGTTGCAATTGGCCCGTCAGCAACTTCGATATGTTCAACTATGGGGTATGTTGGCTTCTGTGTTAGTGCTACAATCATCAATTTTTGCGAGCTCTACGAAAAAAGCCGGCATTACAATGCATTTCAGGACCATCTAACAAAAGTTGACCGGTTTGCATTGCACGCGCTGGCCACGCGTGGGACCGAACTGTTGTCAAAGGGTCTCTCGTTAAAGCAAGCCGGTAAAGGCGCAAACAAGCAATTGGTAGGCGCCGTTAATCAGCAAATCCAAATCAGATTCGCTATGGATTATTACGAGATGATGTCAATGATGTTGGTCGCAACCTTGCTGCTTATTGCTTTATTCCCTTATCTAAATCGTACAGCGGTTTACCTGCGTTCGCGCCGGCTTGTACCTGCATAATCTAATTACTTAATATTAAACAACAAATGAAATATATAACCCTGTTGGCTATTATCATCGTCAGTATAACTGCATGCCAAAAAGATAACCAAAACTTTAAATTAAAAACGGTTACCATAAATGCCTACACAAACAAAAACTCCGAATTACAGCTTATTTACGTCAAGGTAGTTGACGCCGCAGATAATCAGCGAGTTATCGGTAAATCTGCTTCGTATCCGTCAACCCTGCCATTGCCCGTTACGCTGGGTATAACTTCGAGCCTCAAACAAGCGCTATATAAACAAACATGTATAGTGCAGTTGTGGGCCGACTCTACAGGTTTGATTAGTTCGCAAAAAATGAATATGGATAGTTATAAAATCATCTTTCCGTTAGAGATGGATGTCAAAAATAAAGACATGGATGTTACGCTGTCAGGTAACTGGGACTAAGCATTAACTATACCGAGATTTATAAAAAAACAACAATATCATGGCCACGGCTTTTGAAGTCATCCAAAAACTTCAGTCGGAAGGTTATACCATAGATTTAATCTAATAGCAAACTGTCTTGAATGTCATCAGAATGCATTGAAGGTGCATCCGGACGAGTTTATAGTGGACAAAGATTACCGGCTTGAAGTGATGTCTGCCGAAATCAGCTAATCCTGCCATCAGCAAATTCCAGTATTCAGCAGTTGATGGCAGTTTGCAATAACATCCAAACCGGAACTTATTTCTGGTCGAACGGTTACGCGGTCGGGTAGTGCAACGATGGCGCAAATAGCAAAGTAAGATCATTAACCATTAAAGTTCATCACGAGACTATTAAATTAAACACGGTAGCGGATAGTAAAAAGCGATCAGTTAACGCTAAAGAAATCAAAGAAGGCCAGGAACAAAAGTTTAATTTTAATAGATTGAAGATATAAGATCCTGGTTGAATTTTAGAAATAGTGTACCGGATCGTTTTGTAAGAACGAAGCAACTAACACTTGTGTCAAAGTGTTTTATGAAAAATGTCGCCAAAAACCCGGCACTCAATTTCCCATTAAAAAATATTATATTTACTGCTACTAATCTTATCGCTGTAATGTATGAATAAATATATACCCCCTTTACTCCCAGTAACTCATTATCCGCTAAAGTTTTTTAAAGCCAGTAACTGATTTAATGAAGTCGAAATTTTTACTGGCAATTTTATGCTTGTTGTGCATAATAACTGCGGTTAAGGCCCAGGCCCCTAAAATCACTTACACCGCCGGAGCTAAAATATTTACTTTGGGAGTTCCAATCCAAACGTTAGTGCCTGTAAACACCGGAGGCGCAATACCTCAGGGATATTATGGACAGGTTACCACTCTTTGTGGCAGTGGCCGGCCGGGCTACCAGGATGGTAGTGCTGCAACCGCAAGCTTCGGTGCTGTACGTTCACAATGCGTAGATGCAAAAGGTAATATATTTATGGCCGATGAAGCCAATCATGTTATTCGCAAAATAACGCCGGCCGGTGTTATGACTACGTTTGCTGGAGGTAATGATATTTACAAAGATGGCGTTGGCCGGTCTGCGGGCTTCGTTGATCCCCGCGCAATTACAGTTGATGCTGCCGGTAACCTGTATGTTATGTCAGATAGGAGTGTGCGTAAAATAACCCCCGACACTGTAGTGACAACAATAGCGGGTGGTGGCCCTTATGGCCCGGTTAATGGTATTGGTGCCGATGCATCTTTTGGTTATCCTCTTTCAATCGCTGTGGATAGCAAGGGTAATTTATATGTTGCAGACTATGATATCAAGGCCATCCGTAAAGTAACACCACAAGGTGTTGTTACAACATTTGCAGGTAGCTTTGGCGATGCCGGATCAAATGATGGAAATGCAATAACGGCCAGGTTTAATAGTATCAATTGCTTAGCTGTAGATAAACAAGATAATATCATCGCGGGTGATTATGACAGGATAAGGAAAATAACCCCGCAGGGCGTTGTGACAACCGTTGCCACCGCCGAAATGTTGGGTATCCCCTCAAATAATTATGTAACCAGTGTAGCCGCCGATGCTACAGGCAATATTTATTATACAGCCAATCAAATCATAAACGTTATTTCTCCTGCCGGTATAATAAACCGGGTAGCCGGTACTCCCGCCGATGGTTATACGGCAGGCGGCAACACAGATGGAATAGGCACCATAGCCCAGTTCAGAAGTCCTAATGCGCTCACTTATGACACGAAAGGGAATATTTACCTGGTAGAATATCAGAACTACCTGGTTCGGAAAATACGAGTTACTGGTTACATTATTAATAAACAGCTGCCTGCGGGCCTTAAATTTGATCAGCTTACAGGTAATATCACCGGCTTTGCTACAGAAATAACTCCAGCTTCAGATTATGTTGTAACCGCTTTTAATGCGGCCGGCAGCAGTTCTTATACTCTAAATATAGCAACTGTCGCCAATGTTGGTAAGCCGGCCATTTCATCGTTTAACCCACTAAGTGGCCCGGCGGGTACTTTGGTTGCTATACATGGTAATAACCTGGTTAATACGCAGGGCGTGGTAATAGGAGGAATAAATACTGTAGTGTTGTCAAACACTAATACCGAAGTTGTAGCAATGGTTATGCCCGGGGCGTCAACCGGCGCGATAGCGCTTAACACCGCTAATGGTTATGCCACAGCGTCCAGCAATTTTAAGCTGGCACCAGCGTATGGTTCATTTACTCCGCAAACAAGGATAACACAGGCAGACGTGAAAGGGCTTGCACAATTTGGATGGGCAACCGCCTTGAGTGCCGACGGTAATACCTTAATAGTGGGAGCCCATAGTGATAATAACAATATTGGCGCGGCTTACATTTATACTCGAAATGGAGATAGCTGGAATATGGAAGCCCGGCTGTCTGGTCTTGATGTAATAGGAGCGGCCAGGCAAGGAGCATCGGTTGCTATAACGGCCGATGGTAATATGGTAGTAGTAGGTGGCGAAGGCGATAATAATGCAACAGGCGCAGTCTGGATATACACCCGAAGCAGCAAAATATGGACACAGCAAGGACAAAAGCTTGTTACTGCAGCATTACCCCGGCAACAGGCGCAGGGCAGCCTCGTAGCAGTAAGCGCCGATGGATCGACCGTTGTAGTAAGCGGATCTTCGCAGAATAATTATTATGCTATGATAACGGTGTATAACCGTGCAAACAATGTTTGGTCAGGTACAAATTTACAGCTGCCGTTCGGCTTTCAGCCGGGTAATACTTTGGCTATTAGTGCTGAGGGGAAGGTAATTGCTGTTGGACAACCAACTTATGGCAGCAGCAGAGGCACGGTGCGCGTTTATACTAAATTAGGCGATAGCGGATGGTTATCCCCGCCCTTTGAACTTGTGCCAGACGGCGTTGCTGATGGTTCGCAGTTCGGCAGTTCGATATCGGTAAGTGCTGATGGAAAATATGTGATAGTAGGCGCGCCAAATTTTAACAGCGGACAAGGTGCTGTATGGGCTTTTAAACGTGAGTTCCCATCAACCATTAACTGGACGCAAAACACCAGAATAGCGTTGCCTGCAGCTGCTAATAACGTGCGTATGTTTGGCCGCCTGGTAGGTGCCAGCGCCGATGCTTCAACAATTGTTGCGGCTGATGCAGGAAATACAGGCAAGGATGAGCTTAGATTTTTTAAGCGTACCGACGACAAATATATCCAACAGGGAAACCCTGTATCACAAGCTGCAAGTAATGCAACTTATTATGGTGATGCCTTATCAATTAGCGCTGATGGCAGCATTGCGGCGGCGGGCAACCATTTTGATAATGGGGGAGTTGGTTCGGTGGCTGTTTACAAGGCAATTTTATTGCCCGAAGCCAATACTTTAAGCGCATCAAATATTGTTCTTAATGGCGCCTCATTGAATGGTACCGTGAATGGTAAAGGCATTGCAGCTGCCGTTAATTTTGAATACAGCACATCTTCCGATATGAGCGGGGCTAAAATTATACCGGCTGATGGCAAAAGCAGCGTAGCTGCAGATCAGGGAGCGGTGACTTTCAGCGTTGCACTGTCTGGCCTTGCACCCGGCGTAACTTATTACTACCGTATAAATGCATCAAGTACTCAAGGTACGGTAAATGGCATAACAAAAAAATTCACAACTATACCGGGATTGCCTGTTGTTACGTCTTTTACTCCTGCGAAAGGGGCGATTGGTACACTGATTACAATAAGCGGCGATAACCTTATAAGCCCCCAAAGTGTTATTGTAGGCGGTGTGCCTGCCCTGGTAATATCTGCAACCGGCAAACAAATGATTGCTATGGTTATGCCCGGTACAACTAAAGGAGGGCTTACTATTAACACACCCGCGGGGAGCGTGAA
This sequence comes from Mucilaginibacter sp. NFR10, assembly GCF_900100445.1. NCBI lineage: Bacteria > Pseudomonadati > Bacteroidota > Sphingobacteriia > Sphingobacteriales > Sphingobacteriaceae > Mucilaginibacter > Mucilaginibacter sp. NFR10. Next base: position 1,656,498 of record NZ_FMTV01000001.1, on the reverse strand, counting down.
TGCAAGTGGTAGCTTTAAAGTTATCAATACCTCGCAGCCAAATTTCCTGCAACAGCAAAGGTTGTATCTTGATGAGCCAGACAGCTACGGACGCTCTAATACTAAAGTAAATATCAGCGCCGACGGTAAAACCGCCCTTTTTGCTGCATATGTTGACCACGGGCAAAGTGGTGTTTGGATATACAAACGCAATGGAGATGCATGGGAAAAGCAAACCGATAATTTATTAACAGGAAGTCTTTTATTTTTTACCGCACTAAGTGCAGATGGCAACACCGCTGTTTTTACACACGACGGCGTTGCAACTGTGTATGTACGTGATGGTGAAATATGGTCAAAACAAGCCGACTTTAAGGCAATTGATCCTTTAAACGACGCCTATCCGTACAATATAGCACTGAGTGCCGATGGCAACACCCTTGTGTTAGGATCTACCAGCCACATGAATAACGGAGCGGCATGGGTTTATACACGTGATCGCGGTGTATGGACCCCACAGGGTGCCAAACTTGTTTGCCAGGGTGCCGTAGGCGGTATTGATCAAAGTGTTATAGTAGCTATAAGTGCCGATGGCAATACCATAGCATTGGGCGGTTACAATGATGACAACTATACCGGTGCTACCTGGGTATTCACAAGGAATGCCAACGGCGTATGGAGTCAGCAGGGTGCCAAACTAATTGGCACCGGTGCCAAACATTTGCAGTCGCAAGGGGTTGCGCTTTCGCTAAACGCAGACGGTAACGTGCTGGCAATAGGTAGCGTATCGTGGTATGATGGTTCACAAAACAGCGGAGTGTGGGTATTTACACGCAGCAATAATACCTGGAAACAGCAGGGCAATATGATAATACCCAAAGACGGCGCTAATAATTCTGCGTTCGGAGAGGCGTTGATGCTGTCTGCAGACGGTGCAACAATGATGGTGGGTGGCTATTTAACAGATTATTACGAGGGAGCGATGTGGTGCTACAAACGTACTGGCGATACCTGGAATGTGGTTAATAAACTTTATTTAAGAGAAGTTAACCCTACGAGCCTTGGTGCCTCAGTAAGCATGACCCCTAACGGCGCCATGATGCTTGCGGGGAGCGACAATACCGCAAGTACGCAAAGTTTTGTAAGAACGTACACTGCAACACCTATACTATCAACTAAGGATGCGGCTGACGTCAGTACTACTGGGGCTACAATTGCAGGTTCGGCTGATGATAATGGCAATGATGCCACGATACTGTTCAGGTATTGGGAGGCACCGAAAGTTGGCGATGGTAAAACTGTTAATGTGAGTACGGTAAGCGGTGGTTCGGGTATGGCAACCTACAATGCGGTACTGAAAAATCTTAAACCCAACACCACTTATATTTATGCCATAAGTGCGGTTACATCATCGGGCACTTATACGGCCGAATCAAACACTTTTGTTACCTCAACTGCGCCGGTTATTTACTCATTCACACCGCCGCGGGCGCAGGTAGGTACAACAGTAGCCATTACCGGTATAAATTTTAAGAATGTTACGGATGTTTCGTTCGGAACCACGGCCGCAGCTAAATTTAAAGTAGTATCGCCAACGTTAATCAACGCAATTATTGCCCCAGGCACAACCGGGGGGCAAATTATTGTTAAAAATAAAGACGGTTCCGGTATCGCAGATGGCTTGCAATTATTTATTGTTCCGCAAGTGGATGCTGATGCTACCGTAATCCAACAGTATGGCAGCACTTATTTACGCACTGCGGCGACAGATGGATATCAATATCAATGGATGAAAAATGGGCAGGCTATTGCCGGTGCTACAGATGCCAGTTATGAAGTTAAAGAGCCAGCATCATACACTGTACGAGTAAGTGTCGACTCGCTTAGCCAAGTGTCATTGCCTGTAGTTATCGTATCTAAATTTATACTGCCGCAAAATGCTTTCCTGCTAACGTCGCAAAGTTTAACCTGCAGAGGCAGTGGCAACGGAAAGATTACAGTCGATGCAACTTATGACAGCTACAAATATACCGCCCGCATAACCGGTAATGGTTTGGATAAATCTGCTCCGTTCACTAAAACCGTCAACTTTGGCGGGCTTTCAGCCGGGACTTATAATGTGTGCATAACAGTAGAAGAAGATAAAAATTATCAGCAATGCTATGCGGCAGTAGTATCGCAACCGGCAGACCTTACCCTGCTATCTACCGTAAACGAGGCAAGCAAGGCCATCAGTCTGTCGTTAAACGGGGGGGAAGTGTATCACGTAATGTTGAACGGGGTTTTACATAGCACCAGGGATAGCAGTATTGTATTACCATTGGCGGCGGGCAAAAATAAATTAAGCGTAACAACGGATAAGTTGTGCCAGGGCGTGGTGGAGAAGATCATTGATATTACTGCCCAACCGGCACCATACCCAAACCCTTTCAACGGATCTATCAATGTGTTTATTGGTGATAAACAGGTTAAAAAGGCAATTATTGATATTTATTCAGTTAGTGGCTTGTTGGTGCTTAGTAAGCAGATAAGTAACCCTGCAAGCACAGTAACATTACAAACGGGCGGAATTGAGCTTCCTGGTAACTATACTTTAATGCTGGATACGGATGGTACAAAACAGGTATTTAAGATAATTAAAAAATGAAGAGATTAGTATTGTTGACGATATGTGCCGGTTTTATTTTTTGTAGCTGCGGAAAAAAAGGCGATGCCGGTTCAGATACAAAGTCACCATCGAAACCCGTTTTGATATTGCCCGCCCAAAACTCGGTGTGTGTGAGCGGTAATGGGCAATCAGGATCACAAAGCAGCATATTTTTTAGCTGGAATGCGGCCACCAATACCGACGAATACGAGATAACTATAAAAAACCTCCAAACGGGTAAAGCACTTAGTCAAACTGTAGCTGTGAACCAGGTTTCGGTAGAGTTGCCGGTAAATACACCCTACTCGTGGCAGGTTATATCGAAACTAAAAAATACATCCGGTACGGCGCAAAGCGATACCTGGAAATTTTATAGCTCAGGGCCAGGCGTAGTAAGTCACGCGCCATTCCCGGCAACTGCTTACCAACCAGTTGATGGTGGACAATTACAGGCTGTGAATAGCCTCATTAGCCTATCATGGACAGGTTCAGATGCTGATAACGATATCATGGACTACGATATATACTTTGGTACCAATGCTGCTTCCCCATCGTTGTTGCAATCTCATATTTCGGGTACTTCATTAAGCAATATACAAGTTAAACCTGCCGGCATATATTACTGGAAGATTGTAACCCGCGATAAGCAAAATAATTTAAGTACTTCGGATATTTTCCAGTTTAGGGTTAAGTAGGATAACGCTTGTTTTGCCCGATAGGCTTTAATGGAGCAATAGTTCCTAAGTGTTGTTAAAGGACCGATTGAGTCAATCATCTGTTTTTGTTGTCGTACCAATAAAAGCGCCTTAGGTCTTTCTACTCACTCCTCAAACTCTTCACCGGGTTGGCCAGCGCGGCCACTATGGCCTTATAACCCACACTTATCCAGGCGATAGCCACCGAAGTCAGGATTGCCAAAATAAATATATCCGCGCCGATAGTAATTCGGTAAGTATAGTCCTGCAGCCATTTGTGCATAAAGTAATAACCTACGGGGGCCGATATGGCAAAGGCGATAACAATAAGCACCGTAAACTCCCTCGAAAACAGGTAAACGATATTACCTACCGATGCCCCTAAAGTTTTGCGGATACCAACCTCTTTGGTGCGTTGCAAGGCCATGAAGGATACCATTCCATACAATCCCAAACAAGAAATAAAGATGGCTATGCCTGCGAATAACTTATAAAGGGTGGATAACTCGTCCTCATTACGGTAAAAGTTTTCGATCGTTTTATCGAGAAACTGGTATTCGTACACGCCCTCCGGGAAGGTTTTATTCCAAAGGTTGTCGATACCGGCGAGGGTCTGTTTAACATTTTGCGACTGAATCTTGATATTGAGCTTGCCGTATTGCGATTTCCAGGCTCCCATCAGTACCGGCGGGATAGCACTGCGGAGCGAGCCTGTATTATAATCCTTCACCACGCCGGTAATGCGGGCGTTCAGTTTCTTATCATTCCAAAGCATAATGAATTTGCCTATGGCTTGTTTCGGATCGGTAATGCCGAGTTTGTGGATCAGGGTTTCGTTAACCACGTAGCCCGCTATCGTATCCGTTTTTTTATACGGACCTCCGGCAACAAACCGGATATCATAAAGCCTGAAATAATCAGCATCGGCCCATTTGAGGCAGGCGGCAAAATCCACTTGTTTGGCTGCGTTATTGAATTTAAAATCACTGAACCAGCCGCTGTTATCCGAGGGCCCATACAAACTCAGGCTCACATCCTTAATCCCCGGCTGTCCCAAAAGCTCATCTTTCAAAGCGCCCACTCTCGATTTGCTTATGCTATCGCCCGGGAATGGAACCGTAATCACGGCATCCTTATTAAACCCGAGTTCTTTGTTCCGGAAGTAGTTCATCTGGTAAATCAATACCAGCGTTCCTATCACTAAAAACTGCGCTATGCAAAACTGCGCCACCACCAATATCCGGCGTAGTGAGATGCCGCTGGCGCGGCCCGCGTTGATCTTATTTCTCAAAGCCTCTATCGGCTTATAACCCGATAATACCAGCGCCGGATAGAAGCCGGCCAGGAGAGTAACCCCGATCACCATGCCCACTAAAAATAAGATCACAATTCCATTAGCAAGAAAACCACCACTCAACTGGATCTCGAGCAGACGATTGAGCATGGGAAGCGTTATCCATGCAATTACCGCGGCCAGTACAACGGCAAATAAAGTGATGATGAGTGTTTCGCTGATAAATTGGAGTACCAGCTGGTATCGATTGCTGCCCAATACTTTGCGGATGCCCACTTCTTTTGATCGGTTCACGGCCTGCGCGGTAGCCAGGTTAATAAAGTTAACGCAGGCAATGATGAGCAGGAACAAACCAATCAAACTAATCACGCTGATGAGCTGCTTACTAAACGGGTGACCGCTGTACACACCTACCTCGGTATTGAAATGCATATCCTTGAGGGCCTGTAATTGATAGCTCTGGTTTTTATTGTAAGGTGGCGGAATATGCTTTTTTGCGAAAGCCGCAAGCTGTGTATTAAACTGTTTTTTGCTTATATCGGAGGGCAAAATGATAAAACTATTCCGGTCGCCGAAGGTGCTTACCCAATCCTGGACATTGCCGTTCAGGTCGCCGCCTTTCTCAATGAGGGTAATCCAGGAGATGGCCAGCTTCATCGGAAAATCGGTATTAACCGGGGTATCTTCAATAATGGCGGTCACTTTCAGGTCGCGGCGGTTTTCATAGCGGATTGTTTTGCCCATGGCATTGTGCCAGTCGCCGAAAAATTTGTTGGCCTCTTCGCGTGATAGGATCACGGTTTTAGGCTCGGCAAGGGCGGTGTTTTTATCGCCGGCAAGCCATTTAAAATCGAAGATCCTAAAAAATTCGGGGTCGGCGTAATAGGCCAGGTCTTCCTTAAATTTTTTGAAGATACCGGTATTGTGCACATCGCCGATGGTATAGTGCGAGCCGTCGTTTTTCATGATGTTGGCCGCCTGCTTTATTTGCGGAAAGTCGAGCTTGAGGCCTTCAACCATCGGCAGGGGCGTGCCCGAACCGGCATGCACACCGTCGGGGCCGCTACTTACATTCAGGATGCGGTAAATACGGTCTTTATTGGTATGATAATTATCGAAACCGGTTTGGTACTGCACAACCAAAAAAATGAGCAAGCAGGCCGCGATGCCTATGGCCAGCCCGGTAACATTGATAGTGGCATAGCTTTTATTGCGCATCAGGTTGCGCCAGGCTATTTTGAAGTAATTTTTAAACATAGCGTAGGGATTTGTTTTTTTTACCGACCAGTTTTGGGCCGTTTGCTGGTTTAAAATTACCGTGCCATAGCGGGGCTGGCGCTCCATATTATAATTTGGTCGCTCTTTTTTCAATTCAAGTTTATATTCGACCGGACTTTTGCCGGTTAGTTGTTTAAAAGTGCGGTTGAAGGTAGTTTTTGAATTAAAGCCCGATTCGAAGGCGATGCCCAGCAGGGTGAGGTGATCAAAAGCTGGGTCCTGCATTTTGCGGGTAACCTCGGTAACACGGTACTCATTAATAAAATCGTTAAAGCTTTTTTTGAGTACAGTATTAACGATGCGCGATAAATCATTAGGATGCAGGTCGAGCTTTTCAGCCAGCGAGCGTAAATTCAGTTCCGGGTCCTGGTAATAGCGGTTGGCTTTCAGCACCTGCTTTAGCCAGGTGCCTTTTTGTTTCGATTCGGCCGGCAGCGCTGGTTTAAATACAGGCATCCTCGCTGGGGCCAAAGCAGCCTCGGGCCGTAAAAAAGCTACAACTGCGAACCGGATGGCCAGGATAGCCAAAGCCAAATACAAGGGATAATAAGCCTGGTTGCCTAAACCCTGGTGGAAATAAGTATAATCAATACCCGCAACCATCAACCAGCAGCAACACAAAATGAAGAAACCGGCCAGCAAGCTGTGCAACCAGCGCATTTGGTAGCAGAACCTGTCGCCGTTGTTGAATTCAAGGAGACGGTAATAGTTTTCTATTTGTTGATGGGATGCATATAGGTAGCTCAGGGCTGAGATGAACGCCAGCAATTCCAATACAAGGTTAAAAGCCGAAGTTTGATAAGCTGCCACTCCTGTTTGAATACTCTGGCTGGTTTCAAACAACTGAATACTAAGCTCAAACAATACAGGAACAAAATGCAGCGTATGCTTCAGTCGGAATTTATATTCCGCCCGGGTTGTCTGAAGTACATAGAAATAAACCAACGGTCCAAAGGCCAGCGAGAACCGCAGTGGCAAGCGGCCCCAATTGGGGATGTAGCTCGCCAACCCTACATCTACAGCAAGCAAGCGCGCTATGTATAAAACAATAACCACCAACGCCACTGCCAAAAAACGGTTTGCAGTTTGATTTAGTTTTTTGCCGAACCATAAAAGCAAAGCCGCGGCCAGGCCAAGGAAAACCGTTCCCAGGAATGTTAGGTGGTAAAGGTTGATATGGAATATGTAGGTTTTCAATTAGTTAACTTGGCTCAATTGGCGAGCCAAATTTACAACTTGCTTTTATTAAGATCGTTATGATTTGGTTTTGTGTTTGATGTGTAATGGAAGCGGACGGATGGGCGTACGGTTTTGGAGGGAGGTAGGGGAGAGACGTTTCAAAAAGTACTCTCAAATTTTGCTTAGATAAGCCGCATCACGAAGCGGTTAGGTTGAAATAAAATTTTTTAGATCAATCTTTCGATCTAAAAAAGCTGTTATTGATCGAAAAATAATTATTCCTTTTCTAACGTCTATAAAAAATCATCTTAGGATTTTACTGACGTGGCTTTCATCCGGTCAGGTCAGATTTAGTTGGGAGCTGCTTCAGACTATAATCACCGGCATCCATTCTTTTCCTGATCAGCTCTTTCCGGTAAGTAAAAGTGCGTATCTAATCCAATCATTCTGTATGCACATCGTTCCATATAATAAGCCTTGATCACGACAATATGACGTATGAAAATTTCGTAAAAAAGTTGTCAATAGAATTGACTACTTGCGTAAAATGTAAAAAGGAGATTGCATCGCTGGAAAATAACTGGTTTTCTGTTAGTAGCTGCCGACGCGGCTGTCAGATAATTACAAGGCCAGCCGTATTTAAGGCCTTGAACGTTTTAAATGTGTATATCATTTTCGTGTCAAATGAAAAAATTAATATTTTATTTTGAACACTGTTCAATAATTTTGATGTGTTTAAAATATCAATCAAAACAATCATGAAAAAAATATTGATCACAGGCGCAAGCGGCGGCATAGGGCTGGAAACAGCCAGACGTCTGGCTGCTCAAAATTACCAGTTAACACTGGTAGCCCGCAGCGAGGAAAAATTAAATAAGGCACTAAAAGATCTGGATGGCACCGGCCATACCATTTTGATTGCAGACCTGACGGATAAAGACGACTTGCAAAAAGTAGCGGATCATTTGAAAGCCGGGGAATACGATGTTCTGATCAACAATGCGGGTGCTGGTATTTACGGAAAGTTTATTGAGATCCCATTGGATGAGCAACTGGCAACCATGCAGCTCAATATGAATGCCCTGGTAACCTTATCTTATGCGTTTTTGCAAAATGCCAGGCAGGGTGATGCTTTGGTAAATATTGGTTCCCTGCTTGCGCATTCTTCCCTTCCGGGCGGTTCAGTTTATGCAGCTACCAAAGGTTTTGTCGCCAATTTCTCGGAATCACTGTGGTATGAGTTCAAGAAAAAAGGAATTTTTGTGATGGGTTTTAATCCCGGTGCTGCAGCCTCAGACTTTCATTCACATGCAGGTGGACATACCAGTGATTTTCCAAAATTTGTAATGTCATCTGTTGAGGATGTCGCCGAAGAACTGGTAAGGGCCCTGGAAAACAGGCGGAAGCCGAGAGTGGTACAAGGTTGGAAGAATAGGTTCATGCTATTTGGATTCAAATTATTGAGCCGAAAATCCGCTGTAAATATTATGGGACAAATTAGCCCCGGCATGAAAAACTAAACGCCGAATCGTGGTGCGAAATTTCGCCACCCGGCCGGCACTATTATATTTGTATCTTATTATTAATAAAAATGGGCATAGCAGAACGAAAATTGGAAGAGAAACAGGAAATGCATAAACGCATTTTAAACGGAGCACGTAAAGTATTCCTTGAAAAAGGCTATGAACAAGCCAGCATGCGTAGTATCGCCAACGAGATCAACTACAGCCCAGGCTCTATTTATTTTTACTTTAAAGATAAAAGTGAGATCTTCCAGGAACTGCATAAGGAAGGGTTCGGGTTACTGCTCAACCAGTTCAAAGTTTTAGAAAAGGTGGGTGACCCTTTTGAGCGCCTGAAAGCAATGGGCCGCATCTTTATCCAATTTGCACAAGAAAACAAGGATTACTATAACCTGATGTTCCTGGTGGAAGAACCGGCAAAAATGTCCGAAAATGATGGTGGTTTTAAGATAGCACAGGAAGCGATCGATCGCCTGGCTTCTGTAATTAAGGACTGCCAGCAAAAGGGAAGATTCAAAGATTTGGATACAGAAGATCTAACCTTTATGATCCTTTCCGCAATGCACGGCATTTGTGCCCTCTTCTGCAAAGACCGTACTACAAGTTTCATAGGCAGAACGAACGAGGAACTGATGCAGAGCGGTTATGAGTGTTTTGTCGCGCTCCTTGAAAAAAGTTGACGCTTTTTTTTGACGTTTTATTGAACGATGTTTAAAATTATAACAGTGATTGAAAATGAAATCTAAAACACATATCCGATATGGTTTTGTCCTGGTGGCGGGAGCCCTGATAGCCGCTACCCCGGCAAAAGCTCAAAGCCGGCTGGATGAATACATCCGCGAGGGGCTCAACTCTAATCAGAGCATTAAGCAACAAGACTTTGTACTCGAAAAAAATGTATATGCATTGAAGGAAGCAAAAAGCATGTTCGGGCCCGAGGTTACCTTTTCAACAACTTATACTAAAGCCGACGGCGGACGGACGATAGATTTTCCGACGGGCGACCTGTTTAACGGGGTTTATTCCACGCTGAATAAACTGACCGGCAGCAATGCTTTTCCGCAGTTACAAAACCAGCACATTCTGCTCAACCCGGATAATTTTTATGACGCCAAGTTTCGCACTACCCTTCCAATTTTGAATGCGGAACTGATCTATAATAAGCGCATCAAGGCGCAGCAGGTGGATCTGCAAAAAACCGAAGTCCAGCTTTATAAACGCGAACTGGTCAAAGAGATCAAAACGGCTTATTATAATTATCTCAAAGCCGTTTATGCTACCGGGATCTATGAGTCCTCGCTCAGGCTGGTGCAAGAAGGCCAAAGGATCAATACAAGGCTATATGACAACGCCAAAGTAAACCGGACTGTTGTGCTCAGAAGCCAAAATGAAGTTTCCCGGATCAACGCTTCACTCACCGGGGCAAAGAAAACCGCGGAATCGGCCCGTTATTATTTTAATTTCCTGATCAATCGGCCGCTAACGGATAGCATCCTTTTAGATGATATTACCACGCTTCCGGCCCTTGACCAAAGTTTGGCTAACAACATCAATGGCCGGGAGGAATTAGCCAAACTCCGGATAGCAAAAGACATTAACGGCAACCTGAATGGGCTGGCCAAATCTTATATCATCCCCAAGCTGGGCACCTTTATCGACCTGGGATCGCAGGCGTTCGACTGGAAGTTCAATAGCCAAAGTCGCTATTACTTGTTAGGCGTTTCCCTGGAATGGAACCTGTTTTCCTCCGGGAAAAATAGTTACCGGGTAAAACAAACGATTGCAGACCGCGAGGCCCTGGCATCACAGACCGACTATGTACAGCAGCAACTCCTTACCGAGCTTAAAGTACGCCAGGCCGCCATGCAAAGCGCCATTGCACAATATAAGGCGGCACAATCCCAGTTGAAGACCAGCCAGACCTACTATAACGATATGGTCAAGCTATATAAGCAAGGAATGGCCATTTACATCGAACTGCTAGATGCCCAAAATCAGTGGATAGATGCGCAGCTCAACGCCAACATCGCCCTTTTCGACACCTGGATAGCCTATACGGCCATTGAACGAGCTAATGCCAGTTTCACAATTCAATAATAAAAACACTACAACAATGAAAAAACTTCAATTACTCAGCATAATAATAGTAGCCATATTCCTGCTGACTTCCTGCAAACAAAAACATCAGGAACAAAACGCAATGGGTGAACCGGATATCATCCCCGTTAAAACAGCATCGGTTTCCATATTAGGAGTTCCCGACCACATTAGTGCAACCGGCCTGGTGAGCACCGAAGATGAAGCTAAATATGCCTTCAAGATAGGCGGCGTAATCAACCGTATCCTGGTGCAGGAAGGGCAGTTCTTTAAAAAAGGCCAATTACTGGCTACGCTCAATTCAACCGAGATTTCAGCCGGTCTGGCTCAATCCAGCCTGGGTGTGGAAAAGGCACAGCGCGATTATAGTCGTGCCGTCAATCTTTACAAAGACAGCGTATATACCCTGGAGCAATTGCAAAACACCAAAACCGCACTGGACGTTGCGCAAAAAGCCCGGGAAGCTGTAGCCTTTAATGATCGCTATTCCAAAATATACGCTGCATCCGATGGCTTCGTAAGCAAGAAAATAGCTAATGAAGGTGAGGTTATCGCCGAAGGCATGCCGGTGCTGCTCATTAATTCCACCGAACAGCACAACAGTTACTCGCTAAAAGTTGGGGTAACTGACCGCGAGTGGGCCATCATTAAGCCGGGGCAGACAGCCAAAGTCGCGCTCGATGGATACGTAGGCAGGCAATTTGAGGCGGTGGTATTTCGTAAGTCGCAGGCTGCAGATCAGGCCCTTGGATCGTTCCAGGTAGAGCTTAAGCTGAACTTAAATGGCCTCAAACCTGCGGTTGGCATGTTTGGCAAGGCGGAGATAGCCACTCACCAGGATGAAAGTGTGATGGTGATCCCCTATGGATCGCTGGTGGAGGCTGACGGCAATAAAGGTTTTGTGTTTACCACTGTTAGCGCGACCCGTGTAAAAAGAGTGCCGGTTACCATCCTGAAGTTCGATAACGACAATGTCTATCTCAAGGATAAACTGGAAGGTATAGACCAGATCGTAGTTTCCAACAGCGCCTACCTCAACGAACAGTCCATTATTAAAATCATCAAGTAAGGCTACAGTTATGAAAATTACAAATTTCGCAGTTAAGAACTACCAGTTCACACTGATCATATTTTTGCTTGTCGCAGTAGTAGGCGTGTTAACGTTGTTTACCATGCCGCGGTCGGAAGATCCGACCACCCATCCGCCGCAATACCTGATCACGGTGATCTATCCGGGCACCAGTCCGAAAGATATGGAAGAGCAGGTAGTAAAACCCATTGAGAACAAAATTTACGGACTGGAAAACATCGAAAAGATCCTGACCACTGTGGAAGACGGTGTTGCGGTTATCCAGCCCAAGTTTAAATATGGTGTGGATGTGGACAATAAGTACCAGGAAATATCTACGGAGATCAATGCCTTGAAAAACAGTGAACTTCCAAAGGATATTTACATGATCAAAACAGAAAAGATCTCATCCTCTGATGTAAAGGTACTGCAAGCGGCATTGGTTTCTGACAATGCTTCCGGGAAATTATTGAGGGATAAAGCGGATATTCTGAAAACGAGCCTGGAGAAGATCACCAACCTCAAGGATGTTAAGTATTTTGGAATGCCCGAGCAAGAGATCCGGATCGACATGCAGCTGGATAAACTGGCTCAATTAAAAATACCGCTCAATGTGGTCATAGGCAGTTTACAAAGCGAGGCAGCGGATATCCCTGGTGGCAGCATCAACCTGGACAGCAAGATATTCAACGTAAAGACTAGCGGCAAGTTCAAGACCGTTGATGATGTGGCCAATACTGTTATTTATAATGCCAATGGCAAGATCATATATCTGAAAGATGTGGCCGATGTGAGCTACAGGGATGGCATTGCCGATCATATCACCCGGCTGAACGGGCACCGTTGTGTGCTGGTTACAGCGGGGATGAAAGACAATGTGAATATCGCCAGCGTACAGCAAGAGTTTTTACCGGTACTGGATGAATTCGGCAAAAGCCTGCCCGGGAATGTCCGGCTTGTTAAAAACTTTGACCAGGCTAACATGGTTTCCGAGCGCTTGGGCCACCTGGGTTTTGATTTTGGATTAGCCATCGTTTTAGTGATCATTACCTTGCTGCCATTAGGATTTAGGGCATCGCTTATCGTGATGATCTCTATCCCGCTTTCTTTGGCCCTGGGGCTCATTGCCATGAATTTATTGGGATATTCCTTAAATCAGCTTAGTATCGTAGGGCTTGTGGTGGCATTGGGGCTGCTGGTAGACGATAGTATCGTGGTGGTTGAGAACATCGAGCGCTGGCTTCGCGAGGGGCATTCCCGGAAAGATGCTATCCTGAAAGGTACGCAACAGATCGGGATAGCGGTTATAGGCTGTACGGCTACATTGGTTATCGCCTTTCTGCCACTTGCCTTTTTGCCCGATATGGCCGGTGAGTTTATCCGCAGTCTGCCGATGGCCGTGATGACCAGTGTACTGGCTTCTATGATCGTGGCCTTAACGCTTGTTCCCTTCCTGGGCAGCAGAATGTTAAAGACACATACCCATGGCGAGGGTAACTTCTTTTTAAAGCACCTGCAACGTTTCCTCACCCGATCATATGCCCGGGTAATGCCGCTTGCCTTAAAGTGGCCCAAAACTACTATCGGGATCTCGTTGGCCTTAAGCGGGCTTGCTTTTTTCTTATTTACACAAACCGGGTTTAAGCTTTTCCCGACCTCTGAAAAGCCGATGTTCCTGATCAATATCAAACTGCCTCTGCAAGCTGATATTCCCGAAAGTGACCGGGTGACCAGGCTGGTAGAAAGTGAACTGAAGAAACACAAAGAGATCGTTTATTACACATCTAACGTGGGCAAAGGCAATCCACAGATCTATTACAACGTGCACCAGCAGGATGTAAAGCCTGATTTTGCCCAGGTATTCGTTCAACTGGACGAAGAGGCAAGTCCAAAATCGAAAACAGATCTGATCAAACAACTGCGAAAAAAATTCAACGATTTTCCTTATGCAAGGATAGAAGTTAAAGATTTTGAACAAGGTACTCCGATTGAAGCCAATATTGTGGTGAGGGTTTTTGGTGAGGATCAGGACACCTTACGGAAGCTTTCCTTTAAAGTGGAGGAGGTCCTGAAAAAAAATCCGGGCACTTTTTATATCAACAACGAATTGAATACCTATAAGTCAGACGTCAAAATAAAAATTGACAAAGAGAAGGCCCGTACCTTAGGCGTGTTAACCAGTGATGTGGATAAAGTGGTAAGGATGGCCGTGGCGGGATTAAACGTGGGTGACTATATCGACGACAGGGGCGATTCGCGAAATGTGGTGATCACCCTGCCCAGGAATAAGTTCTCGAACCTGGACGCCCTGAAAAACCTGTACGTAAATAATATACAGGGTACGCCGGTACTGGTTAACCAGATTGCTACTATCTCGTTTGAAACGTCGCCAACGGCGATCAACCATTTCAATAAATCGCGCTTTGTAAAAGTTACTTCCTTAACCAAAGAGCATGTCTTGGCCAATGATATCCTGAAAGAGGTTGTTCCTGAACTGAATAAATTAAAAATGCCGCCGGGCTATTATTACAAGTTATCCGGAGAAGCGGAATCGGAAGGCGATGCATTAGGCGGTAACTTTCTGTCGGTGATCATCCTGAGCACGTTTCTTTTCGTTGGTGTGCTGCTGTTGCAGTTCAAGACATTTAAAGGGATCATTATCGTACTGTCGATCATACCCCTGGGTATATTGGGCGGTGTGGTATTGCTGCTTTTCACGGGTAACCCGATGTCACTGGTTTCTATCATCGGTTTTATAGGTTTGTCCGGGATACAGGTTAAAAACTCGCTTTTGCTGGTCGATTTTACCAACCACCTGCGTGAGGAAGGCCATAGCATTGATGAAGCAATAGCGATGGCAGGCGAAACCCGATTTCTACCCGTTGTGCTTACTTCCATTACGGCAATCTGCGGTTTGCTTCCAATTGCCTTGAACCCCAATCCTTTGATCGCACCGTTAGCTATTGTACTGATCGGCGGGCTGATCAGTTCAACTATACTGTCGCGTATAGTAACCCCCGTAATGTATAAATTGATCCCGCCACATTTGGAAAGCGACACACATCTAAAAGTAATTAACTGAAACGGAAAAATATCAAGAGTTTGTAGTAATGGAACAACGGATCTTAAAAACAGCATAAGTGATCTATTTGAAGATATATCACTACTATCGTAATGCCAAAAACTTTTCCACATTATGCTATAATCATCAAATTGAGTGAGGAATGTGTGAGATAAAAAAGCCTCACTAAATTTAGTGAGGCTAACTACTTGACTATTAAGTGGCTGTTTTGTGTAAATCTCGAACTATTGCCTATCTGATCTAAGTTTAATAGCGGATTTAGACTTATAACCTATGCCAAAAGTAGCTATATGAACTTATAATATTCGGGCACCTTCGCCAGATAGTATGTATGGTTTTTTTGCAACTTGTTAAATGAAAGCAGCGATATGCTGTTATTCATTTCGCAAACTCTTCACCGGGGGCGCCATGCCAGCCCTAATGGTTCGGAAACTTAAGGTAAATAATCCTATTAGCAGCATTCCAGCACCGCTGATAACAAATACCCACCAGCTGATAGCTACATGGTCGGCAAAGCCTTCCATCCATTTATTAACTGCGTACCATGCAATCGGCGTTACGACGATAAAAGCGAGTAAAATAAGCGATACCAGTTCGGTTGATAGGAGGATTACTATTTGCGCAACACTGGCACCAAATACTTTGCGTATGCCAATTTCTTTTGTTCGTTGGTTGGTGGTGTAAACAGCAAGACCTAACAGCCCGAGGCAACTGATTAGTATAGAGATACCAGTTGCCCAGTTGAGCAGTGTTGAAGTATGTTGTTCATCGTCGTAAAACCGGGCTATCGTTTCGTCGTAAAAATGGCAATCAAAATCATCATCGGGATAAGCTTTCTTCCAGGCTTTTCCCATATTTGTAATGGCGGTTTTCCACTCGTTACCTCCGGCGGTTTCAGGTTTCAAACTAATATGTAACGTCATCATTGGGCGGGGGATTGGACTGCCTGATGTTATGATTGATGGATAAATGGCAGAATGCAGTGACCGCTGATTAAAATCGGCAACTACGCCAATGATACTAATATTTCGGCCATCAAACCAATTCAATTGCTTTCCGATAGCATCATTTGGGTTATTAAACCCTAATAATTTAGCATAAGTATTGTTGACAATGATGGCTTTTCCGGTATCGGCTTCGGTTATGTTTCTGCCGGCAAGCAATCTTAGCTGGTATATTTTGATGTAGTTTTCATCGCCAGACTTAACTATTATTTCTTCTGTTGTAATTTGCTTTTTTCCATCGTCATAAGTAATTCGCGTCCTGTTAAATGCATCAGCCGAAGGTGGATCATTACCTAAACCCACAAGGGCAACCTGCGGCATCGACCTGAATTCGTTCAGCAATACCTGGTTGGTGCTGGCCTTACTGGTTTGCCAGGGTGTATTAATAATGAGGATAGCATCCTTTTTAAACCCGAGGTTTTTATGTAAGGCGTAATAAATTTGTTGGCTTACCAAAATGGTAGCCATTATA
Source organism: Mucilaginibacter sp. NFR10 (assembly GCF_900100445.1). NCBI lineage: Bacteria > Pseudomonadati > Bacteroidota > Sphingobacteriia > Sphingobacteriales > Sphingobacteriaceae > Mucilaginibacter > Mucilaginibacter sp. NFR10. Next base: position 1,640,179 of record NZ_FMTV01000001.1, on the reverse strand, counting down.
AAAAATTGGGCTATAACAAACTGCGAGACCGTAAGCGACTTACGGAGCCATGCGTTTCGCGTTTTATTACTATTGCCCTGCACCTGGTTTTTTAGTACCATTGCCGGCTTGTAACCTGATAACACCGTTGCGGGATAAAAACCCGACAAAATAGTTATTACAATGGTTAAAATCAGCAGAAAGAGTATGACATCTGGTTGCAAGATATTCGCGTGAATATCCGGTGATATAACGTCGGCAAACATTTTCAAAATAATTGGCGCAAGCAACACTGATATGCAAACCGCAAAGAATGTTATAAAAAAAGTTTCGCCTAAAAACTGAATAACTAATTGCATACGGCTGCTACCTAAAGTTTTGCGGATCCCAATTTCTTTTGCCCTTTGGGCGGCCTGGGCGGTAGTTAAATTCACATAATTGATACAGGCCAGCAATAACAAAAAGATAGCGCTGGCCAATAATCCGTAAAGTGTTGTTTTGCTGGCTGGCGATGAGAAATTAAAAATATTATAGTCGGGATTGAAGTGAATATCGTCCAATGGCTGCAAGGCCAGGTTTATAGTTGGCGCAGGCATTTTCTGTTCGGCGTGCCGCGGATTACTTTTCTTGAAAATAGTATTGATTTGATTTACAACCCCGGCTGGCTGGGTGCCTGGTGCCAACTTAACAAAAACCTCTGATGCCGAAGAGATTATGCCCCAATTATTTATACGCAGATCATCAGCTAAATGTTTATTAGTTGTGGCGGTACTAAAGGAAATAAAATCATGAAAGGTAAAGTCGGTATTTTCAGTAAGAGTTTCAACTATACCGCTAACGGTTATCTTAAGAGTATCATAGGTAACTACTTTACCAATCATTTCATGATATGATAATGAGGGGAAGTAAAGCCTGGCTTGCCGGGATGTTAGTACTACCTGGCCGGGCGCATCAAGCGCATGTTGTGATGAGCCAGCAAGCCATACATAATTAAAAATTTTAAAATACTGCTGATCAGCAAGTGTTATCCTGTCAAGGTCTCTGAAACGCTTTTGTGCATTTTTATCTTTGTCGATAGAGACAAAATGAGGCGATAGTGAATATAGCGGCGTAATTTCTTCTATTCCTGTGGCCTGGCTTTTAATCGCCTCCGCCAAGGGGCCAGGTCCGCCACTCGAATAGTTTTTATGCCCTTGAAACGACACGTTCATAACAACGCGGTAAATCCTATCGCTGTCCTTGTGAAATTTATCAAACGTAAAATCGTAGTGTACAATAAAGTAAATGGCCAGGAAAGCACTTATACCGATGGATAAACCAATAATGTTTATCAGTGTAAATAGCTTATGTCTCCGAAATCCGCGGAATGCTATTTTAAAATAATTTTTTATCATATGATTGCCGGTTAATGTTTCACGCGCCCACCCCGAAGGGCTTACGTGGTTCAATATTAGCGGCATAGTTCGAGCAAAACCTCCCCAGTTATAAGTTGGCATAACTTTTTGAAGGTGATTTTTATATTCCAGAGGGGTTTTACCGGTAAATTGCTTAAAAACACGATGGAAACTGCTTTGCGAATTAAAGCCCGATTCGTAGGCGAGGCCGAGCAGGGTGATATGGTCATATGAGGAATCCTGCATTTTAAGCGCAACCTCGCGGACACGGTATTCATTAATAAAATCGTTGAAGCTTTTTTTGAAGACCGTATTAATAATCCGGGATAATTCATGCGTATGCAAACCGAGCTTTTCAGCAAGCGAGTTCAGGCTTAATTCTACGTCCCGGTAATAACCTTTTTCCCTGACTTCCATTTTTAACCATGAGCCTTTTTGTTTCAGATCTGCCGGTAATAATTGTTTTACGGCAACATTAACCGTCATAACAGTTTCTGTTTTTAAATGGATTCTGGCTGCGATCCAAATGATCATGGATATCAAAAGAAGATACAGGGGATAGTAATGCTGTACGCTTAATTCATAATGATAATGAAAATAGTCAACAGCTGTAAATGGTATCCATAATAACCATAACACAGCCAGTTTGTTAACAGAGCGATCTAACCAAAGTAACTCATTCCGGTATCGGTCGCCCCCGTTAAACTCTTTTTTCCGGTAATAGTGATTAATCTGCAGCCGGCACAGGTACAAATAAATCATAAATGACAGGAATGCGAATAACGGCACTACGAAACTAAATGTATGATAGATAGTTTGGCCAGCCTTCATGTTCTGTATTGCAGCAAATTCCTGAATACTTAATTCATACAGCAAAGGTACGAAGTGCAGAAAGTCTTTGCGACGGAAGATATACTCGGACCGGGTTATTTGCCGTATGTAAAAATAAATTAAAGGGCCTAATGCCATTGAAAACTGCAATGGCATTAGGTTCAGTAATGGATTATTCTTTGCCAGGTCAATATCCGCTACCAAAACCCGGATGATCCATAAAGCAACAACGACCATTAATATTGCCAGCCAGCGGTTTGCAAACTGGTTCTCCTTTGGAGCTATCCATAAAAATAATGATAGCGTTAGGCTGATAAATACGGCACCTAAAAACGCAATGTCATAAAATGTAAAATGGAATATAACTGGCATCAATTGAGTTTAGGTAGTTTGTAGTTTTCTCAAACCTAAGAAAATATTGATACAAATTCAACGGGTGGTTGATTAAAGCCAGGGCTCATTTTAATTAGAAACATTTGTCGATGCCAAACGCGGCCTATTTATCGGTTGTGAAGTCATAAAAAAAGTTGTCAATAAAATTGACAACTTGCCTGAAAAGTGACCCCGGAGAGATTCGAACTCTCGACCCAATGATTAAGAGTCATTTGCTCTACCAGCTGAGCTACGGAGTCATATGTGCCAGCTTTTGCTGGGTTGCAAATATGCAAATTATTTTCTTTTTCAGCAGGCGGAATTACTCATGGTTATTAATTATTTTAATCTGCTTATTGTAAAATTAAAGGTTGGAGTGATAACCCGCTTTCATCTTCCTGGTGTTCATTTTATTCCCGGCTCGGCCAAAAAAAAGTTAATTATAGCAACTTCATAACAAAATGTTAATTTTTTTGTTGGAATTTTAACAAAAGCTGCTTAAATTGTAAAACTTAATATCTATCTCTCATGAAAAAAAGAAAATTACTCAAAATTAACAAGCTGCTGTATGAAAGCGTTGTTAAAGATTTCATTGCCCAAAACGGCTTAAATGTTCAATATTCGTATACTAAAGATCATTTTTACTTGTTTAGCGACGAATCTACTATTAATCAGCTCGAAACGCAGGCCACCGGGTTTAACTTATTATAGTTATAAAATATAAAGGCCCGGTAGTATTATACTACCAGGCCTCATATATTCCTTACCGGTTATTATACAGCGGCGTATAAATCTTCCTGCTGTTTTTGCACTACAGGACTGTTGATGTATTCATCATAGGTCATGAGTTTATCAATGTAACCACCTGGTGTTAACTCAATGATCCGGTTTGCAACAGTTTCAACCAGTTCATGATCTCGTGAGGTAAACAGGATTGTACCCCGGAAGTCCTTCATGCCATTGTTAAGCGCGGTGATCGATTCCAGGTCGAGGTGGTTGGTTGGTTCGTCAAACATCAGCAGGTTGGCTTGCTGCAGCATCATACGGCTAAACATACAGCGCATTTTTTCGCCACCAGATAGCACACTGCATTTTTTCATAACTTCTTCGCCCGAAAACAGCATCCGGCCTAAAAATCCGCGGATAAACTGATCGTCTTTTTCGCCTGGTGAGTATTCGCGCAGCCAGTCAATCAGGTTATCGTTTTTACCGTCGAAGTACTCGCTGCTGTCGTTAGGGATATCAGCCGCGTTAATGGTTACACCCCATTTAAAGGTGCCTTTAAAATCTTTATCGCGCCCAGTTAAAATATTATAGAAAGCGGTAGTTGCCAAACTGTTTTGCGACAGGATGGAAATTTTATCGCCTTTGTTTACAGTGAAGGTAATATTGTTGAACAGCACCTCGCCATTAAGGGTTTTGCCCAGGTTTTCAACGGTCAGGATCTGATCGCCGGCTTCACGGCCTAAGTTGTTGAATATGATACCCGGATATTTGCGGTTTGATGGCTGAATTTCATCCAGGTTGATTTTATCCAATGCTTTTTTACGGCTGGTTGCCTGTTTTGATTTGGACGCGTTAGCACTAAACCTGCGGATAAATTCCTGAAGTTCTTTAACCTTGTCTTCGGCCTTCTTATTTTGTTCGGTGCGTTGTTTAAGGGCCAACTGGCTCGATTCATACCAGAAGGTATAGTTACCGGTATAAATGGTCATTTTACCAAAATCAATATCTACCACGTGGGTACACACAGTATCCAGGAAGTGCCTGTCGTGCGATACTACCAGTACAATAGCTTCATATGACGCAAGGAAATCTTCCAGCCAGCTAATGGTGTGGATATCCAAATCGTTGGTAGGCTCATCCAGCAGCAGGATATCCGGTTTGCCAAAAAGTGCCTGGGCTAATAAAACACGTACTTTTTGGGTGTTATCAAGGTCTTTAACCAGTTGATAGTGAAATTCTTCTTTAATGCCAAGGTTGCTGAGCAGGGTAGCGGCATTGCTTTCGGCATTCCAGCCGTCCATTTCGGCAAAAAGGTTTTCCAGTTCACCCGCGCGTTCGCCGTCGGCATCGCTAAAATCTTCTTTAAGATAGATAGCGTCTTTTTCCTTCATTACGGCGTACATCTCCTTATGGCCCATCATCACCGTTTCGATAACTGTGAATTCGTCAAAAGCATAGTGGTTTTGGCTCAAAACAGCCATGCGTTCGCCGGGAGTAAAGCTCACCGAGCCGCTGGTTGGGTCAACATCGCCCGAAAGAATTTTCAGGAATGTGGACTTACCCGCGCCATTGGCGCCAATAATACCATAACAGTTGCCCTGTGTAAATTTCAGGTTTACGTCTTCAAACAAAGTACGCTTACCATAACGTAAAGAAAGATTGGATACCGTGATCATGCTGCACCTCTAATTTGGCGCAAAAGTACGGTAAAATCTTCATTTTAACGATATATGGTGCTGATATTATGGATGGGGATTTTTTGAGCAGCAATTTTTCCCGATAAAATTAAATCCATGGGTACACAATTACACAGAAATGATAATGGAGTGTAAACTAAAAGTATATTTAATACGTTTAATCGCTATATCTAACCGGTTATAATATAATGGTACAGCCTTTGACTAACATACAGTATAAAAATTTATTTAAATTATTTAACAATGGTCATGGGAGCATTAATTATAGGTTTAATTATCATCAATGTGGTAATAGCCATCAACAATACACAAAAGCGAAAAGTATATTAAAAAATATATTAATTATAAGCTTTAGGGCAACGCTTTAAGCTTGGTTTAAAATATTAAATAAGCTTTGCGTTTCATGGTCGGCCAATTTTTGAAGCGGACCTGATGCAAGCATTTTCATCATCATGCTAAGCTCTGCGCCAATGGTGAATAAAATATCAGTATGGTCGTTATTGAAAGATAACGACCATTTTAGTTCCAGGTTAAACGGCGGTTTCTCGGCAGGTATAATCCTTATCAGCTGACCGGGCACACGCTCCTCAATTTTCAAAGCAAGCTTGGCCATATTCTGGATACTGAAACGGGCTTCATCCCGGGTGGATGTCCATTCCTGGATATTATCAGGCATTAGTTGACGGTGATTATTGAAATCGGCCAGGAAATCGTAAACCTCCGTTAAAGGCTTGTTAATACTTATGGTACTGGTAAATGTATTCATGGATAGATTTGAGATATTAGATTTAAGATTTGAGACAAATTACGCTGACGAACAATCTAAAAATCCGCGCAATCATCGAAATCAAAAAAATCAACGGTCTTAACTTGCAGCCATTTCGCCCCAGGTTGATGGGTTTTCGCGCCACTGTCTGAGCAGGTTTACATCCTTTTCGTTAATAAACTGATGTTCTTCAGCGTATTTAATAAGCGCGTTGTAATTTGACAGGGTTACGTATGGGCAGTTGGCCTGTTTAAAGTTTTCGTCGGCAATATCAAAGCCATAAGTAAATATCGCCGCCAGGCCCGCAACGTCATAACCTGCGGCACGCAACGCTTCAACGGCCTGCAAGCTGCTTTTACCGGTTGAAAGCAGATCTTCAATAACTACAACCCGCTTGCCTGATGTAGTAGCGGCATCGCCCTCAATCATGCTGCCTGTACCATGCTCCTTAGGTTTTGAACGTACATAGATAAATGGAAGGCCTAATTCCTGGGCTACTAATGCACCTTGCGGTATACCTGCGGTTGCCACACCTGCAATGCAGCCAACCGCCCCGAATTTATCCTGTATGGCTGCCACTAATTGCTGCCTGATGTAAGTGCGGATAGTTGGATGAGAAAGTGTAACGCGGTTATCGCAGTAAATTGGAGATTTCCAGCCCGATGCCCATGTAAAAGGATTATTGGGTTGTAATTTAATTGCTTTAATTTGCAGCAGGAATTCGGCTACTTGTTGTTCGATCTCATTATTAGTAAACATGGCTCAAAAATACAGAATTTATATTAACGAAAAGGTTATCCTGCTCACAGAATCTGAACCAAAGCATGCAGATAATTTTGAAAGGCTTGATGCAGAGACCTTTGACCTTAAAATTATATATACCTGGATCCTCGCTAATCCTAACAAACTGTTCTACATAAAAACAGCCAACGCTAAGGTGTATCTTAAAGCCGTTAAAAAGAATATTACACTTATTGAAGCGGCAGGGGGCCTGGTTATGAACACTAAGGGGCAATATTTATTCATTTATCGTAATGATAAATGGGACCTGCCCAAAGGCAAAATAGAAAAAGACGAAAAGGTAAAAGAAGCGGCGGTGCGCGAAGTGGAGGAGGAGTGCGGTATAAAAGTAAGCGAACTGGGAGAGAAAATTTGTAAAACATACCACGTATATGTGAACCGCGGCGAGGTAGTGCTTAAGAAAACGCATTGGTTTGCCATGACAAGTAAGGGTAAAGAAAAGCTAAAACCTCAAAAAGAAGAGGGTATTACCGATGTGCGCTGGTTTGAGCACCATCATATTGAACCGATAATTGAAAATACATTTCCATCCATAATGGATGTGTTGCACAAAGAAAAGCTGGTTACAAATAAGGTAATGCCTCTTTCGGAATAAACTGGCTTACATCGCCATTATAGCGGATGATTTCGCGCACAATGGTTGAACTGATGGATGAATAACCAGGCTTGCTTACAATAAATATGCTTTCGATGTCGGGCGCCAGCGAATGGTTCATCTGGGCAATCGCTTTTTCATACTCAAAGTCTGATACTGTACGAATCCCCCTGATCATGTAAGCGGCGCCTATGCTCTTGCAAAAATCGACAGTAAGGCCTTCATAGGCTATCACATGGATCCGTTCGTCGTGCGCGAAAACTGCCCTGATCATTTGTTCGCGCTGTTCAACACTCAGCAAGCCCTTTTTGCTGCTGTTCACGCCGATACCTATGTAAAGCTTATCAAAAAGCTCAACAGATCGTTTCACAATATCAACATGAGCTTTAGTAAGCGGATCAAATGAACCTGGAAAAAGGGCTGTCTTCATGCAGTAAAATTAATGAATAGTTGATTGGATTGTTTAAATGAACGATTGTTTTTTGCCTTTTATCAGCATTATTTAATGCGCGACTTTATATCTGACAAAATGCGCCATTCACCTCATCAACAAAATCAACACTAAACCAGCGAAGCCAACTGAGCATACTGCAAAAGCATAATTGTCTTGCCATCTTTTATTTCCCCGGTTTTTACCATTTGCAGGGCTTCGCTGAATGGCAGCTCTAAAACTTCAATATTTTCATTTTCGTGGGCGAGCCCCCCGCCATCACTAACTTTCATTTCTTTGGCATATTCGGCAACAAAAAAGTAAAGGATTTCGGTAACAGAGCCCGGCGACATATAAGCTTCAAAAACCTTTTTAACATCAGTTATTTTATAACCGGTTTCTTCCTCTGTTTCCTTACGGATGCAATCTTCCGGATTATCCTTATCAAGCAAACCGGCACAACATTCAATCAGCATGCCGTCTGGGTTGCCGTTGATATAGGTTGGCAGCCTGAATTGCCTGGTTAATATTACAGATGACTGTGCTTTATTATAAAGCAAAATGGTTGCGCCGTTGCCGCGGTCATAAGCTTCACGGCTTTGCACAGCGGTATTACCGTCTTTTTCCGTAACCTCGTAAGTTACTTTTTTAAGGATGTACCAGTTATCTGATAAAATATCGGTATTAAGAATTTTGATTTGATTCATTTTTATTTGATCGATTATGATTAATAATGATTATTTTTGAACGAAAATAGGATTAATAAAATGAACTTTCCAAAAAGAAAACAAAAAATAATTGAGCAGCTCAGTCAACGCGGAGAGGTTGATATAAAGCAATTGGCTGCCGAACTGAATATTTCAGAAATTACAGCACGCCGCGATCTGAACCAGTTAGCAGCCGATGGATTGCTTTACCGTACTCATGGAGGAGCAACAAAAGTTAATCCCCACGAAAAGCCACATAGCTTTGTGAATAAAAGCGCTCAAAACGCAGCTGTTAAAGATGCCATTTGCCGCAGGGCCGCATCACAAATCACCGACGGGGATATTATTTTTATGGATTGCGGGAGTACGGTTTTTAGGTTATGCCAGTTCATTAAAAACAAGAAGATAAAGGTGATAACAAATTCATTACCTGTAGTATATGAGCTGCATGATAGCACTGTAAGTGTTAATATAATAGGAGGGGAGTTGGATAAGGCGCGACAGGCTGTACATGGAACTACAGCTATTGAGCATATTCAAAAGTACAGAGCAATCAAAGCTTTTTTGGGCGTTGACAGCATCTCGGAAGCTGGATTGTTTGCCAATAGCGAATATGAAGCATCCATTACAACAGCTTTCGCGGCAAACAGCACATTTACCTACATTCTGTGTGATGCCAGCAAAATAAACAAGGAAACCTACCTTAATTTTGCAGGCTTAGATATCATCAACGCGATCATTACCGATGCAGATCCTGAGCGGTTAAAGGGCTTTAAAGAAAGCGGGATAGTTATTTTAAAGGCAGATGTTTAAACCGGCCTGAAAAATGAAAATGAGGAGTGCCCGTATTTTCTTTGCTCTACAAATGCAGGATGATTGCTCAAATTTTGAAGCGACTGATGTTCAACTATCAACAACCCATCTGGTTTAAGCAGGTTCTTTTCAAAAATAACCTTTGGCAAGTCGGGAATCCTGTTCAGGTCATAGGGTGGGTCGGCAAATATCAGATCGTACTGCTCCGTTTCAATATTCAGGTATTTAAATACATCTTCGCGGTAAGTTTTTATTTGCGTAAGCTTATGCTGCCGCGAGGTATCCTTAAGATAGTTAACACAATGAATACTTCTGTCGACAGATATAACTTCCGAAGCTCCGCGTGAAGCAAATTCAAGCGAGATGTTGCCGGTGCCGCTAAACAGGTCAAGCACTTTAATGCCTTCAAATTCTATTTGGTTAAGCAGGATATTAAATAAAGCTTCTTTTGCCAAATCGGTTGTAGGACGAACAGGAAGATTTTTTGGCGGATTAAGCCTTAAGCCTTTTAAACTGCCTCCGATAATGCGCATAATGAAAGAGCCGCTATTGATAACACCCTGTGAGCTATAACCTCCGCGGGTAATTGTAATACCTGTAAATTATTGACTTCGGCCGCTTTGAAAAACTCGGCCAGGCGACTTAGTCCTTTACTGTCGGCATCAATGTTACCGCTTACATATAAGTTGGTATGTTTAGCTTCGAGGTTAAGTTCATTGGCAACCAGCACAGTAAAGTAAACCAGTTCATCATCGCCATTAAAATCAAATGAGTTATAGAAACGCAGTTTGCCGGATGCAAAATGAGCTATCTCCACCTTTTCTTTTTCAATATTGAGATAAAGGCAGTCGTTGCCGGGATTGTTTTGGGCAATGGCGGTTAACCAGCCTTTTGATGTAAAAACGGTATTACGGATGCCAAATTCTTCCGCGGTACTCACAATGGCTTCGCTGGTATTGTATACAATGATGTTTTCCTTATCTAATACCTGGGCTATAACTTTGCTGTCGGCTTTCACATCCAGGAAACGGGCCAGGTTTGGCAGGCGCTCACCGCTAAACAATTCTGCAGGCACCAGTGTAAAGCTATGAGCAGGTAAACCGATAATCATTTGCCCGTATTTGGCCGACAGCAGGTCAAGCAATTCCTGCGGATCGCTTAGCTCATCAAATGGGTAATTTTCGGCCCAGGCTATTAGCTTGCCGTTATTACTTATGGCGTACGAAAACGATTTGTCTTCAACCTGTATTAATAAAGTATAATCTTCAGTTTTATCTAAACTGAAGTTATCATCGTGGTAAGTATAATTGTGTTCGTTCATACCGGTTTTAACAAAAGTAATATTTTTTGGCAGATACAGTAATTACCGCGGTACAAATTGGTATGCTGTTATAAAATACGGGTTAATATCATCAGGATGATAAATATCAAAATCGGCAACCCTACAGGCTTAGGATAATAATCGTTATCCGGAAAATATCTCCTGAAAAAAAACTGGCTTAAAATTAAAGCACCAATCAGGCCAAAACCTATGTTAAGGCCTGCTACCGAAAGCATTGCTGTAACCTGCGCCGGTGTTGGCTGGCCGCCTTTAGCGGTGACATTCATAGCATCAACAACCTGTTGCAGGTTAACGCCCGAATGCATGATAACAAAGTAGGAGAGATAGGAAAAAAATAATACAAAAGCCAGCACCGCCGGAACTGCCTTTCTGTAACCTGCATTGTATAAATTGATAACCAGCAGCACCCCGCCAAATATAAGGTTAAAAAACGAAAACCAAAATATCGCCCTTTTGGAGTAAATATCTACATAATCGTCTTCGCTGTATTTTTCTTCCTCTTTGTTTTCGTCAAATTCCATGGCTCAAATGTAAAACTAATCTTACTGAATTAAATTACTTATCATCATTTTTGCAGGGTGTCAACTCCCGATCATATCCGCCAGTCATTTCCGCATGAGCCAACAGGCCAGCAAACGGAACTTTTTAGCAAGCTGCATGCCTTTTTAAAAAGTACCGAAGGCGACGAATGCTTTATTCTGAAAGGCTATGCCGGCACCGGGAAAACAACTATCGTGGGCGCGCTGGTAAAGGCACTAAGGCATTATAACTATAAAGCCGTGCTGCTGGCCCCAACCGGACGTGCCGCCAAGGTCATTACCAATTACTCCGGGCGTAAAGCTTTTACTATCCATAAACGCATTTACCGTAAAAAATCGGCCTTGACGATCGATGATGGTTTTGCCCTTGCCGATAACCTGGCCAGCGATACGCTTTTTATTGTTGATGAGGCCTCCATGATCTCGGATGAGGCCATGGGCAGCAATCACGTGTCGTTATTATTTGATTTACTAAGATATGTTTATAATGATAAAAACTGCAAGCTGATACTGGTAGGTGATACCGCACAGTTACCGCCTGTAGGAGCCGACGATAGCCCTGCGCTCGACGTGCAGCTTATGGGCGATAAATTTGGCCTGTCGATATTCAGTTATGAGCTTACCGAGGTTTTGCGCCAGCAAAAGAATTCGGGTATCTTATATAATGCCACCAATATCCGCGATCTGATCCGTGAGGAGATCATAGAGATCCCTAAAATTGTGACCAAGGGGTTTAAAGATGTTTTCAGGATGACCGGCGAGCGATTGCCTGAAGGTTTGGAATATGCCTATCGCAAATACGGCTATGATCGTACACTTATCATTTGCCGCTCAAACAAAAATGCCAATTTGTACAACGGGCAAATTCGAAACCGCATTTTATACCGGGAGGAGGAGCTTACCGGCGGCGATCAGATCATGATAGTAAAGAATAATTACTTTTGGCTGCAGGATAAAGATGAAAATAGTACCGCGTTTATTGCCAACGGCGATATTGCCCGTATAGTAAAAGTACGCCGCACCGAAGAGATGTATGGTTTTCGTTTTGCCGATGTGCAGCTGGAATTTATTGACTATGCCGAAGATCCAACCCTTGATTGTAAGGTTTTGCTTGATACGCTTTATGCCGATTCGCCCGCGTTAAGCCAGGATGATCAGAAACGGTTTTACCAGGAAGTAATGAAGGATTATGAACATTTACCTAATAAAAGGGCCATGCACAATGAGCTGAAGCTTAATCCTTATTACAATGCCTTGCAAATAAAATTTGCCTATGCAATTACCTGCCATAAAGCACAGGGTGGACAATGGGATGCAGTTTTTGTTGATCAGGGGTATGTAACCGATGAGATGATCAATATGGATTTTTTGCGATGGTTTTATACCGCGCTCACCCGAGCTACCACCGAATTATTTTTGGTTAATTTCGATAACAGGTTTTATAAATTAAAGGAAGAATAACCTTCAAAGATAAATTTACTTTTATCAATATAATCTATTGATAATTAGATTTTTAATTACTAATATTAGCAATTAAAAACCGGTATCATGAACCTAAACTTAAAACTCGAAAGAAAAATCAAAACCAAACAATCAACCATTGGCGAACTATCAATAAATGGCGCCTTCGAATGTTTTATACTGGAGGACGTTGACAGAGGGCTGAATAGCAAAATGACACTTGCTCAAATTGCATCAATAAAAATTAAAACGCAAACAGCCATTCCTACAGGAACTTATAATGTAGTCAAATTTTTCAGCCCCAAACACAACGAAAACCTGCCATTATTAGAGAATGTACCCGGTTTCGCCGGGATTGAGATTCATGTTGGGAATTTTGCCAAGGACACCGACGGCTGCCTTCTCCCCGGTGAAGATAAAGGCGTTGATGCTGTTCTGCATAGTACAATGGCTACAGCTAAACTCAATACAAAGATTTTTGAGGCCCTTAAGGCAGGAGGTACCGTGACCATTGAGGTTGTTTAATATAGCAAATTATAAATGCTTGAAGGTGAAATGACGCATCTACGCCGTCATGCTGAGTGATTAAAATCCATGGACTATGAAGGTTAGATGACAAAGAGGGACTATCAGTCTGAGCTTGTCGAAGACTCGTGTGCAGAGCCCAGCCCGCCATACTTCGACGGGCTCAGTATGACACCCATTTTTTAAGTTATCATGGGTAGTGATTAAAATCCATGGACTATGAAGGTTAGATGACAAAGAGGGACTGTCAGTCTGAGCCCTTCGAAGACTCGTGCGCAGAGGCCCTGTCCGCCATACTTCGACGGGCTCAGTATGACCCCCATTTTAAGTGGTCATGTGAGAAGATTACCTGGATAAACAAAGACTTGTTTAATATCCTAAAACGAATTAACTGCCGGCAAGGTGATCCTGAACGTTGAACCCTGTCCCTCGGTGCTGGTAACGCTGATAGTGCCTTTATGCTTTTCAATGATCTGGCGTACAATGCTCAACCCAAGCCCGGTCGACTTTTCGCCGCGTAAACCGGCTCGGCCTGCTTTTGAAAATTGGTTAAAAATTTCCGGCAGCATATTGGCAGGGATGCCCATGCCGTAATCCTGAACTTCAATAACTACCGTATCATTTAGTTTAAGCAGGCGCACATCCACATTATCCTGATCTTTTGAAAATTTCACCGCGTTACTGATCAGGTTATCAATAACCCGATGAAATTTTTCATGGTTTATGAGCGCATGGGCAACACTTATCGAACTGCTGAACAGCACATTAACTTTATTGCCCAGCTGTAATTTCCATTCGCCCACTATGTTGTTAAGCCATTGGTTAAGCTCGATGTTTTGAGTTTCAATAATCGCGATGTTCTCGTTTCGGGCTGCCTCCAGTAAGTCATCAATAATACTCCGCGCTTTTACGCAGGATGCCTTCATCATATTGATGTTGTCTTGTGTCTCCTCATCTACCTCATCAAGTTCCATCATCATGGCAATTGATTCAACAGCAGCTATCGGGTTACGCAGGTCATGGGCAACCATACCCAACACCTGGTTTTTAAACTCGCTTGCTTTTTCAATTTCCGAATTTTTTTCGCGGATCTCGATCACCTGAAAATAATAGTTGGCCTTGTAGGAAAAAAAGTACCTTGAGATAAAATAAAAGCCGGAAAGTAAGATAGCTGAAATCAACTGGTTATACAACATATCCGTAGCCGGCGTTTCACTGTAAAATAGCAGGGAAGTAAAAAAAAGCTCAATGGCAATAAGCAGCAATACGGTTTCATAGTATTCAAAAACAATTATCACGCTGATTAAGCTTAATGCGACAAGATATAAGGTGAGGGCATTACTCGGATTGGAGGTGGCTATAAAGCTGGAATACATGCCGCAAACAATAATATAAAGCGCAAACAAAAACACAAGCAATGACATGCCTGTTGTAGCTTTTTTGTGGCTTTTGAAACTAACGATAAAAAGGTTACTGGCTATCAGGAAAACGGGAGTTATAATAATGAAAACCCAGTTGCTGAAATTAAACTCGGGAAAGTTTTGAGCTTTGGTTAAGCTAATGGGGAATACAAGATAAAGGATCCGGATAATTACATTAAGCAATAAAAATATCATACTGGCACCCCTTATGGCTACCAGGTTTTGGTAAGTATAATGCAAACGATATTGCGACCGGTATTTTACCGGGAGACTGTTAAAAAAGAAATGGGTGTTCAATTATATTTTATGGATTAAACAAAATTATGAAAATATTTATAAAAACTGTAACAGAAATGTGACAGGATATAGTTAACCCTTTTTACTAAATATTCGGTCAAAGAAAATATAAGCCTATTTTGATGAACCTTGATTGTTTTTTAAAAAAGGGATAAATATTATTTAAACATAAAACCAAAATCACATGTTACTGAAATCTCTTAAATCTATCGCAATTCTCATTACTGTATTAACAACTTTTTCCTGCAGAACTGTAGAAAGGGCGAATCAGAAAGAAATTAAACCTTTTGTTGGTATTTGGAACGACACGACCAATCCCGGAAGTAAAGTGGTATTTAAATCAGACGGAAGCTTTTATAATATCGCAAAGGAAAATGAAAGGCAGATTGTTACGCACAGCGGTACTTTTAAAGTTTTATCCGATAACATGTATGTACTAACGATCACGGACGCGAGACCTGATGCTACTTACGACCTAAAAGGCAGGCAGTATGCAAATTATTACACTTTAGGTAGTGATAAAAAGACGATGAAGACAAGCGGAGTAGTTGACGGACGAAATGGCGGAAAACCACTCGTCTGGACTTGTAATCTGGTGAAAGTGGATAAACTCGATTAGTTAAACCTGCGCCGGCATAATCTATCAGCACCGCGGCATCCCGTAATACTAAAAATACCACATATACAGCAGGACTGCAATCGTTCCATTATTCATTTACTTATAGCCCAACAGATTTATTTTGCATGGCAAAACGACAATTTGCCCTGTAGTTTGTTAAACATGGTAGTATCTAAATTGCTAATAATCATGGCAAAGTGTCATTGTGATTTAATTTTAAATGACAATTTTTCACTATGGATACTATGGCCGATAATTTGATTAACCATGAGTACTATGAATTTTAACAACTTTACCATAAAAGCTCAGGAAGCCGTACAAAAGGCATCTGAAATTGCTGTTGGTAACCAACAGCAAGCAATCGAGACCGCGCATCTGCTTAAAGGCTTATTGCTGGTTGATGAAAACGTAATTACCTACTTATTAAAGAAATTAAATGTTAACCTGAACAGGTTAAACGATACCTTAGATGCGCAGATTGCATCCTTCCCCAAAGTAAGCGGCAGCAACGTATACCTTTCGTCTGAAGCAAATTCGGCTTTGCAAAAAGCTTCGGGATATTTAAAAGAATTTAAAGACGAATTTGTATCAGTTGAGCATGTGCTGTTAGGCATTTTAGCCGCCGGTGGTGCGGTAAGCAGCATCCTGAAAGATTCGGGTGTTAATGAAAAGGATCTGAAAAAAGCTATTGTTGAACTCCGCGGCGATAGCAAAGTAACCGATCAAAATGCCGAAGCCACTTATAATGCCCTCAACAAATACGCCCGTAACCTGAATGAATACGCCGGTTCGGGCAAGTTGGACCCGGTTATAGGCCGCGACGATGAAATTCGCCGTGTTATCCAGATCCTTTCGCGCCGTACCAAAAACAACCCGATTTTGGTTGGTGAACCAGGTGTTGGTAAAACAGCCATTGCCGAAGGAATCGCTTTCAGGATCATCAAAGGTGATGTACCTGAGAGCCTGAAAACCAAAGTTGTATACTCTTTGGATATGGGCGCGCTGATTGCCGGTGCAAAATACAAAGGCGAGTTTGAAGAACGATTGAAAGCCGTTGTAAAAGAGGTTACCCAAAGCGATGGGGAGATCATCCTTTTTATAGATGAGATCCACACGCTGGTAGGTGCAGGCGGGGGAGAAGGCGCTATGGACGCGGCCAATATCCTAAAACCTGCCCTGGCCCGTGGCGAGCTTCGTTCAATTGGTGCTACTACCCTTAATGAGTATCAGAAGTACCTTGAAAAAGATAAAGCTTTGGAACGCCGTTTCCAGAAAGTAATGGTTGAAGAACCTGACGCTGCCGACGCCATATCTATTTTACGCGGATTGAAAGAACGCTACGAAACCCACCATAAAGTGAGGATCAAAGACGAAGCGATCATCGCCTCTGTCGAAATGTCACAACGCTATATTTCCGACAGGTTTTTACCGGATAAAGCTATCGACCTGATGGACGAGGCTGCATCAAAACTTCGCCTGGAAATGGATTCGGTACCGGAAGTGGTTGACGAACTGGAACGCCGCATCATGCAGCTTGAAATTGAGCGCGAAGCTATTAAACGTGAAAAAGACGACCGTAAGGTTGCCGAACTAAGTGAGGAAATAGCCAACCTGTCGCAACAGCGTGATTCATTACGTGCCAAATGGAAAGGCGAAAAAGACCTTGTTGATGGCATCAATACTAAGGTTGAGCTGATTGAAAATTATAAACTGGAAGCCGAGCAGGCCGAACGTGCGGGCGATTATGGTAAGGTAGCCGAATTACGCTACGGTACTATAGTTGAAGCCCAGGCCGAAGTTGAAAAGTTGAAAGCCGCCCTGCTTGAAAACCAAAGCGACAGCCGCATGCTGAAGGAAGAGGTTACCGCCGATGATATTGCCGGTGTAGTAAGCCGCTGGACAGGCATCCCGGTAAGCAAGATGATCCAAAGCGAACGTGAAAAACTGCTTAATCTTGAAGATGAACTGCACAAACGTGTAGCCGGGCAGGAAGAAGCTATTGAGGCAATAAGTGATGCTATCCGCCGCAGCCGTGCAGGTTTGCAGGATAAGCGCAGGCCAATAGGTTCGTTCATATTTTTAGGTACAACCGGTGTGGGTAAAACCGAACTGGCAAAAGCCCTGGCCGAATACCTGTTTAATGACGAAGGTGCACTTGTGAGGATAGATATGAGTGAATACCAGGAACGCCATGCTGTTTCAAGGCTGATAGGAGCGCCTCCGGGCTATGTTGGGTATGATGAAGGCGGACAGTTAACGGAGGCCGTTCGTCGCAAGCCTTATAGTGTGGTTTTACTGGATGAAATTGAAAAAGCCCATCCCGATGTATTTAACATCCTGCTGCAGGTGCTGGATGATGGCCGCTTAACTGATAATAAAGGCCGTGTGGTGAATTTTAAGAATACTATCATCATCATGACCTCCAACATTGGTTCAAACATCATCCAGGAAAACTTCCAAAACCTGGAGGACGAAAACCGCGATGAACTGGTGGCAAAAACCAAAAACGAGCTGTTCAATTTGTTAAGGGCAACTATCCGTCCGGAGTTTTTGAACAGGATAGATGAAATCATCATGTTTACCCCGCTTAACCGCGATGAAATTCATGATATCGTTAAGCTGCAGTTTAAACAGGTACAGCAAACCCTTGCCGAAATGGGTGTAACTATCGAAGCATCCGATGAAGCCTTAGATTGGTTGGCCCAGTTAGGTTATGATCCTCAATTTGGTGCACGCCCGTTAAAACGCGTTATCCAGAAAAAGATCCTGAACGAGTTGAGTAAACAGATCCTGGCGGGTACAGTTGACAAAGACAGCGTTATTAAAATAGATATGTTTGATAACCAGTTCGTGTTCCTGAACTCGGCCAAAGAAGCTACGGAACCGGCTAAATAAGCTGTAGAAAATTAATTAAATGTAAAAAGGCTTCCCAATTTGAGAAGCCTTTTTTTATTAACAACCGGAGAATCTATTAAAAAACTTCAGCTGTTTGTTTAGTTACCGATGCTAAGCTGACCCCCGTAAGCTGATCGGCAAAGGCTACGAAAGCCTTACTCTCAGATATACGATGTTGATTAGCGATCAGATTTTGCAAATTGATTTTTCCTATCACAAATTTATAATTACCTGAATAGTAGCGCTCATTGATATGCTCAAAGTTCAGCGCTTCAACCAGTTCCTCGTCATCATAACGCAGGTAAATGGTTAATTCAATGTTATTGGTAAAATTAAGGTCTGTTTTCTCTTTAGCTTTTTTGTATTCGTACTGGTAGTTATAGCGCAGCGCCGCAATATCCGACAGTACAGCCGAACCGGTAGGATGGCCGCCCGCGCCTTTCCCGAAAAAGAATTGCTGATCGGCAAAGGCAGCTTGTACAGTTACGCCATTATATTCATACTCAACGTTGTATAAAAACTCTTTGTCGTTTACAAACTTAGGTAATACAAACAGGGCAACGTTGCGGTCGTCAAGTTCTTTGGCTACCGGCACCAGTTTAATTTTGAGGTTCTTTTCGCGGGCATATTGCAAATCGGCAGCTGCAAGGTTCTGAATGCCCAGGTTAAATACCTCATCGGGCTGTACAACTACACCATAAGCGTGCGCTGCGGCAATAACCAGCTTGTATTTGGCGTCAAAACCACCAACATCACTGGTTGGGTCGGTTTCGGCAAAACCCAGGTCCTGGGCTTGTTTCAATGCGCTATCATAATCGAGCCCTTCAATAAAGCCTTTTGAAAGGATATAGTTTGATGAGCCATTGAAAATACCGCTGATTGAATGCAGTAGTTCATTATCATAATATTCTTCCAAATTGCGGATAATAGGGATACTACCGCAAACAGCGCCTTCATATAATAATGATGTGCCGTATTGATGCTGAATTTCGATCAGTTCGTCCAAATGCAGGGCGATCATTTTTTTACTTGCAGATACTACATTTTTGCCTGATTTTAATGCTCTTGAAACAATTTCAAAAGCAGCTTCGGTATCATTGATCAGTTCAACAATGGTATTGATCTCCGGGTTATTAAGCAGTTCTTCTTTGTCGGTAGTAAATAAATGTGCCGGTAAAGAACGTTTTTTATTAGGGTCTTTAATAGCAAATTTTACTATCTCGATATTTAAATGCTTTGTTTTGATGATATCATATAACCCCTGGCCAACAACTCCAAATCCGAAGAGGCCGATATTTAACTTTTTACTCATTACGCTGTACGTTGCAGTTCTATAATTTTTCCTTTCACATCGGTTTTAAAAAATGATGTGAATATTTTTGTTAATGCTTCTGTTTCAATTAAAAATCCATCGTGCCCATAAAACGAATCCAGCTCGGAAAAGGCAGCTTTTGGGATATGCCTGAACAGGTATTGCTGTTCTTCAACAGGGAATAAAACATCCGACGAGATGCCGATAACTAATGTTTTTGCCTTGATGAGGCTCAACGCTTTATCTACACCGTGACGGCCCCGGCCCACATTGTGTGAGTCCATCACTTTGGTCAGGTACCAATAACTATAGGCGTTAAAGCGGTTCACCAGCTTTTGCCCCTGGTAATTTTGGTACGATGAAGAGCGGAAATTGTCCTGCACATCGTCGGCTTCTTCCTGCTGGGTAATGCCGTAAGTTTTATAAGTACGATAACTTAAAAGCGCGATACTGCGCGCAGCTTTTAAGCCTTTCTGACCGCCTTCGGGCGTATTGCTGTAAAAGGTGCGGTCGGTAGTGATAGCCAAACGTTGCGACTCGTTAAAGGCAATGCCCCATGGTGAATGCTTGGCATTAGTTGCTATCAGAATAAGATTTTTGATGCGCTCCGGTTCAATAATAGCCCATTCCATAGCCTGCTGGCCGCCTAATGAACCTCCAATTAATACACTGATATTATTAATGTTTAAATGCTGGGCAAGCAACTGGTGCGCTTTAACCATATCCCTTGTAGTAAACTGGGGATATGAAAGATAATATGGCTGGCCGGTAACCGGGTTAATGCTCAACGGACTTGTAGTGCCGTAAGGAGAACCCAAAATATTGGCGCAAACTATAAAATGCTCTTCCGGGTTAAAAAAATACCCCTCGCCAATAAGCCCTTTCCACCAGTCAAATACATCGCTGTTGGCAGTAAGCGCATGGCAAACCCAAACAATGTTATTTTTTTCCTTATTTAACCGGCCATAAGTGTGAAAACCTATTTCTAAACCTTCAATTGTACGGCCCGATTCAAATTCAAAAGTATCAGTGTATTTAAATATCTCTGCGTTCATTCTGTTGTTTTGTTATTTCAGGTGCAACCGGTATTTCCGGCTGCAACCTGCAATAACGTTTACTATATCACTTAAAAAAAACTATACATTATTAAACTAACTCACCCTCACCTTGCTTAATTTTTGCAAAAGCCTGCTCAAAATCAGCTTTAATATCATCAATATGCTCAATACCAACAGCCACGCGCAATGATGCTGGTGTAACACCGGCAGCTAATTGCTCTTCATCAGATAATTGCTGATGCGTGGTTGCTGATGGCTGGATGATGAGTGTTTTTGCGTCCCCGACATTGGCCAAATGACTCACCAGTTTAAGGTTATTGATCAATCGGCTGGCCTGTTCTTTGCTCCCCTTAATCTCGAATGATAATACGCCGCCAAAACCATTCTTTAAATATTTTTTAGCCAGCTCATGGTATGGCGATGATTCCAGTCCCGGGTAATTTACGCTTGCCACCTGTGGGTGCTGCTCCAACCATTTGGCCAGTTGCAGGGCATTATCAACATGACGTTGCACACGTAACGAAAGTGTTTCCAGTCCCTGAATGTTCAGCCATGAATTAAATGGAGCCTGCGACGGGCCGAAATCCCTCAAACCTTCCACACGGGCACGGATAATAAACTGGATATTGCCAAACGGGCCCCCAATGCCGAAAACATCGTTAAATACCAATCCGTGGTAACCTTCTGATGGTTCAGTAAATTGAGGAAATTTACCATTACCCCAATTATAATTGCCTGCATCGATAATAACACCGCCAATACTGGTACCATGCCCGCCAATCCATTTGGTGGTTGACTCCACAACCACGTTAGCGCCATGTTCAATAGGGCGGAAGAGGTAACCACCGGCACCAAAAGTATTATCAACAATTAGCGGAAGGTCATGCCTTTTGGCAACTTCGCTCACCTTTTCAAAATCGGCAATGGTAAAACCCGGGTTACCTATTGTTTCCAAAAAGATGGCTTTTGTTTTGACATCAATAAGCGCTTCGATATTGGCTGCTGTATCATCTTTGGCAAAGCGTACTTCGATACCCAGGCGTTTGAAAGCTACTTTAAACTGGTTATAAGTACCACCATATAGGAAAGGTGAAGTAACGAAGTTATCACCAGCCTGCAGGATGTTATTTAATGCTATAAATTGTGATGCCTGGCCCGACGCTGTCGCCAGTGCCGCCACACCGCCCTCTAACGCTGCGATGCGTTTTTCAAACACATCGGTAGTAGGGTTCATGATGCGGGTATAGATATTACCAAACTCTTTCAGCGCAAACAGGTTTGCACCATGTTCGGCACTGTTGAATACGTATGAAGTAGTTTGATAAATGGGCACAGCGCGTGAACCTGTTGTTGAATCAACTTCCTGACCGGCATGTAATTGTAAGGTTTCGAATTTTAAGGCAGACATAGTTGTAATTTTTTAATGTGTTTAATTTAGATTTTGAATGTTTAGATGAATTTGGAAAGCCGGTTTAAAAACAACCGGTTTAACACACGCTTTTCAGAAAATGAAAGATAGGAGCGTGCTAAGCATCAACAGCAGCAACACATACAAATACAGCTAATAGGGGAGCTAATATGTTGTATGTTACCGTTTGCGGTGTAAAAAGTGTTGCGTTGCGTAAATTTAATTAAACTTTTCATGGTTATAAATTTATATTCCCCGGTGTTATTTGCCGGGACAGGAATTGGCACCTTCTTCAACATTGAAGGGTTGCCAGCGGGTCATTGAGCCTGATCTCTCGCCGCTTCTTTATAAATCAAAACCCGAACTATGTGCGGAGGATTGATCGACGTTGGTATCACTACCAAATAATGTTGCGAATATAAGGGATTGTGAGGTAATATACCAAATTTTATTTCTTTTTAAGGTTAAAGGTAAAAGGCCAAAGGCAAAAGGTTCATTCGAGAACAATTTTAAGCTTAGACAAATGCAGCTACCTTTCGCCTTTAACCTTTATCCTTTTACCTTAAAAGGCCTAAGCCAAAGCCTGCTTCATATCGGCAATCAAATCATCAATATGTTCCAGCCCAACCGAAACCCTTAGCAGGTTTCGTGGTGTTTTGGTATCCGGCCCTTCAACAGTAGCGCGGTGTTCTATTAGGCTTTCAACACCACCAAGGCTGGTAGCTTTGATAAATAGTTTCAGCTTATTGATGATGTTATGCGTGTCGTTCTCATCGCCCTTAATAGTAAAAGATAACATGCCACCAAAAGCCAGCATCTGATCTTTAGCTATCTCATGCTGCGGGTGCGAGGGCAAACCGGGGTACATTACCTGTTCAACATTGGGATGCTGTTCAAGGTATTCGGCTAATAACTGTGCGTTTTGTACGTGGCCTTTTACACGGTATGGTAAAGTTTTAATACTGCGTACCAGGTAATAACAATCCATAGGCGAGGGGATTGCGCCACCCATTTCCTGCACCTGGCGGATTTTTGTCCACCAATCATTCTTTTCGGCCGTGATCAACACGCCGCCCATCAGGTCGCTATGTCCGCCAAAATATTTGGTGGCTGAGTGCATAACCATATCCGCGCCCAGCTCAAGTGGTCGCTGGCACATAGGGGTGGCAAATGTATTATCGCACAAAACTTTAATGCCCTTTGCTTTGGCAATAGCAACCACCTTTTTAATATCGGTTATTTTAAGCAGGGGGTTTGAAGGTGTTTCAATCCAGATCAAACCTGTTTCGGGCTTGATGTGCTGTTGTAAAACCCCGGTATCGTTTACATCAATAAAATCGAAGGTAAGGATCCCGGCAAAAAGGGTTTTAAGCTGATTACGTAAGCCATGATACATATCATCCGGCGCAATTATATGGGTGCCCGGCTCCAATGATTGAAATACCGACATCCCGGCCGCATTACCTGATGAAAAGCAAGCTGCTTCAACACCTCCCTCTAACTTTGCCAGCACATGCTCCAGTGCGTGACGATTGGGGTTCGATGAGCGACTGTAAATATAACCTGCCGGAAAACCGCCATCCTCACCGCGCTCAAAAGTGGTTGACATAATAATGGGTTGTATAACGGCCCTTGTTGCTTCATCAACATGGTTGCCGGCATGTATCGCTATAGTTTCAGTTTTCATGGTATTGTATTATGATATCGCCCAAAATAAACAAGAATATTTGTTATTAGCTGTAGCGTTTTTATATTTTTTGCCGAATAGGTTTAAAAACCAAACCGCATGAAAACGTGCTTTATCTTCCTGTTTGTTATTATTGGGCTATCTGCCTGAAAAAAAGATGCCAATGATACCGCTTATGACAAAAGCTATAAAGTATGGCAAAACTTTAAGACTGAAAGTAAAAATTCATATACTTATACCGCTAATAACGGTTCAGTTTTTGGTTATGGCTCCGAAACCAAGATCACCGTTCAAAATGGCGTTGTTACAGCGAGGGGTTTTTGAATACCGTGAGTTTAAAGGCGGACCGAACTATGGATATGGCGCTCAGCTAAATGCAGCTTCACAGGATTCCGTTTATATGACAGCATCCTGGATGAAGGAAAATATATCAGACAGGGGGCCATTGGGAGCCCTGTACAGAGTATGGGGCGATGGAAAATAAATGGTAAAAGGCGACATCATGGACTATTTTGGTCTCAGCGGACATACTAACGACGAGTTGAAGAAAATGGGTTATATTGTATGGATGCCTGTTCAGGAAAAAGGTTCATGGTTAGGGGAGGGCGACGACCCAACGTTTATGAACATGCTTGACAATGGATTACGTGCATAAGAAAAAGGTACTTATGGAGGCTGGGGCGGCACCGGATTTATTGATCCTAAAGGTAAAAACGCCTTCTTCCAGAATAGTGATACGTCATCCCAGGCTATGGCAGCTTCACTCGCTGCGCCGAAAGATCGAAATAATACGGACCCTGACTTTTTTCCTGCCGCTCAGCGGGATTTTGCTGCCCGGATTAAATGGTCGGTAACGCCAATATATGCACTGGCAAATCACGAGCCAGTTGCCAAAATAGAAGGTCCATTAAATGTCAGGGCAACAGCCGGCGAAACGATCAGACTGTACGGAGCCGTTTCTGATCCTGACGGAAATCTGGTTTCTGTTAGCTGGTGCAATTTCAACAAGGAACTTATCAGGGAAAAGTGTCGATATTAAACCCCGAAGCCAGGCAAACACAAATCAGGGTACCTAAAGACGCTGTTTCTGGCCAAACAATTCACATTGTTTTTCAGGCAACGGATAACGGCACACCGTCTCTTACCAGCTATCAACGTGTGATTATAGCGGTGCGGTAAACAGGAAGCTTTCCAAATGCATTGGCTGTCTTTTCAAACCCAAACGGATGCACTTACTTTGGTCACATCAACCATTTTGTTCAGGTAAGAGTGGCTATTCTAGTATAAGAAAAAGCCCCGAAATCAGCTATTTCAGGGCTTAGATACTTGGCGGAGAGTTAGGGATTCGAACCCCAGGAACCTTTCACAGTTCAACAGTTTTCAAGACTGCCGCAATCGACCACTCTGCCAACTCTCCGGGGACAAAAGTACAAATCCGGGGCGAATTGCCAAATTTGAATTTCACTTTTTTTTATTTAATTAAATAATCTATATAAACTATTGATTAATAATAAGTTAATTTTTTGACTGGTCGGTTTTTTTTGCCCGAAAAGTGTTAAATCTGGGTTTTACAATGCGAATTGTACGCTTGGAAAGCTCTACGGACGCGTTTAATTCGAACCCGATTATCAAAATTAATGAGTTTATATACATCCAGATCATCACAACGATGAGCGTACCTATCGAGCCGTAAACTTTATTGTACGACGAGAAATTGTTGATATAATAGGAAAAGCCCAGTGAGGTTAAAACTGCCAGTGCTGTAGCCAGTATGGAGCCAGGATTAATAAAATTCCATTTCTTTTTATGTGCAGGAGCGTAACGGTATAAGCACCCTATGGTTACAAAAATGATCACCACAATAATCACCCATCTGAACAGCATCACAGGGTAAACCCAAAAATGATTTTCAGACGCCACATGCGATTGGATGAACCGGATAATGGATTGACCAAGGATGAGTATGGAAATGGCCAGTAATAACGCGAAGCTTATAGCTACAGTAATTCCTGTGGCTACCAGGCGCCTTTTAAGCCAGCTCCGTTTATCCTCAATTAATGAGGATTTATTAAAGGCTTTCATGAGATTGATAACGCCATTCGTAGCAAAATACAAGGTTGTCAGGAAACCGAAGGAAAGGAGCTTGCCGTTTTGATTACTTACGATATCGAAAAGGGTTTCTCTGAACGCCATATAGGCATTTGTAGGCATTACAGAGGCCAGCACCATCATAAGGTTGCCTTTAAAATGTTTTATGGGCACGTAGGGGATAAGCGTGAACAAAAAAATAGTAGCCGGAAAAACGGCGAGCATAAAGCTATAGGCTAAAGCATATGCCCGGTTAATAAGCGAGTTATTGGTGATCTCTTTTACAAAAAAGTCTATAACTGTATAAAGAGGCAATGGCCTGAAACCCGGAATAATGACAGACTTCGTCCACTCGATGATGTACCTGTAAAACGTAAACCGGATTAAAAAGCGGTGCAGCCATTTCATTTACACCAAATTTACTTAAAAAAGGGCATTAATCTATCGGTAAAATCCTGCGGTGGCAGGCATGGGCGACTGTTTTTCATGTTAATGAATACGAGCAGCGTTTCGCCGGTATTAATAAGTTCACCTTTTGGGTTTGTAAGTTCGTACCTGAAATGGATGCGGATGCCTGGCAGCTTATCCATGATCACCCTGATGCTGATTTCCTCGTCATATAAAGCCGGCTTCAGGTATTTGCAATGAAGCTCGAGCACAGGCATCATAATGCCCGATTCTTCCATGCCTTTATAAGTAAGGCCAAGACTGCGAAGCATCTCCACGCGGCCTACTTCATAAAATTCGGCGTAGTTACCGTAATACATATAGCCCATCTGGTCGGTTTCGCCATAGCGCACCCGTATTTTAGTAGTGTGCTCAAACATTACCTTCGGATGTTACGATCATTAAGGGCTTGCTGAAATTTATGCGCATTAACCAAATGGTCCGCCACGTTGGTGGCAAAGGCATGGTAGCCGGAAAAATCAGCTTTGGCGCACATATAAATATAGTCGCTCTTTTGATAGTTTAACACTGCTTTCACCGCATTAACCGATGGCATCATGATAGGCCCCGGAGGTAAACCTGTATGCAGGTAAGTATTATATGGCGAGTTATATGAAAGGTAGCGGGTAAGCACACGTTTTATAGTAAAATCGTTCAGCGCGAAGATCACGGTAGGGTCGGCCTCCAGTTTCATTCCTTTTTTAAGACGATTAAGGTATAAACCTGCTACGGCGGGCATTTCATCATCATGCAGCGCTTCAGCATCAACTATTGATGCCAGGACAGATACTTCCTGAGGGGTTAAGTTTATTGCAGCAGCCAGTTGTTTACGTTCAGGTGTCCAAAAAGCCTGATAGTGGTCGTACATTCGTTTAAAGAACTTTTCCGGGCTCGTATTCCAGTACATCTGGTATGAGTCGGGCATGATCACGGTATAAACGTTATCGGTAGTAAAACCATATTTACTTACAAAACTCGCCGAATCAAGCAGCCGAATAATCGCCATTGAATCCGGTTCAATCTTTTTCGAGATAAATCCCGCAAACTGTTCTTTAAGTCGCAATCCGTGAAATTCAACTTTAACAGGCTCTTGTGTACCTGAGGCCAGCATATTGATGAGCTTGCGGTTCCCCATGCCTTCATGCAGGCGATATTTACCTGGTTTTACACGGGTAATATAATTCATATTACGGGCAGCCCAGCCAAATGAAGCAGTATCTTTCACAATGCCCTCATCTTGTATTGTTTTAAAAACATCGCCAAATGTTGCGCCGGTGTGAATGTATAAGTACTCCTGTTTATCCGTAACGTTAGGTCCAAAGTATTTGAGGTAATAATTGAAACCTGTAAAGCCTAAAAGCACAACGATAATGATTACCAGCGCTATGATAAATTTTTTCAGTATGCCTGATCCTTGTTTTTCCGCGGTCATGATATTGAATAGATGGTGTTTGTTGTATTTATTTTAATTTTTGAATGGCAACTAATCCGCCGCTCAAGTTACGAACGTTGTTATAGCCATACCGCTTCAATATGTTTTGTGCAGTTTCGCTCCTTAAACCAATTTTGCACATAACGATTATCTCATCTGTTTTGTTGTAGGGTAAACTGTTAAGCGCATTCTCCAAATTTGAAAGGGGGATATTATCACCGCCTATATTATAAGTATGGAATTCAATAACCTCGCGCACGTCGAGCAGGTTAAGGCTTTCACCTTTGCTTAAACGCTCAATCAGTTCGGAAGCTTTAATTTGCCGGTGGAGCTGCATCGGTTTTGGTACCTTGTGAAACAGTAAGATTTATACGCGTGCCAATACTTGTTTTGCTTAATGAATCGGTCTTCATCGGGTATTGCGAAACAACAACAACATTAGTCGAATCGGTAATAGTACCCTGGTAAGTAATGATCCCAACAGTTAAGCCGGCGCCTTTTATAGCAAATCGGGCGGCATCAAGGTCAAGATTTACCAGTTCGGGTATTTCCACTTCGCTTGCACCCTCACCATCGCCCAAAACCAAATCTATCCTTGAGCCTTTGGGGATCTTGGTACCCGGTTTTATCACTTGTCCGCCAAAACGTACCTCCAGGATCCGGTCGCGGGCAATATCCGAACGGTACGTTGTATCGCCCAGTTTTAAGCCATAATTTGATATGGTAGCTATCGCTTCGCGATAATTGCTTTGTTCAAGATCGGGCAAGGCTACATTTGGCGCCTGCAGGGTTACCATGGTAAGGTAAATTACCCGGCTTTCTTTAACGTTGGTCCCGGGATCTGGGTCTTGTTCAACGATAGTACCGGGGGCCACGTCCTGTACATACACAGAATCTATTTTATAGCCGAATCCCTGCTCTTTTAAAATATCCATAGCTTTATCAATGGAAAGGCCTTTAAGCTTTGGTACGGGTATGCCCGAACCATGACGGGTATAATAACCAAGGCTAAAAAAAGCTATTAAAACAACGGCTATCACGGTCACAATAGCCATTAATAAGTTATTTCGGAATGATTTTGATTTTAAGTAAGCCCCAAATTTGCTCATCAGTATACGTAAGGGTAAACCTTTTAATTAAGTATCAAACATAGGAATTATTTTGGATATGGGTGTTAGGATGTCGGATTTTGGATGTTCGATTTCGGAATTAATTATTGCAGAATTTTGGGAGTTTTAAACTCAAAATTTAAACTTTAGTATTATTTGCAATGATATTTATTCTAATTTCGACTTCGAAATCAGGTCGCTTTCGTTGCTCCTGGAAATAAATTCGAAATCGAACATCCGAAATCCGAAATAAAATGAGTCTTAAAAATATTGCCCTTTTGGCCGGAGGTTTTACCGGCGAATATGAAGTATCCCTCAACAGCGCAAAAAATATCGCAGCTAATCTGGCGTCAAACAGCAACTATAAAGTTTATACTATATTAATTACCCGCGACAGGTGGTTTTTTGAAGCAGATGACGCGACAGTCGATGTTGACAAGAATGATTTTACCATCACCCTTAACCAGGAAAAAATAAAGTTCGACTTTGCCTTCATCACCATTCATGGCAGCCCCGGCGAGGATGGAAAGCTGCAGGGCTATTTTGATATGCTTGGCATCCCTTATAATACCTGCGACGCTACAACATCGGCCATTACCATGAACAAGGCTTATACCAAAGCTATCGTGCACGGGATCCATGGCTTGCATACCGCACATTCCATGCGTTTATTTGAGCGCGATGTGCATGACGTTGCCACAATAGCAGCTAATTTGAAATTTCCGTTGTTTGTTAAACCTAATAATGGTGGCAGCAGCGTGGGTATGAGCAAGGTTCAAAACATAGCCGGCCTGCCGGAAGCATTGAACAGAGCATTTCAGGAAGATGCCCAGGTGTTAGTAGAAGAATTTATTAAAGGCCGCGAGTTCAGCATTGGTATAGCACGCCTGCACGGTAAAATAAAGGTATTGCCTGCTACAGAAATTATAACCTCAAAAGATTTTTTTGATTACGAGGCGAAATATACTTCTGGTGTAACACAAGAAATAACTCCCGCCGACCTTTCGGCTGAAAAGGTTAAAGAAATTGCCGGCATAGTTACCGAGGTGTATACCCGCCTCAACTGCCGCGGCATGGCCAGGATCGACTTTATTTTGCTTGAAGGCAGTAATGATTTTTATTTTATTGAGATCAACACCACACCAGGTCAGTCTGCCGCCAGTTTGATTCCGCAACAGGTACGTGCGGCAGGTATGGATGTAGGTGAGTTTTACAGCGCCCTGATTGAAGGAGCAGCGCTATAATTTCGGAATTGAGATTTTCGGTTTCGGATTTATTTTAATTTTATTGTGAGAGAGGCACATTCAGGCCTCTCTTTTTTGTGTAACAACAGGTTCATTTTGTTATCAAACCAACGATGTTGCAATTTCAAAACTTTACAAAATCATACGGTAGTTATCCGGCCTTAAAAATTGAGAACCTGCAATTGAAGCACGGTATTTACTGGATAAAAGGGGTAAATGGTTCCGGTAAAAGCACCCTGCTAAAATCTATTGCCGGGATATTAGCGTTTCATGGCGATATCTTGCTTGATGAAAGCATCAGCATAAAAAAGCAACCGGTGGCTTACCGCAAGCTGGTAAACTTTGCCGAGGCCGAACCCGTATTTCCCGATTTTTTAACAGGTTCAGAAATGATCGCCCTGTTTATCGCTGCTAAAAGCGCGCCGGCGCGACAGGAGGAGCAGTATATTAAAAGCATGGGCATGCAAAGCTTCATTGACCGCCCGGTTGGCACTTACAGCAGTGGCATGATGAAAAAGCTTTCCCTGCTACTTGCCTTTTTGGGCAAGCCCAAATTGATCCTGCTCGACGAACCTTTGATCACTATTGATACGGCCTCGTTGGCAATATTAAATACCTGGATAAGGGAGCGGCAGGAGCAACAGGGAACCAGTTTTTTATTATCGTCGCACCAAATATTGGAGAATGGCTCACTACCTGTATCGGGCGAGCTTTTAGTAGAAGATCAAACCTTAAAGTTTATCAGCTGATGAAGCCGCTAACTAACGTATTGTTAAAAATATTTGCCGGCGGTTTTTTCCGGGTACATGCGGGAATCCTGTTGTTTGTGTTTTTAGCGATGGTTGGCATTGTACCGCCTCAATACTTAATAGGTTATCACAAGTCGCTGATGTTAGCCATGGACAGTAGCTGGGTTGTGACGACCCTGGTGTTTACAGGCTGGTTTATTTATGCCGTTAAAAGCTGGCATTATGTATCCGGACAAATCTTCGCTTCAGGACAGCATTTTTTATTTTATAGCAGCAATGCCCTGAGCAAAGGGAAACAATTAAAAAGCTGGTTTTGGGCGCAGGCCGCTATACTATTACCGATAATTTTATACGCGTTTATTGCCGTTGGTGTGGGCTTTGCCTATCATTATTATTTATTGCCGGTTTGCGTTTTACTGTATCTAACTGCCTTAACTTATTTAAGCGCAGTTATTTATACGAGACAAGTTAATAGACTTATTGATGGCAGTAGCCGATCCATATTATTGAGGTTAAGCAGCAAATGGCGCAAACCTTATTTCAGCCTTTACATTTACCACCTCTTTGACAAGCGTAAGGTTCCTTACCTGATTACCAAGGCGCTTTCCTGGCTTATCATCACCGCGGTATTTTACGTATTTGCTGATGTTAAAACTGATTTTCGGGTTGCAGGCATCGCCATCCTCGCGGTGATCACCACACATATTGTTTTAATATTTGAAGAGAGGAAGTTTGAAGAGAACGATCTTGGGTTCTCCCGCAATTTGCCATACAGCAGGCCGAAACTCTTCCTGAACTTTATTAGCGTGTATTTCTTTTTACTAATTCCAGAAGGTATCTGGCTCTTCAGCAGGTTTAACCCTTTAATGGCTGCAGAGTTGTTGTTTGTAGCATTAAGTACTGCAATGCTGTTCCATTGCCTGCTTTATTGGTTTGGGCTTAACATGGATAAGTACCTGCAATGGGTCCTGGGTTTATTTATAGTATTGTTTTGGATCATTATGTTCAAGCTGCTTTGGATACTTATACCGTTAAACTTAAGTTTAGCCTACCTGCTGTTCTATAATAATTATTACAAATTTGATGGAGAGGTAAGCGATAAGCTGTAGCTTTAAAACTGTGCTTTAATCATTCTGTCCCTTCCGCTCATATCTTTTCTTAACTCAATGTTTTTAAATCCTTTACCAGCTAATAGCTCAACAGTTTCATTACCTAAATTTTCATTAATCTCGAAAAAAAGCAGGCCGCCGGCAATCAAATTACTTAAGGCAAAATCAGCTATAGCCCTGTAAAATATCAGCGGATCATGTTCGGGTACAAACAAAGCAGTATGAGGTTCAAAATCCGTAACATTACTATGCATCTGCTTTTTATCATCAAGGGTAACGTAGGGAGGGTTACTCACAATGATATCATATTGAGCCTCTTCTTTACCAGGCCCAATATTTAAAATATCAGCCAGAATAAAATTAACCTCAACTTCATTTAATAAAGCATTTTCCTTAGCAGTTTCCAAAGCTCCTTTGGATATATCTATCGCAGAAACATCCGCATCTGCCAAATTCTTTTTCAGGCTGATGGCGATACAGCCACTGCCCGTACCTATATCCAGTACAGAAAACCTTTCGCCTTTCGCCTTTCGCCTTTCACCCGCTCCAAAAAGAATCCATTCTACCAGTTCTTCAGTTTCGGGCCGCGGAATGAGTACAAAAGAATTCACTTTAAAGGGCAGCCCATAAAACTCGGCGATGCCGAAAATATATTGAATTGGTTTACCTGTTTTTAGTTCGGTGAGGATGTTTTTGATCTGAGCAGCCTGGTCTTCGGTTAGTTCCTTTTCAGGAAACGCTTTTATGGATGCCCTTGACAAGCCGGTAACTTCGGCAACAACAAGTAATGTAACAGCCTCTGTTTCCTTAGTATCATAAATGCCATTTATCTGCTGCCTGTAATCTTCAAAAACATCCTTAATTGTAATCATGCAACAAAGTAACATAAAAGCTACTTTTGCAGCATGCTTGAACATGAAAAATATATGCGCCGCTGTTTGGAGCTTGCTCAATTGGGTGCAGGCTATGTTAGCCCAAACCCAATGGTTGGCGCAGTTGTAGTTCACAATGGCGAAATAATAGGAGAGGGCTATCACCAGAAATATGGCCAGGCCCATGCCGAGGTTAATGCTATTGCGCAGGTTACTGCCAAGTTTAATAACCATGCCGAGTTACTCAAAGCTTCGGTGATATATGTTTCATTAGAGCCCTGTGCACACTATGGCAAAACACCACCTTGTGCCGATCTCATCATCAAACATCAAATCCCTAAAGTAGTAGTAGGCTGCCGCGACCCTTTCGCCCAGGTTGACGGAAAAGGCATCGAAAAGCTGCAGGCGGCAGGCGTTGAAGTAATAACCGGCGTACTGGAGCAAGAATGTCAATGGCTTAACCGCCGTTTTTTTACCAAAGTACAAAAGCACAGGCCATATATTATATTAAAATGGGCACAAACCCAGGATGGCTTTTTTGCTCCGGCAGATGGCAGCCAGTTCTGGATTACCGGCCCCGAATCACGCAAGCTGGTGCACAAGTGGCGTAGTGAAGAAGACGCTATATTGGTAGGCAAAAACACAGTACTAAGTGATAACCCGCAATTAAATACCCGTTACTGGGATGGCCCATCACCCAAACGTGTGGTGATAGATCGAAGGCTGGAACTAAATAAAGGGTTGAACATATTTGATCAATCTGCAGAAACGTTGATATTTAACGAGGTTAAGTTTGATGTTGACGGTAAAAACAGGTATATAGCACTTGAAGATTTTGAACGCTTTGTGCCGCAATACATTTTGTACCAACTATATCTTCAGGATATCCAATCTGTTATTATTGAAGGAGGTGCTAAAACACTTGAATCATTTATTGAAGCCGGCCTTTGGGACGAGGCCAGGGTATTTACCGGTAATAAAGTTTTAGGGAAAGGTATAAAAGCACCGCAAATAACAGGTATACTTGCCGAGGAATATCCTGTAGGCGCCGACCGTTTAAAATTATTATACAATAAGCCCATTATATAAATGCTGTTTGTTTTTTTAAGTATTTGCTGTAGTGTTATCGTATCTGTTTTGCTAAAACTGGCAAAACGTTACCATGTAGATGTTTATCAGGCCATCACCTGGAATTATTCTATGGCTATATTGCTTACATGGTTCTTTTTTAAACCACAGTTAAGTATAATTCAAAACGGGCCTGTTTATAATTATCTGGCATTAGGCATCCTGTTTCCGGCAATATTTGTAATTATGGCAACTTCGGTACGCAAAGCCGGTATTGTTCGTACGGATGTAGCACAACGTTTATCCCTGTTCATTCCCATACTTGCGGCATTTGTTTTATTTGGCGAAGCTACCGGTACGGTAAAAGCCATTGGCATTACGCTGGCTTTCATTGCTATCATCTGCTCTATACCCTGGCAAAAATCGGCAGGTAGCAAAGTTGAAAAGGGCTCATGGATTTACCTGTTAATTGTTTTCCTGGGGTTTGGCGTAATTGATGTATTGCTAAAACAGCTTACCAAGGTTAGTAATGTGCCTTTTACCACAGCTATTTTTGTGATCTTCATTATTGCTTTTATATTAACCCTTGCGGGTTTGATTTACCAGGTATCCACTAAAAAAATGAAATTTTCATTGCCGCATATCCTCATAGGCTGGGTATTGGGGATAGCTAATTTTGGTAATATCCTGTTTTATTTAAAAGCACATCAGGCGCTGGCCAATAGTCCTTCGGCAGTATTTTCGTCAGTAAACATAGGTGTTATTTTAGTCGGTGCATTGGTTGGCATATTTGTATTTAAAGAGAAATTGAGCCTGATTAACAAAATTGGCATTGCCGTAGCCGTACTGGCGATTGTTATTATTTATTTCCCGCAAACATTGAGTTTCCTGCACCTGTAATATTTCTGAATGCTTTTTGACGATACTTATAAAACGATAGAAAACCCTGCTGAAGGCATTTTTCGCGACCGCGGCAGCAAATTCCTGGCCTATGCTTTTCCTGTAAATTCTGAAAACGATATCAAGGCTATTGTTGCCCAATTAAAATCCGAACATCCAAAGGCTAATCATCATTGTTGGGCAATGCGTTTAACTATCGATCGCTCGGTATTTAGGATTAATGATGATGGGGAACCTTCGGGTACCGCCGGCAGGCCAATCTTAAATACACTTCTGTCAAAAGACCTCACCAACATTCTGGTTGTAGTTGTTCGGTATTTTGGCGGTACTTTGTTAGGTGTTCCCGGTTTAATCAACGCTTACAAAGCCGCAACTGAAGAAGCATTAAAGCAGGCGGTTATCATTTCAAAAACAGTAAATGACGTATACACTATCTCATTTGATTATTTGCAAATGAATGATGTGATGCGGATCATTAAGGAAGAGGGGCTTGGTGTACTTAATCAGCAATTTGACAATGATTGCAGTATCCAGCTTTCTATCCGAAAAACGCAGGTTGAGCAGGCGCTTTTTAAATTAAACAAGGTGAACGGTTCGCAGGTTAAATACAACCACAGCATCTAACTATTTCATTACAATAGCCACTTTAGGCACTCTTTTTGTGTCCATTTAATTCCTTAATTGTGGTCTAATTGTTTTAATTTAGTCGGGTATGCAATCTTTTGAATTAGATAAAACCGACCTGCTCCGCATTAAAACAGCGCTCGAAGCCGATGATGCTGAGTTAGAGAATGTTCTGAAGGAATATCACGCTTCGGAGATTGCTATATTATTTGAAAAACTTCAGCAGGAAGAAAAAGAAAGGATCATCAATATCCTCCCGGCCGACGTCGCTTCGGAAGTTTTATCGGAAATGGACGAAGAGCATGGCCCTGCTGAACTGCTTGTAAACCTCGATCCCGAAAAACGTACGGAGATAGTTGAAGAGCTTGACTATGATGATGCTACCGACATCATTTCCCAGCTCGATGAAGAACACCAGGAAGAGATCTTAGAAGACCTCGATCATGAAGATGCCAGCAGCATCCGGGCATTGATGACCTATGCCGAAGATACTGCCGGTGGTTTGATGAACTCTGAGATCATCAAGGTAAACATCAACTTGGATAAAAAGGATGCGCTTGATGAGATCATCCGACAATCGGAAGAGATGGAAGAGTTTTATACCATCTGCGTAGTTGATAATGACGACATACTGAAAGGGATTCTCTCCATTAAAACAGTTATCAAAGCCCGCGCCGATGCCCGCATCAGCGATTTGGTAACTACCGATTTTGTTTATGTAAAAGCCGAGCTTGACCAGGAAGAGGTAGCCCGTCTCATTAAGCAATATAACCTCACCAGTATCCCGGTTGTTGATGATCACATGAAACTGCTCGGACGCGTTACGGTGGATGATATTATCGACGTAATGGAAGAGGAAAACACCGAGGACATCCTGAAGATCTCCGGTGTATCTGAAGATGAAGAATTGAGCGGTAACTGGCTGGAGGCAGTAAAAAGCCGTTTGCCATGGCTGGTGATCAACCTGGGCACAGCATTCCTTGCTGCATCCATTATCCGAACATTTGATTCGACAGTTGCCAAGCTTTCCATTATCTCGGCTTATATGACTATTATAGCAGGTATGGGTGGCAATGCCGCAACACAGGCATTGGCGGTAACTGTTAGGCGTATTTCATTAAGTGATCTTTCCGATAAACAAGCCTATAACACCGTATTAAAAGAGTTTTTAGTAGGCCTGATCAACGGCGCGGCCAATGGGCTCATCGTGTTTATAGTAGCATTCTTTTACGATGCCAATCCGCTGCTTGGCCTGGTGTTGTTCTTAGCCATGACAGGCAACCTGATCATAGCAGGCTTAACAGGCGCTTCCATTCCATTGATATTGAAAAGGGTAGGGATTGACCCCGCAGTAGCATCATCCATCATCATCACCACTTTTACCGATTGTATAGGGTTTTTACTACCGCTGTGGTTAGCTACCAAGCTTTTATTGAAGTAGTATATCCGCTGGTTGTCCCTGTCCCACGGCAATTTATAAGCAGTTAGCGTGGACACGAACCCCGGAAGGGCTAAGCTGCCAAATATTTAAAACCTTGTTATATAGTAAGTTTCTTTTTGAGGGCTGTCAAAATGTTATATTTATAAATAATCTTTGAATATTTGCGTGTTTACAATAACTTAATAACATTGTTGGGACGAATTTAATCTGAAACTGATGACAGAAGTTAGACATAACTGGACTAAAGAAGAGATAGCCGAAATATACCATACACCATTGCTTGATCTTGTATACAAGGCCGCTACAATCCACCGCGAGAATAAAGATTATGCAGAAGTGCAAATCAGTTCTTTGATCTCGATAAAAACAGGCGGATGTTCTGAAGATTGTGCTTACTGCCCGCAGGCTGCCCGTTATAATACGGGTGTAAATGTACATGCCATAATGCCGAAAGATGAAGTAATTGCTGCTGCCGAAAAGGCAAAAGCCGGTGGCGCATCACGTTTATGCATGGGTGCAGCATGGCGTGAGGTTCGCGATAACCGCGATTTTGATAAGGTAATTGATATGGTTAAAGCGGTGAACAGCCTTGATATGGAAGTGTGCTGTACCCTTGGCATGCTTACAGAAAGCCAGGCGCAACGTTTGGCCGATGCCGGTTTATATGCCTACAATCATAATCTTGATACATCCGAAGAAGATTACAAACGGATCATCACCACCCGTACCTATGATGAGCGTCTTAAAACGCTTGAACATGTGCGCAAAGCGAAGATCACTGTATGCAGCGGCGGCATCATTGGCCTGGGTGAAACGGTGGAGGACAGGGTATCCATGCTCAAAACATTGTCGAACCTGCCCAAACACCCCGAATCAGTGCCTATTAATGCTTTAGTTCCGGTAGCAGGAACTCCGTTAGCCGATCAGCCCCGTGTTTCTGTTTGGGACATGGTTAGGATGGTGGCTACAACAAGGATCATTATGCCTAAAACCGTAGTGCGTTTATCTGCCGGTCGTACGGAGATGAGTACGGTTGAACAGGCTTTCTGTTTTATGGCAGGAGCTAATTCAATTTTTGCCGGCGAAAAGCTGCTTACCACGCCAAACCCATCATTTGATACCGATATGGCTATGTTTGAATTGCTTGGTTTATCGCCGCGTAAAGCTTTCAAAAATGGCCGGCCTAATGAAGTTAATAAAGAAGAAGTTGAAGTTGCGGGCTAATAGCGCTTTCAGATAAAACAAAAGGAGCCGTAGCAAAATGCATGGCTCCTTTTGTTTTAATAGGATTTTTTACATTAATATCAGAGATTTCTATTAGTCTCTCATATTAATATATTGCAATGGCTGGCCAAAATCCTCCGCGCGGCAAAGGCTGATAACAGATTGCAGGTCGTCAATCTTTTTTCCTTGCACCCGCACCTGATCGTCCATGATGGAGGCTTGCACTTTAAGGCCGCTATCTTTAATTTTCTTTACTATCTTTTTAGCAGCTTCCTTATCTAT
This sequence comes from Mucilaginibacter sp. NFR10, assembly GCF_900100445.1. Taxonomy (NCBI): domain Bacteria; kingdom Pseudomonadati; phylum Bacteroidota; class Sphingobacteriia; order Sphingobacteriales; family Sphingobacteriaceae; genus Mucilaginibacter; species Mucilaginibacter sp. NFR10. The sequence continues at coordinate 1,601,915 of NZ_FMTV01000001.1, read as the reverse complement.
ACCTTCCCTGATCTTGATTTCCTTGCGGATCATGTTGCCCGATGCATATTGCTCTTTGCCAAAATCCAGCGCTTTGGGATCAAGATGTTGTTTAACCATCCGGCTTATAATGCTGTCTTGTATGGCTTTAAGGCGCATATCGTTTTCAGTAACTATGGTAACCTGGTTTGTTTTTTTATCCAGGTCGATGGTGCTTTTTGAATCGTTAAAGTCGTAACGGTTCAGGATCTCTTTTTTGGCGGTATTTATCGCGTTATCAAGCGTTTGCCCGTCTATTTTACTAACTATATCAAATGTTGGCATAAGTAGTGTGTTGGTTATAAATGTTTTGCAAAACTAATGTATTGTTAACATACAGCGCAATATTGCAACAAATTGTTTAATTTCTGCAATAAATAATGATGAATGAAAACAGGTTAATTCCTCATGAGTTAATATTAAGTTAACAAATAAATAAGCAGATTTGTAACATCTGGCTGTAAAGCGAGAAATTTTTATGGATAAACAGGTTCCCTTAATTAACAGAGAAATAAGCTGGCTATATTTTAACGATAGGGTTTTGCAGGAAGCGGCCGACCCGACCGTTCCCCTGATAGACCGGATTAGGTTCTTAGCTATATTTTCATCTAACCTCGACGAGTTTTACAGGGTGAGGGTTGCCACACTAAGCCGTTTAGCTGCACTTAATGAAAAATCGAAAGAGATACTTGGTTATAACCCTAAAAAGATCCTTAACCAGATCAAGAATATTGTAGTAAGGCAGGAACGTAAATTCAATAACCTGTACGAAAACATCATTGTTAAACAACTGGCCGAAGAAAAGATCTTTATCCTTAATGATAAACAGCTTAACGTAACCCGTGGTACCTTCGTTAAAAATTATTTCAGGGAAAAGCTGCTGGCTACATTGGTGCCGATCATGCTCAATGATACCTTACCGCTGCCTGAGCTTAGGGATAGGGCCGTTTACTTTTTTGTAAAGCTTACCACCAATAAAAAAACGAGGTTTGCCCTTATTGAGTTCCCGGATAACCTTTCGCGTTTTGTTAAACTGCCCGATACCAATAACCTGAAGTTCATTATTTTGCTTGATGATATTATCAGGTACAGTTTGGAGGATATCTTTTTCATTTTTGAACATGATAGTATTGAGGCTTACTCCATCCAGCTTACCCGCGACGCGGAGCTTGACCTGGATAAAGAGGTGAGTGAAAAATTTGTCGATTCACTGGCCAAGAGCCTTCAAAAGCGAAAAAAAGGTAAACCGATGCGTTTGTTGTATGACTCAGAGATGCCTATGGATATGCTGAAATACCTGGTAGGCAAAATGGGCCTGCATGGCGAAAGTCTTATCCCGGGTAACAGGTACCATAATTTCAAGAACTTTATTGCGTTCCCCAACGTTGGTGGGCCGGAGCTTGAGTATAGCAAATATATAGCACTCCCTGTGGCCGACCTTTCATTCGGTAAAAGCCTTATAGGGCTCATCGCCAAAAAGGATTACCTGGTAAGTACACCTTATCAATCGTATGATTACGTGATCCATTTTTTGCGCGAGGCCGCTATAGACCCTAAGGTAAAAGAGATTAGCATTGCTGTATATCGTTTGGCCGAAAACTCAAGAGTGGTCCATGCTTTGATCAATGCCGCTAAAAACGGCAAAAAGGTAAACTGCCTTGTAGAGTTAAGGGCCCGCTTTGATGAGCAAAACAATATTCACTGGAGTAACAGGCTTGAAGAGGAGGGCGTAACAGTATTGTACGGTGTGCCCGGTTACAAGGTGCACTCAAAAATATGTTTGGTTAGCCGTACCGAAAAAGGTAAGCTGGCTTATTATGCCTGCCTTTCAACCGGTAATTTTAATGAAAAAACAGCGCAGATCTATGCCGATCATACCCTTTTTACAGCTAATAAAAGAATCACCGATGACCTGGTGAATGTTTTTAAAGCAATTAATAAGGGATTATTGCCTAAGGGGCTCAAAAGCCTCATCGTATCGCCAATTGACTCAAGGCCTGCAATTTACAGGCTGATAGATAACGAGATCAAAAACGCGAAAGCCGGCAAGCAGGCGTATATGATCCTGAAGATGAACAGCCTGGCCGATGAGGAAATGATCAGCAAGCTTTACCAGGCCAGTAATGCGGGCGTGAAAATTAAGATGATCATCAGGGGGATGTGCTGCTTAATTGCCGGGGTGAAAGGCTATAGCGAAAATATAGAGGTGATTAGTATTGTAGATAAATATCTTGAGCACGCGCGGGTGCACATTTATTGCAATGGCGGCAAGGAGCTGATCTACCTTACATCGGCCGATTTCATGACCCGAAATATTGACAACCGTGTTGAAGTTGGCTTCCCGATATATGACGAAAAGCTGCAGCAGGAGATAAGGGATATTATTGATATCCAGCTTGAGGATAACACCAAAGCCCGTGAGATCAACAGCCAGAACACCAACAAATACCACAAAACAAACTCGCCCGAAAGCCACCGGGCGCAAATTGAAATATATAATTATTTAAAAAATAAAACGAAATAACATTGAGATACGCCGCCATTGATATAGGTTCAAACGCCGTGAGGCTGTTAATTGCCGACATAATTCAAAACACCGGATCGGTGTCGTTCAAAAAAAATACCCTGATCCGTGTTCCGTTGCGTTTGGGAGACGATGCTTTTATACAGCAGCATATATCTGAGAAAAAAACCACAGAGCTGGTTAAATCAATGGTTGCTTTTCGTAACCTGATGGATGTTTATAAGGTTACCGATTATTTAGCCTGTGCAACATCGGCCATGCGCGAAGCTAAAAACGGGGAAGATGTTGTGAAGCTGATTAAGGATGAGGCTAATATCGATATTGAAATTGTACATGGATCTAAAGAAGCCAGTATCATTTATGCCAGTCATGCCGAGCAAAATATTGATAAAAGCAAAAACTACCTTTATATTGATGTAGGCGGCGGCAGTACAGAGCTTTCGCTGTTTTCGGCAGGGGAGCTGATCGTTTCGCGTTCGTTTAACATTGGCACCATCCGCATTCTGGATAATCAGGACACTGAAGAAACCTGGAACGAAATGAAGGATTTTGTGCGCGACAATACCCGTAACTTTAAGCAATTATCAGGCATAGGTACCGGCGGCAACATTAATAAACTGTTCAGGCTATCCGAAGAAAAAGAAGATATGCCGCTAACTTTTGCTAAACTAAGATCATTATATACCTACCTGAGCTCGTTTTCATTAAAAGACAGGATCAACGTGCTTGGCCTAAACCAGGATAGGGCCGATGTAATTATTCCTGCCTGTGAAATTTACCTTACGGTAATGAAAAATGCCAACATCAAAAATATATATGTACCCAGGGTAGGTATGGTTGATGGAATTATCCAAACTTTAATAGAAAAAAATATTCAATAAACAGGTTAAAATTATTTTAACAAATTGTTTAATAATTTAAAAAGTGTTATTATATTTGTAGTGCCCTCTCAAGGGCATGTTTTTCATAGGTAGATGTAGGGTCGGGTACAAGTTATTCGACCCTTTTTTGTGCCCCTAACTTTTTGTGTGTTTGGGTTGTTGAAGGAGTAATTATGAAGAAAAAGATAGTTGTTGCTATTACGGGCGCCAGTGGTTCAATATATGCCAGTCTGCTGCTAAAAAAACTAACCCAATTACAGGATCAAATTGCCGAAGTGGGCGTTGTTATGTCAGATAATGCCAAAGATGTTTGGAAGTTTGAACTCGACAACGAAGAATACAGCCGGTTCCCTTTTAAATTTTACGCTAAAAATGATTTCATGGCACCCTTCGCTTCGGGTTCGGCAAAGTTTGATACCATGATCATTGTTCCATGCTCTATGGGGACGCTTGGAAGGATAGCAGGAGGGATCTCTGACGACCTGATCACCCGTGCGGCCGACGTGATCCTTAAAGAGCGCCGTAAACTGGTATTGGTAGCCCGTGACACGCCGTTCAACCTGATCCATATACGAAACATGGCGACTGTTACAGAAGCAGGTGGGATCATATGTCCGGCGATTCCATCATATTACAGCAAGCCCCAAACTATAGAAGAGCTGGCTATGACAGTAGTAAACCGGGTTATTGATTTAATAGGGCTGGAAAGTAAAAGCTATGAGTGGAAGGGGATCTGAATTCCACATCGTTTCGGTTAAGTAATTGCGGTTACGTGTCGTTTTAGTTACCCGAAATATGTCCGAACTTTAACGGGCAGCCCGTCTAATGGAAAAATACAAAGGTATTCCTATTCTCACTGCAAATTTTCATGCGGTTAGTTAAGTTTATTAGGGTAGTCTTACCAGAGGGGGCAGCCCTATTACGGGGTATAAAGCCGCATTAGAAAGTAAGGCGGTTTTTATTTATTGTTAAGCAGCTTTATTATAACTCCGGCATTAATAACTCTGCCGTCCAACGGCGCGTAAATATTTTTGAACACGGGATTAGAAACGGATCCGGTATAAATCGTTCCCCATTTACTTTGTCGTTGATCAGTAAGATTCTCGGCATTAATGAAAATAATAAAGTGCTTCCACTTCTTTTGCACAAGCAGTCCAAAAGTCCAATAATCACGACCTGTTGTACCACTGTCCAATATTTGTGAACCTGTATAAAATCCCTCAACGCCTGCCCTGAAACTGTTTTCCACTTCGTAGGTCAGGTCTGCGTTTAACTGGTGTTTGGGTGTTAATGTCTGAGCACTGCTTAACCCGTTAAAATGGCGTTGTACATCTGTATAGGTATAACCAAGGTAAATCCCTAACTCATCCATCAGCAGCTTAATATTGGTTTCGGCCCCTTTGCTGATCAGGTAACCCGGAGCGTTTATAAAGGCATTGTTTTGTAATATCAATGGGTCATTCACTTTGGTGAGGAAGAATAGGTGATTAACCTGCAAAAAAACATCGCCTACTGCGCCTTTATAATTTACATCTGCGTTGGCACCGGCCGAACGTTCGGCTTTGGTTGCGCCAATATTTAATGGCTGCAAATACCGATAGCCCTGTTCTTCGGCATCGTCATTAAAAATATCCGGCATCTTATAGCCCAGGCCGCCGCCTACGCGACTGCTCCAATGTTCATCGAGCGTAAATAGCGTGTTAACGCGTGGCAACAGGAATAACCCGTTTGAGCTTGCAGATGACGGCGAGTTTTCGTCAAGCCGAATGCCACTTTCTACAGCTAACCATTTTGTGGGTTTGAAGGTATTTTGAGCAAAAACTCCGTAAGTGTTGCGGCTATAGCTCAGATCTACACTTCTGTCTGGTTGCGACAAATGATCCGTCCAAATATCCGCACCGGCTACCCAGCTTGCAATTTTGCCATTACGGACATAGTTAGCTTCGGTATAAGATGATAATTGATCGCCCTTAAATAGAAACTGCGGCTCACCTATCGTCCTATAAAAGTAGCCAATCGTATTTTTAAAGTTCAGTTGGTTGTTCGAGTCAAGCTTATGCGTGTAGGAAAACTGCGTGGAAAGACGGTCGCTTAGGTTACGCTCGAAATATTGGTGCTGATTATCCGCATGGCCGTTGATGACCTGCATATCGCCACCTAAACGATCTTCGTGCATGAGGTTAACACCAAACCAAAGTTGATCGCGGTTGCCTGGCTTTAAGAATACTTTTGGCGCAAGCGTGAAGCGATTTGTTTTAGGCACCGCCGAAAACCCGGTATTAGCCGGATCGTAAGCACCATTATAGTTATAAGAACTAAAAATTGTTGTTCCTGCGTGTGTCCATTGCTGGCTGTAAAAACCACTGGCATCGGTGCCTCTGGCTGAATTCTGGTTAAGCAATAAGGTCAATTCGGGTTTAGTCGCTGGCGTTTTGGTGATCAGGTTAACTAAACCGGCAATAGCCCCACCACCATAAAGTGTCGATGCCGAACCTTTAATAATCTCGGCCTGCTTCAGGTTAAGCGGCGAAACCTGCACCAGGCTTAACCCACCCGAAAAGCCATCGTACATTGGCAATCCATCCTGCAATAGCTGCGTATAACGGCTATCCAGCCCCTGGATGCGAAAACTCGCTGTGCCGCTTACCGCCGAAGCCGCTTGTACGTGTACACCCGTGATCTCCCCCAGCAGCATTTTGATATCGCCGGGGCGCATGGTGCTTTTTTCGTCCAGTTCCTCAGCAGGCAATGCTTCGATACGGGTGGGCACATCACTGCGGTTCTGATTGGTGCGGTTGGTTTGTACCACCACCTCCGCCAATTCACCTGCCATCGGCTCCAGGTAAACCTCTATAACGGGCTCAATATTTTTGAGTGGTAACACGAAAGTTTTTTCCTGCGGCAGATAACCCACCATACTGAATTTGATCTCGTATTTTCCGGTGGGCAGGTTGAACTGAATGTGCCCGCTGCTGTCCGCAGCAGCGCCTCTTTTTAATTCGTTGATATAAGCCGTAACACCGACTATGGACTGTTTGGTTTGGTCATCTTTGACCAAAATAGATAAAGTATGCTGTGCACGTACGGCCACTGAAGCCAGCAGCACGGCGCATAAAAGTAAATAGCGCATGAAATAGCTTAAAACGTAAAAATTGATGATTAAGAAAATGAGGGTTTTCTTACGCTAAAGGCGGACGAAATAAAGAAGGATGGTAATAGCTCAAAGCACCGGAGCTATGATGTAACGAAGCTGGGGTGATGAAATCTAATGATACAGGTTCAGCCAAAAACGGGCTAACCGGTTGAATAATGGCCGCAAAGGATGGCGTGCCCTGGAATTGCAGCGCACCGGGTTTTGATGGCTGGTCATGCTGGTTATGGTTTAACAGGTCTTTACCGTTTAGCAGATAATCTCCGATGAAATCCAGCACACCTTTTTCGTCCGGTGTGACCACCTTTTCATAATCCTGGTACATACGCGGCAATTCGTTAAGCAGCGAGAAATCACCCAATGGCAAAGCAATGCTGCCAAAGAGCAAATACCCGATCGTCCAAAAAGTCGCGATTCTTTTGAGCATGAGCGTAAATTAACTAATAAATTCTGTAGGAAAACTGAAAAACCGTAAGCCAGGCCAATCCGGCTTACGGTTCAATATAATTGACAATACAATTGTAAGCGGCAGCTTTGAACGGTGAGTGGTCATGATACAAATGCTATTATGAGATCAACCTAAAATTATTACGTAGCGTTCTGGTACCAAACCTCATGGTACTTGTATTATATCGTAAAGCAATATAGTTACTTATGCATACATATTGCTTTAATACGAACATTATTATAAATCATTGCGATTATAACCGCTAAATTAAATCCTTATGAAAAAACTTTTTATAGCTTGTTGGCTGTTCATTTTTGTTGCGCATAATGTTTTTGCACAAAAAGAGCTGTCCCGCAATGAACGTATGAAATGGTGGCGGGAGGCTCGTTTCGGCATGTTTATACATTGGGGCGATTATGCCGGGCTGGCCGGTATGTATAAAGGATACGAGATAGGGCACGGTGGTGAATGGATCATGAACAGGGGCAAGATTCCGATAGCCGAGTACCAGCAGTTTGCAAAAAAATTTAACCCCGTAAAATACAACCCGGATGCCTGGGTAAAACTGGCCAAGGAAGCCGGTATGAAGTATATTGTAATTACAGCTAAACACCACGACGGCTTTGCCATGTTTAAATCAAATGCCAGCAAATGGAATATTGCAGATGCCACCTCTTATGGTAAGGATGTTTTAAAGCCCTTAGCGGCGGCGTGCAAAAAGTATGGCATTAAATTAGGGTTTTACTATTCGCAAGCACAAGACTGGAATAACCCGGGTGGTGCGGCAGCGCGTAAATTAAGCAGCGAAGGTTGGCCGAACCCCGACTCAGCCAAGATTGATGCTTATACCCTTGAACATAATGGCCATTGGGATCCTGCTCAAACTTCGGCAACAATGGCTGATTATATTGATCGGGTTGCTGTTCCGCAGGTAAAAGAGCTGTTAACCAATTATGGTGATATCGCCGTATTTTGGTGGGATACACCTACAAACATGACTGATGAGTTTGCCCAAAAATTGCATGACCTGTTAAAATTACAGCCCAACATTATCACTAACGACCGGCTTAAGCGTCCAAACTTCGCGGGTGATTACAAAACACCAGAGCAAAAAATACCCAACCTGAGCGAGCTTGATGGAAAAGATTGGGAAACCTGCATGACTATGAATGGTACCTGGGGGTATAAAAGCTATGATCATAAATGGAAAACTCCTGAAACGTTAATTCACAACCTCATTGATATCGCATCAAAAGGGGGTAATTACCTGTTAAATATTGGCCCCAATGCCGAAGGCGAATTTCCGCAGGAAAGTATAACCACCTTGAGAAAGATGGGTGAATGGATGGAGGTAAACAGCGAAGCAATATACGCTACCCAGTCAAGTCCACTTCAGCCCTTAAGCTGGGGCAGATGTACCCTTAAACCAAACGTCAAAAATACCACCTTGTATTTCTCTGTGTTTAACTGGCCTTCCGACGGAAAGCTGGTTATTCCCGGTCTCAAAAATGAAGTTTTAAGCGCTAAAATGCTGGCCGGGAATACAGCATTAAAAGCTGCGCTATCAAGTGAAGGCCTGATTATAAATGTCCCCGATAAAGCCAGGGATAGCATTGCTACCGTAATAAAGGTAGAAGTAAAAGGGGAGATAAGCAGGCAGGCTGCTAACCCAACCGGTACAATGAAAACAGGTGCGCTTGATTAACAATTGAAACAAGGATCAACTATGTTTTTAAAAAAATCTTTGATTATCGGATTGCTATTTACGAGCAACCTGCTTAAAGCACAGGTTGTTTTAAAAGCAGACGGAAGTGACGATGCATATCAGCAAATATCTCGTGTATTGGGTGGCGATGCCTGTGAAGTTCCTGATTGTGCCCATCATGTTAAACATATTACAGAAGCGTTTGATAAGCATTTAGGTGAATATGTTTTTGTTTTTCACAGCCATGCTAAAGAAGATAATGATCGCTGCCGGAATTACGACAGGGTGCGGGTAGAAATCAAAACATATGGCCCATCCGCAGCTAAATTAAAGGGAGAGCGGGGTGAAACGGTTATTTACAAATGGAAGTTTAAAATAGACAGCGGTTTTAAAGCGCAGCCAACGTTTACGCATATCCACCAGATAAAAGCGGGTGATGGAGATGCCGGAGTTCCCATTATAACTTTTACACCCCGGTTTGGTGAGCCTGATAAGTTTGAAATAATTCATACAGGTTCGGCAAAAGGAACTTCGCAAGGGGTTTTAGCCGGCGTTAACCTGGTCGATTTTAAAGGCAACTGGGTTGAAGTAACAGAGACGCTTCATTATGATAGCGTTGGAACTTACAATGTTGAGATCAAACGGATTGCAGATAATAAGATACTGCTCAGCTATGTCAATACCAATATTGACCTGTGGCGAAAAGAGACTTCATTTTGCAGGCCGAAATGGGGCGTATACCGGAGCTTGAAAAGCCCTGCTTACATTAGGGACGAAGATGTAATGTTTGCCGACATTTCTATCGGGGAACAAAACTGACAGTTTTTTAACACGTAGTTTTTAGAGCACTTTAAGCTTATGCATGTATGGCTTTTTAAATTATCAAAGAGTTGATACCAGGATTAAAGTCAAACTTATAATATGAATAATTTTATACGGATTTTTTTTTTAGTTCTTTTTTGCCGTTCGGCAATTGTAAACGCGCAAACTGGTAAGGCAATATTGATAAGTACAAATAATGTAAACATGGTGCTTACAATAGGCGCAAATAACAGGATCTATCAGTCATACCTTGGTAAACGGCTTTTAAATAACGAAGAAACCGCCCTGATTCCTGCCGAGAAACATGAAGCCTATATTACAGGCGGAATGGAAGATTTGCTGCAGCCTGCCATCCGTTTAATCCATGATGATCATAATCCTTCGCTTGAGTTGAGGTACGTTAGCCATACTACAAAAAGCATTGACAACAACGTCAGCGAAACATCCATTCAGTTAAAGGACCCTAAATATCCTGTACATGTAGTTTTGCATTACCAGGCCTTTAACAGGGAAGATATTATAAAAGCATGGACAGAAATCAAAAACAATGAAAAAGGAACAATAACCCTTGAAGATTATGCCTCGTGTATGCTTCATCTGGAAGCTAAGGATTATTGGCTTACTCAATTCCATGGCGATTGGGCATCTGAAATGAGAATGCAGGAAAGCAAACTGACCAGTGGCATAAAGGAGATTGACAGTAAATTAGGTACAAGGGCCGATATGTATCAAACTCCCGTGTTTTTTCTTGCGATGAATAAACCGGCAGATGAAACAACCGGCGAACTGATAGCCGGAACGCTGGCCTGGACAGGTAATTTTAAGTTTCATTTTGAGATAGACGAGCGTAATGCTTTAAGGATTATACCAGGCATTAACACTTATGGATCGGCATATGAACTAAAGAACCGTGAAACTTTTACAACTCCGGCCTTTATTTTTACTTATTCGGCCAGCGGAAAGGGGCAGGCCAGTCGTAATTTACATAAATGGGCCCGCAATTATGGTGTACTTGATGGTAATAAACCACGCCTTACTTTGCTCAATAATTGGGAGGCTACACACGTTAATTTTGATGAAAAAGAACTGGTTAATTTATTTGATGATGCCAAAAAGCTGGGTGTCGACCTGTTTTTATTGGATGACGGATGGTTCGGGAACAAATATCCCCGAAATAATGACAAAGCCGGCTTGGGCGATTGGCAGGAAGATAAATCAAAATTGCCCAACGGCATCGCTTATCTCGTAAAACAAGCCGAAGCTAAAGACCTGAAGTTCGGGATTTGGCTTGAACCCGAAATGGTGAATCCCAAAAGCGAATTATATGAGCAGCATCCCGACTGGATCTTGAAATTACCAAACCGCGAAGAAAATTATCAGCGGAATCAATTAGTGCTCGATCTTACCAATCCTAAAGTGGCAGATTATGTTTACCATGTTGTGGATGATATGCTAACCAAAAATCCAGGTCTGGCTTATATTAAATGGGATTGCAACCGCAACATGACCAATGCATGGTCTCCATATTTAAAAGACAAGCAATCTGCGTTATATGTTGATTATACTTTAAGCTTGTATAAAATCCTTGACCGCTTGCGCCAAAAATACCCGCATTTTCCAATTATGTTGTGTGCCGGCGGCGGCGGTCGCACAGATTATGGGGCTTTAAAATACTTCACGGAGTTTTGGCCCAGCGACGATACGGACCCATTAGAACGAGTTTATATACAATGGGGATATAGTAACTTTTTCCCTTCTTTAACCATATCAAGCCATGTTACTTCATGGGGCAAACAATCCATAAAATTTAAAACAGATGTTGCCATGATGGATAAGTTGGGCTATGACATTAAGGTTAGTAAAATGACAGATGACGAACTGGAGTTTAGCAAACAGGCAGTTAAAAACTATAATCGCCTGAGCAATGTCATTTGGTTTGGCGATCTGTACCGCCTTATTTCGCCGTACGAGGAGAACCGTATGGTGGCAATGTATGTAAATGATGAAAAATCAAAATCTGTAGTGTTTAATTATAACCTGAACACACATTATAAAGAAGTGTTTAACCGGGTGCGTTTGCAAGGGTTGAACAGCCACAAATTATACCGGGTAGAAGAGATAAATCTGATGCCTGGCGTCAAATCAAACCTTGCAGAAAACGGCGGTACATTTAGCGGGGACTACCTGATGACAGTAGGGCTTAGTTTAACTCCCGGGAAATTAATACCCTTAAGCAGTATGATAATCGAAATAAACGCCTCAAATTAGAAACATTTCGTAACACTAAGCTGTTACCTGTTGGTTAAACAGGGTACGTACAAGTTAATGCAACACCCGTAATAACAGTAGCGCAAACGTTTGCGTACTTTGTAGTAAATTATCATTTTACTATTAAATTTTATCTCTACTTTAGTTTTACCAATTATAGCCCGACAATGCATAATCGTGACTTTTACAATATGGTTGTTACAGTTTGACATTGATAAGGGTATTAATAAGATAAATAACATTTGGGCTTCTTTTTTTCGATAGGTTAGACGCCTAAAAACAATAAATCGGCCTGTTATAATGTGTATTCGATACACAAAGGTAGTTACAGTGTTATTTACTGTGTTTAATTTTAGTAAACTTAAAGTTTGATGTTTATGCCTGAAGCAATTTCAATGGTGGCATTTCAAAATGGGGATAAGGAAGCTTTCAATCATATTTTTAATATGTTTTATAAGCGGGTGTGTTTTTTTGCTGCAGGAATTGTTAATGAAGATGCTGCTGAAGATCTTGTGCAGGATGCCTTTGTAAAGCTATGGGAACGTCGTTTAAGTTTTGATAGTTTAAATTCAATAAAGGCCTTTTTATACTTAACTACCAAAAACAGCTGCATCAACAGTTATAAGCACCAAAAGGTTGTTGGAAAATTTGAAAGTCGTCAAACTGAAAGCCTTGACGAACCAAACATAATTTACCGCCTTATTGAAGCCGAAGTATTAGAGGAAGTTCAGCAGGCTGTGCAGCAATTACCACAAAGCTATCGTAAAGTAATATATCTTAGCTATTTTGAAGGCTTAAGTAACCAGGAGACTGCCGATTATTTAAATATTTCTATCAATACGGTAAAAACACAAAAAGTACGGAGCCTGCGTATCCTTCGCGAAATTTTAAAGCATTCTCCAACCGCTTTGTTATTACTTATACATAAAGTTTAAGTCCCTTCTTCTCTATAACTCCATTCCCGGGCATTTTCTGCCCCCATAAAAAAATAAAAAAGATCATACCATTGTCACCCGTTTGCTTCCTTTAGTTGTTTGTATGTTATTAAATGGAAAAAAACGAGCGGGACTTTTACGTAGCTGAACTAATCGGCAAACTTTTAAACGGTGATATTTCGCAGGAAGAATACCTATGGTTAAAAGAATGGGTTAATGAAAGTGCCGAAAACAAAGTGCAATTTGAAAAGCTGACAGATGCCGGCTTCCTTGAAAAAAAGCTGGCTTTCTGGGATAACATTGATAACGATAAAGCATGGAATGAGCTGCTGCGGAAATTACCTGAGCCGGAATCAGAGTCAGTTCGCCGTTTTAATTATACATCGTTATTGAAGTATGCAGCCATAGTCATCTTGACCTTAAGTATCTCAATTTTATTATATCTCCGGAATGAAAACCGGGTAAAAGGGAATGATAAATCGCAGATAGCTCAAGCCACCATGATCAAACCCGGCAGTAACAAAGCTATCTTAATTTTAGGCGATGGCCAAAAGTTAGCGCTTAAAAATCATACACAGGTATCTATCAACGAGGATGATGGAACTGCAGTATCTAACAAAAACGAAATATTAGCTTACAAACATGCCGGAAAAGCAAATGCCGGACAGCAGGTAATATATAACACCATTGTCGTTCCACGCGGAGGTGAGTACCAACTGGTATTAGCCGATGGTTCAAAGATCTGGATGAACTCTTCTTCTTCATTACGTTACCCAACTTCATTTTCGGGCAGCGAACGCAAAGTTTACTTAAGTGGGGAGGCGTATTTTGAAGTAGCTAAAAATGCCAGAATGCCTTTCATAGTGAAAACTGACAAAGCAGAAGTAAAGGTGCTTGGAACTCACTTTAATGTGAAAGCTTATAACGATGAAGAGCTTTACAAAACTACGCTTTTAGAAGGAGCAGTTAGCGTACAGTCATCTGCTATGATAAATGAGATTAAACCGGGGCAGCAGGTAATAATTAATGGTCAGGGCCAGCAAAAAATCACGAGCAACATTAATGTTGAAGAAGAGGTAGCCTGGAAAAACGGACTATTCATGTTTACTAAGGCCGATATCAAAGACGTTATGCAACAGGTATCCCGATGGTATGATATTGAAGTGGTGTACGAAGGGAAGGTGCCAGATCTGCAGTTCTCCGGTCAGCTATCGCGCAAGGTTGATTTTTCAGGCTTTACCAATATATTAAAATACGCCGGGTTAAACTTCACTATTAAGGGTAAAACGGTAATTGTAGCAAAGTAACGACAGGGCTAATGTGTGAGAAGATTAGCGCTTAAATATATAACCACTACAACCAATTGTTCACCTAAATTAAAAATGATGAGAAAACAAATACTTATCTCTCCCTAAAAGGAATTCACTCCGCTCGTATTTATAGCCACAGATGTTTATAAATACGATTTTACGAAAAACGAAGATAGTAACCGGGAGTGCTCGTAACACTGCCCGGTAGTATCTGGGTAAACCAATTATCCCTGGAAAGCATAATTGAAATTCAACGTCTAACCCAAACCGTACAAAAGTATGAAATTCATTTCTAAGTCTGTAGCGGGCATGCGGCCTGCTATAACTAAAGTTTTATTGGTTATGAAACTGATTGCCATTATAATGATTACTGTTTTTAGCAGCGTTAGTGCCAAAAGCTTTAGTCAAACAGTTACACTTCATGAAAAAAATGTATCTGTCAAAAAAATTCTCAAATATATTGAAAAACAAAGCGGCTATCATGTAATACTGATAAATGTGAACCCCGAAACAACCCTTGCCGGGACAATAAATATCAATCTTGAACATGCAACGGTTGAAGAGGCACTAAATGAGTGTTTTCGCAATAAACCTATTACTTACACCATTATTCAGGGAACTATTATTATAAAAAAAAAGGAGGAAGAGTTAGCAGCGGAAGTAAAGGAAAGCATTGACATTCATGGTAAGGTAATTGACGAAAAAGGACAGCCGCTGCCTGGTGTTAATGTAAAGGTAAAAGGGGCTACGGTAGGAAGCATTACAGGCGCGCAAGGTGAGTATACCATAAAAGTGCCCGATGGGCAGGCGGTATTAGTTTTCTCCTATGTGAGCTTTGAAACACAGGAAGTAGTAGTAGGCGATAAGAGGGCGATCAATATCACGATGAAAGAAGCTTCAAACAGGCTTAGTGAAGTGATAGTTGTAGGTTATGGAACCCAAAAGAAAGTTGATTTGACAGGTGCCGTTGTTACTGTAACGGGATCGGAACTGAATAAACGAGTGGCTACAGATCCCACTCAATTACTACAGGGAAAACTACCCGGCTTATCCGTTGTACAAGGTTCGGGCGAAGCCGGTAACGAAGGAACTTCTTTACGCATAAGGGGTACGGGTACTTTCAGCAGCGCAGGCAATTCGCCATTCATCATTGTTGATGGTTTGCCGGGGAGTATTACAGCCCTCGATCCGCAAAATATTGAATCGGTAACTGTACTAAAAGATGCAGCTTCGGCATCAATATATGGTACGCGTGCTGCAAACGGAGTTATATTAATAACCACCAAGCAAGGCAAGGAGGGCAAAATGCAGCTCTCTTATGATTATAATCTTGGTATCACAAGAGCTTCTGCATTGCCCAACAACATGATCTACAATTCGGCCCAGTACATGACACTCTGGAACCAGGCCGCAACCAATTCAAATTATCCCAATAAATATAGCGATGCGCAAATCGCACTTTATACTAACCCAACAGATCATACATTATATCCCGATTATAACTGGTTAGATGCCATTTTTAATACAGTTAAGGTGCAAACTCATCATCTGGGTATCACCGGAGGTAGCAATGGCACCACTTATAACGTTGGTTTAGGCTATGTTGATCAGCCTGATGTTATGCTGGGATATTACTATAAAAAATACAATATTCAACTCAACCTCACTTCAAAATTGAACAAGTGGGCAACATTTGGTTCAGCCATTACTTTAAACAGCAGCGAGAGAGGTTACACCTCAAGGGGGAGTCAGGATCAGTTTTTATCTGCTCTGTCACAACAGCCTATGTATGGCCCCATATTACCCGATGGCAGCGGCAGGTATACTAATTCAGTATTCCCCAGTGTTCAAACACCCAACAAAAACCCAATTGCAATTGCCAAAAACGCCATCAACAAACAAAACGATTATTATTTACAAAGCAGTTTTTATTTAAACATTCATTTGTTAAAAGGCCTGGAATGGCGAACTAACGGCGGCTTTAACTTCGATTACAATAAAACTATCGATTTTAAGCCGGTAATTAATCAATACAACTGGTTTGCAAAGCCCGGCGATGCACCTGAACGTACCCTGGATGTAAATGGACAAGGCATTGATGTAACCGATAATAATTCATTTTACCCGGTTGCTTATACACAGTTTACCTATTCACGATCAATTAATAACAATCATAACTTTAAATTACTGGCCGGCACGCAGGTTGAATATAACAAGTCGCAAAACCTGGAAGGGCTCCGTAATTTACCATTTGCATCCAATACATTACAGGAGGTTGATGCCGGGCCCATTGCTTCGCAGCTTACCAACGGCACAAGCAATATTTACTCCTTGCATTCGTACTACGGGCGTTTAAATTATGATTACCAGGAGAAATACCTGTTGGAAGCCAATGCCCCGGTATGATGCATCTTCCCGTTTTCCGGCAAACAACAGGTGGGCATTTTTCCCGTCGGTATCGTTAGGTTGGGCGGCCACGAAAGAAAAATTCCTGCAAAATGTAAACTGGTTAAATAATTTAAAGCTACGCGCGTCATTAGGTAATTTGGGGAACCAGAATATCGGCAACTATCCATACCAGGAAACTTATAATTTCAAAAGCTATTATAATAATAAAACAAGCTATGCTTATCCATTTGTAGGCTCTACCGTAACAAGTGGCGTTATCAATAATTCATTAACCAACCCTAATATCAAATGGGAAACTACAAGGGTATTTGATATCGGTACTGATATTACGGTGTTGAACAACAAACTCAGCTTCTCGTTCGATTGGTATGATAAATTAACATCGGGCATCCTTGAAACAGCCACTACGCTTACGCCGCTTTACTTTGGCCTCAATGCACCCATTATAAACTATGGTAAAATGAAAAACACCGGTATTGAAGCGTCTTTTGAATATAACGACCGCTTTGGTAATGTTGGATTTTCATTCGGCGGAAACATTCAGGCCAATAAAAACACTTTAGTTTCCTATGGGGCCCCGGCCATAAGTACCGGAACAAATACCATTAACCAGGAGGGACAACCTTATGGCAGCTTTTATATGCTTAAGTATGTGGGGATTTTTCAATCGGCAGCAGAAATAGCAGCCTCGCCAACGCAGCAATATAATCCGCAGCCGGGTTATATGAAGTATGCGGATACCAATGGCGACGGAAAGGTTGATGATAGTGACAGGGTAATAGTGCCGGGTGCCTATCCTAAATTTAATTACGCTTTTAACACAAGTGTTAACTGGAATAATTTTGATCTTACGGTGTTCTTTTACGGCTCGTACGGGCAAAAATTATATGTTAACGGTTGGGGGATACAGCCATTTAACCAGGGATCGCCTCCACCTAAAGAGTGGTTAAACGCCTGGACAGCATCTAACCCAAGTACAACCATGCCTATGGTTTATGTTTTGGGCCAGGGAAACATCAGCAGTAATGCCAACACAGCTTCCACATATTATTTAAGAGATGCTTCTTTTTTAAGGTTAAAAAACGTGCAGCTTGGCTATAATTTACCTAAAGATTGGGTTAAGCATCTATTTATGTCGGGCCTGCGGATCTATTTTGCCGGAGATAACCTGGTTACGTTCACCAAGTTTCCCGGTCTTGATCCCGAAAGGATAGTTTCCAACACAAGGTATGTTACACACCCCCAAAACCAGGTTTACTCCTTTGGGGTAAGGGCTACATTTTAACATTTATTATTTGAAACGATCATGAAAACAACGATAAAATATTTGATGCTTTTTTTGACAGCCGTTTTAATGGTGAGTAGCTGTAAAAAAGACCTTTTAAATCAGAACCCTCCGGCAGATATTGCCAGCTCCGTTTACTGGAAAACACAAAATGATGCCGACCTTGCTTTAGCGGGGATCTATAGCTTTTTTATCCAGGGTTTTAACTATACCGCGTCCGGAAATACCGGGCAGGGCTTTGGCGCTGGTACGCCTTATTGGGATAGCCTTAGTGATAACGCGTACAGCAGTGCCTATTCAAATATAGCGCAGGGAGCCATAACGCCGACCGTTGGCGGCCTGCAAACAGACGCATATTCAACTGCCTACAGGGCTATCCAGGCATGTAATACTTTTTTAGATAACGTGCGTAAAATCAATCTGCCATCTGCAACTTTAAACCAATATTTGGCCGAGGTAAGATTTGTAAGGGCGTACTGGTATTTTACGCTTACCCAATTGTATGGCGATGTTGTTTTATCGCTTCATCAGATCACCATAGATCCGACGAATACCCAGATGGGAAGGACACCAAAATCTGTGGTGATTGATACCATTTTAAACGACCTTACCTTTGCCGCAAATAATTTACCCAATACTGCTTATTCCGGCCATGCCGTTAAGGGCACTGCTATGGGCTATATGGTAAAAGTATACCTGGCCAGGTATCAGTACCAGCAGGCTGCTGCTACCGCTAATACCATTATAACCGACGGCAAGTTTCGTATTTATACCGGCGGGTACAGGAATTTATTTTTAAAACCGGGACAAAACGGCAACCCCGAGATCATGTTCTCGGGGCGTTACCAGGTTCCCACGGCTTTTAGCCCGGCAGATTATTTATATACCTACAGCTCAAGTTTCCAGCCTTTAAGTTACCTGGTTAATGATTATGAATGTACCGACGGGCAACCAATCAGTACATCGCCTTTATATAATTCCGCAACACCATATGCTAACCGCGATCCAAGGTTATTGGCTACAATATTAACGCCCGGCGTGTTGTATAAAGGAGGGATCCCTTTTGTCCCGGCGGCTATTGGCGCTTCTGCCGGTTTCCTTAACAAAAAGGGAGTTGATTCCACCCGTGCAACAGTTATAGGCACACAAAGCGATCAGGACTGGGTTTATTTACGCTATGCAGATGTTTTGCTGATGTATGCCGAGGCACAGAACGAGGTTTCCGGCCCTGATGCCAGTGTGTATGCTGCAATTAACGCAGTTCGTACCCGCCCTGGAGTAAATATGCCGCCAATACCCGCCGGACTTTTGCAGGATGATATGCGCATAAGGATCCGCCATGAAAGGCGGATTGAGCTGGCACTTGAAGGACAACGATATTTTGATTTAAAAAGATGGGCTTTGGATAGGGTAATTATACCAACCATCAAAGACCCGAACGCAACACAGCGAACGTTTCCGCTGAGGGATACTATCTGGCCGGTTCCGCAAACAGAAATTGATATTGCCAAAGCAGTGGGCAACACCGCATTTAAACAAACACCGGGCTATTAATCAAGCTGTAAACGATGAAAATTATTAAAAAAATGAGAGTGGCTATAAGTATAGCGCTCTCTTTGATGGCTTGTTCATCAGGCTTGTTTGCTGCCGTTAATGTAGTTGTTTACAGCCCGGATAAGCAGGTCCGAATGGAAGTATTCAACAAACAGGGAACCATATTTTATACAGTCACTTATAAGAGCCAGCCGGTTGTCAATACATCAGCCATGTCGGTCAGTATTGATCAAACGGCATTAACCAACCGGGCCACTATTACAGGAAGCACAACTTACAGCATAAATGAAACCTATCCATGGTATGGCGTGCATTCAAAAGCTGTTAATCATTTTAACGGTGCAAAAATTAAACTATTACATGGCGAAACCGCTTTTGTACTTGATGTAAGGGTATTTAACGACGCGGCTGCTTTTAGCTTTACAATACCAGGAGATAAAGGTGTTATCCACGTACCAGATGAAGCCACCGCGTTTAATATTCCCGCCGGCAGCACCATTTGGTATCATGACCTTAACGGGCATTATGAAGGCGTGCATACCCATAAACTAATTGACTCTGTAAAAAATGGTCAATGGATAGCTCCGCCTGCCACAATTAAGTTACCCGATAACGCAGGATATGCTTCTATTACCGAGGCCGACCTTAAAAACTACTCCGGGATGGCCTTGCTGGCTAATGGGCAAAGTCAATTGATATTGCAATTAGCTCATCATCATCCCATATCTCATCCTTATGAGCTAAGATATAGTAAAGAAGATATTGATAGGGTTTTAAAGCCTGCGGCAATTAGCGGAACCATCACCACACCCTGGCGTGTGATCATGATCGGTGCGGATCTAAATGCAATGGTTAATTGTGATGCCGTACACGATTTATGCCCTCCGCCCGATAAAAAATATTTTCCTGAAGGAGTCAATACTTCGTGGGTAAAGCCGGGACGGGCAGTATGGCAATATTTGGATGGCGCTGCCGACAAATCGGCGGCCGGCATGAAAGAGTATTCGAGTCTGGCAGCCGGGTTAGGTTTTGAGCACAATATACTGGAAGGGTTTTGGGAAAAATGGAGTGACGACGAGATCAGGGACCTGGTTAATTATTCGCAGCAAAAGGGGGTGAGTATTTGGGTTTGGATGCACTCTAAGGATTTGCGCGATTCAAGCATCAGGCACGCGCGTTTTAAGCGTTGCCATGATCTGGGAATAGCAGGTTTAAAGATTGACTTTTTTGATAATGAAGCAAAAGAGACAGTTGATTTATATCAGGCAATTTTAACAGAGACTGCACAGCTGCATTTACTGGTCGACTTTCACGGATCAAATAAGCCTACCGGGCAATCGCGTACATGGCCCAATGAGCTTACCCGGGAAGCTGTTAAAGGTATGGAATCAAGTAAGCTGGAAGACAGGGCAACACACAGCACAACGCTGCCATTTACCCGTTTTTTAGCAGGCCCGGCAGAATACACACCGGTACATTTTGGCGACCGCCGTAAAAACACTACCTGGACTAATCAGATAGCCAGCGCGGTTATTTTAAGTGCACCTCTATTAACCTATGCTGCCAATCCTAAAAATCTGCTGGCAAATCCCGGCGCCGACATTATTAAAAGTATCCCGTCAACGTGGGACGAAACGATTGTGTTGCCGTCATCGGCCATTGGCGAGCTGGCAGTTTTTGCCCGGCGAAAAGGCCATACCTGGTTTTTGGCCGTCATGAACGGAACTCAGCCCAGAAACATAAAAATACCGCTCAGCTTCCTCAGCTCACCTGCTAAATGCACCGATATTCATGATAATCCGGAGAGTTCTGCAACATTGAAAATAGAGCGCTCCGTTGCAAAGCCAACCGATGTACTGTCATTAAGTTTAGGTGTGGGCGGCGGATATGTGGCGAGGTTTAACAAATAATAGCATTCAATAAAAGCCGATACAAAATTATATGAGAAGGATTAAAGGATACATTATACTACTGGTATTTAATTTACTGGGAAGGCCTACTATAATGGCGCAGACTAAGACCGTTACTTTAGACTATTTTTTTAATAATGAATACCGTAAGAATTCCGCAGGTACTTTAGAACGGTATCATTATACCTGGGAGGATCAGAGGAGCAGCGGTTACTCTATTTGGGGAGATGTTTTTAAAAAGAATGGGGCCCTTCTTAAGAGCCTTGAAAGTAAACCGGACGCCCAAAATTTGACTGGGACAGATATTTATATAATAGTTGACCCTGATACCAAAAAGGAAACGGCTAACCCTAATTATATTGAAGCCAGGCATATTAAAGCTATTACCGACTGGGTTAAACGTGGTGGGATACTGGTATTAATGGCGAATGACAGTGCAAACGCCGAATTGCCACACCTCAACAAGCTGGCCGAAAAATTTGGAATTCACTTTAATGATGATTTGTACAAGCACGTTATTGGTACTCAGTTTGAAATGGGCGCTATCACAATTCCGGCAAATGATCCCTTATTTAAAACGGCAAAAAAAATTTATCTCAAAGATATTTCCACACTAAAATTATCGCCCCCGGCGGCGCCATTATTAACTGATAGCTCCCGTGTAATTATAGGTATGGCCAAATACGGGGCAGGTACAGTAATTGCTGTCGGCGATCCCTGGCTGTATAACGAATATACCAACGGACGGCTACCCGCAGCCATGGATTTTGATAACGATAAAGCGGCCGATGATCTGAGCAAATGGCTGATAGATCAAATACCGGCAAAGAAATAAAGGAAACCAGTTTATCCGGATTGAATTCCGGTTTTATAATCCTAAACCGATTATACACATCAATAATTTAAGTCACTTTGAGTTTTAAGTAATGCTTTCAGAAATTGAATTAATCATGTTAATTAAGGCCGGAGATATAAATGCCTTTGATGAGTTTTATAAACGTAATTGGAGGGCCTTGTATCATAGTGCTTATCGTTCAACGGGTTCATCGGACGATGCAAAAGACCTTGTGCAAACTGTTTTTATTAGTTTATGGAATTGCAGGTATAGCCTGCAGCCAGAAAGGTATAATGCCTCTTATCTTTTCAGAAGTTTAAGAAACAGCATCATTAATTTTCATAAAAAGGATTCGGTCAGAAAAAGAGGCATGGATAGCTTGCTGTACCTGGAAGATACAGATCAATATAACCACGAGGATAGCTTAATAGCAAAAGAACTTTCAGCAACGATTGAAGGAGGGATCAGGGAATTGCCCAAAAAAATGCAGGAGGTTTTTATTTTATCGCGGCAGCAAAACTTATCCGTCAATGAAATTTCGGAAACCCTTAATATTACCCCTCGTACGGTCAAGAATCAACTCTCCAACGCATTAAAAATATTACGGACAAAGCTGGGGATTTTTTGAAATGCCCTTTAATAACATGGTTGTTTTCTATTGATCATGAATAGCAGCATTTAATAAAAAATGCAAAATACATCTGGTACCAAAACCAGCTGACCTTGTATATATGGTACAAAGCCAAAAAGACTGCTATAAGCGGTTGAGATAAACTTAAAAAACATTCATAATGATAAAATGGCGCAAGCCCGGTCCAGGTTTTGGGCCCGGAGATGATCATCTTCAGGACGAAAAAGCTATGCGGGCTATAGAGAAGGAAATGCTTCATAACATCCATAAAGAAATTTATGGGAAATGGCATTTTATAAAAACATCGGCCGCCAAATATGCCATTGCCGCCTCATTGGTTTTGATGTGTAGTTCAGCGCTTTTTTACTTTAAATTATCGGTTAAAGATAAAGCAGCTATGATGGCCGTAACCGCAAAAAAAGGCAATCTCAAAACAATAACCCTTCCCGATGGATCAACGGTATGGTTAAACTCGGGTTCAACCATAAAATTCCCCGAACGCTTTGGAAAAACGAGAGAGGTACAGCTTATTAACGGCGAAGCTTACTTTGATGTAAAGCATGATAGCACTTCACCTTTTATTGTTCATTATGGCCGCTTATACGCCCAGGTATTAGGTACTGCATTCAATGTAAAGTTTTACAAAAACATCAGTGACGTAAGGCTAACAGTTACCAGGGGGCGTGTTGCTGTCGGTAACAAAACTGAAACCTTTGGCTTGCTTACACCAGATAAAGAAATGGTTTACGACCAGGAAAAGGCCACCCACCAAATCAGGACAATTGATGCCGAAAAGGTAGCAGCCTGGAAATCAAGCGAGGTCAATTTGTACGGTGTTTCATTTAATGAACTGGTAATGCGGCTGGAAAACACTTATGGTGTTCACATTAACTATAATCATAAAGAGAATGATCATTTGATAACAACTATTCATTTTTCAAATAATAATACACTATCCTATGTTCTTGACATCATTAAAACCATCCACCATTTAGATTATGTTTTGAAAGGAAAGGAGGTTTATCTGGCAAAAAACGAAAACAGTTAAACCCAAAAAGCCAGTACCCCCGAAGCCGGGCTGCAGGGGCATTGGCAGAGAGTGCAGATATAAATTATTGGCAGGTTCCAAGCTAATCCAATAATTCATATAGTTTTTTAGAATAAAAACCTCGTAAAGATGAAAAAAAAATCAACTAAATTTTTTAATTTTTTCATGAAGGTATCGACGATTGTTATGGTCAGCTCACTGGTATTTTGCCATGTTTTGCTTGCCAAACATGCAACGAGCCAGATCTCGGATTCCCCCGTGAAAATCGTATTTGGTAATGAAACGTTGCAAAGCTCAATTGATAAGCTCGAAAAGCAAACCAATATTAAATTTTCTTATAACCCGGTTGAACTAAGCGGTTACAAAATTGCACCGCGTAAATTCAAAGATGAAGCGTTGGGTAAAATCCTGAATTATTTATTCGCTAAAACCCGTTTGTCATTTAAAGAGATAAATACCGGAATTGTAATTTACGATAAATCAGCTTCCGCCAAACCAAGTGTACTAACCAACAAAACCAATGAGCAAAATATTGAAGCTGCCGATATTACAGTAACAGGTAAAGTAACCGATTCAAATGGCGCCCTGCCGGGTGTTTCGGTGAGTATAGAAGGCGGTGGAAGAGGGGTGATCACCGACCCCAAGGGTGAGTATACCATTAAGGTGCCTGCCAATGCTACGCTGATATTTTCTTCCGTTGGATACAAAACACAAAAGATTGCCGTAAACAATCAAACAAGCATCAACGTAACCATGACGGGCGATCTGAAGTCGTTAAGTGATGTTATTGTGGTTGGCTATGGGGTTCAGAAAAAGTCCGACGTAACAGGTTCAATCGTTTCAGTTAGTGAGCAATCGTTGCGTGATGTTCCGGCCGCTAACCTTGGCCAGGCTTTACAGGGGCAGGCCGCTGGTGTGGATATCCAGAAAAGCGGTGGTAACAGCCACCCTGGTGCGTCCCCCTCTATTTTAATCCGTGGAAACAGATCTATAAATGCTTCAAACTCACCACTTATCGTAGTTGATGGGATCCCCTTTAACGGAAGTTTGAATGACATCAATCCTGATGACATAACTTCATTAGAGGTATTAAAAGATGCTTCTTCTACTGCTATTTATGGTTCAAGAGGTGCAAATGGTGTTTTATTGGTTTCTACACGCCGTGGTAAAAAGGGTGGTACAGCAATAACTTATAGTGCTTATGCTGGTTTCAATAAGCCGCTGGGGCAGTATAATATTATGAACGGCCCTCAGTTTGAAGACCTCAAAAAATGGGGGCTATATAACGGCAATGCCGGTAAATATACCGGCATTGATGATCCCGCGTTTTTAACCGATGGCTCGTTTGCCCCGCAAGAGGTGGCTTCTATAAAAAGCGGGCGCAGTACCGACTGGCAAAAACTGATCTATAAAAATGGCTTTGTAACAGACCATCAGTTGGGCGTTGCAGGTGGGAACGAACTTACCCAGTATGCCATATCCGGTGGGTACTATAATGAAACAGGCATCTATTTCGGCCAGTCATTTGTTCGTTATTCTGTTAAGCTGAGTGTTGATCAGCAATTGGGTAAATATGTAAAGGTTGGTTTAAGCAGCTTAAATACCTTAAGCTATACCAACGGTGAAAACGCGAACCCGCTTGGTCAGGCTTTAAGGGCAAGCCCGCTTTCAACACCATACGATGATGCTACCGGTAAATTAGTAGGTTTTACAGCGGGTAGTGCCAACCAGGTATGGAACCCGCTTGCAAATTTTGTTCCGGGCGCCGCAGTTGAAACCCGTAAAAGGTTCGGGACTTTTACAACAGCGTACCTCGAAGCTAACCTTGCACCCGGCTTAAAATACAGGTTTAATGGCGGTGCCGAAATAAGGCCTGATATTTACGGCAACTACTACGCCAGCGCTACTACCAATAACCTGGGTGGCGCATCAACAGCAAATAACCAAAGTACTTACAGCTATAATTATACGCTTGAAAATATATTGACTTACGATAAAGTATTTGCGCAAAAGCACCATGTGAATTTTACAGGCCTTTACAGTTTACAGGAAAGCCAGTCGCAGTCAAATTCATTTAGCTACAACAATATCCTGTCGGATGGTATCCAGTATTTTAATCCACAGTACGGCGCAAATTTAAGCGGCTCCGGATCATATTCTAAGTGGGATATCATCTCGTACATGGCTAGGGTAAACTATGGTTATGCCAATAAATACCTGCTTACCTTAACCATGCGTTCAGACGGGTCATCGCGCCTGGCGCCGGGTAATAAATATCATGTATTCCCATCGGCAGCACTTGCATGGAATGTTACCAAGGAGCCGTTTTTGATGAACTCAAACGTACTGTCAAACCTTAAATTAAGAGCGAGCTATGGTACAGTTGGTAATACAGCTATCAATCCTTACCAAACTTTGGGCGCTTTATCATCTGTTAACTATAACTTTGGTTCTACCAACCTTACAGGTGCTTATCCAACCAATGTTCCTAATCCAAATCTAACATGGGAGTATACTTCTACATTAAATGCGGGCGTTGATTTCGGACTTTTCCAGGGACGGGTTGCGGGTACGGTTGAAGCCTACCATCAGTATACCAGGTCGTTACTGTTACCATTATCATTGCCGCCAACCTCGGGTATACCAAACAGTATTTTAACTAATGTGGGCCAAACGCAAAATAAAGGGATTGAAGTAAGCATAAGCACCATCAATTTACCCGGTAACGGCAGGAACAGCGTTAGCTGGAGCACCAATTTTAACATCGCATTTAACAGGGGTAAAGTAACCAAATTAGCGAGCGGGGTTACCCAGGATATCACAAACGGTTTGTTTGTGGGGCAGCCTATCAATGCCATATTTGATTATAAAAAAATTGGCATCTGGCAAAATACAGCTGCCGATACTGCCCAGGCTAAAAGCTTAGGTCTTACAACCACCGGTACAGGTTCTGTGATTGGCACTATCAGGGTAGAGGATGTAAATAAAGATGGAAAGATCAGCGCCGCCGACAGGATTGTACTTGGGTCAGATCAGCCAACTTATACCGGCGGTTTTACCAACCGCATAGGGTATAAAGGATTTGATTTTACGGTAGTGGCCGCTTATAGGGTGGGGGGACTAATCACTTCCAAAATGTTCCAGAGCGGAAGTTTCATTAACACCTTCCAGGGTAATTATAATAACCTGAATGAGGATTACTGGACACCAACCAATCATCAGAATTACTATCCTAAACCCAATTCTGCTTCAACCAATACGCCTTATTCATCCACTTTAAGTTATTTTGACGGTACCTTTTTAAAAATCAGGAGCCTGACCTTAGGCTATAATATGCCCGAATCGATAACCAGGCGTATCAGTGCACGGTCGCTAAGAATATATGCTACGGCGCAAAATCCATTTATTCTTTTTTCTCCGTATCGTAATACTTATCATGGTTTGGACCCGGAAACAGCCGGAAGCTTAAACGTTGATACGCCTCCTACAAAGTCATTTACATTCGGTATTAACATGACACTTTAAATTTAAATAAGATGAAAAGGATATCTATATATTTATACACCTGTTTGTTTTTAGGTCTTACAACTACAGCTTGTAAAAAAACACTGATAGAAGCCCCGAAATCAACGCTTACCCCTGCTTTTTTTACAACAAGCCAGGGCTTTCAGGCAGGTCTCACTGCAGCCTATGCAGGTTTCAGAACCATTTGGGGGCCGGATACCTATTTTGAATTAACCGTACCCGGCACCGACGAATTTATTGCCGGTAACGATGGAAACAACGGCCTGGTAAAATATAACAGCAACTTTAATACTGCAGATGGTACCGTTGCCACCATCTGGAAAAACTGCTACACCTATATCAATACCTGTAATGGCTTGATTGGTAATGTTCCTACCGGTATTGACGCCACAACAGCAGCAAGCATGGTTGGTGAAGCAAAGTTTTTGCGGGCAAATTATTACTTTATATTAGTTCAGTTTTGGGGCGATGTTACTTTAAATAAAACATTTCAGTCGGTACCTACTACTTCGGCTAACAGGGACAAAATGGCCGATGTATATAACTTCATTGTTCAGGACCTGAAAGATGCTATTTCGGTTCTGCCTGCAAGTCCTTTAACCAATGGTGTACAACCCGGCAGGGCTACAAAAGCCGCTGCAATGCACATGCTTGCAAAAGTATATTTAACAAGGGCAGGCTCATCGGCTAAACAGGCAGATGACTATAAAAATGCCTATGCAACAGCAATCGATCTTATAACAAACGTTGCACCGGCCGGAGGTATTAAATTGCAGCAGGATTTCGGGAAAGTATTTGCTGAGGGCAATGAAACTAACAGTGAAATACTTTGGACTGTACAACACACTACTACATTGGCCTACAACGGTTCCGCTACCCAAAACAACAGTGGCCCTGATAACTTGCTGTGCCACTTATTTGTACCTAAGTATGAAGTGCAGCCCGGCATGCAGCGCAGTACCCTTTACGGGCGCCCATATATCCGAGTGGTGCCTACACATTGGCTTACTGATACTGTATTTAGCGAAAGGGTTAATGATCAGCGTTATAATAAAACGTTTCAAACCATGTGGTTATGCAACAATGCAGCTTCAATACCTACGTGGTCTAATCCGTTGCCAGCCGGTGCGCCTGTTGGTGCTCAGCCCGGAGCACCTAAATTTACAGTAGGTGACACCGCTATCTGGATGCCTGGTAAAGCTATGACTTCGGCACAGATTGCCGGTTATCGTTACCAGGTTATTCCGCCTGCCAAATACAGCATTGCGTTGTCGCCAGCTATGATTAAGTATTTTGATACTAAACGGCCCGATCAAAATTCGCCCTCAAGCAGGCCGATAATCATATATCGCCTGGCCGAAACGTATTTAATTGCTGCCGAAGCATTATTTATGGATGGCCGTGCCGGTGACGCAGTGCCATATATTAATGCCATTCGTGAAAGGGCTGCTTACCCTTCAGGCAACGCAGCAGCAATGGATATCACTGTAGATAAACTTTCGCTGGATTTCATTTTGGATGAGCGCTCAAGAGAATTGTGCGGTGAACTTGTACGCTGGCTTGACCTTGCAAGGACAGGGAAGCTGCTGGAAAGGGTAAAACTGCATAATACGGATGGTAAAGCTAATATTAAACCATTTCATGTGCTTCGCCCAATCCCGCAAACACAAATCGATGCAACAATTACAGGTACTCCATATCCGCAAAATCCGGGTTGGTAAACCGGAAGTAGGTAAGGCGTACATAACGTAAAGCGACAAAAAATACTATGAAAAACCACTATACTATACTTCGTATTCTTTTGATTTTTCTTTTGCCATTCTGCTTCATTCAAGCTCAGGCAAATGATAGTACATCGCCTGAAACATCCCCATATAATGTAAAGTTATATGGGGCAAAAGGCGACGGTAAATCAATTGATACACAAAATATCAATAAAGCAATTGAGGCTGCAGCAGCCGCCGGCGGCGGAACAGTTTATTTTCCGGCAGGGAATTATTTAAGCGGTTCTATTCACCTTAAAAGTGGCATCAGCCTATATATCGATCAGGGGGCAACTATCATTGCGGCTCCCATTGAAGCCGCATCAGGCTATGATGAACCCGAAGCCAAAACAGATAATAATTACCAGGATTTCGGACACAGACACTGGCATAACAGCCTGATCTGGGGCGAAAACCTGCATGATATATCCATATTAGGTCCGGGTACAATTTGGGGTAAAGACCTGATGCGGAGCAACAAGGGTGAAGATGATAAGCGCCCCAACAAAACGATCAGTCTTTATTTGTGCCGTAACGTAATTATCAGGGATATTTCAATACTGCATGGCGGTTGGTTCGGGATCTTGGCTACAGGGATAGACAATTTTACTATTGATAATGTAAAAATGGATACTAACCGCGATGGTATGGATATTGACTGCTGCCGCAACGTACGTATCTCAAACTGCAGTATCAACTCGCCTTATGACGATGGTATCTGTCTTAAAAGTACCTATGGGCTTGGATTTGCCAGGGCTACCGAAAATGTTACCATTACCAACTGCCAGGTGAGCGGCTACGATGAAGGTTCATTTTTGGCCGGCACTTTTACCCGCAATGAAAAAAAATATTCTGACGGTAATCCCACCGGCCGCATAAAAATAGGTACCGAATCAAACGGTGGTTTTAAGAATGTTACCATCTCCAACTGCGTGTTTGATTACTGCCGTGGCCTGGCCCTGGAAACTGTCGATGGTGCACTTTTAGAGGATGTTACCATCACCAACATCACCATGCGGGATATTGTTAACGCGCCAATTTTTGTAAGGTTGGGCGCTCGTATGCGCGGACCGGAAAGTGCACCTGTAGGGGCGCTTAGGCGTGTGATCATTAGTAATGTGGTATGCTATAATGCCGATAATAAGCATGGGGCAATTATAAGCGGGATCCCAGGGCATGATATAGAAGACCTGCGGTTGAGTAATATCAGGATCTATTATAAAGGCGGGGGCACCAAAGAGCAATCCATGCGTGAGGTACCCGGTTTAGAAAAAGAATATCCAGAACCCTATCGCTTTGGCACTATGCCTTCTTACGGCTTCTTTATCCGCAATGTTAAAGATTTAAAAATGAACGATGTGGAAGTTAGCTATATCGCAGATGATTTCCGCCCCGCGTTTATTCTTGATCATGTAAACGGTGCAGATTTTCAGCATATCAAAGCGCAAAAGACAGCGAGCTCGGCGACGTTTGTTTTAAATGAAGTAAAGGACTTTAACATTTATAACAGCCGCCCGGTAGCGGATACTAAACTGGCCAACGCAAATAAAAAAGAATTATAGTAAATCAACAGCATGAAAAGTATACTTTTTAAATGGGCAACAATTCTTACGATCCTGCCGGTGAGCCTAATGCTTTATGCCCTGAAGCCAGTAACAGAAGTGGTGCCCGACGCCGATAACGCGGGCTTAAAATTACCTTTAGGTTTCGGTGCCCTGAAAGTTGCCGAAACCGGTGCAAAGGCCCGGCATTTAGTAGTTACACCGCAGAGCGATATTTATGTAAAGCTGGCCAAACCCAATAAAGAGGGGAAGGGGATTTTAGTATTTCATGAAGCGCCCAATGGTAAGGCCGAACTTAAATCGGGCTTTGGTACTTATGGCGGCACCGAGGTTTATTTAAAGAACGGGTACCTGTATGCATCATCAAATACCGAGGTGTTCAGGTATAAGGTGAATGATAAAAACGAAGTGATCAACCCCGATCAGCCCGAAAAAATAATTACCGGGTTAAAGGCAGGCCGTCAGCATGAAACCAAATCATTTGCGCTGGATAACGACGGCAATATTTATGTAAACATAGGCGCCTGGTTCAACTCCTGCCAGGAAAAGGACCGCGGCCTGCATTCACCCGGCATAGCGGGATGCCCGATACTGGATTCGATGGGAGGGGTATGGCAGTTTAAAACTGATAAATTAAATCAAACCTATGGCGATGGTGTACGGTATGCTACCGGCTTAAGAAATATGGTAGGTATGGACTGGAATCAGCAGAATAATCAGCTTTTTGTAATGCAGCATGGCAGGGATAACCTGAATAGCTCATGGCCCGAACTGTATACCACCAAACAATCAGCCGAGTTACCTGCCGAGTGTATGTATGCCCTTAAAAAAGGCGATAACGCAGGCTGGCCATACATGTATTACGATCAGATCCAACATAAAAAGATCCTGGCCCCGGAATATGGCGGCGACGGAAAAAAAGAGGCCGATGCTAAGTTTCTTGACCCTGCCGTCGCCTATCCCGGCCATATGGCCCCTAATGGTTTGTTGTTTTATACCGGAAACCAATTCCCGGCGAAATATAAAAACGGTGCTTTTATCGCTTTTCATGGCTCCTGGAACAGGGCACCTGAACCGCAGGCCGGGTACTTCGTTGTTTTTCAGCCATTTAAAAATGGTAAACCTGATGGTGCCTGGGAAGTATTTGCTGATGGCTTTTCAGGCTCGCCAGAGAAAACTGCGGCCGGGCGCGCAGACCATCGTCCTTGCGGACTTGCCCAGGGTGCGGATGGTTCATTATATGTTACAGATGATTCAAAAGGTACCATATACCGTATTATCTATCTTAAAAAATAATAAACCAATGACTAAATATTTATTGACCCTCTTTTTTGCTGTTAGCTGTTTCCAGTTAATAGCACAGGTTAAAACCAGGGCGAAAACAAAAGCGAAGCCAACTGCTGGCCTGACCGTTTCTATGGCAAATGGCAAAGCTATCTATATAAATCATTGCTTAACCTGCCACCAGGCCGATGGCGGAGGGGTTCCAAATATGAACCCGCCGTTGATCAAAACATCCTATATAACAGGCAATCATGCACAATTAATTAAAGTGGTGCTTAATGGGTTTTCGGAGAACGTTGATATCGACGGAGAATCATATTCAAATGTGATGCCCGCGCATGACTTTTTAAAGGATCGTGAAATTGCAGATGTATTGACTTATGTGCGGAAAAGTTTTGGTAATAAAGGTGGGGCAATTACAGCAGCTCAGGTTAGGGCGGTCCGCGCGAAGAATATAAAGAAGGCAGCTATTAAAAATATATAACAATCAAATTAAAAACAGCTAAAATGAAATCATTTTTATACTTGTTGCTTATTGCCTATGCTTCGGCAGCGTTTGGGCAGGACGTTAATACTGAAAATATTGTGCGCCGTGTTGCCGATAACATTATTAAGGAAACTTCCTTTCAGTTTGTTAATGCTAAAACAAACGAAAAATATAATTCTACCAAGGGATTGGCTTCATCCATAGATGTCAAGGTTGATAATAAATACAACAAATGGGCATATGTAAATGGTGTTTTAACTATAGGCATGATGCAAACTGCGGATGTGCTTGGCGACAAAAAATATTCAGACTATTTACAGCATAATTTTGCTTTTATTTTTGATAACCTTAGTTATTTCGAAACGCTTTACAAAGCAAAAGCAGGTAAGGTAGAATACGGTTCTGTATTCAATATTACTAATCTCGATGCTTGTGGCGCAATGTCGGCTGGTTTGTTTGATGTGGATGCCCTTGCACAAAGGAAGGATTATGAGGCCTATCTGGAAAGGTCTGCTGCCTATATCCTAACTAAACAAATGCGCTTGCCCGATGGTACACTTGCCCGCCCGCAGCCCCGCTTTGGCACGCTTTGGGCCGATGATATGTTCATGAGTATCCCGTTTTTGGCACGTATGGGTAAGCTTACCGGCGATAATAAATACTTTGATGATGCTATTAAACAGGTAGAGAATTTCAATAAATACCTTTACGACCCGGCCACTGGTTTGTTCTTTCATAATTACTATTCTGATGATCAAACCAATGGTGTAGGTCACTGGGGGCGCAGCAACGGCTGGATAGCCATGGCACAGGTTGAACTGTTAAACAATTTACCCACAAACCATCCAAAACGTGCAGAGCTGATCAAATTACTGCTGAGACAAATAGTAGGTTACGCCCGTTACCAGGATCAAACCGGGTTATGGCACCAGTTATTGGACAAGCCCGATTCATATCTCGAAACATCGGTTACAGCTATGTATACTTATGCGGTGGCCAGGGCAGTAAACCAGGGCTGGATAAATGAAAAATACATTGCCATTGCACGCGAAGGATGGAAAGGTTTAGCCTCAAAAGTAACAGCCGACGGGCAATTGCAGGATGTTTGTATCGGCACTAATATGGACACCGACATCAAATTTTATTATACCCGCCCAACCGAACCGAACGATACACATGGTTTAGGCGCATTATTACTGGCCGGAGCTGAAATGATTAAAGCCGAAAGGAAAAAATAAGTATGGACAGGCTGATAAGTTTGTTATTTTGTATCGCATTTATGGTGCTGGCATCTGATTGTAGGTTATTCGCTGCCGATGTGGATATCACCGCTTATGGCGCTACCGGCAATGGTACAACATTAAATACAATGGCAATTCAAAATGCCATTGACGCGTGCTATAAAACAGGCGGCGGTAAGGTAGTTGTTCCATCAGGTGTGTTTTTAACTAGTACAATTGCATTGAATGACAATATTACGCTGCATCTGAATAAAGGAGCCGTTTTATTAGGTAGTACCGATGTTAATGATTACAAGAACCTTGATCCCTTTGTTGAAGGACTTGGGATTAGCGTAGGTTGGGCATTGGTTGTAGCCGTTGACAAAAAGAACATCAGCATTGAAGGCGAAGGAATTATTGACGGTCAGGGATCAAAACTAAAAGCACAGCAGATATTAACCGATACCCGTGCCGAATCACAGCGCTGGGGCAGGCGTCCTTTTTTATTGCGGGTTGTACGTTGCCAAGATGTTTCTGTAAGCGGTGTTACTTTAAATTACTCAGCCGCCTGGACCTCGCATTACTTTCAATGTAAGCAGGTAAACATTCAGAACGTAAAGATTGAAAGCAGGGGCGTTGCCCACAACGACGGTATGGATATAGACGGCTGCCAGGATGTAACTATCAAAAATTGCGATGTGGTAAGCGGCGATGATGCCTTGTGTTTCAAAACAACATCAAGCAAAATGGCCTGTAAAAATATTGTGATTTCGGGCTTGCGGTTAAAAAGCGGGCAGGGTGCCATCAAGATCGGTACAGAATCGATGGCGCCATTTGAAAATATCAGGATTTCAGAGTGTTATATTTATGACACGGCTAACGGAGGTATCAAGCTGCTTTCTGTAGATGGGGCGAATATCAGGAATATTGAAATAGCTGATATTACCATGGTGGAAGTGAAAACGCCTATCCTGATCCGTTTGGGGGCAAGGTTAAGCGTATTCCGCAAAGATCAGGATACACAGCAACCAATAGGAACACTTGAAAATGTAACCATTCAAAATGTTAAGGCAAAGGCAGCAGATAATGCACAGCTCATGCCGCCGTCAGGCATTCTGATAACAGGGATTCCCGGGCATAATATTAAAGGGCTCACTTTAAAAAACATCGAGATAAATCTGGCCGGTGGCGGCAGCGAAGAAAACGCCCGGCAGGTTGTTCCGGAAGCCATCGATAAATATCCCGAAGTAAAAACATTTGGTCCGCTTGTTCCTGCTTATGGCATATGGGCCAGGCATGTTGACGGGTTAAAACTCGATAATATAAAACTCACATTAGGTAGCAATGACCTCAGACCGGCTTTCATTTGTGAGGACGGGAAAAACATTGAACTTAATTCCTGCATAATTCCTGAAACAGCAGGAGCCCAAGCAGTGATCAGGTTAGAAAGCGTTGCCGAAGCTTTGATAAAGAATACCACGGTTGCTGGTTCTGCAGATGCATTTGTACGTGTTGAAGGTGACGCAAGCGGTAATATCAAGATCCTGAAAAACAACATTCCCGGAATCTCAAAAAAGGTTGAACTATCTGCCGGTCTAAAAGCAGGCATTGCCATTTTAAATTAGCATTATTTAGCCATCAAACAGAACATATGAAGATACATCCACAGAAAATATTTTTAGTTGTCCTTACTTTTATTTTTCCGCATATGGTTTATGCCCAGCAGGTTGTGTCGCCCGTGCAAACAGATAGATGGGCGATTCAGCCTGACGGAAGCATTAAATGGACTATTAATGGCCGGTTGCCCCACACCGATCATATCGAAATGTCGGGCGAGAAAGTATCTGTATGGGTACAGTATGGCTTAGATAGCGCCGGTAACTCGTCTATTTCAAGAACCGTTGTTTTTCCTACTTTCAGGATGTTGCCCGATGGCACGCGGACCCACATCGATTATTCATTTGTTGACGGCGAATTGCCGCGCTTTTTTGTCAACAACCGTAAGCTAAAGACAGACCTGGCCAATGGTAAAAAATCAGGCGATCTTTCATATAATATCACCAGTATCAGCCATAAAGGGATCATGAGAATAGCCGCTACGGCAGGTAATCCGGCGCTGGTAAAAATCGACAGGAGTATTTTTCCATCGGTAGATAAGCCAATGGTAATTGAAAAGTTTGTGTTTACCAATATAACTGATAAGCCGGTTACTATTACTATGGAATATCT
This sequence comes from Mucilaginibacter sp. NFR10, assembly GCF_900100445.1. Lineage (NCBI taxonomy): Bacteria > Pseudomonadati > Bacteroidota > Sphingobacteriia > Sphingobacteriales > Sphingobacteriaceae > Mucilaginibacter > Mucilaginibacter sp. NFR10. Next base: position 1,566,111 of record NZ_FMTV01000001.1, on the reverse strand, counting down.
GCGGCGTGAAGTCAGGACGGATAGTGCTAAAAGTAAAGAAAGGCCCCATTCGGTGATCAATGGCTCTGTTGATCCTGGCAGCAGGGTAGTTCAACCCGGAGCAAATACTACCTTTTCGGTTTATTACCTCGCTACTGATTTTCCGGCCCAGCCTATTAAAATTGATGCCAATGCTGAAGAAAAGGCTCGTGAAAATCGTATAAATACTATTTTATCGCCGCTGCAATTAAAAACGCCCGATACGCTCTTGAATACCGCGTTTGCCTTTGCCAAGATCAGGGGCACGGAGAGTATTTACAAAACCAAAGTTGGTTACCTGCATGGTCCCGGCGGGCTTGCGTATTATGCCGCTATTTGGGCAAATGACCAGGCCGAATATATCAGCCCGTTTTTCGCTTTTTCGGGAGATAGCATTAGCAACCTGTCGGCCATGAACTGTTACCGGTTGTTTGCAAAGTATATGAACCCGGAATACAAACCAATTCCCAGTTCAATAGTGGCTGAAGGCGATGCGGTATGGAAAGGGGCAGGCGACAGGGGAGATCAGGCCATGATTGCCTATGGCGCATCAAGGTATGCATTAGCGTATGGTAAACCCGACTCTGCCAAAAAACTGTGGCCGCTCATCGCCTGGTGCCTGGAATATAGTCACGGGAAACTGAATGATCAGGGTGTAGTTACTTCTGATCATGATGAACTGGAAGGGCGCTTTCCATCGGGCAAAGCCAACCTTTCAACCAACAGTCTTTATTATGATGCCCTGATCTCCGCTGCATATCTTGGCAAACAATTACATCAACCCAAAACACAAACAGATGAATACTTAAAGCAGGCCGCGGCACTTAAAATCAATATCGAAAAATACTTTGGGGCAACTATCGAAGGTTTTGAAACCTATAAATACTATGAAACTAATGATGTACTGCGTGCCTGGATTTGCCTGCCGCTTACCATGAGTATTTTAGACAGGAGCGAAGGAACCATCAATGCCCTGTTTTCGCCAAGCTTGTGGACTGCCGATGGATTAGCAACACAGGCGGGCAAAGAACATTTTGGGACCGCTCAACCCTGTATGCGCTTCGCGGCGTATTGCAGGCAGGTAAAACCGAAAAGGCAATGGAATATCTGCAATATTATTCGCGCAGAAGATTGTTAGGCGAGCATGTGCCTTACCCGGTGGAAGCTTATCCTGAAGGTAATCAAAGGCATTTATCGGCTGAAAGCGGGCTTTATTGCCGGATTTTTACCGAAGGTTTATTCGGCATCAGGCCAACGGGTTTCAGCAATTTTGATTGTACGCCCCGTTTACCAAAGGGATGGAATGAAATGGCCTTGAATAATGTTCACGCATTCGGCCATGTTTTTAATCTCCAAATCTCACGGCAAAACAAAGGGAAGCTGCTTATCTCCATCACAGAGGGTAGCAAAGTAATTAAATACAAGATTACTGATGGCGCAACACAACCGGTGGTATTATAAACTGTACCTTGATGTATAAAAAACAAACCCTATGAAAAAAATATTGAAATACACATTGCCTGCTTTAATGGCATTTATGGTACAGGGCGCTTTTGCACAAACACACCAATTGGAAAAGCTTTGGGAAACTGATACCGTTGTACGCATCCCCGAATCTGTTTTACCGGATTTCAAAAAGAAAATCTTATACGTATCAGAAATTGAAGGAAACCCCAGCGCGGTTGATGGTAAAGGTGGGGTTGCAAAGATTGGACTGGATGGAAAGATCATCGACCTGAACTTTACAACCGGCTTAAACTCACCTAAAGGCCTGGGGCGGGTTGAGGATCAATTATGTGCAGCCGATTTGTCGGAAGTGGTAGTTATTGATATTAAAACGGGCAAAGTGATCAATAAAATCCCTGTCGACAGCGCGAAAATGCTAAACGACATTACCGTAGATAGCAAAGGGATAGTTTACGTATCAGACAGTAAAACCAAAAAAATCCACCGGATAGAAAAGGGGCAGGTAACAACTTTTTTAACGAACGTAAATGGTGTAAACGGGCTTAAAGCCATTAATGATGATCTATATATCCTCGGCGGGCCAAAGTTCATGAAGGCGGATAGTAAAGGCAATTTAACCCAAATAACTACGCTGAGCTGTGGAGGTGATGGTTTGGAGCCGGTAGGCAATGGCGACTTTTTGATTACCTGCGGGTCGGGCCACATATTTTATGTAACGGCCGATGGTAAAATAGAAACCCTGCTTGATTCGGAGGCACAAAAGATGAATACTGCTGATTTAGGTTACGACACCGTTAATCACATTTTGTATGTGCCAACATTTTTTGGAAAGAAGGTAGCGGCTTATAAACTAATCACTCGTTAATATATGCAGTTGAAAAATCTAAGACTGTATTTAATATTGATAATTGTTTTGAGTACTAAGTCTTTATTCGCGCAGCAAAATACCCGTTTAGATACGGGCTGGCAGTTTATAAAACAAGATTTAGGTGGGATTTGGGAAGCCATCCGTCCGGAAGATAAAGGCATTCCGCATGATGTTCCGCACTGGCAGCAGGTAGTGCTTCCGCATTGTTTTAACGCGCGTGACGCGGTAGATCCCGATGTGAACTACTACCAGGGGCCGGGATGGTACCGTACCCAGGTAAGCATCAATAACCCATATCAAAGAGGGCGTACACTATTGCATATTGAAGGTGCCGGGCAAAAGACTGACGTTTATGTATATAACACCAAAGTAGGTTCGCATTTGGGCGGCTACGATGAATGGACGGTAGATATAACAAAGGCTGTTAATGACTTTAAGAAAACAGAGATCTGCCAAACTCAATTTAAAGGAAATATCCCTGTCGAAATAAGGTGTGATAACTCGCGCGACCTTGAAAGTATTCCGTCACGTTTATCGGACTTTACAGTGTATGGCGGACTTTACCGGTATCTCATTTTAGTATACGTACCTGTTGTTTCGTTGGATAAGGTTTTTGCCAAGGCAGAGGTTGATAAAGATGGTAAGCAAGGGAAGTTAAATATTGGTCTTCGTGTCTATGATCCTGAAAAAATAAATGCAGTTGAGGGTGATATTAAGATCATTGATCCGCAGGGTAAAATTATCCAGCAATCAAAATATAATTTATCTTCTACTGCGGGAGAAATACCGGTTGGTTCATTTACGGTTAAAAAGCCGCAATTATGGTCGCCAGATCATCCGGTGTTATATACTGTTGAGGTTAGTGCGCGTGCCAATGGCAGTACTTTTACCCAAAGGGAAAAGATAGGGTTCCGGAATTTTGAATTTGTGGATCATGGGCCTTTCATGCTTAACGGTAAACGCCTATTGTTAAGGGGTACCCATCGTCATGAAGACGAGGCAGGTGTTGCAGCTGCGATGACCGAAGGTATGACCAGGCAGGAAATGCAGCTCATGAAAGATATGGGCGTAAACTTTATTCGCCTGGGCCATTACCAGCAATCGCGGATTGCACTTAATCTGTGCGATAGCCTGGGTATTTTGGCCTGGGAAGAAGAGCCCTGGTGCCGCGGTGGCTTGGGAGGCGAGATTTATAAAAATCAGGCCCGGCAAATGCTTACCAACATGATTGAGCAGCATTATAATCATCCAGCTATAATTTTATGGGGGCTTGGAAATGAGAATGATTGGGAAGGTGATTTCTCAGAGTTTGATAAAGCAAAGATCAGGGCCTTTATGAGCGAGCAAAATGGCCTTGCCCACCGGCTCGATCCATCCCGAAAAACCACCATTCGTCGTTGTGACTTTTGCAAGGATATTGTTGATGTGTATTCACCCTCTATATGGGCAGGCTGGTATCGTGGTACTTATAACGAGTATAAGCAAACAACCCTCGATGAGTTTAAGAAAGTAAACCACTTTTTTCATGCAGAATGGGGCGGGGACAGCCATGCGTTGCGTCATTCTGAAGATCCTGATAAGGCCTTTGTTAATATTAAGAAGGGAGGTGGCGCCGATGAACGCGCTGGCGACGCGTCGCTCTCCGGCGGAGATGCAAGGGTTTCAAAGGATGGCGACTGGAGCGAAAGCTATATCTGCAATCTTTTCGACTGGCATTTAAAAGAGCAGGAGACAATACCCTGGTTAACAGGATCGGCCTTTTGGGTATTCAAAGATTTTTCGACACCGTTACGGCCGGACAACCCGATCCCTTATATGAACCAAAAGGGTGTGGTGGAACGGGACATGACCAAAAAGGAATCATATTACGTTTTTCAATCGTATTGGACAACCAAACCAATGGCACATATTTACGGGCATACCTGGCCTGTAAGATGGGGAAGCGAGGGAGAACAGAAGGTGATTAAAGTTTATTCGAACTGTGAAACCGCCGAGTTATTTCTGAATGGAAAGAGCTGCGGTATAAAAAAACGGAACAGCCAGGATTTTCCTGCTGCCGGTTTGCGCTGGGTGGTAACGTTTAAGAAAGGCAGCAACAATATCCGCGTAGTGGCTCAAAAGGGAAAAGCTACCGTAACCGATGAGATTAACCAGATTTATCAAACAGATAAATGGGATAGGCCGGCTAAACTGATAGTTGAGAAAATAGCAGAAGAAAATGGTTTTGCCACAGTACAGGTTAAAGTTTTAGATAAAAACGGTATCCAGTGCCTCGATGCTATAAACTGGCTCAGCTTTTCGCTAAGCGGGGATGGCATATTGCAGGATGATTTAGGTACATCAGGCGGATCAAGAAAAGTGCAGGCTTATAATGGTCGCGCTACTATAAAAGTACAAACCCAAAACGGTAAAAGTGTAGTAGGTGTACAATCGCCGGGATTACAAACTGTATTTATAAATCTTTAATATGCATCAGCTTAAAAAGTATTTAGTTTTTGTGGGTTTGATAAGTGCCAAACTTGCTGTTGCGCAAACCAAAAGTAATAATGCGGATTTAAAGCTTTGGTATACAAAACCCGCGGTTGCCTGGGAAGAGGCGCTGCCCCTGGGTAATGCTACTACCGGAGCTATGGTGTTTGGCGGTGTTAATCATGAACGTTTTCAGTTGAATGATCATAATCTTTGGTCCGGTTATCCTGAACCGGGAAACAATCCGCAGGGGCCTGCCCATCTGCCCGAAGTGCGCGCCGCTGTTTTTGCCGGGGATTTTGGCAAAGCAGCAGCAATATGGAAAAAATATCTGCAGGGACCTTACACTGCCCGATATCTTCCTTTAGGCGATTTGTTGCTTGATTTTAACCTGACTGATAGCACCTGTAGTGATTATCGCCGCGAGCTGGATTTAAATAATGCCGTATCTACGGTGAGGTATAAGGTTAATGGAGCTAATTTTTCGCGAGAAGCCTTCATAAGTTACCCCGACAAGGTGATGGTAGTGCGTATTACTGCCGATAAAAAGGGGGCGGTAAATTTCAAGGCCAACCTGCAAAGTAAACTACGCTTTACTGTTTCGGTAGCCGGTAGCAATAAATTGGTTTTGAATGGCAAAGCGCCAACTTATGTTGCTAACCGTGATTACGAACCCAGGCAGGTGATTTATGACGAGCCCAAAGGCGAGGGTATGAATTTCCGCATCAACCTTAAAATAAAGAATATTGGGGGGAAAGTAAGTGCTGTTAACAATGCGCTGCAGGTTAGCGGTGCAAATGAGGTTATCCTATATCTGACTGAAGCTACCAGCTTTAATGGCTTTGATAAATCGCCCGGATTACAGGGTACAGCCCCTGCTATCGAGGCTGATAGGAGCCTTTCGGCTGCCGAACAAAAAACATATGACCTGCTTAAGCAAAGGCATATTGCCGATTATCAGCATTTATTTAAACGTGTAGATTTTAATTTAGGCGCTGATGCTGAAATGATAAAACAGCCGATAGATGAACGGCTTAAAAACTTCAATATAGCGAAACCCGATAAGCAGTTGCAAACGCTGTATTATCAATTCGGGCGCTATTTGCTCATTGCCAGTTCGAGGCCGGGAAGTGCTCCTGCCAATTTACAGGGGATCTGGAATGACCAGGTAATACCACCCTGGGGCAGCAATTATACCACCAATATTAATACCGAAATGAATTACTGGCTGGCCGAGAATACCAATCTCTCTGAGTGCCATCAGCCATTGTTCGATTTTTTGAAAGAGCTTGCGGTAAATGGTAAAGTCACTGCTAAAGTAAATTATAATATCAATGAAGGCTGGGTTGAGCATCATAATACCGATATTTGGGCTAAAACATCAACTGTTGGTAATTATGATCAGGATCCTAAAAGTTCTGTAAGGTGGTCGGCCTGGCCAATGGGCGGTGCCTGGATGAGCCTTCATTTGTATGATCATTACCTTTTTACCGTTGATAAGGCTTTTTTAAGCGAAACTGCTTACCCTGTTATGAAAGGTGCTGCACAATTTATGCTGCACTGGCTAATTACTGATACCAACACAGGCTATCTGGTAACAAACCCTTCAACATCACCCGAAAACACAGTTAAGATCAATGGTAAAGAATACCTGGTAAGCATGGCCTCTACCATGGATATGTCAATTATTCGGGAGCTGTTTCTGGATTGTATCAGTAGTGCCCGTATTTTGGATATTGATAACGCATTTGCCGATAAGCTGAAAAATACATATAATAAACTTTATCCGTTTCACATAGGCAAGCATGGCCAATTGCAGGAATGGTTTAAAGACTGGGATGATCCGGCAGATACCCACAGGCATATTTCGCAACTGTTCAGCCTGTTTCCCGGCAGGCAGATCTCAGTATTTAATACGCCGGAGTTAGCGGCGGCGGCAAAACAATCCATGATTTACCGGGGCGATGTAAGTACAGGCTGGTCAATGGCTTGGAAGGTGAACTGGTGGGCCCGAATGCATGATGGCAACCATGCCTATAAAATATTAGCTGCCGCATTTAATTATATGGACCCATTGCAGAAAAAAGAGCAAATGAGCGGGGGCGGCACCTATCCGAATTTGTTTGATGCGCACCCGCCTTTCCAGATTGATGGAAATTTTGGAGGAACAGCGGGCATGACCGAGATGCTTCTGCAAAGCCAGGATGGTGAAATTGAATTGTTACCAGCCCTGCCCGATGCCTGGGCCGATGGCAGCGTCAAAGGCATCAAAGCCCGCGGAAATTTTGAGGTGACTATCGACTGGAAAAAGGGGAAACTGAGCAAAGCAACCATTAAATCAAACATGGGAGGCATTTGCAGGCTGCGTACACCGATTCCCGTAAAAATTGTGGAGACAGGCAGTAAGACTGCTGTTGGTATAAATAGTAATATACTAAATACTCCGCCAGCGATGCCGGTTTATCAAAAAGTGGATGATACTCAACTTCCTGACATTACATTTAATAAAGGCTACTTAATTGATTTTGCCACTGAAAAAGGCAAAACATACACTGTTATTCCCCGGTAATACCATGAAAAATTTAAAATATTGTTTGCTGTTTGTTTTGTTTTTAAGTTTTGCTGCATCACTCCATGCGCAATCAATAAGCTGGACGGAGATAGAACCAGGCATCTGGAAAGGTGTCATTGGCAAGCCCGAGGAGTTTGACCTGTTGAAGGCCTCAGGTGCACAAGCTTATCATGCCGGTTTACAGAAAATGCCTGCTGCCGGTTTTCCCCTGGCACAGGAGGAAATTACCGGCAAGGTACAGGATGGTAAAACCTATCTCCGCTTTCCTCTTGAAAAAAAGGAACAGTTGTTTGGGTTCGGCTTAAATTTTCAAACCGTATTTCAACGGGGAAAGGTGCTTACCCTTCATGTTGATAATTATGCAGGTAAGGATAATGGTCGTACACATGCGCCGACGCCATTTTACGTATCATCAAAAGGTTATGGCGTGTTTATTAATTCAGCAAGGTATCTCAACGTATACGCGGGCACAGCTGTGAATCGCGACAGCAAAACTCCGCCTGAAGTGAAAGACCGTAACCTGGATAAATCATGGAGCTCGCACCCGTATTCAGATGGTGTGGAAATACTGGTACCTGCTGCCGGAACCGAGATTTATGTATTTGCCGGGCCAACCATGCTGGATGCTGTAAGGCGATATAATTTGTTGAATGGCGGAGGCTGCTTGCCGCCGCGTTGGGGGCTGGGCTTTACTCAACGCATGCAGCGTTTAACCGACGCGCACCGAGTTGAAGAAGAAGCAAAGGCATTTGAAGAAAAGGGGTACCCGCTTGATTTTATAGGGCTTGAACCTGGTTGGCAAAGTAAATCGTACCCTTGCACTTTTGAATGGGATCAAAGCCGGTTCCCTGACCCAAAAGCTTTGATTCAGAATATGCTGAAAAAGAATATCAGGCTTAATTTGTGGACTAATCCCTATGTGTCGCCACAAGCACCCCTTTATAAAAATATTTTACCCTATAGCGGTTCACATACCGTTTGGAACGGCATCGTACCAGACATCAGTATGCCCGAAGCGCGTAAAATCTTCTTCGGCGAACTGGAAAAAGGAAAAATAGATATAGGCGTCAGCGGGTATAAAATGGATGAGGTTGACGGGGGCGACAATTACTTATGGCCCGATGTAGCTGTTTTCCCGTCCGGTCATGCTGCAGAGCAAATGCGCCAAACCTATGGGTTAATGATGCAGCGTTATACAAACGAGATTTATCATCAGCGCAACCAGCGTACATTCGGCCTGGTGCGTGCATCAAACGGTGGCGGTGCATCATTCCCTTATGTTACCTATAATGATTACTATGATCACCGCGATTTTATCACAGCGCTGGTAAACAGCGGTTTTGCCGGTGTATTATGGACGCCAGAAGTACGATCATCCAAAACAGGAGAGGAGTGGCTGCGCAGGTTCCAATCAAACGTGTTTTCGCCGATGGCCATGATCAATGCATGGGCAAGTGGTACTAAACCGTGGTCGTTTCCTGAAGTTGCTGAGCAGGTAAAAGCTATGGCGAATCTGCGGATGCAAATGATACCATACTGGTACAGCGAATTTGCTAAATATCATTTTGCAGGGATCCCGCCTTTCAGGGCTATGTATATGGAAGACGGCTTTGGAGTTTCAGAGGCCAAAACTGACAAGAAACAGTTAAACCTGGAAGAGAACCCATATGAAGAAGCCATAACCAAAGAAGTTAAAGATCAGTATATGGCCGGCGAATATTTATTGGTAGCGCCCGTATTTGCGGGTGAAACCAGCCGAAAGGTAATACTACCCAAAGGCAAATGGTATGACTTTTATACCGGGAAATATGCAGGCGGAGGTGAAGTGATTAGCGTTGAGCCGGGCCTGGATAAAATTCCTGTGTATGTTAAGGATGGTGGAATTATACCTATGATGCCTGCAATGCTGCATGCGCCAAAAGCAGGACAGAAGGTAGATCTCGAGATCAGGTATTATGGCAACAAGCCCGGTGTTTATTCATTATATGATGATGACGGTGAGACATTTGATTACGAAAAAGGCAACTATTCATTCCGCAAGATTACTGCCATTAAAAAGAATGGGAAATTAATTGGTTCTATCTCTCCCGCCCTAAAAGGCAAACCTGATAATATTGAAAAAATAACCTTTAAATCCATGACCGATTAATAAGTTATTAAAGTGGTAAATAATTTGAGCGCTTTTGAAAGATTTATGAATGTCTGTAACCCTAAACTATTAAAAACCGCGTATTATCAAAGGTTTATCCCTTCTACAGCTGAAGATAAGTGCAATTTTTAGAAAAGATGGATTCAAACCCCCGAATACTGTATTGTATTTATAAATACTTAATAAATCAATTAGCTGCTTTGTTGTAAAAAGCATAAAAAAACCGAACGTTAGGTTCGGTTTTTTTTCAGTGGAGCCAGAGGGATCCAATCGAACCCCTTATCCCACTATTAACGCTTTTGGATGAAATGAAATTGCTTTAGAAATTTGATCGACTAATTAGGAAGACAGTCTCCTCATTTGTCTTTCAACTTTAAAAATTACAAGCACGTTTACTCCAGGCCCATTTTTAATCTCAAAGGTTCCGCCCAGTTGTTTGCTAAGTGCTTTCATCATCTCCATTCCTAAGGACGATGTTTCTGTCAAATCAAAATTCGAAGGAAGCCCTTTGCCGTTGTCGCTTATAAGCAAGGTAATGGTTTCCGGTGCTGACAGTTTAGCATTAATAAGTATTTCGCCTCCGGTTTTATCAAATGCGTATTTAATGCTGTTAGTGATAGCCTCATTCAAGATCAGGCCCATAGGTACGGCTTGCGATATATCAAGGTTCACCTGATCAAGGTTTTCCTGAAACCTGATTTTGCGATTTCCACAATCATAGCAGGTGTAGAGATATCTCACCAAATCGGTAATATAATCGGCCATTACAATAGTTGCCACATTGCTTTTGCTATAAAGCTTTTGATGGATGATAGAAATAGCCTGTACCCGGTTTTGGCTATCCCTTATGGCATCCCGGGCATCGGTATTCTGCAGATATGCAGATTGAGTGTATAACAAACTCATTACTATTTGAAGGTTGTTTTTAACCCGATGATGAACCTCGCGGAGCAACCATTCTTTTTCAGTAAGCAAATCCTGTTGACGCCCTAATAAATTGTCTTTATCCTGAAGCAGTTTTTCTTTTTCGTTCAGAAGGAAAGAGAGCGAAGTGTTTTGGATATTGATCTCTTTTTGTTTGTTTTTTAGCTTAAAGTTGCTTCGTTGCTTGCTTCGGTAAGCGAAGTATAATATTCCGGCCAATAAAAAGCCTACCAATACACCCGCTAAAGTGATATTTCGCTGTTGGTGAATTTTTTCAAGGTTGTTTTTTTGAATTGCTGACTGGTTGTTGAGTTCCTGGATCTTTTTATCCTTTTGTACTGATAAATATTTCGTTTCAAGCTCACTGATTTGCTTGCTCGTTGCAATATTGGTAAGGGAGTCTTTTATAATTTTGATCCGCTGAAAGCCCTTTAGCGCTGCAAGAAATTCGCCTTTAGCCGAATCGACCTTGAACCTATGCTGATATATGGTCATTTTTGAGAGCACCGACATCTTACCGGTGGGCAGCGCTTCCAGCATCGTTAACTCATTAGCCAGTTTAAACCATTGCCTGGTTAGCAGGTAATGCTTTGGTAGCGGATCATAAGTAGCAATAAAATTATCCATGGCGTAATAATTTTTCTTGCTCTCCTCGGGTATACCGTCACGAACCAGCAAAAGGATTTTTTTAAATCTTGGGATCATTTTTTCGGCACTTGCGTTGTTCTTCGTATGATTGTACAGCTTCATCTCGGCCGAAAGAAACATGCTTTCCTCAATCACTGTTTTTTGAGGGAATTTTTGATAAGTCTTTTTGAGATAGACAATGGCTGTTTGATATTTTTTTAAGTTAATATAACAGGTAAGTATTTCATGAACACCAAGGTTATATATCTCATGAGCATTTAGCTTTGCTGCAATGTCTACGCACTTTTGATGATAAACGAGCGCTTGCCCAAACTGCCGTTTATTATAGTAAGCAACGCCTAAAGTAAAATAATAATACTGCCCCCAATAAGTATCGTGTTTGGAGTTGGCCTCATAAGCGTTTACGCAGTTTATGCGGGCAAGTAATTCTTTCGGCATATCGCCTTTTCTGTAATAGGTATCGGCAAGGTTATAATAAGCCTCGGCAATTCGGGGGCTTTTTAACAGCTCAAATTGTTTGATTACCAGAATATAATATTGCTCAGCCTTATCAAATTGATTGGCGTTTTGATAAGTTAACGCGATATCGAACTGTTCATCAGCCGCCTGAAGTTTGAACCCGTTTTTTAAATAAATTTCGTAAGCCTTATTATGGATTTTTAGTTTATTATCAGTTTTAGCCTTATCTGACGCAGGCATGTGGTTTGCAAAATAACGCCATACATTAGCTTCTTTTAATGGTTGACGATGTGTTTGATAATGGTTAGCAGCTTCTGTAAAAATTTGATTTGCCAGGCTCAAATTGTTCTGTTCTATAGCGAGTTCTCCTTTAATAAAAACCACGCTATCCAGGTACGCTGTGGCATGGATAGTTTTACTAAGCATTTCGGCCTGGGTTATATAATATACGGCGCTGTCCATGTCTGTATGCGGTCTGCCTGGTTTGTACAAATAATGCCGGGCTAATTGAAGCTGCATGTTGATACGGTTGGTGTCCTTCCTCGTTTTATTAAGCTTTTCGAGCAGTTTTACTACATTTTGGGCACCGGCGACGAAGGCGTAGCTTATCAAAAAAATGCAAATGGCAAGCCTTTTCATCGTCGTGATATGTGGTTTAACTAAAGTTTTTTTGAGTTATAGCTATTCAAAAGGGTGTTAATACCGGTGCGGATCAGTTAATTATAGTTTCAGTTTCCGGCATCTCATCTCTTAAGATGAAATACAGGAAACGAAAGATTGTGCCATCTGGATAAGGTTTTGAAAATCAATTGTTTGTCTTTTGTTTGGAATGCAAAGCAGGCGATATATCGGACGGGACTTAGAGCACCGTCCGATATGTAGTCGGTATAGATATCCGGATTATTGTAGATTGTAATAACTCCGGTGATATTATGAAAAAGGAGTTGGGCTACTTAATACCCAGTCGTTTCATTTTTGAATGAAGAGTAGTAGGAGGTAGTCCCATTACCGCGGCGGCACCGCCAGCACCCCTTATTCGGCCGTTGCAATTTTTTAGCACGGTTATGATATAGTCCCTTTCATTTTCATCGATAGTTTTCATTCTTGTGCTTGCCTGGGGTTCAAGGCTTGTTTTATTACCTGGCTGCTTGGGCAATAAAACCTGTTCTATAATTGAGGTTTTTGACAATAGTATAGTTCTTTCAATAAAATGCTCCAGTTCCCTGACATTCCCAGGCCATGCGTAATCAAGCATTTGGGCCATCGCTTCGGGAGAGATCCCGTTAATTTGTCTTTTATATTTTTTTGAAAAGTGCGAGATGAAATGATCAGTGAGCGCAGGTATATCGTCAATTCTTTCCCTTAAAGAAGGGATAATGATAGGGAATACAAAGAGGCGATAATATAAGTCGAGCCTAAAACGCCCTTCTTCCATTTCTTTTTCCAGATCGCGGTTAGTAGCAGCTATGATCCTAACATCAATTTTTATAGGCCCCTTACCGCCAAGACGTTCAATTTCCTGTTCCTGCAATACACGAAGCAGCTTTACTTGTAGGTCTATCGGCAGTTCGCCTATCTCATCCAGGAAAATTGTGCCGCCGTTGGCCATTTCAAATTTACCGGTCCGTTTTTCAAGAGCACCGGTAAAGGCACCCTTTTCATGCCCAAAAAGCTCGCTTTCGATAAGGTTGGCCGGTAGTGCCGCGCAATTAACAACCACCAAAGGCTTGCCCGACCTGGCCGATAGCGAATGGATGCTTTTAGCTACTCTTTCCTTACCGGTGCCGCTTTCACCAAGAATAAGTACTGAGGTATCAAGTGGCGAAATAGTATTGATATGATCAAGTACAGTTAGCATAGGGCGGCTTTGCCCAACAATGCCGTCAAAATCGCGGGTACGCTCTTTAAACGATACTGGTTCGGCGGAGGGAACTGAAGGCTGTTGATCTGCAGTGATCTTTTGCCTGTCATTTTCAAGCACGCTACCCAAAACGTTAATCAAACGGCTTAATAATGCAATATGCTGTTGGCCATAGGTATTGCTTCTTCGGCAGTAAAACTCGTATCTTATTAAGGTTGAGTTGTCTTGCAAAATTGGAAAAAACAACGCTGATTCGAAGTCATAGGTATCGGCGATTAGTTTGCTCAAGGGATTTTGATTGCAAAGGTGATCAACTTCCTCATCATTAAAGTATTTTGCTCTGTTTACAGCTGGTAACGAGGTATAGATGTTATTCAGCGTGGCATGATCTGTGCCGGTTACATTCACCAACTCCTGTTCTCCAAGCACCTGGTATTCATCAAAGCCTATCCTTAAAAAACCAACGCTGGTGATGCTTGGGATATTTGCGTTTTTGAGTATGAAATTAAGGTAATCAAACGGCACATATGCCTGCAGCTTATCGGCGAGCCGCAATAGTTTTTGCACCTTATCGCCGTCATAATTACGGATATCTTTCAGCTTTTGGTTCAGTTCCATTTCTTGCTGCCTGCTTGATTCAATACTGTTTTGATGCCGGTAAAAAGCAACATCAAGCGTAGTGAGCAAGTCGTCCTCACGGAATGGCTTAACTATAAAACCGAATGGCATTGTTGATTTGGCTTCTTCCAATAAGGTGCCTTGAAAGTTTGCGGTGAGGTATACAAAAGCCATATTCCGTTCAGTAAGTTTCCTGGCAAGATCAATGCCGTTTAGTGCACCTTTCAGGTGAATGTCAAGCAATACCAGGTCGGGCTTTTGTTCGTCGATAGAAGATAATGCCTCATTAACTGACTCTGATATGCCTGTAACTTTATATCCGGCCGATGTTAAGATCAGTTTTAAATGATGCCCTACAAGAGATTCGTCTTCTACTATCAGTATTTTCTTCATCAATATATTATGCAAAAATAAAGCTATTTCACAATGCCATTCTCCTTAACGAAACTCTTTCGACCAGGAAAATTTAGCTAAATAGTCTTTTAGTTATGAAACATCCTATCCAATACGTGTGCCGCGGTCAAAATAACATGATACAATTTCGGCCTATTTTAATAATCTGCCAAATGTGTCCTGAAAACTAAGGTATTTGAGAATCTTCGGCGAATTTTATAAGAGCGCCCATCGTTAAGTGCCCGATACTCGCAATGTAAACCGACGAAATAAGATTCACAAAAAAACGAAAGCGCCGATATATCGTCGGCTAACAAGGTAAAATGTTCTTTTTTTAATTGTTATGGCTGTGGCATAAAATTCGAAGCAGTTGTAATGAAATCTCCCTAAATAAAATTGGAATGATCACTGAAAGAATAACATCCAAACCGGAAGCCAAAATGCAGAACCTGAATTTACAGTTTGACTTACCTCAAGGTATCCTGATTGATTCGGGCGCAAATACGGGTACAAATCGTCCGGCGCGGGGCTCTGTCTTCAACAATCAATATCCCGGCATTATTGGCAACAGCACCGAGATGCAAAAAGTGTATAGGCTGATGAACATGGTTGCGCCAAGTAATTCAACAGTTTTGCTGCTCGGCGAAACAGGTACGGGAAAGGAAGTTATTGCAAGGGGGATCCACCTGTCATCATCCAGAAAAAATAGACCGATGGTGACTGTTAATTGCGCGGCACTACCGGCAAACCTAATAGAAAGCGAACTTTTTGGTCACGAAAGAGGAGCATTTACAGGAGCCATGGACCGTAGAATTGGCAAATTTGAGCTGGCCCATCAGGGTACCATTTTCCTTGACGAAATTGGCGAACTTCCGTTGGAGTTGCAGGTTAAATTATTACGTGCGATCCAGGAGCGGGAGTTTGAAAGGGTTGGAGGGAAAACAACCATAAAAGTTGATGTCCGGATCATTGCAGCTACCAACCGCGATCTGGAGGAGGAGGTTGACGCGCATCGTTTTAGGGCAGACCTGTACTATCGCCTCAATGTTTTCCCGATATGCTTGCCGCCGTTAAGAGAAAGACAGGAGGACATTGCCGAACTGGCAAACTTTTTCCTGCTTCGTTATTGCAAATTAACCGGTAAAAAAATCAGTTTCATATCTAATAAAGCACTGCAGCAACTCAAAAGCTATTCATGGCCCGGAAATGTGAGGCAACTGGAACACCTGATTGAAAGAAGTATCCTGCTATCTGACGATAGTGTATTACGAGAGGTTTGCTTGCCGAATGATACAAACAAAAACATTGGTGATCAGGACATTTTCAAAAACAAAACACTTATTGATGTTGAGCGGTGCCATATCATTGCGGTATTAAAAAAATGCGGCGGTAAAATTGCCGGCGAAGGTGGTGCGGCCGAATGGCTGGGTGTACCGCCAACTACACTACATGCCAAAATGAAAAAGCTCAATATTGGTAAGCAGGATTATTTTCCGCAAAAAGCATAAACATAAGTTTAGGTATTGCCTGCTTCGGATCATGAAAAATAGCTACTTTTAGCGCTAAACATTTGTTTAGGGTTTACTACATCCCGGTGCATTATAGTAGATTTTCATGAAGCATTCAGCGATACGACATTCTTTTATTCTGTTTTTACTTTGCTGTTTGTCGCTATTTGCTTATGCCCAGGATTTCAAAACTTTAACAACCGAACTCAACAAAACTAAAAAGGATACTAACCGGATCGTCGCGCTAATAAAGTTGGGGCGACATTTTAAGGAGAAGCCTGTTTGGGATCTAAAAAACCTTGATACTGCCCGTACTTATTTTAACTCGGCAATAACGTTGAGCCAGGCAATAGGATCGACCGATTTTCTGCACCGTGCTTTGTTTGAAAAGGCACTAACATTTATTGAGCAGGAGGATTTCAAAGCTGCCGACTCATTATTTAACCAGATAACCGGCTATTACCATAAAACAAGTAACTATTCAAAAGAAGCTGAATACTGGACCTTGTATGGAAACAATTTATCTTTTAATGACAAGCGCCTGCTTGCTACCCGCGCAAAATGTTATAATAATGCATACGAGCTTTACAAAAAGGGAACAGACCGCCTTAAAATAGCCGATGCGCTCGGCAAAATTGCAGATGCCGATCTTAATGAAGGCAGGTTTGATAAAGCTGAAAAAGAGATGCTTATTGTAATACAGGAGTATAAGGCCATGAAATTTCCAAGGATCTATTATGGTTACTACCTTTTGGCCGAAGTATACTCGCGTAAAGATCAGCTTCAAAAAGAATTACTTACCCGTATTGAATGTATAAACAGTTGTGATGCCGACGTGCGTAGGAGCGACTATGATGCTTCTTTTTTTAATATCGCTGTAGCATTGTCATACAGGAAGAACAATAAGGACAGTGTAGCATTACCATATTTTATAAAAGGGGCCGAATTAGCGCTTAAAATAAGAAACCAAAATTATTATTACAGTGCTATTGACGGGGCTATTGGTTGTTGTATAACGATAAAAAAATATCGTACTGCCCTTACTTATTTAAGCGAAACACCAAAAAAATTTCCAAGCCAAACCCTCGGAGAACAAAGTAAGTATGTTGCAAGAAAAATGCAACTGTACAATTTTCTTAACCGGAATGAGGAAGCAGAAAAACAGGTGCCAGCATTTAGAAAAGTATTTGGTAAGCTATATGGTACGCTTAATGATGATCCGCTGTTTTATGCAGTAGACAGATTTGTTGAAAATTACGACGCACTTCCTCAGCATTTCATTCAAACAAAACAGTGGACAAAACTATCGGATGAGTTGAAATATCTTCAAACCCTGCCCTTAAAAAGATTATCGACCTCTTCACGGATAATTATCTCCGGGTATAAATATAAAATTGATTCGGCCGAGGGGAATTTTGATGTCGCGTTGAAGGGGTTTCAATATATGAGGCGCATGAAAGATTCGCTCACTAATGCCACCACGGTTAAACAAATTAACGAATTAGAAGCCAACTATAATTCTATTAAAAAAGATAAAACCATTCAGAGCCTCAATAATAATGCGCAGATACAAAAAGGCAAGCTGGAAAAAGTTAACCGGCAAAGAAATATCACGTTTGCCGGGGTACTTATTTCGGTAGTGTTTGCGGTTGTGATATATATTGCCTATCGCGGCAAACAACGGAGCAATGTACGCCTGCAAATTAAACAGCAAGAGATTGACAGGCAAAACCATATACTGTCAGCCCTACTTTCAGAAAAAGAAAAACTACTTGCTGATAAGGATGATTTATTGAAACGGCAAGAAGACCTGCTTATAGAAAAAGAGTGGCTGCTTCGGGAGGTACACCACCGTGTTAAAAACAACTTGCAAATAGTGATGAGCTTATTGTACACGCAATCGGCATATCTGCAAAATACCGATGCCATCGAGGCGATACAGGATAGCCGGAACCGGGTACAGGCCATTTCTATTATCCATCAAAAGCTATATAATAAAAGTAATGTGGCGACTATTGTAATGGCCGATTATATTAACGATTTGGCCCGATATCTGAACACCAGCTACGATTGCAACAGGCGAAGAATTAAATTCAGAGAAGAACTGGATGCTGTAAGCCTGGATATATCACAGGCTGTACCTATGGGCCTGATATTAAACGAGGCCATTACCAATAGTATTAAATATGCATTTGATCAAGATGGGGGAGAGATTTTTATTAAAGCACTTTTATCACCGCCGGATACAATTACGCTTAGTGTTACAGACAACGGAAAGGGCCTGCCTCCTGATTTTGAACTCGCCGAAACCTCCTCATTGGGTATGGAAATGATGAAGGCCCTCAGTAAGCAGTTGGGTGGCAGCTTTGATATTAAAAGCAACCGGGGAGTTGTTGTGACTATACAATTCAAAGTTGAAAAGTCATCTGCTGTATTACCCGGCAGCGAGGTTTCGCTATTGTAAAATGGCGTTTCGTTTCAATTACCGTTTCTTTTACATATTTAGTTAATTTCCTTATCTCCACTTCCGGGCAATGCTGCCTGGTCCCTCTCAAGGCTGATCTCTGGACCAGTTTAAGCCTTTATATACGGTATAATTTTGCCTTACAAACTCAATAACGGGTTTGGGTATAATTATTCTATTATGAAAAAAATAAGTTTAACCTTATTGGCGTTCTGTGCAGCTTTAGGCGTTAATGCCCAGGCAAAAAAGGACCCCAAATGTGCAAACGTAAATGTTACACAGTACGAACCTGAAGTTATTTTTAAAAGGATCATTACTACACCTCAAATCAAAAGCCAGGAGGTTAAAATGGTGATTGTGAAGTTTGCACCCGGCGAAGTATCCGGAGCTCACAGACACCCGATCCCTACTATCGCCTATGTATTACAAGGAAATATATCTTCAACTTTTAATGGCAAAACCCATATTTACAAACAGGGCGAAGCATTTTGGGAAGACCCTAACGGTTTACATGCCGAAAGCAAAAATATGAGCAAAACCGAAGAGGCCAAGCTATTGGTTTATTTCATCGGCCCAAAAGAATTGCCGTTCATAACCGCTGCAAAATAATTAAGCAATAACCTCATCAATAACAAGCAAACTTTATGAAAGTTTACGGTTTAACCACCTGCATACGCACGCGCCAGGCTTTAGCCTGGCTAAAAGCACACAATGTAGGTTTTGAATTTCAGAATTTTAAAACACAAGGCATTTCGTCGGATAAACTCAAAGTCTGGGATGCAAAAGCTGGTTATTCCACATTTGTCAATACCAAAAGCCTCACTTGGAAAAAATTGCCGGTTGAAGTTAGAGCTTCAATAAAAACGGCTGAAAACGCGCTCGCATTACTGGTCGAAGAGCCGTGTATTATCAAACGCCCGGTTATTGAAGACGGAGATTTTCTTTTGTTTGGCTTTGATGAAGATATTTACCAGGATCATTTTCTGCACAATTAATAAATAACAGAATTATAAAACGGCCTTTACCGGCCATTAAAAATACAAATTATGAAAATAGTAGTAATAGGCGGCAGCGGACTGATAGGTTCGCAGGTTGTAAATAAACTTACAGAGCAAGGTCATGAAGTTATAGCGGCTTCACCGGCAACCGGCGTAAATACCGTAACCGACGAAGGTGTTGCCGAGGTTTTGAACGGAACAGATGTTGTAATTGATGTAGCAAATTCGCCCTCGTTTGAAGATGCCGCGGTTATGGAGTTTTTCAAAACATCGGGCAAAAACCTGCTTACAGCCGAAATTGCTGCGGGCGTTAAGCATCACCTGGCGTTATCAGTTGTTGGGACAGATCGTTTGCAGGATAGCGGATATTTCCGTGCTAAACAGGCACAGGAGGATTTGATCAAAGCATCAGGTGTTCCATATTCAATTATCCACTCAACTCAGTTTTTTGAATTTTTAAGCGGGATTGCCAATGCTGCAACTGAAGGAGATACTGTCCGCCTGTCGCCGGCACATATTCAACCAATTGCGTCTGCCGATGTAGCCACTGCGGTTGCTAAAGTAGCATTGATGGAGCCATTGAATAAAATTGTTGAAATAGCCGGGCCGGATAAGTTCAACCTATCAGATCTTGTTCAGATGTATTTAACTAAAAATGGAGATCCTCGTAAAGTTGTTGCTGATGTACATGCAAGTTATTATGGTGTAGAATTAAATGACGGTATGCTGGTGCCGGGTAAAGATGCTAAGATCTTTAATATCAACTTCGAAAATTGGTACATGAACCAGCCTAAAAAGGCATAGTTTATCTTTTTTGTTTTATGGTTTGAGCGCTCGTCATCATCAAAGTGACGGGCGTTTTTGTTTTGACAAAATATCCGCTTTATATAGTGTAAGAGAGTGCCTTGGCACCAAATATGGAGTGGTTTGATGTTGTTTATTTTGATAAGTTGTTGATTTTTAAATAATTGATATCTGGTATGTGGGTTGTGAAAGTGCAATGCCCTGCCTTGGCAAGCTTTTGAATCGGGTTTTTCAGTAGGGCAGCAAACAAATTTAATTACAAAATAAGATGCTTCCTTACCACAACCTGATTGTTATCGATAAGCAAAACCAGCTCCCTGTTTACAGGCAAATTACCAATCGCCTGATAAGCCTGATAAGGGAAGGCTTAATTCCGCCTGGTACATTCTTCCCGGGCACCCGGCAAATGGCCGAATTTATCACCGTTAACCGTAAAACGATTATAAATGCCTACGAAGAGCTGATGACGGAAGATTGGATAGAGTCAGTAGATAGGAAGGGCTACAGGGTAACGCCCGAGCTTCCAATAATCAAACCACGGTCGTTTCAGCCACCAAATTCTTTTTCTTCCTGCGATAACATGACTGCAAGAAACCTGGCCTTACAAGGGGGATCACAGCCAGAGCACCGGACAACCAAAAGTTGGGATATTGTAGTTAATGATGGCTATCCAGATCCGGAACTTGCGCCTTTTAACGAGATCAGTAAAGTATACCGGGATAAGGCCACCAGTGCCAGAATTAAGCAATTAATGTGTTTGAGGGATCAGGGTGGCCTGCCGTTGCTTAAAGAGGCAACTGCTTTGTTTTTAAACGAAACCAGGGGCTTAAATATCAGGAAGGATGATCTGGTGATTACCCGCGGAGCGCAGATGGCCATTTATATAGCGGCTACGGTATTATTAGCCAAAGGTGATCATGTAGTGGTCACGGAACCCAATTACCGCTATGCCGACGAGATCATTGAAAACACCGGCGCTCACATTTCAAAAATAGGAATAGATGCAGAAGGGCCGGCTTTGGATCAACTGGAACAGATCCTGAAAAAGTCGCCGGTAAAAATGCTTTACATTGTTCCTCATCTGCATCATCCTACAACCATAACCATGTCGGCCGAGAGGAGGCAGCAATTGCTTCAACTGATTGAACGGTACAGGTTTTATGTAATTGAGGATGATTATGGTTACGATTTTCATTATACCAATAATCCTATCCTTCCATTGGCCAGCAGCCCTCATGGCGGTAAAATAATCTATATTGGATCGTTTACAAAACTGCTTGCGCCTTCAATAAGGGTGGGCTATATGATAGCCGCGCCCGATATCGTAAAAAAAGCGACGGATCTGAAGCGTTTGATTGATTTAAGAGGGGATACCTTTATTGAATTTATGCTGGCGCAGATGATCATTAATGGGGATCTAGTGCGGCATATTAACCGGTCGAACAAATTATACGCCCGGCGCTGTGACTTTATTTGTGATCTGCTTACCAAAAAACTATCGCACGCAGTTGAGTTTACCCGGCCGCTTGGCGGCATGGCTATATGGCTTAGGTTTAAGCGGCAATATCCTGTAAATAAAATAATTAATGATGCCGCCCATGCCGGGCTTTGTATGATTGGCATGCCGTTCAGGCTTGCCGGCAACCCGAATGATAACGGGATCCGGTTTGGGTTTGCATCACTCTCTGAAGAGGAGATTTCAAAAGCCGTGGATATCCTGGTGAAATTAACTTCCTGTTCTTGAATTATGACGATGAATGAAGCCCCCATCGTTGCCAAAGCCTGGATTACCTGGAGGGGTCCCATCTGGTCCCCTTCAGGCAGGTCAGCCCTCAATAATTTTGCTCATTAAAACATCTAAAATATGAATAATCCAACTCACCGTGAATCGGCAGTTAAAGACGTAGAAAGCAGAGAGGAACTTATTTATTTGCTCTCGCGGGCATCCGAACTGGAACATGGCCTGGCCTGTGTATATCTCTATGCAGCATATTCGCTAAAATCGAACCTTGATGAAGGGGGAATGACTGAAGAGCAACTTACCATGGTAAAAACCTGGAAGCGAAAATTAGCCATGGTAGCGGTAGAAGAAATGCTGCACCTTGCCCAGGTTAACAACATGCTAACTGCAATAGGTGGTGCACCTAATTTTAAAAGGGCCAATTTTCCTTTACCTGTATCCGCTTTTCCATTCGGCATTAAGTTAACTCTTGAGCCATTTTCGCTTGCTACAATTGAGCGGCTGGTGATATTTGAACTACCGGAAGAAGGCGTACTTGAACCCGTTATACATGCTCAATATGATGAACTGCGTAATAAAGTTGTAAGAGAACAGGAATTGGAATATGCCGAATTAAAGCCCCGGCATTTTAAAGCCGAACCTGAATTGATAGCCCGCTTCGGCTCCGAAGCCTTTAAATTCCAGGAACCTTATGAAATTGATTTTACAACTGTTGGAGAGTTTTATCACAAGGTAGCATCGGGCTTTAAAGGTATCCCTGAAGATGTATTGTTTATCGGCCCGAGGGAGGCGCAGGCCAATGCCCGTTATGTCGACTTGAGCGGAAAGTTGATCTCCGTAGTAAACAGGGAATCTGCCTTGCAGGCTATTGAAATGATTGTGGAGCAGGGAGAAGCACCAACACAACAGCACCCTGATTGCCATTTTGAGATCTTTGATACCATCAGGAAGCAATACATCAGCGAAATGGAAAAAGGAACGAATACGAATACAGTATTCGATCCCGTGAGGAAAATGGCCTCAAACCCCATGACCCGGTTTTATGACGATGCTACCGGAGGCACGTTAATCCTTGATGAGGATACGCATTGCGCGGCCGATATCTTTAACATGAGTTATGATACCATGTTGCAAATGTTACTCCGCTTTTTTGCCCACAGCGATGAAACTGAGGAAGAGCTGGAAATGCTATCCCGTGCTACACTGCGGATAATGACTACCGTAATTCGCCCAATGGGCGAGGCGCTTGCCAAAATGCCTCTCGGTGATCCGGCAAATGCCGCGTTAATGGCCGGCCCTGGGTTTGGTTACAATAGGGATATTACGTTGCTGCCGCATAAAGAATCAGCATGGGTGTTTTTCTGTGAGCGGCTTTTTAACCTTGCCAAAGAAGCCACCGCCTTAGCCGAGCAAAAAACATCCCCACCAGAGGTGAAAGAAGCATCTGCGGCCCTACAGGCACTCTCTGAGCTTTTTATAAAAAAAACCGCGCAGGCGCAAAAAATTATCCCGAAGGTTGAGTTCGTTGATCCTGCAAAACTTGAGCCTGAGATTAATCCATCCACCAACGGGCCGTACCTGGTAAAAGGTGTAAGTAATCTGCTTAATTCAAAAGGCGAGAGGCTACTTGCAGAGCCTCAAATGGCATTATGCCGTTGCGGCGGTTCGGCAAATAAACCGTTTTGCGATGGCACCCATGCCCGCATAGGTTTTGATAGCAGTAAATTATCCGGCCGAACGCCTGATCGGTTGGATAAATATCCCGTAACCGATTTTACCGTATGCGATAACCGTGGTATCTGCCAGCACTCGGGTTTTTGTACTGATGAATTGCCCGAAGTATTCAGGCTGGGAAAAGAACCTTTTGTTGATCAAACGGCAGCCAGCGGTGAAAGGATAAGTCAGCAAACTAAAAGGTGCCCATCGGGAGCATTAAGTTTCAGTTTTGCCAACCCTAAGCTGAACTTACCGGTAATTAACGAACCTACTATTACAGTTTCAAAAAATGGACCGTACCGTGTAAAAGGAAGCATAAAACTGGATGCCGATTTTTTGGAAGGAGCATCGAAAGAACATTATACCCTGTGCCGCTGCGGAGGCTCAAAAAATAAACCGTTTTGTGATGGCACGCACTGGTATAACAATTTTACTGATGATAAAAACTAAAGATCAATAGCAATAAATAAAGCCATTGCCTGGCGGGATAACTATAAACCAACCAACAAAAAATAACAATTATATCAACATAAAAACAAACATTGGAATTAATGATGCAGGCAGAAAGGCTGTGTCTGACGAACTGGCAAAACTATTGGCCGACGAATTTATCCTGTATACCAAAACCAGAAACGCACACTGGAACATTGAGGGTGCCGACTTTCACACGGTTCACGTATTTTTTGAATCGCAATATCAGCAGCTTGAAGAGGTGGTTGATGGTGTTGCGGAGCGGATGCGTAAAATTGGTCACTATGCCCCGGCCACATTAACCCAGTTTTTACAGCTTACTCATTTAACCGAAAAGCTCGAAAATAGCAACAACAGTCAGGGATATGTTAAGGAGCTGTTAGCCGATCATGAAAGCATCATCATGTTTCTGCGCGGTAACATTACCCCCTTTGCCGAAAAATACCAGGACATGGGCTCGAGCGATTACCTTACCGCGCTTTTAGAAACACACGAAGAAATGGCCTGGATGCTAAGGGCTCATCTAACAAAGTAGATTTACAACGATTTATTGTTTTATAGCGGGAGAACATCCCGCTATTTTTTTGCCCGTTGTTTTCTGAAATCATCTGATCAAATCAATTTTTTCGGAGTGGTAGAATCGAAAGGGAAAAATGTCCATTAGTAGCGCCTCTTTGTCCATTGATGAGCTTTTGAAGCCAAAATACCTTTGTTAAAAAAAATTAACTATGAAAATGGAACAATCAAACAAATCAAAATTAAGTATGGGCCGGAGGTTTATTACGGCATTTATGTTAAGCTTTTTACTACTGTCGTCAGTTTTATCAAATGCGCAGGACAAGATCAAAAACGTAGTACTTGTACACGGCGCTTTTGCCGACGGCTCGGGTTGGAAAGGTGTTTTCGAGATTCTTACTAAAAAAGGTTACCATGTTACGGCGGCGCAAATTCCACTTACTTCGCTCAAAGATGATGTGGATGCTACCACCCGCATTCTCGATAAGCAGGATGGTCCGGTTATTTTAGTGGGCCACTCATGGGGTGGAGTGGTGATTACCGAAGCAGGTATGCATCCAAAAGTTGCCAGTCTTGTTTACGTTGCAGCATATCAGCCTGATAAAGGTGAAAATACTTTACAATGGGCTGCAACCGCGCCAACTTTGCCTGAATACGGTATTTTACCTCCGGATGAAAAAGGTTTTGTTTACTATGATAAAGCCAAATTTCATGGCGGTTTTGCAGGCGATTTAAGCCAGGCCGAAACCGATTTTATGTTTGCCTCGCAGGAACCTATTTTTGGCGGAAGCTTTGAGACCGCCGTGGCGGATGCTGCCTGGAAAACTAAGCCAACTTATGGCATCGTAGCAACCGAAGATAAAAGCATCAACCCTGAAATTGAACGTAAAATGTACAAACGTTCAAATACACACGTCACCGAGATCAAAGGAAGCCATGTGATTTTTATGTCGCACCCGGATGCTGTAGGCAAGGTGATCATCGCCGCCTCGGAGAAAAAATAGTTGTTTTAATTAGTAGACATTTGTTATTGCCCCGGAGCGCAAAGCGACGGGGCTTTTTTGTTGAGTTGATTCGCCTTCCATAGGGAAAAAAGTCCATTGCTTTTAGCCGTATGTGCATTGAGTGTCATAAGGAGTCAAGGTAACTTTGTGGTGTTAAACTCATACACTAACTCAAAAAAATGAAGACAAAAATTACAATTTTAACCGCCCTTTTTGCGGTAGCTGTTTGCGGTAAAGTTGACGCGCAAACTATTGATCCGGCACAGGACCGGCATATTGAAAGTAATATCAAAGCGTTTTTAAAAGTTTTGAACGCCGGCAAAGGTAAGCCAATTGAAGAGCTTAGTCCAGTAGAAGCAAGGGCCGTACTTACAGGTGCCCAGGAATCTGTAAAGTTCGATTATTCAGACATCAAGGTAACGCAGAAAACAATTACGGCCGAAGGCGGTATTCTTGTTTTAAACGTGGTTAAACCAGCTAAGGCCAAAGGGATATTGCCGGTATTTCTATTCATACACGGAGGCGGCTGGGTGTTGGGCGATTTTCCTACCCATAAACGTTTGGTACGCGACCTGGTGGTTAACTCAGGTGCGGCGGCGGTATTTGTAAACTATACGCCATCACCCGAAGCTCATTATCCTACTGCTATCAACCAGGAATACACCGCTCTTCAATGGGTTGCGGCAAACGGATTGCAAATAGGAGTAGACGGTAAACGATTGGCAGTAGTAGGCAATAGTGTTGGCGGCAACATGACCGCAGCAGTAGCCCTCATGGCAAAAGATAAAAAAGGCCCTCAAATTAAGTTGCAAGTGATGATGTGGCCGGTTACAGATGCCAATTTCGAAACCGGATCGTACAATCAGTTCGCTACCCAGCGTTTCCTTACCAAAAAAATGATGCAATGGTTTTGGGATAATTACACTACCGATCCTAATGAACGCAAACAGATCTACGCGTCACCGTTACAGGCAACCACCGCACAGTTAAAAGGCCTGCCGCCGGCATTCATTTTAGTAGCCGAAAACGATGTGCTGCGTGACGAGGGCGAAGCTTACGCCCGCAAACTTGATGAAGCGGGTGTGACAGTAACGTCGGTACGTTACAATGGTATGATCCACGATTTTGGTTTGCTTAACCCAATTGCCAATGTTCCCGGCACACGGGCCGCGATGTTACAGGTAGCATCCGAGATTAAAAAGGCACTTAAATAGTCAACTATAATCTTATCAAAAGTAACGCCTCCGGGATAACCCGGGGGCGTTACTTTTTAAGCCTGTTTCGGAAAAAGTTATCGGTTATGTCCAATTCCGGAAGGTCGATTGTCAATCAACTGTAAATGCGAGTAGTGGGAGTGTTCGGTGCGGAGGGATTTGATAGCAATACTATGCAATAGGATAACGGCATGTTTTAGGAAATATCGTAATGTTAGAGGTCAAGCTAACGCCGGTTAAGAGACGGGAGGGTATTGCTATAGCGCAAATCGCTTAAAATTGAATCCGCCACTGCATTTTTTATGATTGTTGGTTTTGCCGGCCTGTACCATGGGCGCGGTAAAATCTGCGTTGGTGCCTTTTTACCCCAATTGTTACAAAATGGAAAAGCCAGGATTTTTAACAGTGATTGATGATTTCGAAAATCAGTTGACAGACAAAAAGAATTTTCTCAAAGTACTTAAAAAGCACGTGCGGTGTTATGAAAATGAGAAGGAGGTATTGCTGGAGTTAAGTAATGATATCACCCAGGTAAGAACCAAGATAGATTTAATTACGGTTTTTTCATCAAGGCTTAAAAGCCTGTTTTACTTTACACACGCGGTTGTATCACTGGTTGATAAGCAGCAGCAAACCTATTATCCTTTTTTAATTGACAGGGAGGCGCTACAGATCAAGCATCGTGACGAGTTGCCGTCATTGCTCGCCTCACGTTTTTTTCTTGACGATCCGTTTATAAGCCAGGCGCATGGTTCTGATATGCCGGTATCATTTTTATTGGACGATATTATACATAAACCCGGTATTCCCGGCTTTTTAAAAGTGAATTACGAATGCGGGATAAAAGAAGCAATGATAGTTCCGCTAAAAAGTAAAATGGAAACTATCGGGCATGTTTTGATGTATTCAGACCGTATCGGGGCTTTTTCTGACGATTTTAAGGCTTTCATATCGATGATAAGCTCCCAGCTTTCCAGCGCGGTATCAAACATTAAAATAAATGAAGAAATTGAATTTAAAGAGTGGGTAAATGAGGTTTTACTGGATATAAGCAATAACCTGGCAACCGTACGGCATAGAAAAGATTTACTTACCGTTGTTAATACCGGCCTTAAAAAGCTTGTAAAGTTTACACATAATGTAATGACCATCCTCGATGAGGCAGGAGAAAACTACAGTGTATATGTAACTGATCCGGATTCGCCCACGAAAAAATTCCCCCGGCACGTTGCAGCCCTTGAGAGCGCAAATCCGGTTAATGATGGCATTTATAGCGCAGCATCGGGCTGTGATGGCCCTGTGGTGCTTGATATGACTACTTTTGATCTCAATAAAGTTCCGCTCTGGTTTAAACTAAACTATGCTGCCGGTGCCCGCGAAATGGTGATCAACTTGCTGCCCGGTAAAACCGAACTTGAGTTAAGCCTTATTTTATTTGCCGACAAAAAGGGAACATTTGATGCTGCGGCATTGAATATTGTTGAACGTATTTCCAGTCAGTTATTTACGGCGGCAAGTAACATTGCTGCCAACGAGGAGATCATGAATAAGGAAAGAGAAAAATCTTTCCTGTTGGATTTTAGCCATGATATCGCTGCAGTGCGCAGCAAACACGATTTTTCTGTAGCTGTAGAAAAGGCGGTAAAAAAGCTAAGCTCGGTAAAGGGCTATATCATTAGGCTTATCGATAACGAGGGGGGGACAACCAGTTCGTATGTTTATGACAGCACTACTACTTTTAAAAATGCCCCGGGGTTTAAGCAAATGATCGCGACCAGGTTTGATATTAAGGATGGGATACAGGATAAGGTGTTGCGGAGCACCGAACCAATTCTTTTTATCACCGATCAGGAAATGAGGCGCCCGGTAGTTCCACAATACGTTCGTACCTGGAGCGATATGGGGCTGCGGAAAATGATTGGTGTAGCATTACGAACAGGAAGTAAAGATCTCGGCATTCTTTTTATGGAAACGGATGTGGTTAACCTTGCCATATTGAAAGGAATTTGCGCGCAGATCTCTACCGCTATTTCGAATGTATTGGTTAACGAGCAGCTTATTACCTATAAAAGTATGCTGGAGGTTGAAAACGATCACCTGAAAGAACAGATAAACACCATTTATAATTCTGCCGAAATTGTTGGTAGCGGCCCTGAAATGCAACAGGTTTATCAGTTGATGTCGATTGTAGCCAAAACAAATTCAACGGTATTGCTGATGGGCGAAACCGGGACAGGCAAGGAATTAGTAGCACGGGGAGTTCACAAAAGCTCACCGCGAAAGGATAAGTTAATGGTAAAAGTTAACTGTGCCGCTCTTCCTGCCAACCTGATTGAAAGCGAACTTTTCGGCCATGAAAGAGGCGCATTTACCGGCGCGCTTGAAAGGCGGATCGGTAAATTTGAACAGGCGCATAACAGCACTTTGTTTTTAGATGAGATAGGCGAGTTGCCTTTAGAATTGCAGGTAAAACTACTGCGGGTTATTCAGGAGCGCGAATTTGAGCGGATAGGCGGTAAAACTACCATTAAGGTTGATGTACGGATCATAGCGGCCACCAACCGCAACCTGGAAGAAGAAGTAAATGCAGGCCGGTTCAGGGCCGACCTTTATTACCGGCTTAATGTTTTCCCCATCAGTCTGCCGCCTTTGCGCAAACGGATTGCGGATATAGCTCCGCTGGCCAATTACTTCCTTGCCCGCCACTGTAAAAATACCGGCATAAAAGTGACATCTATATCAGCCAAAGTAATGCAGGAGCTGAAAAGTTACCAATGGCCAGGTAATGTCAGGGAGCTTGAGCACCTGCTGGAGCGAAGCGTTTTGTTAACCAACGGCAGCACGTTGAGGGAGATCTACCTACCTAAAACCCGTTTTGGAAAAGACCTGTCAGTTAATCAAACGCTCGAAGAAATTGAGCGTGCCCACATCATTCAAACACTCAAAATATGCGGGGGGAAAATAGCAGGATCAGGCGGGGCTGCGGATGTGTTGGGTACGCCTTCAACTACCTTACATGCTAAAATGAAAAAGCTGAAGATCTCCAAAACGGATTATTTGTCGCAAGCCTCCTGACAGCGATTGCTCGCAATATCGTTAAAGTACTTTTTAATCCGCTGTATTAGGTGTGCGGTGGAAGGTGGTTGTTGTTTATTGTTCTGATAGTCAATTATTTAATTCATGGTATATTGATTGTAATCCATTAGACAGAGCGGCATTGCTGCCGATATGGATTATTAAGATGGAACACTTTAAACAAAAAGCCTTTAACAGATTTGGGATCCTGGATTTTCAGGGGCGAAACCAGTCCGACCAGTTCATCGATCAGCTCAGGGATTTTATTAAGATAGTGTATGTAAGGCATGGAAGCAGGTTGAGTATTGATTTTACAGATGTTTTGGTACAACAGGACGGGATTGTTTTTGTAACTGCCGCGCAAATGCTCAAGCTTTCTGAAGGCTTCAGGGGCAGCATCATATACTATGATCAGGATCTTTATGGAGTAAGCCTCCATAGCCAGGAAATAGCCTGCGATGAACTGCTTTTTGATAAAGTTCAAAAGGTATCTGGTATAGCACTTAGCACTGTGGATGCAGACATCATCTTATCTATTTTTGACGAGGTAAGGCAGGAGATAACCCAAAATGATATTAACCTGGAAGAAATGGTCCGGGTTTTATTAAAACAGATCGTCATTAAGGCTGCACGTATTTGCCAGCGTATTCAGGGGCCGGATATTCTATCTGCTCAGCACGATTCGGTTTTTTGCAGGTTCTTTATCCAGTTAGTTGAGCGCAATTTTTTTAAACACCACGATGTGGCATCGTATGCTAATATTTTAAATATCAGTGCAAAAGCATTGAATAAACGGATTTGTAAACACAGCTGCTACACACCCAATGAAATAATCAAGAGACGGATAATACTGGAAGCTAAACGGCTTTTGGTTTACACGCATCTCTCGGTAAAGGAAATTGGCTATAAACTTGGTTATGATGATCCTTCTTATTTTATCCGTTTTTTTAGTAAACAGGTTAAAACTGCTCCGCAAACATTCAGGCTTCATTTCCAGCGTCCTTTTAACGCGGTTGCATGATTGTAAGGGACTCAAATGAATAATTAGAACACAATTTTAGATACACAAAAAATGCAAAAGAACATTGTAATAACAGGAGGATCTTCGGGTATAGGAGAGGGGCTTGCCAAACATTTTTATAACAAAGGCTGGCGGGTATTGACAACCGGCCGAAACAACGCTAAGTTATCAAAACTGGCGGCAGAGTTACCCGGCATTTATACCATCGTATACGATAGCCTGAAAAACGCACAGGAAAACAAGATCATCGATTTCATAAAAGATGAATGGAACGGCAAACTTGACGTGCTGGTAAACAATGCAGGCCATGTGGCCCTTACACCCTTGCCCGAAATAAGCAGGGACCAGTTAGAGGAGATGTACCAGGTTCACCTGATAGCTCCAAGCTTACTCGCTGCGGGTTGTGTGCCATTTTTATCTGCCACCAAAGGGCAAATCATTAACGTAAGCAGTAGCCATGGTATAAAAGCTTACGCTCAGCTTAGCGCTTACGGCTCGGCAAAAAGCGGCCTTAACATGCTTACAAAGATATGGGCTTTGGAACTGGCACCGCTCGGCATTCGTGTAAATTGCGTTGCACCCGGCCCTACAGATACCCCCGTTTTAGAAAATGCCGGCCTTTCGGCAGATATTATACTCGCTATCCAGCAAAGTGAAGCAAAAACTATTCCCTTACAAAAAAGAGGAGATGTTGAAGATATTGTAGCTAATACAGCGCTATTGATCGATTCAGGATCCAATTGGGTTACCGGGGTAGTGTTACCTGTTGATGGTGGCATATCCGTTAGCTAAATGTACCGATTAATAAATGGTGGCGAAATTTAACGGAGCAGTTTTACGATAATTAAAAGGCTATAATTGACCGGTACCAAAATATTAGCGTTGATTTAGGGAGGCGGGCTGGGCTCTTACCTTTGAACCTCAATATGCACGCGCTAAAGGGATTCATTTATTCAAATAGTGAATCCCTTTTTTCTATTAGCTTACTGTGCATGGTTCATGTATTCCCTTTTAGCGATATTTAATTTTCGCATTTTAGAATGCAGGGTGGTTGGTTGAATAGCCAATACCCCGGCCGCACCGCCCGCTCCTGAAATTTTGCCCTCGCATTGTTTCAGGATATTAATAATATGGTTTCGTTCCATCTCCTCGATAGTTTGATTAAAATGGGGGATGGCCTGGTTATCGCTTTGTTTTGTGTTTGGCAAATGTACCTCCCGCAATACGTTGCCGGTTGTCATTAAAACGCTTCTTTCAATAATGTGCTCCAGCTCCCGTACGTTTCCCGGCCATAAATACGATTTCAATTGCTGCAAAACTTTGGGTGCTATTGAGCCAACTTTGTATCCTGTAAGCCTGCTATATTTATTGAGGAAGAAGTTTGCCAATGGGGGTATGTCTTCGACCCGTTCACGTAATGATGGTAAATTGATTGGAAATACATTAAGCCTGTAATACAGATCAGATCGGAATTTACCTGCCACTACCTCTTTTTCCAGGTTGCGGTTAGTTGCTGCTATTATCCTCACATTAACTTTTATTGTGCTTTTTCCGCCTACGCGTTCAAACTCCCGCTCCTGGATAACACGGAGTAATTTAACCTGCAGCTCCAGCGGTAGTTCACCAATTTCATCCAAAAATAAAGTGCTGTTATTGGCCAGCTCAAACTTGCCTATCCGTTGTTCAAAAGCACCGGTAAACGATCCTTTTTCATGACCAAAAAGCTCGCTCTCGATGAGATTGGGCGGAAGAGCAGCGCAGTTTACTTTTATCATCAATTTGTTTTTCCGGGGCGAGGCGTCATGAATCCCACGCGCAATCAGTTCCTTCCCGGTACCGGTCTCTCCTAAAATAAGCACTGTTGAATTTGAATCGGCCACCCGCGACATCAACTGGTAAACCTTTTGCATTCGCAGGCTGATACCAATTATCTCCGAAAAATTGTGGATGGTTTTGATCTGTTCTTTCAAATGATCATTTTCCGTTTCCAGTTGCTTTTGATAGGCCAATAACCGTTCGTTGGCTTTGATGTTGAATATGGCTACCGATATTTGTGAGCAAAGGCCTTTCAACAGATGGGTATTCAGTTCGTTTATCAACAGCCAAAGTGTTCCTATATTTTCATTCCCAATACATAGACGGGCGCCGTACATATGTTTTTTACCCGCCTTTTTCCAAAGGGTTATATACGGGCTGCTGTTGCCACTCTTTTGCTCAGCTTCGATATTAAATATAACGGGCTCATCACTATCCAGTACTCTGGCCGAAATAGGTTCGTCGATAGTTATATTTTTTGCCAATAGTTGTTTAAATAGCTCTTCATCTTTAAAAACGGCGTTTTTATCATATAGATAAGGAACTAAAGTAATTCCATCATCTTCTATTAGCCTGATCATAGATAGCTTTATGCCTATAAGTTGATCCAGAATATCAAAAATAGCGGCTTCCAGATCCCCCTTTTTTTTGACAGCAGCAAGGTCAGTAGCAAATTTAAGTAGGCATGCTTTGTTGTGTTCTTTGTATAATACAGCTTCGTGGGCAGCGATGTTATTAATGGCTTTGCCGATTTGCCCTGCTATTGTTTCTACATACTGTATATGTGTATCTGTAAGCGAGTTTAACTTATCTGCAAAGAGGATAAGAGTATGTTTAGTATCCCCGGCACCGGGCAGGTTTTTTACAATGAGTTCACGGGCTCCCGACGCGTAGTTTAACTTAAGCCATTGAGGTGCTACGGCTAAGTTAAATGTGCGGATATCGAAAATTTGTGCTTTATCAGCTTTTGAAATAAACCCGGATAAATCGTCGCAAAACGAATACGAACAGGATATGATCTCATTATAGCTTGAATATCCAGTAGAGCCACCAGAGGCCTTATCCATAAAAAAGATCCGGTAAGTACTTTCATCTTCCTGGCATGACAGCAATGTGGCCTGGCTAAAGTTTACCAGTTTTTTTAAGGTTTTGTCGATCGCTACCATTAATTGCGCCTGCGTTTTAACTTTTGCCAGTTCGCATTTTAACAAAAGTATTATCTCGTCCCGTTCGTCTTCACTTTCCATTAGCATTTAGCCTCCTTTTTCTTTTTTTTATTTGTCTAAGATCCCTTTTTACCCTGTTCGCCGTCAAAAAGGGGATGTTACTTGTATTCTTTTTTTGTGATCTTCAGCCTTCTCATTTTTGAATGAAGTGTGGTTGACGGAATATCTAATATCTCGGCGGCTCCGCCTTCGCCGCCTATTTTTCCGCTGCAGCGTTTTAACGTGCCAATTATGTGATAGCGCTCCCTGCTTTCCATGGTTAATGGCGGAGCGTCGTCTTGAACAGATTGATCTATTTTAATTCCCGGAAGATGAACGTCTCTTAGCTTGTTATCGTTTGTGAGCAGGATGCTGCGTTCAATCAAGTGTTCAAGTTCGCGTACATTACCCGGCCAGTCATAGTCTTGCAAAGTGCGGGCTACTTCGGCAGTCATGCCTTTTACCGCTATGCCGGTTTGCCTGCTGTAGCGGCTGATAAAAAAGTTGGCTAAGGGAATAAGGTCTTCTTTGCGTTCCCTTAAGGCCGGTAGCTGAATGGGGAAAACATTTAAACGGTAATAAAGATCGGCACGGAACCTGCCGGCCTCTACCTCTTCTTCAAGATTCCTGTTGGTGGCTGCTATTATCCTTACATCAATTTTAATGGTGTTTTTTCCGCCTATCCGTTCAAACTCACGTTCCTGGACAACCCTTAATAGTTTTACCTGTAACTCTAACGGGAGCTCACCTATTTCATCTAAAAATAGCGTACTGTTGTGTGCCTGTTCAAATTTGCCTATGCGACGTTCAAACGCGCCGGTGAACGATCCTTTTTCGTGACCGAAGAGTTCGCTCTCTATGAGGTTTGCCGGCATTGCCGCACAATTGATCTTGATCATTAATTTGTTGTTTCGGGGAGAAGCCTGATGTATGGCCCTTGCAATAAGTTCTTTTCCTGTACCGGTTTCGCCCAGTATCAATACCGAAGAGCTTGCACCCGCAACCCGAGATATGAGTTTGTATACATTGTGCATTGCAGGATGTTGCCCCACAATTTCGGCACTATAGCTATTGCTAAGCTGCTCGTTAAGGTATTGGTTTTCTTGTTCCAGTTTTTCTTTAAGAATGAGGATTTGTTCGTTGGTTTTGATGTTTGATATGGCAATTGATATCAGCGAACAAAGGCTTTCAACAAGCTGAATGTTGATTTCTTCCATGGCCAGCCATAAAATACCCCATTTTCGGGAGGCTGTTTGCAAAGGCATTCCGGCTACTTTTACAAAGCCCACACTTTTCCAAAAATGCAGATACCCTGCATCGTGGCCTCGCGCAATCTCTTCATCAACTATTAAAAAAACGGATGTGTCGCTATTTAACACCCTATCCTGTATCCCATCTTTAATAGGATAGCGCGCTTTGGCCACCTCAAGTATCAGAGGATCATCAGGAGTGGTAACGGCACGGTCATGTACATAGGTACTCATGGTTTTGCCATCATCGTTAATCATTCTGATGGCATATCCCCGAAGTATATTTAATCTTCGCAAAAACAACTTTACGGTATCAAAAAGATCTTCCTTACTCCTTACGGCAGCTATTGCGTTACCAAAATCAAGCAGGAGTGTGGTTTCCCATTCTTGTTCGGTTACAGGTTCAGCAGCCTCCATGTCTTCTGCCACTGTGATCATATCGTCTGTGAAATATTCGGTACTTGTATCTTTCATATAATTTAAAATGACTTTACCGAAAGGTTAAAAGCCAATTTGGATTTATATAAAACTATGCCAGTTATGATAAACGCTTAATGGTAAGTGTATTGATGGGATAAGGGGTATAGCACACGAACGAAATACCGCCCGGCTGTGACTTCTGCCACCAAATAACGCCTAACTCCTTTTAGCTATATTCCTTCTGCTGCATCTGAAATAAGTAGCCCAGGCAGAAATTCGTCGTGAAAAAAACAATGCGGTTGTCCAAAAATAAAATGTCGGTTGTTGTTAGGTTTTCAATTCAACTAAAACGGATATGAGACAAAACATCCTGGCAGACACCGAACAAAAAATAGGTGCTGCCCGCACAATATTAACAGCGGGAATCATTGCCGGCATTTTGGATAGCATGGCAGCATCGGTAGTATTTTATTTCAAGCTGGGACTGAGCCCGGCACAGGTTATGCAATACATCGCGAGCGCGATTTATGGCGCTGAAGCATTTTCGGGAGGCACCACCACGGTTATTATCGGTACATTATTGCATTTAATGATAGCATTCGTTATCGCCGCAGTTTATTTTTACCTGTACCCTGTAATAAGCCCGTTAAGAAAATGGCCTGTTATTTCGGGGCTTTTACTGGGGATTGCCATTTGGCTGTTCATGAACCTGGTAATTATCCCGTTTAGCAAAATTCAACCGGCTCCGGTAGAGTTAAGTGCTGTTGTCATCAGCGTTATCTGGCACATGGTACTGGTTGGTTTGCCAATTTCTTTAATAACTAAAAGACATTTCGAAAATGGCGGTAGACTTAATTAGCCATCTTTATTTTTAAAAGTTCGATATTTTTTTGAATCGTAGCTTTGTCGGTATTTGAGGCTGAAAGGTTCAAAGCAGTTTTGTAATTGCTCAATGCTTTACTATCATTAACGTTGGTATACAGGTTTCCCAGTAACGAATAGTAAAAAACGTTATCTGTAAGGTTTAGTTTTTCTGCCTCTGCAATGGCTTTTTGTTTTCCTTTTACTTTTGATAGTGCGAAAACGCGGTTAAGCGCGGCGGTAGGGGAGTATTCTATAAGCAATAGCTGGTCATACAGCCGTAGGATATTCTCCCACTTTTCAGGCGAATCGGCTTTGCGGGTGTGCCAATAGGCAATTCCGGCTTCGCAGTGATATTTACTTAAATGGTCGCCGCGCGACGATCGGTCTAAAAAATATAAGCCCGTTTCAATCAATTCTTGGTTCCATAAATTTTCGTCCTGATCCTGGTATAGGATAGCGTCGCCGGCATCGCTTAACCGGGCATCAAAGCGGGAGGAGTGGAAACTCATCAGGGCCAGTAGCGCGTTAACTTCAGGCGTGTTTGTTGTGTTGTTGCCGGCAAGTAATAAAGTGAGGCGCATGGCTTCTTCACAAAGATCTTTGCGCAACAGAATATTTTGTGAGGTAGAGTAGTATCCTTCAGAATATAAAAGATAAAGGGTTTTTAAAACGCTATCAAGCCGGGCGGTGATCTGGCTAAGCGATGGCTGTTCAATCGCTATTTTGGCTTCTTTGAGCTTTTCTTTGGCCCGGTTTATCCGTTTGTATACTACTTCTTTATTGGTTAAAAAAGCAGCCGAAATTTCCTGAATGCCAAAGCCGCAAAGCAGGTTTAAAGCGAGTGCCACCTGCGAATCGCTTGATATAACCGGATTGCAAACAGTAAAGATCATTGCCAACTGACTATCGATTATATTTTTAACAGATAGATCGACCTCGATTTCTTTACTTACAGTTTCTTCTGTTTTCAACGCCGCAACCAGTTTCTCTTCAAAAACCTTGTGGCGTTTAATATAATTGCGGGTTTTGTTTTTTGCTACGGTATAGAGCCAACCTGTTGGATTTTCGGGGGGCCCTTTTGTAGCCCAAAGTTCGGTTGCTGAAAGAAAGGTGTCGCTTACAATATCCTCAGCTATTTCAATATATTCGATGCCAAATAGATAAATGAGCACCGATACTATTTTTTGATATTCGGTGCGGAAAAGGTTTGGAATTAAATCCGGTTTATTCATAAAATCCTCGCCCTGTATACAATCATCTTCGTCAGCCTCATTAGTTTATAATCCCATCCTGATCTCTACCGAACCGTTAAGTTCAAAAATAGGACAGCCTTGTGCAATTTTTTCAGCTTCATCATAATCAAGCGCCCTGATGATGATCATTCCGCCTATTGATTCTTTAATTTCGGCAAATGGGCCATTGGTAGTACTTTTACCCCGCTCAATAACTTTTCCTACGCCATCCCAGCGCTGAGTTGGCCTGGCAAGTATATTTTTTTTTGCAAGCTCGTCAAACCAGGTTTGCCAATGTTCTAAATGCGTTTTTAATTCTTCGGGAGTGGGTTGGTTTTCGGCTGTTTTGTAATCCCTTCTAAACAGAAATAGAAATTCTTTCATAATCTTTTATCTATGATTTGATGGTTAAACAAAAGTCGGTATTTACTGGTACAAATATTTATCATTATTTTGATCCTGATCGGCAAGCCATTTTTCTATGTACAAAAGAAGTTGCGCAGTGTCGGCGGAGATATTCATTTCGGTTTGCACTCCAAGCATAATAAGGCCAAGTGCTATAGAATGCTGAATATCAAGCTTGCTGAGTAATCCGAAACTAAAGCCGGTAATAAATTTATCCCTTGCATCAGCGGCAATTTCGGCTATCTGATCAAAATCTCTTCGTGCAAATATAAATTGCTGGTCTTCTGAAAACAGGATCACGCTATTTACCGAATAGATGAGCAAGCGGTTGATGTTCATAGTGCGTAATATGGAAAAGCACTTCTTTTTTAAACCATAAGGCGTATTGATATTGAATGTTGTATTGGGCATTTCACCGTTGAGTACCATCCAAAGATTAACCGCCTCAAACTCATCAAGTACAAAAGTAACTTTACCTTTAACACCAAATTTGCTGACTATTTGAAGGATGTTATCAATCTGATAAAAAAGGGTTTTGCCTGGATCGTCTAAATAAAAAATAAAGTCGAGGTTTGATTTATTAAGCGGTTTTATCACATCGTCAAATAGCCCTGTCAACAAGCCCGACGCGCCTACCAGATCTGTCCAATCGTTAAAAGTTATTGCCCTGCATTTTTTGAACAGGAGATGCAGGTCGGCAATTAGCTGGTCATTTCTTATGTCATGCCAGGAGTTTTCGCATTTATTTTCGTTTAAAACAATAAACTCATATTTGGTTAATGATGACAGGTCATAGCCATTGCACATCATCAGGCTTTTGATACCTAATTTTTTAAAAAAAACTGGTAA
This sequence comes from Mucilaginibacter sp. NFR10, assembly GCF_900100445.1. Classification (NCBI taxonomy): domain Bacteria; kingdom Pseudomonadati; phylum Bacteroidota; class Sphingobacteriia; order Sphingobacteriales; family Sphingobacteriaceae; genus Mucilaginibacter; species Mucilaginibacter sp. NFR10. The sequence continues at coordinate 1,527,093 of NZ_FMTV01000001.1, read as the reverse complement.
CGTTAATTCCTTTATTCCTAATGAATTTGGTGATGTTTTGTGAAGTTTAGAGTCCGTCATTTTTCTTTGCTTTTCACATAGCAGGTATGTGTTTTTTGATTTGCCCGCCTGTTTTATCGTTTCAACAAGTGCTGATAATACCGGGGCCGAATTCACAATTTCCATCTCAAACGCTTGCATCATTTTAATATTTAGCATTAATAATTGCGGTTGGCTTATGCTGTTTTTGAAAAGCTGCCAATTTGCAGCGACAAATTGCGAGGCGTACTTGCATGGTATAATTCACAAACCCGGCCTTCGGTAGGTATTGCTTCCTGTACTTGCGCTTCGAGGTATTGATTTGTAATTAAGGCATGCGTATGCAGTACCGTTTTATTTTTTAACAAACTATAAGGACCGGCTATAATAGTTCCCTGCAACTCCGAGCGCTCTTTTTTTGAAAAGTTACCAGGGTTACCATAGTGTATAACGATATTAACAGATGGCTGATGGGCTGCAGGTACATAATATTTCAGCAAATCCAATTCGCAGCTAAACGAGGCAAGAATTGCTTCCAGTTGTCCCCAAATTATCCGAACCGGAAAGGCTGGTCCATAGCGAAAAAAGAGTATGGTATCGTCTTCTATCTCTGATATCAGAAAGGATAAATGATTAGCCCTGATTATAGATCTTAATAATTTATCAATAATGCATGCGCGTATCTCGTTATCGATATCTTCAATATAGTTTATATAATAGCTGATATCAATAATAAAGATATTGCCTTTTAAATCTTTTTCCATGGTGTAATCGGTTCATTTTATAAAACAACACTTTACGACACTTTAGAATGCTGTATTTGAGCATGAATTTGGCAATGTAGATGCCACGTATTAACGTGTTGTTGGTTAGTGTTTTATCTTGTTTTGTGGGTTGGCTTTATACTTCATTTCGACGACGGGTAGTAGAAGTCACGAAATATGGTGTTTTAAATGAGGTCAGTACAATTAAATATGGACAATTATTGAAGATAGGATTTATAGGTATGAAATAAAATATTATAAATCTTGTCCAATCCGGTCATATTGGTTGTTAGTTAGATTAAACATAAAGTATTGAAAATTGAAATTTGGTTTGATGTGGCATGTCCTTATTGCTATATCGGTTTAAAGCATTTAGAAAACTCTATTAAGCTACATGCCGGTGAGCAGCCAAACGTTGTGCTCCGTAGCTTTGAGCTTGATCCGGAAATAGCGGTTGATAATAATGAAACACAGTATATCACCTTAACGCGTCAATATAAATTATCTCCACTAAGAGCAAAGCAAACAATAGATACTATAGCAGCCGCTGGCCAGGCAGCAGGATTGATCATCGATTTTGATAAAGTGATCCGAACAAATACTTTTGATGCACACAGGCTAATTCATTTTGCTGTAGATGAGGGTAAAGAAGTGGAAATGAATAATAGGATTTTTAAAGCCTATTTTGAGGAGGGAAAACATATCGGCAGTAAAAAACAATTGATCACGCTGGCCTCTGAAATTGGTATTGATGCGAAACCACTTTTGGAAAGTGATAACTATTCGGCCGAAGTAAGGGCCGATGAACACCGGGCACAACGTATAGGCATTGGCAAAATCCCCTTTTTTCTATTCAATGAAAAGTATTCAATAACCGGTGCCCAGCCGGTGACGGTATTTGCAGAGCTGATGAAAAGGATTAGTGATTGATAAATCAGATATAGTTAAAGGTGTTACCGCCCGCCGACTTATCGCGTTGCTGACCGGTTTGCATAGCTATGCTATGCCGGCGTAGGTTTGTTTTATGCACGAACGGGTGGAAAGTGCATACCCATTACAACATCCTCGATAAGCTGGCACCCGTCATCTTCGTTACGGCGGGTGGCAAGCTGTCCTTTAATATATTTTATTTAGCACGTCGTCATAAATCAATGGTTACCAAACAGGTTCTCTGCTTTTTGAATTGTGTTGAGCAGGTCAATGCCTTTGTTTAATACCCCTTTAAAAAGGTCGCCGGTTTCTTTAAGCCGGTCTATAGCATTGAAAATGGTAAAATCACGCATTTTTAGTCCATGTTTAACTTCATCCCAATGTAGCGGCATCGAAACGGTTGCACCTGGTTTAGGCCTGAGCGAATACACACCGGCTATAGTAGCCTCAGGCCGGTTTTGTAGAAAATCAAGGTACATTTTGCCGTGCCTGGAAGTTGTCATTCTTTCAAGCGTAGTAAAATGAGGTAACTCCTTGTTAACGGCAGATACGATGAGTTTAGCAAGCACCTGCGATTGTTCATAAGTATATCCCCCGCCCAGTGGAATGTAGATATGGATGCCGGTTGATCCGGATGTTTTTGGGAATGAAGGAATGCCAAGCATATCAGCTATTCTCTTTACCATAAGCGCCGCCTCAATTACCTGATCGAAAGTATTATGTTCGTCAGGATCAAGATCAATCACACAATGATCAGGATTTTCGGGTGAGTTAACACGGCTTAGCCATGGGTTTATCTCAATACAGCCCTGTCTGGCCATCCACAACAGGCTCGAAATATCGCTACCTACTATATAATTATGATGTTCACCTTTGGCTGTATCGTGTGCATAAGTGGTAGCCCAGGCAGGGGCCCTGCCTGTAACATCTTTCTGATAAAAATGCGGGCCGCCAACACCATCAGGAAAGCGATTTAATGACATCGCCCTGCCGTAGAGATGGGGGAGCATATGCTCGGCAACAGCTATATAATAGTTAAGCATGTCCCGTTTTGTCACCATTTCCTGTTGCCAGTAAATCTTATTAAGATGAGTAAACTGCAATTCGGATCCGTTAAAATTAATTGTTGCCGAATCGTTGCCCCGCGGAATAAAAGTGGTTGCTGGGGGCTGATCAGATGATAGAGAAGTACTCCCTTTACTTTCTTCACCGGCTATGGTTGCAATGATATCTTTAGGTGTTTCTAAAATTACATCAATGGCCTGTTTATCAATGCGCATCCCTTTAAATGATGCCTGCCTTAAAAGCCCGTCTTTAGTGATCTCGGCAAAATTAACTTCACATATCAGCTTGGGTTTAAGCCAGGTAAATGTTTCGCCCGGCACCCTTTTATTTAGCGGTGATATCTGGCTTGTGCCTTCAGTATCAAAAGGATTGGTATCAGTAATATATTGCGTAAAGTTTTGCAGCATTTTGGTTTGCAAGTCTATCGAAAAGCCCGTTCCAACTTTTCCAGCAAACCGCAATTTGTTGTTTTCGTAAACGCCCAATAGTAAAGCGCTGAATGGTTTGATGGTGCTTTTGTTTTTAGTAAATCCACCTATAACTACTTCCTGCCTGCGCTGTACTTTTATTTTTAACCAGGCTTTTGAGCGTTTATCTGGCGTGTAAACGCTATCGGCACGTTTGGCAACTATACCTTCGTAGCCGTGCTTTTCGGCATTTGCAAACAGAACTGTTCCATTAGCAGGTACAGGTATGCTTCGGCGGATAATATGGTTGCCCGGTAGTATAATATACTTTAAAATTGCCTGCCGTTGTTTCAACGGTAACCCCATCAGATTGCGGCCCTCATACCATAGGATGTCAAATACCTGGTATACCAGTGTACTGTCTTTTTCACTTTCCCAATTTTGCAAAGCTCCAAAATCGGTTTTTCCGTCGTTACCCATTACTACTATCTCGCCATCAATAACTGCATTGCATGGCCATGTATTTAGTACATCAATAATGGGATAGTATTTGGCAAATGAAACTTCGTTATGTGAAAGCAGTTTGGTGTTATGTTTATTAATAACGGCAATTGCCCGGTAACCATCCCATTTGTTTTCAAATAGCCAGTCGGGATCGTTAAAAGGAGCATCAACCAGAGTCGGTTTCATAGGTTTAAAATCCGGCGGCAACGTTGCTAAGGGAGCGTTTGCCAGCAGTTCATCTAACGTTAATTGCCCTGGTTGTTTTTCATCGTTAAAAGCGGGGTTCTTATCCATATCAAGATTCTGGGTGGTTGTCATGGTTGTGTTGGCTGTTTGCTGAAATTTGCATGGGCTGGTAAAGCCCGGCCCATGCAAAAGGTTGATCAACCAAACTGACCTACCTGGTAAGTTCCTGCAACCTGTGGAAAGGAAAGGTTAAACCTGTTCCATGTGTTAATGGTTGTAACAGCGAGTGTAAGATCGATAAGCTCTTCATCGGTGAAATGAGGTTTTACACGTTCGTAAACACTGTCGGACACGTCGCATTTAGTTACGGCCTCAGCCCAGCCTAAAGCTGCACGCTCACGATCTGTGAAATACGGTGTTTCGCGCCATGCGCTTACTCCATACAAACGCTGCTCGGCTTCACCGTGCGCGCGGGCATCTTTTGAGTGCATATCCAGGCAATAAGCACAGCCATTCATTTGGGATACCCTGAAAAAAATCAGTTCCTGAAGCGGTGCTTCTATCTTAGAATGTTTTAGGTAAGCTCCAGCCTGAAAGAGCGATTTAAGTGTGTTTGCCCCTTTGGCAAATAGATCGATTCTTTGTTCCATTGATAATTAAATTAAGATTGTTATTTATTCGTAAAGGTGTATGCTATCGGGTTTTTCGAGATCTTTGATCCAGTTTTGGATATATAGCGACAGATCTTGCTGACCGGGTTGTGAGTTAAATTCGCCGTAGCAGCCAAATACAATAAGACCGAGTGCTATACAATGAGCAATGTCAAGGTGCTTTAACAAGCCAATGCTGAAGCCGGCAATAAAATCTTGCCTTGCGTTTGCGCTTATTTCAATATGATGCTCAACTTTTTTTCGACTAAGTACAAATTGCTGATCGCTTGAGAATAATATTGCATTGTCGGCTGAGTATATCAACAGGCGGCTAACGTCCATCGTTCTATAAATGGAGAAGTATTTTTTGTTAAGATCGGACGGGGTTTGCCCTTCTAATGGAGTATCGGGGTTTACACCGTTCAATACCATCCATAGCTTCATCGCCTCGCTTGCATCAAGGGCAAAGGTTACCTGGCCATGGTGCGAAAACTCGCTGATAAGATCGATTGCCTCATCTACCTGGAAGGAGAGTTTATTCCCGGGATCTCCCAGGTAAAAGATAAATTCAAGATCTTTCTTGCCCAGTGGCCTTATAACCTCAGCCAATAAACCGTTCCAAAGGTTAGAGGCACCTGTGATGGCTGCCCAATCATCAAAAGCAATAGTGCGGCAATTGCTAAATAATGAGCGTAGTTCGGCAATAACAGTTTCATCCCTGAAAAATGTCCATAAGTATTGTTCAACCTCCGCAGGTGGTAGTGTTACCGTTAGTTTTGACAGCTCGGTAAAATCATGACTTGCATTTAAGGTGATACTGCGGATACCTAAAAGCTTTAGGATTTCAGGGATTGGTGCTTCGGTAACACCCAGTTTGTTTATCCTTAAGCCGGATAAAGATTGTTCTGAACCTTCGTCTGTAAGTGTGAGGTAAATGTTTTCTGAAAGCAAACCGCTTTCTACAATCTGTAAAAGATTGGTTAAAACAGGTGCCGTGTTTTTAATTTCCATGTTTAATGTTTCCATCTTTAATTTATTTTAGGTTCATTAATTATGTTTCAGAGTTTTAAATCAGGTATCGCTTACATTACAATGTTATTTTGAGCCGTTAATTCGATTGGCAGATCTTTTTCGCCCAAAAACTCTCTTAATTCAATTTCAATGCTCCGGCTCATTTGCGAAATGGGTACGTCATTAGCACTGCCTTCAAACGGGTTTTCGGTGCTTTCGCCAACCTGTTCAAGAGATGTATAGATCCATGATATCAGCGTGCTGAACGGTGTCACTAACCAAACCATGTATCCTTTCATTATACCTTGCACCTCGTTATTGAGATGATCAAAATCCTTAAGCATGCCAAAAGGGAGGATGATGCAAAACAGCCAGACAAAAAAGGTATTGATAATGGCATATTGACGGGGATACGGTGAGTTTTTTATTTGCTCAGCCTTAGCCTGCTGCGTATAAAAATCGCGGATGGCGCGTTCCATTTCTACAAATTGTAGCACGGCAATTTCGCCTTGTTCATACAATTGTTTAATAGTTCCGCTTTGTAAGGCCATAATCTGGGTGGCTTTATTATTGGTATTGATGATGTGCCTCAAATCATCGTCCTGAAGATAATTTATGAGTTCACTCTCAAGTGGCGTTTTCCATTCGGGTACGGTATAGTATTGTTGGTACTCGGCGTTGTGCTTTTTACCAACGCTTTCCCAAATGCGCTCTTCCCTTAGCTGATAACGCAGAACCGTAAGCCAGGCAATGTGGCGATAAATAAGTAGTTTGCTTTTCTCTGGATTATTAAAAAAATCGCGGCTGATAAGTCCCCATGCCCGGCTTTGACTGAATATGCTGGTCCACATTTGTTGCCCTTCGTCGGTACGCCGGTAAGTTTGCGTGTTAGTAAAACCAACTATAAATGCGGCGCTTGTACCCACCAATCCTATAATAGCCCAGGGAATATCAAGCCATTTAAACCCCAGCACCTCATAAAGGATGACCGGTATAAGGCCAAGCACAAAAAGCTTGTATATTTTTCGTCTGGTCCAAACCAGGAACTCTGGCAGTTTATATGATTTTCCGGCGTGCATATTGATAGATGATTGTTTTGAATGAAGTTTTATGGTTTTAGGTGCCTGTTTGCCCGAGGTTTAAATCCTGCGGGTATAATGGGAGCGGACCGGTATTGAACGGGAAATAGGTGTAGCAAAGCCGGCCAACATCATATAGTTCACAAACCTCGGTGGCTTCGTCTGGTAGCATAAAATCGTTTTGTCGCTGTTCGTTGAAATATTCTTTAGTGATCAGCGCGTAGGTATGCGTATCAATGCCGTTTTTTAAAAGCCTATGCGCTTCTACAACAGCCTGACCGAATAGTTTGGAATAACTCCCAACAGCAAATCTCCCGATCACCCCGTAATGCACCACCAGTTTAATTGAAAGAAAGCTGGTTTGCGGAAAACTTTCTTTAAAGGTTTTGAGCCTGTTTTTAAATGCCTCGAGCATAAGTTCAAATTGTGAAAGGATTTCTTTAACAGGGAAAACCGGGCCATGACTGTAAAAAAGTATAGCATCACCTTCAATTTCTGAAATGTTGAATGAAAGCCGGTTGGCATCAATAATTGACTCAAGCAGACTGCAAACAATCAGGCTTCCTGCTTCATTCTCCGTCTCGGTAACAAATTTTGAATAGCCGCTGATATCTACAATAAAAATGGTTCCCCTATGATCTTCGTTCATTCCTTCAATGTTTTAATTAGATTTTATGTGGATATATATTCAGATCGCTTTATTCATCCTGAAGCGGCTGTTCAACCATCCTTAATGAGTCGTCCATATATTCGCCTCCTTCCTCAAGGCTTTCTTCATTTGGATCGTAACCTTCTGATGCCATTTCTTCTGATTGATCGTTCTTTTTGTGAGGATCGCTGTGCGATCCGAATAGCCAGTTTCCCATGTTGATGTTTTTTTAATGTTTAAATTGTTGCCAGCCTTATTTATCGCCTTGCTCAGTCTGTATTGATGTTCTGGATCATCAGCGAGACGGCTTTTTACTTTTTGCAAGCCTTGTGCCATCTGGTAATTAATTGGTTTTGAGTTGTTTGTTGATTTGGTTGAGTTTTAATTGCACCTTATTTCGCCGAACATGCTGATGTTACACCAAATACAGCGTATTGAAGGAGAGGATAGGGCCTTGAGAGAAGCAAGGCGGAATCGAAAGCTTTTTTACACCCGTGATAAGCGAATTAAAATGGCGGGCTTTTCACGGCCAGGAAAGTGATAGGCTTCGGAAATATGTTTTAAAACTCAAACAACCAACAGCAAGACAGTACGCTGTTGGTTGTTTGATAATGGAGACCTGTACAGGCCATTGCGGTCGGAAGACGGAAGATAATATGAGGTAGAATGTGGTTGTGATTTATTAATTACGAACCACTGCCGATTCTTTAACAACCTGCCATCTGCCTGATAGATATTCCCAAATCACTGTAAAATATTTTCTGTTCAATTTTCCATCAAAAACCAATTCACGCGTAATTACAACCATACCCATATCCCCATCACATACAGCGTAGTGATATTCGGTTTTAGTAGATAATGGCTCGGTGTTTAAATCTTTGTTTTGCTTTATGAAAGCCATGAGTTGTTCTTTATTCATAGTGTCAACGACACCATCTTCGTCAACTTTTACAATAAGTAATTTATCAGCATAAGCTTTATTAACGTATTCCACGTCAAAATGCGTTGCGTGATAAATCAGTTCCCGGGTTAATTCAATTAATTGTTCACTATTCATCTTTTTAATTTTTTGAGGGTTAATTATTTTGTTTGTTGGAATTGTAGTTAAACCAGATGTGTTAAGCTATCATTATAGGGAAAGCGAGACAAGACCGATGCCAGTTTTTAAAATATTGATTTTCAGACTAAGCGTGTGTTCATAGTAAAGTTATAGACCTTATTTCGACAATAAACGGGTTGGATTGACGAAATAGAGCGTTACGATTGGACGATTAAATACGAAACTTGAATGTTATTATATGTGGCAGGGATATACTTGAAAAGCAGCGTTTGGCAGGCATCGCAAGTTGTCCAGACCGAAAATATATTTTTTAAAATAAAGGAATCAATTACCGGTCTTTTTTTAGATGTTCTGTCCCAGCCATAATTCAACGCAAAAAAATCCTACTCAAAAGCCAGCATGGATAATCCGGATCTGTTGACCAGTGCATTCCGAAAAAGAGTTCACAGTGTTCCGTTACACTTTGACCACGCTATCTTCTTGAAGTAAATAGCCAAGTTTAAGATCCACTAACACAATTCGTTGCTCTAAAAAGCACGTAACAGCATGGTCAAGCATACCGGAATATCCATATAGTGCCTCTTACAATCCCGTTGATCTGGGTAACATTAAAAAATTATTCGCTCTTTAGGCTCTTTACCGGATTGGTCAACGCCGCCTTGATCGCCTTTGAGCTGACAGTAGCCCAGGCAATAAAAACGGAGCTGGCGATGGCTATCACAAATACGCCGGGTCCTATCTGAATGCGGTAGGTATAATCCAGCAGCCATTTTTCCATGCAGTAATAGCCAATCGGCGCAGCGACGGCAAAGGCAATTAGAATGAGCACCGTGAATTCTTTATAAAACAAATAGACGATATTGATCACCGACGCGCCCAGCGTTTTACGGATGCCGACTTCCTTGATTCGTTGTACCGCCATGAACGAAACCAAACCATAGAGGCCAAGGCAAGATATAAAAATGGCAACCGATGCGAAGATCTCATACAGCACCGCAAGCGCATTTTCCTTTTTATAAAAATTGGCGATGGTCTGGTCCAGGAACTGATACTCATAGACTCCTGCAGGATAGGTTTTGTTCCATAGCCGTTCAATTGCTGAAAGCGTTTGATCAACATGGTGCAGATCGATCTTGATGTTAAGTTTTGCGTACTGATTCAAAGAAGCGCCCATCAAAACCGGTGGAATGGCGTTTTGCAAAGATCTGATATGGTAGTCTTTAACAACGCCGGCGATCGGGGCGTAGAGATCCTTGCGGTCCCAAAGCATAATATATTTGCCAATGACCAGTTTCGGATCGGAGATGCCGAGTTGCCGAACCAGCGCTTCATTGACCACATAGCCTTTTACCACATCGCCTTGCGGATATGGCCCGCCGGCAACGAATTGCATTTCGTATAATTTGAAATACTCCCGGTCTGCCCATTTTAAGTTAACCGCGAAATTTGCCGGTTTGGCAGCGTTGTCGTACTTGATATCCGTAGCCCAACCGCTCTTATCAGATGGCCCGAACAAACTCAGGCTGACATTTTTGATGCCGGATTGCGTGAGCAGCTCATTCTTCAGGCTGTTTAATTTCAATCGGCTCAAACTATCTGCAGGAACCGGGACAGTGATCACTGCGTCTTTATTGAATCCCAGTGGTTTGTTTTGAAAATAGTCCATTTGACGCAGCAGGACCAGTGTTCCGATCACCAAAAACTGAGCGATGCAAAATTGTGCCAGTACCAATACCCTGCGGAGCGACATGCCGCTGGCCCTGCCGGCGGTCACCTGGTTACGCATTGCTGCGACGGGATTGAAACCGGAAAGTACAAAGGCCGGATAAAGCCCGGCGACCAGCGTAACGGCGGCAATGACGCCCAACAAAAACATGATGATAACAGGATCATTTAAAAAAGAACGGCGTAATTCAGTATCCAGCAAGTTATTGAGCATCGGCACGGCCAATACCGCCATCACAACGGCCAACGATACCGCCAGGGTGGTAATGATCAAAGTCTCACTCATATATTGCAGAACGAGTTGCAGCCGGCTGCTGCCCATTACCTTTCGCACCCCCACTTCTTTTGAACGGTTGACCGCCTGCGCGGTAGCGAGATTGATAAAATTAACACAGCCGATCAGCAACAGAAAGCATCCGATCAGGCCGATCACATTGATCAGCTGCCTGCTGAAAGGATGTCCGCTGTAAACGGTCGTGTCGGTATTGTAGTGTATATCGCTTAATGGCTGCAATTGGTAGCTTCCACCTTTTTGCTGAGTTGCGGGCAAGTGGCGCTTTGCAAAAGCAAGCAGGTCCTTATTAAACCGTTCGGCCGTTAAACCGGGCGGCAAAACCACATAACAGTTCTTCGCCCCAAAGGTACTGACCCAGTCTTGCTGGCTATCATAAAGTTCTCCGCCTGCCACCGTTAATGTCGCCCATGAAACGGCTAGTTTCATCGGGATATCAGTGTTGACCGGTGTATCATCAAATATCCCGGTGACTTGCAGGTCGTGCGCATTTTCGAACTTCACCGTTTTGCCCACGGCGGTCCGCCAATCGCCGAAAAATTTATTGGCCTCCTCGCGGGACAGCACAATGGTATTTGGTGCCGAAAGCGCGGTATTTCGATCACCCGCCAGCCACTTGAAATCGAACACGCCGAACAATTCCGGATCGGCGTAATAAGCCAGCGGCTCCCTGTACTTTCGGGCAACGCCTGTATGTTGCAGGTCATCCACGGTGTAGTGCGAATTAGAATTTTGCATGATATTGGCCACCTGCTCCAGTTGCGGGAAGTCAAGTTTCAAAGCTTCGGTTATCGGCAACGGTGTGCCAACGCCCGCATGCACCCCGTCAGGCCCGTTGCTGATCCTGACCACCCGGTAGATCCGATCACGCTTTTGGTGGTAATCGTCAAAGCTCGTTTCAAATTTAATGACCAGGAATATCAGCAGGCAGGCTGCAATACCAACGGATAATCCGGTAATGTTGATCGTCGTGTAGATCTTGTTTCGCTTTAAATTACGCCAGGCGATTTTTAAATAATTTTTCAACATGAGTTTTCGCTTTAATTCCAGTTTAGCCTGAATCGTGGCTGTTTTATGACCCGAAGGTCGGCCAGCGAAGTGTCCTGTTCGTCCCAGGTTATAAGTTGGGCGCTTATTTTTTAATTCGTTTTTATATTCGGCGGGACTTTGTCCTGTCATTTCCCTGAATGTCCGGTTGAAAGTGGATTTGGAGTTAAAACCAGATTCATAAGCAATGCCGAGCAAGGTCAGGTGGTCATAATTTCTGTCCTGCATTTTTCGCATAACGTCATTGATCCGGTATTCATTGATCAACTCATTGAAACTCTTTTTGAATACCGCGTTAATGATCCTGGAAAGTTCATTAGGATGAACATCCATTTTTTCAGCCAGCGACCGGAGGTCCAGTTCCGGGTCCCGGTAGTAGTGTTCCAGCTTCAAAGCTGCTTTCAATTGGCCACCCTTACGTCTCAGATCAGCATTCAAGTTAAGCTTTATAGCTGAGGTTCCTGGTACATCCAAATTTCCTTGCGTCCGAATAAAAGTCCGGAAGGCGAGCCAGATCAACAACATGGCTGACAGCAGGTACAAGAAGTGTTCAATCGCGGATAGTACCGGATTTTTGATCATTAAATAATGTCCGGTCCCTAAAATTAACAAGAGCAGCCAGACTGCGCCTAACATTATCAAAGGCCGGTGAAGCCATTCTATTTCGTTCCTGTTACGGTCACCCTCGATAAAGGTTCGGCTATGATACATGGCCACTATTTCCCGATGAGCCGCCACCAGGTAAAGCAGGACTGAAACCGGGGAGAACGCGTTTAGCCATGTCGCTTTTGCGGGATAGCATAACGGAATGCCTAAAGTGATGAGCAAGGGAAGGAAATGCCATGTGTACATTGATGTAAGCTTTTCAAGTGGCCGGCATTTCTTCAATACCTGAAAGTAAATCAGAGGGCCTAAACCCATGAGGCTGTCTGGCAGATCAACAGGGAACCGCCCTTTTATAGCCACGATGCTCACAAGGGAAAATTGCATCAAGACCAGGGCCACTGCTAATGGCCAGCAATCCTTCCTCGGGCTTCTTTTATCAACAACCAGAAGTGCAGCCATACCCAGGCTACTATAGATCGCTCCCAGGTAAACTATCTCAGTAATGCCGATCTTTATTGTAAAGTTTTCCAATAAAAAGTTTGCAACAATACGCATTCCATGGGTGAATATCATTGAAAATTAATTATTTATGACAAGGTAGCAAAAACAGGTTGTAACGAAAACGGACGATTTGTGTTCGATTCCGGCAACTTCTGAATTCAATTGGGATTGAACTATTACTTAAGCGTTCAGCTCTTTAAATAAATCATCGGTGTTCGCCAGTTCAACCAGCGCTATGCATCTTTTCTAATTGAGCGCAGCAAAATAACCAGGCAATGGCCCTTTTTTGGTCGGCGCAGGGACGGCTTCAGCCGCTTAAGTCCCCAAGGGTAAAGCAGAATGCTTTATTATGCCGTAGCCTTTTATAAAAGTCTTACGAGATAGAAGCGGCAAAATTTGCGATGCTTTGGGAGGCAAGAAAGAAGCAGGCTGGTGAGGGAAAAAACAAAGGGTGAAAAACGGAAAAACGGTGTTGCCTCGCTTTTCGCTGAGCATCAGGAGAAAAGACAGGTATCTATAGATTTTGGTAAAACGTTTTATTAGATGAGAAAAACATACAAAGTATAGCGTTGCTATACATAGGTGAACGCCGATTGGCAAGATATGGTTGTTAAAAAACGTTAAATCTGTTGACCATCTTTTCATTCTCACCTAATTTTAGATGAGTGATAAAAAAATGGATCGCTATGAAAACTATCGTATTAAGCAGCTTTATCGTTCTCGGTATTTGTTCAGGTTTTGATTTCAAAACCTATACCAAACGAATAGAACCTGCCAATACCATTTATGGCTATTGGACGGAGAAAGATCCGGTTGCGGACTCGTTAAAAAATTTTCAGATCGCCTTTTTTCCCGGCGGCAAGATAAGCGTAACCAGAAAACTACATTGTTATACCGGCTATTTTAAGATCCGTGATCAACAGGCCAATTACATCGCCGGAAGGATCACCATAGGAGAAAACTATCCTTTTACAGCTACTTTTTTAAGCCCGGATAAAATTAAACTGGCCATTAATTATAGGGATTCCCTGGAAGTACGCTATATGAAAAAAACGAGGGCCGTGAAGGCGGGCTTTCAGTTAATAGATGCCAAAGGCAAAACCGCAGCATAAAAGGGAATGGCTTCCAACAGACCGCTAAATAGGGTTAAATAAATGAAGCTGAACGAATATGGTCAAAGGAGGAGTACCCTGGCGCTGATTGCCGCCCGCCACAGTTAATTTCGGAGCCGTTCTCTACTTTAAGACGTAAGTTTTTCAAGTGAAACGCCGCTTTCAGGACCTGCTTGATCAAGGCGAAGCCGTTGTTCCCGTTGGTAAAAATGGCCATTCCACGGCGGGGCCCGCCGGGCATTTTTTTTGCCTGGGCGTTACCATTTCCCTGAACAGTTCAGCCGGCAAAGCCTGTTCATTCGTGACGGCAGGCGCGAACCTGGAATAGTCGTGATTGGTTTGTATCGGCTTCAATTCTAAAAGCTCGCCAAATAATGGCAACCAACCGAGGAGCGGGTATCAGCGTTAACACAAGTCTGTCTTACGGACTTTTTTTTAGTTGATCTTCAAATAAATTCGTTTGGTTTAAACCTGGCGTAGCTTCCTCGAACGGATATTTGCCCTTGATGTACCGGTTGAACCAGATACCTTTGACCATGGTAGAGCGCATCTCCTTAAATACTTTTTCAGGCACGTTGAGGTAATGATAAACCTTGCCGGAGTGATATACGATCTCCAGCGTTTCGCTGGCGGCATCATAGCTGTAAGATTTGATGACTGCAGAGGGCATGATTACTTTTCGTTTTCAGGTACTTCTTCCGGGTGCTCTTCGAAATATTGCCGTGCCCGTTTCAGCCCGGTTGCGATAGCGATGCCTTCGTCGCCGCTTTCCTTAATGATCTCGTTAGCGATTTCTATCGCTTTTTCCCGCAGGTATTTCGGCTGGTTTTTATAACATGGCGGGTAGTCGCCGTTATACCATGGCATAAAATCCTCCTTTTTTAATTTTTCCATTGTTTGATCACTTCGCCCGTCAGCGGATCTGTTTTGGGCAAGGGCACGGCTGCGATATTCTTATCGGTTCCTGGCCTTTCACCGGGTTTGCCGTAATTCATATCGTAATCTTTACCGTCCGGGTAAGCCCCGACCACGCCAACATCATTTTCTTCATCGAGATTTTTGTGGACTACACCGGCCGGAATGATCAGTACGTCGCCTTTCTCCAGCAGGATGACGGGACCGGCATCGTTACCTAACTGAACACGGGCCTTGCCCGAATAAATGCCGAGCACTTCATGGGTGACGCTGTGGTAATGGTGATAGGTGAAAATGCCCGCATCCCAGCTATTGCTCCATCCGTTTGCCGCAAACAGCTTGCTGACATGCGTGGCCGGAAACAAAAACGGAATATCCAGAGCGCCTTTATACAACAGCGCCGGCAGCCTGTTTCCGGGAAACACCCCATCATCATCTATATGTAATTCCTGCGTTTCTGTTTGGTTGATCATACGCACCAGTTCTTTTCACGATAAACGATAAAGACCGATTCTTGTTTGAACCGCTCCTTCAACAAAGCTGTCAGCGACCGCAGCGTATTTTTCACCTCTTTGTTGCTGCGCTTCATGTCTTTTGGTTCAGAAAGCTCACCGGTAAAGATAGCGGTGGGCGATGCGCTGACGGCGTCGTTCGCCGGAAAAAACCAGGTGCCTTGTTGTAAAAGCCCTGTCACGATGGGCTCCTTTTTCTGCAGGCGTTCAGCGAGCCAATCTTTAATGACGCGTTCGGCAGTGCTGATACGGTGAATTTTTGCGCCGGGTGCGTAGCCTTCCTGCAAACTGAACGTGATCTTGTAGCTTTTCTTTTTCATATTTTGCCCCTATTGTCCCAGTGGCCCTTCGCCTTTGATCTTACCCTGGCCGTCTTTTTTGCCGATGAATAATAAGACCGGGCGTCCCGTTTCATCGGTTTTAAATGCGAGGTCATAGCGTTGAAAGACCATTTCTGTCAACTGAGATGGTGTATATTGCTTATCGAGCAGGGCTAAAAGCTGCGGGCCGAGTTTCATATTTTTTGCTGCTTTAAAATATCCAGTGTGCGCTGATCACGTTCGCCGCGATAGAATTTATCCAATACCTGCCCGAATACCGGGAAAGTAGCCGGCACGGCGTCGAATAAGGTCATACTTGATCTGAGCTTGAGATCGTCGGGGTCCCCGAAAACTTCAAAAGCGTCATTGGTGGGCAATTCCAGCAGGGTTTTACAGATCTTAACGAGTCGCGGGCCCAGGGTTTCGTCAAATAAGAAGTCGGTAGCCTCGCTAATGTCTTTTATTGCATAATGCCTGGATGTTGCAGTGCTTCCCAAACCGGCAATTTGCGGGAAGATATACCACATCCAATGGCTGCGCTTGCGGCCGCTTTTGATCTCGGCCAGTGCTGTTTCGTAATCGCTGCTTTGAGCGTCCAGGAAACGCTTTAAATGCTGTTTGGTGTCCATGGTTTAATTGGTTTAAATATCATGCCAGTTCGATCCACACCGGCGCGTGGTCGCTGCTGTGTTCCCAGTCGCGTACATGTTTGTCTACCTGTTCGGTACTTAAACGCGGCGCGATATGTTTATTGAGCAGAAAGTGATCCAGCAGTAGCCCGGCATCCCGGCCGTAAGCATTGCGCAGGTAATCCCAAAAGGTATAGATCCGTTCGTTGGGATATAGCTGACGGATGGCATCGGTCCAGCCCTGATCAACCAATTTCTTAAAAGCTTCTCCGCATCGGTATCGCGCGGGATTCCGGCGGCAGCGTCATCGCCTTGCTGTTCGATCGCCAGGTTAACTCCATTGCCGCTTTCTAAGTCATCACCGATCTCATCGGTTTGTTCTTTGTTTTTTCCTGGGGTGTTCATTAGTCTAATATGATTTGCCATTGGTTCTCGTCATTGAGCATATAACCTAAGCCATCGCTCATTTCATACACTTCTTTCCAGTATTTCTCGCTATAGCGGGTATGCAGTTCATATACCGGGCCGCCATTCTCGCGTTTTAAAAAGAAGAGCAGCGAAGCCATGTTCTTTGCCACATCTTTGAGCTGATCGGCATCGCCCTCTTTGACAAATGCCCGGCTCATTTCACCTTCTTTTCAATGGCGGCGCGCTGGTTGCCTACCGATTTCTTGGCTTCTTTGATGGCTTTGGCACTGGTGCCTTCCTTTTGTGCTTCATATTTGATCTCGTGGGGCTGATTCGAAACGGAATTCCTTTCCACTTTACTTCCTCTTGTACTCATAGGTCGATATATTTGTTATGAATAATTAGTTAATAGTTAACAAATTTTATTCCAACAGGTTTATGGCAACAAGCGAATTATTGAGAATGGACAATATGGGGATCGTGGTGGAATCCCTGGATAAAGCGATTGCTTTTTTTAGCGAAATCGGTTTGAAACTGGAGGGACGGATGGTCGTTGAAGGTGAATGGGCGGGCCGGATCACAGGCTTCCCTGACCAGCGGGTAGAGATTGCGATGATGGTGACGCCGGATGGACACAGCCGTTTAGAACTATCGCGTTTTCTTGATCCCGGGGTCATCGAGGATCACCGCAATGCACCGGTCAATGCGTTGGGTTATTTGCGGGCGATGTTTGCCGTGACGAATATTGATGAACTGGTGGAGCGTTTGCAAAAACAAGGCGCAATGCTGGTTGGCGAAATCGTACAATATGAAAATGCTTACCGGCTTTGTTATATCAGAGGTGCCGAAGGACTGCTGGTGGGTTTGGCCCAACCGCTTTAATTATTTAGGGGTCACGCTCACTGGTTGGGGATGTTCCTGATAGTATTGTTCCAATGCTTTTAACTGAGCAATTTGCGATGACCGTGGGTTGATAAAAGAGCGCACCTTTTTGACCAGTGCAAAAGCAGCGTCATAAGTCAGGCCGGTACTGATCAGGTAGGCAATGGTCATGGTAGGTCCCCTCCCGAGGCCTTGACGGCAGTGAATATAAACCTTGCCGCCGGCTTTGATCTCGTGAGTGACAAATTCCGCGCCTTTGACCAATGTTTCCAGCGGCGGCGGGGTATTGTCAACCGTCGGCAAATGCAGGTAATGGAATCCTTCGTATTTCGACTCGGCGAAAGCCGGATGTTCCCGCATATTGACAATAGCAGTGATGCCCAGTGCTTTGAGTTTTTGCAGGCCGATCAGGCTGTACTGGCTCCCTAAAAAAAGATTGGCGGTGATCTGGCTGCGCTTCAGGGTTGGAACGCCATTAAAGAAACGGTAAATATTATCCCATATCTTCTGCCAGAAAATAACCAGCAAGGTAATGATACTTTTAATTTTCGTTAACATGGCACAGCAATCGTTAAGGAGCCCGGAACAACCTTTAGCGTAAGTTCTTTAGCTTCTGCTTCACAATCGTCACAGAGATATACTTGTTTTTCAGGCAACCTGATCGTAATGTCCTTACCAGTCCAATGATCAACGGCGTCGGTTGTTTGATCCAGTAGACTGGCCCCCGCAGCTTTGAGCAGCGATAGCAATCCTGCATCTTTGAGCAGTATAATATCCAGCAAGCCGTCATTGACACTGATCTCCGGGTACATTTGCAAGCCGCCGATACCGATGCTGCCGGAATTGGTAACAGTCAGGGCTACGCCGGTTGCTTCGGCCGTTTTGCCGTCTATCGTTAAATGGTAAGCAGCAGGTTCGGTCTTTACAGCGCTTTTCACCGCGGCAACACCATAAGCCAGCTGGCCGATCTTGTCCTTCAAACCCGGGTCGGTTTCGGTGATCATTTCTGCCATGATGCCCAGGTTGACCCGCAAAAGAAAAGAGCGGCCGTTAACCAGTCCTGTATCTACCGCTTGCAAGCGATACTTTTGGTCGCGGAACAGCTTTAAAGCTTCCATGGTATCTTGCGGGATACCCAGTTCTTTGGCAAAAACATTGGCCGTTCCGCCGGGAATAATGAGCAGGGGTTTGCCGGTTCCTATCAAACCCGCAGCGGCCTGCGTCACACTGCCATCACCACCATAAACGGCTACGAGATCGGTTTCATTCAGCACCGAGCGGATGAGTTCGGCAGGTTCTTCTTCTTTATCCAATACGTGAACAGTGATCACTGTCCCGCTGTCCCGGAATACTTCGCCGATCTGTTCTACGATAGGTTCGTCTTTGCCGGCCGAGGGGTTAACGATAAAAAATAAATGCGGTGCTTTCATGCGCTGTGTTTGTTCCTTAACAAAAAACGCCGGGAAAAGATTGCCGGCGCACAAATTTGATGATTTCTTTAGTCCATATCCCACTCCATGCGTCCGCTACTGTTGCTGTGATAGCAGCAGCCGGAAAGAATATTACCCATTAAAAAGTGTCCCTGTTTTTATTTGGAGTTATTCTGAATAACGTGTCCCTTTGCCAGGGATAAGATATCGCCTATGTAATAAATTAATCCGCATAAAAAAGCCGGTGATCATCGTGGCGAGCCGGAAGGCAGATCAGTTTAAAAGCTGATCTTTTCACCCTGCCATCCGGTCTTGCGCAAAAAACGTTCCCAGGTTAGGGTACCGGGATCGGTCCGGCGGCTCCATTCCAGGTCGCGGCCTTCGCGGAAATAACCATCTTCCACGGCGTATGTCACCATTCCGATAGTTTCCTGCACCAACAGCTCGTTGGAAGCAAACGCCGGGAAATGCCGGAGAAAGTCTTCGCGCGAATAAGCTGAACTGTAAACGGCCTTTTTGCCGGTTACCCGGCTAAAAGTAGCTACCATCTCCCGCGGCGAAATGATGTCGCCGATCACAGGCAAGGACTGCCCGGCATATTGCTGCTGGTCAGAAAATAGCTCCAATACAGCGGGCCCGGTAGCTGTTAAGGGATCAACAAAAGGCGCGCGGAAGTCTTCCGGCAGATAGATGGGAAAGACCAGCGTACCATCCTCCCTGACCAGCGGCGTATAAAACTCCAATAGGTTCGTGTAGAAAAAAGCCATATAAATAAAGGAACTGGTAACAGGCAGTGTCCGGATATAGGCTTCGATCCTGGCTTTATCTGTAAAATGTGGTGCGAACTTCTTTCCCCGGGTGATCTCATCAACGTTTTCCAGACTGCTGAAGATCACGTGCTGTACCCCGGCTTCCACCGCCGCATCGGCCAGTTGCTTACCCAACTCAAATTCGTGGGTATCCGGCGGCGCGATACCAGGCGTCATCATGAAAACGCCCTGCGAGCCGCGGAATGCTTCGGTATAAGCTTTCTGATGACCGATATCCAGTGGCAGGTTAACTAATTCCGCACCTTGTTCTTTCAGGCTGATCGCATTCGGTGAATCCGTACGGCGGGTAATACCGCGCACCCGGTACCGGCCACTTTGTAAAAGCGTTTGTGCGGCGCTGTAGCCCTGCTTGCCTAAAATTCCTGTGATGGTGATCAGCGGTTTGAGCGCTGTTTGATTGAATTCCGATTTCATAAATTAAACTATAAAAATGATAGTTGCAAAACTATTTATCGTTCGATAGTTTTGCAATAACTATCCATTTGGATAGCCTAACGAACCCATGCGAACAGAATGTAAAAGCGATTTTATCCAGCTCCGTGACAAGCGATATCCTTGCACCGTAAGCCTGGCGATGGACCTGATAGGCGGGAAATGGAAGGCGGTCATCCTTTACCATTTGAAAGATGCGGCTAAACGGTACAGCGAGCTCGGCAAGGAAATGCCCGGCGTAACCGAAAGAACGCTGAGCCTGCAGCTCAGGCAAATGGAAGAAGATGGTTTGATCTATCGAAAGGTCTACGGCGAAAAGCCGCCGATCAAAGTGATCTATGGCTTAACCGAATTTGGAAGATCCTGCATTCCACTGCTTAATGCCATCCTGCAATGGGGTAACCAGGTTGCCGAACAGCAAGGTGAATTTGTAAATCGCTAGGCTACCCTGATCCGGCATCCTGAAAATGGAACTGAGCTGACAGAAGCCGGTTTGGCATCGGCTAACTTTGCAGCATGGCAGCGATCAACTATTCGGTTCTCGACCTGGCGACGGTCATCCAGGGACATAGCATTGCGGACAGTTTTAACTATAGTGTAGCGAATGCGCAGCAGGCGGAAGCCCTGGGCTACACGCGTTACTGGTTTGCCGAGCATCATAATATGGTGAGCGTGGCCAGTTCAGCTACCAGTTTACTGATCGGGCATATCGCCGGTAAGACCTCCACGATCCGTGTCGGCTCAGAGGCTCAGGCGTTCGATTTATTGGATCATTCGCTTAAAGAGTATTTTGAAGCTTTAAAAGTTTATCCGCAACGTCTCGTGCTTCACAAAACTTCAAATTTCAACTCAAATGAGATTGAGGGCTTTAAAGAAGCTGCCTACAAAAATAACATACACGCCGTCGATATGGTCACAATCATGCGGTCAGATTTGAGACTGTATAGAGAAACAATGTATCCTCCTCTACGCGGAACGATGGCAAGCTTCGACGATAAAACACATCTGCTATATACAAGAGGGTTCGTGCCTTTTTATAACACTTATCCCGGAAGCTACATACCGTCACCAATAGAAATCAGATTGTTCAGTCATGACGAATCTCCTGAACTTATTTGCGATGAGATTTTAGCGCTATCGAAAATGAATTGGAATAATACACAATTTGATCGCAAATTTTCAATAACAATTGAATGCTCCCGTAAAGTAGGGGAAATCTTGAAATACCTCGATTCGGATGAGACGCCCCAAATAAAATACAGCTTCTATATGTAAATGCCTGGCAATTTAACGGTATTAATAAACAGGTAGTACCGAAAAACTCATGACTAAATGGATCAAAATCGTGCCAGTTTTGAGCCTATTTAGGCAAGAACCATGAAAGAAGTTGTTAACAGCACGGCATCGCTAGACGAAAAAATCATTGAAAATATTCAAGAATTTGAACGGGAAAAAGAGTTGAAATTACTAAATTTAATAGCAGAAATATTAGTAAAAGCGGTTTTAAAGGACTTATATGAAACGGGCAATTAGATATTTAAGATTCAGTAATCTCGGGCAAAGTAACGGTTCGATAGAGCGTCAAGAGATGTACACTGATCAATATATACAATACAATAATATCACTCTCGTAGATACTTTTATTGATCGGGGGCACAGTGCCAAGATTTTTGACCGGCCCGATTTTATGAAATTACAGGCATTTATAAAAAAACATCAAAACGATGTAGATTACCTTATTGTCGATCAGTTAGACCGTTTCAGCAGGGATGCGGGTGAGGCGATGACCTTAGTTAAAAATCTCCAGAGGCAACACAGCATTCAAATTGTTAGCGTCACCGAAGGTATCGTGTTCGACTATGATACGCCGGGGAGCTATTTCCGAACAGGTCTTCAGCTATTGCTTGCGGAAGAGGACAACATCAACCGCAGTATCAAAATTCGTGGAGGTAACTATACTGCCCGTGCGAAAGAAGGACGATTTATGAGTAACCTGCCTCCGTTTGGTTATAAAAAGGTTGGCGAAGGAAAGGCACGCACATTGGTAATTGATGGAATTCAGGCGAAAGTTGTCCTGTTTATCTATGAATCTTACCTCAAAGACATGCCCCTCAAAACGATAAAAGAGGAAGTACGAGCAATGGGGTTTGATCGCGGCGGTAATATGGCTGTGGAAAGGGTACTAAGCAATCCTGCCTACGCCGGAATGGTGAAGGCCAAACCATTTAAGGAATATCCAGGGGGGCTTTTTCCTGCGAGGCACGAGCCTTTGATCGATATGACAACCTGGAACATTGTCCAAAACAAACTCCAAAAGCCAGACAGAAGCAAGAAAAGTCTTGATGATGAAATTCCTTTACGCGGGATATTAAAATGCCACTGTGGGCAGCCGTTGTCTGGAGCACCCTCGCGCGGGAAAGCCGGCAATTGGTATTACTATTACAAATGCAAGCATTCAAGGCATAACAACATCAGTGCTTTGAAAGCACACGATCAGCTTTTACAGATTTGTCAGCTAATGAGCTTATCCTCAAACCAAATTGATCAAGTTAAAAAAACAGCCGAAAACTCGTTGAAGGAAAAATTCAAAGAGAACCAGGTATTAGTTGCAGAAAAGAAAGCCGAAATCGAAAGGGTTCAGGAAAAACTATTTGCTGTTGAAGAGAAATGGATTAGTAACCAAATTACCCGCGAGACTTATAGCAGGTGGTATTCAAATTATAATTCGGAAATCTACAGCCTGAAAGCATCCGTTGAACGCTTAAGCCGCGACCCATCTGAAGGATATAAATTAATTGCTCAGCATATTGGCAAGCTAACTGATATGGAACACGTTTATGTGAGTTCTGATACATTGGCGAAGCGCGAACTCATTTCTTTGGTGTTCGACAGCAATTTATACTATAAAAATGGCATCTATCGAACACCTACCATAGTGCCGGTGTTGCATGTAACGAATTGATAATGAAGGAGAAATGGTTGCTTGAAATTGATAAAAAAAGGGATTTTCCTGAGAAAATCCCCTTCGGGTGGAGCCGGAGGGATTCGAACCCTCGTCCAAACATGGTATAAGGTAAGCTTTCTACATGCTTAGCTTCTGTTTAATTGTAGGGAAGGGGAAGGTCAGTCGCTTACCTGTACCGTCTTCCTTAGGTGCTTTATCTTACCCGCTTATCACACCCTAAGCAGGCCAGTTTCATCTTTCGATGCCCCGATTGCCGATCCGATGAAACGGAAAACCGGCGGGACAAAAGCTATGCTAATTCTAAATTAGGCAGCTAAGGCGTAGTTATTTTCGCCATTTGTAAGTTTGAGCGTTCAGATTAAAGCGCTAATTCACCCAACGCGCTGCATGCTTACCTACTTATCTCCATCCTGTCAATTCCGGTCGACCCCATTTTTTGAGTTTGTATTAGCCGAATAGGCAGTTGCAGTAAAGCGGTTACAAATATACGGAAATAGTTTGCAGTTTTAAGCAGGCAGTTTGCCGTATTAATAAATTAAGAAACTGCCTGGCGCAGCAGCCTGTTACAAACTGCCAACTGAGAACTGCTCACTGCTAACCGTTCTGCCCGGATAAACTTTCAATGCTTCCTCCAAACAAATCATTGCTTTTTTAAGGTCGCTGTTATTTAAAACGTATGCCATACGCACTTCATTTAATCCTGCGCCGGATGTGCTGTAAAAGCCTGTGGCAGGGGCCATCATCACAGTTTCGTTGTTGAGGCTGAAGCATTCAAGCATCCATTGGCAAAACTTGTCGGCATTGTCAATAGGTAGTTTGGCAACCACATAAAAAGCCCCGCCCGGATTAGGACAATAAACGCCATCCATTTTGTTCAGTGCACTAACAAGCGTGTTGCGCCTGCTGGTGTATTCTTTATTTACGGCTTCAAAATAGCTATCCGGAGTATCAACTGCAGCTTCGCCGGCAATTTGTTCAACCATGCCTGCGCTTAAACGGGCCTGGGCAAATTTTAAAGCCGTGGCACGCAACTCTTTATTTTTAGTGATCAGGCAGCCTAACCGGGCACCGCACGCGCTATAGCGTTTGCTTACTGTATCCAGTATTACAATGTTTTCTTCAAGCCCATCCATATGCGCTGGTGATATAAATGAACGCCCGTCATAGCAAAACTCGCGGTAAGCTTCGTCCGAAAACAGGTAAAGGTCATGCTTTAACACCAATTCTTTCAAGGCGTCCATTTCTTCTTTTGAGTATAAATACCCGGTAGGATTGTTAGGGTTGCATATGATAATCGCCCTGGTTTTATCTGTTATCAGTTTTTCGAATTCGCTGACAGGGGGGAGCGCGAAACCATTATCAATGTATGACAATATCGGCCTAACTACAATATCGCCCTGGCTTGCAAATCCATTATAATTGGCATAAAAAGGCTCAGGGATGATCACTTCATCGCCCGAATCGAGGCAGGCCATCATAGCAATGGTAATCGCTTCCGAGCCTCCTGTGGTAACAATAATATCTTCGGGAGTAATATTATAATCCAGCTTGTTATAATATTCAGTAAGCTTTTTGCGATAGCTTAATGTGCCTTCGCTCGGGGTATAGGTCCAAACCTTAAAATCAATGTTTTTTATGGCATTCAACATGCCATCGGGTGTAGCAATATCGGGCTGGCCGATGTTGAGATGATACACCTTTTTTCCATCCTGCTTAGCTTTATCAGCGTAAGGTGTTAATTTTCTTATCGGTGACGCGGGCATCCGTTGCCCTTTTTCAGATATTTTTGGCATCCTGCAAATTTACTAAAAATGAAAATACTGTTTTGTAAAACCTTTGTAAACGAAAAAAGACCCGGTTTCGGGTCTTTTAAATATATTTTTAAATATCCCGGTTGATATACGGGATATATCAAGCATGCAATCAATTATTTGCTTGCCGCTGGTTTAGCTACCACTTCACCAACAATATTCAAATATTTTTCGGGCGTTACTGCGTTTGATTTAACTACGATAGTTTTATTAAACGGAGCAGCAGCGGCAGCATTGTAAGTGATCTTGATTGTTCCTTTATCGCCGCTTTTTACAGGGGTTTTTGTATAGTCGGCAATGGTACAGCCGCAGGTCGGTCTTACTTCTGTTAAAATAAGCGGCTCTTTACCAATATTGGTAAATTCAAACACGGTAGTAACAGGAGTGCCTTGTGGTATTTTACCAAAATCATGCTTTTCTTCGTTAAATTTAAACTCAGCTTTTCCGCTATCTTGTGCTGATGCGGTGAAGGCAAAGCCTAATATTACCGCGCAAATCATTAATATCTTTTTCATACGTTATATTTGATTATTACAAATATAAAAGGTTTAATGTAATTACAAAACTATTACTCAAACTCCGGGTTTTATCTGTTAGTTTGCCTAATACAGAATAGAATTTTATACTTTTACCGTCTAAACAAAATTTTATATGCCTGAAACTACAACACGCGCTACCAGTAAATTTAATACTGCCGAGCTCAGTTTTGATGATTTCAAGAAGATTGTTATTGATGATTACCGCATTGGTTATGAGAGCCGTCAGGCCAGTTTAATAGGCCGCAGGGAAGTGCTAACGGGCAAGGCAAAGTTCGGTATTTTCGGCGACGGTAAAGAGGTTGCGCAATTGGCAATGGCCAAGGCTTTCCGCGCCGGCGACTGGCGCGCGGGCTATTACCGCGATCAAACTTTTATGTTTGCTACGGGCATGAGCAATATGAAAGAGTTTTTTGCCCAGTTATATGCTAACCCCGATATTGAAAAAGATCCGGCCTCTGGCGGCAGGCAAATGAACTGCCACTACGCTACACGTTTTGTAAATACTGATGGCAGTTGGGTTAACCAGGCTGAAACGATGAACAGTTCGTCGGATATATCAACCACCGCCGGACAAATTCCCCGCTTATTAGGTTTAGCTTACGCGTCAAAGCTATATCGCCAAAATAAAGAGCTGGATTATCTGAAACAATTTTCGGTTAATGGTAATGAAGTTGCTTTTGGCAGCGTTGGTAACGGCGCCACATCCGAAGGTTCGTTTTTTGAAACTTTCAATGCCGGGGGGGTACTACAGGTGCCTATGGCCATCTCTATTTGGGATGACGCGTATGCTATTTCTGTGCCAGCGAACCTGCAAACTACCAAAGAAGATATTTCTGAAATATTAAAAGGCTTTCAGCGCGAAAACGGAAGCAACGGTTACGAGATCTTTAAAGTGCGTGGTTGGGATTATATTGCCCTTTGTGAAACTTACGAGCGCGCCATTAATATTTGCCGTGAGGAACATGTGCCTGTGCTGATCCATGTTACCGAAATGACCCAACCACAGGGACACTCAACTTCGGGCTCACATGAACGCTATAAAAGCAGGGAACGCCTTACCTGGGAAGATGAGCACGATTGTTTGTTAAAAATGCGCGAATGGATGATCACATCGGCAATCTCGACCGAAATAGAACTGGAAGAGCTTGAAGCTGAAGCAAAAAGGTATGTACGCGAATGTCAACGTGAGGCGGCTAATGAATTGGCTGTCGTAATAAAAAGCGAAATAGAAGAAGCTGCAGCATTGATCGATGCCTTTGCCGAAACAGTGCCGGGTAAAAAAGAAGTAATATCAGCATTATCAGCTGGTTTGCGCTCCAGTATTGATGCCGGGCGTCGCGAAATTTTTTCGGCCATCCGCAAAACATTACGGTTAACTACCACCGAAAATAATGTTGAACGCCAGCTTTTAACAGAATGGTTAAAAGCTGAGAAAGCAAAAAATACCGAACGTTACAATTCAAAGCTTTTTACCGGAACTCCTGAATCGCCTCTGTATGTGCCTGTTGTGCCCGCTGTTTATAGCGATGATGCCAGGTTAATGGATGGAAGGGAAGTATTGAATGCAGCTTTCGACGCCAATTTTGCACGCGATAAAAGCATCGTTGCATTTGGTGAAGATTTGGGTGCGATAGGCGATGTTAACCAGGGCTTTGCTGGTTTACAGGCAAAATATGGCGAAATCCGCATTACAGATACGGGCATTCGCGAAACAAGTATCATAGGGCAGGGTATGGGCCTTGCTATGCGCGGCCTAAGGCCAATAGCAGAAATCCAGTACCTTGACTACCTGATCTATGCCATAACCATCATCAGTGATGATATAGCAAGTTTAAGTTACCGTACTATGGGCGGGCAAAAAGCTCCGCTTATTATCCGTACCCGGGGCCATCGTTTAGAAGGGATCTGGCATTCAGGTTCGCCAATGAGTGTTATTTTAGGGTCGATGCGCGGCTTTCATATTTGTGTGCCCCGTAACATGACCCAGGCAGCAGGTATGTATAATACGCTGTTAAGGGGCGACGAACCTGCGCTGGTAATAGAATGCCTGAACGGCTATCGCTTAAAAGAAAAATTACCCGCCAATGTCGGCGAATTTACTGTACCGCTTGGTAAAGCCGAAGTTTTGCGCGAAGGCAGCGATATTACCGTTGTATCTTATGGTTCAACGCTACGCATTGTACAGGAAGCGTCGGAAGAGCTCGCAGAAATGGGTATCAATATTGAAATTATCGATCCGCAAACTTTATACCCTTTTGATACAGAGGGTGTTTGTGGTGTTTCGTTAAAGAAAACCAGCAAGTTGCTTGTTGTTGACGAGGACTTACCGGGTGCTGGCTCAGCTTATATTCTGCAAAAAATAATGGAAGGCCAAAATGGCTATTATGCGCTTGATGCCCAGCCAAAAACGCTTACCGCAAAAGAACATAGGCCGCCTTATGGTTCGGACGGAGACTACTTCAGCAAGCCTTCTGTTGATGATGTTGTTGAAATTGTTTACGCTATGATGAACGAGGCTAATCCATCGAAATATCCTGCTATTTATTAATAACATAATTACAGGTTGTTGAGATCAGTGATTCATAATCCTGATTTCAACAACCCTTTTTATCTGAAATGGACAATACTTTTTTAACCGTTGCCGAGAATATCAAAACCCGCCGTACCGTAAAACCAGCCATGATGAATGGTCATAAGGCACCAAACGGTCATATAGCCGCCCTGCTGGAGCTTGCCGATTGGGCACCAACCCATGGTTTTACCGAACCCTGGCGCTTTATTGTTTATGAAAATCCCGATCAGTTTTGTGCCGAACATGCCGAAGTTTATAAACAGAGTGTATCTGCCGAAGAATTTAATGAGGCTGCATACAATAACCTGAAAACCCTCGGCAGCAAAGTTTCGCATGTAATCATTACGGTAATGCAGCGCGGCGATTTGCCTAAAATACCGCCATTCGAGGAAGTTGCAGCTGTGTCGAGCGCTATTCAGAATATCCTTTTAGGTGCAACCGCCTTAAATATGGCCTCCTTCTGGAGTACCGGCGGTGCTATCCTGAAGCCCGCTTTTAAAGAATTTTTGAATTTGCGGGATGAAGATAATGTAATGGGCGTATTATATCTTGGTTATGCCGACCTGTATCCCGAAGGTAAACGTACTATTCCGCTTGAAAATAAAATTAAATGGGTTAAGTAAAATTAACCCATAACCTTTCCTTTTTTTGCTCCGTATAACAGTCTAAAATATTGCTTATCTTTAAACTTATTTTCATTTAAGTAAAAAAATATTGATTTACTAATTTGGATTTTAGGTTTTAAAGTATATTTTTGTGTTTACCTGTTAATACCAGGTTAACAAGCCGTCCAAAACCTGTTACTATACCCTAATTATTTTAAATTAAATTAAACTCAGGAAAGCGTATGAGGAAACATTTTTTGTGGGTCACTATGTCGATTTTTTTTCTTTCAGCAACAATTTTAAGCTGGAAATCGGATGGTGCAAACAGATCGGTGAGCGTAAGGAAAGAAAATGCAACGTTTACAACTAAAGAACTATTTGAGCAATACGTTAATAATTTATATGAGGCAGCGCGCCTTAAAGAGGCCGGTTTAGCTTTTAATGTGTTTGAAAAAGCTGTAACAGGCTATACCAATCTGAAGCTTTCGCATCAAGTACCTCAAAGCAGCGACGTGCTCACGGTGGTTGATTTTAGCAAATCAAGCCGTGAAAAGCGTATGTGGATTATAAATTTGTTGAACAAACAGTTGGTGCTCAATACATGGGTTGCACATGGATCAGGCAGCGGACAGGAAATGGCAAGTCATTTTTCGGATGCGAACGATTCACATGAAAGCAGTCTCGGATTTTATGTAACTGATAAGGTTTATAATGGTAAACATGGCCGTTCACTATACCTTGACGGTATGGATGAAGGCTTTAACGGCAATGCCCGTATGCGCAGCATTGTTGTACATGGCGCTAATTATGTTGGGCCTGCTGCTATCAATGAGCAGGGATATATCGGCAGAAGCTTTGGCTGCCCCGCGGTATCGCCAAAAGTGGTTAATAAAGTTATCAATACCATTGCCGGCAAAACCGTTTTATTTATTAACGGAAACGATGAGTCGTACTATTCAAAATACCTGGATGAAACGGGGCCGCTTAATTTAATGGCAAGCGCTGATACGTCATTCAATTTTACAAAGTTTTAAATCCAACCCAACTATAAACCAAATCATGAAGCCCGGCTTACCGAAAAGTTCGCCGGGCTCTTTTTTATTTCGCCAAAAAACTTTGCAGGTGTGCATAAAGCACTATATCTAAACCATAAACATCCGGGCGGTATTGGATGGTGCCATCGTCATCTGCCCAGCAGGTTACATACGTGATGTAAATAGGCGTTTTCTTTGGCAAACCTATATTGGTAGGGTTCGGTTTATCTTCAACCATATCTTTCGAAATGGTGTCGAGGGCGGCGCCTTCTCCAAACAGGTTTTGTGCCAGACCAAGCGGATCACCTAATCGTACACAGCCGTGACTTACTGCACGCATAGCATGTCTGAATGCTTCTTTATTAGGTGTATCGTGCAGGTAAACGCTGCTACGGTTTTTAAACAGAAACTTTATTTTACCCAGAGAGTTGTCTTCTCCGGGGCGTTGTTTAAACTCGTATTCCAGATTGTCGGGCGTAACCTGCGACCAATCGATAGTTTCCGGGTCTTCAATCCTTTTGCCGTCCTTAAAAACATCTATGTTTTTGTTGGAGAGGTAGTAACGGTCTTCGGCGGCCTCAACAATGATCTCTTTTGTGGCAATACTGCGAGGAATATTCCAAATAGGGTTTACTTCAACGCTATGGATGAGGCTGTTCAGTATCGGCGTTTCCCGGGGAAAAGGTTTATCAGCCCTCGCTGTATCATCAAAATGTTCAAGCGTGTTCTGGTTTTTCATGTTTCGTCCCTGGCCTACACAAACTTTCATATTTAAAACCGATTTGCCATCTTCGATAACGTCGAGCCTGAAATCGGGGATATTTACAATCACATATTTGGGTTCGAAAGGTTTATTTCTCCAACGCAGCCGCTCCAGGCTCACCAATAAGTAGCGTTTGCTCTCCTCGCGGGAAAGGCCTTCTATAATTGCACTATCCCTGTATGCTTTTTGCAATGCTAAATATTGAGGGCTTTTGGGTTGGATACTGTCAAGGAATGCTTTAAAATCTGCCCGGTTTAAAGCGGCAAGCATCGTTGTGCTATCGGGTCGGCGGGTGGCCATAAAATATCTTGAGTAGATCTTTTTAGGATTGATCACTCCGTACTGCAGCGCATTGGAGTATTTTATCAAAGCGCCCGCTGTTAACACCTCAAGCTTGGCAACAGTTTCATAGGCTTCATCAATTGTTTTTATAGCCTTTTTGTCTTTGAGTTTGGCTACAAGTGCTTTGATCTCTGCCGATGGATACACAGTTGGATCGAGGCCGTGTTCATTGATCTTATCAAGATACTCTGGTAAAGCTTCGAGATCGCCATTGTTTAAATGGTTTATAACTAAAAGTGGCTGGTATTCATTCTTTTTGAAAAATGATTCGATAACCAGCGGATTGGCAGTCTTAGACCGGTATTTTGTGAATACTCTTTTAAAAACGGGGATGTATCCTTCAGTATCGGCCTTTTTGAAAATTTCATTTTGTGTGATCCTGAACATATCTTCAGCAATCATTTCATGCTTTTTCTTGCAGCTTTGTAATACAGCAGGCAAAACCAAACACGTGGAAAGTATAATCGGGATAAAGTGTTTCCTAAAGGGAATAGGTATCATATAGACGAAAGATAGTTAAATATTGCTTATGAATAGCAATAGCCATACCATAAACGGCCGTACTTTTTATTTATTTTTGAACAAAGCCCGTTATCGCCTTTAAGCCGAATAGCCTGTTTAATTAAAATGAAAAAACTACTCCCGCTTACTTTAATCATATCATTGCCTTTCATGGCATTAGCACAAAGTTTTAAACCAGTAAATAAAGAAGCGTCGCCTGAGGTAAATAAATTGCTTGCTTTCCTTTATAGTATAAAAGGCAAACATATTTTGTCGGGGCAACAAAATTATAACAGTGACCGTGACGTTTTTTCAGACAGTGCTAAAGCCATTACAGGACATTATCCCGCTGTGTGGGGTTCGGATTTTATGCTTTGGGGCGATAAGGACCTGGGGCAGGATTTGGTTAATGAAGCAAAACAAAAATGGCAGGATGGTTACCTCGTAACACTCATGTGGCACCAGGGCCGGCCGATTGATAATCCTCCCTACGATTGGAAACAAAGTATCCAGGGAAAGTTGACTGATGCGCAATGGAAAGAACTGACAACCCCTAATACAGATTTAAATAAGAAATGGCTTGCCCAGATTGATGTCGTAGCCGGTTACCTGAAACAGCTAAGAGATGCCCATGTGCCTGTTTTATGGCGGCCTTACCATGAAATGAACGGCGTATGGTTTTGGTGGGGAAACAAAAAAGGTAATGACGGCATCATTAAACTTTGGAAAATGATGTATGATCATTATACCAATTATCATCATTTAAATAACCTGATTTGGGTATGGGGGCCTAACGGTTTGCGCGACCTGCCATTAGATGAAGCGTATGACTATAAAGACTTTTATCCCGGTGCTGATTATGTGGATATTTTAGGTGCTGATATCTATCATTTCGATTATGAACAACGGGATTATAGCGATTTGCTTAAGGTTGCCAATGGCAAGATCATTGCGCTGACGGAAACCGGCGAACTGCCAAAACCCGAAATTCTGGCAGCCCAACCCGAATGGGCCTGGTTTATGGTATGGACAAGCTGGCTGTGGACTGATAATACACATGAACGGGTAAGAACCATATATGGCTTACCCCAAACGTTGAATCACGAACAGGTGAAAACAATGCTAAATAAAAACTAATGTCTACTCAAAAACTACCTGAAGTTTGGCTCCGCGGCCCGCTGGATGATGTGCCGGCCTTGCTTCAACCTGTTGCACACGCGCTTTTACAGGCAAGGGAAGAACTTAATGAATTGATGGCCGATTTTCCGGAAAAGCTGCTGTGGGAAAAGCTTGCCGGCGTGGCATCGCCGGCTTTTCATTTGCAACACCTCACCGGGGTACTCAATCGGCTTTTTACCTATGCAAAAGGTGAAGGGCTTAGTGCGGCACAACTAAATTATCTTGCAGCCGAAGGTGAACCTGGTGAATATGAAATTACCGTTGTTGATTTAATAAAAGCGTTTAATACCGAGGTTGATAACGCTATCGATAAACTCAAAGCTACCGACGAGACCATATTAACCGAATGGCGAGGAGTAGGCCGGGGGCAATTACCATCAACAGTTATCGGCTTGTATACGCATTCTGCCGAACATACCATGCGCCATCTTGGGCAGCTTTTGGTTACTGTAAAGGTGCTTAAGCAACAATAGCGGCCGCATCCTTAAGATTTTGTGAGCGATAGGTTACCCGGGCGTTTGGATGTTTATTTTCGGGATCGTATAGAAAAGTATCGATACCCAAATCGCTTGCTGCTTTTATTTCAGATTCGGGATCGTCACCAATAACGAGTACATCTTCGGGTTTGTAATCATATTTCTCCAAGATCAACGCGAAAATATCTTTCTTGGTAAGGGGCGAAAGTTCAGGGTCAACAATGTGGATGGCTTCAAAATCTGCTTCAATGTTCAGCATTTTAACTTTGCTCCATTGCAGTTTGGTAAAGCCCGTGGTAACCAAAAACTTGGTGATCTTAGTTTCGCGGATCTGTTTATAATCATCAAAAGGCTGCATCGGCCGGTTGTACTCAATATTATTTAATAGTTCGAGCCCTTTGTTTTTAATGAGATCGCTGAATTGGTATTTGTCTGCCACCTTCTGATAGGGAACCTTCTTTAAATCCTCCTTTGCTTTATTGATATGCTCGATACCCTCGCCGGTAATATGCTGATCAAGAAAGTTGAACAGTTCATTAAACAAATGATCGGCAATGGAACTTACAGGGTATATGGTATTATCAAGATCCAATATGATGGCTTTTTTCATGATAGCAAATTAAGGTAAAACAGGCACACGTTTAGTGGTATGTATTGAACGTTTCATGATCAAATAGCCGCAGGCCACAATCAGGCAGACACCGCCAAGTAGCCACCACAAAAGCTCAAACCCTCCGTAGGCGATAACCTGGCTGCCCAAAAATGGAGCAATGATTTGTGCGCCGGCCCATGACATGCTGTATAATGCAGCATACTCACCTCGGTTGCGTACATTTGAACGGCTTATCCAAAACGTGTTCATAAATGGCATGGAAAGCATTTCACCCAAAGTTATCATGCAGACAATTAATATGGCTACCAAAGGCACATGCGGCATCAGATTAAGCAAAACAAAACCGGCCCCGGTAACCAGGATGCCCGAGATAATATAGGTTAGGGCATGGCGTTTGCCTTCAAGCCAGTTAATCAATATCATTTCAATCAAAACGATAAGTATCCCGTTTAAAGCCAGCAGGAAACCG
This sequence comes from Mucilaginibacter sp. NFR10, assembly GCF_900100445.1. Classification (NCBI taxonomy): domain Bacteria; kingdom Pseudomonadati; phylum Bacteroidota; class Sphingobacteriia; order Sphingobacteriales; family Sphingobacteriaceae; genus Mucilaginibacter; species Mucilaginibacter sp. NFR10. The sequence continues at coordinate 1,493,260 of NZ_FMTV01000001.1, read as the reverse complement.
ATAAAACGCTCGTTAAAATGCCATTGTATTTTATAAAATACGGGCTGCATAATAAAAAACTGGAAAAAACAAGTTGCGAACAGGGTTGCCAATAGGATAAACAGCAGGTAAACACCATCTTTATAAGCCGATGAAACCACTTCATCAAAACCGGCCACTGCTTCTTTGATTGTTTTTGCCACTTTTGAACGGGGCATCAAAGTGAGCAATAGTATACCTGCTGCGATATTGGTACAACCATCTACCCAAAAAAGTAAATGATAATTTATAGATGCCAATAATCCCCCTAAACCACCGCCGAACGCCCAGCCTAAGTTTGTAGCCAACCGGTTAAGCGAGTAGGAGCGCGTTTTGTTTTCTTCTGTACTGTAATGTGCTATAGCCGTTGAATTGGCAGGTCTGAATGATTCGTTGCAAATGCTCAGCACGAGGGTGAAAATGGCCATGCTGATGAAATTGGTTTGATAACCAAGGATCAAAAATAGTAAGCCGCCGGTAAGCAATGCCCCAACCTGCAAATCATAAAAGCCAATTTTATTGATCAGCTTACCACCGATGAAGCCGCCGGAAACAGCACCCACGCCAAAAATAGCCATAATATATCCCGACTGCTCAATGGTAAAATGCAGTTGCCTGATGGTATAAATGGTCATGAAAGGTACAACCATGGTGCCACTACGGTTAATAAGCATTACGATGCTCAGGTACCAGCTGTTTTTTGATAGTCCGCTATAGGCTTGTTTGTATAATTGGATAATTGAGATAAGCATGGCTTTACAAAGGTAGGTTATTGGGCTGAAAGCTTAAAGCCAAAAGCAAAAGAAGCTTGGTGAAAATAAAAGGCCGAAAACTTAAATGTTCTCAGTGGAACGCTTTAAGCTTTCGGCTTTTTGCTTTAGGCTAACTGAGCGCTTTTAGCTTAAACGGGCGTTTCTGTTCCTGAGCCAATGATCAGCCAATACAAGAGCAGCCATGGCTTCAACAATAGGTACGGCGCGCGGAACCACACAAGGATCGTGACGGCCTTTGCCCGATATTTCAGCAGCATTGCCCTGGCTGTCGATGGTTGCCTGGTTTTTCATGATGGTGGCTACGGGTTTAAAGGCTACCTTAAATTCGATAGGCATACCATTGCTGATGCCTCCCTGGATCCCGCCCGAGAAATTGGTAATGGTTTGTATATCACCCAGGTGCGATTTTACAAAGATATCGTTATGCTCAGACCCACGCATTTCGCTGCCTTCAAAGCCCGAGCCAAACTCAAAGCCATGAACAGCGTTGATGCTTAGCATCGCTTTGCCTAAATCGGCATGCAGTTTATCAAACACAGGGTCGCCAAGGCCAACCGGGCAGTTTTTTACATAGCAGCTGATCTTGCCGCCAACGGTATCGCCATCCTTACGTACGCTGTCAATAAATTCGATCATCTCTTCCGCAGTGGCCGGGTCGGCGCAGCGTACAATATTTTTTTCGCGCTCTGTAATAAACTCCAGGGGATCGTTAATAAATACGTTTGGTGCATTGATCGTACCTACGCTGCTTACATGGGCAACAATTTCTATACCCTGTGTTTTAAGCAGCAGTTTAGCCAAAGCGCCGGCAGCAACACGGGCTGCGGTTTCGCGGGCAGATGAGCGGCCGCCGCCGCGATGGTCACGGATGCCATATTTAGTTTGATAGGTATAATCGGCATGCGACGGACGATATACATCCACGTTATGGCTGTAATCTTTTGAACGCTGATCTTCATTGGGGATCAGCATAGCAATAGGGGTACCCGTAGTTTTATCTTCAAATACACCCGAAAGGATTCTTACCGTGTCGCTTTCTTTACGTTGGGTAGTGATCTTTGACTGGCCAGGCTTACGTTTATCCAGTTCGCCTTGGATATAATCAAGATCAACTTGTAAGCCGGCCGGGCATCCGTCAATAATTACACCGATGGCCTCGCCATGTGATTCGCCAAAAGTAGTTACCCTGAATATTTGCCCGAATGAATTGCCTGCCATAGTTTTAGATATGAAATGTTAGATAGGAGACAGGAGAAAATCCTATCTGAATATCTTTAATTGGTTATTTTATAACTGTCATTGTAAAATCCAGACTTACGAAGTTTTGAAAACTTCGTAAGTCTTAATCTCGCTTGAGATTGCTTTGTTCCCCACAATAACGCACTTTGTACGTTTGCGTTAGGCTTTCTGCCTTCAGCTTTAAGCTTCCTTCTCTTCCACTTCAAACCCCTGCTTTTCCAGGTCATTCCAAAAGGCGGGATATGATTTATCAACTACCGGCCCATTTTCAAATTCCATTTGCGGAAGGATAAGGGCCAGCGGCGCGAAGGCCATTGCCATTCGGTGGTCATGATAAGTATTGATGAAGATACTATCAGGGATAAATTTCCCGCTGCAATCAAGCATGTAAACTTCATCTTTTTCAATCAGCTTAACACCCATTTTGCCAAGCTCTGTTTGCAGGGCCAGGATGCGGTCGGTTTCTTTGATCTTTAAAGTTTCAAGGCCGGTAAAAGATGCTTCATGATTAAGCGCTGCGCAAACAACAATTACTGTTTGTGCCAGATCGGGGCATTCTTTCAGGTCAAATTCGCGGCGCGAGATAGGTTTGTTCTCTTTCTTCAAATGAACGCCGCCATCCCTGAACTGCGAAGTAATACCAAAGTTAGCCATGATCTCGGTGATCACACTATCACCCTGCAAACTGTAAGGGGTAAGTCCTGTTAAAAACAGTTCAGCCTCATCTGCAAGAGCAGCAATAGCGTACCAGTAGGAAGCAGCGCTCCAGTCCGGTTCAACGTACAGTGATGTCGTTGTAAATTCCTGGTTTGCAATTGTGATAACATTATCTTTCCATGCGTGCTTGATGCCAGAAGTTTCAAGCATAGTCAAAGTCATTTCAACATACGGGCGCGACGTTAATTCGCCTTCTATATGCAAGTCCAAGCCTAAAGGCAACTGAGCTGCTATGAGTAGCAATGCTGTAATATATTGGCTACTGATATTCCCCTTTATACTGATCTTATTGGTTTGCTGCTTAAAACCTCCTTTTAATTTGACAGGAGGATAGCCATCATTCTCTTCATAATCAATATTGGCACCCAAGGTCCTCAATGCATCAACTAAGATACCTATTGGCCGTTCCTTCATGCGTTTACTACCAGTTAAGATCACTTCATCTTCCTGTATGGCGTAGTAAGCCGTCAAAAAGCGCATAGCCGTACCCGCCGGACCGATGTCTACGATTTCGGTTTTGCAATTTTCGATTTCGGAATTATCAGGAGAAGCGTTTCCTGTCAGAACCTCCTGGCTCTTGGCTCTTGACTCTTGGTTCTCCCTTAAAATACCTGCAAGTAAAACAGCGTCAGCAGCGTCAGATACATTTTCAACCCTTACTTTACCTTTGCTTAACGCTTCGATGATCAGGGCGCGGTTACACTCACTTTTTGAACCGGTAAGGTTAACCGTGCCGTTAATGAACGTGTTGTTTCTTTTCAGAATGATGTTATGCATCATTTAAAATATTAGGCGTGTGTAAGTTTTTCTGCTGCCTGGCCCTGAGCGGCGTCGGCGTTCATTACTTCTGTTTGCCTGCGAATAGATTCGTTGTGAACCAGTTCAAGCAATTTTTCAGTAAACTCGGCGCTTAATTTTAATGCTTTACCGTAAGTTGTACGTTTTTGAAGGATTTCATCCCAACGGCCAACTTGTAAAATAGTAATGTTATTATCTTTTTTGTACTGACCGATTTTCTCAGCAATCTGCATACGCTCAGCAATTTTCTGGATCACCAGGTCATCAATCTTGTCGATTTGGTTACGTAGCTCGGCCAGCTTATCATTTACTTCAGAATTTCTAACTTCCGCTTTACGCAAAGTTAAGTGGTCAATGATATCGGCAAGAGCAGCAGGGGTAACCTGTTGTTTAGCATCTGTCCAGGCTACGCTTGGATCGATATGTGATTCGATCATTAAGCCTTGCATATCAAGATCCAAAGCTTTTTGTGAAACATAACCGATCAGATCGCGGTTACCCGAAATATGGCTTGGGTCATTAATAAGAGGTAACTCAGGAGCCAGGGTTTTTAAGGCGATAGCAACATCCCACATTGGTTCGTTACGGAAAGCTGATTTTTCGTAAGATGAGAAACCACGGTGAATTGCAGCTAATTTGGTAATACCTGCGTTGTTGATACGCTCTAAAGCGCCAACCCATAACGAAAGATCAGGATTTACCGGGTTTTTAACCATTACAGGAACATCAACACCTTTTAAAGCATCAGCAATTTCCTGGACTGTAAAAGGGTTAGCAGTTGAACGGGCGCCTACCCAAAGGATATCAACGCCGGCTTTTAAAGCTTCTTCAACGTGTTTTGCAGTAGCAACCTCAACAGCTGTTGGCAAGCCTGTTTCTTCTTTGGCGCGTTTTAACCACTCCAAACCAATGCTGCCAATACCTTCAAACTCACCCGGGCGTGTACGTGGTTTCCAGATACCTGCACGCAAAGCTGAGATTTTACCTGTTTGGGCTAATAAATGAGCTGTGGCTACTAATTGTTCCTCTGTTTCAGCACTGCACGGGCCTGAAATAACCAAGGGTTCCTTACCTGTTTTAATCCAGGTGTTAAGCGGCTGTATGTTTAAATTTAGTTTCATCGTTTTTTTGTTTGTCCGGCGATAGCCGGGAATGTTAGTTAATAATTTAAATTATGTTAGTTTTTTTGGTTTCTGCTTGTTAATGGTCTTTATTTATACATTACGCCTGATATTGATATACTTGCGGATGCTCCGTTCGGCCCGGCGAGGTTTCGGGCTCACCGCATGTTCATCATCGTGCCTTTCGTACTCGCCAAGGATATTGAAGTTATGGGTATACTTAAGGATCTGCCTTATTGAAGCGTCATATTGTTTTTGTTCCTCCCATTCTATATCTACATAAAAATTGTATTCGTTGCGCTTGCCTAAAATCGGCATCGACTGAATTTTGCTCATATTTACGCCTTCTTCGGCAAAAATATTAAGCACTTTAGCTAATGCACCAACTTTGTTACTTACCTGGAAGCACAAAGAAGCCTTGTTAGCCGGTTTCTTTTCAATATTATCATGATGGGTTAGGATCAGAAAACGGGTAAAGTTTCTTTTGTTCGATTCGATGCGACGTTCCAAAACATCCAGGCCGTAAAGCTTAGCGGCTAAAGAGTTTGCAATAGCAACCGTATCTGTTAGCTGCTCATCCCTGATGCGTTTAGCACAGGCCGCGGTATCACTGCTCTCCACAATTTTAAGGTGCGGATATTCGTCAAAAAAATCAACACACTGGCGTAAGGCAATAGGGTGGGAGGTTACGTATTTAATATCCTCGAATTTTACTCCCGGTAAAGCCATCAGGTGCAGCTGGATGGGCAGGTAAATTTCACCAACTACGGGGAAGCCATAATCAAGCAGCAAGGTATAATTTGGCAGGATGCTGCCGGCGATGCTGTTTTCGATAGCCATTACCACATAATCGGCCTCACGGTTTTTTAAACTCTCAAATGTTTGTTTGAAAGAGTTGCATTCAATGGTCTCGGTGTTTTCGCCGAAGTATTTCAATGCAGCTTCTTCGTGAAAAGAGGCCCGGATACCCTGAATTGCGACTTTTGGTTGTTCTATTTTCATAAACCTGCTTAAAGCAAAAAGTCCCGGCTGGTAGGCCGGGACTTTTTAGTTTCTTTATATGTTTGTTTTGTACATATTAGTCCCGGCTCTCACTGGTAAAGTAAAAGTAGTAGCCAAAGAAGTATGCACCTGTTAATTTCATTTGCTGTTTTTTATTACGACGTAAATGTACGGTAAAAAAAGGGTTTGTCAATAGAAAATTTTAATTTTTGTAAAAAATAATAGATCAACCAAATTAAATTCTGTGTTAGGCACTTTGGGAGCGTTTGAAAAGAGAATTTTGGGGATAGATTATCTTTATTCCCAAATTTTCTGGAAACTTCTGAATAAGATCCATATCATGGATTAACATTTTAGGTTGTATAAATTCTCCGTTTTTGAACCTGATTTGTACGTTACCCATATTCCGGTCGCTCGTCGCTGTTCTATGAGCAAGTTCTGCTACGTCGGCTTTATTGTACTCCTTAATGTGTTTTTCGTCAATCCCGTAATAGAATATGTGGTTGCCACGTGATATTCGCAAATACTGATTACGGCCTTTTATCGCTACAGAGGATATACTGCCAATAAATATCCCCAGTCCAAGAATTATTAAAAGAAGCACTATCGGATACGAACCGCCACCAATATGAAGTACGCTTGCACAAAATACTGAAATGGCAAATAATAGATATATTGAGAAAAAAGCTGCAAGAACAAATATTCTCGCCGGGTTAACTCTATAGATAAAGTCACTGGTTATGAAATGTGGTTGATTCCCGATATTAAAGAAGTGTTTTTCAAATGAACTCAGATTGAGTGTCTGCTCAAAAAAGTCTTTTACCAGATCGCAAGCCTTATCAATGGTGGAGGCATGATATTCATATAGATGATTACCGTTATCAAGATAATAAACGCAGAATTTACTATTAAAGTACAGGCCAAGCTTGAGGTAGTTCAGGTTATTATCCTGAATAACTACCGATGGCCCGGTTAACTGGATATCAGTTAATGCCCGCTCTGCGTCCCACGGGAAATCTTTAATGACTTGGATAGTCTCATCAACATTACGAAGTTGCTTGTCAGAATATTCGCTTTTTTCGTAAGTGTTGTGCTGGAGTTTGGATATTAATTGTAACATGGTTTACCGCGACACAAAAGTGTCACGCCAAATATAATGTTGTTATGCGGCAGTTTCGTGTTTTTTATGAGCCTCTTCCATTTCCTTATATTCACGTTGCAGCACACGCGCAGTTTGGGTACTGCCGTCATGGCTCCAGCCCGGTGGATTTAGGAAATAGCCGATTTTTGATTTAAGATCGGGGGCATTTTTTACATCATGCAGCAGGGCTTTCCATTCATGGAACAAAACGTTTACCGGTCCCATATCTTCCGGTTGTTTGGTCAGGCCATATTTAACAGGCTCGGGCAAATCTTCATCACGGAAAGTGCCGAATAGCCTATCCCAGATGATAAGCACCATTCCCATATTTTTGTCAAGATAAGGGATGTTTGAAGCATGGTGAACGCGGTGATGCGCGGGCGTTACAAAAATCCACCCATACCATTTTGGCAAGGGAATTTTGTACTGCGTATGCACCAGATTGCCATAAAGCTGGGTAATAAGGTATGCGTACAGGATATCTAAAGCGGTAAAGCCCATTAAAGCAAGCGGGAGGTAAAAGAATACCCGGTAAAGCGGTTCAAATACTGTTGACCGAAAGCCCGTGGTGAAGTTAAAATGCTCGGACGAATGATGGGTAACATGCATTGCCCAAAACATACGGCAGTAATGCCCCGTATAATGCAGTACCCAGTATAAAAAGTCCTGTACAACAACCAACACAAACCAGTACCAAAAAACATTCTGAATTTGAAAAAGCCTGTAATGCTGGTAGGTATAATCAAGTATAAAAAAGGTAAATACCTTAACGCAGAGATTAGTAATAACGGCCAGCGAAGTAAGATAAATATTGGTTAACGTATCGCGGGTTTGATAGTACTTGCGATCTTCCCAATAGCTCAGAGCCATTTCAACAAGCGTTAAAACAACCAATAAGCCCATTAAAACAAGGGCCGCCTGATTTCGCGGATCTAAATGCTGAAACATGTTACAGGTTAATGTAATATCTTAAACTTTCACAAAGTTCGTGGGCGGTGCACACATTATCAATACTAAACTCACCTATATGTGTTAACAGGGTGCAATTAATTTCGTCTCCAATGTTCTTTTTGTCCTTTTTCATATTCAACAGCAGTTCGTCAAAACTGTCTTCGTTGATGGTATACCTCGGATAAAGATCGGTCAATACCTTTACAATTTCATGAAGTTCTTCTGAAGGTAACCCTGTTTTTTTGTGGGCGAGGTATGATTCGCAGATCATGCCGATAGCTATTGCTTCACCGTGCGAAAGGCTGTCTTCGTCATGTAATAAAGAGTATGTTTCAACCGCATGCCCGATAGTATGCCCAAAGTTTAACGCCTTGCGGATACCTTTCTCATGCGGGTCCTCAATGGTGATTTCATTCTTGATTTCTACTGAGCGGTGAACAAGTTCAACCGACGGGTTTTTCAGGTCGCTATTTTTAAGTTGATTCCAATAACTGGCATCAACAATTAAACCATGTTTCAGCATTTCGGCCAAACCCGAAAGGATCTGGCGAGGCGGAAGGCTTTGTAAAAACTCGTGCGCTATAAACACAGCTTTAGGCATAGTAAATGTCCCGATAATATTTTTTATGCCGTCAACATCGATACCTGTTTTGCCGCCCACAGAGGCATCAACCTGTGAAAGGAGGGTAGTTGGCACCTGTACAAAATCTATCCCTCTTTTATAGGTAGAAGCGGCAAAGCCACCCATGTCTGTAATAACACCGCCACCTAAGTTAATCATGAGGCTTTTACGATCGGCACCAAAGTCAATCAGCATTTTCCAAACGCCCACACAAAAATCAATGTTTTTGCTTTCCTCTCCCGACGAAATCTCGATCAGGTCGTAATTATTAAAATCTTTAAGTTTGCTGGTAAGTAAGGGCAGGCAGTGTTCGCCTGTATTTTCGTCGGTTAAAATAAAGAATTTTGAATAGTTGCCTTTTTTAACAAAATCAACTAATTTATCAAGGCTATTATCAAAATAAACCGAGTAATTATCGCTTAAAATAGTGTTCATTATTATATGACTATAATTTTATTTCCATCGAACTCAACCGTGTCACCTCTTTTTACTTTGAGGCGTTTTCTGTAGTCAACTACACCATTGTACTTCACGAGGCCTTCAGTTACAACTATTTGCGCCTCGCCGCCGGTTTGCACTAAGTTCGCAGCCTTGAGTAGCTGGATCATGGGGATAAAGTCCCCTTCTAACTTAAATTCGATCATGGGATGGCAAAAATAAACTATTCATGCAATTATGAGTTATCATTTTATAATTTTGCAGATGACCTCTTTTGAAACTAACAATAATCAAGAACGAAATACGCCCTCGTTCGAAAATACAGAAATAGCTTTTCGCCATTCATCCAATACCGATCTGAACCGTGCCTACTGGTTGTTCAGGATGATCAATATTAACTTTTTGGTAAAGATAGGCCCACCGGTTACCAATTTTGCCATGAAGATAGGTTTGCCGATAAGGAATATTATCAAAGCTACCATATTTAAACATTTTTGCGGCGGCGAAACTATTGCCGAATGTGATTATACCATCAAAAACCTTTATAGCGGCAGGGTGGGTACCATTTTGGACTACTCGGTAGAAGGTGAAGAGGAAGAAACCGTATTTGATAATACCCGCGATGAGATTATCCGTACCATTGACCGCGCTGCCAAAGACAAAGCGATCCCTCTTACCGTATTTAAAGTAACGGGGGTGGGACGTTTGGGCCTCCTTGAAAAATTGGATGCCCGTATTAAATTGAACGATACCGAAGAAGAGGAGTGGAGAAGGGTACAAAACCGTGTACTGGCTATTTGTGATAAAGCGTTCAAAAACAACGTGCCTGTAATGATAGATGCTGAAGAAAGCTGGATCCAGGATACTATTGATCTTTTAGCTCTTACCATGATGACTCAATTTAACAAGCAAAAGCCGATAGTTTATAATACCTATCAAATGTACAGGCATGATAAACTGGCCTCGATGTTAAATGATCATGCCATTGCTCAAAGCGAAGGTTTTATATTGGGAGCAAAAATAGTACGCGGTGCTTACATGGAAAAAGAACGTAAACGTGCCGAAGAAAAGGGCTACCCATCGCCAATTCAGCCCGATAAAAAATCTGCTGATCTTGATTATGATTCGGCGCTTGATTATTGTACAAGTCATATCAATGAAATAGCTTTTATTGCAGGTACACATAATGAAGAAAGCTGCCGTTTGCTGGCCGAATTACTGGACAATAAAGGTATCGATCATAAACATCCGCATGTTTATTTTTCGCAATTGCTTGGCATGAGCGATAACTTAAGTTTTAACCTCGCCCATGCCGATTATAATGTAGCTAAATACGTGCCTTACGGACCGGTAAAGGCTGTACTGCCATATTTATTTCGCCGTGCACAGGAAAATACAGCTATAGCCGGGCAAATGAGCCGCGAGTTGAGTCTAATTACAAAAGAAAGAAAGCGCCGAAGCGCTTAACTTATAAAATTACCATACAAAGAGGGCATTTATTAAATTAATTGCTCTCTTTTTGCAAAGGACTGTATGGTATCTGGGATTGTCATTAGAAAGGTTTGGATGCCCAACTTTTTTGCGGCCTCCAAATGCTGCGGACTATCGTCAATAAATAAGGTTTCTTCGGGTTTTAAATTATTTTCCTTAAGTACCTGTTCAAAAATGGCAGGCTCTGGCTTGCGTTTGCCCGTAAGGTGCGAGTAATATGTTTTTTCGAACAGGTGATCGTTTCCTTCAAAACCGAAATCGGTTTTAAGATAGTTCATGATATAATCGTAATGGATAGCGTTAATATTGCTAAGCAAAAAAGTACGGTATTTGTCTTTCAGCTTTAACAGTAATTCGTGATTTCCTTCGGCAATTCCGACCAGGATACTGTTCCATGCGGCATCAATCTGATCATCCGTCAGGGAAAGGTTGTTGGTTTTTTCCCTTACGTAATCCCTGAATTGTGCAGCGGTAACTTCGCCACGATCAAATTTATCAAAAATTTCATCCTGGGTTTTGTGGCCAAAAAACGCTTCGGGGTTACTTATACCTAATTGATTCCAAGATTGTTGAACCCTGAGGAAGTCGATACTGAAAATAACGTTACCATAATCGAAGATGATATTTTTAATATTTTCCATAAAAAGAGTTTGAGATATGGCCGCAAATATGTAAAATTGCACCCGCAAACAAAAACAAAATAACCGCGCCTATAGCTCAGTCGGTTAGAGTAGAAGACTCATAATCTTTTGGTCCCTGGTTCGAGCCCAGGTGGGCGCACAAATTAGTGTTTACGGCACTAAGAAAATCTTGTAAGTCGTTGATTTACAGGATTTTTTATTTTATTCCAATCCTTCTCCATCCTTTCGAATGCACCGTTTTGGCGGACAATCCGGCGGACAAAAATCGTTTTTTAGATTTGTCCGCTTTTATGACTTAATTGATTGTAATACAGTTAGTTGAGTTCCTGAAATAAGGACTCAAATGCACTCAGAAAAACTGTTAAAAATCGCAATCCGGCGGACAAAAGCGGCCTGAAAAGAACGGTTTCAGGATGTAATTAATCATTTATTCATAAACAAACTGTTACAAAAATGAAAACATCGCAGTCGTTTGGTGTGCATTTCAGCATCAAGAAAGGAAGAGAAAAAGAAGATGGTAAAACCAAGGTTTACGCCTCGGTCACGGTCAACAAGGAAAAAGTAATCATTGCCCTGCCGCATTTCGTGAATGCAGAAAGCTGGGACAAAGGACGCGGCTGTGTCAAGGTCAGGCTGCCGGAAGCCAAAGAATCCAACACCTATCTGGAGCAGGTCAGATTCACCATTACCACCTACTAGCGGCAATTGCAGATCGCCGGAAAAGAGATCACGCCGGCTTTACTCAAAGCTTGCTTCCTCGGCGAAGTAACTGAGGAAACCTACTCGCTCAGCAGGCTGATGGATTATCGTTATGAGATCGCTTCGGCAGCATTGACCTGGAGTACCCTTAAGCACTACGCGGTGACCCGGTGCTACCTGGAAAAGTTCCTGAAAGAGAAACGCAAGACCACCGATATCCGCATCCATGAGATCGACTACAAATTTATCGTCGATTTTGAAACGTATTTGCGCAATCACAAGCCAGCTGACCACCCTCAGCCGATCAACAATAATGGTGTGATGAAACATTTGATCCGACTGCGCAAGATGACCACGCTGGCTTTCAAACTGCAATGGATCAATAAAGACCCCTTCAAAAATTACAGGTTTCGGTATAAGAAGGTAGAAACAGCCTTCCTTTCCAATTCAGAACTGAAGCTCGTTCAGGAGCATGAGTTCGCTTCCGGGTCGCTCGTCATGATCCGCGACCTTTTTGTATATGCCTGTTATGCCGGCCTTTCGTTCGTCGACCTGATGAATCTGACGGAACGAAATGTGGTCGATGGCGAAGACGGTGGAAAATGGCTGAAGCTGTTCCGGCAGAAAAGCAATGAGGCAACCAATATCCCTTTGCTGGCACCGGCACTTGCCCTGATGAAGAAGTATGAAGACGATCCCAGGGCAGTTTACCACGGCACGATCTTTCCGACCCTCACCAACCAGAAGGTTAATATGCACCTTAAAGAGATCGCCAAGATCTTAGGTATCAAAAAGACCCTCACCTTCGGTGTAGCCCGCCACACGTTTGCCATGACGATCACCTTAGCCAATAACGTACCTATTGAAACCGTCAGCAAAATGATGGCCATACCAAGATTGCCACGACGCAGATCTATGCCCGTGTACTGCTTAAAAAGATCAGCGAGGATATGAGCGTGCTGAAGGAAAAACAGAAACCGGAACCCAAGCGCCCGGCAGCAAGAAGATCGAATGTTAAACCCGCAATGAAACGCGTTAGCTAATGGAACAGCTAACCAATGACAAACTTTTCAGGTCAGTCAGGGACTGATCGCAAAATCCCGCAGCGAGGTTGTTCGGAATGTGAACACCGTAATGACCTACACCTATTATCATATAGGTGAAATGATTGTCAATGAAGAGCAGGCCGGCAGCCAGCGGGCCGCTTATACGGAAACAATCGTCAAAGACCTCAGTCAAGCGCTGACGCGCGAATATGGCAAAGGTTATTCGCATCGTAACCTGGACTATTTCAAAAGGTTCTACCTGTTATATCAGGAACAGATTACGCAATCACTGATTGCGCAATCTGATACCTATAAAAACATTCCGCAATCACTGATTGCGTTTTCCGGTCTGTTCAAATTAAGCTCGACACATTACATCCAGTTAATGAAGATTGCCGACCCCGGTGAACGGGAATTTTATGAGCAGCAATCGGTAACGAATAACTGGTCAGTCCGGGAATTGCAGCGTCAGTACAATTCTTCCCTGTTCGAGCGGCTGGCGTTAAGCCGCGATAAAAAATGCGTACCGGATGGTGCGGAGACAGGTCAAACAAGCGAGGAACCCATTCGCGCGTTGAAAAGCCCGTTCGTACTGGAGTTTTTGGGCTTAAAGGAGGATAGCGGCTATTCGGAGAATGATCTGGAGACCGCCATCATCAATAAACTGGAGCATTTTATGCTGGAATTAGGTAAAGGCTTTTTGTTTGAAGGACGGCAGCGGCGCATCACCCTCCCTGGTCGACAGTTTTCTTCAATGAGAACCATGGTCTGGTCGGAACGGTTTTATTCCTTCAAAAGTTTTCAAAAACTATAATACTGCCAGATCTCAAAAACTGAATATAGCCAGTGGCGAACCGCGTTGGTTATATATATGTTATGCCAGAATATTTTAGCAATGAAGATATTATTCCTTGTGAAGAATGGTTGAAAAGCGGCGCAACACATTGTTTTAGAGATAAAAAGATAGTTGCTAATATATCATATAATATATGATATATTAACTATTTGTTAACAAGCTTATGATAGCTTTGTGAAAAACCTATCATACCTATGGTGCTTTTTTTCCGGTTGTCTAAAAGGCAATTACCAAATCTGCTGCTCTGTTTCAGTATTTTGGTTCAGTTTTCCTGCAAAAAAGAGAACGTTAAAGTTGTGTATCCTGCCGGGAGCAATGAAGATATTAATACCTGGATAACGGATAGTCTCAAACGATATTATTATTGGACAGACCAACTGCCTGCACATGCAGACATCAGCAAGCCCCCTTTGGTATATTTTAACACTGTAAAAAACACGACCGATCCCTTTTCTTATATTATTCTCCCCAGCGATCCTACAAGCGGGATTGCGAACAGCAAAAGTAAATTCGGATTTGATTACAGTACGATCGTTGAACAAAGAACAGGTTTGGTTATTGGCGTAATTAAACTGGTACTGAATGATTCGCCTGCCTCCAGGAACGGTTTGGTGAGGGGGGATTATATCAACAAGATCAACGGTAAGCAATTAACCCGTAATAACGCTAAAGACCTCCAGAGCGAACTACTTTCTGGCAATAGTGTCACATTATCCATAGCTCGCATTAGCAGCGACCAGTTAATCGCGGATAGGGATGTGGAAATTTCATCAGGTGCCACCTTTGAACAGCCGGCCACCAGCAAAGTTATAGCGGCCGGAAATAAAAAGATCGGTTATCTCTATATCAATGATTTTAGCCCCGGGCTGGCTGCTTCTCTTTATAGTGTTTTTGCAGGGTTTAAAAGTTCCGGGATTTCAGATCTGATACTTGATCTGCGTTATAACTCCGGCGGACAAGTTGCAGAGGCTGCCGGTCTTACGGCAATGATAGCGAATGGTATAAATTATTCAACGCCCTTTATCATTTACCAGGGCAATAAGAACGGCGGCAGGCGAAAAGAGTCTGTCGGGGATGCCGCTACTTATGATGGTACCGTAAATTTTGAGCTGGCATTACAATACAACTTAGGCTTAAAACAAATTTATATACTGGGCACCGGAGCTACTGCTTCTGCATCTGAGGTTATGATCAATAATTTAAAACCGTACATGCAGGTTACGCTTGTAGGCGAAGTAACGCGGGGGAAGGATGCCGCATCCTTTAAAATATTTGATATGCGCGTACCTAAGCGGGTAGCATGGGAAATGCATCCGATAGTGTATAAACTCTTTAATGCCGCCGGGAGCGGAGATTACAGCGGAGGGATTAATCCTGATATTCCTGTAAACGAGCTGGCGACTTTACCGTTGCTCCCGCTCGGCTCGGAGAATGATCCGCTTATAAACACCGCAATAACTATTATCAAAGGTGCTCATGCGCAAACAGTAACGCTCGCTGCGCAAACGAAAAAAAGGACGACGGGGGCGCTAACTGTACTTGCAGACTCCAAACTATCGGCCAGTTCATCAAGTGTGGTTGTTACACACCGCTAAAACTCAAAAGCATCTTGCACATTTAACATTAACTTCAAATTAACCCGGTTAACTTGCAATTGTCTTAACCTGCTGCTGTATGAAATATTTGAAAACCTTATCTGTTAAGCAACTTTTAGCAAACGTCAAAGCTGATGACGGCGATGCTTTCGGTGAAATTTATAGACTATACAGAAAAAAAGTTTACACTTTCGCTTATCGTTTTGTAAGATGTGCAGAAGATGCGCATGAGCTTACGCAGGATGTTTTTGTCCGTCTTTGGGAAAGCCGTGGTAAGATAGACCTGGAAAAAAACTTTGACGCTTATCTGTTCAGTATGGTACGAAGTTATTTTCTGGATGCTCTTAAAAAGAAAACAAGGATGTCTGTTTACAGGGCAGAGAACCCGGACGAACCGGCTAACAACTCCACAGACCAATATATCGAGCTGCGCGAGTGCGGAAAAATTGCCATGCAGGCGATCGAGTCTTTGTCTCCACAGGCCAGGGCTGCTTACCTTTTGAGCAGGGAAGGCGGCTGCTCACACGCTGCTATATCACAACAAATGGGTATCTCTCCCAATACGGTTAATAACCACATTAAAAAATCCCTGGGCCACATCCGTGCAAGGTTTCGATATCTGTCTCCAGATACAATTCTTCCTGCTTTGCTGATAATCATATCCCTTACCCCGGAACTGGGCTAAATTCTCTTTTCCTATAAGTTCTCCTATTGCTTCAAATAGCAAACACGGCGATATGCCGGTTTGCCTTAATTGCGCACGCAGGTTATACAGAGGTAGAACATCGTTATCGTGTTTGAGGAGATGCTTTTTATTCAAGCCCGAACTTTTTTCAAATAATTTCATATTCATATAGCCATACTTCGCCTGCCAGTCTTATATACTATAAAATGGCCGATAGCGGCAGAAGTAACAAACGTGGAACACAGCGACGAAATAAAGAGCTTATTCAAAATGTATCTGGAAGGTAAGACTGACCTGGTACAGAATGGAGTTCTGTTCCGGTACCTGAGAGATCATAAAGACGCGGAATCAGAGCTGTCGGCTGTCATGGAAGATATCTGGCAAAAGGAGGAAATGAACACCGATGAAGTGACTGACCCGGAAGCTGAACTGGATCTGATATGGACCAAAATTAACCGGAACCGGCAGCAAAAAAACAACCGTTTCCCATTGCTCAGGTATGCCGGGGCGCTGATTTTACTTTGCTCGGCTGCACTGATCTGGTACAATATAAAGCCGGGCCGGCAGCATGAGGCCGATCCCATTGCCCTCGTAAGTAAAATAACCGTGGCCGGTGAAAAAATAAAAATGCTGCTGCCGGACAGTTCTGTAGTTTATCTCGGAAGCGAAACAAAAATTACCTGGCCAGAACATTTTGAACCTGGCCATCCCAGGTATATAAGCCTTGAAGGCGAAGCTTTTTTTGAGGTGAAGCACGACGCAACCCGCCCGTTCATTATAAAATCCGGAAAGCTGGAAACCAGGGTTTTGGGTACCTCTTTTAATGTTTATGCCTACCCTGCCGATAATACAGTAACCGTGACCGTACGAACAGGGAAAGTGGGTGTTATCGAGAACCGGAACGGCATTCGTACCACCCTGTCATTGCTGTCGCCGGGTATGCGGATAACGTACCGTAACAATGACCATAATTACCAGGTTAGCAGTGTTAAGGCCACAGAGTCTGATGGTTGGATAAGCAACCGTTTCGTTTTCAGGGACGAAAACCTGGGTGATATCCTTTTTAAACTTCAGCGCTATTATGACGTTCGTTTTGAGATAAAAAACCCGGCACTTGCCCGTTGCAGGTTTAATGCTACCTTTTTTAACCAAAACATCCATGGTGTTATGCAGCAACTCAGCATTATGAGCAGCGGGCACATCAAATACAGGATCAACAACAATAAAACAGTCGTCTTATGGGGGGAGACTTGTGAATGAAGAGATAACCTTATAAAGTCAGGCAAACAGTTGCCCGTTGTGGGATTCGCCACTTATCATACAAGGAAACCGCTCTGCGCCAACAGAACGGTTTCGGGAATAGTTTTTAAATCGTGAAAATTAAAAAACATCGTAAACTTATGAATATAAGCTTTTACAAAAAAGTATATCTGTATTTTTTCAAAATTAGCTGTAGGGCAATCCTGCTTGTGCCCCTGATGCTTGCCCTGCTTTTCGGGGATACCTATGCAACTGCTTATCAGGGAACACCTCCTAATACTATCACACTTAAACTGGTAGCGGTTAGCATTCCCCAGGGGCTTACTGCACTCGAAAATAAAGCGGGTTGCGTAATCAATTACAACAAAGCAATTTTTAAACCTAACAGCAGAATCAGCCTGGATGTAAAGGATGTTTCCCTTACAGACGTGCTTAAAATAATTTTAGCTAATACCCATGTCACGTTTAAATTTGCGGACCAGTCAACCATATTGCTGTACAAACTTCCTGCCCCTGTCAAGCCAGGTACCATAGCGGGAAAAGTACTGGATGAGAAAGGGGAAACCTTACCTGGTGCTTCGGTAAAAGTGATCGGAAGCGACGCAGGAACACAAACAAGCGTTGACGGGACTTATTTGTTGAACCTGCCACCCGGATCCTACACCCTGGAAGTCAGCTATATATCCTATCAAACACAGCGTATAACCGGAATAGTTGTTAACGAAAACAAAAATACAGCACTTGATGTGACTTTAAAGCCTGCCGCATCGGCCTTGAGAGAAGTTGTCGTTACGGCAAGTTATCAAAAAGCATCGGTCGAAGGATTGCTCGCCAGGCAAAAAAACGCATCGCAGATCAGCAATGGCATCAGCGCCGAGCAATTGGACCGCACACCCGACAGGAACATAGGCGAAAGTCTGAAAAGGATTAGCGGCGTAAGCACTGTTGACAATAAGTTTGTACTGGTACGGGGCATTGGTGAGCGCTACAATACAGCCATGATGGATGGAACGGTATTGCCAAGTACAGAAGCACAAAGCCGCAACTTTTCGTTCGATATGATCCCTGCAGGTTTGGTGGATAACGTGGTTGTCAGCAAAACAGTTACCCCGGATATGAATGCCAGTTTTGGGGGCGGCCTGATCCAGGTGAATACAAAGGATATCCCGGCCGAAAATTTCATGAATTTTACGGCAGGGGCCTCGTATAATGACCAAAGCACAGGTAAAGATTTCCTGAGCCACAAACGCGGGAAGTACGATTACTGGGGTTTTGATGATGGCAGGAGAGATTTCCCCGCAGGGCTGGTACACACCAACAGAAATACTGAGCCTAACCGCGCACTTTCTGACGCAGAGTATCAAAAAAAGGTAGTTGATCAAAGTAAAAGATTGATCAATGACAACTTTACCATGTATAAATACAAAACGGCTCCCTCGCAAAACTATCAGTTCTCGATAGGCCGTTTGTTGGCGTTGGATACTGCCAGGAACAACAAATTTGGTTTTGCAGGCGCTGTAAGTTACCGTAACACACAAAATATCAATGTTATTGATGATCAATCAAGGGGAGGCTGGTATATTCAGCGACCAGATTTAAATACCGGTTCGGCCTACGTATTTAACACCACCCTGGGGGCATTGCTCAATATGGGTTTGCAACTGGGCAATAACCGCTTTGGCCTGCGCAATACCTATACCCATGTGTATGATAATACCCTAACAAGAATTGCTGGCTACGAGCTGGATAACGGGGCGGGTGACATAGCTGCCGGCAGGCCTCCAAGACGGGTTTTAGAGGCCGATGATCCTACCTATACCTCTTTGCTGCAAAATAAACTAAACGGGCAGCACCAGGTGGCAAAATTAAAGATAGAGTGGGACGTAGCCAGAACTTCGGTAAACAGGCAGGAAAAGGACGCTGGTATTGCCACAAGCGGACCTGTTTTGGTCGGTGATCGCTATCAATACTTCTATAACGGGAGTAAACTTACGGAACCCAGGATATCGCAAACCTCGCGTCAGCATGCTGCTAATAAAGAAACTCATTATTCATGGAACCTCTCCGGCACATTGCCTTTCACATTGGCAGGTTTCCGCAGCACCATAAAAACCGGCTATTTCGGCACGCATAAAAAAGCGGAATTTGACTGGCAGATCGCAGCCCTGGCCACAACTGAAAAATATGCGGACAGTTCAGGCTATAAGCCAATTGGACAGTTGATCAGTCCTGGAAATATAGCTTATGATAAATATGTATATGCGATTGATCCTTCCTTTGTAGACAATTATAAAGGCAAAAGCCAGACACACGCGGGCTATGTGATGTTTGATAACCGGCTATTTGATAAGCTGCGGTTAGTGTGGGGCTTAAGGGGCGAATATTATAAATATACCGAGATCAAAGCAGGCGCGATCATTAAGGGAGGTGGTGAGAATATTTTCGCGGTAAAACCTGATAAAAGATGGCAATGGCTTCCATCGGTTAATCTGACCTATAGCCCTATACAGTCGCTAAACATCCGGGGAGCTGTTTCCAGCAGCGTGGTACGGCCCGAGCTGATGGATAATAATCCTTTCTTGAGATACAGCCCTACACTGGATGCTTTATACGGTAATAAAGGCTTGTATAGCACCCGTATCAACAGTTATGACCTTAAAGCGGAATTGTTTCCCGGCCTGGGTGAGATTATTTCGGTGGGTGGTTTTTATAAACGCTTTGATAAGCCCGTAGAGCTGAACGCTATTATGGTAAATGGCAATCCTAATTATTACCTTCAAAACGCGGACTGGGCAAAAGTATACGGCCTGGAATTTGAATTGCGAAAAAACTTCAGCTTTATAGCTGATAATGAGATCTTCAAAAATATAGCAGCGTACGGTAACCTTACCTTTCAAAAATCAACTGTTCAAAATACCTATACCGTAGACCCCGGAGACGGCAAACCTTACATACAGGTTCCAACCCAACAAAAACGGTCTCTGTATGGGCAATCGCCTTATCTGTATAATATTGGCTTGCAATACCTTGGCAACCACCTTGGTTTCAACGCGGCTTATAATAAGTCGGGGCGTAAAACCTACATCGTTAGTGACGATCCTACTTTTATTGAATATGAAAGGCCAAGAGAACAACTGGATATTCAGATCAGCTATCGTTTCCTGAAAAATAAGATGGAGGCTAAATTCAACATGGCTAATCTTACCAATAATATATTCAATGTTTATCGTAACACAGCCAGTTATGAGCTTATATCAAGCGATAACAGCGGCGATAAAAGTAAAGCCTATCGCTTAAAAAGCGGATTTAGTAATAATTATGAAAAAGGTGACCAGGTGATGTTTCAACAGCGTTTTGGACGGACCTTCAGCACATCGCTCACCTACAATTTTTAACAGAACGAATACATTCTGTATGTAGATATATAATGGTTTAACTAAAAAAAGGAGGATGAAGTAAATCCGCTGTGCCATAAAATAAAACGAAGGGCGCTTGTACTGCCCTTCGTTTAAAACCGATTAGCTTGCCCGCTACCGGCACAAACAGGAAAACCTGAAAGTAATATATCAGCCCCCGAAAGGGATACGTGTTTAAACCAAGGGTATAAACATAAGATCGTTGCTGTTGGATTTGGACTGACGGCAAAGATATAATAAAAAATGTATGCCGGAAACATTGAGCTGATCTAATCTCGCAAAGCAGTATAAAGTTTACCGGTATGACCCAAATCCAAAAATGAACCTTAAAAAGTGGGAGCATAAAACAAAAATTACCTCCCTGAAAAACAGAAAAAATGAAAAAATTATCAATAATTACCCTGTGCCTTGCTGCAGGTATTTTCGTATCATCTTGTAAAAAGGAAGCCAAAAACGGCGAAGCATTTGACAATCGCAGTACATCAGCTGCCGATTACAGCGCGTCATCATTGCCGGTTACAACAGTCAGTGGCGATATTACTACCAATACCACCTGGGACGCAAGTCATGTATGGGAAATTAGCGGTGTAGTTACTGTTAGAAGCGGTGCTACCCTGACCATCAATGCCGGTACTTTCATCAAATCAACTGTAAACACTGCTGGTGTTCAAAATGGTGTTTTGGTAATAGCCAAAGGTGCTAAAATCAACGCAGTTGGTACTTCGACTAATCCTATCGTATTCACCAGCCGTTATTTATTGGACGGTAACGCAAGCACTGTTGGTCATCCTGGTGATTTCGGCGGTGTCATCCTGTTAGGTAACGCGAAGATCAACGTTGGTGATAAACTGATCGAAGGTCTGGCTGATGATCCTAAATTCCATTACGGTGGTTCGAACGATGCAGACAACAGCGGTACCCTGCAATATGCCCGTATTGAATATGCTGGTTACGTACTGGCACCAAATGTGGAGGTAAACTCTTTAACTTTAGGTGGCGTCGGTAGCGGAACAACCATTGATCACGTACAGGCTTCATACGGCCTGGATGACGGGTTTGAGTTCTTTGGCGGTAAAGTAAGCCCTAAATACCTGGTTTCATTTGGTAATGATGACGACCAGTTTGACTTTGACAACGGTTTTACAGGTTCTATCCAATACGCCATCGCTGTGGCTGATGCCTACTCTACACACAGTGCCAGCAGTGGTGCAAGTGATTCAAACGGTATCGAATCTGATAATAATGCACCTACTGAAGATGCTACCTTCAGCTTATTACCAAAAACACACCCTACGTTAGCTAATTTTAGTGTTATCGGTACAAAAACTGCTACATTATCGCCGGCTATCACCTCACCAGGCTTTAAATACGGCTTCCGTAACCGTCGTGGTACTGAAGTTACTTTGAGCAACTCATTCTTTACCGGTTATCCTTCCGGTGTTGTCTTTGATGCTGATGCAAGTGCTACACCATCAACCATCAATGGTACCAGTGTTCACGGCTTCAGCGCTGCTATCTCTGTAGCAACCGGCGCTTATTCCAGCACTGTAGCCAATCCTACATCAACAGCTGCCACTGCACCTACCTGGGGCATGAGCCAGCCATTCTACAATGCAGGCGCGGTTAATTTCCTTGCTCCTGGTACAAGCGGTGCATTAACCGTTGGTTCAGGTAACTGGGTTGCCAACTGGACCAAATTTACTTTCTAATATTTTCACCGAATTGTGATTTACCGGGGCATCAGCTGATGTCCCGGTTTTCTTCAAATAATTAACATATGATCAAAATAAAATACCTGCTCCCAATATTATCGTTGTTTTTATTTGCCTGTAAGAAAGAGCAGTTGTTAAATAACAATCCTGTAAAAGCTGTACAACTCAACATTAAAGGGCTGGTGCTGACTGATACACTTGAATTTACACTGAATGATAAAAATATCGGCGAAGCCATCAACAACGAGTTTAAAATTAATGTGTCACTTTTCAATTCCAGGGATCAGATACAGGTCCGCAAAAAAAACGACCATAAGGCTGTCAGTACGATCAGCCTTTCAGAAAATCCCTTTAATCAGACCAAACGGATCTTTTATGACGGTGTGACGTTTTCTGATAATGTCGCTATTACACCTGTTAAAAACCCTGAAAACATGGGCTTTCGTCTCCGGTTCACAACAACTTTTATCGATTTTTACGGAGGTCCTGTAGATGTCGAGTTTTTTGACGAATATATAGACTATGACAAATTTGAGTTTGTTTACAAGCCTTTGAATAAAGTAATTAAGAATGTAAGCGGCGCGTTCAGTGACTTCATGGAACTGCCTTCGCTTGAACCCGATCATCAGTATTATTACAAGGTCTATAAATCCGGAACGAAGGATCTGCCCTATAAGAGCAGTGAACATGTTTTCATCACCGACCCAGAAAACAATTACGGACAATTTGTCCCCTTTGCAAAAGGAGACAGCCAGCTTATTTCGATTATGCCCAACGGCGACGCCAATTCTGTTACAGATTACTATCAAACAGCTGATTTATCAGCTGATTTTAAATAAGAGCGGGTTGGTTTTACCATCGACATTTAAGCAGATCGCCTCTTGGGTGATTTAATCAAATGGATACTTTGTTAATACAATTCCGGATTACGCATTAAAAATGGCAAAAAAAAAGACCGACGTACCACGCCCCGCCTGTTATAACGGGCATCTGTTTATAACAGGATTAATTGTGGCGATTGTAGGCAGTATGTGTTATGCGGTTATTATTGGGCTGTATCTTCAGTTTCGCTATATCAAACGATTTTGAAATAGAAAATGGTGACAATTTTGGGCAGGCTTTTATTAAGCTTTTAAGTAAATAATCGATGCATTATCCGATCGGAATCCCTAAAATAGTAAAGATCCCACTGGTCGCGCGCTTAATTATTTTAGTTTGTTTTGCCCCGGCGGAGGCTCTTGAAAGTAATAGCCCATCAGGAGGCAGTAGCCGTTTTTTTGACTAAAAAGTTAAAGATTGTCTATTGCCTCTATAATTATATTTAAAGATGAATTCATCGAGATAATATTGCAAGTATCAAACCGATACCATATGGTATCGTTCATGGGTCCGGCCAGAGAAAAGAAAGCTGCGATACAGCTTTGGAAGCCGCATAAGCCGGCAGCAGCGTTTTCCGGTCATTAAAGTTCATCCTGTGTCCTCCATAGAAACATCGCCATCGCCAGCATCGACCCCGGCGCGGTGACCAGCCAGGGCGAAACGATGAACAGCACTAAGGTGGAAAAACGCGGGTAGAAATAGGCAAGCCGTTGGCCAGTAAAAAGCCGCGCAGCCGGCAAGCTTTCCGGTCGCTCTTTTCCAGCGCAAAGGCCGCCAAAAACGTGGAACTTCCCATGCAGATAAAACCGAGCGCATCCAGCGTCCAGAAAATGGAATGCGGTTTTACCGTTAAGATGGTTTCGCGCGGGTCACGCAGCGATTCGGGGATCACCGTCGCCAACTGTACCCAGTACATGAGGATCACGTAAGTAGCATACGGGAGGGTAAATAGGAGCGTCGCATGGCTCCAGAAACGACAGTGCCTGGTCAGATCGCGCATCTTTTCGGTTATTCTTGTCAGGTCATTGGTTCTGCTAACCCTGACCGAGATCACTTTGCCGGTGAACTGAAATCCGCCTGTGCCACCCAATATGCTGTTATGTTGTACAGCGTCTGCGGGTATAGCCAATGGCAGACCTTCCGATTTCAGGAAATCCGGGATTGGCCTGATGTACGAATCAAATTGCTGGCTTACGATAGAGAGGTGGATCAGCCAGGATTCCGGACCGGTCAGAGCGCCCGAGATCAGATAGGGTGGGTATGCGAAAATGTAATACCTTGTTCCAGGAGGTAAATGGAGTGCCCGGGTGCTGCTACTGATCTTTTTTCGTTGACCGATGCTTGTTCCATTTTTAAGAATTGTTTCTTATGAGCAAATGAACAGGGTTTTAGATAGCGAAAACAGCGCGAAAAGGCTGGTAATCCGGCATAAATAAAAATGAAAAATACGTAACATGGAAAGTCGTATTTTTCATTCGAAGAGGTTATTTTCCCCTTCGGACCATCAGCTTAAGCATAAAGTAAAGCAAACGTTTTACCACCCCCAAAAAGAAATCTTCAATAGTAGGGCGGAAGCAATCAGCCATCACTTTAGAAAATGTTTTTAAATCAGATCCCATGGTAGAATCAGGCTTGTTCATGATTGCGGAATTCCGGCGCTGTCCTGCCTGGTTTGTCAACCGCCGTTAAACGACAGGCAACAAAAATGAGGCTCGTACATTTGGCTACTGAAAGAAAAGTGTCTGCCGATTTAACGACGACGTAGTAATGGAACTCCAAAAATTGAAATCGATATTTTTCAGATACTCGAAATTATATTTTCAAATAGAACTTAAAATATTTAATACATCGGAATGAGTTGCGAAATTCCGACAAATCCCCGGAGGGCAAGAGGCTTTTTGTAGGGCAAAAAGACCTCTTGCCGCTGGAAATACAAAGCTAAGATCGATATTAGAAAACCGCAATTCACAAATCTCGAAATGACAATCAGGGAAAAAGTCAAACAAAATTTGGAATTTATAACAATATCTTGCTTAAGCAGTTATTCGAAGTTGGAAAATTCGAATTCAAGGGGGGGAATTGCGGATTTGGATATGGACAAAACACAACGATCCAGATTAAATAGGCCGGTATACATGTAAATGAAAATTATTTTTAAAAATACTTGTGTTATTGACATATATAATTATATATTTGAAATACCAATTTATACTACCGATTAAATACGATCAATTTAATACAACTAATTAGTACTGAAGAGTATTAATTGTACATCTAAACCTTATTATGAAAAGTAATTTTTCGCAGGTAATAACCTGTATTGGCCACGCATTTGATATATCCGTTATTGGTGATAATATCACTGAGGAATTCGAAAAACATCCTGATCGTCCTCGTTTATTGACCATCGCTTAGCCATTTTAATATCCTATGGAACACCGTAACTCAGTTAAGGTAATAAGCCTTGTCGTGAAACAATTGGGTATTCCCGTCACCCGGAATAGCATTATTAGTGAATTGCAAAAACATACCGATGCTTCCAGCCTACTTGCTATCAGTGAGGTATTGACCTATTGGAATATCCCCAATGAAGCTTACCAGGTTAGTGTTGAAGAATTAATTGAGACGGAAATACCTTTGCCTTTTATAGCTTGTTTTGCAAAAGGGGAATTTGTTTTAGTAAACCAAAAAGATGAAAGCCAAATCACCATATCGAATGACCATTGGAATAACCATTCATTTAGTATAGACGAATTTAAAAGTCGTTATCAGGGATCTATATTAGCGTTTCAAAAAGATGACTCATCCGGTGAGTATGATTATTCTGCCAAACGCAGGGAAGAAATCATCGAGACCCTACGCATGCCGTTTGTTGTATCAGGACTAATCATTGTTTTTCTCGCTTATTTGTTTTTCAATCAATCCTATCTACAAACTATAAATTGGCATATCGGCATCTTAGCTTTTTTTAAGACGGTAGGCTTATTAGCTTCCATATTGTTACTAATACAAAGCATCGATGCAAATAATCCTCTGATACAAAAATTTTGCGGGGACGATAATAGTAAAAATTGCCATGTCATATTATCATCAAAGGCTGCAAAAGTAACCGAAGAATTGAGTTGGAGCGAAATTGGTTTTTTTTACTATTCAGGTACATTGGTTGCTTTGCTATTTAATGCCGCAAACGCCCACTTAATACAAATATTGGGAATTCTAAATTTACTAAGCTTACCCTATACTTTTTATTCCATTTATTATCAGTGGCGGGTAGCAAAGCAATGGTGTATTTTCTGTTGCACTGTCCAGGCTCTTTTATGGCTGGAGTTTGCTGCTTTTATACCTTACCTATCCAATGGAATTCAGTATCCCGATTTACATACCTTGAGCAATTTGTTTGTCGGAATACTTGTTCCGATCCTTTTATGGGTCTTCATAAAGCCTTACTTGATTAATTCTATGCAATTACAAATGCTTCGACTGGAGTTGTATAGGTATAAATACAATAAAGAATTATTCCAAAATATGCTGCACCGGGAGAATAAGTATGCTTTGCCAACCGAAGAAAATACTATCATGATAGGTAACAAAGAAGCTACCAACGTGATTACGCTGGTATCTAACCCTTTTTGCATTCATTGTACAAAAACACATATGCTTTTGGATAATTTACTTGATTCAAGAGATGATATAAAACTTCAATTGGTTTTTGTTAACAGACTATATCAAAAAGAACTGGACAAAAATGTTATCAGCCACTTTATGGCATTAAAGTTTGAAAAGAACGAAATCAGGCTTAAAGAAGCAATAAATGACTGGTATAAACAGGAGAAAAAAAAATATGAATTATGGAAAGAGAAATACCCGGCTATGAGAACTGCGATTGAATCTAACGCACTTTCAGCGCAAAAAGAGTGGTGTAAGATGGTAGAAATTACAAGTACGCCAACGCTGTTCATCAACGGTCGCAGATTACCTTCTGCTTACCAGGCAGAAGATATCAAATATGTTTTGTAAAAGGTGTAAAGAATTTGTTTCGCGAACAAAAAAGTTGCCTGCCTTGGTAAAACAGGATAAGGAAAGCCGCAACCCTAAAATAGAGGCATCAATTTAAAAACAAAAATTTATGAAAAAGTTGGAACTTAAGTTTGGAGACATTAAGGAAATGCTCACCAAAGATCAAATGAAAATGATTAGTGGAGGCTCATGTACATGGTACTGGAGTAGTGCCCCCGGTTGTGCAGGGGCAGTAGGAGTTCACACCAGTATCACAAGTGGTACTCAATCTGGTGCAGATAATAATTGCAATACGAACGATTGTTGCGACAATGTTGATTGTTATTAATTTTTGAGTAAACAACCATGATAACAAAAATCATGGTTGTTTTTTCCGTGAATCTTTTTTTGTAAAAAAATGAACTTTAAACACCTCTCACTGCTGTTGTTGTCAATCGTAATACCCGTTATTATTTATGCTCAAAAGCTGCCCGGCATCCAACAAAGCAGCCTGCGCGCTCCGTCGAACGTGAAAATTGACGGGAAATCAACGGAATGGAGCAACAAATTTCAGGCTTATAACCATGCTACAGATATTTTTTATACGATGGCTAACGATGATGATAACTTGTATTTAACTATACAGGCAACGGAACATACCAATATCAATAAAATACTGGGAGGCGGTATCATTCTGACTATTAATCCATCTAATCAAAAAAACATCAAAAATGGCATTAGTATAACTTATCCTTTCCCAGATATGCACAACCGGGTCTGGGTTAATCTAAAATACCAGCCAGCTTCTCAGACGGAAGCCGACTCGATTATGAAGGTAAAAAATACAGATTACGCAAATGCATCCAAACTCATTAAGGTAACCGGAATAAAAAGCATGGACAGCCTTATTTCGGTATATAATCATGATGGCATCAAAGCAGCCGGAGCTTTTAATAATAAATTGTTTTTTACCTATGAGTTGTCTATCAGTTTAAAACAATTGGGACTTGATGCAAATGCGCCTGCAAAATTTACTTATAATATTAAATTGCCGGGCGTAGATATGGCCGCTGTATATAACGCGGCCGGCCAAGCAACAACGTTGGCTGGGGGAGTATATGTTGTCCCCATCGGGCCCCTGCCTGGGGTTAGCGACGAATACATCAAAAATAACCAGCCTTCGTTTCCTGTTAAAGTCCATATAGAGGCTTTTACTTCCTCCACAGATTTTTGGGGTGAATATACTTTAGCAAAAAAGTAAATGGATAAATAATGAATTTTAAACTGATATTGTTTGTTATGGCGCTTAGCATTACTGGTAAGAAAGCTTAAAGTCTCTACATCTTTCAAAAAACAGTCCGCGTGAACCTGCCGGTATGAAAATTAAAAGCAAAACAAATTCAGCGCATTGATGCCCAAGAACGCTTTATACCTGGGTATTCAAACTATAGATTTTTTCGGCAAGTATGCCTTGGCAGAAAACAATAAAATAACTCAAGTCAATTGAAATTTACCTTTTACAAACAGCAAGACAATTTAGATTGCGGCCCAACGTGTTTGCGGATGATTGCTAAGTATTATAATCGCAATTATTCCATTCAAAAATTGAGGGCTTTGTGTTTTACGGGCAGAGGGGGGACAACTTTATGGAACATCAGCGACGCGGCAGAAAAAATAGGCTTACGCTCATTAGGCGTAAGGGTAACTATTGAACAGCTTAAGCAAGTACAACTGCCCTGTATTTTGCATTGGCGTCAAAACCATTATGTTATACTTTATAAAATAGGAGGCACGGCCTACTACATCGCCGATCCGGCCAAAGGGTTGGTTATGCTACAGGAAGAAGAATTTAAATCAAATTGGTTTTCGCACAAAGAGCTTTATGATGGCATCTCACTTTTACTAGGACCAATGCCTTCGTTTTATGAACTTGAAGAAGATAAGCAAAATGAGGTCAAATGGAGTGCCATCCTCCGTTACTATTTCCAATATAAACAACTTTTTTTTCAGTTGATTATTGGACTGGGTGTTGGCACATTAATACAGTTGGTCACCCCGTTTTTTACGCAGGCCCTGGTAGATACAGGCATCAATACCCGTAACCTTAACTTCGTTTATTTGATTTTGATTGCTCAGCTGATGTTTTTTTTGGGAAGTATGAGCATCAATTTCATCAGATCATGGATACTGCTTCACATAAGTGTGCGTATCAATGTTTCTATTTTAACCGATTTTTTGGTAAAACTCATGAAGTTGCCAATCAGCTATTTTGAAACAAAAACTACAGGCGACGTTCTGCAGCGAATGAATGACCAGCAAAAGATAGAAAACTTTTTAACCGGCACCGCATTAACCACCTTGTTTTCATTGCTTAACCTGGTGGTTTTTACCATTGTATTGATTTATTATAATACGCTGATTTTTTTAATTTCTCTTATTAGTACCGTACTCTATGTTTTATGGATAATTCTGTTTTTGAAACGCAGGCGTGACCTTAACTACAGACAGTTCGGCATCGCTTCAAATAATCAAAGCAATGTAATAGAGCTTGTAAATGGTATGCAGGAGATTAAATTGAATAATTGTGAAAAACAAAAACGCTGGCACTGGGAAAATATACAGGCAAGCCTTTACAAATTTAAAATAAAAAATCTTGCCCTAAGCCAGATACAGCAAACCGGATCAGCATTCATAAATCAGGGAAAAAACATACTGATAACATTTATAAGCGTAAAGGCTGTTATTGACGGCAATATTACTTTAGGCGGCATGATGGCTATACAATACATTGTTGGTCAGGTAAGTAACCCTATCGAACAAATGATTGGTTTTATACAGGCGTATCAGGATGCCAAAATTAGCCTGGAACGTTTGAATGAAGTGCACCAGCTAAAAGATGAAGAGCCTGCTGACTGTACGTTTATCAATGAATTGCCCGCTGACAAAAGCATTAGTATTAAAGACCTTACTTTCAGATATCCGGGAGCCGATGCCAATCCCGCCTTGGAAAATATAAATTTAAACATTCCGCAGGGTAAAACTACGGCAATAGTGGGAATGAGCGGCAGCGGTAAAACCACATTGCTGAAATTACTTCTCCGTTTTTATCCGCTCGAAACCGGAAAAATAAAAGTTGGAAAAATACACTTAACCAGCTTAAGCTATAAGATTTGGCGGAGCAGTTGCGGGACCGTAATGCAGGACGGATTTATTTTTGGAGACACTATAGCCAATAATATAGCGGTTGGAGATGATTTTCCGGATTTGGATAAATTAAATAAGGCCATTGAAACAGCGAACCTGAATGATTTTGTAAGCGAGCTGCCTTTTGGTCTCTATACCAAGATTGGAGCAGGCGGACATGGAATAAGTCAGGGCCAAAAACAACGCCTGCTTATCGCCCGTGCTGTTTATAAAAATCCGGCTTATTTATTTTTTGATGAAGCAACGAATGCATTGGACGCAAACAACGAAAAAATAATAATGGACAACCTGAACCAGTTTACTAACGGAAAAACCGTGGTGGTGGTTGCACATCGCTTAAGCACCGTAAGAAATGCTGATAATATTATTGTTATGGATAAGGGCAAAATTATTGAACAAGGTACTCATCGCCAACTAACTGAAATGAGGGGGGAGTATTTTAACCTGGTAAAAAATCAACTTGAATTAGGCATATAATTACATGGCAAAGGAATTATTAAATCAAGAAGAGCCGGTACATGCTGAAGAAATGCAGGATATTATCGGTACACCGCCAATGTGGTTGTATAGGTGGGGAATAAGTCTGGTATTAGCTATCGCAATAATATGTGTGTTCATTTCATCAACTATAAGCTATCCCGAAGCTATTCAAACACAGATAAAAATACATTCGGTAAACTCACCATATAGCTTGTCAATAAAAGATTCGGCGAGATTAATCAAGATATTGGTACAAAATAATAGCTCCGTCAAGAAAGACGATTATTTGGCAGTCCTCGAAAATTCGACCGGCAGAAAGAACCTTAAAGCACCGGCCAATGGGCAATTAATTTATGCGGGGGTGATACATGAAAATGAACAATTACATCCTAATCAGAATGTATTTTTTATAGTTGGTGAGAATAGAGGGTTTTACGGAGAAATGATTGTTTCGCAAAATGATATTTATAAGGTTAAATCAGGGCAAACAGTATTAATTAAACTTAGAAATCCTGTTGATGACCAACGTACGTTGGACGGTATAATCAGGTATGTTACCGATGATCAAGTAAAAACAGGAGAATATGTTGCAGAGGTGGCTTTTGATAACCATGGAAGCGGATATTTATTATTGAAGAACGGGATGATAGCCGACGCCGAAATTATAACAGCCAAAGCCACTTTATTTCACCGTTTAATTAACAGCTTAATGAGAGGGATAAAATGAAACATATTTTTTTTATCCTTTTTTTAATGGTAGCGACAAATTTGAAGGCGCAACAAATTATCAATAAAGACGCACCGAAGTTGCCTGCGCGGGAGTTTCGCCAGGTTAGCGGGATTGTACAGGACAGTACCGGAACGCCGGTTGCCAGGGCTACGGTCATACTAAAGTCTGCAAAAGATTCGATGGCGACAAGCTCTGATAAAGATGGGATTTTTATATTCGAGAATGTAAGAGAGGCGACATTTTTACTTACCGTATCCGAAGTAGGATTTACAACCAAGGTGAGCCGGTATTTAAATAATGAGGAGACAAAAAAAATTGTACTGGCACCAATAATACTCAAAGATCAATATTATCAGCTTAAACAAGTCAACGTTAACGGAACGCCCACGATTGTTTATAAAACGGACACCGTCCAATACAGGGCCAGCGATTATAAAGTACCCGCTTACTCTACCGTGGATCAGTTACTGAAGAAGATGGAGGGAATGGAGGTTGGAGCAGATGGGACATTGGTACACCAGGGTCAACAAGTGACAAAAGCCAAGCTTAACGGAAAAGTATTTGGAGGGGGAAATGTAGCACAGGCCATCCAGAATTTGCCGGCTTCCATCGTGGATAAAATTCAGATAGTTGATGATTATGGAGATCAGGCTGCCCGGACCGGGATAAAAGATGGCGCCCCTTCAAAAACATTGAACATCACCACCAGGGCCGATAAGTCAATTGGTACTATTGCCCGGATCGTATCGCAAGAAGGAAATCATGGCCGGTATAATGAACAGCTTTCGGTACAGCATATCAATGCCAACCGGGTAATAAATTTAATTGGCAATGTAAGCAGCACTGTCAATGGTGTCGCTTCAACGTCGCCAACAAGTTCCGTGATATCCGCTCCCGGAACAACCCGATCCGGGTCACCTACCTTTAGTTATACTGATGATTGGGGCAGTAAAATAGTGGCCACCGGCAGTTACGTTTACAATTTTAATAATACCAACTCAATAAGCAATACTTACGGCTTTGCAAATTCAAGCAATGGGTTAAGTAATTTCATTAACAATAGCACGGTTAAAAACTCAAGCCGTGGCAACACTGTAAAATTTCAACTGGAGGATAACCTTGATAAATCCAACTATCTCCAAATCAACGCAACATTCAATAATATTAATTCCTCGGCAACCACCAGTACGCTAACAAGTAATTTAAATTATTTTACCACTGGATTTGAACACCCGGTGGTAAACCTCGAAGCAGTCAATTCAACTACCGGTCATGGCTATGGTTTAACAGCACTATTTGTGCATACATTTAAAAAGCCCAAAAGAAACTTTTCTATTCAGGCTGGCTTCACTCAATCAAATAGCCAGATAAAGGGGGATAAAAGCACTGAGTACCGTTATTACCTTGACACAACGCAGAACACGTTGGTAAAGGACTCCTTATCCCATTTAATAATTAACAAAACAAGTAACAGCAAAGTCTATCGTTCCGTTGTTACTTATGTTGAGCCGTTAACGGCCAGGGCGCAACTTGAGTTTACCGGACAAATAAGAAACGCAGTTTATGACAATAAAGCGATATCGGATACGGTGTTGGCGAATGGTCAGTTACAGGAACTCACCCGGTTAGAGAATACTTATCATTTTTCGTTTACAGAAACAAGGACCACGGTTGATTACCGGTATAGCGGCCGAAAGAGTAATTTATCCCTGGGGGCTACATTTGTATCTACCGCACTATCAGGCACACAGGTCGACAATAATACGGCCAATAATGTTTCTACCTCCCGATTGGATTTTAGGATCATACCCGTATTCAGGTATTCCTACTCCTGGTCAACTTCCGAAAGATTTCAAATAGCGTATTCCGGTATCAACACCGAGCCGGAGTTTCAACAAATACAGCCTTTTATAGACAGATCGGATCCCAATAACATTATTATAGGCAACCCCAACCTTAAGCCTACCTTTACCCATAGCGTTACGGCCAGTTACAACAAATATTTCCCCAATGACAAGTTTAATATTTCTTTTAATGTAGACGGAAGATTATATGATAATCAGGTAGCGACCAATATTGTGCAGATCACAGCACCCATTTCGGCGACATTAAATAAAACCATCAATGAAATTAATTATGTTAATATAAACGGCGACAAGGCAATAACAGGCGGCTACTCAATTTCAAAACAATTAAATGATCGGAACTATTATCTTGGGTTAAACGGAAGCATTACTTATGGCTATTTCAATGCGGTAAGCAATAGTATATCCTACCATACATCCCAATGGGATTTTAATGAAAGGTTTGGCCCTCAGATAAGTTTAAATGATAATAAGTTTATAATAAGCCCTTACATAGGTTATGAGGTCAACAGGTCATTCACCAACACATTAAATGCAACTTCAAACACCATTCAAACCACCAAATTGGCGATTGATGGTCAGATCTATTTACCAAGAAATTTTCAGTTACATTATAATGCCATCAAGAATTACATATCGGGCTTTACAAATTATAAACAAAACCCGCTGGTAATTAATGCCGGTTTTGAAAAGCGATTTTCAATGCGGACACAGAGTTTGGCACTCACCTTTGATGTATTCGATCTATTACACCAGAACAATTTTTTACAGCAATCGGTTACGCCGCAGTCCACAACTTACACACAGTCAAATACTTTAAGTCGATATTTTTTGGTGGGGCTAAAATTAAATCTGCAAAAATGGGGGGGGACGCCGATGCATAACGGCCAGCCGTTGAAACGCAGGGGAGACGGGAGCTTTATTCATTAACCGGCTAAATAATGACTTAGAACATTTACACAACTAAAAATCCAATATGAAAATCGTTCAAACTTCCTGGGCATGTAATCAAAAGGATATGCTGAAATTTAATGCCGGATGGTATTCGCCCGAATATCATTTAATGGGCTGGGCTTTAAGCTGTCTGCAATTAAAAAAATATTACGATGAGGTTGTATTACATGCCGATAGTGTTACAGCAAAAACTCTAATTGATACCTTACGGCTACCCTATACAGATGTAGTATGCGACTTGGATCAATTCGATCAAAACCCCTCTGAGTTATGGGGGTTGCCCAAAATACATACCTATTCACAACAAGCCGTACCATTTTTACACGTGGACGGAGATGTAATTATTTGGAAACCCTTTGATGAAAGTCTGCTTCATGGCGATTTGATAGCACAGAATTTGGAAGTTGGAACTAGCTTTTATGAAAATTTATTTAGCGAATTGGAACCCAGATTAACCTACATTCCAATTGAAGTAACAGAAGAAAAAGATAAAAAAGATAAAATATATGCCTACAACGCCGGGATCATAGGCGGCAACGACTTGAGTTTTTTTAACCTTTATACAGCACGATCAAAGGAAACAATAAGCAATAATGTCAATAGTCTCTCCAATATTAACATTGGCGCTTTCAATATATATTTTGAGCAATATCTTTTTTATTGCCTGGCAGCTAAATTTAATAAAAAGGTAAATGTGTTATTTGATGAGATCATTCCTGATAACCAATATAAATCGTTCGGCGATTTTACGGAAGTGCCTTTTAACAAAAATTACCTGCATCTGATAGGTCAATATAAAAGAACTTCGAATGTTTGTCAACAACTGGCAAACAGGTTAAGGCAGGATTATCCTGAATATTATTACCGGATAATTGCATTGTTTAAGAATCAGCAGACTCCCTTAAAAAAGGATTATTACTATTTTATTAATCAGCCCACCGAAAAATATTTAACAGATAGATATTTTAATTTGAAGGATTGCCAACAACATCCGGATTTGGTAATATCTGAAAAGAATACAGGTATTAAATCAGAAACCAAACGTCAGTTTCAAAGTAAAATAGTTGAAAATGTATTAGCAGCGATCGATAATACAGAAACAAATAATATAGATGATGCCATATATTCCAAAATGCTGAATGACGCAAAGTTATTTGAGGCAAGGCTTAATGATACTATAGAAAACGATTTTTCTCAACATTCAAATGAATTTCTGTACCAACGAGACATTGCACATACTAATTATTTTGAATACATTTTTGCTGACAGAGACAGTAGCTATGCTAAGAAGATCGTAGCAGATAAGATAGTTCAAATAACGGAAAGCTCGTTTGACTGGAGGTCGTTTGATACTGAAATCAGTAAAAATTTAAAGAAACGGCCGCTAAATTTAAATGAAACGCCAACAAGTGTTTATGTATGCATTATACCGGAATGCCATTACAAGGGCTATTCGTTGTCAATAATTGATGATTTGGATATGCGCTTATTACAGATATCGGAACAGCCGGTAGCAATAAATGATGTATTAACTGAAATAAGGTCCGTTTTTGAGCCGGATGATCTTAAGGCTTCTTTAGCTGAATTTGAGTTGTTAATTATCGGTAGAATAAAACTTATGTTACAAGCTAAAATAATTAAAGCTGTTAAATAAAATGAACAAGGCTATATAAACTTGAATACGCTGGGTTTTTCTTGGTAGGTTGAGCCTTTACTGTTAAAGCCTGGAAAGTCGCCAAGCTAAATAAATAAAACAATCGGTTGCTTCTGAAAAGTAACATAGGTGGGAATTCCATAAAAGGTGGAAGCAAATTTACCAGCCTAATAATCGCAAAACAAGAAATGACAAATCAAACCTTCATCCCCGCATTTATTATTAACAACAACAGTACAGATGGCACAGAAACTGTTTTGAAAGAATTTTCAGGAAAAAAGGAATTTCTGGTAAACATTATAGCGCCCGTAATGGACGAAGATAATGTAATAAGCTTACCAAAAACTATTCAGCATATTATCCGAAAAGTGACGGCAACCGAAACCGATTATATTCTAATATGCCAGGATGACCATCAATTTACCGATAGCTATTCAAAGAATAATTTAATTAAGTGCATTAGTCAGGCCAAAGATTTAGGTGCCGATATTTTATGTGGTGGGCTGGGCACATTCAGGAGTGCTTTGAGGATTTCAAAACATATTTTTTGGGTAGAGGATTTTGCAGGATTGCCATTTACAATTGTCTTCCGCTCATTCTTCGAATCCATTCTAACAGATGATTATAAAACTTTCCCATTTACCAATGGTAAATTTTTTATATATCCTTTTATATCAATTAAGAAGGAACTCGTCCGTGATAACGCAACGCCCGGCAATACCGAAATAAGCAGAACGGAAAATGTAAGCGGGTTGGCTTCAGCACAAGTTGAAATATTAGATAATATTTCCGCATTTTATCAAGAATTTTCCGGGCAAAAGCAGAACGACTTGGGCGAAGAATTTTTGAATGATGTAGCTATTCCAACCTATATTATCAATCTTCCCGAGCGAACAGAACGACTCGACCATATAAAAAAGCAATTCGCGGGAAAGGATGAGTTCAAAGTTCAAATAATCGAAGCTTGCAAAAATCCGATTGGTGCGGTTGGGCTTTGGGAAAGCATTCGGAAGATAGTAAAGATTGCTATGGATAACGAAGATGATGTAATCATTATTTGCGAGGACGATCATCAGTTTACGGCCGATTATTCCAAATCACTTTTACTTAAAAATATATTGGAAGCTCATGAACAGCATACGGAAATGATTTCGGGCGGTATCTGTGAGTTCCATAAAGCCCTTCCTATTACCACTAACAGAGCCTGGGTGAGTACTTCCTTTTGTACGCAATTTATAATTTTATATAAACCTGTATTTCAAAAAATATTGGACACCCCTTACGACAATACGGTAACGGCAGATGCAATGCTTTCGATGATACTGAGTAATAAAATGGTGTTTTTCCCATTTATCTCTGCCCAAAAGCCGTTTGGCTATTCAGATGTAACTAAAGGTAATCATGAAAATATAGAGTTGTTTGCCAAGTCATTTTATCGCGAGAACACAAGATTAAAGCGAATATATGAAGCAAAGGCCGCTTATTCGAGTTTGCAAATGTCCTGACAAGAATTGTATGTTCTAATGTATAGATTCGAAATATTTAAGAACAATCATCAGTGATTGTTTTACCCATCACGTATTAATAGTTATAAAAATGAATATGACAAGACAATGCATCCCCACCTTTATTATCAACCCCAAAGACCGGATGGATTTTAAAGAAAATATCCTTAAGGAGTTTAACGGGAAAGAAGAATTTGCACTGAATTTTGTGGAACCCATTACCGATGAAAATAAAATAAGTGATTTATGGAAAACTATCCAACAAATTGTGCAAAATGTAATAAGCACAAATGCAGATTACATTTTGATATGTAAAGACAGCCATCAATTTACGGCCAATTATTCGACGGATAATTTATTAGAATGTATAAGGCAGGCAGAAAAGTTAGGTGCAGATATTTTATGTGGTGACGTAACCTCATTTGGGAGTGCGATAAGAGTTTCAAATAACATATTTTGGGTAGAGAATTTCTCCGAATCGCAGTTTACAATTATATTTCGCCCATTTTTTGAAGACATATTACTGGCGGATAAAAATATATTTTCAATTGCGAATGGACAATTCTTTATATATCCATTTATATCAAATTTGACAGAGCCAAAAGGTGCCGGTTTAAAGTCGGATACTAATGAGACACGCGTAAAACGACCAAGTTTCAATGCTTCGGAACAAGTTGAACTAATAGAACGCATTTCTGCCTTTTATAAGTCATTTTCAATCGAAAATGCAGATGCCTTAAATGAAGAAAACTATGATAACGTCATTATTCCAACATATATAATTAATCTGCCGGAACGAACGGAAAGACTGGAACATATAAAAGGGCAATTTGCTGGGAAGGATGAGTTCAATATCCAGATAATAGAGGCCTGTAAAAATCCAATCGGCGCCGTTGGCTTATGGGAAACCGTTCGTAAAATTATAAAACTAGCTATTGAAAACGGGGATGATGTAATTATTATTTGTGAAGATGATCATGAGTTTACATCCGACTACTCCAGGTCATTTTTACTTAAAAATATTATGGAGGCTTATTTGCAGCAGGCCGAGATGCTGTTGGGTGGTATCTGTGGATTGATTAAGGCCCTTCCCATTACCAATAATAGAGCCTGGATAGGCTATTCCCATTGTACACAATTTACTATTTTGTATAAACCTGTATTTCAAAAAATATTGGACGAACCCTATAATAATAATGTAGTTGCAGATATTCTGCTTTCCAAAATGGTGATTAATAAAATGGTGTTTTTCCCGTTTATTTCGGTGCAAAAATACTTCGGCTATTCTGATGTATCAAAAGGAAATAATGACGATAAAGAGATGTTAATCAGAAACTTTACTCGCGCAAATGCTCAGCTAAAGAGAATATATGAGGCAAAAGCGGCTTACGTAGATTCCAACCTGATTTGATAAAGGGTTAGTAAAAAGGTTGCTTAGGATATCTTAAGGGACTGGCAAAACAGTAACGATTGTGGTCGTTATTTGATTAAGCGGGAGCAGTGTAACCCCTCCTAAAAATCGGACTGCTTAAAGGACGAAAAGCCTTAACTTTAAACAGTCAAACGATGAAGCACTCTATTATTACCGAAGCACAGATTGTCAAGGCGATCAAAGAATACGAAGGAGGCCGTGAGTTTAACGATTTATGTCGCGAACTGGGCGTTCACAAATCAACCTTTTACAACTGGCGTAAAAAGTATGCCGGTATGGATAGCCAGGAACTGAAGCGGCTGAAAGAGCTGGAGGAAGAGAACCGAAAGCTGAAGCATATGTATGCACCCTGAAATTAGTTTCTAATTTTAGGCGCATTTATTTGTTAATGTACTGTTATTAAGATGTTTATGTATTAAAATAAGTAATTGAAAGGACTTAAATAGACCGTAATTAAATTCTTTCCTGCGCCTTTTTGCGCCCTGAAAAATGACGGTTTCAGGCGGTAATTTGGATATACCAGTGATATTGCCCCTCTTCGCCAATCTAAAGTGCCCAGTGGTAGTAATACGCAGGTAAATGTGGCGAGGCCTTCGGCATTTGCTTTTGATCTCTTTACGTAAAAGAGGAGGTTAAAAGATCTGTTCATCACTGAAGCTTTAAGTGAATAAAATCAGTTACATATCCTACTGAAATCAAGATGTTTAAATTAAGAAAATGTTCAATATAGGAGACTTATAACGTTCCGGTGATCGGCAAGCTTACCTTGAAAAAGGTCACCCACGGGTACCGGAACAACGCGATTGATCGGTTTATTTTGGCGATGGCTAAAAACAGAAAGCGCCGTAAATATTTCATTTACAGCGCTTTTTATCCTAACTGAATAATACTTGATGCGGAGAGTTAGGGATTCGAACCCCAGGAACCTTTCACAGTTCAACAGTTTTCAAGACTGCCGCAATCGACCACTCTGCCAACTCTCCGGGCGCAAAAGTACAAATCTGAACCGAATTGCCAAATCTGAATTGGTATTTTAAGCACAGGTTAAGTAAATGTTATAACGCAGTACCTGTTTATCAGGTTATTATAATTGATTTTTTTTGTAATTAATCATCTTGCGTTCAGAAAATCACCTCAATGCTCGTATAATCAAGTTTAATAGTCCGGCAGATCATGTTCAAATCTCCTTATACTTTCAAATAGCATGGCAAATCCATCGGCCATTTGACGAAACAACCGCTCGTCAATACTGTATTTAATTGAACCGCGTAAACCACAAGCCTTTAAAATACCCATCCGTTTTAATTCGGCAATGTGCTTGGTTATTGTTTCCTGGTTAAACGGGATGCTATATAAACTTTCTTTGGGTGCTAAATTGCCGTTAGCTATAATGATACGAACAATGGCAATCCTGACCGGCAATGCAAGGGCTTTCGCAAAATTAGCCAGTTCATTATCGGTATTTGAAAATTTTAAGTTGAAATAAGGCATAACTTGTCTACACGATTTTTAAATAAATTAATAGTACAGCATTAATCGCTGTAAATGCAGGTAATAAGAAAACGTTGTAAAAGGTACTGGCAGGAGAGAAGTTGATAAATCAGATTTTCCAGGTACAGGTAATGGAAAAAATGTTAGCAGCGTAAAAAACCTTGTGAGATCGAAATCTGCTTTGAGTGTCATATTGTGATATGAACAGGAACGGACATAACTCACAAGTGCGAATTAACCTGAATTGATTATTTAATGCAGCTAAGGTTTTGCCGAAAATGACCCGCGGGCGGGATAAAAAGAGAACAGGTGCCGATTTACCGTTATTTGCACTCGAAATAACCGGACCGTTTTGTTTTACCGTTCCGTTTTTAAGCGTTAAATACTTTCCTGTTTTGACATGACCTGCAATTTTGGGACATCGTGTAACATACAAACACGAAAAAAAGAAATACCCTATAGCTATAAATAAGCATAGTATTCTTTTACCTAATGTTTCTGTCCTCATGCATCATAATTTTCCAATTCAAATCTATGCGTGTAATATTAATAGTATGTTGTTAAACGATTAAAATAATATTAAGTCAATTGATGTTTTAATTTGCAATTTTGTATATTTAGACATAAACCAAAATGCTTTAACCTTTATAAGTAAAATGATGTGTTTGCTATGGGCAGATATGTTAAAATATTATTCCCTTGTTTGATATTTTTAAGTACAGCTAATTTGTTTGCTCAAAGTAACGGGAGGATTTGTTTTGCTTTTTATGATGGTACATTTAATGCTGATGCTTTAACTATTAGCGATACCACAAGCGGACTATCGGTAAATAACATAAAAAGCTTTTATACCAATGTTGATGCCGGTAATTATAAATCTTTGCTTAATGCATTATTGAGTTATAAACAAGATCACCAGCTTAATGACTGGCTGTATTACCAGCTCGTGCGCAAAACTGCCCAGCAAATAAGCCCTAAAGAAAAAAATTACAATACGTACACCTTGTGTAAATGGTTCCTGATGGTTAAATCGGGCTATGACGCACGATTGGCGCTGGCCGGAAAAAAAATCATTTTTTATGTTTACAACAATGAAGATGTATCAGATATTCCTTCTTATACGGTTGATGATAAAAAGTACATGTGTCTTAACATTCATGACTACCCGGGTACCGATCTTACAATACAACCGGCTATTCCTGTTGATATCAATGTGCCCGGTGCAATAAACTCATTTTCATATAAGGTTACGAGCATGCCTGATTTTGCGCCTGCGGACTATGTTGAAAAGGATCTGCAGTTTACCTACCGGCATAAAGCATACTATTTCAGGATTAAGCTTAACCCGCTGATTGATTCCATTTTCAAGAACTATCCGGTTGTAGATTTTGAATCTTACTTCAATATTCCGCTGAGTAAAGAAACTTATGGATCGCTGATCCCCCTGCTAAAAAAAAATGTGGACGGCATGAGTATCAAAAAAGGTGTTGATTACTTGATGCATTTTACCCGATATGCCTTTTTATATGAAAATGATGATATGAATTTCGGCCGGGAGAAACGGTTGAGCCCGGAAGAAACGCTGTTTGCCCAATACAGCGACTGCGATGATCGTGCCGCGTTATTTTTTTACCTTGTTAAAGAAATATACAATTTGCCGATGATCGCGGTGTTATATCCAACTCATATAACTATGGCAGTGCAGTTTAATAAACCGATGGGGAAACCCTTGCTTTATAAAGGAAAAGCTTATTCCTTTTGTGAGCCCACCCCACAACTGCGCGATCTGAGGATAGGACAGGTATCTGCTTCACTTAAACAGGTACCTTATAAGGTTGTGTATGAATATAACCCATAAGTTAACAAGGCAGATCAGGTCTGCTGGTCCGCATTGTTAATAGCACTGAGCATATTTTCAAACTCGGCTGTATACTTGTTCCAGGTTGGCCAGTTTACATCATACAATGATTTTTTACCATCAATTGCAACGGTGATCAGCCTGGCATCCATTAATTCTTTTAAATGATGGGATACCGTTGGCTGCGCTAAAGGGAGTATTTCAACTATTTCGCCGCAGGTAAAATGCTTGTGCTGTGCCAAAATACGCATGATGGCGATTCTTGCAGGGTGCGACAGCGCCTTTGCTACCATTGATATGTCCTGATCTGTTACGGCAAACTCAGTCTTTTTATGATTAGCCATGTTTAAATATGAGTTACAAATATATAATTCATATTTAAACATGAACAACTGTCGGCCGGAGCCTTCATCTAATCTTCATAAGATTACATAAAAATTGAATCTTGCTTTCTGAAAGTCTGGGTCTGGAAAACTCATATTATCGTCGAATACATTCTATATTGTTTCTGATTCGTATTATACTTCTGTGGTAGTAAACAGGAAAAAAAGATTTTAGGGTTGGGTTAAAAAAAGTATTAGCCGCCAGGCCGAATTGTTTTTTGCCTGAAATTTAAAGTTCTCTTGATACGTGTTGTTAATAACAGTTCGTGGCCATCTTGTTGTATTATTCTTTTTACGCCGTTAGATGGTTACGCTAAGGATATTAATACTACTCCGATAAGCGGGCCGATCAAATCAAATGATAGGGGGATTTGTATTGTTTTATTTCTGCTTATTAATTAAATGTAACTTGTTTTTTTCATTGAAATATAACCTGAAGGAAATGTATAACGTATAAAGAAACAATTTAAAACCAAGCGCACAAAAATCTTGAAAATAAGCTATTTGAAAATTATCCTGCTATCAATCTGTGCACTCTTCATAAATAAGCTCGCTTTTGCGACTACTTTTGATTGGACCGGCGCGGGAACATGTTCAGGTTTTTTATGTTCTGGTGGTTATATAAACGGCACTTTATGGAGCAATCCGGATAACTGGACTGTTGGAGGAGCGACAACAACCTCATACCCCGGTCAGGGCGGTAGTACTGCCGACATTGTTCGCTTTGGTGTTACAGGCTCTACTTACACAAACCAACCTGTCCTTTCGGCAAACGTTACAGTAGCTTCAATCACTTTTGGACGGATTCAATACGTTTCGGGAGGCGTCTTAGCGGGCACATCGCTAACCGGAACAATATTAACTGTAAATAGCGCGACACTGACCGTAACAGGTGATATCACCCAGGATGTCAATACCAATGCAAGTGGTACCATTTTCAATGATATAAGAGGAACCGGTACGATCTCCTGCACAAACATACAGATCGGTACTAATTCAGCCACCTATGGTAGTTTTTCATTTTTGTTTTCGGAGGTCAACACACTAACAGTCAGCAACAATGTAAATATACATCTGAACGTAAAACAACAAAATGGAAGTGGATTCAGATTGGAAGGGGGGACTATGACCATAAATAACCAGATAACCTTTACAAATCACAGTGTTACCAGTCAGAATGGCGCTTACTTTACGGTGAATGCCCTCACATCATATAAAACAACTAATACGGTTGTAAATCCAACATTAATCCTTAACGCCACAAACGCCATCGGAACGATACCTGTACCTTATGCGTCCTGTAATTTTTATGGTGACCATGGAGGTAAAGCTACTGTTAATTATAAAGGGGCTAACCCAGTGATTTATACTACTTCAGTTCAGGGTTTTGGCTCGGGTGGCGGGCCTGTAAACCCAAATGCGGCTACAGATCGCACTTATGACAACCTCATTATACAAGGCAGCGGCACAGCTGTTATTGGTGGTACAACCGCTGGTCAAACAAGTTATTTAAATATCGATTCCACATTTACCACAAATTCAAATGTGTCATTTTCCAATGCAACCAATACGGCTACCAAAATTGGTGTGGCTGGTTCAACAGCTGCCATCTGGACTAATAATGCAGCTGCGACGATTACCGGCGGTTCTGGAAGTATTGACGTAAACGGAACGCTCAGCAATGTCGGCACCATGAATATGGGGACAGGTGCCTTATCGATTGCCAAGGACTATACCAATACAGGCACTTTTACACCCAATGCATCCGCGCTGATATCATTTGATGGCACAACGCAAACGCTCACAGATGCTACAAGCACCGGTACAAATTTTTATAACGTAACCTTCACTGGTGGCGGAACCAAAACAATGGCATCAGGCA
This sequence comes from Mucilaginibacter sp. NFR10, assembly GCF_900100445.1. Taxonomy (NCBI): domain Bacteria; kingdom Pseudomonadati; phylum Bacteroidota; class Sphingobacteriia; order Sphingobacteriales; family Sphingobacteriaceae; genus Mucilaginibacter; species Mucilaginibacter sp. NFR10. The sequence continues at coordinate 1,448,726 of NZ_FMTV01000001.1, read as the reverse complement.
GCAAATTTACAGTTGCTCCATTATATACGTTAAATGTAACCTCATCAGCAAGCGCGGGGTCGACCCTTGCGGTAGGTAATGCCACATCAACAACATCGGCGCTTACGTTATTGTCTACTGCTGTTGGGGACGCAAGTATCGGTAATCTTGTATCAAGTGGTTTCGTCAATAGTATAACCGGCAGTATTAATGTTCAGCGTTACGTAAAAGGCACTTTGCGCCGGTATATGCTGCTTTCGTCGCCGGTGCTTAACGGTACAACTACATTTACAACAACTGGCTCGCTTTCTACCTATAATCTGATTCCGCTTATCGCAACAACTTATATCACAGGCCCGTCTGGCGGTGGTTTTGATTCTTCTCCAACCACGAATAATAGTCCGTCTGTTTTTGTATATGATGAAAACGCGCCTCTCAGTACCGACCCCAATCAGGTGGTAAATAACGAGTATAAGCCATTTAGCTCAACAAGCCAGGGCTTGCCTGCTGCTAATGGTTTTTTATATTATTTCAGAGGCAGCAGAAGCGTGGTTAACCCTTTTGTAAGGCCTTTTCCGGCGACGGATAACGCTACATTAAATTTTTTCGGTACAGTTATTAAAGGCACTGGCTCAGCCGCTACCAATGCCGCGTTAACGGCCAATATTGTTAATTTTCCATCTACGCCGCCAACTTATTATACGGCTACAGCAGTAAGTGCTCCGCAGGCGTTGTCATTCAATTCAACCGTCTCAACAAAGAAAGGACTTAATCTTATTGGTAACCCTTATGCGTCAGTAATTGACCTTAATAAACTTTATACTGTAAACGGGAGTGTTCACAAATTTTATTATATGCTGGTAAAAGACGCAAGTACGGGCACCAATAGTTCTTCAACCAAGTTTGCTTTGTATGATGCCAGTACTAATAGTGTCGGAGCAGGTGCGAGTCGTTATGCTTTGTCAGGACAGGGTTTTTTCATATTAGCAACAGCTGCGTCAGCGCTTAAATTTGATGAGTCAATGAAGGTGGCCTATTCTCTTTACTCAAACTCTCCTTCATCTAATCCAATATTCAATGTCGTTGGCAACCCAAGTAAAAATATTGGCGCTTCGTTTGCGAGCAAAGCTACCAATGATATTGAAAGCCCTTTGCCCCGTCTTACTATGGAGTTGGTGCAGGATGCGATAGTCCACAACTCTACCGATATCAATTTTGATAAAAATGCTACAGACAAGTTTGTTCCTGGCGAAGATGCACCCTATTATCGGCCATCAGGGCAGGGTGATTTGTTTTACTCGTTAAGCAGCGATTCGGTAGGGTGTTTTGCTAATTACACAGGTAATCTCGAAAAGTTAAAACGTGTAAACCTGATCGTTACTTTCTCGAATTATGGCACGTATAAACTTACCTCGCCCGTAAAAAAGAATATAGATGCAAGGTATTCAATTTATCTAAAGGATAAATACACCAACGATTCGCTTGATGTTGTACATAATTCCGAATACGCATTCAAAGTAGAGTCGAACCCGGCAAGCTATGCTCATGACAGGTTTTGTCTTAAAATAGGTATCGTTCCTGGTCACGATTATCGGCTGTTAACCTTTACAGGGAAGAAAGTTACTGAAGGGATAGCTCTAAACTGGGAAACCAATAATGAAAGCAACTTTACCAAATTCGCTGTTCAAAAAAGTGCTGATGGGGGCAAAACGTTTTTGACTATAGATAGCCTGCAGTCAACTGGTATCGGTAAATATAACTATACAGACCAAACTCCTGGTAGCGGGCAGATAATCTACCGCCTTGGCCAAACCCTGGTAACCGGGGAAAATAAACTCTCCGATAACCTTAATTTTGAGATCCGACCGGGCGCCGGAGTAACTAAATTTCTGGTCTATCCAACCGTAGTTTCAGCGAGTACAGTCAATATAAAGGTAGAACAAACATCAACCAGGCCTGTTAGGATTAATATAGTCAGCCCTTCGGGGGCTATTGTGAGAAGACTATCGGCAACAGGTACAAATACTATGCAGGAAAATGTTAATAGCTTGAGCCGCGGGCTTTACATAGTAGTTGCAGTTAATGAAGGCACAGGAGATAGGATTGGGAGTGGAATGTTTTTTAGACAATAACAACATGTTTGAATTAGGTATGATTAAATCAAAATGGAAAACAATATTAGCTATTATAATAATCAACCTGCTCACTGTATCCTGGAGTTTTGGCGATCCGGGAGATGGTCTTTGCGATGGCAATGATGGCGGCCCCGACGGTTGCCCGCTGGACACCTGGGTATGGATTTTGATTTTAGTTGCGCTATTTTTTACCGTTCGGCATTTAAGATTAAATAAACACGCCAAAACTTCATCATAACTTCGGTTTAATTGATTTTTATTTACGCCTTCCTGGCTTAATGCTGAAGTTTTAAACTCAAAGGGTTAGGATAATTGTCGCTTTGGTCTTCAGCCACATTATCCAGACATTTAAAATCTTTTTCAATAAGCAGGTACATCTGGTTGTGGTTGCTTTCGTAACCAACACGGTCGGTGCTTGCCCATTCAACGGCCATCGCGGCCGGCATATACATAATTATGGTGTTATCGCTGAAACCGGCAGTTAAAAATTCAGTTGCAGAGCGTTGCAATGCATATTTAAATACTTGTGAACCAAAATTGGTGCTTTCTTCCAGATAACCGTCCCTGTCAAAGTTTTCTACGTCAGTTTTGGTTAAGCGATAGCGCAGCGAGTTTCCTTTTATTCTGATCTTCATTTTTTTAATTTTTTACGTTAACAACATCACCTATAATAATAATAGCGGGGTAAGTAAGCTGATTATCTGCCGCGATAGCTTCAAGCCCGCTTACTTTTCCTTTTGCAGATTTTTGTTGAGGCAATGAAGCATGTTGTATAATAGCTGCCGGTGTATCGCCTTTACCCGCTTTTATGTAGGCTGATGCTATTTCTGCCAGCTTTTTCATCCCCATATATATAACAACTGTTGCGTTACTGTGCATGGCGCAGGTTAAATCGGCAGATAGACTGCCATCTTTTTTGGTGCCGGTAACCATCCATACGCTTTCGCTCACTTGCCGGTGGGTTAAGGGGATGTCTTCCAGTCCGGAGGCCTGCATGCTGGTTACACCAGGTATGTAATGTGTGGTGATACCATGTTGACGGGCATAAACAATTTCTTCAAATCCGCGGCCAAATATAAATGGATCACCTCCCTTTAACCTTACCACATTACCTTTAGTAAATGCGTAGTGTTTTATCAGCTCATGAATTGTTTCCTGCGGTGTATAGTCACCATAAGGTTGCTTGCCAACGTATACCTTTTCACAATCATCCCGGCTTATCGCCAGTAACTCTTTGTTAGCCAGATTGTCATATAATATCACATTTGCCTGCTGTAATACCTTAAATCCCTTGATAGTCATCAATTCCGGGTCTCCTGGACCGGCTCCAAGTACAAAAAGTTCTGGATTTTGTATTTTTTTTTGCATTTTATTAAATTAATGATTGAAAAATAGATTTTTAAGCCTTTATATTTCATTGATTTTGTGAAAATCACAAAATCAATGAAAAAAAACTGTTTGAATATTGATATAAATTATATTAATAGCACTAATTTATGAATTTAAACACCAATAATCATGATTTATTTAATAAAAAATTGAAATTAAATTTTTATTTGATGTTTTTTTGAGTTATAATTGTGATATAAATGAAATCAAGGTCGCAGTTGATTCATTTTTAGTTTGAAAATTGCTTTAACATTTAAAAAATTTCGATATGTCAAAACCAACCATCATTGTTGTTGGCAACGGTATGGTAGGTTATAAGTTTTGCGAAAAACTTTTAGCCAGATCAACACAGTTCCAAATAATTGTTTTTGGCGAAGAGCCGCGTCACGCTTATGACAGGGTGCACCTTAGTGAATATTTTAACGGTAAGACTGCTGATGACCTATCGCTATCCACTTTATCGTGGTATTCAGATAATGGCATCTCGCTGCATTTGGATGACCCCATCCAGGAAATCAATCGCACCGAAAAAACAATCCACTCTTTAAAAGGCATTACACTTAAATATGATTACCTGGTTTTAGCAACCGGCTCATCGGCTTTTGTGCCCGATATCCCGGGTATTGAAAAGGAAGGTGTGTTCGTGTATCGCACCATTGAAGACCTGGAGTTGATCAAGGCCTGCGCTGTTAATGCAAAATCAGGAGCTGTAATGGGTGGTGGCTTGCTAGGGCTGGAAGCTGCTAAGGCTTTAATAGATCTTGGTATTTCTGAAACGCATGTTATTGAATTTGCACCGCGCCTGATGCCGCGTCAGATAGACTCTGCAGGGAGTAGTATGTTGCAAATGAAATTGAGCCAGCTGGGTTTGCATATTCACCTTAATAAAAGCACTGCTGCTATCACCGGCGATAAAAAAATCCACTCGTTAAAATTTAATGATGATAGTCAGCTTGCTGTAGATATGCTGGTTATATCGGCCGGCATTCGCCCGCGCGATGAGCTGGCTAAACTGGCGGGTTTGCATGTAGGTACACGTGGCGGTATTGTAGTGAACGAAAAAATGCAAACCAGTGATGAATGTATTTATGCTATTGGCGAGTGTGCTTTATACGAAGGTATGATATATGGCCTCGTTGCACCCGGCTATGAGATGGCTGATATTGTAGCAGCTCATCTAACTGAGGCTGATAAGAGTTTTTATGGCTATGATATGAGCACTAAGCTAAAGCTGATTGGTGTTGATGTGGCCAGCTTTGGTGATGCCTTTATTACTGAACCTGATTGTCGTACTATTTTGTTTGAGGATACGCATAAGGGGATTTATAAACGTATTAATATAACAAACGATGGCAAGAACCTTTTAGGTGGTATTTTAATCGGCGATGCAGATGCTTATAATATGCTGCTGCAAACCGTTAATAATAAAATAGTACTGCCGCCGGATCCTGAAGATCTGATATTAGGATCAAGGGGAGGTGAAGCTAATGCAGGGGCAGGTGTAATGAGCTTGCCTGATGATGCGCTGATCTGCTCATGCGAGGCGGTTACCAAAGGTGCAATCTGTTCGGCTGTAAATGAGGGTGGCGTTACTGGTATTGATGGCATGAAAAAATGCACCAAGGCGGGTACAGGCTGCGGCGGTTGCGTACCATTGGTAAAAGATTTGATTGCCGGCACCATGAAGGCGAATGGCCAGTATATTAAAAATGTTATTTGCGAGCATTTTGATTACTCGCGCCAGGAGCTATTTGATCTTGTTAAAATAAACGGGCTGAAAAACTACGACCTGGTACTTGACCATTACGGCAAGGGCGACGGCTGTGAGGTTTGCAAACCAGTTGTTGCCAGTATTTTATCCAGCTTATGGAATGATGTTATTGTAAAACAGGAAGTAATACAGGATAGCAATGATCGTTTTTTAGCTAATATTCAAAAGGGAGGCACTTATTCTGTTGTGCCGCGTATTCCGGGTGGTGAAATTACGCCTGATAAATTGATCGTGATTGGCCAGGTTGCTAAAAGATACGGGTTGTATACTAAAATAACCGGAGGGCAGCGCATTGATATGTTTGGTGCACACCTGAGCGATCTGCCTTTAATTTGGGAAGAGCTTATTGATGCCGGTTTTGAAAGCGGGCATGCTTACGGCAAGGCACTCCGTACTGTAAAAAGCTGTGTAGGCAGTACCTGGTGCAGGTTTGGCTTGCATGATAGTGTGACTTTCGCCATCGAGGTGGAGGATAGATACAAAGGGATTCGCGCGCCGCATAAAATTAAAGGCGGCGTAAGTGGTTGTGTTAGGGAGTGTGCCGAAGCGCAATCAAAAGATTTTGGAATTATAGCCACAGAGAAAGGTTGGAATTTATATGTGTGTGGCAATGGTGGCTCAAAGCCTCAGCACGCCCAGTTACTGGCTACAGATATTGATAAGGAGACCGTAATTAAATATCTCGACAGGTTCTTGATGTTTTATATAAAAACAGCCGATCAGTTAACCCGGACAGCAACCTGGCTTAATAAGCTCGACGGTGGCATGAGCTATCTTAAAAATGTAATAGTAAATGACAGTCTTGGATTGGGTGAGCAGTTGGAAGAGGAAATGCAGGCGTTGGTAAATACCTACCATTGCGAGTGGAAAGAGGCTATAAATAACCCTTCAATGCGTAAGCGCTTCGCTCATTTTATAAATGCGCCTGATGAAAAAGATCCTCATGCTCAATTTGAGCCAATGCGTGAACAGGTTCGCGCTAAGGAATGGTAGGTTTTATTAGGAAATCCCGAGTTTTTAGTTCAAAGTTAGATTGATCATTATTAAAAAGAAAACACAATGGAAGCAACAATAGCAACCCAATGGATCATGGCCTGTTATGTTGATGATGTGCCCGAAAATGGCGGATCATGTATTAAGCACGGCGATGAACAGATAGCAATATTTAATTTTACACGTCGCAATGAATGGTATGCTACGCAAAATCTTTGCCCACATAAGCAGCAAATGGCAATATCGCGTGGCATGATCGGCAGTGCCGGCGAAAGCTGCGAGCCAAAAGTAGCTTGTCCTTTTCATAAAAAAACATTTTCGCTGCTTACAGGTGAGTGTCTGGGTGAAGAGGAATTGGTGATAAAAACTTATCCGGTAAAAATAGCCGACGGAAAAGTTTTTGTCGGAGTTGATTAAATGCTGGTGTATTTAGGCGGGAAACAGAACGAAATTTACATTAAGCGCCGTTGCCGAAAGGGGTAATGGCGCTTTTTTTGTGTTTTTGTTTAAAATTTCAGTGTATTTCATACACCAATGTATTGGTTAATAAAGCCATGTTCGTTTTTGCTGTCTTATTTTGAATTTATTTTTCGAATTTTTAGAGTTTAAAGCAAATTAAAATGGCTTTATATCGGTGTATGTGATTTTTTATAATGATTTTATTTTGTTGAAAGGATTTTAATTTGGTTTTTGCGATGGTTTATTGGTTTTTTATCTATTAATAAATTGTTAAAAATGCATTTCAGCTGTTTTTGACCGTTTGTAATTTGAGTTTTTATCAAAAAATATAGTTTTTAATGATTTTAATCATAAAAATTCATTTTAAAAATCAATTATTTGTACGCAATCATTAAATAAGTTATATTTATCATAATTAAACAGACAAATAAATCAAAAAAGGTTGAGCCTATGGTAAAAATCAAAAATTCATAAAAAAGCCCTGCCGGGAGGTCGCATTCCCAGACAGGGTTAAATAGTTTTTAATCGCTTTAACAAATAAAAAACCAATTCAAATGTACAAAAATGTATCTAATCAATACACTATTGGAAAAATTCTATTAATTATATCATGTTTCGTTTCTTATAATGCTTCTGCGCAGCTGTCTTTGACAGGGCAGATCAAAACAAGGGGCGAATTACGTGATGGTTATGGAACTTTAGAACCGATAGGTAACAAAAACGCGGCCTTTGTGTCACAACGAACGCGGCTCACCTTTAATTACAAAAGCAGCAAGCTTGTTTTCCAAACATCCGTACAGGATGTAAGGCTGTGGGGCCAGGATGCCTCAACTATTACTATCAACGACGGCAGCCGGCTAAGCCTTCACGAAGCCTGGGCCGAGCTGATCCTCTCCAACAAAAAAGACACTTCCTTTAAAAAATCACCTGTCGATTATTTCGCCATAAAAGCTGGTCGCCAGGAAATTAGCTATGACGATGAACGCTTGCTTGGCGCTACCGACTGGATTCAGCAAGCCCGCAGGCACGACGCCATCGTATTAAAACTTCTTCAATCAGGCTGGCAGGTTGATCTCGGCGCTGCCTTTAATCAAAGCTCTGATGCTATTAACTATAATGGCACCTATTATACACCGGCCAATGTACCCGCTACAGTAAAGGATAGCAAAGGTAATCTGGCTAACACCCCTGCCGGGCTTATCCCGCTAGTCAATGCCTCTGGTATTAGCGCCAAAAACGGCAACCTCTCATTTTTAAATCCTCCCGGTACTAACGGGCAAAACCAGAACTATAAAGCACTTGAATATCTCTACTTTGCTAAAAAATTTAATAAAACTAAAGTAACCGGCCTTTTCCTGGCCGATCAGTTTGCTAAATACAAGCTCGATTCGGTAAAAAATGTATCAGGCGAAGATGTTGGTTATATATATGGCCGCCGGTTTAATCAACCAGGAGTTAATACCCGCTATACAACCGGGCTGCTTGTTAATCCCGTTTTCGGCAGCAAAGATGAATGGGCTGCTACCGCTGGATTTTATTACCAGGGAGGTCATGATCGCGACGGTGCTGAGTTAAGTGCTTACACTTATACCGCATCTTTATCATACAAAAGCAGTAACATGGCTTATACAGCCGGATGGGATTATCTGTCTGGAAATGATGCGCTGTCCGCTTCAAAAACCAATCACAGGTTTGACCCATTGTATGGTACTCCGCATAAGTTCTGGGGCTATATGGACTATTTTTATGCAGGCACCGGATCCCCAACCGGCGGCTTGAGCAACCCTTACGTTAAAATCAAATATCTTTCAGATAATAAGCGATTTAGCGTTGATTTGGCTAATCATTACTTTCTGTTGGCTAAAGATCAGAAAGGAACAAACGGCCAACCTATCGACAAATATTTGGGTACTGAATTTGATCTCACCAACAGCTATAAGCTTAACAAATTTACCGCTGTTGATCTGGGCTTATCTTACATGGCAGCAACCCACAGCATGGAGTATGCCAAAGGTTTAACGCCGGATAGCAGCAAACTGCACCCGTTTTGGGCGTACCTGCAGCTTAATATCAAACCTGAGTTTTTGAATAAGTAATGTAGGCTAAAAGCTTAAGGCTAAAGCCGAAAGCGAGAAATGTTAAAAAATCAAAGTACAAACAAACAGCTTTTAGCCTTAGGCTTTGAGCTTTAAGCTTAAAAAAATGGAAAAACAACTTACCAAACTCAACATATTTTCATTGAAGGGCGTACAGATGCGCACCTTTCACATTACCTGGCTCATGTTTTTTGTTTGCTTTTTTGGCTGGTTCGGACTGGCGCCATTAATGCCAACCATCCGTGCCGAATTACATTTGAGTAAAGGACAAGTGGGTAACACCATCATTGCATCTGTAGCTGCAACAATTATTGCCCGCCTTATTATAGGTAAACTTTGTGATACCTGGGGGCCGCGCAAAACAGCAGTCAGGTTATTAATAATAGGGTCCTTACCTGTATTTCTGGTAGGTCTGGCACATGATTACACGTCTTTTTTATTGTTTCGTTTGGCAATCGGTGTAATAGGTTCATCGTTTGTAATTACTCAGTTCCATACTTCGATGATGTTTGCGCCGAATATAAAAGGCACAGCCAACGCGGTAACCGGAGGCTGGGGTAATCTTGGCGGTGGAGTAACCAATATGGTGATGCCTTTAATATTTGCTGCTATAGTAGGGGCCGGCTTTACCAAGGCCGAAGCCTGGAGGTATGCCATGATAGTTCCGGGTGTAATGATGCTGATAATTGCATTTGTATACTGGAAATTTACCAAAGACACGCCTAACGGTAACTATGATGAAGTAGGTTATGCCAAAACCAACCCATCAAAAACCGATTGGTCGATATTGGCCGACTGGCGTGTTTGGGCACTTACACTGGCCTATGCGATGTGTTTTGGTATGGAGATCACTTTTGATAATGTAGCTTCTCTGCATTTTGTAGATACTTTTCATTTGTCGCAAAGTTCGGCCGGTTTCTGGGCAGGTATTTTTGGCTTCATGAACATTTTTGCCCGCGCGTTAGGCGGCATTGTATCTGACAAAGTTGGTGGCAAATTCGGAATGCGGGGCAAGGGCTTATTGCTTGCCGGCGTACTGCTGCTGGAAGGCATTGGTCTTGTTCTGTTTGCAAATTCGGGCAACCTTACAATGGCTATTATTTCCATGCTCTCGTTTGCACTGTTCCTCAAAATGTCAAATGGCGCCACCTATGGCATAGTGCCTTTCATCAACAGTAAAAATGTTGGGATGGTAAGTGGTATAGTGGGTGCGGGCGGTAACCTTGGCGGGATGTTGTTTGGATTTCTTTTTAAATCGGAGCATATCACCTATATACAGGCATTTACCTACATCGGTATAACTGTTATAGTGATTTCCGTGATTGTGCTGATCACCCGTTTTCAAAAACAGGCTGAAGCTCAAACAGCAGATGAGCCTGCTTTAGCTTTAGGAGCTTAAAGCCCGGGCAAAAAAATTTTAAGCAGAAAGCCATTAACGCTTTCTGCTTAAAATACATAATAAATAGTAATAAATAAAAGAGCTTTTGGCTTTCAGCCTTAAGCTTTTAGCTTAAAAGAAATGTTGAATAAACGCCCTCAAAATACATTTAAAAGTACTTGCTGCTACTGCGGAGTAGGATGCGGCGTGGTAATTAATAAAGAAAAAAATGGCAGTATAACGCTTGAGGGCGATAAGGACTATCCCGTAAATAAAGGCATGTTGTGCAGTAAAGGGCTTAACCTGCATTACACAGCTAATGATAAAACCGACAGGCTGGTGTACCCTCAAATGCGTTATAACAAAAGCATGCCCCTGCAAAGGGTAAGCTGGGACGACGCATTGGAGCGCACAGCAGCCATTTTTAAAACGTTCATTGATAAATACGGGCCGGATTCGGTTGCATTTTATGCCTCAGGCCAGTGCCTTACTGAAGAATATTATGTTGTCAATAAGTTAATTAAAGGTTTTATTGGCAGTAATAATATAGATACTAATTCGCGTTTATGTATGAGCAGCGCGGTTGCCGCGTATAAAATTGCTTTAGGCGAGGATACTGTACCTGTATGCTATGACGATATTGAACTGGCCGATTGCTTTTATGTTACCGGAGCTAACCCAGCCTGGTGCCATCCTATTTTATGGCGAAGGGTTGAAGCGCATAAAGCCGCAAATCCCGATGTGAAAATCATTGTTGTTGACCCCCGGGTGACGGATACCTGCAGCAATGCCGATCTGCACCTGCAGTTAAACCCGGGTACCGATATCACCCTTAACCACGCTATTGGCAGGGTATTGATAGAGAACGGGGATATCGATATTGATTTTGTAAACAATCATGCTGATGGTTTTGAGCAGTACAGCAAATTGGTATTTGAACGTACCCTTGCTGAATCATCTGCAATTTGCGGTGTAAGTGAAAACGACATCCGGCTTGCTGCCAGTTATATAGGCGATGCAGAAGGTTTTATAACGATGTGGACAATGGGGCTAAATCAAAGCGCTGTTGGGGTAAATAAAAATTTAAGCCTCCTGAATCTTAATTTGATAACAGGCCATGTTGGTAAGCCGGGATCTGGCCCATTATCGCTAACGGGGCAACCAAATGCTATGGGCGGGCGCGAAGTGGGAGGGCTTGCTAATCTTTTACCGGCGCATCGTATTTTAACTAACCCGGCAGACAGGGCGGAGGTGCAGAAGTTTTGGGGAGGTACAGAGATAGCCGCAAAACCTGGTCTTACCGCAACGGAGATGTTTGAGGCATTAAATGATGGCCGCCTTAAAGCCATCTGGATCATGTGTACCAACCCCTTAACCAGCTTGCCAAACGTACGCCTTGCCGAAGAGGCTTTGAAAAAAGCAAAGTTTGTGGTGGTTCAGGAGATCAGCAATAAGCCCGAAACATTGGCTTATGCCGATGTGATCCTCCCCGCAGCAGCCTGGGCCGAAAAGGAGGGTACTATGACCAATTCTGAAAGGCGGATCAGTTATTTGAGTAAAGTACTTGACCCACCAGGCGAGGCTATGCCGGATAGCGAGATCATTTGCCGTTTTGCTCAAAAAATGGGGTATAAAGGCTTCGACTTCAAAAATGCCGCAGAAATTTATGCCGAGCATGCTAAACTAACAGGCAAAACCAATATTGATATCAGCGGGCTTACGCACGAAACCATCATACAACAACGGTCAATACAATGGCCTTATAAAAAACGTAATACGATACCAGGGACACCCCGCTTGTTTACCGACAAGCAATTTTATACCGAAACACGTAACGCTAAGATAAGCGCGGTACCGGATGCGCATACCAGCGAGGTTCCTGACGGCGACTATCCTTTTATTCTCACTACTGGCCGTATCCGCGATCAATGGCATACCATGAGCAAAACCGGTAAGGTGAATAAGCTTAACCAGCATATTAAAGAGTCATTTATCGAGATCAATCCTGCTGATGCTGAAGCATTGGAGATCAGGGAAGGCGATGTAACTATTATTACATCCAGAAGGGGGGAAGTGAGGGTAAAAGCCAGGATTACCGAACAGATAAAGCAGGGTGTCGTTTTTGTGCCGATGCATTGGGGCAAGATCCTGAACAATGATCTGCACCGCATTAACAATGTTACTAATGACGCACTTGACCCAATATCGAAGGAGCCGGATTTTAAGTATTGCGCGGTAAATATCCAAAAATATAAAAAGCCATTTCAAAGAATTGTGGTTGTTGGAGCCGGCGCCGGTGCGCACGGCTTTGTACGATCATATCGGGAACTCAACAAAGATGATGAGATCATCATTTTCAGTAAAGAAGACCATCCTTTTTACAATCGTGTTATGCTGCCAGATTATATCAGCGGTGAGCAACGCTGGGAGCAACTGGTAAAAATGACGGATGAGGAAGAACCCGAACTTAAAATAAAGTTATTACGTGGCGTAAGTGTCGAGAAAATAGATCGTGTTAACAAATATGTCCTCGATAGCCGCGGTGTAAAAACCTATTACGATGTGTTGCTGTTGGCTACCGGCAGCCGGGCGGCAATTCCTAAAAACGTTCCATCCCTGCCGGGGATCTTCAGTATGCGCAGCCGTAACGATGCTGATAATTTCAAAAAGCATGTACCTAAAAACGGGCATGTGGTTATTGTTGGTGGTGGTTTATTGGGATTGGAGATGGCGGCTTCCCTGCGTGAAATAGGGATTACCATCACCATTATTCAACGTACATCAAGATTTTTAAACCGCCAATTGGATGAGTTGGGCAGCAGGCTCTTGCACGAAGAAATGGTTGATCAAGGCTGCGATATTTTTTATGACGACGAAGTACAGTTATTTTACGGTCGCAGCAAGCTTACCGGTATAGGTTTAAAAAGCGGGCGAAAAATTGACTGCGATGCCATGATCCTGGCCATCGGTACTACGCCAAACCTTGAAATTGCAAAAGATTGCGGCCTTGAAATTAAGCGCGGCGTAATTGTTAATGAACGTTTGCTTACCAGCGATCCGAACATATACGCCATTGGCGAAATAGCAGAGTTTAACGGCACATTATATGGTATAACCGCTGCTGCGGAACAACAAGCTGCTGTAGTTGCAGGCTATATGAACGGCGACATAGCCAGTTATTACAAGGGCAGCCTGTTTATGAATATCATCAAAATTCATGGCTTTGATTTGTGCAGTATCGGTTTATCTGATTGCCCGAATGAAAAAGACTATGAAGAAATTGTGTTTATAGACAAGGCCAAGCGTTATTATAAAAAATGCATTATTCACCAGGACAGGCTGGTGGGCACCATTTTAATTGGAGATAAAGGCGAGTTTCAGGAATTCAGAGAGCTGATAGCAAACAAAACCGAGCTTAGCGATAAGCGCCTGAAACTGCTTCGCAGCGGTAAAACGGCCGAACCTGTTTTAGGTAAACTGGTTTGTAGTTGTAATAATGTGGGGGCCGATAATATCCGTAATAAAGTAGCTGGCGGCTGTACGCAACTGGCCGATGTTTGCAGCCAAACCGGAGCCGGAACAGGCTGCGGATCATGCAGGCCCGAAGTAAAACGCCTGTTGGAAGAAGTACTTGAGCAACAATTATTAAAAGCTTGAACCAATGGATAATAAGCAACTAATTAAGATAAATTTACCCGGCGGTGTAGCTTCTGCCGGTGATTTTTACGAGATGCTCATCATCGCGCAAAATGCTGGTGCTAAACAGGTCCGTTTTGGGAACAGGCAGCAATTGTATTTTGAAATTGAAGAAACACAGTTGGAGGATCTGGAATTTGATATGCTTAGTGCCGGTATTGACTATGAAGTTAATCAGGATACTTATCCCAACATCACCAGTTCGTACATAGCTGATGGTATTTTTAACCAGGAGAACTGGCTCAAAGAAGGTGTTTATAAAGATATTTTCGATCTGTTTGATTATCAGCCCGAACTGAAAATAAACCTGGTTGACAGCAATCAAACTTTTGCTTCGTTTTTTACAGGTAACCTTAATTTTATTTCTTCGCCGGTAAGTAATTACTGGTACTTGTATATCAGGTTTCCTAAAACTAATATCCTGTATTGCTGGCCTGTATTGGTTTATTCGGATGATATTCCCGCCATTGGCAAAGCAATACAACAGGTTATATTTGCCAACAAAAAGCTGTTTTACGATCAGGTTGAAATCAATCCCGATAAGCTTTATCAATTAGTTACTGCCGGTTACCAATTTGTAATCCAGGAAATTGATCAACCGCTTATTATTCCCGAATTTCAACTACCCTATTATGAGGGCTTTAACAAACAGGGTAATAAATACTGGCTGGGTATTTACAGGCGCCACGAGCTTTTTGATATTGAGTTTTTGAAAGAAATCTGCAACCTGTGTATGCAAACCAGGGTTGGACAATTGTATTTTAGCCCGTGGAAATCCTTACTCATTAAAAATATCGAGGCAAAGCACAGGCCGTTATGGGGTAACCTGCTTAATAAATACCGGGTAAACATCAGGCATGCTTCAAATGAGCTTAACTGGCAGGTTGAAGACCTTTGCAATCCCTGCCTCGAGCTTAAGCAGCAATTGGTAAGCGAATTTGAAGAGGCCGATTTGCGAACATATGGACTTAGCTTTGCCATAAAGCGGTCGCCTAAATCGGGGATTTATGGCTCAATTATGATCCGCGCGCGAATGCCCGATGAATTTGAAATTGTGCATACACGTGACTTTAACCACAATACCCGCGAATTTGTGATTTATAAACAAGGTGTTGCCAAAGCAGATTTAAGCAGGCACCTGACAGCGCTTTGCGATATGTTTTATGAACAACAAATCAATAATCTATCACCGTTGCCGGTAAGCAAAACCAATACTGAAATTAAATCACCCAATCAAAAAACAGTTCATCAATGTAAAAGCTGTTTCACTATTTATGACGAGTTGTATGGAGATATCTTTAATAATATAGAACCCGGAATGCCATTTGAAAATTTAAGCGACTATGAATGCCCAACCTGCGGCGCCGAAAAGGAAAACTTTGCAGAACTGATGTATCAAGCCGATTAATTGTTTTTAAATAAATCAGTTTGAAAAAAATCGGCCTGTTTGCTTAGTTTAAACAGGCCGATTTTTTTATAATATACCTTCGATAATTTATTTTGCGGGAGTAATGATAATGTTTCTGTAATCGATAGGTCCGTGATCCCCCTGAATCAGGAGCGGCCCTGGTTCACCTTCTTTACTGTCGATAGCCCCGCCGGTAATGCCCGGAATTTCCTGCTGGCATATTACCATAGTACCATTGGCTACAATGGTAACTAATCTGCCAACCAGCGTAATATCATATGACTGCCATTCCCCGGCATTTTTTGCCATCATTTTATTAGGCGGCAGGAAACCGTAAATAGCGCTAAACTGGTTATTGATAGGTTCAGGCTCACCGGTTTTAGTGTCGATAACCTGTACCTCATAGCGCCCTCTCAGGTAAACGCCGCTATTGCTGCCTTTTTGATAGCGAAATTCGATGTGTAATTTAAAATCGCTGAATTTTTGATCGGTAATAAGGTTTGCGCCGGAGTGCTTGCTCCTCAATATGCCCGATTCTACTACCCATTGGTTTTTGCCGTCCGTATGCCAGCCTTTGGTGTCTTTACCGTTGAACAGTTTAACAGGTTTGCCCCAAACCGGTGCCTTTGTCCTTGTCATTGACGGAGCTCTGACACCTGTAAAATGATAAGTAACCCCATCTGAATATACCATTGTTCCAGTTAATTCTTCGCCCTTAACCTCAAATTCAAAATCCATGTTCCGGTTTCCCTCTTCCCATTGCAGCGGGATAGAAAAGCTGTATTTGCTGTCATGTGGTTTTACTTCTGATATTGGTCGCGCACTTCCGAAAGCATAGGTAAAACGGCCAATCAGGGTATGTGTGCCTGATTTTTGAACTTCCAGCCAGGAAGGAAGGCTTTTGCCACCTTTGTCGATGGTTATATCCCATCGGCCGATAACGGCAGGGTCCTTTGCCTGTTGAGCTTTGGCTCCCGAAATCATTAAAAGCAGCAATCCTGCGATGAGCTGTATGCGGATGAATCTGCTATTTGAGTTCTTTTTAATAGTAGGTTGGTTTCTCATAATTTTTAAATCTACAAACTATCATCCAATATTTTATTAGACGGTTAGTTTTTTGTAACAACCATGCAGCGATCATTTTCTTAAAGTTTAGTTAACATTAGTAATGTAGGTTTGTAGCATCAAATGATAGAAATTGCCGATACTATTTTACTTTCACGAATCAGGGAAGACGATCATTCGGCTTTTGATCTGCTGTTTGAGCGTTATTGGGAGCGCGCGTACCAGGCAGCCCGTGCCAGGCTTGATGACGAAGCACAAGCGCAGGACCTCATTCAGGAAATTTTCATCAAACTGTGGCAGCGCAGACATTCCCTAAACATTCAAACAAGTTTCGAGCAATATTTATTGAGCGCGGTACGTCTGAGCGTGATCAGTTATTTCAGATCGCAAAAGGTTACGCATGTACGCCTGGAGGACGCGCTGCAGCGTTTAGAATTGCTTGAAAATTCCATACATGACCATTCCGGATATCTTGAATTGGAGCAAACGCTTGAACAGGCGGTTAAGCATATGCCCGAAATGCTGCAAAAGGTTTACGAACTGCGCAGCGAAAACCACTCGGTAAAAGCAATTGCCAGCGAATTAGGACTGGCTGAGCAAACGGTAAAAAATTACATCTCTGAAGTACTGCGCCGGCTCCGTATCGCTATCTCCGAAAAACACCCCGAACAAAGCGCCGCCTATTTAGCACTAATACTATTTGCGCTTTACAATTAATTAACAAAATGTTGATGTAAATTATAAGTACCTCTAGGGCCTTTTGACGACTTACTGTTGAAAACCCACTATGGAGCTACGTAAATTTATAAAACAACTGGGCCGGTACCAGAAAGGCGCAACTAACGAAACCGAAAAAGCGATCATTGAAGCCTGGTATGATTCATATGATGCCGGGAATGAAAAGCAAGCGCTGCCGGCAGAAGAGCTGGAGCGCGTAAGAAATGCTATGCATGCTAAGATCAGCGGCTCCATCAATACGCCTGTACGGTCGATGTGGTTCAGCTATCGAATTGCTGCAAGTATTTTATTGTTATGCTGCTCCGCTGCGTTGATTTATTTTCTGAGAAAGCCCGCAACTGTAGTTCCGGAAACTTACACCACTTTAAGTACACATAGCGGTGAGATCAGGAAACTAACATTGCCCGACAGTTCTGTTGTTTGGCTAAATGCCCAAAGCCGTGTACGGATCCCTTCAAATTTTAATAAAACCATACGCCAGGTTTATTTGGATGAAGGCGAGGCTTTTTTTGAAGTTAAGCACAATGTTCACAAACCATTCAGGGTTATCACCGCTCCTTTACAGGTGCAGGTTTTAGGAACCTCGTTCAATATCAACGCATATCATAGCCTCCCTCATGTAAAAATTACTGTTGTTACGGGTAAGGTTGGGATAAGTAAAGGAACAAAACTGCTGTCATTCCTCAGGCCGGGAGAGGAACTTAGTTATACGACGGACGATGGCACCTTTGAGCAGAAAAAAGTGGATGCCGGTCAAAGCCAGAGCTGGAAGGATGGTGATACATATTTAAACCGCGTAAAGTTTGAGGAACTGTCATTAGTTTTTAAAAACCTGTATGGCCTTACTTTAAAAGCGGGCAGCAAACGGGTGCATGATTATTTATTCACCTTACGTATTAAGCGCAATACACCGGCCACAGAAACGCTGAAACTCATCAGCGCCATACATAACGCACATTTCAGAAAGGAGGGCACCAACGTAATTATTTATTAACCCTTTAAAAAGAAACCGGTCCTGTTTCAGCAGGAGCCGGCTTTAATTTCAGCAGGTGAAGGTTTGCCGACCCCAGCCTGCAATGCTCAGCAAAATTTGACTATTACAAAGCAATCAAAAATATGAATTTCCATACACAGTTATGCAGACAGTTTATGCGTATCTCTTTTTTACTAATTTCCATATCAATAACCATCGGCCTGGTATCGGTAAAAGCCACTGAGTTAGCGGCCCAGGGGGTTAATACCCGGCTTGATATCAGCATCGGGAACCAAGACCTTTCTTCAGTTATAAAAAAACTGGAGCAAAAGGCCAACGTTGTTTTTGCCTATGACGAAGTATTTCTAAAACTGGCCGATAAACATACCAGTGCGGCAACCTTTCAAAATGAAAGTCTGAAAAACATCCTTACTACCTTGTTAAAAGGGCAGGAGATAGGCTTTAAAGAACAAGCCGGCAATATCATACTTTACAGGCAGCTCACCGGGCGCCTAAGCGGCAGGGTAACAGATGAAAACGGGCAGCCCTTGCCCGGTGCATCGGTAAGTGTTGTTGGCACCTCGTTGGGAATGATGACCGATGCCGACGGCAGGTATAATATCAGCCTGCCCGAGGGCACTTACACCGTAGCCGCTTCATTTGTGGGTTACACCCGTGTTGAATCTGCCAATGTTACAATCAACGGTAATCAAACAACTACCTTAAATATAAGCCTTGTGGCTGGCAGCCAGTTAAAAGAAGTTACTGTAAGTTATGGAAAACAGCGTGCAAGGGAAGTAACGGGTTCGCTTACCCAGGTTGATGCAGCTCCGCTTCAGGATATGCCTGTAATGCAGTTTGCCCAACAACTACAAGGTAAGGCTGCAGGTGTTCAGGTAGCACAAAGCAGCGGACAGCCGGGCCGTGGTGTAGAATTCAGGATTAGGGGTGCGGCATCCTTTTATGCCAGTAACCAGCCATTGGTAGTAATTGATGGGATCCCTGTTACAGGCAGCATCAATAACATGAATCCTGCCGAGATCGAAAGCTTTAGTATTTTAAAAGATGCCTCGGCTACAGCACTTTATGGCTCACGGGCAGCAAATGGCGTGATACTGATCACTACAAAACATGCTAAACCGGGCGATGCTCAAATTGAATTTAATGCTAATTATGGTGTGCAGAAAATACCGGGCGAGCGTGTTCCAAAAATGATGGATGCCCGTGGCTTTGCCCAGTACATGAATGAAAAATTTACCGATAGCCGTCAGTACGAACCTGGCTATACAACAGCTACCCCAGCCGATTATTTGAACCCGGAGCAATATGGCGAAGGTACTAACTGGTATAAACTGCTTACCCGTACTGCTCCGATTCAAAGTTATGACATCACCATCCGCAGCGCGCGCGAAAAATCAAGTTCGACAGTTATGGCTGGTTACCAGGAGCAGCAGGGCGTACTGATTAATACCGGCACCAAATTGTTTTCATTGCGTATAAATCAGGACCTTTCATTAAGCAACAATAAATTAAAAATAGGCTTTAATCTTGCGCCAAGCTATCGCCTTGATCATAACAACCGTTTAGGTACTGATGGGGTTGGCGGTTTGTTTGAAAGGATTTTTGAAGCCAGTCCGTTAAAGTCGCCTTATAATGCAGATGGCAGTTACAACCGTGATACTTATTCACCGGGTATGGTGGCTTATATTAACCCGCTGGCCCAGTTCAACCTTACTAACGATGATTATAAAACTACACGCATCCTGGCCAATGGCTATTTAAACTACGAGTTTTTAACCGGCCTGAGCATTAAAACTAATATCGCTGTAGATAAAGGCGCCGAAACCCGGCAGTATTTCCAGTCGGGTGTAGTTACTTCAACGGTAGGTCAGGCCACCGGAACCAGCAGTTCAGTAGATAATGGATCATATACTGCGGAGGCGAACCTGGTTTACCATAGATCTTTCGGAGATCACAATATTGAAGCACTGGCAGGTTATTCTGCTCAAAAATATAGCGGTACTAATAATACGTTAACCGGTTTAGGTTACCCAAGCGACGATATCCCATATTTAAACGCGGCTACAAGTTTATCAGAAGGTGGCAGTTCATATAGTGCTTATTCGTTGTTATCTGGTATCGCTCGTATTAACTACAATTATAAAGGCAGGTACCTGCTGCAGGGGGCTGTTCGTCGTGACGGATCTTCGCGCTTTGGTGCGAACCAGCGCTATGGTAATTTCCCTTCGGTATCGGCAGGCTGGGTAATAAGTGATGAAAAGTTCATGGATCGTTTCAGTTTTCTTAACCTCATGAAGATCCGCGCGAGCTATGGCGTAACCGGTAATAATTTCTTTCCGGGTTACTATGCTGCACAGGCAACAATAGCGAAATATTATTATGAATTTGGTGGCGCATCTGTAGCAGGGCAAACCATTAACCGGTTGGCTAATGATGACCTTCGCTGGGAACGCAATAAACAATTCGATATCGGTTTAGACCTGTCGCTGTTTAACAATCGTTTGAATTTCACTTACGATTATTACCACAAAATATCCGATGGGCTTATCATGCAGCGCCCTATACCTAAGGCATCGGGCTTTACCAGCATCCTGGATAACGTGGGTGCTATTGAGTTATGGGGACACGAGTTTACGGTTAACTCAACCAACCTTACCGGGAAATTGAAATGGACAACTAACCTAAATGTTTCCTTTGATCGCAACCTGATCAAAAACCTGGTTTCTCCGGGTTACATCCGCAGAAACAACACGGTATCGTCTGATTATTACCGCCAGCAGGAGGGACACCACCTGGGCGAGTTTTATGGCTTTGTATTTTTAGGATTGTATAAAGATGCCAACGACCTGGCTAATTCGGCCAAGTACGGCAGCGCTTCTGACGTCGGTACTATCAAGGTTAAGGACATTAATGGCGATGGCGTTATCGATGATGTGAACGACCGTACCTTTATCGGGGATCCAACGCCAACATTTACCGGTGGCCTTACCAACAACTTTGTTTATAAAAACTGGGACCTGAACATACACATGGCCTTTTCAGTTGGGGGCAAAATATTAAATGCCGCTAAATGGGCTTATCAAACCAATCTCGACGGTTCACGTGTGATGCTTGCCGCGGCAGCCGACCGCTGGAGATCGCCGGAAAACCCTGGTTCGGGCGTTTATCCTCGTACAAAAACCGGTACTACAGCAATGGGAAGGCAGGTTAACTCGCAATGGGTTGAGGATGGTTCATACCTAACTGCAAAGAATATTTCGCTGGGATACCGGTTTAATTTGGGCGAAAAGTTTTTGATGCGCAGCCTGAGGGTTTATACATCTGTTCAGCAAGCTTTTGTATTTACAAAATATTCGGGCATGAACCCCGAGATCAACTTTGCCGGGCTTGACCCTACGCTGGGTATTGGCGTTGATGAAAATGCTTATCCTATCCCACGCACCTTTTCATTTGGTGTTTCAGCAACTTTTAAATAATCTCCCAAAGACCATTGTATGAAAAAGACATATATCATCCTTGCATTAACAGCGCTTACCGCTGCTTCGTGTAAAAAAGACTTTATCGACCTTACACCAAAGGACTCCTATACCGATGCTACATTTTATAAAACTGTTGATCAGTTTAAACAGGCCGACATCGCCGCCTACGCACCACTGCGTGACGTTTTGGTAAACGATTACTTTACTTCAGAAATGCGCTCGGACAATACCATTTACCAGCCTTATCTCAGCAATCGCGGTACTGCATATTTATATCGCGAAAGCATTTCAAACTTCACAAATACATCTACTAACGATTACATAAACGCTGTTTGGCAGCATTGCTATACCGGCATCTCCCGCACCAATATTGTTATTGAGCGATTGAAAACAACAGATTTTGATGCAGCAGTTAAGGCGCCCATTGATGGGCAAGCCAAATTTTTAAGGGCTTTTTATTACTTTAAACTGGTTAGGTTATTTGGTGGCGTTCCTTTATTTTTAAAGGAAGTGACCAAGGCCGAAGATGCCTTTTTACCACGTTCAGCAGCTGACGCGATATATAATCAAATTATTGCCGATGCTAAGGATGCCATCAGCGAGTTGAGTGCACCGGCGAAATTCCCTCAAACAGGAGAAGCCACCAAAGGATCGGCAACGATTCTCCTGGCCGAGGTTTACGCTACTCAAAAGAAATGGGCAGATGCCGAAACGTTGCTAAATACGCTTTCGGGCATGGGGTACGGATTAAACGCTAATTACGCAGATGCCTTTACACCCGGAAATAAAAACAGCAAAGAATCATTATTTGACATCCAGTTTTTAGAAGGAACAGTTTTAGGCACAACCCCAAATCCGCTGCCTTTTCATTTTTTGCCGCGGAGTACCAACACCTCAATCATCACCGGGATTAATATCAACAACAGCTCAACCGGTGGCTGGAATACACCTACACAGGATTTGATCAATGCCTATGAGCCCAATGACAAGCGTCTTGATGCTTCAATAGGAATTGTTGAAGGTACCTATAATGCCAGTGACCTGTTTGTTTATTCAGCCAATAAAAGTGTTATTGGTTATATACCGGCGGCGGGTAAAATGGGCGTGCCTTATATTAAAAAATATGAGCATCCACCGCTGATAGCAGTTACAGGTTCAAGCGATAATTTCCCTGTTTACCGTTATTCAGATGCATTGCTGCTTTTGGCTGAAGCACAAAATGAGCAGGGTAAATCACCTTTAACAGCATTAAATGCCGTAAGGTCAAGGGCTGGGTTACCCGCAACAACCACTGCCGACCAGGCATCTTTGCGCACTATCATAGCACATGAACGCCGGGTCGAGCTGGCCTTCGAAAACCACCGCTGGAACGATCTTGTACGCACCGGCAAAGCTGTTGACGTGATGAACGCTTTTGGATCTGTACTAAAAACTCAGGTAAACTACCTTACACCTGATACATACAATGTAACAGCCAACAAATTGTTATATCCCATCCCTCAGCCCGAAATTGATTTAAATCCGGGTCAAATGACTCAAAACCCGGGCTATTGATCCATTAAAACTTATCATCCCTGCTTTTCAGATTGCTGAAGGCAGGGATCAGGTTTAACCCTTCAAACAAAAAATTATGTTACTGAAATACAGAAATGCATTATCGGCGGGGCTTTGTTTTGGCTTATTGTCGCTGAATTATAACGCGCAGGCAAAAGAGATATTGCCTTCAATTGATACCGTTTTAAACGCTCCCGGGCCCGCGGCAACGGTTAAACCCGGTGATTTTTCAATCGCTGTAATTCCCGATTCGCAATACTACCTGGCCCAGGCACAGCTTGGCGGAACTTTTGAGATGTTCAAAGCGCAGATTGACTGGATCCGGAAGAACCAGGCTAAAGAAAACATAGCCTATGTAGCACACATGGGTGATATTACCGAACATGGTGATAACCCGGTAACAGCCAGAAGCGAGTGGTACCTTGCCAAAAACGCGCTTTATGGCCTGGAAAATCCGGTTAGTATTCCTTACGGTTTGGCTGTTGGCAATCATGACCAGTTCCCGTCACAGCGCCCGGTTACAGGCACTACTAATGGATATAATCAATATTTTGGTGTAAAACACTTTGAGGGCCGTTCATATTATGGTGGCCATTACGGCAACAATAATGATAGCCATTATGACCTGTTTACTGCAGGCGGCTTTGATTTCATAGTACTGTTCCTCGAATTTGATGCTTTTAATGAAGATCAGGCTGGCTTGTATGGCTGGGCTAACCAAATGTTAAACAAATACGCTTCGCGGAAAGCGATTGTTGTAAGTCACTCCATTTTACATTTTAACCCTGTAACCGGCTCTAACACACCGCAAGCCCCTTTTAACGCACAAGGTAAGGCTATTTATGAAAGTCTTAAAAACAATCCCAATCTGTTTATGATGCTTTGCGGGCACGTTGGTGATAATGGGGAGGGTTATCGTACAGAAGTTTTTAACGGCCACACAATTAAGGCTTTCCTTAACGATTATCAAAGCAGGCCAAACGGCGGTAACGGGTTGATGCGTTTGTATAAATTTTCGGTTAAGCGCAACGAGTTGTCAGTCAAAACATTTTCTCCTTATGCTAAAACAAGCGAAACGGACGCCGATAGCCAGTTTACGGTTTCTTTATTTGATACATCTGTAAAATAATAGCTATGAAGATTTTTTTTAAAGCGCCGGCAATCATTGCCCCGTAGTTTACACTCCATAACGATTGGCAAAGATTACGAAACCAACTATCCTGAAAAGGCGGTTGGTTTCGTGTTTGTGCGATTATGGATTATTCTTTATCCATTTTTTCAAGCAGTGCCAGGATCCTGTCGAGCTTGTCTACTTCAATGGCGTTTAAGCGCAGTTGTAATTCTTCAATTTCTTTTTTTGCTTCCACATTGGTTCGGAAATCTTCATTGGCCTGGGCGCGGTCACGTTCATTTTGGCGGTTTTGTGCCATCATGATAATCGGGGCTGCATATGCTGCCTGGGTTGAAAACAACAAGTTTAATAAAATGTATGGGTAGGGATCCCAATGACCAATAAAGGCCACTACGTTTAGCGCCATCCACAATGCAACAATTAAGGTTTGAATGATGATGAACCGCCATGAACCCATGCCAGCCGCTACAGAGTCGGCCAATCGCTGCCCAAAGTTCATGGAATCGATATGTCTTTGATACCAGTTTTTTTTATTGTTTGACATTTTTTAAGAATTAAGCTTTAGGTAATAAATATATAAATTTAATTGCCATGGCTGCTTTTATTGGGCTGAACTCCTTAAGCTATGAGCAAGAAAATTCATTTTGATTCGAACACTGCGTTAATTAAATATTTCTACCCATAATCTTCAAATCTCTGTAACTTTAAGATACACGTCACTATGTTATATAGCTTTGAACATACCTCAGCACCTCAGTATTGGCTCACTCGTTTTGTGATCCTTCGTTTGCTGGGTGCGGTTTACGCGGTGGCGTTCCTTGTGGCTATAACCCAGGTGCTGCCATTAATCGGCTCAAATGGCTTATTACCGGTTGATCATTATTTGCATCAGGTAAGTATAGCACTGGGTTCAAAAGGAGCAGGGTTTATGCGGCTGCCTTCAGTGTTTTGGTTTTGGCATTCAGATCAGGCATTACTGCTTGTTTCATGGACAGGTTTAATTTTATCCCTGATTGTTGTGGCCGGTTATGCCAACGGGCTTTCAATGGGGGTATTGTGGGTATTGTATCTATCATTGGTACATGTTGGACAGGAGTGGTACGGTTATGGCTGGGAAATCCAACTTACAGAAACCGGTTTTCTTGCTATATTTTTATGCCCTTTGTTGGATATGCGGCCTTTTCCCAAACGTCCGCCGCCTTTGCTGGTTATCATCCTGTTTCGCTGGCTCATCTTCCGGATCATGTTTGGCGCGGGGATGATCAAATATCGTGGCGATGCTGTGTGGCGTAATGGCACAGCATTGTATTATTATTTTGAAACCCAGCCAATACCGGGACCATTTAGTCGCTGGTTTCACTTTCTGCCACATTCGTTATTGCAGCTTGGTGTTTGGTTCAATTGGCTGGCCGAACTATTGGCACCCTGGTTTGTTTTTGGCCCGCGGATATTCAGGCACATCGCAGGTACCGTTATCATTCTGTTCCAATTTGCAATCATCCTGAGCGGGAACCTCTCTTTTTTGAATTGGCTTACCATTGTGCCTGCGCTGGCTTGCCTTGATGATGGTTTTTGGGCTAAACTTTTGCCGGGCGTACTTGTACGCAAAGCTGCGAAGGCCGAAGAGCAAGCTGAAGTTTCGCTGCCTATGCAGTACACCGCACTGATAGTAACTTGTACAGTAGGATTGCTAAGCTTCCAGCCCGCGTTTAACCTCCTGTCGCCCAAACAAATTATGAATACCTCATTTGACCCTCTGGAGCTTGTAAATACCTATGGTGCATTCGGCAGCGTGGGACAGGAACGTTTTAATGTAGTTTTTGAAGGAACAAGAGACCTCAATCCCGATAGTGCAAACTGGAAAGCTTATCCTTATAAAGGGCTGCCTGTCGCGCCTGATGGTACGCCCCGCCAGGTGGCGCCATACCAATTAAGACTGGACTGGCAGATGTGGTTTGCCGCAATGTCCACAGCCGATCAGTACCCCTGGACATATCATCTGGCCTGGAAACTATTGCATAATGACCCGGGGGGAGTTGGTTTATTTGCCGGAAATCCCTTCCCGGGAAAACCACCGCGTTATATTCGTGCAGTTATTTACCGTTACCGCTTTGCCCGTCCCACGCCTGGTGCCGGCCCTTACTGGGAGCGGGAAAAGTTAGGATTATGGTTACCCGTACTTTCCGTGCAAAACCCGCAATTTGTTGCTTATCTTAAAGGGCAGGGCTGGCTATAAGCTACGGTTAATCTGGCTCCATTTCAATTGAAATCAACCACCTGCATCAATAACTGTTTTTAAATTTTATTTTCGCAAAAATATTTTCTTAATGAAAGAACAACTGTCTGATCTACTTACCGCCCTAAAAGAGGGTACGGTTACATTTAATGAAGTTATTGAATTTATTGCCAATTATTATGAGCATCAGCCAACTGCATTTAAAAATGGCAATGTTTATAACGAAGCAGCACAAAACCAGGGCAGCGCCAGAGTTTTTGCTTTTGCTCAACTCAATAATCTAAGTGAGCCTGATACGCTTTATTTATTTGCGGAGCATTACAGGGCCGTACTGGCAAATCCAGATGGTACAGATCATCAGAATATCCGTCAGTTTATGGCCTATGGCTGGCCGGGAATCAGGTTTGAAGGAGATGCACTTGTATTGAAGTCAGGACAGGTCTGAAAGAGGCCGTAAGATTCCGTTATCACTATATTTAGCAATAATTTAGGATATATCATTTAAGTATTGGTTGACCGGTACGGAGCGTATTATTAATTGTATTCTAAACAATCATTTATTCACTTACTTATTGATTATTTGAATAATAGATTGTTACTTTATGATTCCAATTATAATATTGCCTTGTTCAACAATTTGGGCTCATCCGATACAGGTGACGAAATATCAAATTCGCTGCACCAGCGTCTGTCATCGGGCGATGAGCTTGCTTTTAAGTTATTCTTCCAAAAAAACCAACCCCGGCTTTTCGCCTATATTTATAAAGTTGTCAAGTCTCGCGAAATTGCAGAAGAATTGGTGCTTGATATTTTTGTAAAGATCTGGTCGGCTAAAGAGATCTTAAGTGAAGTAGAAAATGTTGATGCTTTTCTTCACCGGATGGCTGTAAATAAATCACTCGACTTTTTACGTACGGCCGCCCGCGAAAAAAAAATACAGCAGCTCCTTAACCAACACATGCAGTATGAGCAGGCAACGGCAGCCTCAAATCATGATTTTAAAGAATATAACCAGCATGTGATACATTGTTTGCAAATGCTTACTCAGCAGCAACAATTGATACTCAATTTAAGCCGGGAAGAAGGGCTTACGCATGAGCAAATTGCTGATAAGCTAAACCTGTCAAAAAACACGGTAAAAAATCACATTGTTACTGCTTTAAAAAAAATGCGCGAGTTTATAAAACACGGTCAACTATCCATCCTGCTTACAATCTCGTTTTTTTTTATTTTTTTTCAAATCTGATTAGTCCTCTCTTCTCTTTTTATCGTCATGTATATGAATTGGTTTTAAACCAGCCAAGTGCAGCATGTCAACAGCCTCTGTTTTTCGCATAAAATACTTATTTCAAAAATACCTGGACGCCTCGTGTACTACAGAAGAGTTTAACGAACTTTTTGAGCTGATGGCCAAAGAGGAGAATTTGCCAGAAATTGAAGGTTTATTGGAGAAACTATGGGCCGATACTGAAATGAAACCTGATGCTGACGCAGAAGTCGTTCACCAGGAAGTTTTATACAATAAGTTGCTTGAGATTGTAAAAAAGGAAAAAAACGTTTACTCATTTCAAAAAAGAAGCTCCAAAACAATTATCCGTTCGGTTGCCGCTACCATTGCATTGTTAGTATGCGCAGGCCTGTACTTTTTACAAAAAAGGCCTAAGCCAATGCCCATGCAGACCCGGGCAATACTATCAAACCCCGTCCGCCATGTGCAGGCGATCAGGCTGGCCGACGGAAGCGTGGTGACATTAAATAAGAACAGTCATTTAGATTACCCGGCAAAATTCACCGGGAAAACCCGCGAAGTATATTTAACCGGCGAAGCCTATTTCGATGTAAGGCATGATCCGCTTCACCCTTTCCTGGTGCATACAGGGCAAATTACAACCCGCGTGTTAGGTACGGCATTTAATATTAAATCGGCAGGCAGTTTGATCCAGGTAACGGTAACCCGTGGAAAAGTTAAAGTATCTACCCCTAAAAAAACCTTAGGCATTGTATTGCCCAATCATCAGATAAGTTATAACGAAATCAATAATCAATCTTCCATAGATATATTGAATGCCAAAACAACGGTACTTTGGAAAGAGACCGATTTGGTGATGGATCATATAACATTGAAAGAAGCCGCGGCCGTTTTAACAGAAAGATATGGTGTAAAAGTTATCCTTGATAACGAAAAGATAGGAAGCTGCCGTTTTAGCGCAACCTTCTTAAATACCACGGGGTTGGAACAGGTTATCAAAGTATTATCGCACCTGAATAATCTGAGCTATAAATGGAGTAAGGAAGGTGATGTTACGCTATCCGGTTCCGGCTGTGAATAATAACCAATTTTTTACCTCTTAAATAAAAAACCTATGAAACATTGATACTTTAAACCTTCCAGATTAAAAAAGCCCCGTTGCTTACGACTTCTCACATCATTCGGCGACAGGGCAAGTATTTAACCAATTATTATTAACCGATTAAAACCAATGCAAGTTATGAAAAAAACTCTTGCGTTTAAGCAATGGTGCACATTATCCGGTGCCTCTGCACGCCAATTTTTAAACACGTTCCGAAAAGTTATGCGATTCAGTTTTATGATCCTGTTGGTATTTCTGGTCTCCGGCCAATTGCTCTTGGCATCCTCAAGCAAGGGGCAATCGCTCGATAAGATCAATGTCAGGCTGGAAGTAGGTAACGAGACGATAAAATCGGTAATCAAAAAAATTGAAAAACAAACCAATTTGCGGTTTGCATATAAAGACAATGTCCTGTCACCCAACGCCCGTGTTACCCTTTCTTCGCTCGACAAATCGGTAAAGGATATCCTGGACGAACTTTTTGCCAACCGGGGAATTGGGTATAGCCAGATAGACAACAATATTATTTTGTTTAATACCACAACTGCAGGGCCTGCTGCGAGCAACAACAATGGGCAAATTGAAACAATAACCATAAATGGCAAAGTAACCGACGAGAAAGGTGAACCCCTGCCTGGTGTATCGGTAAGGATAAAAGACACTGATATCGGTGTAGCAACTAATGTTTCAGGCGATTTTACCATTACTGTTCCCAATGCCAATACCGTATTGGTATTTACTTTTTTAGGATTCAGACCATTAGAACAGAGTATTAATGGCAAGACCTTTTTAAAGGTGGCTTTAGTTCCTTTAAGCAAATCGCTCGAAGAGGTGATTATAGTAGGTTATGGTGCGGTAAAAAAGAGGGATCTTACCGGTTCCGTTGTTTCTGTTAAGGGGGATGAGATCACCAAAGTTGCGGCATCAAATCCTATGGAAGCGCTCCAGGGAAAGGTTTCGGGTGTAGATATCGTGCGTACAAGCGGTGCTGCAGGTGCAAATGTAAGCGTAACTGTTCGGGGTAACCGGTCTCTATCTGCAGGTAACGGCCCGCTTTATATAGTCGACGGAATCCAGTACAGTAATTATGAAGATATCAATCAAAACGACATTGCATCAATGGAGTTTTTAAAGGATGCTTCATCAACCGCTATTTATGGTTCGCGCGGAGCAAACGGTGTAATTATAATTACAACAAAAAGGGGCAGCAGCGGGCAACCGAAAGTAGCTGCGGGTTCATATTATGGAATTTCGGATGTCGCAGGCTATCCGGTACCCATGACAGGGTCGCAATATGCAAACCTGAAACGTGAAAGCTTCAGAACTATCGGAACATGGAATTCCCCTGCCGACGATCCGAAAGTTTTTACCAGTGCAGGCGATCTGGCTGCAGTTCAAAGCGGCCTGTCATATTACTGGCCGGGATTTTTACTGCATAAAGGCTCCCAACAGGATTATAACGCCAGCGTTTCCGGTGGTAGTGAAAAAACAAAAGCTTACTTTTCTTTTGATTATTTTAAGGAAAAAGGGTTATACGCTAATGATTACTCAAACAGGTATACCCTGCGGTTAAATATAGATCACCAGTTATTCAAAGCTTTTAAAGTGGGGCTGCAAAGTCAGCTTGCTTATTATGATCAAAACCTTCGAAACGATGGGGTATTATCCGTGGCCAATAAAATTATTCCCTATTTTAATCCGTACAATGCAGATGGTAGTATAGCTAAATTTCCGGGTAACGGTAACCAGGCCAATCCTCTTTTTGATGATGATGCATCCCAGTTTGTAAATAAAAACAAGATTACTCATTTGCTTTCAACCGCCTATGCAGAATGGAAGCCAATAAATGGTTTAACCATACGGTCAAATTTAGGTATCACACTATCTGGTTCACGAAACGGCCATTTTGAAAGTGCCAATACTATAAACCGGGCCTTATCTTCAGGGTCATTGTCGTCAGTAACCAATTCAAACGAAACTAATTTGCTTTGGGAAAATATTATTACCTGGCAAAAGACAATAGCCAGGCATAGCGTAGTTGTAACGGGTGTTACCAGTTATCAATCAAATGTTATGGACCAATCTGCAGCACAAGGCACCGGACAATTAATACCCGACCAATCTTTCTACGCGCTGCAAAACAATCCGTCTAACTTAAAAATATCAAGTAATTACGTTGGGCAACATTTAACTTCAGGAGCATTACGTTTAAATTATGCGTTTAAAGATAGGTATTTACTAACCCTCACCGGACGTGCTGATGGTTCATCCGTATTGTCGTCGGGAAATAAATGGGCATTCTTCCCTTCGGCTGCCGCGGCCTGGCGTGTGGTTGATGAGGGATTTATGAAGACCCAAAACGTGTTTTCTGAGTTGAAATTACGTTTAAGCTATGGGGTTGCCGGCAATGCTGCTGTAAGCGCATACCAAACCCAAAGTAAGGCAATGCTTATTCCATTTTCATGGAACGATATAACTGCGTTAGCATATGGCCTTGATCCCAATATCGGAAACCCTCAATTAAAGTGGGAGTTAACAGGAACCTTAAACGCCGGTATAGATTTCGGAGTTTATAAAGACAGGGTTTCGGGCACTATAGATTATTATGATTCGCACACCAGGGATTTGTTATTGCCACAGCAATTACCTGCCTCAACAGGAGCGCTAAGAACATTGGCCAATGTTGGCAAAAGTCGTAATACAGGTATTGAGATTGCACTGAAAACCATTAACATCCAATCAGAAAGCTTTACATGGACATCCAATATCACCTATACACGCAATAAGGAGCGCATCACGTATTTACCAAATGGTGTGAACGACCTTGCCAATGGCTGGTTTATAGGCTACCCGGTTGTATCTTTTTACGATTATCAAAAAACAGGGATCTGGCAAACATCTGAAGCTGCCCAGGCTGCAACTTATGGGTATAAGCCAGGTGATATTAAGGTTGCTGATTTAGATAATGACGGAAAGTTTACCACAACATTTGACCGTAAAATACTTGGCTCAGCTGTCCCAAGGTATAGCTTTGGCTTTAGCAACGATTTTAAATATAAGGGCTTCGATTTAAATGTGCAGGTATTTGGACGTATCGGGCAGATGTTCGTATCTCAATACGCGTTGAAGTATGAGCCTAATGGAATTGAAAATGGCGCCAATGTAGACTATTGGACGCCTGAAAACCCAACAAACGCCTACCCAAGGCCAAGTGCCAATATCACAAAAGCATCAGAGCCATTTGCTTCAACCTTGGGCTACAAAGATGGTTCGTATGTTAAAATAAGGAACGCAACGCTTGGGTTTACTTTTCCCGCAAGTGTAACTAAACCCATCCACGTATCTAATTTGAGGATCTATGTGAGCGCCAAAAACTTTGCGACCTTCTCAAAGATAAAAGATTATGATCCTGAAGGCGGTGGTTCATTTGACAGGCCACTTACTAAATTGTTCCTGGCCGGTTTAAATCTTTCCTTTTAACCAATACTAATATCTTAAAAAACATATTATGAAAAATTTACTAAAAAATTGGGCGCTGCTGCTTATAGCCATTGCCACTTTATTTAGTGCCTGCAGCAAAAAGCTCGAAGAATATAACCCCAGTAACTTAACCGCTACAACGGTTTATACCAAAGCGGTAGGTTTTGAAACATTGGTTAATGCAGCCTATACCTATACCCGGTTTTGGTATGGGAAGGAAGAAGGGTATCTGGCCTCCGAAATGGGAACGGATATCTGGACGAGCGGTACCGGCGACCCATACCCAATGTTTACTCAATATATTAATTTACAAGGCACTGCAGACCCGCTGCCGTTATTGTGGAACAACTTGTATGCCGGTGTAAATTTATGCAATACGGGCATAGCCCAGATTGCTGCCGTTACAGATTATACGGCAGCCCAAAAATTGAACCGCGAAGCCGAGCTGCGTTTTTTAAGAGCATTTTATTGCTGGCATATTGTTGAAACCTGGGGTGGTGTAAACTTTACCACCAAACCAACCGCAGGTGCCAATACAGAAGCTAATAAAACACCGGTAGAGACTTTTTACAAGCAGATATTTGAAGATCTTACATTTGCAGTAGCTAACCTGACTCCAACCACCACCGATTATGGACGGGCAACAGTGCCGGTAGCTAAAGCCTTTTTAGCACGGATGTACTTAACCCGGGGTATGAATGCCGAGGCATTTAACATGGCCGATGATGTGATTAAAAACTATAGCTATGTATTGCAGCCTAAATATGCTGATCTGTGGAATATGGGGAACCTGAAAAATAAGGAAGTGATTTGGGCCATTGATTATTCAACCAACCTGGCCAATAACGATCTTACCTCGGCAACATATCCAAACGGGCACTATCGCGGTTCAAACAACGGGCACTTACTATACCTGATGGTTTATGACCAGGTAAATTCAAGCCTGCTCGTCCGTGATATTCCGAACGGAAGGCCGTTTAACAGGTATATGCCCACTTTGGCTTATCTAAACATGTTTGATCAGCAAAATGATTCACGCTATGCCGGCTCTTTTCAGAGTGTTTGGTATGCTAATAAAGCAGGTACTTATAATGGTAATGCTGTTAAAGTTGGCGATACGGTTTGTTATACCCCCAATGCAACTATACCTGCAGCATCGCAGAGCAGTAAATATGTTACTTATGACCTGTCCAAGGTATATAAATCAAATGGGGTGCCTATTCAGCGTAAGTTTTATGTTTCTTTATCGAAATTTAAAGATTCAACACGTGCAAGTGTGGCTGAGGCCCAAAGTGCCCGCGATGTCTTTGTGATCAGGCTGGCCGAGATGTACCTGATTGCTGCCGAAGCAAAATTAAACCTGGGCGACCCGGGAACCGCGGCAACTTATATTAACGTACTTAGGACAAGGGCGGCAAAACCTGGTCATATAGCAGAAATGCAGATCACTCCCGCACAGGTTACGCTCGATTTTATTTTGGACGAAAGAGCACGTGAGTTGGGCGGCGAACAGTTACGATGGTTTGATTTGAAGCGGACGGGTAAATTGGCGAGCCGGATCCAAGCTATGAACCCGGACGCCGCAGCCAATTTTAAGCCATATGAATTGGTACGACCCATACCTCAGGGACAAATTGATGCCGTAACCAATAAAGATGTATTTAAACAAAACCCGGGCTATAATTAATTTGAAACGGTATAAAAGGGGATCTGATAAATGATCCCTTTTTATAATTTTTGAGCCTGCTATAAGTATGCAACCGGAGAGAAAAAATTTTGCTAAAAAACAATATATGATGTACAGGAGCGGTAATATTAAAATTAAAGGCTTATTATTTATCTGCCTTTTAATAAGCGCGTTGTTGTTGATGTCTTTTCTGATTACTCCCGGCCATACCACCGTATACCTGGCGGGTGATTCAACAATGGCCAATAAGCAGCCAAAGGCATTTCCCGAGACAGGTTGGGGGATGCCTTTCAGCGCTTTTTTTGATAGTACGGTAGTTGTTGACAACCGTGCTCAGAATGGCCGAAGCACCAAAACGTTTATTAGTGAAGGCTTATGGAGCTCTATTATCGGCAGTTTAAAGGAAGGAGATTATGTATTTATACAGTTTGGCCACAATGATGAGGTACCTACTAAAAAGAGCTATATCAATGAACAGGGGTTCCGAGATAACTTAGCAAGGTTTATCCGCGAAACCAGGGAAAAAAAAGCAAACCCGGTATTGCTGACACCAGCAGCGCGAAGAAAGTTTGATACAACAGGAACCATCGTTAGCACACATGAAGTGTATTCGGCCATAGTGCGTAAACTGGCAGCAGAACAAAAGGTCCCGCTGATTGACCTGGACAGGGAAAGCCAGGCTTTATTGCAAAAACTCGGGCCCGAGGGATCAAAAAAGTTGTTTAATTACCTTAATCCGGGAGAACGTATTAACTATCCGGAAGGCCGGGCTGATGATACGCACTTTAGTGAGCTGGGAGCCCTGAAAATGGCCGAAATAGTTTTAGCAGGCATCCGGTCGTTAAAGCTTGGGCTTATCGCGCATATCGCGCATTCAAATGTTAAACCTTTATATGAAAAATAAATTGCTGTTCGTTACGCTATTAATTATAAACGGACAGGTTCTTGCGCAACAAAAAAAAGGACTATCCGTAACTGGTGCCAATTATATCTCTAAAGTATGGGTGGCAGATCAGGGTAATGGCACCTATAAAAATCCGGTGATAAATGCCGATTATTCCGATCCTGACGCTATTCGCGTTGGCGACGATTTCTATCTTGTATCTTCAAGCTTTGAAGCAATTCCAGGTTTGCCTGTTTTGCATTCAAAAGATCTGGTTAACTGGAGCATCTTAGGTTACGCGTTATTGAAGCAGCCACCCTTTGATCATTTTGACGTACCGCGGCACGGCGATGGGGTTTGGGCTCCCGCCATCCGCTATTACCATAACGAATTTTATATTTATTATCCTGACCCTGATTTTGGCATTTACGTGGTAAAAGCTAAAAAACCCGCCGGCCCCTGGAGCAAACCTTTTATGGTTATGGAAGGCAAAGGTATCATAGATCCCTGTCCGCTGCTGGATAGCGACGGCAGTATGTACCTTGTGCACGGCTTCGCAGGCAGCCGGGCAGGTATAAAAAGCGTAATCGCTGTAAACAAATTAAATAATGACGGAACCAGGGTAGTTGACGATGGCGTGATTGTTTATGACGGACATGAAATGGACCCTACCATAGAAGGCCCGAAGTTTTATAAGCGTAACGGGTTTTACTACATTTTTGCTCCGGCAGGGGGCGTCCCCACAGGCTGGCAACTGGCGCTACGTTCAAAAAATATCTATGGGCCATATGAGCGGCGGGTAGTAATGGATCAGGGGAAAAGTAGCATCAATGGCCCACATCAGGGTGCATGGGTGGATACACCAACCGGAGAAGACTGGTTTCTGCATTTCCAGGACAAAGGCGTTTATGGGCGCGTGGTGCATTTACAACCAATGATCTGGAAGGATAACTGGCCTGTTATTGGTGTAGATACGGATGGTGATGGCAAAGGCGAACCGGTATTAACGTATAAAAAGCCCAATGTTGGTAAAATCTTTCCGGTAAGCACTCCGCAGGAAAGTGACGAATTTAATACCATGTCTCCGGGCTTACAATGGCAATGGATGGCTAACGCGAAGCCCATATGGATGTTTATGAATATCAATAAAGGCGCTTTGAGGTTTTACAGTTATCAACCCCCAAATGATGCCGCTAACCTGTGGTTTACGCCAAATGTGCTGTTACAAAAGTTTCCGGCTGACGAATTTATGGCTACTGCCAAAATCACCTTTACGCCTAACTTAAAGCTGGAGGGTGAAAAAACGGGACTTACCATTATGGGTTTCAGCTACGCTAATATAGCCATGCAAAGTAAAAAAGATGGCATATACCTGGTATTTACTACTTGTACGGAAGCAGATAAGGGCAAAAAGGAGCTGGAGGAAGTGATTACGAAGCTATCGTCACCAACTGTTTACCTGCGTGTTAAAGTAACGAAGAATGCCGTATGTAACTTCAGCTACAGCACCGATGGAATAGATTATAAAAGTACCGGCAGGCCATTTACGGCCGAGGCAGGCCGTTGGATTGGGGCCAAGATTGGCTTGTTTTGTACACGTACAAGCCAGGTCAATGATTCGGGTTATGCTGATGTAGATTGGTTTAGGGTAACGCCTAATAATTAATACGATGTGTGAGCATATATTGGAACCGGTATCCATCAATTGTAAATCAACAACAAATAAAAATAAACGAAGATGATCCGGTTAGTTTATCATCAACAAAATGAATTCGTATGAGAAGTGATCAGCTTATAAAAAGGTGCCTGCTTATTATTGCCATCCTTGCACAGTGTTCATTGATGTTACAGGCTCAAAACAAGCAGCCTTATTCGCAGCGCATGACACAAACGGTTATGACTATCTGGAAAGATAGCCTGACAACCGGCGACAAGTGGACTTATGACCAGGGAGTGATTTTGAAAGGCATAGAAGGCGTGTGGCAACAAACAGGCGACAAAAGATACTTCACCTATATACAGCAATGTATGGACAGATATGTTATGCCCGACGGCAATATCCGCACCTATCGGCAAGCTGATTACAATATAGATAACGTATTGTGCGGCCGTAATTTGTTGACGTTATATAAAGTGCTGGGTGCCCAAAAATACTATAAGGCGGCAACGTTGCTGCGTGAACAACTGCGGAAACAACCGCGTGTACCCGAGGGGGGCTTTTGGCATAAAAACCGTTACCCAAACCAGATGTGGCTGGACGGTTTATATATGGGCGAGCCTTTTTATGCTGAATATGCTGCTGCTTTTCATGAAGATACCGCATTTAATGATATAGCCAGGCAATTTATCCTGATGGAAGAAAAGGCCCGCGACACAAAAACCGGGCTGTTGTATCATGGCTGGGATCAAAGTAAAAAAGAACGTTGGGCTAACCCGGAAACCGGTCAGTCGCTTAATTTTTGGGGCCGGGCAATGGGTTGGTATGGGATGGCATTGGTTGATGTGCTTGATTATTTTCCGGCGCAGCATCCCAAACGCGTGGAGTTACTGGCAATACTTAACCGGTTTGTCGCGGCAATTGTTAAATATCAGGATGAAAATTCTGGCTTGTGGTACCAGGTACTTGACAAAAGTGACGCCAAAGGGAATTATCCGGAAGCATCGGCATCATGTATGTTTGTATACACCATGGCAAAAGCGGTGAGGCAGGGATACTTACAGCCAACCTATTTACCCTCCATTCAAAAAGGCTATAACGGAATTATCAAAAAGTTTATTGAAACGGATGCAAATGGGCAGTTGAACCTTAACGGCACGGTGAGTGTATCGGGGCTTGGAGGGAAACCATACCGGGATGGGAGTTACGAGTATTATTTAAGCGAGAAGGTAATAACTAACGATGCTAAAGGTGTCGGCGCATTTATATTAGCCAGTGTTGAGGTAGAGCGCCTGGCCGATGCGCATAGCGGAATAACAAAACCATAATTTCTGGTAGCTGAAAAAATCTTATGAGTATAAGAACTGTGTCGCTGCTAATATGCTTTAGATTTTTAACTTTGATCCACCATGAAATGGATCACGCGTGCCCGTCCTAAAATTGACCGTATTGCCTGCCCCTGGCTCATCAAACGCTTCATTGATCCTGAAGGTGAAATCATCTACGTTCCGTACGAGGAAGTGCTGGCGAAGGCAGCTGAGTTGGATGCTATCCCTTTTGATATTCCCAATGTAGAGTATACCCACTACGAAGATCAATGCACCTTTGATTATTTCCTTAAAAAACACCAGTTAAAGGATGCAGCTTTAAACCGGCTGGCCTCGATAATCAGGGGCGCGGATACCGACCGCCACGATTTTGCGCCGCAATCAGCCGGGTTGGAAGCGGTATTTTCGGGGTTAAGGCATGATATTGCCGATGATCAGCAACTCCTGGCATTAGGCATGGTGATCTACGACGGACTATACAACTGGGCTAAATACCTCCATAAACAAAAACATACAGACGGGCCTGTTGAACAAAGGCTTATAGAGGTTTACCACCAGTACCTCAAAACTAAAGAAGATAAAAAAGCGCCATCCTGGACAAAGGAACTTAAAGAGATGATCCAGGACCAGATCGATACCAATATGAGCCTGAGCCTGCAACAGGCGTCTGAAGAGTTGGAAATCAATCCGGCCTATTTATCCAGGGAGTTTTCCAAATATTTTGAGAATATGAGTTTTGGCGATTATATCCGGAAAATGCGGATTGAAAAAGCCATTAACCTGATGGGGACCACCACCCACAGCTTCACAGAAATTGCTTACCTGACCGGCTTTTCTGATCAGGGCCATTTTTCGAGGATTTTTAAACAGCATACGGGGCAAAGCCCTTCGGAGTATAAAAAAAGCCTGGCCAAAAAGTAAAATCTGTCCAAATGGTAAATTTTATTCAAGCTTTTCCAGTAGATTGTTTATAGCGTTGCAACCATAAATTTATATATAGTGTATTCAAAAACCTATTCGAAATTTTATCAGGCTAAAACCTCAAAAATTATACTGTTGATGCTGGCCATGGGGTTGTTTTGTCAGCAGCTTCATGCACAGCAATCCGGCAGCATTTATCTTGATTCCCTGCTCAGCACGGCGGCCCGTAATTATCCGCTGATTAAAGCCAAACGTTTGCAGACCCAGGGATTGCAATATGCCGTTAAATTACAGCAAAACGGCATCATTCCTTCTATAAATGCATCTTACCAGGTAGATTACGCTACTTACAACAATATTACGGGTATGATTTACCCGCAATACATTACACCTATCAGCGGCCCGCCAAGCAAATCAAATGATTATAAAGGCACGCCAGGAAGTGCCGCAGCTCTGAACCTGCAATGGGAGCCTTTTACCTTTGGGCAGCGTGGAGCAGCCGTTGAATTGGCCAGGGGGAAACTCAAAAACGGGCAAGCCGACGAAACGCTTACCATTTTTCAGCATAAGATATTTGTGATTAATGCCTGGCTCAATTACCTGCTTACTGCCGACCTGGTTAAAGTTTATCAAAGTAATATCAGCAGGGATGCTTATCACCTGAAACAATCGCAGGCTGTTGTATCAAGCGGGTTAAGGCCTGGAACGGATTCATCTACTTTTCACGCCGAACTGGCTAAAGCACAGATCCAACTCATAGCTTTTGAACGCCGAAGGGATTCATGCCTGATCGTTTTAAAAGAACTCACCGGTGGTAACTTACCCGGTACCCCGGTGGCAGATTCTGCGATGTTTAAGAGCCTGCCTGTTGTTCCACTCAATGCTGATGATACTGAACATCCCGAGCTTAGCTTGCAAAAAACCAATGTACTGACCAATGAGTTAACCCTTAAAACCTACAAAAGAAGCCTTTTGCCTAAACTAACTATCTGGAGCGTGGGTTATGGCCGCGGATCAGGCGTAGCCGCCGATGGGGCGGTTAATAATGGTGATGGGTGGCGTTTTGAGCGGTATAATTATGGTATCGGCGCACAGCTTTCTTTTCCTATCATGGAAGTATTTCGACAGAAACCCTTATTCAAACAGCAGCAACTGAATATTGAGGCCAGCCGGGAGCAGCTTAAACAAACCGAACTTCATTTGAATACTGAGCGGGAAATAGCAGATTCCGCTTTAACTAAGTCCATACAATCTGCCCGCCTGGCCCCGGAAGCATTGAAAGCGGCGCGGTACGCCTACCAGGCAATACAATCCCGCTATCAGTCGGGGCTCATCAGTTATTATGATGTGATCCAATCCCTGCAATTGCTCTACCAATCGGAAGCCTCGGTTAAGATCGCTTATTGGGGAGCCTGGAAATCTTTATTAACTAAGGCTGCTTACCAAGGCAATATAGATATCTTTTTAAATCAATACGGAAAATGAATATCATCCAGCTTTTATATGGTTCATTAAGAAAACCGGTAACGATCATTGTCGCGGT
Organism: Mucilaginibacter sp. NFR10; assembly: GCF_900100445.1. Taxonomy (NCBI): domain Bacteria; kingdom Pseudomonadati; phylum Bacteroidota; class Sphingobacteriia; order Sphingobacteriales; family Sphingobacteriaceae; genus Mucilaginibacter; species Mucilaginibacter sp. NFR10. The sequence continues at coordinate 1,408,374 of NZ_FMTV01000001.1, read as the reverse complement.
TATCGCCATCATTTTCTTTTCCGTAATTTCTATTCGCAATATGCCCGTAGATATTTTTCCAAAACTGGGCACCCCAACCATCTATGTAGCACAAACCTATGGCGGCTTGTCTGCCGAGCAATTGGAAGGTTATATCACTTCTTATTATGAATACCACTTTCTGTATGTTACGGGCATCAAATCGGTTGAAAGCAAGACAATACAAGGCGTAACCCTGCTAAAGCTGAACTTTCATGAGGGTACGGATATGGGCCAGGCCACCGGTGAAGTTGTGGCGATGGTGAACCGGGCAAGGGCATTTATGCCACCGGGTACTATATCTCCCTTTGTTACCCGTTTTGACGGCGGCAGTGTACCGGTAGGGCAACTGGTATTCAGCTCAACGCGCTCCCTGTCTGAAGTGCAGGACCTGGCCTTGTTTAAGGTAAGGCCCATGTTCTCAACCCTGCCGGGTGTTTCCGCTCCGCCGCCGTTTGGGGGTAACCAGAGAACCGTACTCATTAAAGCTGATCCTGATAAATTACGCAGTTATAACGTTACACCCCAGGACCTGGTAACCGCCATTGCCAAGGGGAATGTCATCACCCCCTCGGGTAATATTCGTGTAGGCGACCAAACGTTGATCACGCCGCAAAATACGGTTGTGGAAAACATCCAGGACCTGGCTAATATTCCTATCAAAACAGGCAGCGGCCCGGCTGTTTTTGTACATGATGTGGCCGCTGTAGATAATGGGGCTGATATTACATCAGGTTATGCGCTCATTAACGGTAAACGCTCCGTATATATTCCTGTAACCAAAAGGGCGGATGCTTCCACCTGGGATGTGGTTCAGCGGGTTAAAGCGGCATTGCCGGATATGCAGGCTGCCATACCGCCGGATATCAAAGCGAGCTACGAGTTTGACCAGTCGGGCTATGTCATCAATTCGATAAAAAGTTTAACTACAGAAGGGGTATTGGGCGCCGTGCTCACCGGCCTGATGGTACTGTTATTTCTGCGCGACTGGAGGGGCTCGCTTATTGTAGTGCTTACTATTCCGCTGGCTTTGTTATCAGCAATTATTTGTTTGAAATTATTCGGGCAATCCATCAATATCATGACTTTAGGCGGCCTGGCGCTGGCCGTTGGTATTTTAGTAGATGAAGCTACCGTTACTATAGAAAATATCCATCATCACCAGGAAAAAGGCGAGTCGAAAGGCCGGGCGATACTGGAAGCTTCTAAAGAGATAGCATTACCCAAGCTGTTAATATTGCTATGTATCCTTGCGATATTTTTTCCGGCATTTTTTATGTCCGGTATTCCCAAAGCAATGTTTTTGCCTTTATCCTTAGCGGTAGGTTTGGCCATGATCGCGTCATTCCTGCTTTCACAATCCTTTGTCCCGGTCATGGCCAACTGGCTTTTTAAGGATCATTTGAGCGAAAACGCGAAAGAGGGCGAAAAGATGAGTAAATTTAAAGACCGGCATGGAAAATGGCTGAAAAAAGTCGCCACCGCATCTACATTGATTGTTACGATATACCTGTTGGTATCTGTGGTTGCCGCGGTTTTATTGTTCAATGTTTTAGGAAAAGAATTATTTCCTAAAGTTGATGCAGGCCAATTCCAGGTCAGGGTTCGTTTAGCCGATGGCACCCGTCTTGAGCGTACTGAAACTAAAACCAAAGCATTGCTGACCCTGATAGATAGTTTATCGGGCGGGCAAAAAATAGCCATTACTTCTGCCTTTATCGGCAACCAGGGTTCGTCATACCCTGTTAATGCCATCCACTTATGGACGAGCGGCCCCCAGGAAGCAGTTCTTAAAGTCAATTTCGTGGAGAATGCAGGCATAAATCTCGAAGATTTTAAGGAAACTTTGAGAAAAGAAGTGGTCCTGAAAATACCCGGTATGCAAATTTCCTTTGAGCCGTCGGACCTGGTAGACCAGGTGATGAGCCAGGGCACCAATACCCCTGTACAGATTAGGATATTGGGTAAAAATTTATTACAGGACAGGGATTTTGCGCAGCGGATCCTGGATCAACTACACAAATTGCCATACCTGCGGGATATTACCTATGGCGCACCTCAAAGTTACCCCGCCATGAAACTGGAGTTTGACCGGGTTAGGTTAGGACAATTAGGCTTAACGGTAGATGACGCAAGTAAATCATTGATCGCCGCCACGTCTTCCAGCAGGTTTACCCAGCCCAATTACTGGTTGGATAAAGCTAATGCCACTGCTTACCAGGTGCAGGTTCAGGTGCCGGAGTTTGTCATGAACGACCCTGGTAAGGTAGATAATATCCTATTGGGTTCAAATGGCGGCAAACAGGTGTTTATGCGTGATGTGGCCAGTTGGAAGATGGGTAGGATAGAAGGGGAGTACGACCGTTTAAACCAAAAGCGTTTTATCACGCTTACAGCTAACCTGCATGGCAAATCGTTAGGCGCTGCCATCAGCGACATTGATAAGATTATTGCGGGCTTAGGCAAGTTGCCCGATGGTATGAAGATCCAGCAGCAGGGCCAGGCAGAAGTGTTTCAGCAAACATTTGATGAACTGCAAACAGGTGTCCTGCTGGCCATTGTCGTGATATTCCTGTTGCTGGCTGTTAATTTCCAATCATTCAGGATTTCGCTGATCGTGATCGGTATTATACCAGGCGTATTGACCGGGTGTTTTTTATTGCTGTGGCTAACGGGCAAAACCTTAAACATTCAATCTTACATGGGTTGTATTATGGCCATTGGCGTGGCGGTGGCCAATGCTATCCTGTTTATCATACAGGCGGAAAACTATCGTAAACTAAGAACTGAAAATTCATTTCTGATCGGGATCAGGGACAGGACAAGGCCAATCCTGATGACCGGCCTTGCAATGATTGCAGGTATGGTCCCGATGGCATTGGGAATAGGTGAGGGCGGGGATCAGACCGCACCTTTAGGCATAGCGGTAATAGGCGGGTTATTGTTCGGGTTGCTCTTGAGCCTGTTGATTTTACCGCTGATCTATCATGCCTTAGCCGGCGATCGCCCGGTTAAGTTAATCTCACTTGATCCCGACGATAAGAAAAGCAAATACTTTACCATTACCGAACCAAACGCATGAAAGCATTACATACATATTTAGGATTAGGCCTGTTGCTGGTACTTGGGGCTTGCGGCAGCAATGGCAATAAGACGCCGGTAGCTACGGTGGCGCCGGCAAAACAACCTGTAGAGATCGTTGAGCTTAAAGCCGGTAAAGTGAGCAATAAACTCAGCCTCACCGGAGAAATTATACCAAACGACCGGGCCAATATCTATGCCCGTACAGCCGGTTACGTAAAAGATGTAAAAGCGGACATTGGCAGCACGGTAAGTAAAGGCCAGGTGCTTTGTATCCTGGACGCGCCTGAATTAAAAGCCGGCGAGGCGCAGAGCCGCAGTAATAGCCAGGGGGCTTATTCTAAGTTCCTGTCCAGCAAAAGCATTTATTCACGGTTGTTAAAAGCATCCAAAACACCCGGCGCCATATCAGATAATGAACTGGATATTGCCCGCAACCAAATGAAAACAGATAGCTCCGCTTACGAAGCTTCCAAAGCTGCCAACCAGGCTAACCATGCATTAGAAGATTACCTGGTTATCCGGTCACCATTTAACGGAGTAGTTACCGCGCGTAATATTTTTAAAGGCGATTATGTGGATAATACCGGTAAGATCCTGCTTTTTACTGTAGAGGATAACTCGTTGTTAAGGATCCAGGTCCCGGTACCGGAGGCTTATAATGCCACTAAAATAGAAGATAACCTGGCCTCGTTTACTGTTTCTGCTTTGCCGGGAGTTGTATTTAAAGCCAATCTTGCGCGAAAATCGGAAGCGATCAGCTCAGATACCCGGAGCGAAACATGGGAGTTTAGTTTCCCCAATCAAAAAAAACAGCTTAAGCCCGGTATGTTTGCCCAGATCACCTTAAATGTTGATCGTCCTGATCCTGGCTTTACGGTACCTTACAAGGCTGTTGTAACCACGCAGGAACGCAAGTTTGTGGTGAAACTGGTAAACGGCAAAGCCAATTGGGTAGATGTAAAAACAGGATTTACAGGCAAAGAAAAAGTAGAAATTACCGGTGAGTTGAAAGATGGTGACAAGCTGGTTAAACAAGCTAACGAGGAGATGAAAGAGGGCACAATTCTTCCTGTTAAGCAATAGTTGATTAATGTATTACACCGAGGTTATAAATTAATTCCGGGGTTCCAATCGAAACATTGACAGTAAGCCAATGCATTGACTCAACAGAGCGGACGTTAGCCGAAAACGGCAACGGAACCGTAATACTTTATTCTGATGATTTTAGATACACAATCGGTACTGGTCCTATAAAAGACGGTTTAAAAGACGGCGCCTGGAATGTAACCTTAAACGATACTTTACGCTATGAGGCAACTTATAAAAGCGGCAACGTGATTGCAGGGAACAGCTATGCGAAAAGCGGTAATAAATATTCTTTTAATAAGGAATATACTGCCCCTGAATTTATGGGAGGGCTAAACAAATTCGGAAGCTACCTTGCGAAAAGTATAGTATACCCGCTTGAGGCACGCAATCACAATATACAGGGGCGGGCAATCTTAACCTTTATCGTTGATCGGCAGGGCATCTTACGCGATATTCACTCCGTACAAGGGAACCAAATCCTGGCTCAAGAAGCTCTGCGGGTAATGCGTTTATCCCCACCATGGAAACCTGCCACCAGTTATGGAGTTACTGTCGATGTAATTTGTTCTGTACCAATAAGTTTTTCATTGGCTTATGAACAACACTAAGTTAATTTTAAACCAATCCCAAAACTTTGCTCGTTCTTGCCCTGGTCTCGTCACTCAAAGCCTCGTTACTGGCCAATGACACACCATATGAAGGGATCATCTGTCTGAATTTTTGCTGCCAGGCCTCTGTTTTGACGTGGTTTTTAAAACAGCGTTCGATAAGCTGGATCATAATAGGTACCGAAGTCGAAGCGCCCGGTGAGGCACCTAACAAGGCCGAGATACTACCATCAGCAGAGGTAACCACCTCTGTGCCAAATTCCAGCACACCAGTATGTTTGGCGTCCTTTTTAATAACCTGTACACGCTGACCGGCTATATCCAGGTCCCAATCCCCGGCTTTGGCCGTTGGCATGTAATCTTTAAGTGCGTTAAGCCTGTCGGCAGGCGATTGCATAACCTGAGAAATGAGGTACTTGGTTAAAGGCCAGTTATCGCGCCCTACAGCAAGCAAGGGAAGTATATTGTTTAGTTTAATAGAGCTAAAAAGATCAAGCAATGATCCTTTTTTCAGGAAGCGGGTTGAAAAACCTGCATATGGGCCAAAAAGTAAAGCTCGTTTACCGTCAATCATCCGGGTATCCAGGTGAGGAACCGACATTGGCGGCGAACCAACCGATGCCTTACCATAAACTTTGGCTTCATGTTGTTTTACCACATCGGGGTTGTTACACACCAGCCACTGGCCGCTTACCGGGAAGCCGCCAAAGCCTTTACTTTCCGGGATCCCTGATTTTTGCAGCAAAGGCAAGGCACCACCACCGGCACCAACAAAAACAAATTTGGCATTCAATTTTCTTTTATTGCCTGTGTTCTTGTCTTTCACGGTAATTTTCCAGGTGCCGTCGGCATTGCGTTTAATATTCCTTACATCATGATTAAGGCTTATGTTTACGCCCCCTTTTTGTTTAAGCTCGTCTATAAGCGCACTGGTAAGGCTGCCAAAGTTTACGTCGGTGCCGATATCCATATACGTTGCCGATACTTTTTCATCAGGGTCGCGGCCTTCCATCACCAGCGGGATCCATTTCTTTATTTGAGCCTTATCCTCCGAGTATTCCATCCCTTTAAAAAAGTGATGTTTGGTAAGGGCCTGCTGACGTTTTTTTAGATATTCAACGTTCTCTTCGCCCCAAACAAAGCTCATGTGCGGCACTTTACGGATAAAACTTTGCGGGTTATTTAAAAGGCCCTGTTCAATAAGATAAGCCCAAAACTCCTTACTGGTTTCAAACTGCTCGGCAATTTTAATAGCTTTTTTTATTTCAACGGTACCATCGGGAAGCAGGGGGGTGTAGTTTAATTCACAAAATGCCGAGTGGCCGGTACCTGCATTGTTCATCGGTGCCGAGCTTTCGGCAGCGATAACATCCAGGCGTTCAAAAATTTCAATCGTCAGATCGGGCTGCAGCTCTTTAAGCATTACACCAAGGGTGGCGCTCATAATACCTGCGCCAATTAAAACCACATCAACTGTTAAATTTGAACCTGTACCGCTATTAGTCATTTTATTATGATATCCTGCATATGCCGCAGTGTTATTTATAACAAGGTAAACCTCGTTTTTTAAAATTGTTATGATGGTTTAAGTCCTGCCGCTAATTAACCGGCCCGGCAAAATAAATCAGGCAATTTTAAGAAATTTTTATAGAAAAACTGTCCTTTACCTGTCCATTAAATGCAATAAAATCTATGTTTAAATTGTTTAAACTCAATTTATAGATTAATACCGCATTTGGTATATCAAAATACGATAACACAAAACGGCTAAAATGATGTATATAAGTTAAGAGCTAATTTATAAACCATGATTCTGTTTAAACCAAGTATTTGTTTTTGCGCCTTGGCGATGACCATATTTGCCTGCAAACAAAATAAACCGAAACCTGTATCAAATGATATTTCAAAAACAACAGTTACCGTTGCAGGTAAAAAGGATAGCGTGATCAATAATCCGCGCAAAAAATATGGGGAAGCCACGGTGGGCGATCCATGCGTAAAATGTTTGCTTGCAGTTATTCAGGATAGTAAAAGTTACAAAGAAAGTACTAATGGTATTTCGCCGCAAAGTATAAATTATACCATTAACTGGGTAAAAGCGTCGGCCCCTGCATTAACAACAGACACCAGTAACCAAACCAACGGTATAAGAGTTGACGTAAAGAAAGATGAAGACGGTGAAGACGCGCGTTTATGCTCATATATTTATAACAATACCAACGGTACCATGTACCTGCTCAATAACCAAAATAAATATCAGCATGAAGTGTCAAGCATAACACCTGCTATTCTTAAAAAAATCCGCCATAGTTGTTACTGGGGTGTGGCATCACAATAAGTAGCTTTGCTTTTAGCAGTTAAACATACTTGCCCTTTGCATTTTTCATCATTTTGTAAGCGCCCTTTAAAACATTGATCAGTGCTTCGGTTTTCATGGGCTTGGCAATATAATCGTCCATGCCTTCACTTATACACATATCCCGGTCGTCGGGGCCGGCATTAGCGGTCATAGCAATGATAAAAGGCTGCTTAAAAGCATATTGACGAATATGCCGGGTTGCCTCAAAGCCATCCATCTCAGGCATTTGTACATCCATGAAAATTACATCGAAGGTTGGATTAGCCTTTAGTTTATCGAGCGTTTGATGCCCATTATGGGCCAGTTCAAAACTATAGCCCAGCTTCTCCAACATGCGGCTAATGAGCTTTTGATTAACCGTGTTATCTTCAGCTACAAGTATGCTAAGGGGGTGATCTTTCGCAAAATTTATATCAAGTAATTTATCCGGCTTTGCTTCAGGAGCCGGCGCTTGTTTTTTCCCCTGGAATTCGGCCTGTAGGCTTTTACCCAATTGCGATTGTTTTACTGGCTTAGTTAAAATGGTTGAAAATAAGCCCGGATATTTTTTCTTTGAACCATCGCCTATGGAACTGAGCATAATTACCGGCAATTCTCCATAATTGCTCTTGATTTCCCGGGCCAATCCTACACCATCCATCTCAGGCATTTCCATATCGGTTATAACCAGGTTAAATCCATTATTGGCAGTAAGGATGTCAAGCGCCTGCCTGCCCGAGGCCGCCGCCACCGTTTGGATTCCCCATTGTTCGAGCTGCGTTTGCAGGATAAACCGGTTTGTTTTATTATCATCAATTATAAGTACCTTTTTGCCCTCCAGCTCTTCGGCATTAAAAACAATAGGTACATGTTTGGACTGTTTGTTGCTGATAGTGGCTTTTATGGTGAATACAAAAACAGAGCCCTCTCCATAAACACTTTCAGCCCATATTTCGCCCCCCATTAAGTTTACCAGGCGCTGGCTGATCACAAGGCCAAGCCCGGTGCCTCCATATTTGCGCGTGGTAGATGAATCAACCTGCGAAAACGCATTAAACAAAGTTGTCAATTTATCCTCCGGGATTCCTATACCGGTATCCATCACGCTAAAACCAATCTCAATTTCCTTATCGCCAATATTTTTGGATAAGAATACTTTAATAAATACTTCGCCGCATTCGGTAAACTTAAGTGCATTACCAGTTAAATTAGTGAGCACCTGTTTTAATCTCAAGCTATCGCCAATTACCTGCTGTGGTAGGGCGGGGTCAATCTGGTAAACCAGCTCCAGTTCGCGTTTGGCTGCATTTTGCGAAAAGATATCCATCACCTCTTCGATACACTGGCGCAGGTCAAAATCTTCCTGCTCCATTTCCATCTTTCCTGATTCGATTTTGGAGAAATCAAGGATATCATTGATCACATTTACCAAACTATCACCGCAGGAAATAATGGTATCCGTATAATCACGTTGCTCGGCATTCAGTTCAGTTTCGCCCAGTAGCGAGGCCATGCCAATAACGCCGTTCATGGGCGTCCTGATCTCATGGCTCATGGTAGCTAAAAATATGCTTTTGGCCTGGTTAGCTTTATCAGCTTCTTCCCGGGCCTCACGTTCCTGTTCTTTTTGCAGTTGCAGCTCTTCCGATTGGGAAAGCAGTTCTTCGTTCAAAGCCTGTAACTCTTCTGACTGATTTTGGAGTTCGGCATTTAAGGTCTGCAGGTTTTCGGACTGTGTTTTCAACTCTTCCGATTGTTGCAGTACCTCGGCGGTACGTTCGCTGACCTGCTTTTCAAGCAGGTTTTTTTGTTTAACTATAGCATTTACTTTATAGCGATAAAATGCATAAATGGCCGTAACAATCAGCAAGATCAGCAAACTGATAAACCACCAGGTAAGCCAGAAAGGCGGAAGCACAGTAACATTCAGGCTTACCTGCCGGATAGACCATTTACCATCGGCGCTGCGGCTTTTCACCCTGAATACATAATTTCCGGCCGGCAGATTGGTATACGTGGCCGTGTTTTTATTGCCTACATAATTCCATGCTTTATCAAAGCCTTCGAGTAAATAAGCATACGTTCCCTTGTTGCTTAGGGCAAAGTCCATAGATACATATTCAAACGATATAACCGATTGATCATGCGTTAAGGTTATTGATTTTGTTTCAGAAATATCTTCTTTCAGGGGCGAAGGATCATCGCTGTTTTGAGCTACGCGGATAGATTTGTTATAAATCTGAAAATCGGTAAGTACCAGTGGAGGGTTATATATATTTTCATGGATATTTTCAGGATTAAACATATTAAACCCGTTAACCCCGCCAAAGTACATGGTGCCATCATGACTTTTTACAGCCGAGTGAGGTTTAAACTCGTCGGCCTGTAAACCATCCTCAATGGTGAAATTTCTGAATTGGTTAGTTTTAGGATTGTATTTGGAAATGCCTTTATTAGTACTGATCCATAAATTACCGCTGTTATCTTCTTCAACCGCGTACGCATAATCATTGGGAAGGCCATCCTTTGCTTTAAAGTTTGTAACCTTACCTGTAGCAGGATTTAAGCGATAGATACCGCCGTAAGTGCAGATCCAGATATTACCCAGGTGATCTTCAAAAAGGTCGAGCGCTGTGTTGTTGCCTACCGCGCTGTTCAGTTTTTCGTATTGTACCGGTTTAAATGAATCAGTTGCAGCATCATACAGGTTTACGCCTCCATCATTAGTGCCCACCCAAAGGTTACCTTTCGAATCGCCAAGCAGCGAATTGATATTATCGCTGCTTATGCTTTTGGGGTTATTGGTTTTATGGCGGTAATGAATAAATTTATTGGTTTTAGGGTCAAATAAATCAAGCCCTGTCCCAAGCGTGCCAAACCATAGTTTTCCATCAAGTGTTTTGGTTATGGCATAAATGTTATTGCCGCTTATGCTTGTACTGTCGTCCGGGTTGTGTTTAAATGTCCTGAACCTGCGGGTTTGCGGGTTCATCATGCTTACGCCATCGCCCCAGGTGCCAATCCACAGGTTATTTTTCGCATCTTCCTGTATAGTCAAAACATAGTTGCCGCAAATACTGGCATTGTCGTTTTTGTTGTTTTTATAAACCTTAAACTCACCCTTCTCAGGGTTGAAAAGATTGAGGCCGCCGCCATCTGTGCCTTGCCATATGTTGTTATTTTTGTCTTCGTAAATGCTTAATACAAAGTTATTTGACAGACTATTTGGCTGGGCGCCGTGCTTGTAATGTATGAAGTTTTCGCTTGTTTTTTTATAAAAGTTAAGGCCTGATGCAAATGCAGCGATCCATATATTCCCGCTCTTATCTTTCAGGATCACATCTACCGAGTTATTAGCAATACTGCTGTTATCTACATCATCCTCAAAATGGTTGTTAAATTTTCCTTCGGCATAATTAAAAATACTTAACCCGCCGTTTTCCGTACCTATCCACAAGTTATGATTACTGTCTTCGACCATGCATTGCACCGTGTTGTACGAAAGGGAATTATTATCGTGCGGATCATTCTTATAATGAGTAAAAGTTTGGGTTGCCGGATTAAACAAATTAAGGCCCCCATCACTCACCCCAACCCATAAACGATGATCGCTATCCTCCAAAATAGCATTGACCTTGTTGGCTGATATAGAAGAGGAGATGCTTTCATCATGATCAAAGCGGGTAAAATCACCGCTTTGAGGCTTATAAAGATTTAGTCCGCCGTAGGTTGTGCCCACCCATACCTTATTTTGACTGTCCACATAAACTGTACGGACATTGTTATCGCTTAAACTGGTTGCATCGGCTGCATTATACCGGTAATGGGTAAACTTTTTTTTCGCGATATTAAACTGATCAAGACCTTCTTTTTGATTCGAGATCCACAGGTTTCCGCTTTTATCAAGCGCTATCTTAACTAAAATATCGCTCGCAATTGAATTGGTATTGTTTCGGTTATGGCGATAATGGATAAAACGATCAAGTTTACGGTCGTACATGTTTAATCCCCCGCCGCTGGTCGAGATCCACAGGTTTCCGTTTTTGTCCTCGAGTACATCCTGAACAAAGCTGTTGCTGATACTGTTAGTATCGTTAATGATGTTTTTAAAAACTTTGAATTTGTTACCGTCATAACGGTTAAGACCGTCGCGCGTGCCCACCCATATAAAGCCGCGGCTATCCTGCATAATGCAATTGATGTTTAACTCAGAAAGCCCTTCACGGCTGCCGATATGCTGAAAATGAATGGGGCGTTTTTGTGAGAACGCGCATAACGAAATAGCTTGCAACAATAAAACAAGATAACACTTATAGCTATTCATTAAAATATTTTTGGGCAAATTGAAGAAGTGGTTTAACCGTGCATGATTGGCTGCATTAAATTTAATAAAATTTACCGTTTATTAAATATCAGCTAATATCATTTACTATTTAAACGAGATGGTAACAAATTTTGTTATACCATTTTAACAAAACAAACATTTACTTTTGCCATATGCAGCAACAGCCCAATAACCCATTACATGGCAAAACACTTGAGAGGATCCTTAATGAACTGGTAGCTCACTTTGGCTGGAAAGAACTTGGCATACGGATCAGGATCAACTGTTTTAACGATGATCCAAGTATAAAATCAAGCCTCAAATTTTTGAGAAAAACCGATTGGGCAAGGAAAAAGGTAGAAGAGTTGTATTTGGAGATAGTGTGATACTCATAAAAAGAAAGTTATGTTGAATTTGTTTCAACATCCCACTCACCGGGCAACCATGCTGAGCAAGTCGTCTGCCTATCCCGAGAGGTGCCAAAACAAATCACTCATGAGATGTTTAAAACGGGGGGCATGCTGAGCCCAGTCGAAGCATGGTGGGCAGGCCTCTGCGCGCGACCCTTCGACAGGCTCAGGGTGACAGCCCCTCTCTTTGTTTGATATCATTTTACGTTCGCAGATTCCAACTTTTTCTTACTCAGCATGATGTAAGGGCGATGGATATGCCATGGTACAGCCTTTTACCCGTGCTTTTTCTTCTTGTTCATTTTGGCCTTGGTACTGGCGCTTAAATTATAAGTTTTGGCATTCGACGCTTTCTTTTCATGAAAAGCTTCGCCAACGCCTGCTGGTTTAACATCTTCCTTAGCATCCGCTTTTTTAGGCTTCGACTCGGTTACTATCATCAGGTCATCCGGCAGCTCGGCTACTGGGATTTTATTCCCTATCATCTGCTCAATCTTTTTTACCTGGCTCAACTCGATATCAGTAGCAAAGGTCATGGCCAGCGTTTCTTCCTTATCGTCAGGATTAGGATTTGCCACACGACTAATAAACAGTTCATTATCTGTAGGCAAATCAAAATGGATCAGGAAGGGGATACCGCTCAGGTTAAGGTTTTCGTCATTTTCGTTAGTCACGATCAGGATTCTTGCACCCGCTTCGGCTTTAAACTCTTGAATGGTTTTGAACCCCTTTGAGTCGAAAAACTTAGGGTTTAAATATGCTACACCGGTACGTAAACGGCTTTTAAGGCTTTGAAAAAGCTTTTCGGCGGTTGTTTGGGTGTTTACGAATACAATGGTTTTAGTAAACAGCTCTTCATCGTACATGAATAAATTGAGCAGGTTTAGCTTCGTGCCAAAGTTTGGTACGTTATATAAAAGCTGCTCATGGGTTTCAATTGCCGTTTCGCCCAGTTCCTCAATCTCAATTGTAGCCGGTTGCCTCATGAAAGGATCAAGCATTTTTTCGAGTTTGGCGTGCAACACCTCGGTAAACACCAGGTGTTGGCCCTTGTCAATACTGTTAGCCAGTTCAACAACCGGCAATTGCAAACCTTTTTTTACAATCTGGTCGGCATCATCTATCACCAGCAAATCAACCTTATTTAAATTTAAGGCCAGTTTAAGATAGATGGCCCTCGCCCTGTCGGGAGTGGCTACAACAATGTCGGCACCGTCGGCAAGCTCATCCATCTGGCTTTCAAAGCCAGGGGTGACGTACAGGCCAACTATGCGGATAGATTTATTTTTGTTAAGCCTGTCAAACTGTTCTATAACAGCAAACACTTGTTCCTTTTCCGGCACAAGCACCAATACACGCGGAACGCCTTCGGGGGCATAGTTAAAGCGGTTTAATACGCCTAATACATAAGTGGTGGTTTTTCCGCTGCCTTCAGGGCCAATGGCAATAATGTCCTGCCCGCCAATAATGCGGTTGATGGTTTTAAGCTGGAGCTCTTTAGGGTTTGCAAAACCGGCTTCGTTAACCGAACGCAATAATTGTTTGTTAAGCTTCAATTTATCAGACCACGCCATCAGGATACTTATTAAAATTTAAAATGAGGGTGCAAAAGTACCAAATTAACGCGTCATATTTTTAAAAATCAGCAGATAAGGCAGGGGAACTGCATCTAAATATTTAGCGGCGACGATTTGTTATAAGATCGCTAACGATATAAGGTTATGATCTTGATGAGCAATCAGTATCAAATGATACTTGTTTTAGGGCCTGATCGCGGTTAATGTCCCTGATTTCATATGTACCTGCTTTTGCCGATAACCAGCACAAACATTCGGACATGTTTAAGTGCTCAAAACATCAGTTAGTGTAACCCTTGCTTCGGCTTAAGTGTCTTAATGTTAGTTATTTAAACGCGTTTTATTTAAAAAGTGTTAACCCTGTTAACCCCCATTTACATACGTTTGCCATGGCAAATAAATGTTATAGGGGGTACCAGTCTGTACTGTTGAGCAGTGAAAATGCCGACCGCGGTTCAAGATCAAGGTAACGATAAGTTACTTTTGAAAGATACAAGCCCTGGGGGTGTGCCGGAATAATGATTTTGGGTGTTTGTTTGTTGGCAATATAAAACTCAAATTCATCTGTGCTCATCTGTCCTTTGCCAATTTCAAGCAGGCGGCCAACAGTGATCCTGATCATCTTATATAAAAAGCGATTGGCAGTAATGTTGAATCTGAGTTTGCTTCCATTGCCGTCGATATAAAGCCCTGCAGATTTTACGTGGCAAATCGTGTGCTCAATCCTGTCGGGCGTTTTGCATAAGGCGCGGAAGTCGGTGTAATGAGGCAGGATGGAAACAGCCTTTTTCATTGCATCCAAGTCAAGATCCTGATACGGATAAAGTGAACTGAAGTTACTAAGAAATGGGTCTTTATAATTATGGATGAAATAATCATAGGTACGGATTACGCCATCAAAACGGGCATGCGGATCGCCCTGCATCGGGATAATATCGAATACAGCAATATCATCCGGCAGCAGTTTGTTAAGGCGAAATAGCAGGTCGAAATCTAAATTATCAGGAATATCTGCGTGAAAAAAATACTGACTTGCATGTACCTTGGCATCGGTACGGCCGCAACCATTAATGGCAACAGGTTGTTTCAGGATTTTGGAAAGGGCCGTTTCAATCACCTCCTGCACCGTAATTGCTTTTGAAAGTTTTTGCCAGCCCGAATACCTGGCGCCATGATAACCTATATGAAAAAAGTGCCGCCTTGTTGATTTAAGCATAGTTTTCAAAAATGCAGATTATTTTAAAAATCGTGTATAAAACAAAAGCCCAATGTAATTAAACACCGGGCTTAATGTATATAAAACAATTGTTTATACTTTTTTTGGAGGCAGATCAAATGCGATAGCGTTATGCTCGAAATGGCCTTTGTGCGAACCATCACAAAATGGTTTGTTTGCTGATAAGCCGCAACGGCAAATAGAAACCACAGTACGGCCCTGTAAGCCGTAAGCGTTGCCCTGCATATCAACAATTTCAAAATCGCCTTCTATTTTAACCGAACCGTTATTATTAATGGTAAGTTTAGTTTTCTCCATGTGTTAAATTTTGGCCAAAGTTAAAACTTGACAAGCCGCCAAAATTGTTTATTTGTTATTTAGAAGTGTTCCTGATTGGACAAAACAAGAGAGTGCGGATTAATTTAGTTGAATGACTGGTTAAACGCTACAAGCACCTGCAAAAACACGTCCCTGTCGAGTGCAAAGGAGGAAGGCTGTTCGGGTTTTAACGGTCTGCCATTTTTTATTTTAAGCGGAAATAACGCTATGAAATCACGGATACTGATTTCATACCTTAGCATAGGATCGCGGCGATGGATTTCTTCCAGCCTCATCTCAAAAAGGGAAACGCTTAGCGGGTCTGCAATCATTACCCAAAATTAATATTTGTTTACCGCTCTGCACTGAAACACCGGCCATAAATGACAAACTTATGATCTGAAAAAATCCCTGCCGGTAACCATTCCGCATAAATTTGTGATACAGGCTACCGCCTGCTACATCATAAAACATTAAACTATGGAATACAGACAATTAGGCGCATCCGGTTTAAGGGTGCCGGTATTAAGTTTCGGCACTGCCACATTTGGCGGTGGTAATGAATTTTTTAAAGCATGGGGCAACACCCAGGTTGATGAGGCAAAAAAGCTGGTTAACATTTGCCTTGATGCCGGCGTTAACTTATTTGACACCGCAAACGTTTATTCGCACGGCATCTCTGAAGAAATATTAGGTAAGGCCCTGGAAGGTATCCGTAATGAAGTACTGATCTCAACCAAGGCTACTTTCACTATGGGAAAAGGGGTTAACGACTTCGGCTCATCACGCTATCACCTGATTAAATCGGCCGAAGACAGCCTGCGCCGCTTAAATACCGACAGGATTGATATTTATCATATGCACGGCTTTGATGCCAACACCCCGGTTGAAGAAACATTAAGGGCACTTGATGATTTGGTGACCAGCGGTAAAGTGCGCTACATTGCCTGCTCAAACTTTTCGGGCTGGCATTTAATGAAATCACTGTCGGTGTCTGAAAAATATGGATGGAGCCGTTATGTAGCCCATCAGGCATATTATTCGTTACTTAACCGCGAGTTTGAATGGGAGCTGATGCCATTAGGTATCGATCAAAAAGTAAGCACTATTGTTTGGAGCCCGCTATCATCCGGCCAGTTGAGCGGAAAATTCAGGAGGGGAGAGCCGATCCCCGAAAACTCAAGGACCGTGCAGGGTGGCGCACATGGTCCGGCCACAAATTTTGATCATTTATATAACATCGTTGATGTGCTTGACGAAGTTGCTGAAGAAACCGGTAAATCTGTGGCACAGGTAGCATTGAACTGGTTACTGCAAAGGCCTACCATTGCCAACCTGGTAATTGGCGCACGGAACGAAGAGCAGCTTAAGCAAAACCTCGGCGCCATAGGATGGAATTTGACGGTTGAGCAGGTTAAAAAATTGGATGCCGCCAGCGAGGTAGACCCAATATATCCATACTGGCACCAGCGCCAGAACTTAAAGCTGGTACCGCTGCCAATACAATATTAAAAATCAATAACAGGAAAGCTTACGTAAAACTACGTAAGCTTTCCTGTTAAATCCCGTAACAGTACGCTGTTATAGTTGTAATGATTGCTTTAGCTTTGCTTTTGAAGGTAATGAAATATCCATTATTACGATATCTAAACCTTATCACTATTAACCTTTCCTTTATGATTAAAAAACAATACCTTAAAGAAATAGCTATATCAGCTACCCAACAAAAAGGCAGTGCCTCAAACAATCAAAAAGAAGTAAGTAAAATTCAAAGCTGGCTTAACCTGTATGCGGTTACCAACCCTTCGGCAGGTACAGCAACAGGCATTGACGGCAGCTTTGGCCCGGGCACCGAAACAGCGGTTAAGAATTTCCAGAAGGCAAAAAACCTGCCGCAAACCGGCATTGTTGATAGCAATGTTTTCGGTGAGTTATGCCAACCCATGATAAAAGCATTTAAAAGCCCGGTTGCAGGTACCAGCTTAAGGGAATTGGTTGTGAAT
Source organism: Mucilaginibacter sp. NFR10 (assembly GCF_900100445.1). Lineage (NCBI taxonomy): Bacteria > Pseudomonadati > Bacteroidota > Sphingobacteriia > Sphingobacteriales > Sphingobacteriaceae > Mucilaginibacter > Mucilaginibacter sp. NFR10. The sequence continues at coordinate 1,391,389 of NZ_FMTV01000001.1, read as the reverse complement.
ACAGCTATACAGCATTTAAGCAACGCACCATTTGAACTTACCGTTAAGGGGCAAAGTAATTGCGGTCCCTGGGTGCGGGCTTATATGGATAATAATGAAGGAACGGAGTGGTTTTGGTGCATGGGTTTTGTACAAACCATTATTGACCAGGCCGCGAGCCAGTTAGGAAAAGATTTTCGTACACTTATGCCGCTAACCTACAGTTGCGATACTGTTGGTACTACCGGCATTAATAAAGGTTTGTTAAGCCGTGTTGCAACAGTAAGGTCTAATCCTGCTGTAGTAAGGCCCGGCGATATTTTCCTGGTTCAGAAAACGCCTAACGACTGGGTACATACAGGCATTGTTATTGGCGTACATGGCGACTTATTTGATACTATTGAAGGAAATACCAATACCGATGGAAGCAGCAACGGCAACGGCGTATACAAACGTGTACGTAATTTTCAATCTTCAAAGCTCGATGTTTTTTCGATACAACCTCTTGTTTAAGCATGTCCTGCAAATTAATACTCCCGGAGCCCCTTGATGGGGCTTTTCGCTTTAAAAGCTAAAAGCTTAAGGCTGAAAGCCTAAAGCCAATAGTTTGATAGTCGAAATTATTTAACGTTGACTATCTTCGCTTTCAGCCTTAGGCTTTCTGCTTTAAGCTTGAGTAACCTTTATGATCTTCGCTTTCCGCTTTAAGCTCAATTAAGTAACAGTTAAATTACAATTGCTTCATAAAAAAATGGCCGGATAGCTTTAGCCCTTTCCAAAACTTAGCTAATTTGCGGCGCAGTCCGCCGGGGCGTGCTTATCAACCCAATTAACCTGTTTTGAATATGATCAATCGTAGAAAGTTTATTCAATCCACTGCCGTAGCTGGGACAAGTTTCCTGCTTGCACCGCAACTATCAAAAGCAACCGGATTTTTTAAAGGATCACCCAACGAAAAAGTAGTATTAGGAATGATGGGCACTAACAGCCGGGGCCTATACCTTGCTCAAAGCTTTGCCAAATTACCCAATGTAGAAATCGGTTATATCTGCGATGTTGACGCAAACGTAGTTGCTAAAACGATTGATGCCATCTATAAGCAAACAGGCAAAAAGCCGCAGGGATTAACAGATATCCGCAAAATGCTGGAGATAAAGGATCTCGATGCAGTAGTGGTTGCACCGCCCGATCACTGGCATGCTCCAGCAACCATTATGGCCTGCCAGGCCGGCAAACATGTGTATGTAGAAAAGCCTTGCAGTCATAATCCGCACGAGGGGGAAATGGCTGTTGAAGCAGCAAATAAGTATAAACGACTGGTGCAAATGGGCAGCCAGCGTCGCTCATTCTCTAATGTGCAGGCCATGGTGAAGGAATTGCATGACGGGGTAATCGGCCGTACTTATTATGCAAAAGGCTGGTATACCAATCATCGTGCAAGCATAGGCAAAGGCAAACAGGTCCCTGTACCAGCCAATTTAAATTATGATTTGTGGCAAGGCCCTGCGCCAAGAAGGCCTTACCAGGATAACCTGATCCATTATAATTGGCACTGGTTTTGGAACTGGGGCACAGGTGAGGCGCTGAATAATGGTACGCATGAGCTGGATGTGATCCGCTGGGGGCTTGATGTTGATTACCCGAGCAAAGTGGTATCAACAGGCGGCCGCTTCCATTTTAATGACGACTGGCAAACACCCGACACACAAAATATCCTTTACAATTTCCCCAATAATATGGCCGCCGAATGGGAATGCCGCAGTTGCAACGGCTTTGATATTGAAAAATTAAGCAGGGGAGTAGTATTTTATGGCGATAAAGGCACGCTGTTTTATGATAGTGGCAACAGCTATCGGGTTTATGATGGTGATAATAAACTGGTAAAAGAGGTTAAAGACGACACCAAAGTCGACGGCACCAACAAAGTAAGCCCGACGGAGGCGCTGGATGGCTTCCACATGAAAAACTTTGTCGATTCGATAAGAGGAACAGATAAACTGAACTGCCCGATTGAGATCGGTTTCAAATCAACCCTGTTGCCGCAATTAGGCAATATCTCATATCGCGTTGATCGTTTATTGCATATCGATCCAAATAATGGTCATATTTTAAATGACCCTGAAGCTCAAAAGCTTTGGAGCCGCGAATATGAAAAGGGTTGGGAAGTGAAAGTGTAATTTCTTAATTACGCTGTTGCTTCGTGTTCGCAATGACGATTTATTTTAATCAAACAAGAAAATATCAAATATGAAAAAAATAATCTACCCTGCAATTATGCTTTTGGCGTCAACGGCATTTAGCCCAGTAAGCGCGCAAACCAAACTGTTTGATGGTAAAACCCTAAAAGGCTGGAAAAAACTTGCCGGCAATGCCGATTATAAAGTAGAGGACGGAGCCATAGTAGGCACTACTGTACTCAACTCGGGCAATTCATTTTTAGTTACCGAAAAGGAATACGGTAATTTTATATTAGAGTTGGATGCAAAAATTGAAAGTGAGTTGAGTAATTCGGGCGTGCAAACCCGCAGCCATTTTGACCCTGAGGGTAATAAAGGCAAAGGAAAAGTTTATGGCAGGCAATTTGAAATAGACCCATCTTCACGCAAATGGACTGGTGGCATTTATGACGAAGGCCGGCGCGATTGGCTATACCCGCTTGATCTGAACCCTAAAGCCAAGGATGCTTTTAAAGTAGGCGAATACAATCACATCAAAATTGAATGCATCGGCAATGAGATGAAGACATGGGTAAATGGTGTCCCTGCAAGCGATGTTGTTGATACCATCGATAGCAAAGGCTTTATCGCTTTACAGGTGCATGCGGTAAGCGAAGAAAAACAGGCAGGCAAAAAGGTATACTTTAAAAATATCAATCTAAAGACCAATAATTTAAAAGCCACCCCTTTTCCAAAGGATGTGTATGTTGTTAACCTTACACCAAACAGCGTAACAGCGGCCGAAAAAGCAAATGGCTGGAAGTTATTATATGATGGCAAAACTAATACCGGCTGGCGCGGTGCAACCCTAAAAGGTTTTCCTGAAAAAGGCTGGGAATATGCTAACGGTACTATGCACGTGCTGCCATCTGCAGGACAGGAAGAATCAGGCGGCGGCGATATCGTGACTAATGATAATTACAGTGCTTTTGACCTGTCGTTTGAATTTAAGCTTACTCCCGGTGCCAACAGTGGCGTTAAGTATTTTGTAACACTGTCTGAAGTTACCAAGGGATCGGCTATTGGCCTGGAGTATCAGGTACTTGATGATAAACTGCACCCCGATGCCAAACTGGGCCGTGATGGCGACCGTACATTAGCCTCATTGTATGACCTTATCAAAGCCAATAAACAAGAACGTTTTGTACACCCGATAGGTGCCTGGAATACTGGTCGTGTGGTAGTATATCCAAACAACCATGCTGAGCACTACCTGAACGGCGTTAAAGTACTGGAATATGAACGCGGTTCAAAAGCTTTCCGCGACCTGGTAGCAATCAGCAAGTACAAAATTTGGAAAAACTTCGGTGAAGCTGCCGAGGGCCATTTATTGTTACAGGATCATGGCAATGAGGTATTTTTCAGAAGCATTAAGGTTAGGGAGTTGAAGTAAAATACTTGCGCTCATTTTTAACGAGTGCTTAATATGGTTGGGCGATTGTATCGCCAGTTGCATTGTAAACGCAAACCCACGTTAAGCACTCGTTAAAATCTTGCGCAAGTTGAGTCTTCAATTATCGTTACTTTTAAACTGTCGTTCTCCCTTTAGGGGGCTACAACGAACTCCTCAACCTCACCGTAAACGGAACCGCGAAATGCTCGTGGCAGTTATTCAGCGCAAACTCGGCGGTTTTGCTGCCCATCAATTTAAAGTCGGTTGAGATGGTGGTGATACCGTCAAGAATGATCTCTTTAAGCGCCGTTTCGTTATAGGATATCACGCCAACGTCCTTAGCCACTTTTAAATCGGAGGCGATGATCTTTTTAATGAGCTCAACCAGATCATCCTCCGTAAGACTGATATATACCGTGTTTTTTTGGATAGTTTCTGTAGATAACGTTTCAACTATACCGTATTCAAAAGCATACTGCCTGCAAAAATTCAGGAAGCCCTTCATGATCTCTTTAGAGTGATAGGTTTTGCCGGGGAAGATCAGCTTAAGCGTATGATATTTACTCAGGTTATCCAGCATACTTTTCAACGCCTCGTATACATCCGTAGCAAAGTTTTCATATATCGCTGCAAATTTACCGTTTACACCAGGTACCAGGTTATCAAGTAAAATCAGCTTGTCTTTAGGGATGGTATTGATAATTTCATGAGCCTTGGTTTCATTATCTAAAAAATGTGGGATAATGATGTATTTGGCATAATCGCTCTGGATACTTTCGGCAATGATCTTTTTAAAAAAGTAAAAATCGTTGTTGTAGATATAAAAATCTATAGCAGCCTGCTCGCCGATAGTAGCAACAAAGGCATCATAAATAATTTTCTTGTGCGTACTGAGTTTGTTGAACAGTAGGAAGATCTTGAGTGGCTTCTGAAAATCGGTATTGGAAATAAAAAAGCCTTTTCCCGGAACCGAGCTTACTATGCCTTTTTCCTTCAGTTCCTTATAAACGCGCTCAATGGTATTGCGGGAAGTATCCAGTGCATAGCTGAGATCATTGATAGAAGGGAGCATGTCGTCTTTCACAATTTGCCCGCTTTCAATGGCCCTGATAATAGCATTGGAGAGTTGCAGGTACTTAGGCGTAATGGAATATTCGTCGATTGACAGGATCTTTAAATAATTCTTCACAACACAAATGTAATATTTGACAGCACATCTCGTCTTTTAAACAAGACAGATAAAGACGGTCAAGCTTTTTAATTAAATATTACAATCAAATCAGCGTAATCAAAAAAATCAACGGTCTTTTTTCTTAAACGCGTAATACAAATACCCCAGCGCCGGTAGTATAAACAAACTACCCACCAATAAACCAATCCCCAGGTCATCGATACTATTGCTATTGGCATGTTCGGCAAGTAAGGACATGGAGCTGCCATCCTTAAAAATAACAAATCTCGGGAATCGCGAAAACCCAACCGATATCAATATCATACACACCTGGAAGGCGGCAAGCAACCTGATCCACTGCCTGTTCCTGTGGTGTGATATGATCAGATAAAGCACTGCCAATGAAATGGTTGCAGCAATTACCGCAACTAAGCTTACGGGGTTGCCAAAAATCCAGTTGGCCAGGTGAACATGCTCAAAATGAGAAGCTAAGAACACCAATGCACCGCATATCACGGCGGCTATGTTCATAATCTTTGCCTTGCGGATATAACGCTTGATTTCGTCAACGTCTTCAGTTTCGCCAACTATGTAAATAGCCGCAAGGAAGCCGCATAAAGCCACGGTAAAGAAGCCCACAGATACCGAAAACCAGTTGAACCAGCTAAAGATGTAAGCGTGCACAAAATCAGTGGCTTTAGGATCAATCTGCCCGGATAGGACACTGCCTGCAATGATACCCAGGAACAACGGCGTAACAAAACTTGAATAAACGAATATATGGGTATAAAATGCCTGTGTTTTTTCGTCTTTAATGGCATCATAGTTACGGAACGAAAATGCGGTGCCCCGGGCAATTACCCCAAGCAGCATCACCAGCAGCGGAATATGCAGGTAGATGCACATTTCGCTATAGATAACCGGAAAGCCCACAAACAACACTACCACGGTAATAATAAGCCACATGTGATTGGCCTCCCAAATGGGGCCGATAGCCTGGTACATGATTTTACGGGTACGGTGTTTGTTATCGGTTGATGTAAAAAGTTCGATAATGCCGGCGCCAAAATCGGCCCCTCCTAATAAAAAGTAGAGCGTGATCGCTGCAAAAAGGAATAGGATTACAATATATAGCATCATGGCTGGACGGTTTTACGGTCATACAATTCAGGCACCATCTGGATTTGCCTTTTTAATAAAAATATAACAGCTACACTCAACGTAAAATAAATAAAGCTGAACAGGTAAAACGAATATTGGATACCCGGCATTGGCGTAACTGCCTCGCTGGTACGCATAACACCTTGTATGATCCATGGCTGGCGGCCAACCTCGGTCACCGTCCATCCGGCTTCAAGGGCTATAAAACCAAGTGGTGTCGCCCAGATAAAAGTTTTCAGGAACCATGGTTTAGAGAGCAGGTCCTTCTTTTTCCAGAGTTCGTAAAAATAAATGACCCCTATCAGCATCATCAAAACGCCTATACCCACCATAATCTGGAATGCGTAATGAGTAACAGCCACCGGCGGCTGGTTTTTAACAGGGATTTTATCCAACCCGTTTACCTGTGTTTTAAAATTGTCATGCACTAAAAAGCTTAACAGGCCGGGGATCTCTAAACCGTAATTCACTTTTTTCGCAGCGGTATCAGGAATACCACCGATAACTAGCGGTGCGTATTCCTGGGTGTGAAAATAAGCTTCCATTGCAGCCAGTTTTGCGGGCTGGCGTTTAGCTGCATTTTTGGCTGATAAGTCGCCGCTGAAAGGTTGTAAAATAGCTGCGGCTGCCCCAAAGATGATAGCTATTTTAAACGCCTTAGTATGGAAAGCGATATTCTTTTTACGGTAGATCATGAGCGCATGGATCCCGGCCACTGCAAAACCTGTTGCCGAAAAGGCGGCTATGATCATATGTAATGACTCGGAAAACCAGGCCTTGTTAAACATGGCTTTTACCGGATCGATATTAATATATTGCCCGTTTACAAAATCGAAGCCCGAAGGGCTATTCATCCAGGAATTGGCTGACACCACCAGGATACCTGATGCAACGCCGCTTATTCCAACAATAACGCCAGCTGTCCAATGTACCCAGTTATTTAATTTGTTCCAGCCATAAAGGAATAAGCCAAGCGCTATCGCTTCAATAAAAAAGGCGACACCTTCCAACGAAAACGGCATCCCGAAGATCGGTCCGGCGTGTTTCATGAAGCCGGGCCAAAGCAACCCGAGCTCAAAAGAGAGCATGGTGCCGGATACCGCGCCGGTAGCAAAAAATATAGCTACGCCTTTACTCCAGGCTACAGTGATGTTTTTATAAACCGGGTCCTGGGTTTTGATCCATTTATAATGCGATATGGCCATGAAAACCGGCATTACCATACCGATACAGGAGTATATGATATGAAAACCTAAGGATAAGGCCATTTGAGATCTGGCAGCTAAAAAATCATCCATACATGTTATACTTAAATAATGGTTGAAATTAAAGCTTAATGTAACAAATCTGTAACTAAATCCTTATCGATATTGAATTTAAAATATGTTTTTTATCGGACGAGTGTTGTATTAATGAGGATAATTTAGTAAAAATTTACAAACACAGAGTTCATTGCGAGAGAGAAACGACGATGCTTTTTACTGACTTTTACTGGCGCAAGTATGGAGGGTTGACTATTAACGAAAACTATTTGTGCTGCTAAGCCGCGGCACAAGTAGCCTCCACTTTATGCTTGCCCAAGTTAGAGGGGGTTAGATCGAGCTGTTCTTTTTCGTCGATCCCCTTATAATCAACTCAGGCTTAATACTGATGATCTTGGGTTTAACCGAAACCTCGACGTTGGCAATCTCCTGGAAAAACAGGTTGCCAATGGTTTTGCCCATATAAACGCTAAACTGGTCTATAGTGGTTATCGATGGACTGGTAATCTCCGTAAAAGCTTCATTAGAGTAACCGCAAATGCCCAACTCAGAAGGTACTTTGATATTCATAACATTGGCTACCTCCAAAACACCTAAAGCCGAAAAATCAGACGTAGAGGCAAATATTGCATCCGGCGGGTGGGGGAGGTTAAGCAGCTTACGGGTAGCTTCGGCACCAAGCTCCTTTGTCCATGCATTTTCAACCACCAATTCCTCAATTACTTTCACCTTATGCGTTTCTAATGCCCTTAGGTACCCGTTTTTTCGCTGGCGAAAAATGTTGAGATTTTGCGGACCTTCAAGCAAAGCGATACGTTTATAGCCGTTTTCTATCAGGTGCGATACCGCTTCAAATGAAGCCTGTTCGTTATCGTTGATCACTTTAAGTGTTTCCAGTTCTTCAGCAACACGGTCAAACTGGATCAGCTGAATACCATGGTCAAGCACATTTTGCAGGTGCTGGTAATCATAGCTATCGGCCGATACCGAGATCACAATACAATCCACATGCTGGTTAATGAGCGTATTAACGCACTGGATCTCTTTATCATGCACTTCGCCCGACTGGCAGATGATGAGGTTATATCCTTTTTGATAAGTTGTTTCCTCAATGCCAGCTATCACGTTACTGAAAAAGTTCTGATTTATCCGCGGCACCACTACGCCAATAGTTTTTGAATGCCCTTTGCGTAGGTTGGAGGCAAGGGTGTTGCGTTTATAATTGAGCTCATCGGCGGTTTTGATGATCAGCTCCCTGGTTTTTTCGTTCACCTGGCTGCTGTTATTCAGCGCTCTTGATACAGAAGACGCGGTTATGCCGAGCTTAGCGGCAATGTCATAAATGGTGGTGCGTTTAACTTTCTTCATTATAGCGTGCAAGTTGGAAAAAATATTTTACGCAATCGATTGCAATTTTTATTTATTTCTTTATTTTCGTTGCGTTAAGTTACCAATTAATAAATACAACCAAAAAATCATACAAAAATCTGAATAGGCTATGCTGTTATTAGGGATCGATATAGGTACTTCGTCGGTAAAAGTAAGTGTTGTTGACGCCGCAACGCAAAAAACAATCGCTTCGGCACAATACCCTGACCAGGAGTCGCCAATCAAAGCATTGCATCCCGGCTGGGCCGAACAATCTCCCTCAATGTGGTGGGAGCAGGCACAAAAAGCATTGGAGCGCTGTCATGCTAAAGGCAATTATAATACAAAAGATATAGCAGCAATAGGTATAGCATACCAAATGCATGGCCTGGTATTGGTTGATAAAGATCAAAATGTTTTACGCGATAGTATTATATGGTGCGATAGCCGCGCTGTTGAAATTGGCGATAAAGCTTTTGCCACCATTGGCGAAGAGCATTGCTTATCGCACCTGCTTAATTCGCCGGGAAACTTTACGGCCTCAAAACTGGCCTGGGTAAAGGAAAATGAACCGGAGATCTACAGTAAAATTGATAAGATCATGCTGCCTGGTGATTATATCGCCATGGAACTTACCGGCGAGATCACCACATCTGTATCGGCATTGTCTGAAGGGGTGTTCTTCGATTTCAAAACCAATGGCATCTCCAAAGAGATCATCAATTACTTTGGTTTTGATACCAGCCTGTTCCCGGTTATTAATCCTGTATTTTCATCGCACGGAAGTTTGCAGGCATCAGTCGCCGAAAAACTGAATTTAAAGGCAGGCATTCCGGTTACCTATAAATCAGGAGATCAGCCCAATAATGCCTTATCGTTAAATGTACTAAATCCCGGCGAAGTAGCTGCTACTGCTGGCACATCGGGCGTTATATATGGAGTAAACGATCAATTGGTTTATGATCAACAATCGCGCATTAACACCTTCGCACACGTTAATTATGCCACCGAACAGAAAAGGCTTGGTGTACTGCTTTGCATTAACGGAACCGGCAGTTTGTATCGCTGGGTAAAAAACACCTTCGGTACAGGCTATACCTATAACCAAATGAACGCAGAAGCTGAAAAAGCACCTTTGGGCAGCGAAGGCTTACAGGTACTGCCTTTTGGCAATGGTGCCGAGCGTATGTTAAATAATAAGCAGGTTGGTGCGCATTTTCAAAATATCGACCTTAACCTGCACACCCCCGCACATATTTTCAGGGCTGTGCAGGAGGGGATAGCCTCGTCGTTCCGTTATGGCTTTGACATTATGCGCGGCAATGGTATGAACCCTACTGTGATCCGTGCGGGCAAAAGCAACCTTTTCCTGAGCGATCTGTTTACCCAAACTTTTGTAAATGCTACAGGCGTTCCTGTCGAGCTCTATAATAACGACGGCAGTGTAGGTGCGGCCTTAGGCGCAGGTATAGGCGCAGGCATCTTCAAATCACCGGCTGAGGCATTCAGTAATATCAAGGCCATTAAACTGGTTGAACCTACTACAGATCAATTTGAACCGGTTTACCAGGAGTGGAAAGCGCTTTTAGACGTTAAGCTGAAAGCTTAAGGCAAAAGGCTCAAAGCAAAATCAACAATCACCAAATAAAAACAATTCACTAAATCACTAATTCGATAATTCAATAATTAAAATAACATGAGTATAGTAACAGGCGAAAAAGAATTTTTCAAAGAAATAGGCCAGATCAAATTTGAAGGCCTTGAATCAGACAACCCGCTGGCGTTTCGCTGGTATGATGCGGATCGGGTAGTGGCAGGCAAAACCATGAAGGATCATTTACGCTTTGCAGGTGCATACTGGCATTCGTTCTGCGGTAACGGTGCCGATCCGTTTGGCGGCGCTACACACGTTTTCCCTTGGGATGAAAAAGCTGACGCTGTTGAGCGAGCTAAAGACAAAATGGATGCAGCGTTTGAGTTCTTGACCAAAATGAACCTGCCTTACTACTGTTTCCACGACGTTGATGTGGTTGACTATGGTAATGATGTTGCTGAAAACGACCGCCGTTTGCAGGCTTTGGTTGATTATGCCAAACAAAAACAGGCTGCCAGCGGTGTAAAATTACTTTGGGGTACTGCAAACCTGTTCAGCCACAAACGTTATATGAACGGTGCATCAACCAACCCCGATTTTCATGTATTGGCTCATGCCGGTGCGCAGGTAAAAGCGGCACTTGACGCAACGATTGCATTAGGCGGAGAAAATTATGTTTTCTGGGGTGGTCGTGAAGGTTATATGAGCCTGCTGAATACCAATATGAAACGCGAACAGGAGCATTTGGCTAAGTTTTTACATACTGCTAAAGATTATGCCCGCAAGCAAGGTTTTAAAGGCACGTTCTTTATTGAGCCAAAACCATGCGAGCCAACCAAACACCAGTATGATTATGATGCGGCCACCGTATTAGGTTTTTTACAGAAATACGACCTGATCAACGATTTTAAACTGAACCTTGAAGTTAACCACGCTACTTTAGCAGGTCATACTTTCCAGCACGAACTACAGGTTGCTGCCGATTCGGGTTTATTAGGTTCGATAGATGCAAACCGCGGTGACACGCAAAATGGCTGGGATACCGACCAGTTCCCTAACGATATTAATGAAGTAACCGAGTGCATGCTGATTATTCTTGAGGTAGGCGGTTTCCAGGGTGGTGGTATTAATTTTGATGCCAAGATCCGCCGTAACTCAACCGATCCGGCTGATTTGTTCTATGCTCACATTGGTGGTATGGACCTCTTCGCAAGGGCTTTGGTTGCTGCTGACAACATTTTACAAAAATCAGAGTATAAAAAATTACGTACCGACAGGTATGCCTCATTTGATGCCGGCACCGGGAAAGATTTTGAAGAGGGTAAGGTTTCTTTGGAAGATTTGCGTAACTATGCGATAGCTAACGGCGAACCTAAAGTGACAAGTGGTAAACAAGAATACATCGAAAATTTGATAAATCGATATATATAGTTTATAATTGTCAATCATACATATTAAACCCAAAGACAAACCAAAACAATGAACCTCAAAACCCTTTCAAATGGCGATTATGCTGTTTTCTTTATCTACTTTATAATTGTTGCCAGTTACGGCTGGTGGGTGTATAAGCGTAAACACAACGCCGATGCCACCTCAAAAGACTATTTTTTGGCCGAAGGGTCGTTAACCTGGTGGGCTATCGGAGCATCGCTCATCGCCTCAAATATCTCTGCCGAACAATTTATAGGTACAAGTGGGTCTGCGTTTAAAATGGGCTTAGCCATATCTACTTACGAGTGGATGGCTGCAATTACCCTTATCATTGTGGCGGTTTTCTTTATCCCGGTATATCTTAAAAATAAGATTTTTACCATGCCACAATTCCTGCACCAGCGGTATAACGGAACGGTGGCCATGATCATGGCTATCTTTTGGCTGTTGCTGTACATTGTGGTTAACTTAATGTCGATCCTTTACCTTGGTGCATTAGCTGTCAGCGGTATTTCAGGTCTTGATATTCACCTGTGTATCTGGTTGCTGGCCATATTCTCGGCGGTTATTACACTGGGCGGTATGAAGGTTATCGGCTATACCGACGTTATCCAGGTGGCGGTATTGATATTGGGTGGTTTAATGGCATCTTACCTTGCACTTACTTTGTTAAGCGAAAAAGAAAATACAACAGGCTTACTCAATGGTTTCAAGATCCTGCATAGTGAAGCTACGGATCACTTCCATATGATCTTCAAAAAGGATAATCCAAATTACATGGATCTTCCCGGCTTATCTGTTCTGATAGGCGGCATGTGGATCACTAACCTTAACTATTGGGGCTGTAACCAGTATATTACCCAAAGGGCTTTGGGCGCAAACCTTAAAACTGCCCGTGGTGGAATCCTGTTTGCAGCTTTCCTTAAGTTGCTGATGCCTGTTATTGTAGTGCTGCCTGGTATTGCGGCTTACCTTTTATATCAAAAAGGGATGTTCCACCAGGAAATGGCGAGTTCATCTGGAGTTTTGGATCCTAACAAAGCGTATCCATCACTGTTAAACTTATTGCCAAGCGGCTTAAAAGGCCTTTCATTCGCTGCGTTAACGGCTGCTATTGTAGCGTCGTTAGCGGGTAAAGCAAACAGTATCGCTACCATCTTTACGTTGGATATTTACAAAAAAGCAATCAATCCTGAAGCTACCGATAAAAAACTGGTTAACCTGGGTAAAATATCGGTACTTGTTGCCTTGTTGTTAGGTATCCTGTTATCTGAGCTTATCGGTAAAGCATTGATGGGCGAAGGTAAGCAGGGCTTCCAGTATATCCAGGAATATACAGGCTTCGTATCTCCGGGTATCTTTGCCATGTTTATCCTTGGTTTCTTCTGGAAAAAGGCTACTTCAAATGCGGCTTTATTTGCAACCATTGGCGGTTTCATTTTCTCATGTTTCTTTAAACTTTGTCCAAAGTTTATTGACCTGAGCTTCCTGTCGCCGTATGGCTTCTCAAAATTAGCCTTGCAGGATGATAAAGTAACGAAGTTATATGAAATCCCTTTCCTTGACCGTATGGGTTTTGTATTTATTCTGTGTGTTATTGGTATGTACATTATTTCAAAAATTGACCAGGCCAGGGGCGTTACAACAAATGGCCTTGAAATTGATGGCTCAATGTTTAAAACTTCGAGAGGATTTTTAGCTGGCGCCTTAATTGTAACAGGTATTGTGGTTGCATTGTACTCAATTTTCTGGTAGCAGAAATTTTACCAATAGATAAAAAGGCGATGAGGTGATAACCCCATCGCCTTTTTGCTTCATAGTAGTTGTTTTTACCCGTTAACGAAAACGTTTGCGTGGATTGTTTAGGCTTATTACTTCCAACTTGCCCGTATGATGTGTAATTTGCCGCTTACAAGTATAAACTACTATACCGCTAACTCCGGTATATATCTGTTAATAACCAATGAAGAATTTTTTAGATCAGGATTTTTTACTTCAAACAAAAACGGCGCAGCGCTTATATCATGAGTTCGCCAGCCATCAGCCTATTATTGATTATCATTGCCACCTGCCGCCAGATCAGATTGCTGACGATATCAATTTTAAAAACATAACGCAGATCTGGCTTTATGGCGATCATTACAAATGGCGCGCTATGCGGGCAAATGGTGTTAATGAAGCCTATATCACCGGTAATAAAACCGACGAAGAAAAGTTTATGCAATGGGCCGCTACGGTTCCTTACACTTTGAGAAACCCGCTATACCATTGGACACACCTTGAATTGCAGCGATATTTTGGCATCAATGAGTTGCTCTCACCAGCATCGGCACAAAAAATATATGCCCAGTGCAACGAAAAACTGCAATCGCCGGAGTTCAGCATCCGTAATATTTTAAAAAGTAAAAACGTAGAGGTTGTGGGTACTACTGATGATCCGTTGGATAACCTTAGCCATCATCAGAAACTGAAACAGGACGGGTACAGTGTGAAAGTATTGCCAGCCTACCGCCCCGATAAAGCTATGAACGCCGATGACATTGCCGGGCTCAACAAATACATTGACCAACTGGAATCAGTGGCAAATGTATCTATATCTAACATTGATGAATATCTTTCGGCCTTAAAAGCAAGACACGAATACTTCGCCGAAAACGGCTGCAAATTATCAGATCACGGACTGGAGCAAATTTATTCCGAAGATTATACTGACGCAGAGATAGCTACCATCTTTACCAAAATAAGGAACAGCGAAGTGTTGTTGCCTTTGGAAATCCTGAAATTTAAATCGGCTATGTTGTATTACTTTGCCATTTGGGATCATGAAAAAGGCTGGGTACAACAATTCCACCTTGGTGCATTGCGTAATAACAATGCGCGTGCTTTAAACAATTTGGGGCCTGATACCGGCTGGGATTCTATAGGCGATTTTGCACAAGGCAGGGCATTATCCAAATTCCTGAACAGGTTGGATACCACCAACCAGTTAGCCAAAACCATTATTTATAACCTTAACCCTGCCGATAACGAGCTGTTTGCTACTATGGTGGGCAACTATAATGACGGTTCGGTAGCCGGCAAAATGCAGTTTGGATCGGCCTGGTGGTTTTTGGATCAAAAGGATGGCATGATTAAGCAATTAAACGCTTTATCAAACATGGGCCTGCTGAGCCGTTTGGTTGGGATGCTTACCGATTCGAGGAGCTTTATGTCGTTCCCGAGGCATGAGTATTTCCGCAGGTTGCTTTGTAACTTGTTGGGTGATGACATTGAAAACGGCGAATTACCAAACGATATTGAATGGACAGGAAAGATCGTGAGCGATATTTGCTATTTTAACGCCAAAAACTATTTCAATTTTTAAATGAGCAATATAGAAAATACAAAGGGAAGCATCCTGTCATTTGGCGAATTGTTGTTACGCATGTGCCCCGATGGTGAAGGGCAATGGTTAAAAAGCAACAAGCTGCCATTTTTTATGGGTGGTGCCGAGCTTAACGTAGCCAATGCTTTAGCCCTTTGGGAGCAGCCAATAAAATATTTTACCGCTTTGCCTGATAATGCCTTATCCGAACAGATTATCAGTTACCTGGAAAGCAAAAGTATTGACACATCAGCAATACATCATAGTGGTAACAGAATAGGTCTTTATTATCTTACCCGTGGTAAAGATGTAAAGAACAATGCTATCGTATATGACCGTGCAGGCTCGTCCTTTGCCGATCTCAAACCGGGCATGGTTAACTGGGATGTTGTTTTGGAAGGTGTAAGCTGGTTTCATTTCAGTGCGATTTGTCCGGCCTTGAATCAGCTTGCAGCTGATGTTTGCGAAGAAGTTTTACAGGCAGCAAGCAAAAAACATATCACCATATCTGTCGATCTTAATTATCGCCCCAAATTATGGCAGTACGGTAAAAAGCCGGTAGAGATCATGCCGAAACTGGTACAATATGCCGATATCATTATGGGTAATGTTTGGGCCGAAGAAACCATGCTTGGTATTCCCGTTACGCCAGATATGCATGAATCGGGCCAGCAAAGTATTTACCTGAAAGAAGGGCTTTATTCGTCTGAAAGGATCATGGATGCTTATCCGCGCTGCCGGGCTGTTGCCAATACCTTCCGCTTTGATGCAGGCAAAGGCGTTGAATATTATACTTCGCTTTATACAGGCAACCGCTTTTATCACTCCCCAACCTATACTACCGAAACCGTGGTTGACAAAGTTGGCAGCGGCGATTGCTTTATGGCCGGGCTTATTTACGGCTTTTATAACAAACAAGATCCACAGCAATTGCTGGACTTTGCAACGGCAGCCGCATTCGAGAAGCTATTTATTGAAGGCGATGCGACCACAAAAACAATTGATCAAATTTATAACACAATGAAACAATGAGTAAAAAAAATATAGTACTTGACGCGATATTAAAGCAGGGTACATTACCGCTGTTCTTTTATAAAGACCCGGAAGTGAGCCTGCAAATAACCCGCACGCTTTATAAAGCTGGGATTAGGGTATTTGAGTATACCAACCGCGGTGCAGCCGCCCTCCAAAACTTCAAGGTTTTAAAACAAGCCCTTGCAAACGGCGATATGCCGGGCCTGGAATTAGGTATCGGCACCATCAAAAGCCTTCAGGAAGCTGAAGTTTTTATTGCTGCTGGAGCTGATTTTATCGTTTCGCCAATTGTTAACCCCGAGGTTGGCAAACTGGCGGCGCAGCATAACCTGTTATGGATTCCTGGTTGTATGACACCAACCGAAATCTATACAGCTCAACAAAATGAGGCTGCGTTGATAAAAATATTCCCGGCCAACATACTGGGACCGGAGTTTGTATCCTCAATCAGGGATTTGTTTGCCGGTCAGTTGTTCATACCAACAGGTGGGGTTGATTTGAACCATGACAGCATCAGTACCTGGTTTAAAGCGGGGGTATGCGCCGTGGGCATGGGCAGCAAGCTCATCAGCAAAAGCGTATTGGAAAACCGGGAGTACGACAAATTGTATAACGATACCCTGAAGCTGCTGGAAATAGTACAAACCATTAAATAGCCTGTAAACCTAAATTATAATGAGAGAAGAAAAAGTTGGAAACTACCGCTGGGTGATCTGCTCGCTGGTATTTTTCGCAACAACCGTTAATTACCTTGACCGGGCAGTAATCAGTTTGCTTAAATCAGACCTTACCAAAGAGTTTAAATGGAATGATGGTGATTATGCAAACATTGAGATAGCTTTTAAAATAGCTTATTCAATAGGTTTGCTGGCTGCCGGACGGATCATTGATAAGATAGGCACCAAACTCGGCTATTTCCTTTCAACACTACTATGGAGTATTTCGGCGGTGTGCCACGCTTTTGTTGGCGGCACCTTTGGTTTCGGCGTAGTGCGTTCTGCATTGGGCCTTAGTGAAGCGGGAAATTTTCCTGCAGCTATTAAAACCGTGGCCGAGTGGTTTCCTAAAAAAGAACGTGCATTTGCTACGGGGATCTTTAACTCGGGTGCAAACATAGGTGCTATAGTTGCACCTTTAACAGTTCCGTTTATAGCAGCTGCTTGGGGATGGCGCTGGGCATTTATCATAACCGGCTCAATCGGTTTTATATGGCTTGTATTATGGCAGGTAATTTACCGCGCACCTTCAAAGCATAGCAAGGTATCAAAAGCCGAGCTTGATTACATCAACAGTGATCATGACAGTCAAACTGAAGCTTTACAGCCTGCTGAACAAAAGAAAATATCTTGGGGCAAGCTGCTTTCGTTTAAGCAAACGTGGGCATTTGTTATAGGTAAATTCCTTACCGACCCTATATGGTGGTTTTACCTGTTCTGGCTCCCCGATTTTTTGGAAAGCCAGTATCATTTAAAGGGCACAGAAATAGCCATTCCCGTTGCGTTGGTTTATACCATGTCTACCTTTGGGAGTGTTGGCGGCGGTTGGTTGCCTATGAACCTTATTAAAAAGGATTGGCCTGTATTTAAAGCCCGTAAAACATCTATGTTTATTTACGCACTGGCGGTAATACCAATCATATTTGCGCAAATTCTGGGTGGTGTTAATATGTGGCTTGCGGTTATAGTGATAGGGATAGCAGCATCGGCGCACCAGGCATGGAGCGCTAATATATTCACCACAGTTTCGGATATGTTCCCAAAACGCACTATTGGTTCGGTAACGGGCTTAGGTGGCATGTTCGGTTCTATCGGTGGTGTGTTCCTGTCGCTTGCCGTGCAAAAAAACCTGTTTGTGTATTACCGGTCAATCGGTAAAATTGAGATAGCCTATTATATTATGTTCTTTGTTTGCGGAAGCGCTTACATTTTAGCCTGGCTCATTATGCATTTCCTGGTGCCTAAAATGAAACCAATTGAATTGGATTAACCATATGAAATATAACGAAGGAAGCCGGGGCAAATGATCCGGCTTCCTTTTTTTATAAAGAGTGGCTTACCGCCTGTTCGGCCAGTTCATCAATCCAGCTCGAAAGGTAAGGCTCTGTACCATCAATCCTGATCCATTCGCTATCCTGATCTTTGACAATTACCAAATGTAGTGTGCCATCTATCGATTTAAACTCATATGCATTGGCATAACCGGCCCAGGTCACCTGTTGCGCTGTACCTTCAATAATGCTATCGGTCCCCGTAAGCGTGGCATCAAATTGTTGTTTCATAGTGTTTATAGTTTTACTAACCTAACATAGTTCTGGCAGTTTCTGTTTGCGCTGGTGTTAAGCCGAAGGCCATGTTATTTATTTTAGACTGATAAAATTGTATTTAAATTTAAGCAACTAAAACTTTTAATACACGAGTTACGTTTTGTTAATAATTATAAACCATGAACAGAAGGCTCAGTACAAAATATTTCCAGGTATCGCAAAGGGTATGGGGAACTAAACTATTATTTGTTAATGTTTACATGATCGCCAACCGTCCCGGTGCTGCCAAAGGTTGGGTTTTGGTTGATACGGGGTTAAAAGGTTCGGCAAAAAAAATAATTGCTATGGCCGAAGAGCTTTTTGGCCCGGGAACCAGGCCTGCAGCTATTGTGCTCACACATGGACATGCCGACCACTCGGGAGGATTAGCAGAACTTTTGGAGATTTGGAATGTACCTGTTTATGCCCACGCACTTGAATTGCCTTACCTAACAGGCCTGTCATCATACCCACCAGCCGATCCATCGCTGACCGACGGGCTGATGAGCTTGTTGTCGGTATTTTTCCCAACATCCCCCATTAACCTCGGTACTAAAGTAAAAACCATCGATATGGAGGAAGGGATCCCCGTACTGCCCGAATGGAAGATCATTCACACACCCGGCCATACGGCGGGCCATATTTCCCTGTTTTTGCCAATAAATTCGACCCTTGTAGCCGGGGATGCCTTTTCAACTACTAAGGCCGAATCAGCTTTATATTCATTTAGTTCGCTTAAAAAGTTAACCGGACCGCCAAGGTATTTCACTACCGACTGGGAAGCTGCTGCCCAATCAGTACGCAGGCTTGCCGCGCTTGAACCACGTACGGTGGCCGCAGGCCATGGCCCGATAATGCGCGGCCGTGAGCTGCATGATCAATTGCATGAACTGGCCGATAACTTTGAGCAGGTTGCAATACCCGTAAAAGGCCGCTATGTGGGGCATCCCGCTGTCGCCGATGAAATGGGCGTAACCTATATTCCGCCTTATGTAAGCAGCGGTATCTTAAAAGCAACAGTTGGCATCGCAGCTGCAATTGCAACGTTTTTTATTATAAAAGGATTGCAGGAATAGGAGCAGAATCCCATCGCTTTGTGCTTACCTTTACCGCGTGGAAAATTTAAAACCCGATCCCAAAATTCTCATCGATATTGTACAAACCCGGATGCCTTATGGCAAATATAAGGGTACTATTATAACTGATATCCCAGTATCTTACCTGGAATGGATGTCGGGTAAAGGATTTACTAAAGATAAAATGGGGATGTTACTTTCAACCACATTTGAGATCAAAACAAATGGGCTGGGTGAGATTCTGTATATGGTGAAGAAACAAGTTCAAGCCCAAGCCCCCCGCCCCGCTAAAGGAGGAGGATTCTGATCAGGTTTCTTACCCATCTCCATTAAAAAAAGAAGCAGTACTCGTAACGCTTCTTTTTTATGCCGACAACTCCCGTTTAAGGGGCTGGGGGGCATCTACAATCTGTTAAACCAGCCTTTCTTCCAAAATACAAACACCTGTATTATGGCTATCAAAAACATAAACACGATAGCATAAATGTAACCATGGTGCCAATATAGCTCCGGCATATTGTCCGGCAGAAGATGGCCTTTATCATCCTGCCGGGAAAAATTCATCCCATATATACCGGCTATAAAAGTAAGCGGGATAAAGATCACAGAAATGATAGTAAGCACCTTCATGATCTCGTTCATGCGGTTACTTACCATGGATAGATACAGGTCGATGATACTTGACGTTACCTCTTTATAGTTTTCAATGAGGTCCATGGCCTGGATGCAATGATCATAGGCGTCGCGCAAAAACAATTTAACTTCCGGCGTTATCAACGGACTTTCAGACCGGATCATGTCATTTATCTTATCCCGCTCGGGCCAGCTGGCGCGGCGTACAACAATGAGCGTACGTTTTAATTGCTGGGCATTAAACATGATGGTTTTATCGGCGCTCAGGTAAAGCTTATCTTCAAGGGCATCCAAATGATCGCCAATTTCGGCAAGCAGCACAAAGTAGGTATCAATTATAGTGTCAGTAAGCGCATAACACATATATCCGGGGCCCGCGGTACGGATAGCGCCCTTTCCGGCTTTTAAACGGGCTTTTACGGCATCAAAGCGCTCGGTGTGGTCCTCCTCAAAGCTAATGATGATATTATCTTTTATGATAGCTGAAAACTGGCAGTTGATGATTTCATTATCCTTATTAAAATGAACAATGCGGCTGGTACAAAAGGCATAATCCTCGTATTCATCAAATTTGGGGCGCTGGTGGGTGTTGGCAATATCCTCCAAAACCAGAGAATTGATATTGCAATGTTCACCAATTTGCTCAATCAGCGAGGCATCGCCCAACCCATTAATCTTGATCCAATGGGTATGATTATCACATTTATTTAGCTGTTTTAATGCTGTTTTGATATCCTTGCCCTCGCAAGTTACCAACTCATCTTTATTGTATGAGTAAACTGATATAATGGGTTTCAGTGCATCCTCGGCTACCCTGATAGTACCTGGTCTGTCGCCTACATTTCCTGCTTGTTTGTGTTTTTTAAGGCGCAGGCGTTTAAAGTTGCCATTCATCTACAAATAGTTTATGGTTTGCGGGCCCTGGTTAAACAGCAGGTCAATGATACTCAGGTTTTTCATAAAGCCCTTGCGGTCTTCAAATACCTGGAAATACGGTTTCTGCTGTATCTCACTTTCCTTTTTTGGATGGATAGAAAACCGAAAATCATGCAGGTTAGGATATTCGGGCTGATATTCATCCGTGTAATTTAATTCTGTTTTTATTTTGGCGAGCTTAAGCAGCAGGTTCAAAAGCTCCTCATTATAATCAAACAAGTAGGTAATTTGTTTTTCATAAAAAGGTGCAAAGTCATCTTCATAAAACTCAAAATAAGCCGAACGGCGATAACAGGCCTGCAAGCTTTGCCAGTGCAGGCGCTGCCACATAAAATCGTAGCTGATTTTTACATCTTTAACTTTAGTGTGATTTTTTGAACCTTTTATTACCGGAACCACCAATGCCAGCACACCATCGGGCGAGTAGATATTGGCCCGGTTGCGATAAGTTTGTTTGGGGAAATGTTCTTCTCTTTCTATCAGTATATCAGGCTTGTACGTATTTAACTGTACAAAATAATCTACCGGTGGAAGATAAAACATGGGTAACACAGCGCCTTTTTCAATCATATATTTTATGTTTGTGCTCAAAATTGGCTAAAATAATGATAAAAAAGGGTTTTACTAAGTTAGGGATATTAATTTTATACCTTATCTCGTTGCTTCCCTTTTGGTTTTTATACATTTTATCCGATATCGCGTTTGTTATTATTTACTACGTTGTTCATTACCGCCGTGATGTAGTGCAGCAAAACCTCCGCAATTCCTTTCCCGAAAAAACAGATCAGGAACGTCATGATATTGAACGAAAGTATTATCGCTACCTGGCCGACCTGATAGTGGAAACCATTAAAATGATCACCGTATCAGAAAAACAGATCCAAAAAAGGGTAGTGGCTACCAACTCCGACCTGGTGTTTGAATACTTTGCTAAAGGTAAGAGTATTATTGCTGTTGCCGGCCATTACTGCAACTGGGAAATGGCAGCCCTCAATTTCAACTTTGTTACCGATAAAAGATTCATGATCATTTACAAAAACCTGTCGAACAAAACGTTTGATGATTTTTTTATTAAGATCCGGTCAAGGTTTGGTGGGCAGCCGGTAGCCATGAAGCAAACGCTACGCAAAATGGTGGAATACCGTAAGGAGCTTACCGTAAGCGTATTGGTGGGCGACCAAACCCCTGTAATGCATGAGGTAAACTATTTCACCAATTTTTTAAATCAGCCAACTGCGGTATTTTTGGGTATTGAAAAGATTGCCAAAACAATTGACGCCGCTGTTGTTTTTTACGACATGAAAAGGGTAAAACGCGGATATTATGAATATACCCTAATCCCGCTTACCGAAACACCAAAAGAAACTGCCGAACACGAAATAACAGATATGCACGTGAAATACCTTGAGGGAATGATCAGGAAAGAACCGCAATACTGGTTATGGTCGCACCGGAGATGGAAATTTAAGCCGGAGGATTTACATAGATGACCCATACACCTAAAGTTGCTGTAGTTATTTTAAACTGGAACGGCGCAAAGTACCTTAAACAATTTCTTCCTGCGGTATTATCCTCAACGTATCCTAACCTGGATATCGTTATGGGGGATAACGCTTCTTCGGATGATTCAGCAGCGTTTATGCGCGCAAACTATCCATCGGTAAGGATTATCCAAAATGATAAAAACTACGGCTTTACAGGGGGGTATAACCGGGTGCTGGCCCAGGTTGATGCCGATTATTATATCCTGCTTAATTCGGACGTTGAGGTTGTTCCAGGATGGATTGAACCTGTTATCGAATTAATGGAAAGCGATAGTTTAATTGCTGCTGCTGCTCCCAAGATCCGGTCATACGCACAAAAAGAATACTTTGAACATGCCGGCGCTGCCGGTGGCTTTATTGATAAGCACGGCTATCCCTTTTGCCGTGGCAGAATCTTTTACGAGCTGGAAAAGGATAACGGTCAATATGAGCAATCAGGTGAGGTATTCTGGGCATCGGGAGCTTCTTTGTTTATCAAAAAAAGCATTTGGGATGAAGCCGGCGGCTTTGATGAAAGCTTTTTTGCCCATATGGAAGAGATCGACCTTTGCTGGCGCTTAAAAAACATGGGTTATAAAGTAATGTATTGCGCGCAATCAACCATATATCACGTTGGCGGCGGTACGTTAAATGCCGAAAATCCGTTTAAGACTTATCTCAATTTCAGGAATAACCTGCTGCTTATAAAAAAGAACCTTCCATTTTGGCGGGCGTTTTGGATGATCAGCATCCGCTTTATAATGGATCTACTGGCCTTGTTCAGGTTTTTGATGGAAGGTAAACGCAAAGATGCCTGGGCAGTAAGCAGGGCACATCAGAGCTTTGTGTTAAGCCTCTTTAAGAAGGTTAAAAGCGAAAAGCTAAAGGCGAAAGGTAACGCGGTACAAAACACAAAAGGTATATACAGGGGCAGTATTGTTTGGGATTTCTTTGTTAAAAAGAAAACTCATTTTACTGATCTTGATCCTTCGGAGTTTTAGCGGCATCTGTACCCTGTTCCGGTTCTGCTGCTTCGTTGATTATGCCGGGCGCCTCGACCTTAATAGGTGGCAAACCCTTAGGCCATATCACCCGTACATCCTGCTGGCGGAATGGAATGTCGATTCCTTCTCTGTTAAATGCATCGTAAATATCGGCTAATACGCGGCTCTTAAGTCCAAGCCAGGTGTTGATATCGGCTGCCCAGAAAAACACCCTGAAATCAACCGAGCTTTCATTTAAATTATGCAGGAATACAGAAGGCGATGGCTGGTTCATGATATCATCATGGTTAGTTAATAAATTTAACAATATTGCCTTAACCTGCTCAATGTTTGATCCATATGCTACCCCAATAATCAGTTCAACCCGGCGGTTGTTATTACTTAAGGTCCAGTTAATTACGTGATGAGATATTAAGTCGCCGTTAGGGATAATTACCTCCGCGCCATCGGCGGTAGCAATTTTACTGGCACGGATGCCGATATCCATAATAGTACCCGAACGGCTGTCAACTTCAATAATATCACCAACCTGGATCGGTTTCTCGAAAGCAAGTATCAAACCCGATACGAGGTTGTTAACGATATTCTGTAAGCCAAAACCAATACCAATACCAAAGGCGCTGATAATAATGGTGATTTTATCGATAGGCACTCCTGAAGCAGCTACGGCCAGGAAAAAGCCTAAAGCAATCACGCCGATGCGGATAAGCAGGGTGGAGGTGCGGTTCTTTTTCTTGGCCACATCAATATCATTGGCATGCTTGGCAGCAATATCATAAAGGTAACTGATGATCTTTGACGCGATAGATGACAGCCAGATCACGGCCACAAATATGATCACGCTTTGAAACGTGAACTGGGTATTGGTACCGCCAATGCTGCGGTTTTTGGTCAGAAAATCGCCCAGGTAATCAAATACGGTATCTTCAACGTTCAGGTTTTGGGTAAGCATTACCAGCCATAGCAAGGTAGCCAATATGCTCAGCACACTCCTGAACTTATTTTGCATTAATTTATAATCGATAAAAGAAGTTAGGTTGTTGCTCTTTTTACCGGCTTCCAGTTGCAGGAACAAGGCTTCCATAATGATATGCACTATGTAATACATAGCAAGGGCAAGCCACAGGTTATAAACTACACTAACACCAATGATTTTAGCCAAACTCACCCTGCCGAAAACATTGCATAAAAAAGATGCCACCTGCAGAAATATGAAAACCTTCAATATAAAGCCGGTATAAGGCAGGTAATCAGCCCTGGCCTTGCGCACTTCTGATAAAAACCTGAAACTTATTACCGATGCAGCGAGGCCTAAAATCAAAATAACTACCCTGTCGATATTGGTCACCTGAATATAAAGATTGCTCAGGCTGTAAATAATAGTGATGCCAAATAGCTGCAGCATGTAACGGAACATAGTTGCAGGGCATGCCTTTTTTATGAGGTAAAGCAAGGCAATCATCAACACCAATAAAAACATCTCCAATACAATTACCGGCGGGTGATCATAAACGTTTGGCAACAACGTAAAAGTTAAAACAATTGAGGATACAAACGGATAATTTACAACGTAATTGGCCTGGCCAAACACACTTTCGGGCGCATCGTTATCACGTATGATCCTACGGCGACTGGCGCGAACCCAGGCGAAAAATACTAATAGAACCACCAGGCCCGAAAGATGGATCAGGATATCCCGACCTATAAAAAAGTTGAACAGCTTGGCGTTCATATCGGCGGTAGCTTTTGTTGCCGGGCCGAAATCGCTGCCTTCATCAGCATTCATGTTCCATATGCTGCTATACTCCTGGGACATCGCCCTGATGCTGAAATCCCTAATCTTGGTATCAATCTGGTCTTTAAGGTCGAGTATGGAAATATAAACCGCCGAAGTACGGTTTTGCAGCAGGCCAATCTTTACCATCACCTTTTTGTTAGTGGTATCCAGGCGGTGATATTTACTGTCGATAGCTATTTTCTGGATCAGGTAAGTGGTAGCCAGCGAGCTATCAGCAGGCAGGATTTTCAAAACGCTATCTCGCGATATGGCATCCAGGTCGTTTTGATTTTGAACGAGTTTAGTGTTGATATCGGCAAGCTGCTCCTGCCAAAGGTCAAGCTGGTCATCGCTCCGCGTGAGCACATCCCTGATGGTATAAAGGTACCTTAATGTGCTTGATTTATCATTATCAATAAGCGATTTGATGAGCGTAATCCGCCTTTCAAATGATGGCAGCTTACTGCTGATCTCTGTCGTATCTAACTTTTTTGACAGGTTGCTTTTGATCTGGTTAAAGGCAGATGTATAATATTCAACTTTTTGCAACAGGTTATTTACCGATGTATCCGAGCGTTTGAGCGCCCGCATCATCGAATCGCGCGAAAGGATAGAGGCGCGGAGCGAGTCTCTTACCGATCTTGGCTTTTTCTTTTTGGCTTGGGCAAATGCATCAACACTGAATAACAGCGTAATAAAAAGTAAACTTAGCGCGGCAACCCTGAATATTTTAAGCATCTGGAACAATAAGCTGAAAGCAATGTTTAAACGCTTTTACACCAAAAGCGTTTTATCAAAACGATAAAATATTTTAATATTATTTAAGCGACAGGTTTTCAATGGCCAGGCGATAGCTATCCATCCCGAAACCCGCAATTACTCCACGGCAACTGGCCGCTATCATTGATTTATGCCTGAACTCCTCGCGCTTGTGTACGTTGGAGATATGCACTTCAATAACCGGCGTATTGATGGCTGCAATTGCATCGGCAATGGCAATAGAAGTATGGGTATACGCGCCGGCATTCATTACAATACCATCGTAACTAAACCCAATTTCATGCAGTTTATTTATAATTTCGCCCTCAATGTTGCTTTGATAATAATCAATGGTGATGTTTGCATAGCGTTGGCGCAAAGTTTCAAGGTAGGTTTCAAAACTGGCATCGCCATAAATTGATTTTTCGCGAACGCCTAACAGGTTCAAATTGGGGCCGTTTATAATTTGTATCTTCATTAGTTCAAACTTAGCTATAAATCATCAAAACTAAAATCAATTGGATTGGCGTTCGGCAATAAAAGGTTTCCAGGCTTATTTAAAATTAGAGAAGTCGCTATCCGACAACTCTATCGAAGCTTACCGCAGAGATATAGAAAAGTTATATCAATATTCAGATTCACAGATAGTTAAACTAAAGCCAGAATTAATTACTTTAACTGATTTGCGCGGGTTCATTAACTGGATAAATGAACTGGGTATGATCCCTTCATCGCAAGCCAGGATTCTTTCGGGCATAAAAGCTTTTTATAAATACTTGCTGATGGAGGATATTATTAAATCCGATCCGTCAGAACTGCTCGAATCGCCCAAGATCAGGCGTAAGCTGCCGGATACATTGAGCTATGGAGAGATCAACAAAATTATAGCTGCGTTAGACCTATCCAAACCAGAAGGCATGCGTAACAAAGCCATCCTGGAAACCCTATACGGATCAGGCCTGCGTGTATCCGAGCTTACCGAACTAAAACTCTCTAACCTGTACCTTGACATTGAATTTATAAAAGTAACCGGTAAAGGCAACAAAGAGCGATTAGTGCCTATAGGCAGCGAAGCTATAAAGGCGCTGAAGATCTGGATAGAAAATGTAAGGGTACATAACCCAATAAAAAGAGGTGAGGAGGATTATGTTTTCCTGAACAGGCGCGGCACAAGGTTAAGCCGGCAGATTATTTTTTTAACCATCAAAGGGTTAGCTGAAACCATTGGATTGAAGAAAAAGATAAGTCCCCATACCTTTCGGCATTCCTTTGCCACACACCTGGTTGAAGGTGGCGCCGATTTACGGGCGGTACAGGAGATGCTGGGACATGAAAGCATCACCACAACAGAAATTTACACTCATTTGGACAGGGAATATCTAAAAAGCACCATCAGCCAGTTTCATCCGCGCAGTTAAGGTCAGATCAGGTACTGATCAATTACATCCTGAGGGATCTTTGCACCGCGTCCGGTAGCCATGTCAATCATCACATAATCAAACCAACCATCGCAGCAGATCTTTTTAGTGGCTTTATTGGTGATGGTAAACTTCACACGGCAGCCTTTGTCGTCAATACTTTCAATACCGGTTTTCACAATAAAGTAATCGCCCATGGTTAAAGCACGTTTATAATCCACATGGGCGGTACGTACTACCCACCCGAACCCGCGTTCCATAAATTTTTCCATCGCCATTCCATAGCAACGCTCCATCTGGTCGTAACGCGCAGCCAGTACATAATCAAAATATTTGCTGTTATGTACGTGCTGAAACATGTCGATATCATCGGGGCGTACGCGAAACTCAGATTCAAAAGTGGAAAGTTGGAGTGGTGTATCCATGCAGCAAATATAGTAAACCTATTTAAGCGAAAGGAAAGCCTCCAGTTTCTCATTAAAAGTGTTCCCGTGATCGCAATTGGTAAAAAATACATAGCCGGACTGCCGGGCCTTATCCATCATGAAAGCTGATTGAAAATTGCCATTATTGCCTGAGTGTAAGTAAATTGTACCTGATGAAATTTGCGCTATTGCTATGCCCAATCCCCAGGCTGAATAGCCTGCTTTGCGGAAATCTTCGGGAAGGGGCACGGTTAATTGCTGCCGGAACATTTCATGGATGCTATTGGTACTTAGTCCTTGGTCATTCATCAGGGCTATGAGGAATGCGGCATAATCTAAAGCATTAGTGTGCAGGGAAGCTGCAGGATTGAAAGTGTTTGAATCAATGCTGATGGATGGAATTACAGGCCAGTTTAATCCGTTAGCAGGATCTATGTGCCCAGCCTGATGTCCTCTGACCTTATGTTTCAAAATATAGGTATTGGCAGTGTATGAACTATGGGGCATGTGTAGTGGGATAGCCACTTCACGTTCAAACAGTGGCTCTATATTTTGCAATGAACGGTTAAGCAAATGTGCTACCACTTTGCCCAGGTAAAGAAACCCCTCGCCCGAATAATTGAATGATGTACCGGGCTTGAAATTCAAATAAAGGTCACCTTGTTTCACGTGTAAAGAGGAATCGGCCGTGAAGAAGCGCCAGTTTGGAAGCCCGGATTGATGAGAAAGCACCATCCGGGCGGTGATTAGTTTGTATCTCTCATCCTGTGCGATATCAGGATAGGGAAGATATTTATACAAAGGAGTATCCAGGCTTAATATTCCGCGATCTGCCATTTTTAAAACCCAATAAGTAAATATTGGTTTGGAAAGTGAGGCTGCTTCAAAAATCGACTGCTCGTCTACAGGCGCTTTTGTTTTAATATC
The DNA here is from genome assembly GCF_900100445.1 of Mucilaginibacter sp. NFR10. NCBI lineage: Bacteria > Pseudomonadati > Bacteroidota > Sphingobacteriia > Sphingobacteriales > Sphingobacteriaceae > Mucilaginibacter > Mucilaginibacter sp. NFR10. The sequence continues at coordinate 1,362,635 of NZ_FMTV01000001.1, read as the reverse complement.
TTTTATACCCAAAGCCCGGTGATAAACTATCTTACCTTTATTTATAAATGCGATAGATACCCCCGGGAGCTGCAACGAATCCATTTGTTTTTTCAAAAAAGCATCCATAGCAGTGTTACTGATAAGTTTCCCGGCTGGGCTTATGATCTGTGCTTGTAAGTTGCAGATGAGCCCGGACAAAACTAAACAGGTAAGTATAAGCATCCGGGTATATTTATTGTGTATGTGAGAAGATTGCATGTTTTGCATGAGGTAAGTTTTTAAATGGGACGCGAATATTAAAGATTTCGTTACAGGTTATTTTATATTTTAAGTGCTGTACCTTATTGCCGGATTTCTGCCTACCTATTAAAATATCTAAAAACAAAAAGCGGGCGATCTTGTGGATCGTCCGCTTTAAATGAGGATACAGAATCTATTTTATGACCACCACTTAAGCGGAAAAACTATCTTATCAACCGAGCTCGCTACCATATCCGGTTTAAACGCGTAATGGCTCAACTGATCTTTACTGGAGATACCAGATAGCACCAGGATAGTTTTATATCCCATTTGTACACCGCCCTGGATATCAGTTTCCATCGTATCGCCAATTACAGTGGTTTCGGCAGTTTCAAGGCCCAGGAATTTCCTTGCCGAGCGCATCATTACCGGGCTTGGCTTGCCGGTTACAAAAGCCTTACGGCCAGTAGCTTCCTCAATCATGGCTGTTGTAGCTGCGATACCTAAATTGTTCCAGCCTGGTTTTTTAGGAGATGGGTCCCTGTTGGTGGTTATAAACTTAGCGCCTGCCAGGATCATGTCGACCGCGCGTTGCACCATTTCCAATGTAAAGTTGCGGCCTTCGCCCAAAACAACAAACTCCGGGTCGGAATCAACAAGTGTGATGCCGTTTTCGTGCAAACTGCTCAATAGGCCACCTTCGCCAAGCACAAAAGCGGTACCGTTGGGGCTTTGATCGCCCAGGAATTTCCCGGTAGCCATGGCGCTTGTATAAATATGTTTTGTTTCTACAGTTATTCCCAATCTTTTAAGTTTCCGTACAACCTCCAGGCTGGTACGCTGGCTGTTGTTGGTCATAAAGGCAAATGGTATATCGTTATCAATAAGGTGTTTGATGAATTTATCAGCGCCCTGTATCAGTTCTTCGCCGCTGTAAATCACACCATCCATATCAATTAAAAGACCTTGTTTCATGCGTATAAATTATAAATGTTTTGTTTTATTAAAGAGGTGGTGTTGAATACTCGGTGTTTTAAGCTCCCTCAAAAAAATCGATCAGGCCGCCAAAGTAACTCTCGTTCCACCCGTCAACAATATCATTATAATCATCATCGGGAATGTTGGTGTGCCTTAACTCGGCCGAAGTGCCTTGCTTATCAGCATGTAATTTGATGGTAACGATAGAATTATCGCTTTGTCCTTCAAAATACCATTGCTGAACCACCTTTTTATTGGGTTCAAACTCGACGTTTTTACCCACGATACTGCCATCCCACATAGAAAATTCGGTACCGGGCTCTGTCGACATTTCGGCGACTTCGCCAGTCCACAATTCAATTGTAACCGGGTTGGTGATGGCCATGTATATCTCTTCGGGAGTGGCCGGTATGCTGTAATATTTTTTATAATCTTTCACCCGCGCAATTTAGCTCAAATAATTTAAACCTTCACCGGGCCAATCGGCAAAACGGTTTTTCCATAAATCTCATTCAAAACATTAGCGATACCTGTGTAAATAGCCGATGCCCCGCAAATGATACCTTCATAACCGGCCAGGTGTTTAATGCCCGCATTGCCTGTAACATCACCAGTCACTAACAGGAAAAATAAAATAGTTAACGATGCAAAAACAAATTGCAGCGCACGGTTAAGCCTCAATGTTCCAAAAAACAACAGCAGGGTAAATAAACCCCAGATGCTTAGGTAAGCGATCATGGCACCTTCAGATGGCGCAGTTCCCCAGCCAAATTTGGGCATTACCAACAGGCCCACTAATGAAAGCCAGAAAAATCCGTACGAAGTGAATGCTGTCAGCCCGAAGGTATTGTTCTTTTTAGCTTCGATAACACCGGCAATAACTTGCGCCAAACCGCCGTAAAATATGCCCATAGCTAATATCATGGTGTTCATTTCAAAAAAACCGGCATTGTGAATGTTTAATAAAACGGTGGTCATTCCGAAAGCGCAAAGGCCAAGTGGCGCGGGGTTGGCAATGCCATCCTTCACTGGTACTGGTGTGGTAGGGATCATAATAGGTTTTAGTTTATATGGTTTGTACCGCAAGCTAACTGATTTATAAATATTAAGCAAGTTTTTCACACCCTTAACCTACTTTTGCATTAACCCAATTCAACCCCTGCCGGCAGAAGGGCTTTAAACAACAACAATAAAATTTTTCTCTTGAAGAGAGATTTAGAGACACCTACCTATGCAAAAATTAGTATTAATACGCCACGGAGAGAGTACCTGGAATCAGGAAAACAGATTTACAGGCTGGGAAGATGTCGACCTGTCAGAAAAAGGTTACGAACAGGCCCATCTCGCCGGAAAGATCCTTAATAAAAACGGCTGCAATTTTGATATCGGCTTTACATCTTATTTAAAGAGATCCATTAAAACGCTCCATTATATTTTGGAAGAACTTGATCATTTATGGATCCCCGTCGAAAAATCATGGCGGTTGAACGAAAGGTTTTATGGTGCCTTACAAGGGTTAAATAAAGATGAAACCATTGCCCGATACGGCGAAGAACAGGTGTTAAAATGGCGGCGCGACCCTAATGAACACCCGCCCGCTATAACCAAAGATGATGCGCGCTATCCGGGTCATGATCTCAGGTACAAGGACCTGACCGAGCGTGAGCTCCCGCTGACCGAAAACCTGAGCGAAACTATGGACAGGGTATTGCCCTTTTGGAACGAAAGAATTGTCAGGGCCTTGCGCCGCAATCAAAAGGTTATTGTAGCGGCACATGGTAACAGCCTGCGTTCGCTTATAAAATATATTGATAATTTAAATGATAAGGAAGTCACTTCGCTGGAAATCCCTACCGCTACCCCCTGGGTTTATGAACTTGATGGGGATTTAAACAGGATCAGGCATTATTACCTGGAATAATTTACCCTCCGGATCTTCATTTCTCTTTTTTATGTAGCACAATTGTTTATCTTGTAAGCCATAAACCAATTAATCCCTAATTAAGACGAATGAAAAAATCCGACATCTATGAGGTCGCCATTAAAATACTGGGTATATACCTGTTGGTGGCCGATATCTCTAAACTTCCCGGCCTGATCACTTTTATCGGTAACCATGCAAGTTCCCCTGCCGAACAGCAGCCTGCCGATCAGGGAAACCTTTTGTTGGTAAACGGGTTAAACTTTATTTTCCTGATCATATTGGCGGTGCTGTTAATTGCCGGTACTAAAAGGATCACCCGCTGGATCACTAATGAAAGTGATTACCAGGAAAACGCGAAACTTTTTGCCGAACGAAAAGTCATCTACGAAATATCCCTGGTAATAATAGGAGGGTTATTGTTAGTTGGCACTATCCCTGATTTTTTATATCACCTGTATACGCTTGCTAACGTTAATGAACAAAGCAGTGTAATATCGGCAGGGGCAAAAATATTTATCGGCATAATTACCGTGGCATTTGCCAAAAGGATAGGGGCTTATTTTGCCAAATAAATTTGAACAACTTTAATGTATTGAAAGAGCGGCCTTTTTGGACGCTTTTTTTGTTTGCGGCCGGCCATATGTTAACCGTTGTCAAAACTCTTTCAACCATGGGTTGTCCACACCTGATGTGTATGACCAAAGGGTGTTCCACTAAAAAAAACGCCAAAAATCTTAAATATCTGATTATTAGCAATATAGTTACCTTTCACTTTTTGAACCACTTAAGTTGTTGATAACCAGTGGTAACATAAATGCGCAGTATTCCACAATGTTCCACTTCTGAAAATGGAACACTTTATATAAATGTAAAAAGTTTCAAGGTTTACTTAACAATAAGTTAATGAAATAGCAATAATTACGAATTAACCTTTGTGCAGCTTTACCGTATAATTTAACATTATTAACTTATACATTAAAACCTAAAAAAATCATTATGCTAAAACTTACTAATCTACGTATGTGGGTATTGGCCGCTGCCGCAACAGGCATGCTGGCAAGCTGTCAGAAAAATGGCCAGATGCCTGCATTGAAAGATGCTGATCAAACTGCAACCGGTTCAAAAACGATTAAAACCTTAGCTGTGTCCTTAACACAGGGTTTTGAAGTTGGCGCAACCAGTCCAAAAACTGCTTATGATGTATCACCAACCGGTTCATCAAGCGGCGACAATGTTACCCTATCCGGCAGTTCATGGAATATGTATGATGCCCTGATCGGTAATCTCGCAGCAGATCAAAAAGCAGGCTCATGGAGTGCCCGTGTACGCAATACCGGTAAAATTACCATGTTGTTTGATGTTACTACCGGCATAAGTACTGTTACTATTAAAAGTGCAACTTATAATGGCGATACTCCAAGCACATGGGGATTGTTTTATTCTGTTAACGGAGGTTCGTCCTGGACGCAATCCGGCTCAGCAATTACTACTACTGCAACCCTTACTACATCAACTTTTACTGTTACACAAACCGGTAATGTACGTTTAGAGATCCGTAAATTATCCGGCGGCACCAACCGTATCAATATTGATGATATCACCATTAATGATAACGGCGGCGGCGGTACAGGCGGGGGTACTGTACTTACAGGCAAAAAATTCCTGTTTGATGCAAGTCACCTGGAAAATGCAGGCAGCGCCGACTGGCAAATAGATGCCGACGGCACTGAGCAGGTTGCTATTTACACAGGCGGTACCACTACCGAAACCAAGGCACAACGCATTCCTACTCCGTCATACACAGGTATTACTTCATCTACTACCGAAACTTATTGGAAAGGCGCTCTTTCAGCATGGGCTGTAGAATTGGTAAAACGAGGCGAACTGGTTGAATCGTTACCTGTAGGCACTGCCATCACTTATGGCGGCGGTGGAGCCCAGGATTTGAGCAATTACGATGTATTTGTTGTTTGCGAACCTAACCGCTTATTTACTGCCGCCGAGAAAACTGCTTTGATGAACTTTGTAGCAAACGGTGGTGGTTTATTTATGATAGCTGATCATACGGCGGCAACAACTGCCGGTACCGATGCTAATGGCTACAATCCTTCAGACCGCGATGGTGATGGTTATGATTCGCCAAGGGTTTGGAATGACTTAATGACCAACAATGGCATCAATAACAACAACCCTTTCGGCTTTAGTGTAAATTATGTTGATATCAACGAAAGCCCGTCAACCAACGTTTATACCGGCTCCAATGCCGATGCGCAAAAAGTGCTGAATGGTGCGGCAGGTACTGCTTCAAAAATGGCTTTCTACGATGGTTCTACAGCAACCTTGTTCCCGGCCAACAACTCAACCGTACAGGGCTTATTCTGGCGTAACAGCGCTACCAATGGTGGCAATGCCAACGCTATGGCATTATTGGCAACCTATGGAAGCGGCCGTGTTGTTTGGATCGGCGACAGCTCGGACGCCGATGACGGCACAGGTGATACAGGCGATAACCTGTTTAATGGTTGGTCGGGTGATGCTCCGTCAGGATATACCTCGCATTCGTCATTTCATTTAAATGCTTCATTCTGGCTGGCCAAAGCCCAGTAAGCATAAAATAACCTTAGAACGGGAGAATTTTCATTTGTTAGTTTAAGTCCGGTTGCCCGTGGCAACCGGACTTTTTATTACCCCGCTTCAAACAAGTTAGTTGCTTTTGCAGTTATATATTATACGAAGGTGATCAATGAACTCATCTTCTGTTTTACCTATACAAAAACATCACCATGAAAAATTATGAAACCTTAGTGGATGCCACTAATGACCTCATGAAGAGGGGATATACGGCCAACCTTAGCCTTGATGGCGATACAATTGATGATAAAGAAAAAGATATCAGGATGACCGCTGATGATTTTGAGATTGATGAGTTTTACCGCTTTGAAGGTCCAAGTAACCCATCGGATATGTCGATAGTATACGCTGTATCATCATCAAAATATAACTTAAAAGGAGTGCTGGTAAATGCTTATGGTACTTATGCCGATGATAGCTCATCCGCGTTAGCTGCCAAATTGCATCATGGGCAGGTAAGTCATAACCTGCACGGCGACGACAGGCCCACTGCGTAAGTAAGTCGAAAGTCTTAAGTCAAAAATCTTAAGTTAAAAGTCGGTGACAAATATTTCTGTAGGGACAGCGGGATATTTGTTGGCGGCTTTTGGCTTTTAATATAACAGCCAATTTTTAAACGTCTGCCCTTCGGGGGATTAGAGAGGCTTAGATCTCAATTCCTTCGTCATTTTTTTTCCTGCCGACTGGATAGCCGCCGTACCATTACGCGTTAAAAATTCAAGCTGGGCCGGTAGCTCATCGGCCACCCAGGGGTAACGGTGCCGCAAATTAAACAAAGCCCAACCAGCAAATACTTTCACCGCTATTTTAACTTTTGGATCTATCATCCAGTCAAAAAGCTGCTCAACCGCTGGTTCAAGATCGATGCTGTTCAGTTTTTGTTTTACCGGCGATTGTTCTTTTTCTTCGGTGGCGTGCATCAATATTTTAGCATAATGCCTTTGGCAGCCTGGATTGGTAACCTGTGGTAACCGTTCAATCAAATATTCAAGATTATTGGTAAACACCTCAGGATCTTTTAAAAACATGTTTTCCAGGAGCCACGCCGCACGGAACCCGAGGGGTTTATCAGCATGAAAGGTAATCTCTATCAGGTCGCGCAAATCAAACTGTTGTTCCGTCAAAATACGGCTTAATTCAAGCACTTTGAGTTTGCCTATGGTATTCGCTATTTTTTGGGTAAGTTCGTCGCGGGTCATTGGTAGCCTAAAAGTAAAAAAATACCGGGGCCTAACCTAAAACACTTGTTCATTTTTGGCATTCACTTTCAATGTCATCAAAAGTTATACATTTGCTATCCGTATTAAAAATTTAAGAGATACATGGTTAAATTCAACCGATTCACACTTGACAATGGCCTTAGGGTTATTGTGCATGAAGATAATACAACGCCAATGGCGGTGCTTAACATTTTATATGATGTTGGTGCACGCGATGAAGATCCTGAACAAACCGGCTTTGCCCATTTGTTTGAGCATCTCATGTTTGGCGGATCAGTCAATATCCCTGTTTATGACGAACCACTGCAAAGGGTAGGAGGTGAAAATAATGCCTTTACCAGCAACGATATCACCAACTATTATATCACTCTGCCATCGGCTAACCTGGAAACCGCATTTTGGTTGGAGAGTGACCGGATGCTGAGCCTTGCTTTTAGCGAAAAAAGCCTTGAGGTGCAGCGTAACGTAGTTATAGAGGAGTTTAAACAGCGGTACTTAAATCAGCCATACGGCGATGTTTGGTTAAAGCTTCGTCCGCTGGTTTACAAAAAACACCCTTATCGTTGGGCGACTATCGGCAAAACCATCAAACATATCGAGGATGCACAAATCGAAGACGTAAAAGCGTTCTTCAAAAAACATTATAACCCACAAAACGCCATTATGGTAGTAGGGGGTAACGTAACAACTGAACAGGTAAAAGAGCTCTCCGAAAAATGGTTTGCTCCGATCCCGGCCGGCGAAAGATATCACCGCAGCCTTCCCCAGGAACCTGAACAGCAGGAAGCCCGCCGCGAAACGGTTACCGCCAAAGTACCACTCAATGATGTGTATATCGCTTTTCAGATGGGGGCCCGCACAGATCAAGATTACTATGTGGTAGAGCTGCTTTCGGATATTCTTTCGCGCGGCAATTCATCACGGTTATATAAATCGCTGATTAAGGAAAAACAGATTTTTAGCGAGGTGCATGCCTATATTACCGGCAGTTTGGATAAAGGCATGTTTGTGTTAGAAGGCAAACCGCTCGATGGCATCAGCATTGAACAGGCAGAGACTGCATTATGGGAGGAACTGGAGAAAATAAAAACTGAGGGGATCCCGGCAGATGAACTTACTAAAGTTCAGAACAAAACCGAGTCAACCATGATATTTTCCGAAATGTCGCTATTGGATAAGGCCATGAACCTGGCCTCATTTGAATTGCTGGGTGATGCTGACCTGATCAACCATGAAACAGCAAAATATCTTGCTGTAAACGCTGCCCAGGTAAAAGCACAAGCCAATAAACTGTTCAGAAAAGATAATTCATCAACACTTATTTATTTGGCTGAGAAATAAAACCGTCTGAATCAGAATTTACAGAATTTAAGAATTAGCTGAATTTCAAATGGCATTCTGTGAATTGTAAAATTCTGTAAATTCTGATTCAGATAAACAATATACATATGATCAACAGAAAATTAGCCCCCGAATTCAGGGCTATCGATAATATTAATCTGATTAGGCCAGAGCACAAGAAACTAAGCAATGGCTGCAACATTTTTTGCTTTAACTCCGGCGACCAGGAGCTTGTGCGCATTGAGTGGGTCTTCGGTAACCTAAGCTTTGATCCGGCGAAACCATTGCTTAACATGGCCGTAAACTCCATGCTTACTGATGGCACTACAACTTTAACTGCTGCACAGATTGCCGACAAAATTGACTTTTACGGCGCCTTTTTACAGGTTGACTATGGATATGAAAACTCGCAGGTAACACTGTATAGCTTAAATAAACACCTGCACCATACTTTACCGGTTATTGCCGATATCCTGAATAATTCCATTTTTCCGAAGAAGGAACTGGAAACCTTTAAGCGCAACCAACAACAAAAATTGCAGGTTAGTCTGCAAAAAAATGATGTGGTGGCCCGCAGAGCATTTAACAGGGCTGTTTATGGAACTACCATTTTTGGATATGCTGCTGAGATGACCGACTATCAAACCCTACAGCATGATGATATGCTGGCACATTACAAAAAAATGTACCAGCCTTCCAATTGCACTATCGTTATAGCGGGTAAGATTGAGCCTGAAATGCTGACATTGCTTACCGATACGTTTGATAAAGACTGGGAAAACAGCCCAACCCCGGCGGTTACAATTCAGCCCGATATTAAAGCCGCCGCCGACCTGTTTTATTTTACAGAAAAACCGGAAGCTTTGCAATCGGCTATCCGGATAGGTACGCCTATCATCAACCGTTCGCATGAAGACTTCCAGGCGTTACAGGTTTTAAATACAGTATTCGGTGGTTATTTTGGATCGCGGTTAATGGCTAATATCCGCGAGGATAAAGGATATACCTATGGTATAGGATCAGGGCTGGCGTCATTTAAGCAGGGCGGATCATTCTTTATAGCGACAGAGGTTGGTGCAGATGTTTGTAAGTCGGCGGTTGCCGAGATTGAAAAAGAAATGAACCTGTTGAAAACCGAACTGGTACCGGAAGAGGAACTTTCCCTGGTGCGCAATTACATGTTAGGCTCATTATTAGGAAGTTTGGAAAATGTATTTTCACATGCTGATAAATTCAAAACCATCTATTTTGCAGGTTTGGATTACGATTATTATGACAGGTACACGGTGACCGTAAAAAACATAACTTCAGATAAGCTGATCCAACTGGCCAATACGTATTTCAACTTCGATCAGTTTTATAAAGTGATTGTAGGGAAATATTAATTTGATTTCGGAATTGGGATGTTCGATTTCGGATTACTTTGATTTCGGAATTTCGCTTTTTGATTTGTCTAACGGCGAATCAGAAAGCGAAATTCCAAAATTCTTGAATGGATTTGAGCAGTAAAAATAAAATAAATCCGAAATCGAACATTCGAAATCCCAAATCCCGAATTATCATCTTAAGGCAATTTTAAATAAATAGAAAAGCGAAATTCCAAAATCCGAAATATTTTATTACCTTTGCCCGGCAAATAATAACTCCAAAATAATTATTTGCTATGCAGTTAGACCCATCAAAATTTGTTGCCGAAGGATTAACTTACGACGACGTTTTACTACTCCCGGCTTATTCAGAAGTGTTACCGCGCGAAGTGAATACCGGCACTTACTTAACTAAAAGCATCCGGTTAAACATTCCTATCATTTCGGCAGCCATGGATACCGTTACTGAGGCTGATCTGGCTATTGCCATTGCACAGGCAGGCGGTATAGGCATGTTACACAAAAACATGACCATACAGGCACAGGCCGACGAGGTGCGCAAGGTTAAACGCTCAGAAAGCGGTATGATCCAGGATCCGGTAACTTTACTGGAAGACGCCTTGCTTGCAGACGCTTTCCAGATCATGAGGGAATTTAGCATTGGTGGTATCCCGGTTATTGATGCCGATCATAATCTGAAAGGCATTATCACCAATCGTGATCTTCGCTTCCAAAAAGATATGAGCGTTCCCGTGAGCGAAGTAATGACCAAAACCAACCTGATCACTGCACCTGAAGGAACTACTTTAGTTGACGCTGCCAACATATTGCAAAGTAATAAGATTGAGAAACTACCGGTTGTGAATAAAGATGGGAAACTGGTAGGCCTCATCACTTATAAAGATATTCAGAAAGTTAAAAACTTCCCTAACGCTTGTAAAGACGAATACGGTCGTTTACGTGTTGGTGCAGCCGTTGGTGTGGCCGCCGATAACATTGACCGGGTAACCGCCCTGGTTAATGCCGGTGTTGACGTAATTACGGTTGATACAGCTCATGGCCATTCAAAAGGAGTTATTGATATGGTTAAGGCAGTTAAAAAACTCTATCCTAACCTACAGGTAATTGCCGGCAACATCGCAACAGGCGATGCTGCTATCGCACTTGCTGATGCCGGTGCTGATGCGGTTAAAGTAGGTATTGGCCCGGGCTCGATTTGTACAACCCGTATCATTGCCGGTGTGGGTGTACCACAGTTATACGCGGTATATGAATGCGCCAAGGCACTTGAAGGTCGTGGGGTTCCGGTAATTGCCGATGGCGGTATTAAACAAACCGGAGATATCGTTAAAGCTATTGCCGCCGGCGCAAGCTCAATTATGGCAGGTTCATTATTTGCCGGTGTTGAAGAGTCGCCCGGCGAAACTATTATATATGAAGGCCGTAAATTTAAATCATACCGTGGTATGGGTTCGGTTGAGGCGATGGCCAAAGGCTCAAAAGACCGCTATTTTCAGGATGAAACCGATGTAGTGACAAAACTGGTACCAGAAGGAATTGTTGGTCGCGTGCCGTTTAAAGGCAGCATGGCCGAAGTGATTTTCCAGTACATCGGTGGTTTACGTGCCGGCATGCACTATTGCGGTGCTGCCAATATCGAAGACCTCCAACGTGCCAAATTTGTGAGGATCACCGCTGCTGGTATGCGCGAAAGTCATCCGCATGATATTACTATCACTAAAGAAGCGCCTAACTATACAAGCAGGTAATTCTTAATATAAACTGCATAAAACAAAAGCGGCTGAAAGATCCTCTATCTTTCAGCCGCTTTTGTTTTTGATAATAACCTATTGGCCGGTCACTGATGATGATTTTGAAATTAAACCGTTCGCGGTGATGATCTTTAACGCCTGTTCGTAATTGAATCCCACTTTAACAAGTGCATCAAAATAATCTTTATTTAATTTAGCTATTTCGGCTATTTTGCCGGGCTGCTTAAAGTAAGCGAGTTGAGCATCAAGCACTGATTTTGCCATCGATGCGTACATCGGTCCCATAGAATTCATCGCGTTTTGCATGTCATTAGAGGGGCTTCCATTAAATAGTCCTGTTGAGGCTGTATCCGTGGCTACAGGTGGTGGCGGAAGCAATACAACATCGGTTACCTTGACATGCTTGGTTGCGGCAGCTTGCTCAGTTAAACTAACATTATAAAAATTAAAATAGTTAATTCCCGACCTGCTTAACCCGGCATGCTCTATGATGTCAATGGATTTTGCAGCAGAAGGTATTTTTTTAAAATATACCTTAAACTCAAGCTTATCACCAGCCTTTTTTAATACATTTTTATTGGGTACCATGGCTATGTTTTCCGACTTAACATACTCATAATGTGCGTTGCTTAAATCAGTTTGAATAAAGATCTCTTTATTGAGCTGTAGCCACGCATTATCCTGGTAAGCATAGTTTTCAAAGGTCACAATAGTATACTGACTATTGGTTTCTATTTTTTTGATGATTGTTGATTGATCGTCTTTTTGCTCAACATTAGGAGTTGTGATGTTTTGTGCGAATGCCTGCACTGCAACAATAAAAAATGTGATAATGGTTAAGATAGGTTTTTTCATGTGATAATTTTTCTAAATATATAAATATTGGATTACATACAATCAACAGGTAACAAAACCTTAATAGGCCATTGAACAAATTTTGTTATCATTGAGCATGAAATCTATCTGTGTGTTCTGCGGTGCCAATTTCAATGGCGATCCTGCATTAAAACAAGCCATCGAACTATTGGCAGAGGTTATGGTAAGCCGTAACATTACACTTGTGTTTGGCGGCGGTAAAGTTGGCGTTATGGGTTTGATGGCCGATGCTGTGTTAAGCAGGGGAGGTAAAGTTATCGGTATAATCCCGCAGTTTTTGATGGATAAAGAAGTAGGACATACAGGTTTAACCGAGTTGCACATTGTAGAAAATATGCATCAGCGTAAACAAATGATGAACGATCTTAGTGAAGGCATCATTACGCTTCCGGGCGGATGGGGCACTCTTGAGGAGTTTTTTGAGGTGCTAACCTGGCTGCAGTTGGGTTTGCATAACCATCCTATCGGCTTGCTCAACGTCAACGGCTTTTACGATCTGTTACTTAAACAAATGGATGTAATGGTTGAACAACGTTTTCTGAAGCCAACCAATCGCGAACTGATTCTTACCTCAGGCGATCCGATAGAGCTGGTAAACCTGATGGATAATTTCGACGTAAAACCGGATGAAGTATGGTTTAAAGACAAAAACCTTATTTAAGTCTTAAGTTCGAAGTTTTAAGTCAAAAGTTTTGGTGTTTGCGAAGGTTTTATAAGCTAATGAACTGCCTGTTACCAACTATTTACTGCTAACTGTTTTATCCCTTTGAAACAAAACCGTTTACAATTTCCTTTTTTAGATAGGAAATTTTCTAAATTACCTGTCCTATCTAAAACCAATTATGAATATCGAATTCAATAAAAATGAAGATATTAATAAGCAGCTTGTTTATGAGCTAAACACCCGGCTTAACAAAGTACATCAGGGCGGTGGTGAAAAAGCCGCAGCCAAACAAAAAGAAAAAGGAAAAATGCTGGCCCGCGAGCGGGTAGCTTACCTCATTGACAAAGATAAACCATGGCTGGAGCTCGGCGCTTTTGTTGCCGACGGCATGTACGCCGAGCATGGCGGCTGTCCGTCAGGTGGCGTTATTTGTGGCATTGGGTACATATCCGGCAGGCAATGTGTTGTAGTTGCCAATGATGCAACTGTAAAAGCTGGGGCCTGGTTTCCGATAACAGCTAAGAAGAACCTCCGTGCCCAGGAAATAGCCATCGAAAACAAGTTACCTATCATTTACCTCGTCGATTCAGCAGGAGTTTATCTGCCTTTGCAGGACGAGATCTTTCCGGATAAAGAACACTTTGGCCGCATTTTTCGCAATAATGCTATCATGAGCAGTATGGGAATTATCCAGATCGCCGCCATTATGGGTTCATGCGTGGCAGGAGGTGCATATCTGCCTATCATGAGCGATGAAGCGATGATAGTAGAAGGCACAGGCTCTGTTTTCCTGGCGGGATCATATCTCGTAAAATCGGCCATTGGCGAGGATGTAGATAACGAAACCCTCGGTGGTGCCACTACTCATTGCGAAATTTCAGGCGTTACCGATTATAAACAGCCTAATGATCAAGCCGCTCTTGATTCCATCCGTAATATCATGAGTATGACGGGCGATTATACCAAAGCCGGTTTCGACAGGATCCAGCCCTCAGCTCCAAAACTCAGTGAAAAAGAAATTTATGGAATACTGCCCGATAACCGGGAAAAAGCCTATGATATGAAGGAGATCATACTCCGTTTGTTGGATAACTCAGAATTTGAACCCTATAAAGATGGCTACGGACAATCTATCATTTGCGGCTTAGGCCGCATTGACGGATGGGCTGTAGGGATTGTAGCTAATCAGCGCAAAGTGATCAAATCAAAAAAAGGAGAAATGCAGTTTGGTGGGGTGATCTATTCTGATTCGGCAGATAAGGCTACCCGTTTTATCATGAATTGCAATCAAAAAAAAATCCCATTGGTGTTTTTACAGGATGTCACCGGTTTTATGGTGGGTAGCCGCTCGGAGCAGGGAGGCATCATTAAAGATGGCGCCAAAATGGTGAATGCAGTAGCAAATTCAGTAGTGCCAAAGTTTACCATTGTTATTGGCAATAGTTACGGAGCGGGCAATTACGCCATGTGTGGCAAAGCGTACGATCCACGATTGATCTATGCCTGGCCGTCGGCCAAAATTGCGGTAATGGGCGGCGGACAAGCAGCGAAAACGCTGTTACAAATCCAGGAAGCAAGCCTCAAAGCGAAAGGCGAAGAGATTGACGCAACAAAAGAAGCTGAGTTATTGAAACAGATAACAGATAAATATAACTCTCAAACAACTCCATATTATGCCGCTGCCCGACTTTGGGTTGATGGGATCATCGACCCGCTTGAAACCCGTAAAGTAATTTCAATGGGTATCGACGCGGCTAACCACGCACCGATAGAAAAGGCTTTTAATGTAGGGGTTATGCAGACGTGATCTTAGTGATTAGAGGTTGGAGATTAGTGATTAATAAAAAGCGCCATGATGAACTGCTCATCACGGCGCTTTTAATATTTTGATTTGTTTCGCCTTGCGCTCGTTTGTAACGCAAACTAAACTACCCTCTACGCTTTTTATGCTTTTTCTTAGATGGTTTTGACGAGGATGACGATGAATTTTGTTTATCTGATGATTTTTTCTCATCAGTTTTAGCAGGCTGATTGTCCGGTTGCTTTACATCTGTCGAATCTTTGCTCAACTGCTTAACGGTAAATTCATTACCCCGTAAACCATACTCCAATTGGCGTTTTGCTCCTGATGGTTTGGCATCTTTGCCGGTTCCGTTAAATATCGGGAACTCCCGCATCAGCTTACCTTCCTTAATATAGAAATTATCATTACCACGGTAACCTTTGCGCTGCGAGCTGGTCAGCTTCGGAAAATCCAGCTTATTGGCCTTACTATTATTGTCGTTAAACTCAAAGGCGTAAATTGACGTGTAATTGGTTGTATCCTTTGATTTCGCCTGGATCAGGATCTCCGGATTGCCATCCACATCCATATCCGAATTGTAAACATCAATAATTGCGCCATCCAAATCGCCGGTTGTTGTAGTGTATTTTATGGCCGACGAATCTGAATGCAATATCATGAACGAACCAGCTTCTTCGGCACCGCGCCCCCAGCTCAAAATATCATAGCTTTGGCCCGGAGACACCTCTATCAGTTTGTGATACCTGAAAGGTGCCATCAGTTCCGGCTTTTTAGGTGCCGTAGGAGCGGCAGGCTTTTTTGTTTCCTGCCCACCGCATCCAGCCATTAATGCACTTATTGCAAGTGCAAAAAGGTAAAACCTGTTAGTCATATTTCTTAGGGTTCAACTTAGTTGTATAATGTATCTGGTGTTAGCTCGGCTTTTGCTTTACCAGGTGCGGTAATAAACACTTTTAACGATACCGGGCCAATCCCCTGATCAAAATATTTTACCGTTACCTTATGGTAGCCTTTTAATAACGGCGCAGCTCCCATTTGTTCATTTATGGTATGCTTTCCGTCGTTATCAACTACCGGTTGGTCATCGATTAATAAAACCGAACCACCTGCGGATGACGTTGCAAAGCCATAAACGCCATCTGTTTCAATATTAATAAATCCTGTATAAATCACACCATATTTACCTTTATTTTTTCGCAGATCGGCCGTATTAAAGGTTTTGGTTACACCGCTGTCGGCAGGCATAACGCCAAGTTGGTTTGTACTGCTGTAAAGACCAGGAAAAACCTGATACTTTAGTCCTGATGCTGTACCTGTATAAGTAACGGCTGCCATTGGCGCTTTATTGTAAACCAATGTACGGGTAACATTGCTCCGTTTGCCCGAAGGAGTGATAACGATAGTCTGTAGTTCGCGGTATTGATCAACAGGTATCTCCAAATTCAACGGAATAGTATAAATCAAATCTGTTTCGCGCGGGGTATAACCGTCAATAGTATAATGAACTTTTGCACCTTCAACAGATGGTTTTAATACGGCATTTAACTTACTGCCTATTATCACTGTATCTTTTGCACCTATAGCTGTTGGCACGTGGTAATCAAAACCGTTTTTATCCAGCCAGGCCAAATGAGCAGGTAAACGTGTATCAGCAAAATCAACATAATTTTTATTAGCCAATGGCGACCAGGCTATTTCCGACAGGGCAAGCAGTCTCGGCAATAGCATAAACTCTACCTTGGCATCGGTTGCTACATATTCTGTCCACAAATTGGCTTGTACACCTTTAATGTATTTCTGCTCATCTGGTGTTAACACAGCAGGGGTAGGGTTGTAGCTGTAAATTTTTGATAATGGTTCGTTACCGCCAATGCTCAAAGGTTCCTGGCTTGGTTTTCCCTGGCCATGATCAATATATAAACCGTTGCTTCCCGGTGTCATGATCACATCATGTTTTTGTTGAGCTGCTGCAATTCCACCTTCTTCGCCGCGCCAGCTCATAACTGTAGCGTTAGGGGCAAGGCCACCTTCTAAAATCTCATCCCAGCCAATGATACTGCGACCTTTTGAGTTTAAAAACTTTTCAATGCGTTGTATAAAATAACTTTGCAGTGCGTGCTCATCTTTCAGCTTTAATTTTTTTATTAATTGCTGGCAAAATGGCGAACTTTTCCAGGCATCTTTCGGAGCTTCGTCACCGCCAATGTGAATGTATTTGCTCGGGAAAAGCGCCATCACTTCTGTTAAAACATCCTGCAAAAAAGCAAAGGTTTTTTCATTAGGGCAATAAATATCATTAAATACGCCCCAGGTTTCGGCAGGCTGATACGTTTTTGACGGGTCACAACTTAACTCGGGATAAGCAGCAAGCGCAGCTTTAGAGTGTCCCGGCATTTCAATTTCAGGTACTATGGTAACAAACCTGTCTGAGGCATACTTTACTACCTGGCGGATTTGATCTTGTGTATAAAAGCCGCCGTACGGTGTCCCATCAAATTGTTGTGGCGTACGGTCGTGATAACCACCTATAAGCGTTTGTGCACGCATACTGCTTATTTGGGTAAGCTTAGGGTATTTCTTTATTTCAATGCGCCAGCCCTGATCTTCGGTAAGGTGCCAGTGAAAAGTATTCAGTTTATAAGCAGCCAAAAGGTCGATATATTTCTTAACCATCTCAACCCCAAAAAAATGACGACCAACATCAAGCATTGCGCCACGATATCCAAAACGCGGGTAATCTTCAATTTGCACGGCAGGCAGCTTTATGGTAGCGGAATGTTCGGTAGGCATCAGTTGAAGTAATGTTTGCACACCGTAAAATAATCCAGCCCCTTTGCCAGCAACAGTAATTTGTTGTGGCGTAATGGTTAAGCGATAACCTTCGGCAGGTAAACCTTCGGTACCGGCTGCAGTAAGAGTTATAACGTTGTTGCTTCTGCTGCCTTTTAAAGCAACCGGTTTGTTATAAGCCTGATTGTTGGCAAGGTAATCTTTAAAAAATATCACCGCTTTATTTGATGGTGTATCTGCCTGAACGGTAGTTTCCTGGCTCAAAACAAATTGACCGGAAGCTTTTTTCAAGGAAACAGGAGCGGGGATAATACCCAGGTTTGGATCCGTGTCCTGTGCGTTTACAGTGGAGGTGTACACTGCAAGCACGGCAAGCAGTACTAAAGAAGCCTTTTTATACATAATTTATCTAACAGGTTAGTGTGAGCCCGTAAGATAAAACTTTTTTAAAAAATTTAAAAAGTTTTAATGTGTAAAAATGTTAGTTCAATAGTAGAGATGATTACATACTTCGCCTCTCTTTGCCCGCCCACAATCCCAATACTCGCTGTGGACTTTCCATTGCAATCTAACACGGTTGCTATTTAATGATGAGTACTTTGAAAATAAAAAAGCGACAGGCAAAACCTATCGCTTTTTTGAGGCTAAGACACTAATCTCTAACCTCCAATCTCTAATCACTTTAATTAAGCCGTCACCACATGCTCTTTGGCAGCCAGATAACGCTCAGCGTCGATAGCGGCCATACAGCCGGTGCCGGCTGCTGTTACAGCCTGGCGGTAAATGTGATCCTGGGCGTCGCCGGCGCAAAATACACCTTCAACGTTGGTCTCAGTTGAACCGGGACGGGTGATGATATAACCGGTTTCATCCATATGTAACCAGCCTTTAAAAATATCGGTATTAGGGTGGTGACCAATTGCTACAAAGAATCCTGTAACATCAAGATCGGTTTCGGCGTTTGTTTGGTTGTTAATTACTTTAACACCAGTAACGCTTTGACCATCGCCTAAAATTTCTTTGGTTTCGGTGTTATATAAAATTTCAATGTTTGGCGTGTTCAATACACGGTGAACCATCGCTTTTGAAGCGCGGAACTCGTCCCTGCGAACGATCATATATACCTTGCGGGCAAGTTTAGCTAAATAAGTAGCTTCTTCGGCAGCGGTGTCACCGGCACCAACAATAGCCACATCCTGGCCTTTAAAAAAGAAACCATCGCATACTGCACATGCAGAAACACCAAAGCCGCTATATTTTTGTTCAGACTCTAAACCAAGCCATTTGGCCGAAGCTCCGGTTGAAATAATCACGGTATCAGCTGTGATGGTTTTCACATCATCAACTACAACTTTATGTGGCAGGCTTGAAAAATCTACAGAACTAACATATCCGAAACGGATTTCGGTACCCAGGCGCTCAGCCTGTTTGCGAAAATCTTCCATCAGTTCAGGACCCATAATGCCCTGCGGATAGCCCGGGAAGTTTTCAACTTCGGTAGTTTGTGTAAGCTGGCCGCCTGCCAGTAAACCAGTATACATAACTGGCTTAAGATCAGCGCGGGAAGCATATATAGCTGCAGTATAACCTGCAGGACCTGAGCCTATGATCAGGCATTTTACGTGTTCAGTTTCTTGAGACATTTTATTATAAATGAGTTGCGAATTTACGATTTTAAGCGCATAAGGCAAAGCGCATATCGTCAACAAAGTGACATCATTTGCCTGTATTTGCGGCAAGCACCCGCATTACATTTCCACCTAATATTTTATCAATATCTTTTTGGCTGTAGCCTAATTTCAATAGTTCTCCGGTTATTTTTGGATAATCAGCAACGCTATCCAAACCAAGAGGGTATGATTCGGCACCATCAAAATCCGACCCGATACCCACATAATCAACACCTATCAGTTTCACAATATAATCGATATGCTTGATCAGCAGCTCAAGCGGTGGTCTGAGCTTGTCTGATTCCGATTTATACAAGGCGTTTATCCTGATATTGGCCAGATCGACGTCATGATAAACTTTGGTCAATGAATCGAGCTCTGTTTTATGCAGCGCCAAAAACTTAAGCACTTTGGGTGTATAGGTACTATCTACAAAGCCACTATAAAAATTAATGCATACCACACCGCCGTTTTTTGCCAGCGCCTTTAGTTGGTCATCCTTTAAGTTGCGGCGAAATGGATCGATACTATAAGCACAGCTATGTGAAGCGATAACAGGCTTTGTGGTAGTTGCCAGTACATCATAAAAAGTGCGTTCACCTACGTGCGATACGTCAACCATAACACCAAGCTCGTTCAGGTGTTTAACAATCTGCTTACCATAATCGGTGAGCCCTAAATGTTTCAAACTATCTTTTTTAGTAACCTCGTCACGTGCTGAAGTTGCCCATGAAGTACTGTTATTCCAGGTGAGGGTGAGGTAACGCATCCCACGTTTAGCAAGGCTGTCGATGTAATCCATCCTGTCTTCGATCATATGCCCGCCTTCAACACCAATCAACGCCGCCAGCTTTTTGTCGGCCACAGCTTTTTTAAGTTCTTTGGTGTTGCGCACTAAAGCTATTTTATCAGGATTACGCTTGATGAGCGCGTACAAAGAATCAATTTCCCGGTTAGCAAAGGCAAAACCGGATCCTTTACCATAACTCTCACCGCACCAGATAGAAAAGATTTGTGCATCAAGCCCGCCTTCTTTCGCACGAACCAAATCGAAGTTACCTTCGCTTTGATGTTTGCTTAAATCAACTTTGGTTATCAGCTCATTTGAAATAACATCATTGTGGGCATCAATTAGAACTGCCTTTTGATGAATTTGCTGTACGTTTTGGGCAGATAGTTTTAGCGTGAGTGATAAAAGAAATAATAATAACGATCTTTTCATAATTGGAAGATAAGGAAATTGACCGCTGATTCACATGTTTTTTCGATTTTACCGATTTTGGCTATCCAGCTTTCACTATGAAAATAATAATTGATGCAGCTAATAACGTTAATCCAAGTAAAATGAAGCTAAGGGGGACGCTTTTTGAAGAACTGTCATTTAATGTAAATAGCGAATTATCAGCAGGATCATATACCACATTTACCGAATCACCCTCTTTATATGAGTATCTGCTGATACCAATGTTGTGTTTTTTTGTTATCAATTCGTTTTGTAATGTCCGATATCTAATTACCGGGTAGTTTAATACCATCGAATCTTTATTGCTCCTTTCATGTTCAATACTTATAACCGTACCCTCAACTTGTATACCTCTTTTCATGAGTTTTTTGTGGCTATCATATAGTATAGCCCCAAACAGGCTAAATATGGCTCCGGTACCCCCCAGTGTCAAAGCAGTTATTATAGGATTATCGCTTGATATTAAATGGCTGCTATATAGTAATGTATCAATGATCATGGTTCAGGTTTATATAATCATGCGAAGAGACTAATAGCTCTCCGCGGTGTTAAAGATGTTTATCCAGCAATCACCAAATCACTTAACTGGTTATTGATAAACTCCATTTCCTCTCCATTGATATGAATATTGATGGCTTTGGCATTTTGAACAGATTGTTCGGCATTACGGGCGCCAACCAGCGCTACAGTTATGCCTGGATGATTGATTGTCCAGCGGATAACCAATTGCCCTAAAGTTGCACCTTTTTCGTCGGCCAATGGTTTTATTTTGGCAAGAAAGGCATTGGTACGCTCAATGTTTTGATCTTTAAAGTATTTGACGGCTGCGCGATGGTCGCCCTCATCAAAGTTTTGGCCGGGTTTCATTTTACCGGTCAATAAACCACGCTCAAGGGGACTATAAGCTAATATCGCTTTCCTATTCTCGATGCAATAAGGAATTAGCTCATCTTCAATAGCGCGGTTTACCATGCTAAACGGAACCTGGTTTGCCGCCAGCTTAATGGTTTTGGCAGCGATTTGCATTTGACTCAAATTATAATTACAAACACCTGCTTCGCGAATTTTACCCTGTTCCTGAAGACGTAAAATGGCTTCCATCGTTTCGTCAATAGGCGTAGTTTTGTCCGACCAATGAATTTGGTACAAGTCGATATAATCGGTACCAAGACGTTTGAGGCTGGTTTCACACTCGGCAATAATGCTGTCTTTACCGGCATATCGATATACATCAATATCCTTCCCGTTGTTGTCTTTACTCTTAAAAAAGAACTCACCTTTAGCAAGGTCCCAGCGCAAGCCATATTTAGTCAGGATCTGTACCTTATCCCGGGGCAGGTCTTTAATAGCCCGGCCCACCAGCTCTTCGCTTTTACCTTGTCCATAAACTGGGGCTGTATCAATTGATGTTATTCCAAGATCGTAAGCCGCGCGCATGGCATCAATAGCTTCCTGGTCATCATTGCCTCCCCACATCCAGCCGCCAGCAGCCCATGCCCCAAAAGTTATTGCCGATACGCTTAGTTTACTTTCGCCTAATCTTCTGTATTCCATTTTTTAAGTAGATTGATGTATGCACCAAATATATTTATTTATACATGATTTGAAAGGGGCATCTATAGATGTATGAATAAAGCCAGGCTAAAACCTACGCATCTGAAATTTGCACATCGGCATATTTAAAAAATTACCACATTTGTAAATAGCACAACCATCTATATAAAATATGTATTTTTTATATCCTGCTTTTTTATTCGCGTTGCTGAGCCTGGCTATCCCGGTTGTGATCCACCTGTTCAATTTTCGTAAATACAAAAAGGTATATTTCAGTAATGTACAGTTTCTGAAAGAGGTGCAGGAACAGCAGGCTTCACGCCGCAATTTGAAGGAGCGATTGATATTGGCGTCGCGTTTACTTGCTTTGTTATTTCTGATACTGGCATTTGCCCGACCTTATATCCCCGGCGCGCAAAATGCTAATGCTGGTAAACAGCAGGTGATCAGCGTTTTTGTGGATAATTCTTACTCCATGGAAACCCTTAACCGCGAGGGCTCGTTACTTGATGAAGCCAAACGCCGTGCTAAGGAAATTACTTCGGCTTATAATATTAATGATCGGTTTCAATTACTTACGCAAGATTTTGAAGGTAAACATCAAAGACTATTGAGCCGTGATGAATTTAATGATGCAGTTGATGCGGTTAAAGTAAGTTCACAAAGCAGGAGCTTACAACAGGTTATCAGCAGACAGGAAAACCTATTGCAAAATCAACCGGGAGCTCCCAAGTCGGTGTTTATTATTTCTGATTTTCAAAAAAACAGAAATGATAAACCAGTGAAAGCCGATAGTGATATTGCCGTTAACCTTGTTCAGCTTAAAGCCGGGAACCTTCCCAATGTTGCTGTTGATTCGATTTGGCTCCTTGGTGCGGTACATCGCCCGGGTGAAAGTGAAAAACTGGTTGTACGCCTACATAATTACGCTACAGAAAAAGCAGAAAAGATTCCCCTCAAAATATTAATTAATGGTGAGCAAAAGGCGCTCGGTAGCTTCAGTATCAATGCCCGCCATGTTCAAAATGATACCTTATCATTTTCGGGCTTAAAACCTGGATGGCAGAGCGGTGAAATTCAGTTGCAGGACAACCCGGTCACATTTGACAACCAGTTTTATTTTAGTTTTAATGTAAAGGAGCAAATGCCGGTTCTGCTGATAGATGGAGGCGCTCCAAATCCATATCTGAAGGCTGTTTTTGCATCTGACGCTTTCTTTGCTGCATCCCGTGTAACCGATGGTAACGTTGATTACGCTGCACTTAATAGCTATCCTATAGTAATTGTCAGCGACATTAAAACCATAGCTACCGGACTGGCACAGCAGTTGAGAACGTACGTGACAAAAGGAGGGACGCTGGTTGTATTTCCGTCGGCCGATGCTGATCTGGCTAATTATAAGTCATTGTTATTAGCCTTAAATACCGGATATCCTGAAAAGCTAATAACCCAGGACGTAAAAGTAGCCTCCATCAACAAACAGAGCGCAGTATTTAAAAATGTATTTGAGAGCTTTCCTCAAAACCCTGATTTGCCATCCGTAAAAAAATATTATCAGCTGAGTAAAAGCGGTTCTAAGCAGGAAAGCCTGATGAACCTTGCTACCGGCGAAGCTTTTTGGGAGGGTTACAGCAGCGAAAAAGGGAATGTTTACATGTGTGCTGTACCTCTTAGCGAAGATTTTAGTAACCTGCCAAGGCATGCGCTGTTTGTACCCATACTTTTTAGGATGGCATTATTAAGCGGGCATGACCAACCCTTATTTTACACTTTTGGTGCCGACGAAAGTTTTGAGGTACCACCCGTACAAACCACCGAAAAGCAATTGCTCAAACTCACCAAAGGCAATCAAAGCATTATCCCGGATGTAAGGCAGCAGGAGGGAAGTACGTTGTTATATGTTTCTGATCAATTGAATGAACCCGGAATTTATTCGCTCCGCAAGCAGGACAGTACGCTGGCAACACTTGCTCTTAACGATAACCGGGCAGAATCAGATATGAGTTATTTTACGGCGGCCGATCTCGAAAAAATACTGCCAAATGCAAAGCCCTTATTAACAGCAGGAAGCGATTCATTAAAAAGTGTTGTTGCCGAATCAAATTTTGGCACACAATTATGGAAACTTTGTATAATTTTGGCGCTGATCTTCCTGCTTGCAGAAATTTTGTTAATCAGGTTTTATAAGCCTGATCAACAGGGCGTTATTCAGGCTGGATAGATCGATACAAATCCACACATAAAGCAGTGCTAATGAATTTGCTTATCAAATCAGCCACTATTCTTGATCCCGGATCATCCTTTCATCAACAAGTTGCCGATATTTTAATTGAAAATGGTGTTATCACCCGCATAGGCGACGATATAGATGCCGATGCCGAACTGTTTGATGCCGAAGGCAAATATGTTTCGCCCGGTTTTTTCGATCTTAACTGTAATGTAGGCGAGTTGGGCCTTGAAACCAAGGAAGACCTTCGTTCCGGTACAGTAGCCGCAGCAGCAGGAGGTTTTACGGGCATAGCACTAATGCCCAATACCCAGCCGCCGGTGCATTCCAAGTCGGAAGTTGAATACCTGCTAAACCGCTCAAAAGGTAACCTGGTTGATGTTTATCCTCTGGGTACCATATCGCAGAAGCGTGAAGGGAAAGATCTTGCCGAAATGTATGATATGTACCAAAGCGGTGCCAGGGCTTTTACCGATGGCAGTCGCCCGGTACAGGACGCGGGTTTAATGGAAAGAGCTTTACTGTATGCACAGGGTTTTGATGCACTGGTTTTCTCTTACCCTGAAGATACCGCTATAGCAGGTAAGGCAAAAGTTAATGAGGGAGAGATCAGCACACTGCTTGGCATGAAGGGAATTCCTTCACTGGCCGAAGAACTGATGGTTGCCCGTGATCTTTATCTTGCAGAATACACCGTGTCCCGCATCCATTTTACAACCATATCAACTGCGCGTTCGGTCGAATTGATCCGTGAGGCCAAGCGTAAAGGCATTGAAGTTACCTGCGACGTTGCTGCGCATCATTTAATATTAACCGATGAAGCCCTTTTAGGCTTTGACAGTTTATATAAAGTGAAACCACCCCTGCGTACTGCCGATGATGTTGCTGCGTTGATAAAAGGTTTAAAAGACGGCACTATCGACGCCATTGTATCGCAACATACCCCACACGAAATTGAATTTAAAGATGTGGAGTTTGAAGTTGCTGAATATGGCATAATAGGTCTGCAAACCGCATTTTCCCTGGCTTTAAAAGCGGGTTTACCGGTTGAACTTATAGTTGAAAAACTGGCTGTTAATCCCCGCGAAATACTTAGTGTTGAACTGTCGGTTATCGCTGAAGATGAAAAGGCAAACATCGTGGTTTTTGATACTGATACCGAATGGGAATACACTGCGGCTAACAACAAATCTAAATCTGCAAACTCGCCTTATATCGGGCAGCGTTTAAAAGGTAAAGTATTGTTAACTTACAACAATCACCAAATATTTAAATAATATACCTATGATCGATCCTAAAATAGAAAACGCCTTTATAGCAGCGCTTGAGGCCTTCTCCAAATACAACAACTTTGATGCAACCCAGCTAACCGATGAGTTTGCTGATGTTTTTGCGTCCGACGAAGATTTTTTATCTAAAGTAGATGAGCTTGATGCGGTTTTTAATGAAAATCCTGAAGTAGAAGAACTTCGTGAGATCTTCTTCGATTTGCTAATGATCAACTTCTTTAGCGCAGATGTTAAAAAACTGGAAGAAGATTACCTCGATACTCCTGAATGGGAGAGCATTGAAGAAGAAACACTCGACCGCGGTACCGAACTCCTTAACCTTTTACTATATCTGAATGAGTGTGAAGATGAAGATATTGAGCCGGAACTGGAAGATTACCTGAAAGAGTTTTTATTAGTTGATGAAGACGAGTTCCAGGATGAATACCGCATTTATGAGCCGGTTATTGCCAACCAAATCCTGATTGAAAGCCCGGTATCCGAAATCAGCAAGGTTGCTACTACGCTTCCTGAAGATTCGGAGCTTAAAGAGCTGTTTTACCCCATGATGTGCTTTTTTCAAAACATTGATCCATCTGACGAAGAGAAGAAAGAGATTGCTGATAATGCTATCAACAAAGAGTTTGATATGGCAGTTTTAGAAATTTTAGTTAGTTTTCAATAGCCTTTTTGATGAGCGCACAATTAGAAAGAACCATAAAAATACAAGGACTTATCAAAGGATTGATTTTAGGTGCAGTATTGGCTGTGGTAAGTATTATTTATTTTTATTTTATGGTAAGTGTAGCATCGGCTGTCGCAATAACAGTTGGTGCAATACTTTTCACGTACATATTTCCGATAGCTATTGCTGCTTTGTTTTGCATAAATCTGAGGAGCAAAGTCGGCGGGTATTGGACAATGAGGCAGGCCGCCACCGGAATTTTCATTATGTTTTTCATTTCAAACCTGACCATATTTATACTACGTGATCAGATATTTGCAAACGCTATAGAACCGCAAATGGCTCAGAAGACTAAGACAGCTATGGTTACAGCTTTGACTAAACTGAAAGAAAGCACTGCCAAACCGGAAGAAAAGAAGGAAGCTGACGCCAAGATTCAGGAGATGGAGAAAAGCTTTCAAACCGGAAAAAGCATTACCATAGGTCAGCAAATCCAGTCATTAGGTATAAGCATTATATTTCTGTTTGTTTTATCGATAATTTTCGCTGCTTTCTTTAAACGGGAGCCGGCGGAGTCTATTTCTTGAATAAAAGATTAATTGTATAACAAAACAGGCTTTTCAAATTTTGAAAGGCCTGTTTTGTTATACCGAGTTTACGAAATTAAAACCAGGATAACACACCCTAATAAACTGGGTTAACACTGGCTAACACATTTTAAATAAAGTGATTATAAATAATTAGTAATCAGTATATTGTATTTCTACCGGGTTAACACTACTGATATTTTTGAATAATTAAGCACATCTGAATGTTTGCGCCTGTTATTTGCAAAAATAGGTGCCGAGTGGGCCTGGGCGTTTAACCTGCTTCAGACCATAAAACAGCATCTAATAGCTCGCCTGTATCATAGCCTTTCCTCAGTTATATTAATTAACAACGAGATATCGGCGATAAACATTTGAAAAGCATTTGCCTGGGTAAAAAATAAACATATACATGATATAAGATAATTAGTTAATTTTAACCAAACACTAAATAACCTATATCATGGAAATAAAAAAAGCGAGCCCATCGCAACCAGCCCTGAAGTGGGCGCTAATTAACCTGGTAACTTCAATAGTTATAACTTATGCATTTCAGTTTCTTGATATTGACCCCAACTCATCTCTTAAATACCTGAGCTTTTTGCCCTTCATCGCTTTCTTGCTGTTAACGCAAAAAGAATACAAAGATCAGCTTGGCGGATATATTACCTACGGAGAAGGCTTTTTATCCGGTTTTTTATATGCGATTTTTACAGGAGTTTTCGTTGCGGTATTCACTTATGTATATTATGCGATATTAAGTCCGGAAATGGTTAATAAGGCCCTAACTGCCTCACGCGCGCAAATGGAAGCAAAAGGAAATCTGTCGCAGGATCAAATAGACAATGCCTTAAGTATGGTAAGTAAATATTTTGCGGTTATAGCGACAGTAAGCGTTGTATTTATATACGCCATTTTTGGCGCTATAGTGAGTCTGATCTCGGCAGCGGTATTCAAAAATGAAAGATCACCTTTTGACACCGTTTCCGATAATTACGAAGATCCTAAACCTATTGATCCGGCGGTATAAAACAAGCTGAAAGCAGAATGCTCAAAGCTTAAAGCTAATTCTAATTTGTACAGCTATTCAATTGATTGATAAATTCATATAAAACAAGAAAGGCCTTTCAGTAGTTGAAAGACCTTTCTTGTTTTATATGCTTGGGAGGCATCTCTAACCTCCAATCACTAATCTCTAATCGCTATTTCTTCATTACCAGCTTCACAATATCGTTACCAAAAACAAATACCATTAGGGTAACTAAAATTACAAAGCCTACAATCTGGGCGCGTTCAAGGAACTTATCGCTCAACGGTTTACCTTTAATCATTTCAATGATCAGGAATACCGCGTGACCTCCGTCAAGCGCCGGGATAGGCAAAAGGTTCATCAATGCCAATACCATCGAAAGAAAGCCTACCAATGTCCAAAAGTGGACCCAATCAACAGTACCACCAAACAGGTTGGCTATAGCTACCGGTCCGCTTACTGCTTTACCAGGGTTAACATCACCTCTGAAAATCTTACCGATACCTTTGGCATTATCCCTGAAAGTTCCCCATGCTCTTTGTGCTCCTATAGGAAAAGCTTCGAAAAAACCGTACTTTATTGTTTTGATATCCGGAAAATCGCTTTTTGCACGGTAAAAGCCCAGCTTGCCTTCTGGCGTAACCTGTGCTTTCAAGGTAACCAGTTCATGGTTGCGTTTTATACCCAGTTCAACCTGTTTGCCTTTATTAGCCGATAGTTGAGCCTGCAATTCGTCCCAAAATACAATTGGATGATTGTTGGCCATTACAATGCTGTCGCCCTTTTTTAAACCTGCTTTTACAGCATTACTGCCCGGTTCCAATGAATCAACAATGAACTTGGCACGGGGCAGGCGACTGATGAAACCTTCTATATCATGATCGTTCAAATCATTTAGGATGGTACGCGGAATGCTGATCTGCAAAGTTTGGGTGCCACGCAACACGGTAAAAACAGTATTATCCAATAATACCTGCGGACTTGTAAGATCATCAAAACGTTCAAATGGCTTACCATTGATAGCAACAACCTTGTCGCCTATTTGAAGGCCTATTTTTTTACCTACTTCACCTGGTACAATACCGTATTTTGCTGCCGAATTAGGTATATAACTATCGCCAAAACGCATGGTTAGCACCCAAAATATCAAGATGCCCAGTATAACATTTACCGTAACACCACCAAGCATTACAATAAGGCGCTGCCAAGCTGGTTTTGAACGAAACTCCCAAGGTTGCGGCGGACCAGCCATTTGTTCTGTATCCATCGATTCATCAATCATACCGGCAATTTTAACATAGCCACCAAGTGGTAGCCAGCCAATACCATACTCAACGCCTTTATATGTAAATTTAAACAGGCTCACGTTCCAGGCATCAAAAAACAGGTAGAATTTTTCTACCTTAATGCCAAAGGCCCGTGCCGCCAGGAAATGCCCCAGTTCATGCAGGATTATCAAAATTGAAAGGCCCAGTATAAGCTGGCCCACCATGATCACTATACTCATTATCTATATCTATGTAATATTAAAACTGTAATGTTTTTGAAGGTAGTTGCTGTATATAATTTTCCGCAAAGATGCGTGTTTCTTTGTCAGTATTCAAATAATCGGTTAGGGTTGGCTTTGCAATAAAATTTATTTTCTGCATACATTCTTCAATAATGCCGCTCATAGTTAAAAAGCCAATTTTACGGTCAAGAAACCCGGCAACCGCTATTTCATTTGCCGCATTGATAATGCAAGGTATGTTACCTCCCTGTTTTAACGCAGCGTACGCTAAGCTTAGATTACGGAAAGTTTCCATGTCTGGTTTTTCGAAAGTGAGGTTAGCGTAGTCGGCAAAGCTGAAACGTTTAAAATTCGTTTCGATCCGGTTGGGATAGGTGAGGGCATACTGTATAGGTAGCTTCATATCGGGCAAACCCAATTGTGCCTTAATTGATCCATCCCTGAACTGTACCAGTGAGTGAATAATAGATTGCGGATGAACTACAACCTCGATCTGATCGGCCTCAATATCAAACAGCCATTTGGCCTCAATAACTTCAAGCCCTTTGTTCATTAATGATGCCGAGTCGATAGTTATTTTAGCGCCCATTACCCAGTTGGGGTGTTTAAGGGCATCCTCACGGGTAACGTTGGCTAAAAAGTCGAGACTACGGCCACGGAAAGGACCGCCCGATGCGGTAATGATCAGTTTTTCTATCGACTTATACTCCTCACCAACAAGGCTTTGAAATATTGCTGAATGTTCCGAATCAACCGGTAAAATCTGAACTGCATTTTGTTTCGCCAAAGCGGTTATGATATCGCCGGCAACAACCAATGTTTCTTTATTAGCAAGAGCAATGTCTTTACCGGCTTTAATGGCAGCTATTGTTGGCTCCAGACCTGCAAAGCCTACCATGGCAGTTAGCACAACCGCAATTTCGGGATGCGTTACTGTATCAATGATAGCCTGGTGACCGGCAAGTACCTGTATTGGCAAATGTGCTAAAGCCTCTTTAACTTCCTGGTATTTGCTTTGATCACAGATAATGGCATATTCCGGCACAAACTCAATAGCCTGGCTGATGAGTAAATCGGCATTAGAATGTGCTGTGAGCAAAAACGCCCTGAATAAATTGCTGTTCCACCTTATAACATCAAGTGTTTGTGTACCGATGCTGCCTGTTGAGCCAAGGATGGCAATGTTTTTTATTTGGTTACTCAAGTATCTTTATTTTATAAAACTCTTTAATCCTTCGGCAATCTTCCTGTCGTTTGATAGCCGTGGTACTTTGTTTTGCCCGCCAAGTTTACCTTCAGTCCTCATATAATTGATAAAGGCATCTTTTTGCAGGCTTTGGATCACCAAAGGTTGCAAAATGTTACCTTCAATCAGGTCAAAATAGTAAATATTTTTATTCTGCAACGCCTTGTCCACTTTTATGGCGAAAGCCTGAAGATTGTCAGGGGCTGTACCAAACTCGATAAACCATTCATGGTAAGGTAATTGCCCCGCTGCAGGGTTAACCTGGGGTGCAACGGTAAATTCAACCACGTCAACGCCCTCTTCTTTAGCCACGCTCATTAATGCATACTCTACCTCTTCGCCTATAACATGTTCACCAAAAGCCGATATATAATGCTTAATACGGCCGGTTACGACAATACGATACGGATCTTTTGAAACAAATTTAATCGTATCGCCTATACTATAGCCCCATAAACCAGCGCTGGTGTTCATGATGAGCGCGTAGTTTCTATTCAACTCTACATCTTTAATATTAATGCGGGTTGGGCTTTCATTAAAATACTCATCGGATGGGATAAACTCGTAGAAGATCCCAGAATCAACTAATAATAAAAGGCCTTTTTCTTTTTGTGAATCCTGGAACGCGATAAAGCCTTCGGATGCCGGGTAGGTTTCTATCGAATCGACCTTGAAACCGATACTTTCCTCAATACGGGCGCGGTAAGGCTCGTAATTAACTCCTCCATAAACGTAAAGCTTAAAGTTTGGGAAAATGTCTTTTATCTTTTTACCTCCTGCTTTGGCCGAAAGTCTGTCGAAATACATCTGGCACCATGGCGGGATCCCACTGATGAGGCGCATATCTTCATTAACAGTTTCGTCTACAATGGCTTCAACCTTTTGCTCCCAATCTTCAATGCAATTGGTTTCGTAGCTGGGCAAGCGGTTTTTTTGCAGATAAGCGGGAACATGATGCGCAACGATACCCGAAAGCCTGCCTGTTGAAATGCCATGCTTTTCGGCTAAAATGGGGCTGCCCTGCAAAAATATCAATTTGCCATCAACAAAATCAGAGTTACCGGTTTCGTGGATATAGCTTAGCAAAGCATTACGTGCCGCTTTGATATGCTCCGGCATGCTTTCTTTAGAAATGGGGATATATTTTACACCGGATGTTGTACCGGATGTTTTGGCGAGATAAGCAGGTTTCCCGGGCCATAGCACATCCTCCTCGCCATTAACCACTCGGTCGATATAGGGGCGAAGGTCTTCATAGTCATGTACAGGCACCAATCGCTTAAAATCCTCGTAGTTGTTGATCTTTTCAAACTGATGATCTTTACCAAAACTGGTGTCTTTGGCCGCATGCACCAGATCTGTAAATGCCTTTTGCTGAAATGCAACCGCGTTTTTACGAACCTTATTTAATTCCCGATTAACAAAGGCAGCAAATACTTTACTTAATGCAGATTTAAATCCCATTTTTAATTGGTTTCAGATAGGTCATCATCCACATCAAGGTGGCTATAAACCAGTTTGCGATAGGCTGCCATCAAAATTATGTTAGCAAATGGAATAGCTATTATTAACCCTACAACGGTGATTGCTGCAACCAGCATCAATATTTCGATTATAATGAAGATCAAGAAATATTTTAAAAAATTCCCCTTTATCAAATAAAAGCTTTGTTGTACTGATTCTATCGGCCCCGACGCGTCATCAACAATGAAACAGGTGCAAATAGGAAAATAGAACAAAAAAAAGAACTGAACAATAAGTCCGATAATAAATTTGAAAAAATCCTGGGCGAAACCTTCTTTTAAACCTTCAACCAGGTGGGTCGCAAAAACAGCTAATGTACTCACCAGTACCAATAACGTAAGATAGCTTACCAGCATCCTGATTTTAGGAATGATCTCGCTAAAATCAAAATCATAGTATTCTTTGTCCATTAATCTGAATACCAGCTTTATAAATGCTAAGAATATGAAAGTTATTTCAACCAGTAACACAACAAAGCCAATAGAACTCACCATTGCATTATCATCAAAATAAAATACGGCAAAGCCTGATATGAAGACAAATATCATGGCAACTACCGAGTAGACCGAGATTATGGCAAAATTCTTCTTTAAAATATTCCATGCGGTTTTAATGGTCTCCGCTACAGAAAAGGGGTGGTACATATTGCTTATGATCTACTTAAAACTTTCCGCTTCCAAAAATCCTGTATAAATCCTAACCCGTAGGCAATAAGTTGTGTGAAGGCAGCTATAATGCTCAAAAATGCGATTTTTAACGATTTATTTTTCCACCATGCATGGAAAAATATTAACAAAGTGAAAATCAACAGTATAAAATTACCTACAGGTGCTAATACAGAGCCAAATAGGTTTAGAATAATAGTAAGGATAACACCTACTGTAAAAGCAGCCGGGAAAAAATGAACCAGCTTTAACTCCTGCGGGAAAAATTTAGAAATATTGATGCGCGCCCTTCCGAAAAAGTGCAACTGCTTATAAAACTGATAAAAGTTGGTTCGTCGTTTATGATAGACTATTGCATCTGGAATCAACCCAATTTTAAAGCCCAGCGAATGGATCCTAATGCTGTATTCTATATCCTCACCAAGGCGGGTGATAATAAATCCGCCGGCTTTTTCCCAGGCCTGCCTTGAAACACCCATGTTAAAACTACGTGGGTGAAACTGCCCTATACCTTTTTTATTACCACGAATACCTCCGGTAGTAAAAGGGGAGGTCATGGAATAGCTTATGGCTTTTTGTGTAGGGGTAAAAGATTCATGTGCGCCATCGGGACCACCATAGGCATCGAGATAGTTTTTTGCCAATGAATCGTTTACAATTCGGAGGTAATTGAGGGGGACTAAACAATCCGAGTCAAAAATTACAAAATAATCGCCTTTGGCACGCTCAAAACCAAAGTTACGTGCAAAACCCTGGCCTTCATTCTGTTTTTTAAAATAACGCAGGTTAAGCTTATCGGTAAAGGTATTTACTATGACTTCAGCATCATTTACAGAACCATCTTCAATAACCAAAACCTCAAAATTGTGATAGGTTTGCAAGGTGAGGCTTTCCAGCAGTTCTTTAATTTCCTGCGGTCGGTTATATAAAGGAATGATGATGGAAAAAAACATGTTTTTAGAATAGATGTGAGATTTAAGATGTT
This sequence comes from Mucilaginibacter sp. NFR10, assembly GCF_900100445.1. NCBI lineage: Bacteria > Pseudomonadati > Bacteroidota > Sphingobacteriia > Sphingobacteriales > Sphingobacteriaceae > Mucilaginibacter > Mucilaginibacter sp. NFR10. The sequence continues at coordinate 1,328,852 of NZ_FMTV01000001.1, read as the reverse complement.
AGATATGAGACAGGAGGCAAGTATTCAAAAAGTCTCAAATCTCATATCTAACATCTCAAATCTGATTAAATTGTTTCCTCAATTTGGTAATGGTTACGTTCGCTTGCGCTGCGTGAAACAAGCTCGGCAACAAAGCCTGTTAAAAACAATTGTGAGCCTAATATAATAGCAACTAAGGCTATATAAAACAGCGGACTCGTGGTTACATCCCTGTATTTTAGGTTGTGTGCTATATTGTAAAGCTTTTCCCAAATTATCCAGATGGCCATAATCAAACCCGTAAAAAAGCTCAATGTGCCCAGCGTACCAAAAAAGTGCATCGGACGCTTGCCAAATTTACCTACAAAGAAAATTGAAAGCAGATCGAGAAAGCCGTTGATAAACCGGCTTAAGCCAAACTTGGTTTTGCCATATTTGCGAGGGCGGTGCTCAACAACCTGTTCGCCAATTTTGGTAAAGCCTGCCCACTTGGCCAGCACCGGGATATAACGGTGCATCTCGCCATAAATTTCAATGTTTTTAACTACAACATTACGATAGGCTTTTAAACCGCAATTAAAATCATGCAGGTTATGGATGCCACTCATACGACGGGTTGCCGCGTTGAATAGTTTGGTAGGTATAGTTTTGCTCAGCGGGTCGTGCCTTTTTGCTTTCCAGCCCGAAACAAGGTCGTATTTCTCTTCAGTTATCCGGCGGTAAAGTTCCGGGATCTCATCCGGACTATCCTGCAAATCGGCATCCATGGTGATCACCACATTGCCTTTGGCAGCGATAAAACCGGTGTTAAGGGCTGCGGATTTACCATAATTACGCCTGAATTTAATGCCTTTGATAAAAGGATTACCGGTTTGCAGCTTCCTGATCATTTCCCATGATCCGTCCTTGCTGCCATCGTCAACCAAAATTATCTCGTAAGTAAAACGGTTTTCGTCCATTACCCGGCTAATCCATGAGGTTAATTCGGGTAATGATTCTACTTCATCGTAAAGAGGTACTACAACTGATATATCCATTTATTAGGGCTGCGATCAACGACCTGTATGTGCCGTAAATCATCCGCAAAAATATAAAAAATAGGGATTGATTTGCAACAATGTATCAACGGCCATTTTAGCAAAATAGTTTATTCGTAATTGTTATAAACAAATGAGCCTGATACTACGTAACCAAGCAATTACGTTTCAAGTCAAATATATTTTAATATCTTTCCCTCACAATTAAAACACAGTTAATGAAATTCTACAAAGCCGCGTTGTTATTGGTTTTAGGCATTTATGCCGGTGAAGTAAAAGCGCAAAATGCAGATCAGGCAGCACCCAAGTATGATCAGCACAAAGTATTTAACCCTATATTTTACCCCGAAAGGGGCGGTGAGTTCAGGACGGCCAGTGGTGCTCCAGGTCCAAAATACTGGCAAAACCGGGCCGATTATAAGCTTGATGTTACGCTTGATACCGCTAAACACCGGATAGAGGGCAGTACTTTAATTACTTACACCAATAACAGCCCGGATGCGCTTGGGTTTTTATGGCTCCAGGTAGATCAGAATATTTATAAAGAGGATTCACGTGCCGAATCTACAAGCAATGTTTCGGGTGGAAGGTTTGCAAATAAATCATATACAAAGGGTGCCGAAATAAAATCGGTTTATATCATCAACAAAGGCAAAACGCTGAAAGCCGATTACCTGATCACTGATACCCGTATGCAGATCAAGCTTAAAGATTCATTACGTGCAGCCGGGAGCAAATTGCAGATCAAGATTGAATACGGTTTTGATATTCCCGAATATGGTACCGACAGAATGGGCCGTCAGCATAGTAAAAATGGCTGGATCTATGAAATTGCGCAGTGGTACCCACGCATGGAAGTTTACGACGATGTAACCGGATGGAACACCATACCATATCTTGGTGCAAGCGAGTTTTACCTGGAGTACGGCAATTTTGATTATACTATTACCGCGCCTGCAAGTTTGGTTGTAGCTGGATCGGGCGAACTGCTTAACCCTGCTGAAGTATTATCACCTACCTCGATAAACCGTTTGGCCGAAGCCCGTAAGAGTGATAAAACAGTTATCATTAAAGATTCGACTGATATTTTACGTAATAACGATTACCCGAAAAAGCCGACGCTCACATGGCATTTTATGTGTAAAAACGCCCGTGATGTGGCCTGGGCTGCGTCAAAAGCATTTATCTGGGACGCCGCACGCATCAATTTGCCGAGTGGTAAAAAAGCTCTTGCACAATCAGTTTATCCAGTTGAGGCTAAAGGGAATAACTCGTATGGCCGCTCAACCGAATATGTTAAAGCCGCAATTGAACTATATAGTGATAAATGGTTTGAATATACTTATCCTGTAGCTACTAATGTGGCCGGTATAGTAGGAGGGATGGAGTACCCGGGTATCGTATTCTGTGGCTCAAATAATCAAAACGGGGGTTTGTGGGAGGTTACCAACCACGAGTTTGGCCATAACTGGTTCCCGATGATCGTCGGTTCAAATGAACGTAAATACGCCTGGATGGACGAGGGTTTTAACACCTTTTTAAATAATGTTGATACCAAGGTATTTAACAAGGGTGAATATTATGAAAAGCCCGATCAGCAAAAAAGTGCCGCTTATTTATTTAGCCCAGGTGCTGAGGCTATTATGAATACGCCCGATGTGATACAGGAGGATTTTTTAGCAGTTGCTGCTTATGAAAAACCGGCCTTAGGATTAACTATTTTACGCGAACAGATCTTAGGTGAAGAGCGTTTTGATTATGCATTTAAAACCTATATCAAACGCTGGGCTTTTAAACATCCAACTCCCTGGGATTTTTTCCATACGATGGATAATGCCGCAGGTGAGGACCTGAGCTGGTTTTGGAACGAATGGTTTTTTACCACCTGGAAAGTTGATCAGGGTATAAAAGATATTTCTTATCCAGATAATGATGCCACCAAAGGTGCTACAATCACCATTGTAAACCTGGAAGAAATGGCATTGCCGGTTACCATATCAATTAAAGAAGAGAACGGAAAAACCGGCATTGTAAAGCTTCCGGCTGAGATCTGGCAGCGCGGCGATACCTGGACCTTCCCGTACAAATCGACCTCGAAAATTGCTTATGCAACCATCGATCCTGATCATAATTTACCTGATGTTAATCCCGAAAATAACTCATATAGCGGGCTGCCGATTCCACAAGGCACAACTGCAAGTACTGTAATCAAGGCGTATTTAGATGCCATTGGCGGTGCCGACAAACTAAAAAATATTCGCGATCTGCAAACATCGGCAGTTGGTAATATACAAGGCGCTGACGTGCAATTGGTAACCCGGTATAAAATGCCTGATAAGTACTACCAGGAAGCAATAGTGCCTTCATATAATAACCTTGTTGTGTCGCATATAACACTTAATGGCGATAGCATAAAAGCACGACAGGTTAACAGGGATGTACAGCTTGATGATGCAGCTAAAAAAATGATCAAACTTAAAAGTCGCCCGTTTCCTGAACTTGATTATGAACGGATAAATCAAAATATAACGCTGCAGCCTATTTTAAGAGTGGTAAATAACGAGCTTGCCTACGAGGTTGATATCAACATAGGTACTGAAATTCATATTCATAATTATTACAGCCAAAAAACAGGGTTGAAGCTTAAACAAACCATTGAAGGGGCAAATGACCTGACTATTGAGTTTGGTAACTACGAAGGTATAAACGGAGGTATTAAAATTCCGTTCTCTGTAAAGGCCATCCTGGTTGGGCAACCAATTGAATTTAAGATTAAAGAGACATCTGTTAATTCAAATCCGTCGAACGAGGCTTTTAAGTAGGTTCAATACATAAACTGATGGGGCATCTTAATTTTCAATTTATATGAAAATGAAGACGCCCCATTTTATTTTCTATGGTGTGAGTCTGAAAATCCCTATCAAACAAAAATTTGAAACTGCTTTGATGTTAAATGCTATTTAAAATTCTATTTTTGTACCCACAAAATGAGGGTCACTTTGTAGGTGACCGTTTAAACGTAATTTTATAAAAATTAAATCATAGTTGTAGATGATTAACATTACACTTCCTGATGGATCCGTTCGTCAGTATGACAAAGGGATCTCTTCAATGCAAATCGCACAGTCGATTTCCGAAGGATTAGCTCGTAACGTATTAGCGGCCGAAGTTGACGGTCAGGTTTGGGACGCAAGTCGCCCCATTGAGCAGGATGCCCATGTTAAATTATTAACCTGGAATGATGCTGATGGAAAGTCGACTTTCTGGCATTCATCGGCCCACTTAATGGCCGAAGCTTTGGAAGCCCTTTATCCGGGTACTAAATTTGGTATCGGTCCGGCTATTGAAACAGGTTTTTATTACGATGTTGACTTTGGCGACAAGGTTTTATCTTCTGACGAGTTTAAGCAGATAGAGGATAAAATGATTGAACTTGCTAAAACTAAAGAGGAGTACATCCGCAAACCGGTGAGCAAGGCTGATGCTATTGTGTATTTCACAGAAAAAGGCGATGAGTACAAGCTTGACCTGATCAAAGACCTGCCCGACGGCTCAATTACCTTTTATACACAAGGTAACTTTACCGACTTGTGCCGCGGGCCGCACATCCCTAATACAGGCTTTATAAAGGCGGTTAAACTTATGAGTGTTGCCGGGGCCTACTGGCGCGGCGATGAAACCCGTAAGCAGTTAACCCGTATTTATGGTGTTACTTTCCCTAAAGCCAGCGAGCTTACCGAATATCTGCACATGATCGAAGAAGCCAAAAAGCGCGATCACCGCAAATTGGGTAAGGAACTCGAGCTGTTTGCCTTTTCGGAAAAAGTAGGCATGGGGCTACCATTGTGGTTACCTAAAGGAACTGCATTGCGCGAACGCCTTGTGAACTTTTTACAAAAAGCACAGGTAAAGGCAGGTTATGAGCAGGTAATCACTCCGCATATTGGTCATAAAAATCTGTATGTAACATCGGGTCACTATGAAAAATACGGTGCCGATTCATTCCAGCCGATAAAGACCCCGCAGGAAGGAGAGGAGTTTTTCTTAAAACCGATGAACTGCCCTCACCATTGCGAAATCTACAAAACAAAACCGCGTTCATACAAAGACCTGCCGGTTCGTTTTGCTGAGTTTGGTACTGTGTACCGTTATGAGCAGAGCGGCGAGTTGCACGGTTTAACCCGTGTACGTGGCTTTACTCAGGACGATGCCCACTTATTTTGTCGACCGGACCAGGTAAAAGAAGAGTTTAAAAAAGTAATTGACCTTGTATTGTATGTGTTTAAAGCTTTGGGCTTTGATAACTACATTGCACAGGTATCATTGCGCGATCCTGAAAACCATGCTAAATATATTGGCAGTGACGAAAACTGGGCATTGGCCGAGAATGCCATCATTGAGGCAGCAGCCGAAAAAGGTTTGCCTACCGTTGTTGAATACGGTGAGGCTGCGTTTTATGGCCCTAAGCTTGATTTTATGGTAAAAGATGCCCTTGGCCGTAAGTGGCAATTGGGTACTATCCAGGTTGATTATAACCTGCCAGAGCGCTTTGAACTGGAATATACCGGAAGCGATAACCAAAAACACCGCCCGGTAATGATTCACAGGGCTCCGTTTGGTTCGATGGAACGCTTTATAGCGGTATTAATAGAGCATTGCGCCGGTAATTTCCCGCTGTGGTTATCGCCCGAACAGTTCATTATACTTCCCATATCAGAAAAATATGAAGAATATGCAAAAAAAGTTTCTGATATATTAAAAGATTCCGATATTTGCGGGCTAATCGACTTCAGGGACGAGAAAATAGGCAGAAAGATACGTGATGCTGAAGTCAAAAAAATCCCTTACATGCTGGTTGTGGGCGAAAAAGAAGCTGCCGAAGGCTTGATTTCTGTACGTAAACATGGTACTGGCGATTTGGGAAGTATGAGCATTGAAGATTTTAAAGAACAGATAACTAAAGAAATAACAGTATAACTTGGCATTAAACAAACCTTTCAATAGAGGACCAAGGCTTCCTTTTAAGAAAAAAGAAGCCGAACATAACATAAACCAATTCATTAGGGCTCAGGAAGTTCGCCTTGTAGGTGATAACGTTGAGCAGGGAGTTTACTCATTAAGAGATGCCCTTGCAATAGCGCAGGAGCAGGAACTGGATTTGGTTGAAATATCTCCGAACGCCGTACCACCGGTTTGTAAAGTAACTGATTACAATAAGTTTATTTACGAGCAAAAGAAAAAGCTTAAAGAGATAAAAAGCAATGCCAAGCAAACGGTTATCAAAGAAATCCGTTTCGGACCTAACACTGATGACCATGACTTTGAGTTTAAATTAAAGCATGCCATTAAGTTTTTGGAAGCTGGCGAAAAGGTAAGGGCTTACGTACACTTTAAAGGTCGTGCCATTGTTTACAAAGAACAAGGCGAGATCTTACTACTTCGTTTTGCCCAGGCATTGGAAGAAGTAGGCAAAGTGGAGCAGTTGCCAAAGCTTGAAGGAAAAAGGATGTTTTTAACCCTTGCACCTAAGGCAGCTAAAAAGTAATTAAATAACCTCGGTCTCAGGATCGGGGTTTGAAAATAAAACGTTGAGAAACGTTAATATCTAACACAAATAAATAGAGTTATGCCAAAAATGAAAACCAATTCCAGTGCTAAAAAGCGCTTTAAGCTTACTGGAACCGGTAAAATCGCAAGAAAAAACGCATACAAAAGCCACATCTTAACCAAGATGTCGACAAAACGTAAGCGTGCCCTTGGTCAAACCAGCTTAGTATCTGATGCCGACATGGGTAACGTAAAACGTATGCTTTGTATCGGAAAGTAATTCACAAATTTTAAAACCAGGTATTAGAGTTTTAAGTCCGGCACACGAGATGCAGGCACTCACTACCAAAAAACACACAAGATGCCACGTTCAGTTAACGCAGTAGCGTCGAGAAGACGCAGGAAAAGGATCATGAACCTCGCCAAAGGTTATTGGGGTTCACGTAGCAAGGTATACACCATTGCAAAAAACACAGTTGAAAAAGGTTTACAATACGCTTACCGCGACCGTAAAACCAAAAAGAGAGAGTTCAGGGCTTTATGGATCCAACGTATTAACGCTGGTGCCCGTCAGCACGGAATTTCTTACTCTCAGTTGATGGGTAAATTAGCCGCTAAAGAAATCGGTTTAAACCGTAAAGTATTGGCTGACTTAGCAATGAACAACCCAGACGCTTTCAAAGCAGTTGTTGATGCAGTAAAATAATATCGCATTCTAATGCATGAGAGAGGCCGCAATTTGCGGCCTTTTTTGTTTTAATTATTTGAGTGTCTATTTTTATGGTATGACATCAAACAAGGAGGGACAGCCTGTCTTATCCAGCTTATTGCGCAGTAACTATTATTACTCTTTAAATGGATTTCGCGGCATTTCAATTATCCTGGTTGTATTTTACCACCTTCAGTTATCTGATAATTATTTTTATACTACAATATTCAATGGTGGGTTGGGAGTAAACATTTTCTTTGTAATAAGTGGTTTTTTAATTACGAGCCTATGTTTAAAAGAAAAAGAAGTAACAGGTGGCTTATCGCTAAAAAAATTTTATATCAGGCGTTTTTTGCGAATATTTCCTTTAGCCTATTTATATATTGGAGTGGTGTTTTTATTAAACCATTTCTATAGTTTAAACATTTCCTGGATTCAATTTTTTGGCTCGGCATTATATCTAATGAATTTTAGCTATTTCCGCAGCCATGATTTCACTTATTACTTCAGTCATTATTGGTCGTTATCGGTTGAAGAACAATTTTATCTCCTTTTTCCTTTTATTTTAAAGATCAACAGAACTGCATTTTATTATATTATTATCAGCATTGTATTCGCATTGCCGCTATTGTGTACAGTGCAACAGTTTGTTCCGGTTTTGAATCGTGGCATTATTTACTGTTTTACTCACTATTTTATAAAGTTTCAATCAATTGGTGTCGGCTGTTTTTTTGCGTTGATGGCGTCCAAAGAAATTTTGAATGTAATTTGGCTCAAACAAACAAAGGCAGCTGGCAATATTTTGGCTATAATATTGATGTTTGGATTGCGCTTTGACGAATTTTATACCTTAAAATCACTGTACGTAAACCTGGCGATTTCAGTAATTACCGGCTATTTAATTTTAAGCAATATCGTACCCGCAAACGATTGGATTTTTAAGGTGTTAAACAATAAATTTCTATCATTTATTGGTATTCTATCTTATGGCATATACATATGGCAACAGTTATTTACCGGCCGGGATAGTAAAATGCTATTAAGCATATTTCCTAACAATGTATTGGGTTTGATTACTGTCCCTTTATTATCGTATTATCTTTATGAACGGCGTTTTCTAAAACTCAAATCAAAATTCACCCATAAATGATGCTATTGTTGTAAGATATAAAGGCGCTCGCATTACCTGAGCGCCCTTGGATAAAGGTGTTATTTTTTTATTTGACGACAATTACTTCAACAAACTCATCCGGATCGTTATTGATATCCATATACTGTTTAAAGTTCTGAATATCCTTATCAACCATATTTTTGAATACCGGGTTTAGTATTTTGGCTATGCCTGCGCCTACACCGCCTGCCGGGGGCTGATAACTGATCACCACATCAACAATGGTACCCTGCCCGTCAACCGTATCCTGAAAACGAATTTTACCCGCATTATTAATCATCGAATCAGACAGCGAACTCCAGCCGATCACTTCATTAGGTTCGTCATGGACAATTTCGGCATGCCAGCTGATTGTAGCTACATTTTTGGGAAGCTTCAAAACCCAGTGTGAATATTTAGAGTCGATGACCTCCACACTTTCCAGGTGTTTCATAAAAAGGGGCAGGTTATCAAGCTTGCGCCAAAATTCATAAACCTTTTGCCGGGGTTTATTTACAATAAACGACGAACGAATATTTACATTTATGGGATTGGTGGATAGTTTACCAATACGTTTGTAAAGCTCACAATGCCCTGTGATGCCCCTGTTTAACAAATAGCCACCGGCACCTATTTTTACGATACTTGCAAACGGGTTTTTAAAAATATTTTTAAAACCTGAGAAACCGAGCTTCATACCACCTGCGATGGACGTAAAGCGTTCGGGCCAATTCAGGTTTATGCGGTCATCTCCATAAAGCACAGGGAAGTTGTCGGTATATTTTACTATTGTAGTTGCCATAGGTTTTTAAATAGTTATCGTTTTTAAAACACCTTTAGGGCTACTAAGTTTTCCAGAAGTGAATTTTATTGCTTTTTGCTATAAGTAAATTTAAATTTAGTTAAATGGGGCAGGTGTTTTTTAGGGCGCTTGAGTTCATATTGGTATATCACCTGGCCAAGGTTTTTCAGGAAAGGCAGGCATACCGTTGTGTACTCGTATTTATTATCGTTCAGTATCCCATCTTCATTTGATTGCACGACGGCACTGAGCATGAACTCAACATTGTTTTTAAAATCTACGATATATGCATTATCAATATCATAACCATAACTATCACCAACTTTATTAAAGATCCTGATGTCAGGGTTAATAACTGCTGTACTGTCTCCGCCATAGAACAAAAACTTGCAATAAGCCGGGAAATATTCGGGGCGGCGATAGGTGGGTTTGGTGTTTTCGGTGGGGAAGGTACTCATATAACGGTAAATGAAGCGATAGTCATCTATCGTTAAATTAAAGCGTTGCTTTTTAGGGCAAGTTTCAGGAAACAACAACCTTTTAAGCACCATTTGCTGATCGGCGAGAGAGTAAACATTCTTTTCAGAAAAGTCAAGAGGCTTGTTAACCAACCGTTCGCTGCTATCTAAATAAGCTTTACCCTGCAGCATGTTTTCCAGGTGCATGGGATAATTTGACGCATCATATAGCGCCGGTTTCTGATAAATTAGCTTATTATCATTGTAAAAATCAATAGGGTTGGTGTGCTTTGTGCTTTCGCCTGCATCACCTATGGCTAACCTGCCTACAATACGGGTATTGTTAAGATGATACTTCTTTAGCTTTTGATTGATCTCTGCACGGCCGACAAATTCATAGAGCCGGTTATATGCATCATTATCGCTTACCAGCAAGATCTTTTTAATATAATTTTCGATACTCGGCAAACCTGTTGAGGATGATGTATCTATTTTAACTTTAGTCTGGCCGGCAAATGCGCTATCAGTAATCATGACCGATTTGCGGCTTAAGCCTTTTATTTTTAATTCGTTAAGTTTCTCAAGCGCAAAAATGGCCGTTGGAAGCTTTACCGTGCTCGCGGGGTAAAAATAATGATGCGCATTAAGATGATAGCTGTATGAAGTAAAGTGCGGAACATTGTCTTTATCCCTGTCGATCCGGGTATATAGGATCTGTATTTCGTTTTGTGCAGGATGGTTCAAAACGCCTGAAAATAGTTCGGGATTGCTATATAGTAAACCTTTCAGAAAAACGGTATCGGGATGTTGGGCAAAACTGCCAAGCGCGCCCATCATCAATAATAAAATGCAGCAATATTTCATCATGATAAATATAGTTATGTAGTTTGAGGTTAACAGATACTTATTGTACTTTTGCAGCGCTTTAGGTTTCATTAAACTATTTTTTTAATGAATTAAAAGGGAATACGGTGTAAATCCGTAACTGTCCCGCAGCTGTAAGCTCCGTAACCGTTGCCAAATCTATACAGCCACTTTCTGTAAACAGGAGGGAAGGCCAGGCAAAATGGGGAGCAAGTCAGAAGACCTGCCAAGGCATTATATGTTATTCATAGCTTTCGGGGATTGAAGCTTGGATGTGAATGCTCTTCGTTTGGCGTGTTTTCATTTTATTCATTTCCGTGTATGCTATTAAGGCTGCATTATTATTTTATACATATCAATCATACATGGAAAAAAAGTACGCTAAAATTATTTTAGGATTCGGTTTGTTAACTGTTGGGTTATCTACCTCAGCAGCATATGCACAGGATACCACACGCACACTCAATACGGTAGTAGTAACTGCAAGCCGGTCGCCTAAAAAACTGTCAGACATTGGCCGCGTTGTTACCATCATTTCTGCCGATGAGATCAATAAATCGCAGGGCAAATCATTGCCTCAATTATTAAATACGGTTGCCGGGATAACTTTTTCTGGTGCAAATAATGCCCCCGGTATCAGCACATCGGTTTTCCTGCGCGGGGCTTCATCTGGCAATACCCTTATCCTGGTTGATGGTTTTCCGGTAAACAATGCTTCGGGCATTGATGGTAGTTATGATCTTAACGCTTTTTCGCTGGATCTGATAGATCATATCGAGATCTTGAAAGGAAGCGGTTCAACGCTGTATGGTTCTGATGCTGTAGCAGGCGTTATTAATATCATCACAAAAAAAGCTAAACAGCAAGGATTAACCGGTGGATTGCAGCTAACAGGTGGCAGCTATAATACGTTCAAAGAGTCGGCCTCATTAATTGGACAGGTGAAAAATACAGGCATAGCCATTAATCTGTCAAATACCGATTCAAAAGGCTTTGCCGCGGCTACAGATACCACTGGCAAAGGCGATTTTAAGAAAGATGGTTTTCACCAACGTTCGGCCAGTGTAAACCTGAGCCAAAATGTCTCATCTAAATTTATTCTTAATGGAAACCTGCAGGTGAGCCACAATACTGGTGATCTGCCTTACGGTTCTTTTATAAACGACAATGATTACACTTATAAAAACACATTTTTATTTGGTGGCATAGGTGCAAAATTGATTTTACCAAAAGGTAACCTCAACGTGAACCTGTCGCAAAATACGGTTCAAAATGATTTCAATAACCTGCCATCTGACAATTACGGAACCCACCAGGTTACAAAAAATACAGGTCGTATAACCAATGTCGAAGCTGTGTTTAATTATGAATTGAATAAGTATTTTGATATTACCAGCGGTGCGGCCTTTAAATACAGCAACACAAGCCAGTACAGTCTGTATGAATCAACATCTTATCCGGGTGTGCCGAGCATTATTAAAGCTGGTGATGCTGCTAATAACATATTCAGCGCTTATACGTCGTTATTTTTCAAATACGATATCTTCCACATGGAGTTAGGTGGCAGGTACAACAACCATAGCAAATATGGCGACAAGTTTACCTACACCATCAACCCATCATTATTCCTTGCCGATCAGTTTAAGATCTTTGGCACCATAGCTTCGGCCTTCAAATCACCTTCGTTATATCAGTTGTTTTCAGAATATGGTAATGCTAAATTAAACCCTGAAATCACAACATCATATGAAGCAGGTTTTGATTGGGATATTGTTAAGAATACCCTTTCATTTAATACCCAGTTTTTCAAGCGCAATACCAAAGATGTTATCTATTTTAAAAACCTGTCTGGCCCTCCTTATAGTCAATATGCAAACGGGCAACAGCAAAAAGATAAAGGCTTTGAAACCGAATTAAAATATCACGATAATAACATTCATGCATCTGCATATTACGCTTATGTAACAGGTAAACTAACCGACGAAGCCGGTACACAAACCGGCAACCTTTACCGCAGGCCTAAAAGTACTTTAGGTACCAACATCAGTTATGATATTTTAAACGATTTTCAGGTTGGCGTTAACTACAAATATACAGGCAACCGTACTGACCTGACTTTTACAAACAATGGATCGGAAGTGATTACATTGAAACACTATAACCTGGTAGATTTACATTTGGAATACAAGGCAACCAAAAATCTAAATGTTTTTGGCGATCTGAACAACGTTTTGGATACCAAATACGTAGATTGGTTAGGATATAACACCCGTGGTATCAACTTCATGCTTGGTGCCAGGTATCAATTTAAATAGCGTTTGCGTATTGTTCGGATTATTAAGTAATTTTACGCCATATATAAAATCATGACCGCAAAAGATAACACCAACCGCAACCTGTTCCTGATCCTGATGATCCTGGTTGCTGCCGCATTCAGGCTTTTAGCATTTAAGTATAAAGAATTGAGTAATTTCAATCCGGTAGGTGCTATTGCATTATTTGGCGGTGCTTATTTTACCTCAAAGTGGAAAGGGTATGCTACTGTATTGCTTACGTTGTTTACTACAGATATCGTGATTAATTACCTGTATACTTCAAAGTTAACTTTATGGTATGGCGGAGCCGCATGGGTTTACCTGTGTTTTGCATTAATGGTGCTTGTTGGTAATTTGCTTGAAAAGGTAAATGTTCTTAATGTGCTTTTAGGCTCAATCGCAGCAGTTTTAATTCACTGGTTAATTACAGATCTGCCCTGGTTATATGGTACACTTTATCCGCATACCTTAGCTGGCTATGGTGAATCATTGATTAAAGCTATTCCGTTTGAGAAAAATATGGCATTGGGTACATTAGTATTTAGTGCAATACTTTTTGGTGGTTTTGAATTGGCTAAGAATAAGTACACTTTTCTTCAGGACAAAAAGCAATTGGCTTTATAATATAAAAGCGTTTAAATTTAAAGCGGATTGTTGAAAGGCAGTCCGCTTTTTTTATGGCCTAATCAATTATCATCTGTTTATATTAAAATGAAAAACTTAGTAGTGTTAACCGGCGCAGGTATCAGCGCCGAAAGTGGTTTAAAAACCTTCAGGGATAGCGATGGGCTTTGGGAAGGGTATAATATTGAAGACGTAGCCACCCCCGAAGCCTGGGAGCATAACCCGGTTATGGTACAGCAATTTTATAACGAGCGCCGTAAATCTGTATTGGAAGCAAAACCTAATGCGGCCCACTATGCACTTGCTGCGCTCGAAGAAAAGTATAGGGTAACCATCATTACTCAAAATATAGATGACCTGCATGAAAGGGCAGGTTCAACCAATGTGGTGCATTTACATGGCATTATCACCCGCTCACAATCAAGTATCAAACCAGAACTTACTTATCCTATCGATGGGTGGGAAATTAAAATGGGAGAGCTTTGCGAATTAGGTTCACAATTACGTGCGCACGTAGTTTGGTTTGGTGAGCCCGTACCAATGATAGAACATGCAGCCGCTATATGCGTGGGGGCTGATATATTTATGCTTATAGGTACCTCCCTTGCTGTTTACCCGGCCGCAGGGCTTATCGGTTATGTTGACCGCGAGACGCCAAAGTATATTATCGATCCCAATATACCTTTTGTAAATGTTAAAGGGCCGGTTATTAAAATCCAGGAAAAAGCAACAGTTGGCGTACCTGAATTAGTGAACCAATTATTAAAGGATTAAATCACTAATTCGCTAACTCACTAAATCACCAATTAAATATGAAGTGTATCTTCAATTGGAGCGGCGGTAAAGACAGCGCCCTCGCTTTATATCATTGCCTGCAAAATCCGGATCTTGAAATCGCCTATCTTGTAACTACGATCAATGATGCAGCCGACAGGATTTCCATGCATGGTGTAAGGACGGAATTACTGACTAAACAAGCAGAAGCTATCGGTATTCCATTATATCAAATCCGCCTGCCCGAAATGCCGGGTATGCAGGAATATGACGATGTGATGCGACACCATTTAACTCGCTTTAAAAATGAAGGTGTAACCCATTCCATTTTTGGCGATATATTTTTGCAAGACCTAAAAGATTACCGCGATGCACGGTTAAGCGAGGTTGGGCTCAAAGGTATTTACCCCTTATGGAAAAGGGATACATCCGAATTAATAAATGAATTTTTGAACCTCGGTTTCGGAACCGTGATAGCCTGTACCCAGCAACGTTTGGAACGCATTGTTGGTAAAGAGATCAGTCGGGAGTTAATTGATGCGTTGCCTGACGATGTTGACGTTTGCGGCGAGAATGGGGAATTTCATACCTTCACTTTTAAAGGGCCAATATTTAAAAACCCAATTGAATACAAAACAGGTGTGAAAATTTTTAAGGAATACGCCACGCCGAAAAACGCCAATGATTCCTGCGTTTCTGCTACCGATACCAAACCTTCCGGTTTTTGGTATTGCGACTTGCTATTGGCTTGACCTTTCATTTATTCCGTTAAAATCAACGCAGAATAAAGGTAATTAGGTATAAAGCTAACCAAATTAGATTCGGTTAGCTTTGTTAATTTTATCTTTTTTCTCTTCGTTTAATTGTTCGATGGCTCCCCATATGATTACTATTGCATATCCTAAAGGGATTGAATAGACCGTCCATTCTGGTAGTTTTCCGAAATACAGTTTAGATTTTTCGTTAAAATTCATAGCGAAGAAAATGTGCGAAGTGATAACTGCTGAAAGCAGCATCCATACCGGTGTCATCTTCGTCATGTCTTTTATCTAAAGGAGACTACAACTTCAGTTGGAGGCACATGTTCTCTGCTGGTTCTCCAGTGGTATAAGATGCCTTCATTGTTAGCATACATCATTTTGTAGTCCCACCAGTTCCATCCATACTGCTGCACATAAGTTCTTTTGGCATAGATTAGAATTTCACCGCCATTCCCATCGTCTGCTGTTCTGATGGGAGGCCCCCAGGATAGTATGAGTTTTTGTTTTGGCATCCCCATCCAGGAATTGAGGACATTTTTTTGACTTGAGCAGCTGAAGATAACTGCAATAAATAGCAGCACGAATAAATTCCGCATAATGATCGGCTAAAGGTTTGTTGCCATTAGCCCTTGTCTGGCGGTTTAAAATAAAGAAGCGCAGGGCCCCACTAGCTACCGCGCCCGACCAAGAGCGCACACACGAGCAGGAACCCCACGCTATGGCATAGGGGAACTGGTCACTCGTGTGTTTTAAGCCTTGGATTTTGGTCGGTTCGGTAGCTAAAACGAGTTCGCTTTTTTTCGAGAAATAATTATCTCAAATGTAGCGAACTCGTCTGAACTTTGCCGGCCGTTTTTGTATTTTTATGAATATGAATTACTGGGATGATCTTAAAAGTATATATAAAGCAGTAGAGGCTTTTGAATATAAAAACAAGGCTTCCTTAAAATGGCTTAAGACTCAAATAAGTTCTGTTATTGAACTTGTACAGCTATTGGATGTTGCTGGTCTTAGCGAAAGTGCTAAACAGGATGTGGCAAATTTCAATACAATGAGAAATGAAATAGACCATTATTCGTCCCTAAAGGAGCGTTTTGATGAATGCAAAAAGGAATTACTTTTGGACCTTGAGGCTTTCATCTATCGGAATTCCAGAGATATATCTTAATGATCTATTTAATATAAACTCCAACTCTAAGTCGTTATAAATTGGGAATAATCTAATGAACTCTCGTTTGAATTTAACTCTCTCATCAATCATCCTGATGCTTATATTTTCGTCTGTCTGATTAATAAAATAGTTTCTGCCCTCATGCATTCTCATGAAACTGCCTTTTCCTAAACCGTTTCTGCGGTATTCAAAACCATATTTAAGTAGAATATCTTTGTTGAATTTATATTTCGACATCGGTGACAATTTAGGAGGGCGTCACCCTTTTGGGGCGAAACGCCCCATGGTGGGATAATTAATTATTTTTTAGGATTTGATCCTACCGCTTTTTTAAGCAGCAGATCAATAGCAGCATCAAATTTTTTATCTCCACTTGATTCTTTAACAATAGGTTTTTTAGGTTCAACCTCATGTTTAGATACTTCAGTTTTTTGGGGAGATGTTTTCATGTCCGCTGCTTTTAAGTTTGAGTAAAATTAGTAATATTCCATGAATATGAAGATTATTTAAGGTTTGACAATTCTTTTTGTTTGAGCCTGCAATTAAATAGTTTAAAAACCTGCTCCATTTGCTGCGGTGTAGTTAAGTGCCGGTAGTTGTATCGAAAAACGAATTCTTGTACATATCCATTAAGGTGCCGAGGCGTTGTTTTATGGTAAATGCCAGCAATGCCCTTTTTAAAGCCGCTCCAGAAGCCTTCGATGGTATTAGTATGTATGTCGCCTATGCCGTAGATTCCTTTACCATGGTCGCAGTATTGCATGTTATAGGCTAATTCAAGAGATCTATATCCATTAAAGCCATCACCCATGACATCAGACCCACCTTTGACATGGGTGTACATGTGTTTTTTGAGGGTTAGCATAAGAACATCGGGTATGACCATGGCTTTAACCTTTCCGCCGCGCTGAAGCATGCCCAATACGGGTGTTTTATCATACCACCCGCGTCCAGGGTTGTACTTCTTTCGTTTGTTCTTGTGTTTAAATCGTGCTTTACCACCGACAAAGGATTCATCAATTTCTACAACCCCTTCGAGTTGTTCGTTAGGCTCATTGCCCATTGCTTTTCGAATTCGCTGGAGGATAAACCAGGCTGTCTTCTGGGTAACACCAATGTCTTTACCAAGCTGTATTGAGCTGATGCCTTTTTTATGCATAAACAGGTAAATAGCCATAAACCATTTGATAGTATCAAGCTTAGAGGCTTCCATGATGGTTCCTGTTTTGGCATTAAATAGTCGCTTACAAGTTTGGCATTTATAACGAAAGCCATCTTTAAAAACGTATGCACGGTCACCGGAGCAACCGGCGTGTGGGCATGTAAGAATGCCATCGCTCCAGCGCCGGGAGGCGAGGTATTGATGACAAGCTTTTTCATTTGGGAAACGTGTCACAAGATCAATGATCGTTTTGAACTCCGAATGAGGAATCATAGTAGTAAGAATAGATTATAGAAGTAATAATGATCTATCTCACAAATAGGTTTGGATGGCTATGTACAGAAGTTATTAACATAAGAACAGAAAAGGCCTACTTAACAAGAGTGTCAAACAGGCCTTTTCGGGCACACGGAATTTAATTTGCCAAAGGTTATTTTGCTACCTAATTACCAGAATAAAATTTTGTTTAACTATATAACTACTTTAATATCAATACATTAATATTAGTTTATTCAATTTTTTATTTAGATACTATGTAAAATGAAGACAAGCAGAACTTAAAATGCATTTTTTCTGCCAAATTAAATTTTGCCTACAGTTGCTTTTACTTATAAGCTATTGTTTATCAATGTAAATGGATGTTTTACTTCAATAGTTATATCTAAAATAAGCGTCTTTATAATCGTTACGCATGTCGATAAACCGGGCGGCTATCTTTTTTAAAAACTCCTCATCAAGTAATTCAAAAACACTGTTTACCCCGTCGGTTAAATCCATTTCCGGGATCTTGTAACTCTGCTCAAGGGAACCCTGCTCTACCTTTACAATAAATTTATTATTCATATTCAGGATAGAGATTTTAAAATCGGGATGGGGGAGTTCTGCAATAATTCTCATGTCTTTTTATTTATTCAATAAGCCCTTTAATGGGTCTTTTCCGTTAATGGTACCGAAACTGGCAATAGGTTTAAATCGTGCAAAAAGTTCCTCGCTATACCAACCTTCGCTTCTTGTCTTTTTAATTACTTCGGCATGTTCGGGGCTTTTATATGCAAAAGCTTTGACGTGTTCCAGGCTTTCCCAAACAGAAAATGTAGCTTGTCTGTATACCGGAGCTTCACCAACGCCAAATGAATTTATATATCCGGGAGCGGATGTCATTATGTTTGCAACGGTATCTACATTGGCCCAGAAATTCTTTAACCTGCTAAGTTTGATTGTTGCGCGTGTGAGTACGGCGACTGGGCCATTGATGTCGCTTACATCGGGCTTGCCGAATGGCTCTTTTCCATCCCAACTCCCGTGGCTTTGCAGGGGCTGACAAATCATTGTCCAGCTTTCAGTACCTAACAGCTTCCACCAGGATGAGACGAACGACCTGTTATAAAATGCGTCAAAATTTCCCCTGCTATCCCAGCAAGCCAATAAGCCCCATTGTTGCCAGTCGGGTTCAAGGTCAAATGTTCCGTTTTTTCCAGAACCAAGAAGTTTGTAAAAACTGCATCCTTTTTGCATCAATAGGGGAAGGCGATGAATAGCCATAGCCAACAGGGCAAAAGGAACAAACAGTTTGCGGTAGCGGATTATGGTAAGGCTAACGATCATGTAAATGCTAAATAAAAGATTAAATATGATATTTGCCTTATTTAGTTTCAACGTGGCATCCTTACTTTTACATCATGGCAGAAGATCTAACAATAAATACATCGACCGATAAAGCGGAGCAATACGCCTCGCTTGTCCCTCAAATAGAAGCATTACTTTATGGCGAACCTGACCTTATAGCTAATATCGCAAACGTAGCGGCGGCTTTAAAAGAGCAGTTTAAATGGTTTTGGGTAGGTTTTTACCTGGTTAAAGAAAACGAATTGGTTTTAGGCCCATTTCAAGGGCCGGTTGCGTGTACCCGTATTGGCCTGGGGAAAGGTGTTTGCGGAGCCGCATGGCAGCAGGCTAAAACTTTGATTGTGCCGGATGTTGATGCATTTCCCGGGCATATTGCGTGTAGCTCACTTTCCCGCTCGGAAATTGTGGTGCCGGTATTTAAAGACGATAAGGTAGCGGCCGTACTTGATGTAGACAGCGAGTTGCTTGATCAGTTCAATGAAACTGATGCGCAATATCTTGAACAAATAATAAAGCTTATTAATTTTTAATGAGCAGGATCTATCTAATTGCCGGTCTCGGTGCTGATACGCGTGTATACAACAATATTAACCTCAGTGATGAGCATGAGGTAATTACGGTAGACTGGATAGAACCGAATTCAAAAGACACTTTAGTTAGTTATGCTCAAAAGCTTATTTACCAATACAATATCAAGTCAAACTCAGTGCTGATTGGCAACTCCTTAGGCGGGATTGTCGCTGTTGAAATGGCGAAGCTCATCCCTGCCGAAAAGGTTATTTTGATTTCCAGTATTAAAACCAGTGATGAGGCGCCATGGTATTTTAAACTCTTTCACGCGCTGCCTGTTTACAAACTTGTCCCGGGAAAAGTATTTAATTTGATGGGTTTTATGATCAAACCTTTGTTTGGTCACATGAGTCAGGAGGATGCCTGGTTATTTAGCGATATGCTCAAAAGATCATCGCCGGTATTTATGAAATGGGCTATGTATGCCATTTTGCACTGGGAGAACAAAGTTATCCCGCCAAACCTCTATCACATCACCGGTGATATGGATTTGGTGTTTGATTACAAAAGAATAAAAAACGCCACCATTGTTAAAGGAGGTACACATATCATGATCTTTGACAAGGCAAAAGAGATTAACAAATTATTGAAGGGAATCCTGAAAAAATGAAAATACCTGAAAGTTATTACCTGGGTAACGATGTTGTAAGTATCAGTAAAGACCTGTTAGGCAAGTATTTATTTACCTGTATTGACGGTGTAACTACAGGTGGCTATATAGTTGAAACAGAAGCCTATAATGGGGGGGCAGATAAAGCTTCCCATGCTTTCGGTAACCGCCTTACGCCACGTACTAAAACCATGTTTATGCAGGGAGGCATTGCCTATGTTTACCTGTGTTATGGTATCCATGAAATGTTTAATATCGTCACCTCAAGTGAAGGGCACCCGCAGGCAATTCTTATCCGGGCAATTCAACCTACCGATGGGCTTGAAGCAATGCAGGCCCGTCGCAATATGCCGGTTCTTAAACCAACCATCACTGCCGGTCCGGGTTCGGTAGCTAAGGCTTTGGGGATTTCGCGCGATATCAATGCGTTTAGCTTGCAGAGTGATACGATCTGGCTTGAAGATCGCGGCCTTCATTTCCCAGATGATCAAATAAAAGCCGGCCCGAGGATAGGAGTGGCTTATGCGGCAGAAGATGCATTGCTGCCTTATCGTTTCTATGTAAAAGGCAATGTTTACGTAAGTAAGCCCAATAAATAAGTTGTCAATTTTGTAATATTGGCAAATGAACTATCAAAATGATCTGGCGTTTGCCCGGCAACTGGATGACAAAGATCCGTTAAAAAATTTCCGGAGCCGTTTTTTAATTCCTCAGCATAACGGCGAAGATGCAATTTACCTTTGTGGCAACTCCCTCGGCCTGCAACCAGCTTCGGCACAGCAGTATTTAACCGATCAATTAAACACCTGGAAAAACCTTGCTGTTGAAGGTTGGTTTCAGGGAGATGATCCCTGGCTTGATTATCACAAATCCATTACCGGCTCAATTGCTGGCATTGTAGGCGCCCAGGAAAATGAAGTTACCATAATGAACTCACTTACAGTAAATCTTCATTTATTGATGGTAAGTTTTTATAAACCAGATAATAAGCGTTTTAAAATTCTCATGGAGGGAGGGGCTTTCCCTTCTGATCAATATGCAATGGAAAGCCAGGTGAGATTCCACGGTCTCGATCCTAAGGATACAATAATTGAGATTTTCCCGCGAGAGGGGGAGGTCACATTACGTACCGAAGATATCATTCAAACCATTGATCAAAACAAAAATGAACTTGCCTTAGTGCTGTTCGGCGGAATCAATTACTATACCGGACAGTTTTTTGATCTGAAAGCAATTACAGATGCCGCCCACGCAGCAGGCGCTTATGCAGGCTTTGATCTGGCTCATGCTGCGGGGAACGTCCCCTTGCAGTTGCACAATTGGGGAGCCGATTTCGCTTGTTGGTGTTCGTACAAATACATGAACTCCGGACCGGGCGGTATAAGCGGCATTTTTGTGCATGAAAAACATTTTACCGATAAGGAACTGAACAGGCTTGCCGGCTGGTGGGGATACCGTCGCGACAAGCAATTCCTGATGGCCCCTGGTTTCGATCCTGAGATTGGCGCAGCCGGCTGGCAGGTAAGCACCAGTCCAATTCCGCTCCTCGCTTTATTTAAAGCTTCTATGGCTATTTTTGATGATGCGGGCGGGTTAGATACTCTTCGGCAAAAAAGCATTCATTTAACGGGATATTTGGAGTTTTTGATTCAAGGCATCAATGAACAGCAGGGCGAAGAGATTTATCGGATAATTACTCCGGCTGATGCGGCTGCCCGCGGCTGCCAGCTTTCAGTAGTTTGCAATCTAAATGCCAGGGCTATTTTCAACTATCTCGCACAAAATGGTGTTATAGGCGATTGGCGCGAACCGGATGTGATCCGCCTGAGCCCCGTACCGCTTTACAATACATTTGAGGATGCTTACAAAGCAGCCAGATTGATGGCTGATGCACTAAAAGTTGTTTGAATTTTCAGAGATATATGGTTTACTACAATCCCAAAGAGTGGTTTTCATTCATTTTTAAAATAAATAAAGCCGAAACGCTGCGCGAGTTATTTCCACTTATGCTTGCCGTAGGTGCATATGCAGGTGTTGTTACCTATTTCCTGATTGATTTTTGGCAGCTACCCGATACAAGCATACTTAAGAAGGTAATCTTTATTCATCAAACAATAGGTTTCGTATTCTCCTTATTGCTGGCATTCCGTATCAACTCGGCTTATGACCGCTGGTGGGAAGGGCGTAAGATCTGGGGAAGCCTGGTGAATAACAGCCGCAACCTTGCCATCAAATTAAAACATCTGATTGGCGAAAATGAACTGGCTTTTTTTAATTACGCTATTCCGCGTTATGCAAGAGCTTTGAGAGATCATTTACGGGATGAATATGTTCCGGAGGAGCAGTCGTTCATCAGTGTTGATGCACAAAAACATGTACCCAACCAGGTAGCTTCTGAAATGATTAAAAACATTTACAGGTTAAATAAAGAAGGTGCTATCAACCCGGAGCAATTGTTTAGCATAACAGCTGAAATTACTTCTTTTACAGATATTTGCGGAGCATGTGAACGAATTAAGAAAACGCCTATTCCGTTTTCGTACAATGTTTTCATCAAGAAATTTATCTTTACGTACATCATGACCCTGCCTTTTACCTGGGCCTTTGACCTCAAATATTTTATTATCCCGATAATCTGCTTTGTACTTTTTGTTTTTGCGAGTATTGAGTTATTAGCTGAAGAAATTGAGGATCCTTTTGGTCGGGATGCTAATGATTTACCGTTGGATAGCATTTGCGACAATATTCAAAAACATGTTGGAGAGTTGATAGGATAGAAGGTATGCTCAAAATAGCTTACGATCCGATATATGCCCATCCGCTGCCCGAAGGGCACCGCTTTCCAATGCTGAAGTATGAACTGATCCCGGGCCAGTTATTATATGAAGGCGTGATAGGCAGAAATAATCTGTTTTCGCCGGGGCTGCTGGAAGAAAATATCATTACCCGTACCCATGATGAAAATTACTGGCATCAGCTTCGAGACCTCACGCTTTCACCGAAGGAACAACGCCGCACGGGTTTTCCTTTATCGGCGCAATTGGTTGAACGGGAGATCAGGATAGCAAAAGGCACAATTGATGGCTGCCGGTACGCTTTTGACGATGGTGTCGCGTTCAATGTTGCAGGCGGTACACATCATGCAGGCAGTAACTGGGGTGAAGGTTTCTGCCTGTTAAATGACCAAGCCATTGCAGCTAATTATTTATTAGACAATAAATTATCCAAATCTATCTTAATAATTGATTTAGATGTACATCAAGGCAACGGCACAGCTGAGATCTTTGAAAATGAGTCCAGGGTATTTACTTTCTCAATGCATGGGGCTAACAATTTCCCTTACAGAAAGGAGCAATCTGATCTGGATATCCCTTTAAAAGATGGCGTAAGTGATGGCGAGTTTCTCGACATACTTAAAACAACGCTGCCGCGATTGATTGAGCAACATAAGCCCGACTTTATCTTTTACCTTTCGGGTGTTGATATTTTGGCTACTGATAAGCTGGGTAAGCTTGCACTAAGTAAAGAAGGATGTAAAGCCCGTGATCAGTTTGTTTTTGAACAATGCATCAAACAGAATGTCCCGGTGCAGGTAAGTATGGGAGGAGGCTATTCACCACAAATTAAAGATATTGTCGAGGCGCATTGTAATACCTTCAAAGCAGCTATTGACCTCTATTTTTAATCCTTTGCTATTACTGGTATTACCGGCTTTATTTTGTGGCTTTTGCTCAGCAGATTAAACCGTACAAATAAAAGTACCGATGCGGTTCCGAGGCCCAGCACAAGGCCATACCAAACCCCATAAACCCCAAGGTTTAATTTAATACCAAGCAGGTAACCAACGGGCAAACCAATTATCCAATACGCCAGAAAAGTAATAACGGTTGGGATATTTACATCGCCCATACCTCTTAGCACACCAAGCCCAACAACCTGCGCACCATCAAACAGCTGAAAAAATGCTGCAATTATAAGTAACTGTGATGCAATAGTTATTACTTCTTTATCCGAAGTAATAATCCATGGTAAAAGATGCCTGCCTAAAGCAAATACTACTGCTGTAGACGCCATGAAAAGCAATACAATGTGATAATTGGAGATAGCCGCAAGCCTTAAATTACGATGATCGCTTACACCAAAATAGTTACCCGATTTAATTGCTGCAGCCGCACCAATGCCGCTTGCCATCATATAAGTCATGGATGCCATAGTTATAGTAACCTGGTGTGCGGCCTGCGCAACTACACCGATGGTGCCAACCAATAATGCAGCGCCGCCAAAGGCGCTGATCTCAAATGTGTACTGCATTGCCACAGGCGCACCGATTTTCATGATCTGGATACCTCGGAGCTTATCGATATGCTTAATGGCAAAATCTGTTAAATAAGTTTTAAAATTTTTTGAACGGAAAACATAGATACCCATAACAGTTGCCATTAAGCAACGATCAATCAGTGTACTGTAGCCAACACCTCTAATACCCATTGGTTGGATGCCAAACAGGCCCTTAACAAAAATTATCCCGAACAAAATATTAATAAGGTTACCCCATATCGATATCATCATGGCCTGTTTAGTAAAACCCAAACCTTCTGCAAATTGCTTAAACGTGTTAAAAATGAGCAAGGGGATTAGGGACAAGCTAAGCAAAAATAAATATGGCTTAGCCTCTTTTACAACCTCGGGCGACTGGTCAAGGTGGCCGATAAGTAACATGGTGCCAAAGTAGATTCCGCAAAACAGGATGATTCCGCTCAGTATATTCAGGAATAAACTATTGGATAATAACAGGCCGCATTCTTTGTGATTTTTGCGCCCATTATTTTGGGCGATAAGTGGCGTTAAACCATAAGAGATCCCCATGCCAATCACCAACGGAACCATGAACAGACTGTTTACGGTTGATACTGCAGCCAAAGAAACAGTGCCAGCAAAATGCCCCACAATGATGGTATCAGACATTTGAACGAGCGTATGTCCTACGTTTGATATAATTACCGGGATAGCCAATTTAAGGCTTTCAAGATAATAAGGTTTGTATTTTTGGTAAAGGGCTCTCATAATTACTCAGGCAACAGGAGGACAAAAGTAACCATTCGGGCACACAGAAAAGTCAGCAGGCTGTATAATATTCTTCCTTTTCGGTTGTGTTGATCTTGATCAGGCCTGATAATATCAGGTCAACAAGTACATTCTGAGCACGACGGCGCCCAACTTTAAGCAGCTCGCTGCATTCTTTTATGGTAATGCGGCCAGCTTTTTCCAAATGGCCAAGTAAGGTACTCTCGTTTTCAGAATACTCAATTAAAACACCCTGATCATTTGACGAACGTTTTAAAACTTCCAGTACAATTTTACTGGCCAGTACACTTTTATCTTTTACGCGTACATAAGCCCACCATTTACCGTCTTCGGCGAGAGCATAATGAGGTTTTAGCTCGCTTGAAGCAATCTCTACAACGAGTACCAATTTATCATCAAAATATACCTCTTCAAAAACAGGTTCAAGCGCCGGCCTCGAAAAAAAATGAGCTGCCTTTGTTATCATGTACCTTTCTTCGTCGTCTGATTTCACACCCTTTATTGTGCCGTCATCAATAACCCCAATAAGTAATTTACCACCTTTGTTGTTAGCAAATGATACCATTGTCCGGGCTATTTTTTCACAACTGGTTATCGTTTTTTTAAAATCAACAGTAACCCCTTCACCTTCAAAAATCAGCTTCTTAACGTTTATTTTGTTCATAGCCTTTTGATTATTAGGGCTTAATATATGGTGTAAAAATCTCCATCCAGTTTTCCGGGCGGGAGAGTGGCGAAAAACCAAATTGATTATACAAGTTATGCGCATCCAATGTAGCTAACGACCATCTTCTTAAACCTTTCAAATCCGGATGTTTAACAATTGTTTGGATTAACCATTTAGAAAGGCTTTTACCACGATAAGCAGGCAGTACAAATACATCGCAGATATAAGCAAACGTAGCATTATCGGTAACAACACGTGCAAAGCCCGCCTGTTCATGGTTTAGATAAATACCAAAACACATGGAGTTTTCGATGGCTTTTGCCATTTTTTGTCGCGGGATGCCTTTTGCCCAGTATGATTCATTATTCAGATAATCATAAATAACATCAACGTTAAGCAGGTTTTTATCGGTTGAGATTTTGAAGCCTTTTTTTTCAAAAGCTTCGTCATTCATAATTACAGTCATCAGTATAAGTTATATAGTAGTATCAGTAAAGTTTAAGTTTCGAATATATACCTCAATCATGAGGGATACGCATATTTCGCCATCTTTATTGTAAATGTCAATAGGGAACGAGCGAATAAATTTCCCGGCTGTATTTAAAACATGCTCTGCTTCGGCTATATCGCTGTCTGATAGCTCGATATCAAAAGATAAATTTGTTGCTGCCGGCCTTGCGTATTTTACCGTTGCCGATTTTGACCAAACCGTAAGTTTATAACCTTTATGGCTAAATATTTGATAAAACAGGATAGGGTAAAAGGGATCTGCGGCCGAGAAAAGCGTGCCGCCAAAAATTGAGTTATTGTAGTTTTTATTGAGAAAACTCTTCCTGACTTTTACCTTAACACCGCGATAGCCTTTGCTGAATTTAACTACCCAGATACGCTGGAAAAGGAGAGGAGGGTAGAAGCGCATTACCCACTTTAATAATCCTTCGGATACTACCATAGCGCTTAAAGATCAGAAAAAAATTAAACAATAAGTGGCAAATGTGAATCAAACAGGCGTATGTTTAAAAATAAAAAGATAATAAAATCCAGAATTACCGGTAAACAATACGGTTAAAGCTTCGTTAATAGTATGGTTCATCATAAATTGATTATTAATCAAAAGCAAATAACTATGAAAAAGCAATTTTTAAGTTTCGCACTTGTCGCGGCAATGATAGGCGCTATTGCTACCAGCTGTAGCTCGGAAAAAAAAGCAGGCGATGGCTCTGACAGTACAAAAATGGATTCAACAAGTCAAAGTGCACCGGCGGCTACTGACACAGCTAAGACCGACACAAGCAAAAAAGACACTACAAAACATTAGAAATTTAGAACGCATAAAAAATCCCGGCCAGGTTTACGCCTGACCGGGATTTTTGTGCTTTTTCGTTTAAATTTCAGAATGCTGTTTTTATAACCCCGCCATCAGCACGTAAAGTTGCACCATTAGTTGCTGCCGATAGCGGACTTGCAATATAGGTAACCATGTTTGCAATTTCCTCTGTAGTAATAAAGCGTTTTATTAATGACGTGCCACGCACATTAGTGAAAAATTCTTTTTCTACCTCAGTATTACTCAAACCCTGATCTTTTGCTAAAGCCTCAATGAAATCGCCCACGCCTTCAGATAAAGTCGGCCCGGGCAAAACAGTATTTACAGTAACACCTGTGCTTTTAGTAAGTTCGGCCAAACCACGTGCAACTGCAATTTGAGCCGTTTTGGTTGTGCCATAATGGATCATTTCTTCGGGGATCTGATATGCCGATTCGCTAGAGATAAAAATAATACGGCCCCAATTTTTACTGATCATTTTATCAAAATAGGCTTTCGACAACCGTACCCCGCTTAGTACATTGACCTCAAAAAACTTCAGCCAGTCGGCATCGGTAATTTCGGTAAATGGTTTAGGTTCAAAAATACCCACGTTGTTCACCAGGATATCAACTTCCGGCAATTGTGCTGTCAGTGTTTCAACTTGCGCAATATTTGAAAAATCAGCAGCAATGCCTTTAATTTTATTGTTACCGGTTTCGGCAATCAGCTTTTTTACAACTTCGTCAACCTTGGTTTGGTTTCGGCCATTTACATATACCGTGGCGCCCTCGTTGGCTAATGATTTTGCAATAGCATAGCCAATTCCGGCTGTTGATCCGGTTACCAGCGCGATTTTGTCATTAAGTTTAAGATCCATGATTTTAGTTTTTGCTTAATAACACAAGTGTAGCATTGTTGTTAGTTTAAGGCAGATTTTAAAATCAAAGATTAAACAGCATTGACAATAGATGGCAAATTTTGAATTTAACCCTGACCGGGCTGGTACATTCTTTTTTCAATAGGCTGATAATATTCGTTTAAGTTTTCCGGCACCCGGGATTTATAACCCAAAACTTGCCTCAGGTCATCACTTAATCCTTCGCCAAATTCATATCCCAAAAATCTTGGATAATCAAGCTGTTGTTTAAAAAAAGGCTTAGTAAAAGCCATGGTTAATGTCCGCCTTGTTGCATCAGTATAATTTTTACCAGCCGCATGCCACAAATTGGAGTCAAACAAGATAATGCTGCCTCTTTTTGCATTGGCACGATCTGCATTTTTGTAGAAGAAATCACTCTCCGGTTTTTCATCGCTTTTATGCGAGCCTGACAAAAAATAAGTTGACCCGTTTTCAGGAGTAAAATCATCTAATATTATCATCATTTGAATCATTACTTTAAAATCGCCGGTAAAACTTCTTATATCCCGATGGATGTTTTGAACATATGGTTTTTCATCTTTTAAATTGATGACCGCGCCCAGCGAATTTATAATGTAATTTCCTTTTAAGAAATGCATCATCTGATCTGCACAATATTTTCGTTCAAGAAACTTCAGTGAAAATCTTTCCCGTTCAACAAGGTGGTGTAACGTTCCGTTCATGTTATCACCTATACCATTTGCAATTTGAATTTTACGCCTGATATCGTATGCAGGTATCAATGAATCTGTTATTTCATCAATGAATTCTTCGTCCAGGGCATTTTCGTATATAATCCATCCATATTCATCCATTACCCGGTCGAATACGGCAAGGTCAGCATCGGAATAGTTAAACTTATTTTTCATTTCTGTATTTAATTAAGGTTTTCAATTGTGGTGGTTTCTGGTTCAGAGGTAGTTGACCGTGTTTTTCTGTTAGGATGGCGATATAATGGAAAGAATTTAATTTCAGGATTGGGATCCACACCCGATTTTAAAACAAGCTCGTTATATGCAGGCTCATCATTGATATAGCACCAGATCCGGTCTTTTACCTGTAAGTTGGAGAAAAGCTTTTTGAAATTAAAAAGTGAATCTTCTTTTCCGCCTACGCCGCCTCCAAGGTGAAAGATCTTTTTTCCTAATCTTCTTCCAATCATACTTATCTCGTCTGTTAATAGTTTACTCGGAGAAATATTCAGATAATCGGGAGAAGTAGCAGAAAGGTGGTTTCTTACTATGTTATCTGATAATAAAATGAGCGCTCCGCACATTAGGTTTAGGCCATCGTAAATTAAGATCAGTTTATTTCTCATGTATTCCTCGTTAAGAAGATTGATAAAATGCTGAACATCAAAATAATAATTAGATGAGGCATGCAGTCTATCCATGTTTTTATAATACATTTCCGCAAAATGTTCAATTTCCTGAATTGTATCCGCTTCTTTAATAACAAAACCCATTTTTCGCAGGCTTCTTATCTGCCGACCAAGTCTTTTGTCATAGCCATTTCGTTGTTCTTCTTCAGACATGGAAAGATCAACGTACAGCGTTGTGCCGTTATCCTTAATACCGCCAATATTTTCCAAAAGATGATGCTGATTGAGGAACGGATGTAATCTTGAAAAGATACAAATGGCCGATTCTTCTTTCATAAAACCTGTAAATGCAACCTTAAATTGTGTAGTTATTGCGACCGGTAAGTTTTCAAGGGGTATGTTGGATAAAGGCCCTGAATAGCCATACACGCAAGTCATATCGAAGTATTCGGAACCTTCAATTTTCCTCTTGATTACAGGTAATGCTATAAAAACCGCATCATCTTCATAAACAAATAAAAGCGGCTCGCCTTCATTATTTAAAGAGTGATAGTACCAGGTATGAAATCCCTCGTGCGCATATGACTGGTTTATATATTCGTCCCAATCTTTTCTATTATGTATGGTGAAACTTCGATAGCTCATAAGTGGTTTTAATTACGTTTAATTATTGATTATATGCCCGAGGGTAGGACATGGGGTGCTTGTTAGTCAATAATACGAGGCAGTTTATGCCTCAAAAAAATGAAAATACTTATCCACGTACCGGTTGGATACAGGTTGATCATAATACAGCAGGAAGGAAAAACTGG
This sequence comes from Mucilaginibacter sp. NFR10, assembly GCF_900100445.1. Lineage (NCBI taxonomy): Bacteria > Pseudomonadati > Bacteroidota > Sphingobacteriia > Sphingobacteriales > Sphingobacteriaceae > Mucilaginibacter > Mucilaginibacter sp. NFR10. The sequence continues at coordinate 1,298,580 of NZ_FMTV01000001.1, read as the reverse complement.
GATAAAGTTTAAAGCAGATATTTTACAGTATCAAAAGCTTTACGTAACCGAAACCGGCCTAATTCAAATAGTATGTATCTCTTAAGATACAGCAGCAGCAGCATTTTCTTTTGCATTCCACGATAGCGAAAGCGCCGGATAATGAGATTAAAATCACTGATAACCATCTCCATCCGGGCGTCATCTCTTATCATGCTCCAAATGCCGCCAACATGATTGCGATAGCAGCTCATAACCTCAGGCATTACATATATTTTGCGCCCGGTGTTGAATGTGGCAAAGATTTTAAAGAATTTATCTGCTGCATAGCAACTCGTATACCATGACTCCTGAAACAATTCATGTACTTCTGGGATGTTATGATAAACAACAGTTGCTGTTTTAGTCTCTACCTGCCGGCCAACTAATAAATCTTGATAAGTATACTCAAGCGGTACAGGATTTGGCTCGATATTCAGGGTGTTATTGTTGATATCAATCACTCTTGTGTGGTGACAACAAATAATATATTCCGGGTTATTTTCCAGGAAATTGACTTGCTTTTGCAACTTTTGAGGACTTGTCCAAAAGTCATCGCCATCACAAAGAGCAATGTATTTTCCTTCACATGCTTTGATGGTATTAATAGTATTTAAATGAGCTCCACGGTTTTTTTCCGGGTAGATGATTTTGATTTTATCAGGATATTTTTCCTTGTATGATCTCACTATTTCAGTTGTGCCATCGGTTGAGCAATCGTCGCCAATAACAATTTCGTACCTAAAATTAGTTTCCTGCATCAGGAAACTTTCGATAGCCTGGCCGATAAAATCTTTGTGATTGTAAGTTGTACAGCAAACGCTAACCATCAAGTTCTGACCTGTTACCATATAAAAGAAAAAATTTATTTTAGAAGTATTAAATAGAATTTGAGCTTCACATGCCTGGTACTTTACCGAGATACCGAACCTGGTATACGTTTGAACCATCGCACAATGCTTCGCCATATGACTCACATTTTTTATTTATTTGATCGAAAGGTTTATTGCTTAAATAAACTTTTAATTCGTCTTTGGTTCGATCAAAAATCAATAATTACGAGTCGGCTTATAACAGCAATTTGCTATGTCAAATATATTTAATTCATGCTTATCAGCAGCCCGCGCTACTTTATTGACTCTTAAATTGTAAACTACTTTTCAATTACTTTACATACCTGTGAACGCCTGTAAATATTATCTGTATACCCGTGCAATTCGGTAAAAGTTTAAGCTAAAATTAATAGTATCTATGTGAAATTTGCAAATGAATATTATTCCCATAATTAACATTATGTTAAATAAAACTTTTAAAAGGAAGGCCTTTTTCAAGGCCCCTCTTTTTTATATTGTATTATCTAATTATTGATTGGTTGGTAACGCATCAATCTGAGCTTTTAATTTTGAAGCATTCGCATCATCTTTAACACCCAAATAATAGGTTCTTAAATTTTGCAATGCGTCAATTGATTTTGGCTGTAGTTCAACAGCTTTTACCAAATATGGTTTAGCTTGTTCAAACTGAGCTTTAGCTTTAGCAATAGCAGCATCGTATTCTTTTTGTTTGTTAGCAGGCAATTTATTAGCAGCGTTATAAGCGTCAATAGCGGGGTTAAGTATTACATAACCATAGTTTAAATTAGCTTCAAAATAATTAGGATCAATTTCTAAAGCTTTTTTATACATTTCACCAGCTTTAACATAAGCCTCGGCTTTTGAGGCCTGCAGTTTCGCTTTTGCAGCAGCATCTTTAGTTGCACCCGCTTCTTTTGCGTAATTATCGGCTGTTTGTGAATAAGTTAGACCTGCATAGTAATACAAAGTCTTGTTTTTAGGGTCATTAGCCAAAGCTGCCTGGATCTTATCGGTAACTTCTTTTTCTTTTCCTGTTTGCAGGCTGATTTCGATTTCACGTTTACGCAATTCACTGTTTGCCGGGTATTTACTCACACCTTCAGATACTGCTTTGAGAGCTCCTGCAGTGTCTTTACTGGCGAGATATAATGAAGAAAGATCAAGGTAAACCCCGGCATTTTTTGAATATTTTGTAGTTACCAGTTTGCTGTAGTTTGAAATTGCAGCCGGATAATTTTTTCCGTTTGCAGCTGCAAGACCGGTGTAATAAATGGCATTGGTATCTTCTGGTAATACGGTGCGGTAAAAGTCAAATGATTTGTAAGCAAGATCATATTTACCGGACGAATATTCTTTTACACCTTTAGTTAATTGATATTGAGCCAGATTTAAGTATGCCTCATCAATCATTTTTTTATTTTCACCTTTAGTGTCAGCTTCTTTAGCTTTTTTCAAGGCTTCTTCGGCTGTGGTAAACAAAGGCAATGAAGTAGCGGGTACAGTATCCTGAACAGCTAACGCTGAATAAATTGAACCTTTTACAGCGTAAGTAAGCGGTAAAGTAGCGGTTTTTTCATTGGCTGAAGCTTTGTCAATTGATTCTTTTGCAGTAGTGAGGCTTTTGCCTGCCATTGCTGCCATTGCCGGCTGGCCCCTTAAGCCCGAATATTTTTCATATTCTTCTTTTGCGGTATTTAACTCGCCTTTCTGTGCAAAAGCTGTTGCTGAAACCAAGCCTAACAGGCCCGCCATCAAAAGTTTGATTTTCATGATTATTATTGATTGGTTAACTGTTTTAGTTTATTGTTTATTTTGTCTAACTGATCCTGGTTATTGGTTTTTGCGTATGCCAACTGCAAAGCCTGCAGGCTGTTTACGTTATTCGGTGATATTTCATTGGCCTTTTCAAGCCATTGAATAGCTCGCCCAAGGTCCTGAATGCTCCTCTCCCCTTTCGAAGTCGTGCTTTGCTTTAAATATAATAACCCCAAATTAAATACCGGATCAAAATATGTTCCGCTTAGTTCAATGGCGTGTAAGTAAAGAGATTCTGCCTGATCAAATTTATCTAAATGATCGTAGCAATTAGCTGCAACAAATGCAATATCGGCGTTATTTGCATTAATATCAAGCAAGGGGCCAATTAGGGGCTCTAAGGCTTTGTAATTTTTTTTATTGTTATAGATATTGGCTTCATCAAGTAATAAAAATCTGTCGTTAGGCAAGATTTTCCTCCCTTTTTGAAGAATCTGTAAAGCCTTGGCCGTATCCCCCAATGATTTATAGATATTTGATGCTGTTTCAATATATTCAGTACGTGCACTGTCAACCTTGAGCATATTGCTATAATACACAGCGGCATCCTGCAAATTACCAGCTTTATTGTTTGCGAAAGCGATATAGGTATTGATCTGATTCATCGCCGGCGCATACTTTTTCGCGTTTTCAAACCAAGTTTTAGCATTGGTGAAATCTGAATTATTTACCGCATCAAACCCCTTTCGGATATAAACGTTTGCCAGGCAGCGCCTGGTATAATCAAGTTCTGACTGGTACTTGAAAATCTTGTTCATACCCGATAGCCGATCAACCAGTTTGGTTGTTTTGTCAAGCATATCTGCAGGCATCCCGAGTTTGTTTAAAGAATCGATGTACAGGATACTCGAATTTACAATAGCCCGGTAAAGGTTTTTTTCAATATCAGCCGTATCCGACTTGGTAATGATCAAACTATCTGCAGATTTTTTGGCCGCGGCCAAGTATTTCAGGTCGTTTTTCTGTTTATAAAAAGCCAGGTTATTTACTACAACTTTCAGCGCTTCTTTTTGTGCGAAGGCAAAAGTCGTAGTAAGGCTTGTAATTAAAACCGATAAAATGATCTTGCGGTAGTGCATATTTATTATTCTGTTGTATCGTCAGTTGATGGTTCTGCACCATTTTCAGCTGTATCATCACCGCCTGTATTTTCGGCTGTGGTATCAGAGCCTTCTGCATTTTCATCACCTTCTTTTACTTCCTCATCCTCATCATGCTCAATTTTGGCTACTGAAGCTATCTCATCGTTGTTTTTAAGCGTTATCAGCCTTACACCCTGTGTTGCACGGCCCATCACTCTTAATTCGCTTACAGCTATACGGATAATAATACCTGACTTGTTAATGATCATCAGGTCTTCCTTATCTGTAACACCTTTTATGGCAACAAGGTTTCCGGTTTTTTCAGTAATATTTAATGTTTTTACACCTTTACCACCACGGTTCGTAACACGATAGTCTTCAATGTCGGTACGTTTACCGTATCCCTTTTCTGATACCACCAATACGGTTGTTTCAGCGTCATCAATTGCTATCATGCCAACTACCTCATCGCTCTCGTCATCAAGCGTAATACCACGAACACCGGTAGCGGTACGTCCCATTGGCCTTACTGTTGATTCATTGAAACGAATAGCACGACCAGACTTAAGTGCCATCACAATTTCGCTGCTGCCACTGGTTAAGCTTGCCTCAAGTAATGAATCGCCCTCGTTAATATTGATAGCATTGATACCATTTGAACGTGGACGTGAATAAGCCTCGAGTGAGGTTTTCTTGATGGTACCCTTCTTGGTACACATAATAATGAAGTTATTTTCAAGGTAGTTCTGATCTTTAAGCGAAATCAGTTTAATGTAGGCCTTGATATTCTCTTCTTTCGGAATATTGATGATATTCTGGATGGCGCGGCCTTTTGAGGTACGTGTACCTTCCGGTATTTCAAACACCCGGAGCCAGAAACATTGTCCCGATTCGGTAAAGAAGAGCATATAGTTGTGGTTTGAGGCAATAAGCAGGTGCTCAATGAAATCCTCATCACGGCTGTTGCTGCCAATAGCGCCTTTACCTCCCCTGCTCTGCCTGCGGTATTCGGTAAGCGGGGTACGTTTGATATAACCTTCGCGGGAGATGGTGATTACCACATCCTCGTCCTCAATAAAGTCTTCAGTTTGCATTTCTGCAGATGAGTGAACCATTTCAGTACGGCGCTCATCGCCATATTTCTCCTTAACTTCCAATAACTCATCCTTAATGATCTGCATCCTTAAACCTTCGTCGCTCAGGATGTTTTTTAAGTGTTCGATGAGTTTCATTAAAGCGGCATATTCATCTTTGATCTTATCACGTTCAAGTCCTGTTAACCTCCTTAGGGTCATATCAAGGATAGCACGTGCCTGGATATCGGTTAAACCAAAGCTGCTCATCAAGCCTTCCCTTGCTTCATCCGGAGTTTGTGAAGCGCGGATCAGGCGGATAACTTCATCAAGGTGATCTAAAGCGATCAATAAGCCTTCAAGGATGTGCGCGCGTTTTTCAGCTTCATTAAGCTCAAATTTGGTGCGGCGTACCACAACCTCATGACGGTGCTCAACAAAGTGATGGATCAGGTCTTTTAGGTTAAGCAGCATTGGCCGGCCATTAACCAGCGCGATGTTGTTTACACTAAACGATGTTTGGAGGGCCGTATATTTAAACAGGTTGTTTAATACAATAGCCGCATTGGCGTCACGTTTGATCTCATAAACGATGCGGATCCCTTCACGACTCGATTCATCGCGAATAGCCGAAATGCCTTCCAGTTTCTTTTCGTTAACCAGTTCGGCAGTACGCTCAATCATCAAAGCTTTATTTACCTGGTAAGGTATTTCGCTAACAACGATGCGTTCACGTTCGCCATTGTAGGTTTCAATCTCCGCACGTGCGCGAATCACAACCCGGCCGCGGCCTGTTTCCAGCGCTTCACGAGGGCCGTCGTACCCGTAAATAATACCGCCTGTAGGGAAATCAGGGCCTTTTACATATTTCATTAACTCGGCAACCTCGATCTGGCGGTTATCAATTAATGCCATGGTTGCATCGATAACTTCCGATAGGTTGTGCGGAGCCATGTTGGTAGCCATACCTACGGCAATACCCGAAGCGCCGTTAACCAGCAGATTAGGAAATTTGGATGGCAGTACGGTTGGCTCCTGCAGTGAGTCGTCAAAGTTTAATTGAAAATCAATGGTGTCTTTGTTGATATCAGCAAGCATCTCTTCCGCAAGCTTTTGTAAGCGTGCCTCTGTATAACGCATTGCCGCAGGTTCGTCACCATCAACTGAACCGTAGTTACCCTGGCCTTCAACCAGTAAGTAGCGTAAGCTCCACTCCTGAGCCATACGTACCATAGTGTCGTACACCGATTTATCACCGTGCGGGTGATACTTACCCATCACCTCACCCACAATACGGGCAGACTTTTTATAGGGTTTGTTATTGGTTAAACCCAGGTCAAGCATACCGTAAAGTACGCGCCTGTGAACGGGTTTCAGTCCATCGCGGACATCGGGCAGCGCCCTGGAAACGATCACCGACATTGAATAATCAATGTACGCCGAGCGCATTTCCTCATCAATATTTATCGAAATTATCCTGTCTTCTGCGTGTGAATTATCGTTTTCTGTTCCTTCAGCCATTTTTAATTATTTGTAGAACCTTCTCTTATAATTGCGTGTTAAAATTGATTTTTCAACGACCTGCGAAGTTAAAAAAATACTTGGGATTGCGCCAACTTAGTAACAATAAACCGGGGGAACATATTGCCCCGGTTTAACAATTTTGTTACTTTAATACAGGTTTAATTCACCTTTACCCAGTAATCTTCAACCTTGTTGCCGTTGGGCAAAACCGAAAGCAGTTTTAGTGTATCGTTACTGATTATGTAGTTGTATTTTATGGTTTTGTTAAGCAGTTTTGACTCCTGCATACAATAGGTTTGGGTTTCAAAGCAGGTGTCAGCTTTTAACTGGTAATCGCCTTTTTCATATACCTGGGTCTTCTCTCCTTCTTCTATAACCCTCGCTTTGTAATGCTCGTTGTCGTAATCCCGTTGTAGTTTATAAGCTTTAGGGGCAGCATCAGTTTTGCCGTTAATTATACCGCCGCGGTACTCCCAGACGCCTTTCAGCGGGCTATCATCAAAACGGAAAGCACATAACAGCAAAATACCGATAACCGGCACAATAGATTTTTTCATTGGTGATGTTATTAGCTAAAAGCCAAAGCATAATGCTGAAAGCTTTTTTCTTTAGGCCTTTGGCTTTCTGCATTTCGCTTTCAGCTTTTTCCTATACCCAGTTAATGCCTTTTTTTAGTAAAGATAGTGTTTTTTCCTCTTCGCTGCCAGCTGACGGGTGATAGTCATAAACCCATTTAGCTGTAGGCGGCAGGCTCATCAATATCGATTCGATGCGGCCGTTGGTTTCCAGCCCGAATTTGGTGCCGGCATCATAAACCAGGTTAAATTCGGCATAGCGGCTGCGGCGCTGGTATTGGAAAAGCTGCTGCGCTTCGGTAAATGATTTATCGCGATTGCGGTTAACCAGCTCAGTATATAACGGTGCAAATGATCGTCCAACTGATTTTGAAAACTCGAAGATCTCCTCCCAGCTTAACTCATCATTGGCAGTAAGCCTGTCGTAAAATATACCGCCTATTCCACGGGTTTCATTACGGTGTTTGATGAAGAAGTAATCATCGGCCCATTTTTTAAACCGGGGGTAAAAATCGGCATAGTATTGATCACAGGCAGCTTTTAATCCGCTATGAAAAAAACGGGCATCATCTTCAACTACGTAATGAGGGGTTAAATCAATGCCCCCGCCAAACCAGCGAACCGGTTTCTGGCTGTCGCCCATGGTTGATGGCATTTCAAAGTAACGGATGTTCATGTGGATGATAGGCACCAACGGGTGATTGGGATGGATCACAATAGACACACCGGTAGCAAAAAAGTCATCCTGCTCAACCTGCAGCGCCCGTTTCATGGTATCGGGCAAATGACCGTAAACCGCCGAAAAGTTAACCCCGCCCTTTTCAAGGATGTTACCGTTTTGGATGACCCGGGTACGGCCTCCGCCTCCACCCTCGCGCTCCCAAAGCTCTTCCTCAAATTTTGCGGCGCCATCTAATTGCTCAAGTGCTGCGCAGATCTCATCCTGTATTTGTTTATAATCTTCGGCTATTTGTTCTTTGCTGATCATAGGCTGTAAAAGTAATGAATTTTGGGAATTGCAGCGGAAGGCCTTTTTTCAATGCGGGCACTCATAGCTACCCGCATTTACAGACGATGATGGAAAGTGTTCAACTTTTTTAGGTGTGAACACCTCGTAAAAACAAGTTGCTTGATAATCAACGGTTTACATGTTCATTATTTTGCTGCTAAAAACATAAACTACTGATAATCAGTACTTATTTTTTAGGTTTAGGCTAAACGCAACATTTTTGAACACCCGTTTTTTAAAAATTGAACACCTGGGAGATTTTAGCTTATCTCTACGTAATTCAAATCCTTGCCGAAGGTTTCCTTTAACTGGCTTAAGGATAACAGGGCTACTGCAGTAAGTATCCCCATCATGATATATCCCGATTTAATATACCCATACTTTGCATTGAAAGCATTAAATGCTACAGTTATAGGGATTAGTGAACCACGTACAAAGTTGGGTACCGTAGTGGTAACTGTTGAGCGGATATTGGTGCCGAATTGCTCAGACGCAATGGTAACAAACGTTGCCCAATAACCTACAGTACAACCCATGAAAAAGCTTAATACAGCAAATTTTTCGGGGGTAATACCGTAGCTGCTTAAGTAAAAGTGGACACTAATTAATGATATAACCAGAAATACGGCCATCGTTAGTTTACGCGATTTGGTAACCTGGGCCAGTAAGCCAGCCACAATATCACCAATGGCAATGCCTATGTAACTGTAAAAAATACCATCGCCCGGTTTGATCAGGGTTTTAGCCCCTAAAGCAGCCCCAAACTTATCCGAAAAGCTGATCAATACACCCACTACGTACCAAAGCGGTGCGCCTATCAGGATACAAAACAGGTATTTTTTTAAACGTTCCCAGTTGGTAAACAACATGAGCATGTTGCCTTTAGATACATCGCTGTTCTCCACATTTTTGAACATGCCCGATTCAAAAGTACCAACACGAAGCAGCAACAATAAAATTCCTAAGCCGCCGCCTACAAAGTAGGCATTACGCCAGCCAAATTTAGCTACGGCATAAGCAGCAGTAGCTCCAAACAAGCCAATAACAGCTACCATCATGGTTCCGTAACCCCGGTTTTCCTTGCTTAATGTTTCGCTAACCAGGGTAATACCGGCGCCAAGTTCGCCTGCAAGCCCCAGGCCTGCAATAAACCTTACTATGGCATAAGTATTTACATCATGAACAAGGCCGTTGGCAAAATTGGCAATGGAGTAAAGTAATATCGAACCAAAAAGCACCTTAATACGACCCAGTTTGTCACCGACAATGCCCCATATGATGCCGCCAAGCAACAGCCCAAACATCTGGATGCTGATAATGAACTGACCTTTATCAGTTATTTCCTGTGCATTTAAGCCGATATCTTTAAGGCTGGGGATGCGTACTATAGAAAAAACCAAAAGATCATATATATCAACAAAATAGCCCAGGGAAGCAACAAGTACCAAGAAAACAGCGTTCCTTGTGACTTTGGCATTAGTAGCATCGGTCATAGCGTGTAAAAATTGGTTGGCTAATGTAGGTGATTTATGAAGATAAAAACAAAAAAAATCGGCACAAAAAAACCCCTGTCATGACAGAGGTTTTGTAAGTAAGTTTTGCTCAATAATTTTATATATTTTATGCTTTTTTAACGTTTACTGCCTGTAATCCTTTTCTTCCTTCTTCCACATCATACGTGACGCTGTCATTATCTTTAATAGCATTTACACCGCCTTGCACGTCTTTAAAGTGTACAAAAAGATCCTTACCTTCTTCGGTAATAATAAAGCCGTAGCCTTTTTGTGTGTTAAACCATTTTACTTTTCCAGTTTTCATAATTATAATAATCGTAATAAAAAATTCGTGTTAAGATCAACTAAAACCAAACTGAAAACAAAATAGGCTTATTGGTTCAGAAGGAATAGATACCCTGCTTCCCTCAAATATATAAAATTATTAAATAAACCAAATAAAATTATTTATTTGGTTGTGGTGTCAGGCGCAAATAGGGCTTAACTGCAGTAAAACCCTTTGGAAATTTGGCAGGGATATCTTCAGTTTTAATCGCCGGCACTACTACCACGTCCTCCCCTTCTTTCCAGTCGACAGGTGTTGCCACGCTGTAATTGGCGGTTAACTGCAATGAGTCAATAACCCTTAAAATTTCCTGGAAGTTACGGCCGGTTGATGCAGGGTAAGTGATGATGAGCTTAACCAGCTTATCAGGACCTATAATAAATAATGAGCGCACTGTGGCATTTACCGAAGCATTTGGATGGATCATATCATAAGCTTCAGAAATTTTGCGGTCTTCATCGGCAATGATCGGGAAGTTAACTTCAACACCCTGTGTTTCGTTAATGTCCTGGATCCAGCCGTGGTGCGATTCAACCGAGTCAACACTAAGTGCCAATACTTTAACATTGCGTTTAGTGAACTCATCTTTTAAAGCGGCGGTTTTGCCAAGTTCAGTGGTACATACAGGTGTATAATCGCCAGGGTGCGAGAATAGCACGCCCCAGCTATCCCCTAAATATTCGTAAAAGTCAATTTCGCCTTCTGATGTTTTTGCTTTGAAGTTTGGCGCTTTATCGCCCAGTCTTAAACTCATGATGATAGATTTTTGATGGTAATTTAATACGACTAAGTTACTATACATTCATAAACAAATGCAAACAAACTTTAAATAATCGCATTATTTACGCCAACATTACAAAGGCTGTGTTGTTGAAGTTTGAAATTAATAACAGCTATCTATGAGTAAACACACCTATGATACCGGTATAATTGGCAATTGCGCCTTTTTAGCCCATATTAATAAAAACACCAATGTCGACTGGCTGTGCTGGCCCCGGTTCGACAGCACCTTTATTTTTGGCGGCCTGCTTGATAAAGATAAAGGCGGCGAATTCTCGATCCGCCCGGAAGGTGAATACACTACCAATCAACATTACCTGGAAAATACCAATATTTTAATTACGGAAATATGCCCTGCAAGCGGCGGAAAATACCGCATAACCGATTTTGCACCAAGATTTTACCAGCATCAGCGTTATTATAAACCATTAATGCTGATCAGGAAAATTGAGGTTATTGAGGGCTCCCCGCGCATCATTGTCAAATGCAAGCCGGTATCTGAATATGGCGCTGTTAAATTGAGTGTAAACCGTGGCAGCAATCATATCCAATATCTGGGTGGCGAAGAAAACATCCGCCTTACCACCAATATTCCCATAAGTTATGTTTTTGATGGACAGGCTTTTGTACTCAATGAAACCAAGTACCTGGCCATGACCTACGGCGAACCGCTTGAAGCGCCGCTCATCAGCACAGCTGATCGGTTTTTGGCCGAAACCGTGCAATACTGGCGTACATGGATCAAACACTCATCAATTGCTACTTATTTTCAGCCCTTTGTAATCCGCTCTGCTTTGGCCCTTAAAATACACCAGTATGAGGATACCGGTGCAATTATCGCCGCAAGCACCACAAGTCTGCCCGAATCGCCGGGAAGCGGCCGTAACTGGGATTATCGTTATTGCTGGCTGCGCGATACTTATTACGTAATAACCGCGCTAAACCACATTGGCCATTTTGAGGAGATGGAGAAGTATTTCGGCTATGTTACTGATATCACCTTTTCGGAAATGGAACGCTACCAGCCGCTATATGGCATCACTGGTAAAAAAGACCTTGTCGAAAATATCATGACTGATTTAGCAGGCTATATGGGCAACCAGCCGGTGCGGATTGGCAACCAGGCGTCTGAACACATTCAGAATGACATCTACGGCCAGGTATTGATCTCCCTGCTCCCATTATACACCGATCATCGTTTTGTTTTTTCGGAACGAAAAGATTCGGTTCACTGGATAGCCTTTCTGTTGAGTAAGATAGAGCATACCATTGATGAAAAAGATGCCGGCATCTGGGAGTTCAGGAATATGGCCAACATTCATTGTTACAGCAACCTGTTTCAATGGGCAGGCGCATCCGCTGCCGAAAAAATGGCGCGTACCATCCAAAACCAGGAGCTGATTGATAAGGCCATTTCTCTTAAAGAACGTGCGGCCGCGCATATCGAGAGCTGCTATGACCCGGTGCGCAAAGTTTACACCAACTCGGCCGGGAGCAGTAACCTTGACGCCAGCACTTTGCAATTGATTATGATGAACTATCTCGATCCAAATTCGCAGAAAGCGAAGGATCATTTAGTTGCATTAGAAAAAGAACTAAAGACACCTAATGGATTATTTTACAGGTATTTATATACAGACGATTTTGGTAAGCCTAAAACTACTTTCCTGATCTGCGCATTTTGGTATGTAGAAGCGCTGGCTGCTGTTGGTCGATTGGATGATGCCCAGCGCGAGTTTGGCAACCTGCTGCAATATTCCAATCACCTGTTGCTCTTTAGCGAAGATGTTGATGAGCGCGACGGAAGCCAGTGGGGTAATTTCCCCCAGGCTTACAGCCATGTAGGGTTGATGAACGCGGCGTACCGGATTGCCATGAAATTGGATAGGCCGATATTTTTGTAGGATTAATCTTCTCTTGCATAAATTGGTAGCAGATAAGACTTACGAAGTTTCTAAAACTTCGTAAGTCTGGATTAACCAATTCGGTGTTCACCTAAATAATTACCTGATCTCCACTACTCCATCCGCAACTTTTGGAAACATCTCTAACTGCCTGCCATCATGCCCCGGGATTATAAATTTAACATCACTGGCGAGCGTTTTCATTCGTTTCATCGCCTTTACATAGCCCTGGGGATCAAGCGTACCACCTTGCGAAGGTGGTACTAAATGTTCAAGGCTGTAATAGATCCAGATATTATCAGATGCCATTACTACCCTGTTTTTCCCGGTTTGTACCAGCACATATTGCGAATTGTAGGTATGCTTTGAACCGGTATAAACTTTTATACCTTTAATGATCTCTTTATTGTCGCTGTCTATCAGTTTGAGCCTGCCCGCCAAATTTAAATTAACGGTATTGATAACATCGCGCTTAGCATACCCCCCTGCCTCTCCCGCTTTTTGCCATGCTGCGCCTACAAAAAACTCATAATCCAGCTTTTGCATCCAAACCTTAGCTTTAGGGAAAAGACTTAAACCATCTATATGATCCCAATGAGGGTGGCTTAAAATAATATCGGTTATATCCTGGGGCTTTACACCAAGCTTTAAAAGCGCCGAGTCCGGGCGTTGATAGGTTTTAAGTTTAAATTCTTTGGCATCTTCGATATCGGGCAAAAAGCCGGCATCAACCAAAATGTTTTTGCCGTTGCTACCTTTGATAAGCCATACCATAAAATCAATTTTAACCGGCTCATTTTTGGGGCCGTTCAATGCCCAATCGCCCACTTTAAATGGATATCCCGATTCGGCGAATTTTACGGCATAAATTTTATAGACCGGGGTTTGCGCATAAATGATATGGCAACTAAGCATTAATGCAAAAACAAGCAGGCTGATTTTTTTCATAATAGGTTACATTATCGTGAACCGAATATAAAAAATGCCCGCGGCTAAACCGCAGGCATAAATAATTTTTAAATTAAACTAATAATACCTATTTGTCATCTCGCGCTCGTTTGCAACGAGTGCGTAACCTGGGTTTGCGTTTATAACGCCACTGGCGATGCAATCGCTAAGCCATATTAAGCGCTCGTTGCAAACGAGCGCAAGATTAAAACTATTCAACCCTACTTGTCTGCCGGTTCCTCAACCGGCGTATATTTAGCAAAACTGGTCAGCAATTTCCTAACCTCCGATGGTTTTAAATAAACCGACTAAACCTTACTTGTCCGCCGGTTCCTCAACCGGCGTATACTTAGCAAAACTGGTCAGCAATTTCCTAACCTCCGATGGGTTCCGCAGGTAAAACTTAGCTGCCGAAAGATTACTGCCGACTTTAATGGTAATAGCACTTTCGGGCAGCGCTTTAAAGATATCTTCGTCGGTATAGTCATCGCCGAAAGCTATAATGAAATCATAATCACGGCCTTCGGTAAGTGTTAAAGCGGCTTTACCCTTATTAATGTCCATATTCTTCACTTCCAGTACCTTATCCCCTGCCAGTAATTGTAACCCTTTATCGCTTGCAAGGTATTTAAGATTATTCATCAGCTCATTGGCCCTGAGCTCGCCAAGCCCGGCCTGGGCTTTACGGTAATGCCAAACCAGTGAATATGTTTTCTCTTCAATGAACGAGCCAGGTGTACGATCAACATAGGTTTCCAATATCGGATAAATATCATGCTTCCATTGATCGGTTAGTCCGCTTATTTTATGCCATAAAGTGCCGGGTTGCTTAAACCATGAACCATGTTCGGCAATAAGATAGATGTCGTTTTCCTTAAACCACTCGTCGAGGTTTTCATGCTTTCGCCCGCTAATCAAAACCAATTGATTTGCAGGATCTTCCGCAAGTTTATTGATGACATTGTACAACTCCTTATCGGGAGAGGCCTGATCGATATTGGATTTAAAATTTACCAGTGTTCCGTCATAATCCAAAAAGATAATGCGCTTTTTAGTTTTGATATAACGGTTAATAATACTTTGTTCGGTAGTGTTGCTCACGTGCCTGGCCTGCATGGAGCGCTGCATGAGTTTTACTTCTTTCAGCCTGTCCATAAAAATTTTAACCCAATGGGATGTGTTGAACTTTGCTACAAGCTGCCTCATCGGGATCATGCGCCGGCGCTGTTCCTCAAGCGGCATATTGATAGCCTGTAAAATGGCCCGGCAAACTTCCCCGGTATTATTAGGATTAACAATTATAGCATCTATAAGTTCTTTAGATGATCCTGCCATCTCACTCATAATTAATACGCCATCATTGTTTATCCGGCTGGCGACATACTCTTTGCTTACCAGGTTCATGCCATCGCGCATGGGTGTAACCAGGCAAACATCGGCCGAGTAGTAGAGTGCCGACAGGGTTTCGATAGGGAATGAGCGATAGTAATAGTGCACCGGGCTCCAGTCCATAGTACGATACAAAGCATTGATCTTCCCTACTTTTTTATCTATTTCATCCCGAAGGTGAGCGTATTGCGGTACCGTATCCCGGGATGGAACCACGATCATGTAAAGCGTAATTTGCTCAATACATTCCGGGCATTGTTCAAGCAGCAGCTCAAAAGCTTCCAGCCTTTGCAGGATCCCCTTGCTGTAGTCAAGCCTGTCTATAGAAAGGATCAGCTTTTTGTTCTGGAAATTCTCTTTAATAAGCTCAATCTGCTGTTTTACATCGTCCTGCAGCGGTAGCGATGAATACCTTTTTTCATCGATCCCCATCGGGAACGACTCGATAACAACGGAGCGCTCGCCATTGCTGATGATATTGGCACTGGATGTTACCGGCAGCAGGCGTGTAGCCGCACCTAAAAAGTGGCGCACATCATCAAATGTATGTAAACCGATCAGATCGGCGCCAAGCATTCCATCCAATAGTTCCGAACGCCATGGGATCAACCTGAACATTTCATTTGAAGGGAAAGGAATGTGGAGGAAAAAGCCGATGGAAACGTCCGGCAGCTCCTGCCTAACCAGGGCGGGTAATAATAGCAACTGGTAATCGTGGATCCAGATCACATCGCCGGGCTCGGCAATACTGAGGATCATATCCCTGAACTTTTTATTTACCGCTTTATAGTAATCCCAGTTTGATTGTTTGTAAGCAGCATAAGTTGAAGCGTAATAATGAAAAACGGGCCATAAAACCTCATTGCTGAAACCTTCGTAGTATTGGTTGATCTCTTCCTGATCTAAAAAAACAGGGATCAGGCTTAACTCTTTTAATTCTTTTGTAACCTGGTCTTTATCTTCCTGCTCAGCAACTTCTATTCCGGGCCAGCCTATCCATACATTATCGCCCTGTTTATATATTGAACCTAAACCGGTAGCTAATCCTCCCTCGCTCGGTGATGAATGGTATGCACCATCAGTTTTGGAAATTTTAACAGGCAAACGGTTTGATACAATTATTGTTTTCGACATATGAAGTAAATATTAATTAATATTTAAAAGACGAAAACACCCTTTTTGTTTTATGAAAAGAGGCTTTATGACATAAAAGTGTGATTTATAATCATAAAAAAAGCCGTCCTGATATTCGGGACGGCTTTCCATTGTTATAATTTTTCGGAGTTATTTTACTTGTTGGAAAAACTCGATGTTAGCTTGTTGAGTGATCCTTACCAAAACTTCGTGTTTGTCGTTTTTCAAGTCAACAAAATATGAAGTTGGCTCGATAGCGTCATTGATTGAAGTGTTAGCCTGGTAAACGATAACTTCGCCTACTTCGTAACCTTTGTAATCGCTGTTGATTTGTTTAAGGGCTTTTGCAGGGATAGCTTTGTTGTCAACACGTTGAGTTGTACCTAAAAATTCACCTTGTAGGTTGTAGAAAGCAGTTTTTTGAACGCCGTCAACAGTGAAAGTAGCTTTTTGAACGTTTTTGGTTACAGTCCAGTTAACGTTGGTAGCTTCAGCGAAGTCAGCAGTAAAGCCGTGTAATGCTACGTAAGAAACATTGGTACCACCATCTGATTTTTTGCCACCATCAGCGAAAGCGTTAACGGTAAATAAGGCTGCAGTTGCTATTGTTAAAAATATCTTTTTCATGTTCGTTTAAATTTTAAATCCTGCAACAAAAATACACTACACTTATCAATATTTAAAATTTTCTTAAACTTTTATGAATATTTAATAATTATAGCCTTTTATAGCCACAAAATTTAAATTTTATCAATAACCTTAGTGTATATTTTACAATATCTAAAAGAAAAAACGCCAATTAATGGCGTTTTTAGTTTGCTAAACCGATTTATGTTGTCATGAAAATGTCATTTAGCCATTATCTGCAAAGCCCGGGTACAAAGTCATGCCCCCGTCTGCAAAAATTGTGACACCGGTAATGTAATCCGACTCATCTGAAGCCAGCCAAACTGCCAGGTTTCCGATGTCAGCCGGCTGGCCTATCCGGTTGTAAGGGATGAGCGTCAATAATTTATCAAGAGCTTCCGGGGTTTCCCAAGCTTCCTTATTAATAGGTGTTTGTATAGCGCCTGGCCCTATCCCATTCACCCTGATCTTATGCGGGGCGAGCTCCTGTGCTATACTTTTCATAAACATCATAATACCGCCTTTGCTGGCCGCATAGTTTACATGCCCCGCCCAGGGAATTACTTCATGCACACTGCTCATACAGATAATTTTGCCCGCAGCTTTGCTTCCTCCTTCAACAACACCGCGTTTTATAAACTCTTTAGCAGCCTCCCGGGCACAAAGAAACTGACCGGTTAAGTTAATACTAATCACTTTATTCCAGTCGTCAAGCGTCATATCAACAAATCTGGCATCTTTTTGCAAACCGGCATTGTTTACCAAAATGTCAATAGTGCCATATTGCTTAAATATTTCGGCAAACATGGCTTTTACCTCTTCCTCATGGCTTACATCGGCCTGAAATGCAAATGCCTCGCCGCCTGTGGCCTTGATCTGGCTTACAACATCATCAGCGGCTGCTTTATTATGGGCATAATTAATCAGTAATTTGGCTCCGGCAGCGGCCATAGCTAATGCGACACCTTTGCCAATGCCGCTATCGGCACCGGTTACGAGGGCTGCTTGTCCTTTTAATAGTTGGGGAGTATTGCTCATAGATAAACGTTTTTGTGTTTAAGATAAGCAATGGAATTGAGAAGGGAATTGTTTTTGCCCGAACCGGTATTTATGTGATTATAGGATTACATAACCAAACAATTCTGATCCTGTAATCCTAAAAATCCGCCCCAATCCCGGTTCAGAGATTATAACGCTTTTATATAATCATGAAACAGGTACAGGGCTTTCTTCTTGTCTGCTGTTAAATCATAATCTATTTTAACCATCAGGTAGTCGATCAGGTCAAAGTCATCACGCATGGGTAGTTCTTTAAACAGATCTTCGCGATGATCAAGACCGTATTTTAGTGACTCGTTAAACTCGTCCATAAAATCCTGAGGGATAGGTTTATTAGCTATCCAGGCTGCAAAGGTGAATGGCAGACCTGTCATTTTTTGCCATTCTTCGGCCAGGTCGTAAACATATTTGTATTGCTGCTTTTTGCCGAAGGTACGGTCGCCTATTTGTACAAAGGCGGTTTGTTCATCTGCAGATTGGGCATAATCCGGCGCATTACTTACCTGTTTGGGGTTTACCAACCAGTGGTTTTTCAGCAGCACACGGGCAAGATTATTTGATGAGCGCGACTGCGGATCGAGTTGAATGGTAGTTACGTCCTTAATATCACTATTGCTGAAAATGAAAACGGAGTTTACCGCGCCTACGGCACCAATGCAGTAATCAGAGACAATTTCCCATTGCGGCAAACTCAGTGCTGCAGCAACCGGGATCAGACCGATATCAACCACGTCGTCAATAAGCTTTTGAGCACAATCTGACGGGATATCAAGGCTCAGGTCAATTTTATTAATGATGTCGGTATGTTGAATGCCGTATAAAAAGGGTTTGGTATTAGTGTAGCTTACTGCTGATATTCTGATCTTGTTCACAAATTCGCTATTTCTATTCTTCGGAATGTTTGAGATGTTCGGCATTGTTAAAGTCGATGATTTCGAATCTTTCGCCATTGTACGTTACCTTGTATAATACCAGGTTTTGGTGCGGAAAGGTATCCATTTCGGATAAGGGCTTACCGGTAAGGATACAAAGCAACAGTCGTAAAGCGCGACCGTGCATACAAATAAGCACGTTTTTTTCTTCGGGGTGGCTCATGATCACCTCCATGGCTTCGCGCTGGCGTACTTCAACCTCAAGCGGACTTTCGCCCCCTTCAAATTTACTGTCGAGCTTACCATCCAGCCAATCACGCATAATCTGCAGAAAAGCAGCTTTATTATCAGTAGTTGGCGACTGGCCTTCGTGAATGCCCCAGGCCAGCTCATCCAAACCCGGAAGCTTTTCATAAGATATCCCCAGATCAATAAAAGGCTGGATACTTTGCTGTGTGCGCTTTAATGCCGATATATAAATTTTATCGAACGGAACAGTTTTATAAGCCTCAAAAAACTGGCGGGCTTGTTTACGGCCTTCGTCATTTAAATCGGTATCAACCCCGCGGCCCTGTATAATACCAAGTTTGTTATACTCAGTTTGGCCGTGGCGTACTATATATAAGGTTTTTTGTACCATTTTCTTGAGCCCAAAGCTGAAAGCCGAAGGCTTAAAGCTTTTTTGCTTTTATCTATGCTAAATTTATTGCTTTGCTTTAAGCTTTCGGCCTTTGGCTTTCAGCTTAAAAAGCTTAATTAATTACCGGTAATTTGTAATACTGCGGTTTCGGTTCGTCGCCGAACACAAAGTTGGTATAATCCGTTACTACATTATATAATGTATCACGTTCAATAGGCTGGCGGCCTACATGTTTAATTAACTCTACCACTTGCTTGGTGCTCATACCTGGATGCTGCTCTTCGGCGCCGGCCATTGAATAGATTTTGGTGGTATCATCAAGCGTACCATCAATGTCGTCAACGCCGAAGTTAAGCGAAAGCTGTGCGGTAGTACGACTGATCATAGCCCAATAAGCTTTAATATGGTCGAAGTTATCCAGGTAGATGCGGGCTACGGCGTAGTTTCGCAAATCTTCAATTACCGAAACCTCGGGTACGTGCGACATCTGGTTATCCTTGTTACGGAACTTAAGCGGAATGAACGTCTGGAAACCGCCTGTTTTATCCTGCAATTGGCGTAAGCGTTCCATGTGGTCAACGCGGTGTTTATATGCTTCAATATGCCCGTAAAGCATGGTAGCGTTTGAACGGCCGCCAAGCTTGTGCCATTCTTCATGAATAGCCAGCCACTGATCGGCAGTACATTTATCTTTTGAGATCTGATCCCTGATTTCCGGGTCAAAAATTTCAGCGCCGCCGCCGGGGATAGAGTCCAAGCCAGCTTCCTTCATCAGGCGCATGCCTGTGGCGTAGTCAATTTTAGCTTTTTTAAAGATGTAGTGATATTCAACCGGGGTTAACGCTTTGATATGCAACTCCGGGCGATGCGCGCGGATGCGGGCGAAAAGTTCCTGGTAAAAAGGCACGTCATATTGCGGCAGCACACCACCTACAATGTGAACCTCAGTAACCGGTTCGCCATCATACTTGGTAACCATGTTGAACATTTCATCCATGGTGTACTCCCATCCTTCCGCCTTTTGTTTCAGCAGCCGCGAGTACGAACAAAATTTGCAGTCGTAAACGCAAAGATTGGTGGGCTCAATATGAAAATTACGGTTAAAATAAGTTTTATCGCCGTGGCGCTCCTCGCGGATGTAATTGGCTAAAGTGCCGAGATAGCCAAGTTCGCCCTGCTCATAAAGCAAAACGCCTTCATCAAAAGTGATGCGTTGTTTGTCAAGAACTTTTTGAGCAATATGCTTTAAATCAGCAGATAAATTCGGATCGTTAAGTAAAAACTGTAAATTATCTGAATTATGCATCAATTAAAAATTTGGTCAAAGGTACTAAAAAGCACAAAAGTTATATGCGTTATGACACATATCGGCCAAATTTCACAGTAAATTACAATAAAGTTACAGTGCCTTGATCTCGCTTATGGAAATCCCTGTTGAGCAATCATCCTGACAGCCGTTGGGCACATAGCTGGCGTTTGAGATCATGCCGTTGTTATTGGTTTCAAAATAAATGGTATTCTTTTTCTTATCTGTAGATAGCCATTCGTTCTTTGCTTTCTGGTAAACCTGGTCGAGGGTTATTGATGCAGCACCGGCGTCATGCTGGTTTAAAGAGTTTTTGTCCTCATGCCATTGTTCCCTGATAGCTTTAACAGGGGTCATATTAGCAGTTTTATACTTTAAAACATATGATAAACACCCGGCCAGCTAGGTTTAATATAATTTGCATAAGTATCATCCTGGTCACTGGAGGGAAGTAAAACCACCTTTCGATAAATTTTTAATTTCGTTTGCTCCCAATTGGCGGTGAACTCATATTGTTCCTGAATAGCTTTTAAAGCACGCGCTATAGTGCTTTGGCCTCCCCATGCTGTAATAAACAATTGGCCCGGTTTATCATCAAGTATCAGGGTTTTGATGAGGTCTGAACCTGGTGAATCTTTTGAAATATCACCATCAAATTCAATATTACCAATCCTGATTTTGCCTCTGAGTACATCAGGTGCAGGATAATTGAAATTATGAATTTTTAGATTGGCGTAAACATTTGCGTAGGTATACACAGCATCATGAATAAAATGCTCACCTTCACCCCACCGCCACGATTCACATGGGCACAAGTTTAATCCAAAGCGGGTATACTCCCGTCCCGGTACAAACCATTTGGTTCTTTTGCTATCTCCCTTCCAATGAAAAGCGCTGCTGGCATAAATCAATCCTTCAATTTCAACATCACTGCTATATAGCAGGAACCGAATAAGTGAATTATTATCATCCAATTCCGGATCTGCTGTAATTACGATGCGTGGTCTTGTTTCGTTGGGTAAGTTTTGAGCGTGCGCAAAGCCGTTAGTAGTAAAAAGAGCGATTAGCATAAATGCATATCGCCTCGGTTCGAAGCTAAAGTATTTTCCGTTTAAAATCATTGGCAGCGCTGGCTTATAATTTTATATCAAACAGATAGTTAAATATAAGCAAACCATCCGCTATGTTATAAAAAACAGCCTAATATGTATACAAAAATCCCGCTTGAGCAGAATTTTTGTATACTGGCGTGTATGGAAAAGTTTTAAATTGTAAATTACGTTTACTGCTGTTCCCTCAATGGTGCTTCGGCATGAAGATGATGTGTTTTTTGGATCAGAACGTGAGCTTCAGTTCTGTTATGCCCCGGAGGCGCTAAAAGCAAACTTGTTTTGGATAAACCCGACCATAAAGTTTGATTTTGAAATGCAATTGTACAGCCGCCGCGCCTCCTTTGCGAAATCATGCGGTTGATATCGCCAACACAAACCCAGGGATCATGCAATGTAACTCCCCATTTGGCATGGTCATGTGTTTCGGGCCAGGCCCAGTGTGCACCCATGAAACCTAAATTGATATACTTGATGTCAAAAGTTTTGTGAATGCCGTCGCTATCAGCGATAGGTGGAATAGGACCGCGGATCCAGGTTTCAATGTCTAAATCGTCGTTTAGGATAGGCCCTACCAATTCGTTCCAAAAATCTTTATTCCATTCCCGGTTCTTGGCTATAACTTTGAATGGCATACCGCCAATAGACTTTAAATCGATCGAGTCGCCCAGAGCGATCGGGTGGCTCGCCAAAGGCTGTGTCAGCGAATGCAACTCGGCAGTTGCGGGCAGGTTGGCGGTATTATGAAGATAGATTTGCGGCTCCTGGTGGTTCAGCATCTGTTTGGCAATAAGATTAGCGGTATCCAAATCCAATGAAATGCACAGGTAGGTTTGCCCGTATTTGGGAGTAGGATCTTTGATGGCACCAGGGTCTGCAAATTTCGGCCATGAGTGAAGTAACCAAAATGCAGTTTTAGATTCGGTATCAAATGCCAATACTCCCTTAGTATGCCCTTTGGTGCCATCATCATGTTTATTGGCACTTTCGGGCATCTCGTCATTATAAAGAACCCATCCGGTACTCGGAGCCGGTGATTTAATGTTTTTGAATACGGAGTCCATAGTCAGGTTGAGTGCTCCTTTATCGCCATTCAAAACATTGGGTGATTTTGTAATCGTCCTTTTTCGGGCGTCGGTATTGGCATCGATAGTTGAGTCGTAATAAACATATTCGTACCCTGTAGCTTTGTCATTACCCACACCTCCGTCAAGTTGCGGAACTTTGTAGATAAACCACCAGTCGACTGGTGCGCCGTTCTCATCAAGCGCAGAAATTTTCATAATTTTTTTGGTTAGGTTGAAAAATTGATTGATTAATTGCTTGCAGGCGTTGATGAGGTTTGCAATAAAGATAAAGTAATATCGTGCACAAATGACCACGTAATTTCACGGAATTTTCAGAAGAGTTTCCCGTATTTTTACGCATAAAACAATTAATAGATCAATAAAAATTTAAGGCAATCAGCTATAAAAAAACTCGCTGTCTGGTTAAGACAACGAGCTCTAATCATCCATATAATATTATACGGTTAATCTCTGGGAATGATGTTGAAGTTAGCTGTTTTCCCGATCAATCATCATCGTCTTCATCTTTGCCCGCCAGTTTAGCGGGATAAGCTTTTTTACCCTTAGCCGCAAACCAAAGTATCCTGTTCATCACATCATCATTACCACCGTCAATATGATCGTATTCAGGTCTTGATGATAATTGTGCAAAATGCAATGCAGAACCTTTTAGCGCAGAAAAAGGCTGGTTGATTGTATTGAGCGGAACCCTGTTTTTTAAACTGGTATAAGTGTATGCAGATGGTTTGCCGGTAAAGCAATCAAACATAGGTAATGCAGTAGCGTCAATAATATTCATTGGTGGTAAGCCCAATATTTGCTCAATAGAACGCACTATACAGGTTTGATTATAGTTTTTGCTCACCTTATGCTGTAACCTGCTATACGGACTAATCACAAACCCTGTAGTACGATATGCAGATACATGGTCCCACCCTGCCTGTGAATCATCTTCGGTAACAAATATTACCGTGTTTTTCCAGAAACGGCTTTTTGAAACTGCTTCAACAATACGGCCGAGCGCCAGGTCATTATCAGCTACCATAGCGTCAGGTGTCGGGTAGCCTGGCCTCGTGCCTACGGTATGATCGGCCGATAGGGCCATGATCATTAGTTGCGGTAACTGGTCGCCGGGCTTTTGCTCATATTCATGTAGCTCTTTAATAAAAGCGGTGGCCCGTAACTGTTCATTAATCTTATGCTCGTCGGATCCCGGGAAGTTTTGTGACAGCATTGGCCTCACCCGGGAAATAGTGCTGGTGTTTTTAAATGCAAATGGTTTACCTGCTGTGTAATTGTTATAAATATCGCTCCAGTTTAACTTATCATCAAAATGCACGGCACAGGCTTCACCGTAAATTCTGACCGTTTTGCCATGATCGGCGGCATTATTCCAGATAAAACCGTTCCCGTCATAAACCAAAGCATCCTCCTGCACATGAGGATAACTTCTAAACCATGAACGGACGCTTTTTTCAACATAATCTGTAACCATAGCGGCATCAGTCCATTGGTGCCCTTCGGCAGAGCATTTTCCTGAGGCATAATAATTATCAAGCAATAAAAAGTTGCGCGCTAAATTATGCTGATTAGGGGTAACACTATCACCATAAATACAAAGCGATTTATTGCCTTCACCTTCAGGCATATCGCCCAAAACCTGGTCGTATGTACGGTTTTCCTTGATGATATAAAGCACATGGTTAAATACCGATGGCTCGCCAATACGCTCTGGTATGGGTTTAGGCGCAATGTTTTTACGGGGCAGTAGCTGCGCTATCTGCTGGCGGAAACTCAGGTTTAGGTTTTGGACTTTTTGAGTATACTTTTTAAGCAAAGCATCATCGGGAATGGCTATCATTGATACCGTAGCCTTCGAATGGTGCGAGTTGTAAGCTGTAACGTCTGCTCCCGAGGGTAAATCACCTTTCAAATTGCTTTTACCTATCTCATCGGCACTTACCCTCGAGCCTTCTCCTTCCAGGTTAGTTACAAATAAATTATTGCCGTCAACAGCCAGGCCGCCAGGGTATGCTTCGGTTGGAATAAAGCCTTTCACTTCGTTAGTGCCGGTTCCTTTAAGAGATGTTTTACTACCCAATTTTACCATGGCCACAGCGTTATCCAAACCATTTGCTACATAAAGTATTGTACCATCGGCATTAATGGCTAAAGCATTGGGCGTATCACCTATATAACTCTTTTTGCCAGGATTTAATTTAACATCAATCGCTGCTACATTTTGTAATGAACTTGTTGAAATTACCGATACCATGTCACTATTGCCATTCGCAACATAAACAAAAGCTTCATCGGCACTGTTGATAATGGCATTAGGATGCAGCCCCACAGTAATTTCCTTGAGCACATCTCCTTTAGCCAAATCCATAACCATTACAGTGCCCTGCACTGTTGCCCCTGTTTTAGGATCGACATAAGCCTTACCATAGGGTACACCCGCTGTTTCACGCTTCAATGTATCAATAGCTTGCGGCCCGGCCCAGTTGGTTAAAAATATCTTGCCCTTTGCTATCGTCAATCCATAAGGTGCAACACCGGTCGATCTTGTCCAAACGGTTTTATTATCAGTTAAATTAATCTTTACCAGTTGATTATTCCCGTTTAAAACTACATATAAGTAATTTATACCATTTTCTTCATTGATGGCTAAATCGTTAGGTAATGCCAATGGCGACTCGCCTTCAGCTTTAAAATTGAAAGTGTTTTGTATGCTGATATTACCATCTTTCCAGATAGCCTGGAAAACGTACGATTTTGAATCCTTACCCTTGCCTGCTGCAGCGCTCCAATATATTTGAGTTTGATTGTCAATATTTACAACTTTTAGGCCGGAGTAAGTACTTGTAAGTCCGCCGTAGCGGGGATCTTGTTTATAGGTCCAGCGGGTGGTTACTTTTTTTGAGAGTGTATCAATTATAGTAAGTCCGTATCGGTCTTCGACAGCGATAAACCTGGTGCCGGGGATCAGCCTTACATCCATGCTATGATTTTCGTCGGATGCATCGCCAAACGATATCACCGTTCCTGCCGGATCAATAATACGGTTGTAAGGCATTAAAACCGGTAGTATATGGCGATTTAGTGTGCTGTCATCATAAGCACTGTGCATATTAACCTGTTCATTATCGGAGCTTTGTTTGTTGCCAGAAACGGTATGGCAGGCATAAAGGGGAAAAAAAATTGCTAATATGGATAGATGCAATAAGAATTTTGGATACTTCATAGTACTGAACTAAGTGGCTAAATTAAGGCAGATACGTTTACTAAAGGTAAATATTTGATAAAGAATATAATTGTTACATAGTTAACGAAAATGCGTTGGTGATTGTCTTCTTTTATATAATTGTTATGATATTTACCGGGTAACACATCAATATACGAGTGATCAGGATAATCAGCTACCAGGAAGGCGAAAGCAACCATAATATTATCATCAAAGGCGCAACCATAACCGACTTTAGTGAAAGTGTTATTGCCGCTCATGCAGCCGTCAGCATTTATTTTGACAAGCAAAGTTACAGGCAAATACTGGCCAAACATTTGGAAATTAACCACGGAGCTTTTACCAATCAGTCGGGTACGGTTGCCTTCCCCGAGGTAATCATTACCAGTCATGAAGGGCAGCTGGCACTTTCGTGCGGGTGCCATGCTACAGGTAATAAACTGTGCGAGCATCAGGCACAGGTACTATCGGCAATAACACAGCGTGATGAGTTACGGTTATTTTTTGATGACGAACTAAGACATAAAAAGTTAAAAAAAGCAGCAGCTGATTACGGACTTGAAGAGGCCCCTGATCTCGACAAGTTTTTCGAGGTAAAATCACTGTCTAAAAATTTCGAGATAGTCCCCCGCTCCGCCGCGTTAACAGCCATTACCAAAGAGAGCCTTGCCAGTTTGCAAAGCGTTATAGTTAATAACATTTCTGAACCGGTTGGGCAACCTGGCGAGGACACGGATAAAACAACTTGTATCATACTAAAACAGCATAAATACTATAAATATTTATTTATTGAACTATACACCGCACAAAGCACCAAAGATGGAAAAATCAAGAACCCCCTTGTGCCTATAGCTCCTTTAGACCTGATTTGGGAAACGAATGACGCACAGCAACTCAAATTCTTTACCGGGGTACATAAGTTTCAAAATCATATTAACATACAAAGAACTGCTGCGGATATCGCAGCACTAAAAGCCGTTGTTAAAAACCCATTAGCCTACAGTTTTTACGCGCATGACAACACTGTTTCGGATAAAGTAACAGCTGGCTCGATAAACCCTGTATTGGTTAAAAATTTAAAAAGTGACCTGGAGCTAAAAGTAAATACCTGGGATGAGTTTTATGAAATAAGCGGTATTTTTAACATCGATGGTTTGCTGTATGATATTAAAGATCTTGATATCAGGTATACCTATTTTATCGGCATAGGTAACGCGCTTTATCTTATTGAAAGCCTGCAGGTATTGAATATCATTGATTTGCTGAAAAAGAAACAGGGTAGCCTGCAGGTGCATAAGAGTAAGTTTGCAGAATTAAAATCACACTTGCTTAATAAGCTGGAAAGCAAACTCCGCATTGATTACACTTACATTAAGCCTGCAACACAGGAACAGATAATAAAAGAGGGCTTTGATCAGCCTGCCGAAAAGATCATTTATTTGTCGGACTTTGGCGCACATGTAATGATCATCCCCGTGCTGCGTTATGGCGAGGCCGAGATTCCTATTCGCACGCAAAAGCAGATCTACGGAACCGACGAAAAAGGCAACCAATTTTTAGTTAAACGGCGCGATGATGAGGAAATAGCCTTTGCAGCCCTGCTTGTAAAACAACATCCTTATTTTAACGAACAGTTGGATAACGGCCTCGACTACTTCTACCTGCATAAAAGGCACTTTTTAGATGAGGAGTGGTTTTTAAATGTATTTGACGAATGGCATAACAACAATATCGAAATACTCGGCTTTAACGAACTGGAAGGCAACAAGCTGAACCCTCATAAAGTAAAGATAACCATCAACGTAGTGAGCGGGATTAACTGGTTCAATACAGTTATCGATATAAAATTTGGCAAAAAAAGAGCTTCGTTAAAACAGGTCCACCAGGCTGTAAAAAATAAAAGCAAGTACATACGCCTTGATGATGGAACCAGGGGAATTTTACCCACCGAATGGATAGAGAAATTCACCGATTATTTTAATTCGGGAGAGATTGCTGATGATGACACGCTGCATACTTCAAAAAGTAATTATACTGCTATACAGCAATATTACGACGAGGAAATGCTTGACGAGGACGTGCGAAACGAACTTGCGATATACAACAGAAAGCTTACCGGTACAGAAAGCATTGATGAAGTACCGGTTCCTCCCGGATTAAACGGAACGCTTCGCGCTTACCAACGCCAGGGATTAAACTGGTTAAGTTTTTTGGATAACCTTAATTTTGGCGGCTGCCTTGCCGATGATATGGGTCTGGGTAAAAGTCTCCAGGTGATTGCCTTTATCCTTTTACAGCGCAGCAAAACCGAAAACAATACCAATCTTATTGTAGTGCCAACCTCGCTCCTGTTTAACTGGCAGCAGGAGGTACAAAAATTTGCGCCTTCCATCAGCATCCATACCATTTACGGTGCTGAACGGCTTAAGCATACCAAACACCTACACCAGTATGAGATAGTGCTTACCTCCTACGGCACGTTACTGTCAGATATTAATTTTTTAAAGGATTTTAATTTCAACTACATTTTTCTCGATGAATCGCAGAATATAAAAAATCCCGAATCGCAGCGTTACAAGGCTGTAAGGCTCCTGAAATCGCGCAATAAAATTACGATAACGGGTACCCCGGTAGAAAATAATACGTTCGACTTGTACGGTCAACTTTCATTTGCCTGCCCCGGTTTGCTGGGAAGCAAGCAATATTTTAAGGATATTTATGCTGTTCCGATCGATAAATTTAAGGGTAGCAAACGTGCGGCCGAACTACAGGAAAAAGTAAAGCCTTTTATACTTCGACGTACTAAACAGCAGGTTGCAACTGAACTGCCCGAGAAAACAGAAATGGTATTGTATTGCGAAATGAAGCAGGAGCAGCGCCATATTTACGACTCATACGAAAAAGAATTCAGAGAGTACATTTCGGCCACAACAAACGAAGAGCTAAAAAAGAGCTCGATGAACGTATTAAAAGGGTTAAACAAATTGAGGCAGATCTGCGACTCGCCGATGCTCATAAAATGCGAGAAAATGCCGGGTGATGCATCGGCCAAATTGGAAACGCTGATTGAAGAAATAGAAAGCAAAAAACACCAGCATAAGATCCTCGTATTTTCGCAGTTTGTTTCCATGCTTGATCTTATCCGCAAGGAATTGATATCTCGCGAGATTCGCTTCTCGTACCTCACCGGTCAAACCCGCAAACGGGAGCAAGTGGTTAATGAGTTTCAAAACGATCCCGGCATCAGGGTATTCCTGATTAGCCTAAAAGCCGGCGGTACCGGTCTCAATTTAACGGAAGCCGATTATGTTTACCTCGTTGATCCGTGGTGGAACCCGGCTGTCGAAAACCAGGCCATAGACCGCTGCCACCGCATAGGCCAGGATAAAAAAATTGTGGCGGTAAGGCTCATTTGCCCCGGCACTATAGAAGAGAAGATCATGGTGATGCAGCAATCAAAAAAGGATATCGCCAATAGCCTGATCAGGCCCGACAGCGCTGCTACGAGTTCATTGTCAAAAGATGACCTCCTTGATTTATTGAATTAGTTAATCATTGTTGAACATTCAAGCTAACCGTCGCTATTGCGTTTTAGATTTTCGTAATAGCGGGAGAACTAAAAAAGTAACAATAACGTGAACAACTAATGACAGCCCAAAAGTAAACAGCACGATATATGATCTCCATCCAGGTATCAAAATAATCAAGGAAGGCCGAGCGGTTTGTACCACTATACAAGGCAGCTAAAGCAAACACAGATAAGCCGCTAAGCCAAAGCCCAAAGGTTTTAAGCTGTATTTTTCTCATTAACAGTAAACAAATGTCAAATACTATTCAACCGGATCAGGAGGCGCCGGTTTCGATGGATCATATACAGCTACGGCTACCCGCGAATCTGCACAGCCATAGTAAAGGAACCATTTCCTTTTAAAATAAACCATTCCTTCAATAAAAACTGTTCCGTTAATATATTGACCACTTTTTTCGAAAGGTTCCATTGGTCTTAAGAAAGGAATATCGAGGCGTGTTTTGAATTTAGAAGGATCTTTTGCATCAAACAAGGCTTGCCCCGCACAGTATGAATTAGCGTTAAACCGGATGTCCCTGCCTTCGGCGGGTTTGTTTTTGCCATTGTAAAACAGGATTACACCATTTTTGGTCATCAACGCAGGCGGGCCGCATTCGGTTAAGTCGCTATCGAAATAACCATCGCGCGGGGACATGAGTTGTTTCAACTCTCCTTTATTGTCAACCACCGGGGCCCAGTCTACCAGGTTTGTCGATGTTGCCGCGTATACATGATGTTCGCCCCAGTACAGCCAATATTTTCCATTTGCTTTAATAATCACTTGTTTACCATTAACCACCCGGGTTAATATAGAAGCCGATTTACTGGCGACATTGAAAAATTTGCCATGATAAGCTGTTTCAAATATCGGCCCGTGTTTTTTCCAATGGATGAGGTCTTTTGATGTGGCCACACCTAATCTTGGCAGATCGCGGTTCCATTCGGTGTAAAAAACAACATAAGTCCCGCCGGCGGTGACGGCTACGCGGGGGTCTTCACAGCCTCCGGGCCATTCGTACTTTTTAGCGATATCATTATCAGGATATAGTACCGGGGTTTTCCTTCTGCTAAACCGAATTCCATCAGTGCTTTCGGCATACCCAACACGAGAGGTACGGAAGCCAATACCGATGCCGTACAAGTCTTCAGCCCGGTATAATACCACTATTTTATTGTTCTTAACGGTTGCAGCAGGGTTAAAAGTGTCATTGGCTTCCCATTGCACCTGCTTTTTACTCATAGGATCAAGAAAGCGGGAAACCGTATCTGGTGAGATAATAGGATTGATATTTACCGGCCGCACAAAGCCGCCAAAGGCCCAGGAAGGCAGGGTATTAACCCGCGACTGGCCATAGCATAGCTGGGTAAGTAACAACGAAAATATAATACTTCCCTTCCGTAAAAAGTTTATCATAATAAATGGCTTATGTATTTTGTTTTTTTAATTGGCCCACACCTTGATATCTAATATTTCCCTGCGATAATATCGCACAGAAACCCTGAAAACAAATCAGATACCGGTTATATTCGTTTCAAAAATAGTAAATTTATAACCTGTTATAAACCAATTACACATCCTGCAACAGGGTATAATTTTAGGCTGATGAGAAAACTTTTTTTACTCGCATTTTTATTCTTTGTATTTAACGCAAAATCGCAAACGGCTACACCCCGGCAACAGTTCCCGGGATTGTTTGAGGCGGTTCAAACTTCAACCATTTTCCCTGATAACAAAACTTTTGTTGACGCTGTGCCCAAACAGGATCCGGCACTGATCATGAAGGCTTATAACGAACAGAAAGATCAGCCCGGGTTTAACCTCCAGGCATTTATATTGGCCAATTTTAACGTACCTGTATCACACAACAATTTTCAAACAGATATATCGGCCGGTATCCGCAAACATATTGATACTTTGTGGCAGGTATTACAACGCCGTCCGGATGAAGCAAAACCTTTTTCATCAACCCTGGCGCTGCCTAACCCTTACATTGTACCTGGCGGCAGGTTCAGGGAAATTTACTATTGGGACTCATATTTTACGATGTTAGGCTTACAGGAAAGCCATCAGGTTAAAGTGATCCGCAACATGGTCGAAAACTTTGCTTACCTTATTGATAAATATGGCTTTATACCCAACGGCAATCGAAGTTATTATCTTACCCGTTCGCAGCCGCCATTTTTTGCTATGATGGTAAACCTGTTGGCCAAAATTGATGGAGAGAAAGTATTGGTACATTTCAGGCCGCAATTGATCAAAGAATATGAATATTGGATGCATGGATGGGAAGCTGTACAAGCCAATCAGGCTGCACACCGGGTTGTACGAATGCCGGATGGGCAGATAATGAACCGTTATTGGGACGAAAGTGATGAACCCCGCGAAGAATCATATATAAAAGATGTTAATGCCGCCAAAGAAAGCAAACAACCGGCAGCACAATTTTACCGCAACGTGCGGGCAGCGGCGGCTTCGGGTTGGGATTTCAGTACGCGCTGGTTTGATGAATCGGGTAAGTTGCCAACTATACAAACCACCGATATTATACCGGTTGATTTGAATTGCCTATTATATAACCTGGAAATGACTATTGCACGAAGTTTAAACCAACTTTCAAATGCAAAGCTTGCCAAAATGTATAGATATAGGGCAAACAGCCGCAAAAATGCTATCCTGAAATATTGCTGGAACCAAAAAACAGGCTGGTTTGATGATTACAACTGGCAGCTGAAACAACTATCTGCCGTGGAAACACTTGCAGGTGAGTTCCCTCTCGAATTTAAAATTGCCAGTGATGAGCAAGCCCGTCTTGTAGCTGATGGGCTCAAAAATAATTTCCTGAAACCCGGCGGATTGGTTACTACCCTCAACTTTTCCGGCCAGCAGTGGGATGCACCCAATGGCTGGGCGCCACTGCAATACATAGCTGTAGACGGCCTTGAAAAGTACAATTACAATACGCTGGCTAAAGAGATAGCCATCCGCTGGCTTAAACTTAACATCCGGGTGTTTAAACAAACAGGCAAATTGCTTGAAAAGTATAATGTGGTTGATACACAATTAACTGCCGGCGGAGGTGAATACCCCCTGCAAGATGGTTTCGGGTGGACAAATGGGGTATTACTGCACTTAGTAAACAGGTATCATATTGATACCCAGCAATTAGAAAAGGCTCCGGCAGAAGTTCAGAACTAAGTACCTGGTAAAGCAAGTTTCAGAAGCCAGACTTACGAAGCTTTAAAAACTTCGTAAGTCTTCCAATCGCCAATTCGTTCTCTCTGTCAAACGCAGGAGATTTTAAAGGGCATGACGTGTAAAGTTATAAAACAGTTACTTTATTGTATAAGTAGCTCTATTCATCCCCACGCCTGTAATTTTCAATGATTTCCAGTTAGCAGGCAACTTGCTTTTAACTTGTACTATACCGGTTGGTGTAATATCCAAACCGCCAAAACCCATGAGCAAGCTTTGAATAATACCACCTGCGCCTGTAGCAAAATACGGATTGGTTCCACCTTTTGTTTCGGCAATTACCCGGAACGGCGGGTTGAGATTAGGTTCATAAGCATCCTTAAAAAAGTGAAATGCCTTATCGCCATTGCCCAACCGCGAGTATAATAAAGCAAAAACGGCCTGGGTCATGGCAGGTGTACCTTCGTTAGGTACACGGGTTTCGTAGTATTCAAGATCTTTCTTAATTTGTGCCGGATCGGTTATTGTTTTAAGCGGATAAGCTAACAGGTTAACATCAGCCTGCTTAATCCCTTCACCCTTATAAGAAGCATGCTCGCGGGTGACGCCGTTATCTAACCTGAGGATCGGGATGTTTTGAGCAACATTTGCCCAATCGGCATCGGCCTTCTCTCCCAGGATTTTGGCAGCAGCGTTAGCATTTAGCAAGTTAGCTTTCGCTGCGGCATTGGTGAAAGCATTATTGTCAATGTTTTCGGCCCATTCATCTGCAGCTACTACGTTGTTAATATCATAATGACCGGGTCCATTGCGTTCAACTCTGCTTGCCCAAAAATCGGCAGTGGCTGAAAGTATCGGCCAACCTTTTTCTTTTAGCCATTGTTTATCCTGGGTTACGCAATAGTAATTCCACGCGGCCAGCGCTACATCCGCAGTAATATGGTGCTCAAACGGACCACTCAAAGCCCAAACCGGTGTTTCCTCTACCCCGCTGTCAGCGCTTTCCCAGGGGAACATCGCTCCTTTATAACCATGTGAAAACGCATTTTTACGCGCGGCATCCAATCGTTCAAACCGGTATTCAACCATAGATTTGGCAATGTCGGGGTGTAAAACCAACATAGCCGGATACATCCAAACATCACAATCCCAAAAAACGTGGCCATTGTAACCCAACCCAGAAAGTCCCATAGGTGAAGGTGAGTATGCTGTGCCAGCCCTCGAGAATGAGTATAAATGATATAACATGCTGTGAATATCCTGCTGTGACTGGTCATCACCCTCTATTTGGATATCACTTGTCCACAGCTCACTCCAGGCCTTGTTATGAAATTTAATTAGCCTGTCCCGACCTTCCAATTTGGCAAAAATGGTGAGGCGTTCGGCTTCATTCAGTGGGTCGGCATGGTGTGCCGAAGTTATGGATGAACCAGTTACCGCATAATTATAAGTTTGCCCGGCAGCTATCGCTTTGCTAAACTTCATAAGGTGCATGTTATTGTCCCACATTTCATGAATAATACGCGGCTCCTGTCCGTGCGGTTCGCTGAATAAGAACGAAGTAGATGCACATAACTGCATTTTACCTGTAGGGCTCTTTGCTGTTGAAGTAAGCAAACTAATGGTTACATGCGGTCTGTCGATTTCGTTATAATAATTCTGCACTTCTTTGAGCGCATCGGGCGCTTCCATTACACTGGCCGATGTAATGTTGATGGCCTGTTTTGCTGTTACCGAAACATCCATCAAAACGGTAAAGGGCAGTTGCCGCAGCGAGTAATAAGTATATTTTATGGTCGCTTTATCGGCATAATCAAAGGTAGTAGTGAAGGCGGCGTGTTGCATATCCAGTTCCTGCTTAAAATTGTTAATACTTTTAGCATCGATCCGTCTGCCATCTATTTCAAGGTACATATTAAGCAGGTTAAAGCTGTTCAGGAAATTGCTTACCCGCCCCCTGCCATATAGATCATAGGCGCCGGCCAGTACTACATTTTTAACCTTGAAAGGCTCCGGTGCTGATACTATCCCAATCATCCCGTTGGCTACGGTAATTCCGTAATAGTTTGCGGGATCAATTTTGTCGGCTTTAATTTTCCATGGATCGATGCTTTGCGCCTCAGACACAGCAGGTGTTAGCAAAGCGAAAAACAAGCTCAATTTAAATATCCTGTTCAAAATCAATTATTTAATTAAAATAAATAAAATACTACTTAATTTTTAATTGTAGCTTTTTCACCACCAGTTGCCCAATCTCGGCGCCTTGTTTATTGCCCACAATACAGGCATTCTTAAAATGGATTCCTCCCATTACCCTTGACATCCCTGCTGATTTCGCGGCCGCCCGGAATGATTTAAAAGAAAGCGGATCGATCCCAAACTCCATTTCTGATGAATCTGTATATGCAAAATTATCACCGATCCTATTGGTAAGTACTTCGGCCGCGGCTGCCGAAATTACGGCATGGCCGCTACTATACTCCGGAAAGGGGGGCGTTTGAATATATGGGCGCCATTCGGCATCCATATATTTGGTAATTATGGTTTCGGGGCGAACGTAATTTGAGCGGTATTTAAGGTACCAGCAATTAATAAAGCCATCAAACAGAGCGATCGCCGTTTCGGTATAAACGCTTACTGTGGTTCCAAAATCAAACTTTTTAATTCTTGTGCCAATTGCGGTAATATTCATCCAGTGCCCTCCCGGCGAAAACTTCTTGGTCGCGAACGATGCATGGCCTACGACGTTGAGTTTAAAGGCATTATCATCCCAAAAATCGGCCTGATGTTTCTCTTCTTTGGTTAGGCTGTCAACTATTTGCTTTACTTCAAGCGCCTGTTTGTAAAAAGGACTGTTATGGTCTTTAACATTGAAAGCCGGCGGATCGGGTGGAATAAATTGAGCTGTGGAATCCAGCACCATGGGCCTGAT
This sequence comes from Mucilaginibacter sp. NFR10, assembly GCF_900100445.1. Classification (NCBI taxonomy): domain Bacteria; kingdom Pseudomonadati; phylum Bacteroidota; class Sphingobacteriia; order Sphingobacteriales; family Sphingobacteriaceae; genus Mucilaginibacter; species Mucilaginibacter sp. NFR10. The sequence continues at coordinate 1,263,019 of NZ_FMTV01000001.1, read as the reverse complement.
CTCACCCCAATGGGCCTCAAGGGCCTGCGCGTACATGGGCGGCGTGGGGATCCAACGGCCATCCTGCTGTTTTACTGTGTATTTACTTGCCGACCGTGTTTGTGCATAGTGATCGCCTTTGCTCCACTTCAATATAAATTTAGCGACTTTATCAGCGTAGTTTACGGAACCATCAAACAAAACCGACGGCATACCTGCATCTTTGGCCTTCTTTTTAAGCTCATCAACATATTGATCCATACTACCTTCCGGAAACGTTACCGCATTGCCAACTGTGCAAAAGGCAAGCAACGAAGCAAATTGGTAATCAACAGCAGTATCTTTTGACGCTTTGGGTACGGCCGGTAAGTGCTTAATTTGCCCGGCTAATGATCTAAAATGCTCAGGATCTCCGGAAGCTATAACTTCATAGGCGGCTATATTGGCATATACATAATTACGGGAAGCTGTAACCGGCGGAAAGTTATTTTCCAGTACAATATCATTAAGTTTTTTAACGGTTATACGATAAAGTTCGGGATCGTGGAGTACTTTTTCATAGTAGGGCTTTTTACAGGAGGTGAATAAAAGTAATACACCGGCAAGGCAAAATAAAAAGGATCTCATAAGTTATAAAATAGGTTAAAAACCGAACAGATACACAAGGAGAAAATCTGCTGGTTTTTTGATTGATCAACAGCCAATATAGGCTTTTTTTTGTACGCTACAGCATATTTACATTAGTTTTTTAACCCGATGAGGCACTTTTTTTATTTAATAAAAAGGCAACATATTTTATAACAATATACACCTGTTAATCCACCCGATATTATTAAATTTATCACCCCGGGTATCCGTCTTTTATAAACTAAATGAAGAAGATCTTTTTTATTATACTTACCATTATTGTAATTATTGCAGCGGCTAATGTTTTGCTCCCCGAAAAACCTGTTATAACCCAGGACCTGTCAATTGATACCTCCGATGTTATTGCCGGAAAATTCCTGACCACAGAAAGTGGATGGAATAAATGGTGGCCCGGCACCAAAACCGGGTACAGGCAATACAATTTTAAAGGTACAAAGATCGGTATCGATAAAATGACCAATAGCAGTACCTATCTTAAATTGAAAAAAGATAACCTGACCTTTAGCGGCAAAATAAGCTATTTTGCCGACGCCGAAGGTTCTGTCAAATTTAAATGGGATGCTGTTGATGAGAATAACACCCAATTTTTATCACGGATAACTAATTATTTCAAAACCAAAGATGCAGAAAAACTGGTTGGCGAAATTTTACTAACCCTTAAACATTTTCTTGAGGATGAAAGAAACGCATATGGCTATAGAATATACTTAAATCATGCTAAAGACACAGTTTTGCTCGTTTCAGCTAACACCTATCCGATATATCCTTCATTACAAGCAATTTACAACACCATTAAAACCCTCCAACACCAAGCTGGCAGCCAGGGGGCCAAACAAACAAATTTCCCTATGCTTAACGTCACCCAAACAGATGAGCACGAATACCAGGTAAATGTCGCCTTACCGATTAACAAAAGGATAATTCCGTTTCAAAAAACAAGTTTAAATAATATACCAAAGGGAGGCAATTTATTGGTGGCTGATGTACGTGGCGGCCAAAACACAGTCAACAATGCATTGGTACAAATGAAAATATACATGACAGATCACAGGCTGGTATCACCTGCCATGCCTTTTCAATCGCTTGTTACCGATAGGCTGGCACAAAAGGATACCTCAAAATGGATTACCAAAATATATTATCCAATATTGTGATATTACGTTATCTGCTTAATAACATTACCCGGCCATCATAGGTAACCGCAAGATAATTATTCAGATTGGTTGCCGTTTTCACTGGCGCCAGATAAGTGATTTCCTGTGAGTTGATTGCACCGTTAACATAGTATGTCGGCGTATCAAATTGTTTTTGCTGTTTGTTGTAGTGTAAGCCGGCCAGGCCGAGTGCATCGTACTTTCCTTCATAGGGCACAACACCCCAAAAGTTTCCGTTCAGCAATATATCACCATTATCATATTTTAACATCGATTTGATAGGGGCTTGCTGATAAAGATAAGGTAGTGCAGTAATTGAAGCAGCATGCAATAGATCACTCACAAAAATACTATTGAATTGGTTCACACTTAACCTGTCATTATCATCCAGTTTGTCCTTAAATACCTCAGGGGTGGTTTTATCGGCCATTTTTTGATAGCTAAGCCATTCTTTTTTAAGATATGGCAGTTCCTGCTCCAAATCATTTTTTGGACGAAACGGGTAATAGAGGCCTTTATAAAAATATGATAATATCAAATCGTTTTTGCCATCCTTGTCCAAATCGGTATTATAGGCATAAAGCGGCTGATCGGCAGTAACATTATATTTATTGTTCAATCCCCAATTGCCGGCGATAAGGTCGGCCTTGCCGTCGCCATCTATATCGCTTATTATAGCCGATTGCCACCAGCCTTTTTCCTTATCCAAAACCGGCGATGAAAAACGATCTAATTTTTTTCCATCATTCAGGAAAATGTAAATCGGCTGCCACTCGGCTGTTATCAGCAGATCGGGCTTGCCATTGTGATCGATATCAGCAGTTGTTATACTGGTGACATATTGCAGGTCCGCGATTTGATTATATGCCTTGTCGTGACTTATTTCAAACTTTCCATTGCCTTTATTAATCAATATCGAGGAAGGAACAGTCGCTGTATAATCCTTAAATGAAACGGTGCTGGTAAATAAAATATCGTTCAGCCCATCTCCGTTAAAATCAAACAACGTAATTTTTGATGCCTGGTAATTGAGTTTTGGCAAATGTTGATCTTCAAACTGAAAATTGCCTTTATTGATATATAACCGGGGCTGTATCAATTTCTCGGTTTCCTGAAAAGGATGGTTAGCGCTGATCACGATCAAATCGGGCTTACCATCGTTATTTACATCAGCCCATGTAGCCTGCTCATCCGCAATATATTTATCCCGGTCAAATAATGACACTTTAACTTTGGTAAATCCTCCCGATTTATCACCTGCAAGTATGTATTTTTCTTCGTCGGCTATGCCTCCTACGTAAATATCATCAATGCCATCATTATTGGCATCAGCTACGGCAACTGCGGGAGTGTGCTGCAAATAAGTGTGCGGTAAAAGCGAATAATAATTAAAGTCGGGAGTATCAAAAGTTTTAACGGTGGTCAAAAGCTTTGCTTGTATAAATTTGCTGTCAAACTGTTTTTTATCGCTGATGAAAGCTTCGATAACCTTAGCTATAGGTTTACTATTTTCAACTGCTTGAGGGTTATATCTTAAAGTGGTTTTCTGACCGAGCCTAAAATCATTCACCACTTCGTAGCTATTGTCAGGCCAAACCACTAACAACGATTCTGGTTTATCGTCAGGGGCAAATGTAAAAAGCAGCTCGTTATTCAAATTACTTTCGTACGCATTGCTGGTTTGTATTTCCTGGTGATCGAGATGATGCTTTGACTTAAGGAAAAATTTAGTACCGATGCCATCACGGTTTAAAAGGTTATATTTTACAGTGTATTTAAGATAGCCCGGCTTGCTTTCTTTGCGGTTCTCCATTGTGGTATTGTTATAGATATATGCCGGTTCATCCATATTGTTGGTCACAATATCGAGATCGCCATCATTATCTAAATCAACGGCAACAGATCCTGCCGATATAGATGCTTGCTGCATATCGTTGCCGTTAGAAACATCTGTAAATTTCAATTTATCCTCACCGTGATAAAAGTAATTATGCACGCCGCCTTCGGGCATTCTGTTGATCTTGTCCTTATCAAAAACGCGATTTTGTTTATATGCCTGCATAACCATGGGGTCACCAAGATATTTCAGGTAGTCCATATCATTGAGACGGCGTTTGATACCGTTGGAGAAGAACATATCTTTCATTCCGTCCATATCAAAATCCTGTACCAGTGGCGACCATGTCCAATCCGTAGCAGAGTTCCCGCTGTACAAACTCAGGTCGACAAACTTATTGCCGTTGCCTACGTTCAATTGCATACAATTTTTTGAATATTGATAGTAATACCCGGCATTAACTTCCTGATTATAAATATCCAAAGGTTCGTCGTTGATGGTCGATCGTAACACCTTCATTTCTTCCGGAAGCATGTCGGTGCTAAGCACATCCAAATGGCCATCCTGGTTGATATCACTGATAGTATTCCCCATTGAAAAAAGGCTCGTATGTCCGAACGCACTTTTCAACTCTTCTTTAAATGTGCCGTTATGTTGGTTAACGTAGTAATAGTCCTGCTCAAAAAAGTCGTTACTTACATAAAGATCATCCCAGCCATCATTATTCAAATCACCTACACTCACACCTAATCCGTAACCAATTGGCGCCGAATAAATGCCTGAACCCGCAGTTACATCTGTAAAGTGTCCATTGTCATTCCTGAAAAGATGATCGCCGGCATCATGGCTGTATTTAAACCTTTGGGTTGAATCGCCATAGGTATCATTGCTATGAACTGATGAGGTAAGCAGGAACATATCCAGGTCACCGTCCTTATCATAATCAAAAAAAGAAGCCTGGGTAGAAAGTCCTGCAAAATCGAGCCCGTATTTGGCCGCGCTTTCTGTAAAAGTTAAATTACCGTTATTGATGTAAAGCTGATTTTTACCTTTAAAGGTTTTATAACCTGACACCACGCTTACGTAGATATCTTTAAATCCATCGCCATTGATATCAACTACAGTTACGCCGGTTTTCCAATTCCCGGTACCTGCAACACCCGCTCTATCGGTGATGTCTTCAAACTTCATCCCTCCCTTATTAAGGTAAAGCTTGTTAGAACCCTGGTTTGATACGAAATAAAGATCGGGCAAGCCGTCGTTATTAAAATCAGCGGTAGCTATGCCGGCACCGTTGTAGAAATACAAATAATCTAAAACATTGACCGAATCGGATACTACGTTCCTGTTTTCGAAGGTCACCCCCGTTTCATTAGCTGGGAGTAATTTAAATACACCTTCTCCGGCCTTTTGGGGTTTACAAGAAGACAGGCCGACCACACCAATACAAAGAAGGATAAAGAAGTATCTCAGAATATATTTGGCAAACAGCATTAAATTGATGTTAACGTAGTTCATAAGCTTTAAGCGGTTCATCATTAATGCCAAACAGGTAATAATTTTTACCGGATGCATTTCTTATACCTAACGATGAGCGTACCTGTCCGTTTAAATTGAGGCCCGTTTTGGCAGCCGGAAAATAAGCAAACCCATTTTTTGTATATTGATAAACAAGCCCCCGATTGGCATCAAGCCGGCCGATTTCGGGTTTAAAGCCATAAAAGTTACCTCCTAATATGATCTTCACAGCTCCGGTATTATCAAAATCTGCACACAAAATAGTATTTATCATAGATAACTGTGCATCGGCAGGCAGTGGTTTACAAATAAATTTTCCGCGTTTATTAAAAAATACCGCCGAAGCCAGGAAATTCATTTGGTGCTTTTCGGCGCCATCAAGCATCTCAGCAGGAAATACCTCGTCAAATGGTTTGCCCGCATAGTCAATATAGCGCAGAAAACGTTTTTTGAAGATTGGCATCTGGCCCACTAAATCAGGTTTCATATGAAAAACATAGTTTACCCCATCACTTTTATACATGGAAGTTACACATTCTTTTGTACCGTTATTATCGAAATCCTTTACAAAAATTTCCATTGGTTGCTCAAACGAAGCCCTGAATTTTGAGTTAAGCCCGATGTTACCGCCAATAATATCAAGTGCGCCATCGCCATCCACATCAGCAATTTCAAGACTGCTCCACCAGCCTTTGTAATTAGCCAGTTGTTTATCTTCAGCAAATTTTCCTTTGTTGTTTTTGAAAATCTTAATTCCCATCCAATCACCGGCAATTATCAAATCGGGCGAGCCGTTATGATCAATATCAGCCCATTTGGCTGCTGTTACCATACCGAGCCTTGTATCCGTGCCCAATACTAATTTTGATACATCGGTAAAATGCCCGTTGCCTTCATTATGAAAAACAAATGATTGCGGCGAACATCCGTAAAGCCCGGGCATACTTCTGCCCCCAATAAAAAGGTCGGGCTTGCCATCGCCATCATAATCAGCCGAAATAATGATCGAGGCATTAACAGCTGCATGGAGTGTTCTCTCAGGGTCCCTATGAAAATTCCCTTTACCATCGTTCACAAAAAAGCGGGGATTATAGACTGGTGTTTCGGCTTCATCGGCATTACCTCCTACTCCTATAATCAGGTCCTGGTCGCCATCGCCATCAAAATCGCCAAAAACAGCCCCGGCATTTTCCAGGTATTCCTGCTTTTTAAAATCTTCGGGAATAGTTTGTTTAAACTTACCGTTCTTTTGCTGGATATAGATGCTGGCAAAGCTGTTTTTTGAGCTTCCGAAATAAAAATCAGTCAGCCCGTCGCCATTAACGTCACCGGTAGCCATATAAGGATTTTCTGTCGATAACATCTGGAGCATCAGGCGCTCGTTGTCGAAATCGATAAAATCGTCCTCCTTATGCTTAGGAATGCTGTCAAATATTGATTTGGTAACATCGGCAAATAGTGTTTTAACAGCAGGCTTTGTCCAGTTATATTTCAAGGCGGCATCGGTTTGATTAACCGCGTAAACTTTATCCGCGTTTACGTTTTTTAGCAACTGATAAGTATTACCCGGCCAAATCACCTGGACCGAATCAATAGATTTGTATTTACCTATACCTATTGTAAGTAAATTGGGCGATGTGCAACTTTGAAAACCACGTGTAGGCTGATTATAGTAAATTAGCGAACTGCCCTTCATAAACACTTTTACCGTAGTACCTATTCCAAAAGTATTCAGACCTGTTCCTTTTAATTTTATTTGGATATGATGGTTCCCGTTTTTTTCGGCGTTGTTTTTAAAGATCGACACCTGGGCATTTTCGTTATTTACGATGAGGTCATTGTCCCCATCATTATCCAGATCGGCATATGACGAACCGTTACTAAACCCCGGCTTATCCAAACCAAAATCAGTTGATTTATTGGTGAAAGTAAGGTTGTGATTATTCAGATAGGCATAATTAGACAAAGGCGATGAAGCCATTTTATCAGTAAAATCTTTATAATCAAATTTTTTCCGGCCTTCGGCTATTTTGGCCATATTATCACGATTGCCTAAAAATTCAATGTAATCCTGATCGGTCAGGTCTTTATAAATACCGTTTGATACAAAAATATCTTTCCAACCATCGTTATCCATATCAAACATCAGCGCTCCCCAGCTCCAGTCAGTCGCGGCTACCCCCGAATAAAATGCAGTTTCTGAAAATTTGCCATCTGCATTACGTACCTGCAGGCAATTTTGCATGTATTGATTATAATAGCCATCCCGCTGCTTTGCTTTGATCACATCGTACGATTCAAACGAAGTCATTTTTTTTAAACGCTGGTCACCTTCGGGCAGCATCTCGGTGGTAAAAATATCGTACTGCCCATCGTTATTAATATCGGCAATATCCGAGCCCATTGAAGCCAGGCTCAGGTGTCCTGTTTCATTTTGTATGTCTTCTTTAAATGTTCCGTTTTTTTGGTTGATGTAGAGATAATCGCGCTCAAAAAAATCATTAGATACGTAAATATCGGGATAGCCATCCTGGTTTATATCGGCAACAGAAACGCCCAGGCCAAAGCCAATATCACTTGAATAGATGCCGGCCTCTTTAGTTACGTTGGTGAAGTGCCCGCCATCGTTACGGTACAGGCGCGCGCCGCCCAGTTCATCAACAACGGCGCGAAGGTTTTTGCTGAAATCAAAGGATTCTATAGGCCTGAAAGAGTTGTTTAATACAAAGCAATCCAGGTCGCCGTCATTGTCATGGTCGAAAAATATGGCCTGGGTTGATAATCCATTATCTACCAGGCCATATTTTTGGGCTTCTTCTTTAAACGTGCCATTATGCTGGTTTATAAACAACTCGTTCCCTTTTTCATTGCCGCGGGCATTCCCGCTATGGCAAACGTAAATATCGAGCCACCCATCGCCATTAATATCAACCATTGTAGCCCCGGTACTCCAGTATTTAGTACCCTTAACCCCTGCCTTATCAGTTACATTTTCAAATTTCCAATTGCCTTTATTGATATATAATTGGTTGCCCCCCATGTTTGAGGTTAAGTAAACGTCGTTTAGGCCGTCATTATTAACATCGCCGATAGCTACGCCTCCCCCGTTGTAATAATTACGGAAAGTAAAAACATTTGTGCGGTCCTGGTCATTAAGTTGGTTAGCAAAATTTACACCCATAGCTTCATTATCCTGGAGCGTAAACAGGGTTTGTTTATTGGCACGATTACAGGCACAAAGAATAATAAGAGTTAAGCCGAATAGAGTCAGGGGTATTTTTGAATGCATATAATCGGGGATAAAACAAACGTAGCGGAATTTTCCGCTACGTTCCTTTCAATCAAATAAATCTCAATTATCAATAACCTGGGTTTTGGGTAAGGTTAGGGTTTGTATCAATTGCACGCTGAGGAATTGGATAGATCGTTTTGCTTTTATCTGTTTTGGCCGGGCGCTGATCAACCGGATCATTAAATTTCTCAAAACGGATCAGGTCATTCCTTCTCCAACCTTCCCAGTAAAGTTCACGGCCCCTTTCAGCAAGCATAGCAGCTAAATCAACAGTAGCTAAAGCTGTGGCACCGCGAGGTACACGGATTGAATTTACAAGCTGCAACGCTGTTTGTCCCATAGGGTCAGTACCACCGCGTAAAATAGCTTCCGCTTTTTCAAGCACCACGTCGGCGTAACGCAAAATCACATAATCATTAGATGAATTATCATCGTTAACTGTGTTATCAGCCTTGGGTTGGGGAAAATACTTAAACACCCTGATTCCTTGAGCTTCGGTTGAAAAGTTAAGGTTAACATCCGGTGTAAAAATCAGAGGCTTGCCACTACGCTGTGTTAAAGCTTTGTGACCCGGACCATATTGTTGTCCCACAGCAAAACCCGCCCTTAAACCAACTTTATCAGTTAATCCAGGATAATCTACACCACGGCGTTCGTCTGTAGCTTCAAATGAGTTATAAAAATCGGCCAGTGTGGTAAAACCGTTCCAGCCATCCGGAGTTTGGTTATAATGCAGCCCCATTCTCCAGCGGTTTTTAGCCGATGCCGGAGCTGAGGTTTCGGTGTTATAAAAACCAAAAATGTTTCCATGCGATTTTTCTGAGTTATCCCAGGCAAAATCCTGAAAATATTTGCCGGCTGGCTCCAGGGTATAACCAGCAGCGGTTACCTTGTTGGCATATTCTATCACTTTATCCATATCTGCCTTAGCAAATGTAAAAGGGCCGCCAACGGTTGTTGCAGTGTAAACTGCTTTGTTAAGGTAAACCTTGGCTAACAGTGCTTGTGCTGCTGCTTTATTAGCTATGCCTATGTTAGCCGTAGTAGCGGCGAGATTGGCTTCCGCAAACTCCAGATCTTTAATTATAAAATCTGTTGCCTCCGGGCGTTTCATTACAGTTGGTATAGATGAAGTTGGCGCATCAGGATCACGAAATGGCTGTTGTCCGTACAAGTCAACTATCTGGAACATAAAGTAAGCCCTCAGGAAACTCGCCTGTGCTTTGATATTATTATCAGTAGCTTTTTTTACAACCTGTGTCGCACGGAACACACCTATATTCAACTGATCCCAGGTGTCGTTAACCTGGTTGTGGATCGGTGTCCAGGTATGGGTATGTAGTTTACGCCATGTACCAAAATCGCCCCAGTCTGTACCGCGGGTTGGACCCATCATTTCATCCGTTGGATGCTCCTGTAAAGCGTAGGTATTTGCCTGGTCGGTTTGCCCATACAACTGCGAGTAAACACCGTTAAGCTCAGCAGATGAACCACTGGGGTTATTGTCTACGTATTTTGATCCGTAAGTTTTCTCATTCAGTTTCGCGCAACCACTTGCGATCATCAGAGCAAGGCAACTGATAGCTGCCTGTGATGTAATTCTTTTCATTTTCATGTTGTTAAAAACTTGCATTTACACCTAAAGTAAATATGCGGGCCTTAGGATAAGAGGTATAGTCGATACCTTTTGAGGCCACGTCGTTTCGTTGTTTATCTGTGTTAACTTCAGGATCCAGGCCTGAATAATTTGTGATCAGGAGCAAATTTTGCCCAGTAAGTGATACCCTTAACGTTTTAATGGCGTTTGATTTAATTGGGAAGGTGTAACCTAAGGTAGCATTACTTAACCTTAAGAAATCGCCTTTTTCAAGAAAGCGGGTAGATACTTCACCTGAGTTAAGCGGGCTTTCATTGGTTGCAGCTACATCTTTAGTTACGTTACGGCCGCTAAGCAGGTTGCCTTTGTAAAAAAACGCGTTAGCCGTGTTGTTATAAATATAAAAGCCGGTTGCAGCATTGAGGAAAAAGCTGAAGCTCCAGTTTTTATAATTAAAGTTGTTGGTTAAGCTGGCTGTAAATTTAGGGTTAGGGCTGCCTTGTAATGAAGGTACGTCAATACCTTGCGGATAAATACCGAAACCATTTTTATCTAAACCCGCATAGTTTGGCATATTAAAGGTGTACAAAGGAACACCATTGGTAATAAGCTGCGCGTAAGCACCTGAAAGGCCCTGACCATCAATATTACCTGTTACGATATAGTTTTTAAAATTTTTAAGGGTATTGCTGATAAAGGTCATGTTATACGCAACATCCCATGAAAAATCTTTGCCTTGTATGGCAGCGAAATTTAAACCAACTTCAACACCTTGATTTATAACATCACCATCAAGGTTTTTATAAAGCTGCGGTGCAGCTGTTGGCTGAGGCAGATCCTGACGGAATAGCAGGTCCTTTATCGATTTGTGAAAATAATCTACCGAACCATTCAAACGTCCGTTTATGATAGAGAAATCCAAACCTGCTCCATAAGTGATATTAGATTGCCATTTTAGATCGGGGTTATTTTGATGCAATTGTGCAGTTGCAGTACCTGGAAAATTTAATAATTGCCAAAGGTTTTGTGAACCTAAATCGGGAATTTCCTGGTTGCCGGTTTTACCGTAGTTTAACCTTAGGCTCAAATCATCAAATAAACCACCTTTAGGCATAAATTCCTCGTTAGTGATGCGCCATTTAACCGCAACAGCCGGGAAGTTGCCATATTTATGATTATCACCGAAACGCGATGAACCGTCTCTGCGGATAGTTCCTGTTACAATATACCGATCTTTATATGAATAGTTTACGCGCGCAAAGTATGATTGTAGTTTGTAGCTTGAACTATCACCAACCGGGTAAGGCAAGTGGGTTTTAAAATCGTCATAATTTTTAACCAGCACACCTGCGGTAGAAGTTCCGAAACCAAAGTCATTACGGGCAAAGTTTTTAAAAGTTTGGTATGAATAACCCGCCAAAGCAGTGATCGAACTACCGTCTTTCCACTTTTTGTCATAGTTTAAAGTATGCTCCGTTGTGTAATTTGTTACCTCGTTATGTGTTATGATAGCTGTACCATTACCTGTTGGTGAAGGGTAGTTTACTTGCCTAATACCAATTGCATCGGTAAAACCAACAATTTTAGGATCGTAAAAAGTCTTTCTTACGCCCCTTGATATATCCACGCCAAAATTACCTTTATACGAAATGCCGGCAAATAGCTTTAAGGTTAGCGTTAAATTGTTAAGGAACCTGTTAATGTTATCGCGGTCATCTATCTGGTTTAATAATGATACCGGGTTCCTGAAGCTGTTGCCGTTTGGATAGCCTGCATCATTGTAGCCGTTTAAGTTAAAATACCGGCCCTGGGAGTCAAATACCGGCGCTGTTGGGTTTAGCTGTATAGCAGCACCAATTAAGCTACCGTTAAAGCCCGCGTTATTGGTAACCGGGGCAAACTGATCTTTTACATTTGAATAAGTTGATTGCAGATCAAGCTTAACCCTGTCGTTCAGGAATGACTGTGACGCGTTGATACGCCCGTTCAAACGTTTTAAACTTGATTTTTTTACTATACCTTGTTGGTCGTCATAGCCAAAAGATGCACGTAAGCTGCCGGTATTGTCTTTACTTGCACCACCAAGACTAAGATTGTAGTTTTGTGATATCGGACTACGGAAAATCTCTTTCTGCCAATCGGTATTGCCACCATAGTCAACCCCGCCATCAGCGGCCGGCGATGCATTGGCCCCAACGGCTGCAACTGCCTTTAAAAAAGCATCCCGGCCAAGTACATCATAACGTTTTGCCGGCGATGAAACACTTGTATTTGAAGAAAACTGGATCCCCTGACCTTTGCGGCCTTTACGTGTGGTAATTAAAATTACACCGTTTGCACCACGCGAACCATAAATTGCGGCAGAAGAGGCATCTTTTAAAACAGAGATATTTTCTATATCAGCCGGGTTCAGGAACGACAGTGGGTTACGGGCAGAGGAACTACCGGCACCAACGCCATAACTGCCAGCGGTACCAGCGCTATTATCAATTGGGATACCATCAATTACATACAGCGGGCCATCTCCCGTGCGGATAGAGCCCGCACCACGTATCGCGATTGCAGCACCCGCACCAGGTTCGCCACTTGATGGTGTAACCTGAACGCCCGAAATACGGCCCTGAAGTAATTGATCAGGAGTTGAAATAACGCCTTTGTTAAAATCTTTTGTGCTCAATGAGGCTACCGAACCCGTTGCATCTTTAACTTTTTGGGTACCGTAACCAATTACCACAACTTCGTTCAGCGCTTTGTTAGCTTCTGACATTTGCACATCAATAGATGTGCGTCCGTTTATTGGAACCGTTACATTTAAATAGCCTACATAGGTAAATGTAATACTGGCGGCGCTTGCCGGTACAGAGATTTTGTAAGCGCCATTTGCGTCGGTAATGGCCCCGCCTTGGGCGCCTACGGCAGTTACTACCGATACTCCTATTAAGGGGGAGCCATCCTTTTTGTCGGTTACTTTACCTGTTATTATCTTATTTTGGGCCATAGCAGGCTCCATCAAAAAGAGAAAAACAGCAAAGAAACATACGTTGAGTAAATGTTTAATTTGCATAAAACTTGAGATTTAGTTGAAATTGGTTGTTGTTTGGGTTTAGTTTTCAATCCGTAAAAGAGATCCCCAACATTTTATACGAAGTCATGCTAATATGGTTTCGGGTTATCATAATAAATAATACCCGAAGTATACGCATAATGGCCATGCAAACATCGCCCGTACCGATAGGTTAGCAGGTGAGCACAGGAAAAGGTTAACAATGACCGATCGTTTAAAAATGTAATGGTTTACAATTATTACAGGTTAAATTCTGATGCAATTTACTTATAAATAAACTCAGAAAAAGACTTATGCGTTGCGGTAAACGCGAAAAAGGCTTATTTTAATAATTTTATAATTTTTTTCGATGTTTTTTAAATTTAAAACATTGAAAAACAGATATTTATATAAAAAATGCTGACAAAAAATATAATGTTTTTTTAAACATTTATAATACTTTTTTTACTAAAAACCCTGTAAGGTTTGGCTACTTTACAGGGTTTTTAGCATGTATCTTCAAAAAAAATCACTCGTAATCAAAAGCCTTAATATCCATAATCCGTTGTTCGAATTGATCAGGGTGCAACGATTTGGCTTTGATCCTCATTTTGTAAACATAGATTGTATTGACAGAATATTCCAATATTTTGGCAATAGTTTCATTATCAGCAATACCCATCCTTATAAGCGCGAATATGCGAAGGTCGGTATTTAATACTTCGTCTTCATCAGGCCAGATCTGATCTTTCTCGGCAAACAAGCTATTGAACACCGTAATAAAGTTAGGGAAGATCTTTAAAAAAATATGATCAAAGCTGTAATACAAGCTCTCCCTTTCTTTTTTAATATCAATATTATTTACAAAAGTATGAATGGCGTCATACTTCTTCATCGAGAGCTTGGCATCAATAGAGATTTTCAAATTTTCGAGCTTAACGATATATCCCGAAATGGCTTTAAAAAACTGCCCGATATATTCCTCTTTAATTTTTGCATCTTCAATTAGTTTCGCGTTTATGTGGTTTAATTGCACATTTTTCCCTTCAATTATTGCTTCTTTAACCTTCAACTTTTTTAATTGGTTAATGATCATCACCAGGAAAAAGACAACCAGCAATGCAAGCGCAGTAATAATTAACAGGAACACCAGGAAGCGGTTTTTTTGATGCTCGGTATTATTAAGCTCGGCTGCTGCTATTAATGGTAAAATTGAAGCAATTTGTATTTTACGCTGCCGGGCTCCGTAAAAGTCGGCATCAGCTTTTGCCAATTGAATGAAACTGTAAGCATCTTTGATGTTGCCCTGTTTATACAACAGTTCTGCCAGCGTATAAAGCGCAACCGTTTCACGGGTTGATGATTTGATATCGGCTATGGCAGCCCTCATCATCAAATTAAGGCCTTCCTGCCTTTCGTTATCTTCAAGACAGATTGCTCCTAATGAGCATGAGACCATTGCCCGCAAGTGCATGGAAATTGGCATATCTTTCTCCAGTAATTTTTTAAACCGTAAGCGTCCTTCTCCGTAATTCTTTTCCTGGTAATCCTTCAAACCAAGTAAATAAGTATGCATTATATGGTCGTTGCCGCAAAACGAGACCGCCGAATCAATGTATTTATTGCCGGCCTTAATATAATCGGGGCTAAAATATTTGTCATTACTGTAATTCGCCAGGTCATAATTGCACCTGCCTAAAAAGAAATAGTAATCAACTTTATCGGCATTGCTTAGGGCTTTTACATTTACTTTTCGTAAATAGTCAAAGGTTTCGTTAAACATCCCCGACGACAGGAGAATAAAAGCCATCCTTACATAACTATAATACTCCTTTGGTTTATTACCTGTTACCTTGCTTAGCGATATCATTTTATCGACATAAACATACGCTGAATCAAACTGATATGATTTGTATTCGGTGTAAAGCTTGTCCCAGGTATCAAACCGCGCATCATAATTGGTTTGCGAAAGATTTGATTGATATGCCTTTAATTTTCGGATCCTTGCTTCTTTACTGCTATCATATATATTTTTTTTTGCGATTTCAGTTTTTAATTCTTCGAGTAAGGTATTAGGATCAGTGAATGCATTTGCCGAAAGAATAATTAATGAAAAAAACAAACAGAAGATATATTTCATTTTTGTTATAACGGTTTTTAAATAGCGTACCGATCCGATGATTAATCAAACACACAATTTCTGCAAATCAAATGCGGCAATAAATTAATTAAACTGCAACCAACAAGGCTATCATTTTAGGAGATAAATTGCACACCTATCCCCGGTTTATATTCTCAAATATATGGATTTACGGCATTGCTAATGCGTTTTAGTTTTGTTTTTTGGTCAACAGAGATTACACTGTCCGAACCGAAAAAAGATTGAGACTATGCCACTCAAACGACGGGCTTTGTTTTTAACCTATAGTTAACAAAAGCAGACAGTATTTTCAATTACTGCGTTCTTTTCTATACAAGAAGTGCGTAACTAACTAAAGTATTGCAATAAATTCAATTATATAAACTCAAATTTTCAAAATTTAAGTAAAAATTAATAAAAACTAATTTTTAGGGCGAAGATGGCATCTCCCTTGTTTTTATTATTGTAAAACCTGACTTATGAAAGCATATTATGAATCTCTAACAACAGGCATCAAAACCCTATTGATTGCAACAGTCTGCCTTTTACCATCGCTGGTTTTCTCACAGCCTAATACACCAGGATCGGTTGAGTATTTAAAATTTTGCAATGGAATTAGCGGACTGACACTTGGTGAGGACATTAGCCAAATTCCGGCCCGTAAGTTTACCTATTTAGATAATGATGCTAAACCCGATGCAGACAGCTGTATCCGTTATCAATATAAAGACAGTAGCTCATTGATACAGGGAGATAGTTTGTTATTAGATGCAATAGGTTTCCGCGTTTACAAAAACAAAATAGTGAACATTTATCTTTTCTTTAAGATGACTGACGCTTATAAAATACTGGACTATTTCTTAAAAGCATATGGGCCATTTACAGGGCGCCCGAACGCTTATGCTGATATTTATAACTGGGATACAACCGCACTGAATTTGTCATTGAGATACCAGGTAAAAACCGAGATGGGGGTAGCTATATTTAGCAATAAAAACCTTGAAAACGAAATTGCAGCCAACCGGCCTTCAGTACTCCTTAAAGATGCATATCAGTCGTTTTCTGTTTTGTATTGATGACGTTCTGTTATTAAGGGTCACAAAATGCCTCTTCAGGACCATTACTGACTTGAAAACAACGAATTATTAAATAAACTTTGGTTTTAACGCGAAAACATCCTTTATTTAAAAAAAATCAAACGAAATTTGTGTACGGTGGTTATCTATCATCTTAATCTCAATTTATAAATGGTCAAATTATTTGTAGGCGGCTTTCCTCTGGAAATGACAGAGCTGGAACTTGTTAAAATGATAGGTCCACATGGCGATGTGGAAACGATTAAAATTGTACGCGACAAAAAAACAAGGATATGCAAAGGATATGCATTTCTTGAAATGAAGGACCGCACCGGGGCCGAGAACGCGGTGATTGCCTTAGACGGTACGCCCATTGCCGATCGGGTATTAAGTGTAAAAATAAACGACGACTTTGTTAAGAAAACTCCTCCGCCACGTAAGTCATTTGGATACGGCAACAACAATAATAGAGGCACCGGTGACAGAACTAACAATACCCGAAGCTATAATAGCCCAAGCAATTACCGGAGCAATAATGATCAGTCACCTGGAGGTGACAGACCAAGGCGCCCCAGAAAAACGATGTAACAAACCACTGATAGGTCATACTAAAAAAAATCCCGGCCAGATCTCAATCGGCCGGGATTTTTTCAAACATCATTATCCGTAGTTAAACACCGAGGTCCTGCATAATTGAGGCAATCTTAGCGTCAAGTTGTTTGTCTGTTTCACTGTATGTTTCTTTACTTTCAAGTTTGCCGTTCACACTGCAATAAAACTTAATTTTAGGCTCCGTGCCTGACGGACGGGCCGAGATGATACTGCCGTCCTCGGTAATGAATTGTAAAACATCAGATACAGGCAATTCAATTGGTTTGCTTGTATTGGTTGCTAAATCAGTTTCAATACGTTTTTCATAATCCTTAAGCGTGCTTACTTTTGATCCGCCTAAGGTGGCCGGAGGATTGGTACGGAATTTCTCCATCATTTCCTTAATTTCTTCCGCACCGGTTTTACCTTTTTTAGTCAGGGAGATCAGCTTTTCCTTATAAAACCCATATTGCACGTAAGTATCAATCAATGCTTCAAAAAGGCTGCTTCCTTTGTCTTTGTAATAAGCGGTCATTTCGGCAATGAATGCGCTTGAAACTACAGCGTCCTTATCCCTTACCAGTTCGCCTATCAAATAACCATAGCTTTCTTCACCGCCACCTATAAAAGTTTGTTTACCCTCAAAATGGGTCATTAACTCGCCAATATATTTGAAGCCGGTAAGGGTGTTATAGTAAGTAACATTCTTGGCTTCGGCTATGCGTTCGATAAGATTTGTGGTAACAATGGTTTTAACAATGTATTCTTTACCGGTAAGCTTGCCTTTTTCTTCCCATGCGCTTAATAAATAATTGATCAGCATAGCGCCGGTTTGGTTACCATTGAGCAGAATAAACTCGCCATCGGTATTTTTCACAGCAATACCCACACGGTCTGCGTCCGGATCCGTTGCCAATACCAGATCGGCATCAGTATCCTGGGCTTTTTTAAGAGCAAGTGTAAGCGCTTCTTTTTCTTCGGGGTTAGGGTAAACTACTGTTGGGAAATTTCCATCGGGAGTTATTTGCTCGTCAACCAGGATCACATTCTCAAAACCAAACCGTTTCAGGGCTTGGGGTACCAACGTGATGCCTGTACCATGGATGGGCGAATAAACTATTTTAAGATCTTTTTGACGTTCAATAGCATCAGGCGAAACAGAAAGCTCAGTGATCTTGCTCAGGTAAAGCTCGTCAATGTCCTCCCCTATTTCTTCGATATTAGCATCAACGCGGTTAAATTTGATGTCATCAATGCTGCTGATTGCAGCAACCTCGTCCATTACGGCCTTATCGTGCGGAGAAACAAATTGCCCACCATCGGCCCCATAAGCTTTGTAACCGTTATACTCTTTTGGGTTGTGCGATGCTGTAAGCATTACGCCGCTTTTGCAACCTAAATGGCGCACGGCAAATGAAAGCTCGGGTGTAGGACGCAATGCCTTAAAGAAGTAAACATAAATGTCATTAGCTGAAAAAACTTCGGCCGTAATAGTCGAAAAGAAATCGGCATTGTTACGGCTGTCATGAGCAATAGCTACTTTGATTTTTTCGCCGGGGTAGGTTTTTTTCAGATAATTAGCTAATCCCTGTGTGGCGGCGCCTATAGTATACTTATTGATACGGTTTGAACCCGGCCCCATAATACCGCGAAGGCCACCGGTACCAAACTCCAGATCACGATAAAATGAATCCGTCAGTTCGGTATATGCCTTATCGTCAATTAATTTTTGAATTTCCTGCTTTACATCAGCATCATAATTTCCTTGAAGCCATGAGTTTGCTTTTTGAAGAATGGTGGGGTCTAATTCCTGCATAAGTGGTTGTATATTTTCAATTTATCAGATTCGGTTTTGTTTTAAATATGATAATAAATAATCAAAACAGAACGCCTTAAAGTTAAATCATCTTTTTAATTATGCCAGCCCAATATGCAATAACTTTTAAATATAATGCACGGCAAGAGCGGCGGCCGCCGAACCGTTATCTGAACAAGATACTCCAGTAAAAGTTTTATCAATTTCAAGCTGTAAATGGCGCTGCCATCCTTCGCCCTCGATTTATCGTTGGCCGACGAACCGTTGATCAAATCTGTTAACGTCCTTTAGTAAACAAATTGAGTATCGGTATATCAACTAAAACCCCCACCGACCAACGTGTATATAACTTATTATCGCCGTAAGTGTTAGTTATCACATCTTTATTGGCTCCTGTTAAACTAACGCTACGCAAATTTGGCGCAACCTGGAAACCACCCGAAATTGAAATTGGTGTGGATGGTATGCCTACAGATAAAAACAAACCCGGGCTTATGATATTCTTCAGCTCAATTTTAGGCACCTGCGCTACAGTGGCGCTGGTATCTTTTGCTACCGGGGTACTTCCGGATGTAAAACGGTATGAAGCAAGTGCGCCGATATCAATTAAAGAAACAAAAACAGAAGTCGACCATTTTTTATCGCCCGTGGGAACAAATAATAAACGGTGCCCCCAGCTAAATGAAATTCCTACCGGTGCTGAGAGCCCGTATGTGCCTTTATACTTTTCATCAATGCCATGCACTTTTTCTTCACCTACATAAGGGCCAACATAGGCGTTTAGAGCGACATTAAAAATAACCTCGCGTTTAACGGTTGAACTGCCTACCGGTAAAGCAATTGCTTCAATAGCATTTTTTACTTCGTCGCTGTTTTTCGCTTTTGATACCTCAGCGGCAAAATTGGCATATTTAATAAACATTTTATTTATTGCCGGCCACTCGGTGAACGCTGCAATTTTCGCTTCAAGTTCATTTATTTCTTTCTTTATGGCAGTCTTGACGACTGCATCCTGCAGTTTATCATATTCTGCTTTTTTGTCTGCAAGATTTCTAACTAAATCCTGTTTTATTGGGTTAGTAACGACTTTATTAATAAACAGGTTATCGTAAACGCCACTAAGCTCAACTATGGCCGATGGGTACTGTTTTTCGTAAACATCAATGTAAACGTTGCCAAGACTCCTGGCTGATGACAGGTACTGATCAATCTTTGTGTCTTTCCGGTCAATCATTGGTATAGTAATATTGGCCGGGTCGACATTTAAAAGCAATGGTGATTTCAATAATTGCTCAAAAAGATTAAGTGATGAATTATAAAGCGCGTAATAATCCTGGTAATTAAAAGTATTTTCACCTTTTTGCTGAAGTTGCTTTAAATTAATGAAATACCTGTTTACTATTGTTGCTTTTTGGATAAATTCAATGTTATAACTCTGATAAATTTCCTCAAACTTTAAAAAGTCACCACTACGATCTTTCAGAAACTGCTTCATTGACCCCTCTTTAAAATTAATGTCTTTTTTTTCCAATTGCTGATAAAGCAAACCAAGGTAGATTTGGAAAGTTACAGGGTTACTAAACAGCATCTTCGCCGAATCGGCATCGACCCAGTATTTATCTCTCTGATTTGACCGTAATGATTGTGAAAAAAGATCAAAAGCTTGCAATGCCGGATATACATTTTCATTTACAAGCTTTAAGGTGCCATTGCCTGCTTTATTAACCAGGTAGTTATGAAAAATATCCCCCGGATGCGAACCCTCATGAAACTCGTTGGCTATATACAAGGCATCGATGAAGATTATCCTGACGTGGGGCATGGCAGCAAACAATTGATCCATGCACGGGTCGTCAATCAAATTGGAAACATTGGGAAGTAATAGTGCCAGGTCTTTCTGAAATGACTCCCGCAGCAAATCCGTATAGGCGGCGTAATTATAGATCTCAACATCTATAGCTGTAAGTGATTTGTAAGTAACCGGGAATAATAACTGCAACTGCCTGGTACTGTCCAGCTCCTTTTTAAACCGTGAAAAAAAGGCAGTGGAAAGTTCCTGCTTTGTTCGTTCCACTAAAAACTTTGCAAGACCGTCGGCAAGATTGGTAACATCAAGTGAGCCTATGGATTGTAGTAATCCGGATGGGCTGGGTATTGTCCCTCCGCTTGCACCGCCAGCTTCATAAATCCCGTTCAAATTAAAAAAAGGGTTTTTCTTGATAACAGTATCTACATTAGTGGTGTTCTTGAGATTAAAATAATAAGCAAACAGCGGCTTATTTTGCGGGCTGATCCTTATTTTCCCGTCTTTGTCGTAAAGGCTTTTCAAATATAACACATCATAAAAAACGCGCCTTTCGGGTTGTTGTGCAAACATTTTGCAAGACAGAAGCAAGAACAAAAAAAGGGGGGCGTATTTATATTTCATACAACATCATTAAAAAAATTCAATAAAAGTTCGGGTTTTAGCAGTGGAAGATCGAAGGATGCTGGCGGGTTTCCATCTTCGGTTATAATGAAGGTTGTTTTCTGCGTCATAGCCGCCAATTTTTCAATGATCGTAGCAAATGAATAACTAAAATTCATTTTTTGAATCATCAGCGCAATTATGCCCGATGTAATAGCCGTCGCAAAACTACTCCCGCTATCAGCTATCAATTCGTTATTCTGATCATATGATTTTATTTGCGAGCCATTGATCACCAGCGACAGGCACTCATTTATACAAGGATAGCCATTCTCCTTATCCGGAACCATGCCGACCCCGATTGTATTTTTCAAACAGGCCGGATAATATTTACTTGTATCTCCAAATACTATCGAATTTCCGATAGAACAAACAATTATTTTATTGTTAGCTACGGCATTGTTTATAGCCTCCTGAATTAAACTTAGAGTAGCTGCATTGCTTATACCTGACGACCAACTTATTGACACTATATGAATATCGGGATTTTTTGCACACCAATTAATCGCGCCAGCATATCTTTGGGCATCTCTCTCCGTGTTTTCAAATGTTCTTTTTTCGGATATTTTACAGGCGAATAAATTACATCCCGGAGCCACACCGACATAGTTGCCGCTGGTATTCCGTAGCCCAACAAGGGAAGCACAAAATGTACCATGACCGGCGTTATCTTTTATCTCAACATTATCGCCATAAACATAATACTTACTCTGATTATAAAACAGGTCTGTTATGCCTGGCGCAATACCGGTGTCAACCACAGCAACACCAACGCCTGTACCTGCATACCGGCCCCAAATCTCCGGCAGGCTCAAGTCAATCATCCATTGCTGATAATTGCTCCCAGCTCCTTCTATTTGTTCGGCCCCGCCGCTCCAATAATGACTATTAGCATCGTCACCCACTTTATACCAGGTATTGTTTCCATCAAGTTCCTCTCCCTGCACAGTACCCGTTACTTCTATCTCGTCACCCGGCTCTCTTACAGCACCGGTTTGATAGGTTGTATGAGCGCCTCCTACCCTGGTATTGAGCAGCTTGGTTACTTTAATACGCATTAGCCTACTGGTTTTACGGTTACGGTGGTATTCTTAGTTGGTGTGGTTGCTTCTTCTTCAGGCTTTTTGCCTGCCGCACGTAAACTTACAATTTTATTGATCAAATCGAACCAAAAGGGAGCGCCTAACATTAAAGCTACAGCTGTTAATAACAAACCCGTTATCTTGATTAAAAGCGACAAAAGGCTTTGACAAAATGTTTTACCCTTCAAATCTGGCGTGTTTTGTGCCGTCCAACCAACAGGGATACCAGAGCTTACCAGAAACGTACTAACTGTGCTGATTTGTTGGGCGACTTTTTTCCCGTTAGGTGCGTTTTTACTCGTATCGGCAGGTATGTTTTTAATAACCGTTACTTTGCTGGCTTCAAACTTTATCGTATCAGTTTTAGGATTATATCCTTTTTCGTTTACTTGTTTAACTACGGTTTGTAAATTATCGGCTGTATGTTTCAGTGCTTCCTGATTACCCCAAAGCTTGTTCACAATATTTATGGTATCAACATTCAAGGAGGCACAGATTACCACCGAAATAATAAATACAATAAGCTGAGACGATCGTTTATAAACTCCCGAGGCCCTGTCCATGGCCGAATTATAAAATGTTTCGATCTGTTTTTGAAAACTCTGAAGATCGCCCTGGGCGCGTTCATAAAAATTAAGAAGAAGTTTCCTGATCCCGGCAGAGATACCAACCTGTGCCGCTATTCCATCATCTGTTAAAACGTCCCTGATCTTATTCATATCAAGGATAATATTTTTATCGTCTTTAAACTGATCCATTAAAGCCGCGGCAAAATTGCCCGCTGGGATATATGATGGCAAACTGTTTAAATCCTTTTTTAAAGATGTAATGTTCGGATTGTTATAAAGCTTTTCAGCTATTTTTTTCCAGTCCTGGTCAAAAAGTAAACAGTCAATAGCATTTTTCAGATACTCTCCCCGCTTATTAAGCAGAGCGGATAGATACTCATGAATTGTGCTAACAGTTAGACTGAGCGAAAAATAGGTGAACGACAGCGTGAGCGCAAGATCGATAATTGGGGAATTAAACATAAGGTTGCGGGTTTAACAGACATAAAAATGTTTCCCAATTTACAAAGCAATCGGCCAAATATCAATCCGTTAAAATACGGTATTTTCATACGTAATTTTGCGCAAAAACCAGAGGTTCCCTCGTTTTAAACTTGTACCAGACAGGTGGTGTGAGGCTGGATAATTTATGCTTTTAATGACCGTTAGCCGGCTTGCTTGTGCAAGCCGGCTAACAGGTGGATATATATAATTGTTGGTAAGTGTTTGCACAATTCGGCTTCCCTATTTATCCAGTTCGGTTATGATCTTTTTAGGGTTATCTACTTTATTCAAACAGCAACTGTATCGGCCGTTTTTTTTGTTCATGAGATAAGAGTTGGTTTCGTTCATACAACAAACGCATTCATATTACATACGATAGGATATTAATTTTACCCCTGCCGATCGTAGATAGCCGCAAGTATAAAGGCACATGATGCAAGACCGGTATCTTTAAGGGCATTAGTAATTTTACCCGCATCAAAATGACTGTCGATCAGCAGCGGGATATGGATCGTTAAAATAAACACCCATATCATACATCCTAATAAAAAACATCCCCATTGGGCATACAGATTAACATAGATACTAATTGCAGCGGCTATAAGTGCAACCGCCGTAAGATATACCCAAAATAGATGGAATGGGATCCAGCCGGGTACAAGCGTTGCTACAAAATCGGCATACATAAAATGCTGGATACCGAATATGAACATTACTGTGGCATAAATGTATGCACTGATCCTGCTTAGTATTTGTTTCATTGTTGGTTAGGTTATGGTATATTTAGGCTTAATTTCGAATTGCTGATAAAATTAGTTTGCCCGCCAGGCTATTGCAATTCACAGCCTGTACAAGTTGGTACAAGCCCGTACAAATAATATTTGAACTGATTTACCGGCTATTTTTGACCAATGGATATGCCTGCACAAGCGTTGCTTATTACCGAACTGATAAAACAATACGAGGCCTTTATCGGCTGGGGCGACAGTAGTAACTGGAAGAACCAGGATTTTATAAACCTTAGCGAAAAGATAAGGGAGAAGACCGGCGCTTCCATTAGCCACGTTACGCTGAAGCGCATCTGGGGCAAAGTTAAATATGACAGCCTGCCCAATACCTATACCATGGATACGCTGGCTCAGTTTTTAGGTTATGAAAACTTCAGGGTATTCGGTATGCGGTTTGTTCCTGCTGATATACCGGTCAATCTCTCTCAACCGAAACCCCGGCCTGTAAAAAAACAGTTCAGATCAATGCGCTATGCTTTGGGCGCTTTAACGCTGACGGGTATTTTATTGGTTTTGATAATAGCTTCACGTACCGAACATTCGAAAACAACACCGGCTATCAACCCTAAGGATTATACTTTCAGCAGTAAAAAGGTGATCACATCAGGATTACCTAATTCAGTTGTGTTTGATTTTGATGCAAGTAAATCTCCATATGATTCGGTAGCTATTCAGCAATCATGGGACCGGCATTTACGGGTTAACGTTTCCAAAAACGACCGCCAGCATACGTCCATTTATTATTTTCCCGATTTTTATTACGCCAAGCTTATTGTCGGTGGAAAAATTGTAAAACAGCATGAGTTGTTTGTTGAATCGAACGGATGGTTACCCGTAGTTGAAAAGCAGCCTGTTCCCGTTTATTATGAAATAAGGGATGCGTTAGGCGATGGTAAGCTTTCCCTATCGCCCGAAAAGATCAAAGAGCGAAATATTGCCCTGCAGCCTGCCCCTCCTTTTGTGGTTTATACTAACGTAACCGATTACGGCGAGATTTACAGCGATGATTTCACATTTGAAACATCCGTAAAAAACAACTATAACGAGGGCGCGGCTGCTTGCCGTCTAAGTACTGTTTATATATTGTGTAAAGGCACTGCTATCTGGATTCCCCTAAGTACTAAAGGCTGTGTATCTGATCTCGACATGTATTTTGCAGGTTATGAGGCATCCGGTAAAAAACATGATCTATCAGCCTTTGGGGTAGATTTTGAAAAATATGTACCGCTTAAAATTGAATCACACAATGGAAAGGCAGTGATTTTTATTGATAACAAACCTGTTTACACAGTGAATAAAGGAATCAGTCGGGCTAAAATAATCGGGATTGTTTTCCGGTTCCAGGGTACGGGATCGGTAGATTATGTGCGGTTAAAAAATGGAAAGGTAAACTACGACGATGAGTTTTGAGGATCATTATTTACCACACGCGGGATAATTGATAACATTTCATTTTTTATGGCCGCCGGAATAACCAGCATAGGCTGAGAAATGATGTCATTTTTTCTATCGGGTGAAGGGCAGCTTGCGACTAAAACTAAACACCCTTTTTCAGCTTCAAAGGTCACTGTTATTTTTAATTGCTTCAGGCACTCGAGGTCCTGGTAGGCTGTGCGGGTACTGATATGAAAATGTGATTTCAGCAGGTCGATAGAAACCACATCCCTGGTTTGCAGCAACACCAATACTCTGAGCAACCTGTCGGCTCTGTTCATAACGGATCACATTTTTATTATACAAAGATGTAACTCGCTGTTGACAACAGTGTGTCAGCAGTAAAGACGCGTTTTAACCCGGTCGGTTTGATTCTGTTACCTAAGTTAATTATGTGATTGATAAACCATCAATATAACACCCGATGAAAAAACTTTCTTTAAAACCGGTTTTAAAGGCAAGTTATTTTTTAATCCCTTGAAAAGTGCTTTACCATTGCCTAAAATTACCGGGTGGATCCAAAGCTGGTACTCATCAACTAAATTCGCGGTCACCAGTTTTTTAACCACACTGATGCTTCCGTAAGTAAGGATGTCACGGCCATGCTGCTTTTTTAAATGCTCAACAGCTTTCTTCAGATTTCCTTTGATCAATAATGAATTGTTCCACAACGCGGAGGTCATTGTTGAGGACATAACCACTTTTTGGTAATTGTTCATCATATCTGCATAGGCAATATCCGTACGGGGATAGTTCATGCACTTAGCTTGAAAGGGCCAATAGGCAGCCATAGCCTGATAGGTGTTTTTGCCTAATAAAATAGTATCGGCCCGGCTAAGCAGTTCTGTTGTTGTCTCGGCTATTTCATCCGTCCAGTATTGATAGTGCCAATCCAGGCCCTCATCCTCCGCCGCTACAAAACCATCCAGCGTAATGTTTAAGGATACAATTAGTTTGCGCATGGTGATAAACAAGCAAACCGGGTTTATTGATAAACCCGGAATTTATAATTAAACTAAAAACATTAAGCCAGTTCGGTATTTCCGGCAAGTTTGGTATTGGTTAAGCCCAGCTCTTTTACCTGCTCATACCTTTTCCATAAATAGTAGGTAAGGAACATAACAAGCAGCATAACTACCGGCGGAATGAGCATAGCTGCCCCGGCTCCAACAGCAAGCCATGATAAAAATGCACCGATAAAGCTGATGGTGAAGCCTGAATAAGCCCATTCTTTAATAACCTGATACCTGGTTTGAGCTATGGCCAGTACACCTGCTATTTTTGCCGCCCCCATAATAACCATGAGGTAAAAAGGGTAACCAAGTTTAGCTAATGAATCTTTGCCTGCCTGCTGCATTGTGATCCCTCCGTATGCATCGCCAAGCATAGCTAATAAAAAAAGGACGGTAAAGATCCAATAAAGGGTTTTAATTGTTTTTGGTTTCATGATGATATTTGTTTTGTGTGATTTACATATTTGTTAACGATACAAAGTTATCTCGGGCGATAAAGTTGTGTAGCACGTAAAAAGGACTTGTTAAGGGGTTGTTTGCGACTTTAGTGTTCGCTATCTTTATCCCAGATAACCAGTTATACAATAATAAAATGAAACATGTTGCCATCCTGATACCCAACGAAGCAGTTTTAGCCAGCATCGTTGACGCCCGAACCATTTTTACAGGCGCCAACGATTTTTTACAATCCATGGGGAGGCAACCTGTTTTTGACGTACAGATGGTTGGGCTTTCTAAAGAAGTTAAGGTGCATGGCGGCATGTTTTCGGTTCATACGGATATTTTGTTAAGCGATCTGCAAAAAAGCGATATGGTGATCATCCCTGCCATAAGCGGCGATCTTCAAAATGCGGTAAACGTAAACCGGGATTTTGTACCGTGGATCATCAACCAATATAACAACGGCGCCGAAATAGCAAGTCTTTGTATCGGCTCATTCATATTGGCCTCTACAGGGTTATTGAACGGTAAAGAGTGTTCCAGCCATTGGATTACAGCTGATGCCTTCAGAAATATGTTCCCGGAAGTGAAGCTGGTTGACGGGCGTATTGTTACCGAACAGCAGGGTTTATATTCAAGCGGCGGCGCTACCTCTTACTGGAGTTTATTACTGTTATTGATTGAAAAATATGCTGGTCGGGATATAGCCATCATGGCCGCCAAGATCTATGCTTTAGAGATCGACCGGAAAAGTCAGTCCCCATTTGCTATGTTCACCGGGCAAAAAAAACATGAAGACAATCCTATAAAGCAAGCCCAGGAATACATAGAAAATAACGTTACCGAAAAAATCTCAGTTGAAGACCTGTCATCAATGTATGCTATTGGCCGCAGGCATTTTGAACGCCGGTTTAAAAAAGCCACCAACAATACCCCGGTCGAATATATACAGCGCGTAAAAATTGAAGCAGCCAAAAAACAATTGGAAAGTACCCCCAAAAACATCAATGAGGTAATGTATGATGTTGGGTATACCGATGCCAAAGCATTTCGTACAGTTTTTAAAAAGATCACCGGGCTCTCGCCAATTGATTACCGTAATAAATATAACAAAGAAGCGGCTGTAGCATAGGTATGTCCATCAGAATTTTGAATTTCTGCTAACCCTCGGTCACCTATACTCCAGGTTTGTTATTATCGAAAATATCTATTGATTATCAACCGGAACCTGCTGTATTGCAGTAAGTACTGGCCAATCCGGCTTCTACCTCAAAAACATTACATTCTGTCAATAAAATTAATCCTAACAAATAGCCAAATATTCCGTTTAAAAATTACATTTTTGCCCCAAAATTTTTAAGGATGCAGAGTTATCAGGAATTTCTTGACTTAAGTGTAGGCTTTCCACAGGATGGTTTTGAGATCATCGACGATGAACTATACTTTCAGGACCTAAATTTGATGGAGATGATTGAAACGTACGGTACTCCCTTACGCTTTACTTATCTGCCTATGATATCCAAAAAGATCCAGCAAGCTAAACTGCTGTTTCAACAGGCCATCATCAAAAACAACTATCGCGGCAGTTATAAATACTGCTATTGTACCAAGAGCTCGCATTTCAAGCACATTGTTGAAGAAGCCCTGAAAAACGAGATCCACCTGGAAACATCATCGGCCTTTGATATGCCGATGATTGATGCACTGGAGAAAAAAGGTACTGTAACAAAGGATATAACCGTAATATGCAACGGCTTTAAAACCTTCCAGTACAAAACATATATTATTGATATGCTGCATGATGGCTTTAAAAACATCATTCCGGTATTAGATAATAAAGAAGAATTTAACCTTTACGACGACGAAATTGAGATGGACACCCCTTGCAATCTGGGCATCCGGATCGCAGCTGAAGAACAGCCTGATTCTCAGTTTTATACTTCACGTTTGGGTGTGCGTATGGAAGATGTTATTGATTTTTATCATAACAAAATTGAGGATAACCCTAACTTCCAGGTTAAGCTGTTACATTTCTTCATCAACTCCGGTATATCCGATACACCATACTACTGGAACGAGCTTGAAAAATATGTAACTCTTTACTGCAAATTCAAAAAAGTAAACCCGCATCTGGATACGCTTGATATTGGCGGTGGTATGCCATTTAAAGATTCACTGGTTTTCGATTTTGATTATGAATACATGATCAACGAAATAGTAAGCCGGATCAAAGAGATATGTGCTGAGCATGATACCATGGAACCGGATATCATTACCGAATTCGGTAAGTATACTGTAGCCGAAGCTTCTGGTATCCTATACAAGGTATTAGGCCGTAAACAACAAAACGACCGCGAACGCTGGCTGATGCTTGATGGCTCGTTTATTACCAATCTGCCTGACGTTTGGGCGTTGAACCAAAAATATATCCTGTTGCCGGTTAACAACTGGGATTCGGAATACGAACGTGTAAACCTTGGGGGTATCACCTGCGACGGGCAGGATTATTACAACCAGGAAGCGCATATGAACAGCGTATTTATGCCTAAAACCCGTAAGGTGCAATATTTAGGCTTCTTTAATACCGGCGCCTACCAGGAAGTATTAAGTGGCTACGGCGGTATCCACCACTGCCTACTGCCATCACCCAAGCATGTGATCATTCGCCGTAACAGGGACGAAACGTTTAACTTTGAGGTGTTTGGAGAAGAGCAAAACAGCAAGCAAGTATTGAAAATTCTGGGTTATACCACGTAATTGTAAATCTAATCATAACAGCATAAAAAAGGTGGCCATTTCGGTCACCTTTTTTGCTTAACGGCCTATTGTGCCATCTCCGACACCTGCTCCTTCAACATTTGGATCCGGAAGATCAGCCAGGCTCCCATCCTCATGTAAAACTTTAAAGTGTTTTCTTTGAGGACCTTTTGTTTCAAGACAGGGGTTGTTTCGGGCAGCATAGTTATAGCTGTCTTTAATGTTACTTTCCCTGGTCTCCTTAATATTACCCTGCCGGGAAGCAGGATAGTCATTTTTATAATCATTCATGATTATACCCTCCTTTTACTAAATTCCTTCAGTTCCTGGTTCATGACCAACCATCCTGCCGGTGGTGCGTCCTTGTGGGCGGCTCTCAAAATCAGTTTTAGCGGGGCCTACCGATGGAAATTCCTTTTTATTCGGCGGTGTTACATCTGTTTGCTCGCTAAATGAGGTGTCGGCGCTTCTGTTGGGCTGGTCAATCTCCGATTGACTATGGGTACCCACCTGTTCGTCTTCGGGTTTTTCTACTTCAGGCTGTTCATCATAGTCTACTATATCGTCTACCTCATCCAGATCATCATCATCGTTTTCAAGATCACGGTTTGGATAGGCTTCATCACCATTCACAGAAAATGAGTTGGTGTTGTTTTCAAAATCATTACGATCATTATCCTGGTTTCCCCAGTTTTCATTATTGGTATTCATAGGTTTTAATTTTAGTTGTTATTTAATAAACCTACGAAACAATTGTATTGTTTTATTTTTTATCCTTTTAAGAAATTAAATATCGTAAATTAAAACTATTATAGTTGTAATTATTAGGAAGCTTCAAAATAGTTTATAAATGTTATGCAGCATGGCATAATTGCGCCTTCGCGAGCCGAACCGGATTACAGAGCTTGATTCGGACTAATCTCGAACGATACGGCAGTTTATTCGCCAGTATATTAAAAACGCTTTTTAAAATTAAAAAGTATGCTGAGGGCAAGTTACTTTATATCGATTATTAAGCAGGATGCCTAACACAATTTCATGCGAACCATGACTCACCGTATTTAGGGCAGATGTTGTAAAATCGTATGAGTAGCCAACATTAATAAGCGAACTCAGGTTAAATCCAACCAATGCCGCGTATGAATCATTGCGGCGGTATGAACCACCAATCCAGAACCTGTCTTTAAATGACATTTTCATGTTCACATCAAAAGTTACCGGAACCGGTGCTATAAATTTCAACAAGGCTGAAGGCATAAGCGTAATATCATCAGATACGAAAAGCTTAACGCCGCCGGTCACAAAATAATGGGGTACCGTTTTGTTTTGTACAGCAGTTGTCGAAGTAGTTACATATAAATTTTGCGGAAGGATTTGCTGTACCGACGCACCAAAAAAATAATTAGATGAATAAGCCCATACGCCTACTCCCAAATCAGGTTTCCACTGCGCGCCCGCGATGCTATTAATGGTTGGGTCATTTTGGTCAACATAAGTGAGTTTACTTTTGTCAATAATATTATGACTTACCCCGGCAGACACCCCTACCGCTAAATTCAATGTTTCGGTAAGGCCGAGGTGATAAGCGTAAGTAGCGTCAATATTGGTTTGTGTTATCGGGCCTGTTTTATCAGACACCACCATTAAGCCCACGCCATGATGCGGCTCCGCAGCCATGTAATTTTGTGTATATGACCTGCTTGATGGGTTTAAACCTCCACCCGCAGGAAATGCAGTAGCATCGCCCTGTAAAAACCGGTTACCTATAGGCGCGTTTACTGAAAAATAGGATGTTACCGGCGCGCCTTCAAGCCCTGTCCATTGGCTGCGATAACCCAGTTTTACATCGGTATAGTTTTCAATACCGCTTAACGCAGGGTTCAAAAGGTAATTATTGAATACGTATTGAGTGTACTGCGGCCGTTGCTGTGCTTTTGCTAATTGAATTGTTACGGCAATAATAAGTAGAGTATATAAAATTCGCTTCATTTTATCTGATAATGGTCACATTACCTGCAATAACCTCCCGGCCATTTTTCGGATCAATAATATAATAATAAGTCCCGGGAGGCAAATATGAGCCTTTGTATTTCCCATCCCAGGGTATACTATAACCAATTGACGAATATACCTTTTCTCCGAATCGGTTGTATACGTCAACCTTATTATTTGGATAACTTTCTAAATATTTAACATTCCAAATGTCATTTACCCCATCTCCATTAGGCGTAAACACATTGGGAACGACTAAAAACTTTAAAACCTTTACCGATACGCTGGCCATGGCCTGGCATCCATGTGCCGATGTAACCACTACCTGATAGGTAATATCCTGCGACGGACTTGCAACAGGATTAGCCACGCCATCATGATCAAGGCCTGTTGCTGGTGTCCATTTATAACTTAAGTTATTATCGTTTACTATGGGTTTTAAAACACGCTTTGTGCCTTCAAGCATAGTAAAATCCGGCCCCAACGTTACAACAGGCGATGCATCTACCTTCACCTGCTGCATAACTGTATCAGCGCACGCGTCCCGGGTGGTATAAATGTACATGATATCAAATTCGCCGACACCCGAAACAGCAGGGTTAAACACACCATCTGTACTAATCCCTGTTCCTGAAAACACACCGGAGCCAACAGGGCCCTGAGGTTTTGGCAACAATTTTTTGGGCTCCGATTCGATACAAAGAACAGGCGCCTGATCAAAGATGACGACAGGCGATGCTTTTAAATTAACCGGGATTTCTGCGACATCAGAGCATGATGTACCCGAATATGCAATTACTCGCAAGGTAACCTGCCGCGATCCTGATGTAAATAAAGGGTATTTATGCCTGAGTTGCATTCCATATACCGGATGGTCATAAACTACCGTAGTTGATGGATCGTTGATGTCATAAGTAACCTCCAGCCGGGTAATCTCGCCGAAATTAACCGAGGATTGGTTTTCAAAAAATACTTCCTGAGCGCTGCACAAACCAGCCGGATCCTTAATAATTACTTTAGCTTTTGGTTTGCTACCGTTAATTGTTAATGACTTTGAAGCCGATGTAAAAGAGCATCCATTTTTTGAAGTAACCTTAAGTGTAACCTGATAGTTGCCGGCTAAAAACTTGTGCTTCGGGTTTTTCCCGTGGGAAATATTCGGGTTAGCTGGTGTTGCATTAGGGTCACCAAAATTCCAATCGTAGGTAAAGTCAGCTTCTGTGGCATCAGCAATTGTGCTTCGATCAGTAAACTGAACAAAGTCATCTTCACAGGCATCGGGCAATAAAAAATCCACTACCGGCACAGGATAAACTTTAACAGGCAGCGGGGCTATATTACTTGTACAACCATTATCATTTGTGACGGTTAGCTTAACTAAATAATCTCCCGGTTCACTAAATGTATGGTTAAATGGGTTCTTGCTTTTAAGAATTTCAACCGGTGTGCCATCACCAAAGTCCCATTGCCAGCTAATGATACTTCCTTCGGCAGATGTGGACTTATCCGTAAATGTAACATCCTGACCTGTACAGCTTGGCGACGAATAGCTAAAAGATGCAAGAGGTGGTTTTGATATATGGATCTTTATTGGATCAGATGCAGCGCCGCATCCATTTTCATTGGTAACAAAAAGTTTAACCAGGTAATAACCGGGTTGGGCATATTTGTGTACAGGGTTTTGCACAACATCAGTTAACCCATCGCCAAAGTCCCATCGCCATGTTTTAATTTGCCGTGTACCTGAGGTTGACTGGTCGGTGAATTGAACATCGCTGCCAAAACAGGTATTTGCAAAATTGAACTTTACAACCGGTGGCAATGATATATTAAAATCAAACTCTATATCTTCGTTCGATCCGCATTCATCCGCAATAGGGTTAAATACAGTCGCTACTACACTATAATCACCGTCAATATAGGTTTTATCTCCCGGACATTCATAAGTATAAAGCACCTTCGAATCCTTTATGATAGAACCGGTTGGTATTGGGTTGTCTACAACAACAGCAGCACTACCATCCTTAAAATCCCAGCTTATTTTATTGGTTTGAAATGGCAGCGTAAGCTGCAGTTTATAACGAGTATCAGTACAGCCATTGGCCTGCACCGTCTTGTCCGCAGGATTTAATAATACAATAAACTCATTCAGGTTTTTAAGGTTGGTGCCCGCAGCGTAACCATAAGATTCCGTTTTGCCAAACCCATAAGCAATTGCATTGAACCCGTCGGATGCTTTGATATTATGTACACCCGCGTTTACGCTGATTTGTGCATACGAATAAATACTGTTCGGCACAGGAGAAAACTGGGTATAAGGTTCTCCGTCGAGCGAAAACGTTGGCACCGCAGCTGTTTTAATAATAACATTAATAAAATTATTCAGGATCCTATAGTTTCCGGTTGAGTTTAGCGTAACGTGATCGAGTGTTTGTTCAATCGGGGTCAGATAGATCATTTCAGGATCACCTGTATCACCTTGAATAAACTGGCAATTTAAACCTTCGCCCTGGGTTACCGCATATTGCACTACCTGAATTGGTTTATCGGCAGCAATAACGTTAGTTGTGGTTGACGTAAACTCGTAATACAAACCATTGTTTAGCCCTCCCGTTGGCGCGGCACCGTTTACGGTAACCTTTGTATCGGGCGAACTAAGCACTATTCTTAAGATATCATAATAGCGCCCTTTTAAAGGTGCGGTTACATAGTTCTTACCCCAAACTGCTAAAGGATAAACTTGCTGAAAGAGGTTATCTGATGATCCCTTATCGCCCTGACACCCTATGCTTATTTTTGAGCTGCCCGAAAAAACAGCGATTTTTTTACAGGCCCCGGCTGCGCTCACAATTGAGCGAATGCGGCTGCCGGTAAGGTCAGTAGCTGATAATCCCTGGTATACTTCGCCCTTTTTTAAATTTACGGTAAATGGTTGGTTTGCAGGAATCCCGTTTAGCAGTGGCTGCGAGGGTGTTATTTCAACCGTAGTATTATCTTCTGTAGCTATTACCGCAAAGGTTGAATATGAGGGTACGCCTTCAGTATTTTTCGTACCGTTGTTTGAGTTTGATATTTGTTTATAGTTAATGGAGAGGTAATCTTTACCGAGCGTATTGACGGGCAGCAGAAGCGTTGCGCCGGATACGTTCTCTGCAAAAATATGCGCGTAAACTGCAATAGGTTTTAACGACTTGATATGAATCCCCTTTAAAAACTGCCCCTGGTTTCCTACAAAGGCTTCGGGGGGAATAGCTACCGTTAATATATCCTTTGCCTTAACCTGGTAGGTACTTGAAAAGCTACCATCTGCAACTTCAACTGTTACAGTGGTATTTACGTCGGCAGTTATGTAAAGGTCCATCTGACTACCCCTGCCCAACGCGGTAGGACTGCCTGCTGCACCATCAACGTGGTCAATATATGCGGTATAAAACTCCGTACCCTGGTTTGAACCTTGCGCGTTAGTGCAAATAGCAATGCATATGAAAATAAAAGAGAGGCTTAACGACCGCAAAAAAATTATCTTGCTCAAAGGTGTACAGTTGGATTTGGTTTTGTAGTATTAAACTAACCCTTTAAAAATACAAAAACCTTTAATTTATACGGTATGATTATATAAAATAACCAGCCCGTTTAATTGCCCGGTCAATTTCATAATTAGCTACGTTTAACTTATAACTAAGCTCAAGTCGCTTTTCCGCAGATCATAAACTTCAAGAGCATTTTAAATGATGTATTTCAGATCGTCATGCTATCATGGTATAGTAATGGTTTTGTGGATCCCCCGCGATAATAGTGTCAGAAAAAATATGGCTATTTAAAAACCCGGTCAGCGGGTTCAGGTGGTAATAAAAAAACACGTTCTAAAACAGGACACACGCAAATAACAGGGGTTAACACGACTTAACACATTTTAAAAACAACATATTCAATCACCTAATAATCAATTATTTATATTTTTACAGGGTTAACACTAAACTAATTTTTGAGTAATCATGCACATCCGAATGTTTGCGCGTGTTATTAGTAAAAACATGCTGACAAGACCGGGTACATTTAAACCACATCAGGCCATAAAACAAGTATAATTTGATGTTAATTACTAACCCGGCACCATTTCGTTAGTTATATGAATAACAAGGCCTTGCCATAAAAATATTAAAATGCATTGCCCGGCATGCTAAAAAAACTTATCCGGGTTAGGCACCAGGTTCAGGAACTTTTCAAAATTTTCTTCGTAATGCGACTGATCAAGCTTATAGTAAAATGCACCTTTTTTTGATGAGAGCTTATCTTTTTCAGGAAGCTTTACAAGTAAACCTGTTGAAAGCAGCTTACGGCTAAAGTTCCTGTCATCAAACTTGGTTTGATAAACTCCTTCATAAAGGGCCTGTAATTGCGGAATGGTGAACTTTTCCGGAAGCAATTGAAATAAAATCGGGTGAAGCGCGGCTTTATAACGCAGTTGTCTTTTAGCGAGGCGCACCATTTCATTATGGTCAAAGATGAGATCGGGCATCTCATCCAGTAAAAACCATTCGGGGTGATATTCTTCACTTAGTTGGGCCTCATATTTATGAATGTCGATAAGCGCGAAATAAGCAACGGAAAGGGTCCTTTCTACCGGGTCACGTTCCGGTTTACCGAATACCTGGAACTGCTCCATATACACATTCTTAAGCCCGGTGCGCAATTCAAGCACACGGTTTGCAGCATCTTCGGGTGATTCGGTTGGCTTTATAAAACCACCTATCAGGCTCCACTTGTGTTTTTCGGGCTCAAGGCCACGCTGAACAAGCAATAACTTAATATTTGCCCCGTCGAATCCAAATATGATACAATCTGTTGCAACTAAAATGCGCGTTTCGCCGCTGTACTTATGCATAACTTAGGTTAAGTTTATATGCAATTGTAAAAATAATTTAGCAATTATTTAGTGTTGATCGGACAACTATTTTATATACCGGCAATTTATCTCCAAAAATTTAAAACGATTTATCAAGTCCGGATAAAAAACAAGGCAAAACCGTGATACTGCATATCCATATCCTAAGAAAGATCAGCTTACCCTCTTTCCTTGCAACAATAAATCCATAGCGTCATCAAATGATCCAGCCCTGATCACCTCACCCGAGTTTACAAAAAAGATCTCATCAGCATTTTCAATCGTATTTAAACGATGTGCTATGATTACCCTTGTAGTAGTTTTTGGCAGGTTATCCAAAATGTCGCTCAGCAATTTTTCGGTAATGGTATCAATGTTGGCTGTTGCCTCATCCAGTATCAAAATCTCCGGGTTGCGTAAAACAGCCCGCATAAAGGCAATAAGCTGCTTCTGGCCCAAGCTAATGCTGTCGCCTCCTGATAGAACTTTGGTGTCCAACCCTTCTTCAAAAATTGCCAGCAGGCTCCCCAGGTTAGCATCCCTGATCACCTGTTCCATTTCTTCGTTGGTATGATCTTTAAAAAGCTCGTTGCCATAAAGGATATTATCTCTTACCGTACCGGTAAACAGGAACGGCTCCTGTAAAATAAAGCCTATTTTTCGGCTGCGTTCCTCGGCCGTAAAACTCCTGATATCTTTCCCGCCAAGTAATACCAGGCCTTTAGTAGGGTCATACAAACGTGCTATTAATGAAGCCGTTGTTGTTTTGCCGCCACCTGTGGGGCCAACCAAGGCATAGGTTTTGCCGCGCTCTAATTTAAAGCAGATATTATGGAGGATCTCCCGGCTTTCATCATAACTAAAGTGCACATGTCTGAACTCTAATAAAGCAGCATCTGGTTCGTTAATGCCTGCCTGCAGCACGGGCAAATCGGTTTCAAGGGATAAGATCTGCGAGATCCTGTCCCAGCCCGCCATCGCCAGCTGAAAGTTTGTCCATAAGGCAGCTAATTGCCTTAACGGGTTATAAAAATTGGTAGCATATGATAAGTAGCTCACCAGCAATCCGATAGAGAACATACCTTTACTGATCAGGTAGATACCAAAGCATAGTACGGTAAGCTGGGCCATACTGGCAAGTAAACCATATACCGGCACAAAGACGTTGTTAGCCAAGCCCGATCCAATGGCTGTTTTATAGTTTTGATTGTTAGCTATGTCAAAACGCTTCCTGAAATAATCGCGCCGGTTAAAAGCGATGATCACTTTAAAATTATTAATACTCTCCTGGATCTCACCGCTCAATGCACCGGTACTTTTCAAATTTGCTGCATTTTTTCTTTTTATCCATGGTGATAATACCAGCGTTAAAAACAGGATGACCAAGGCCGGAGATAAAGCAGCTGCTCCCAACTCAATATTGATAGCCAGCAAAAAAATACCGGCGCCAATCATAATAGAGATATTGCCGATAAACTGCATCAATGACTGGGAGAAGAATTGATTAAGCTTATCGGTATCGTTGTTAACCCTCGATATCAGGTCGCCGGCCTTGTTCTGATTAAAAAAGGCTACCGGCAACTGCTGTAACTTATTAAAGATAGAATTGCGTAGTGTAAATAACATCCTTTGCCCTACCCCTCCCATCAGCGTGGTTTGCTTATAGCTGGTAAACAAAGCTACCAGGTACATACAAAATAAAATAGCCGCATTATGTAAAACTCCGCTAAAATCCTTGTGCTGCACATATTTGTCAATGGTATGACCGATAATAAGCGGCCCAAGCAGGTTAAGTGTGGAGTTAATAAGGATGGCAAAAAAAGCAATGATGAGCGTACGCTTTTCATGAGCTATCAGCTGCAGCAGCTTTTTTAACCCGGCCAGCGTAGAAGTTTTTGGCTGATTTTTACCTAATTGGTTAAGATCGTAGTTCATTATAATCAATATTTTTCAGGCGCTAACTTTATGTTTAATGGCTAACACCCTGTTCGTAATTGCTGGTGCTTTGCTGTGAATTAAAGATCTGTACATAATCCGGACTGGTTTTCATCAGCTCATCATGCACGCCGCTGGCTACTATTTCGCCTTGCATCAGCAAAATGATCTGGTCGTAATGTTCAACAGAGGCAATCTTTTGGGTTACCGATATCAGTGTTAAACCCGGATAGTTCTTTTGAATATTTGCCAGGATCTTCCTTTCGGTATTGTTATCAACCCTGGCAGTAAAATCATCAAGCAGCAAAACCTTTGGATTAACTGCAAGTGCCCGGGCAAGCATAATGCGTTGCTTTTGTCCGCCCGAAAGGCTTGAGCCCCGTTCAGAAACAATAGTGCTCAATTTGTCGGGCAGGTTATCGATAAACGTACTTAACTCGGCTGTTTCAATCGCTTTTTGAAGCGATTCATCAGTCACCGTATCGCTGAAAGCGATATTTTCACGAATGCTCATATTAAAGATAATGCTATCCTGAAAAACAAAGCCAACCTGCCGGTGAAAGGTTTCACTGTCATATTCGGCAAGGGCTTTGCCGTCAAACAACACTTCGCCTTCGGTAGCATTGATCAAGCCGGTGAGCAGGTACAATAATTGCGTTTTACCGGCAGATGTAGGCCCGATGATGGCGATCTTTGAACCTGCCTTAACTTTAAATGAGATGTTTTTCAGCGCCGATTTTTGGCCGTAGCTTATTGTAACGTTCCTCAGTTCCACATCGCCGCGCAAAGTATCCTTCAACGGGCCACCGTCGGTAACATCCGGCGCATTCAAAACCATGCTGATCCTCGTAAATGAAGCCGTAGCCTGGGCTATCAGGTTGCTCATGAAACCTAAAATGAATATCGGGAATATCAATAACGACAGGTAGCTGTTGAAAGCCGCGAAACTACCCAGGGTCATGCTGCCGCTGATTACGAAATGCCCGCCCATTACCAAAATAGTAAATGCTGCCATGTTAGCGGTAAACGTTACAATGGGAATGAGCCCGGCAAAAAAACCAAGGATCTTTAAACCGTAATCCTTTGCTTCGGTATTGGCGGCGAGGAATTTATTGTATTCCAACTGCTGCGAGTTGATCACCCTGATGAGTGCTGCGCCGAGTATGCTCTCGTTAATTACCTTATTAAGCTGGTCGATAACGCCGCGGCTTTTCATAAACAACGCGCGCACGTTTTTCAAAACGTAAAAAAAAGTACCGCCAATGATGGGAATAATAGTGATCACAACCAGCGCAAGTTTCCAGTTAATGGTGAGCAGCATAACACTGCAGCCAATAATGATAAATAGCGACGATACAATAGAAACCAAAGCCTGCGATACGAATAGTTTGATCGAATCGATATCCGAAGTAAGGTTGGTTAACAGTTTTGAAGGGTTTGCCTGCTCGATAAAAGCATGGGTTTGGCGGGATATTTTATCAGCCAGTTGCTGCCTGAGATCACGCGCTACTTTTTCAGATGCATATATTTGCACAATTGCCTGTAAGCCTGCAAACAAAAATACCACAATTGTCGCCGTCAGAAATTTGGCCATAACCTCGTTTATCACAAAATGATGATTGGAGTAGGCATCAATACCGTTAGCTATAATTTTAGGCAGCCAAAGGTTCATGGCGTTGCCCAGTAAAGCAAATAACAGTAACAGCGCCACAAGCCCTTTATATGGTTTCAGCAAACTAAATACGCCGGGAGGTTTATTGTTTGTTTTTTTTGTAGGATCAGGTTGCATAGTGATCTTGATTTATAATTCTCTTTTGCGGGTATCAAATCGCGCTTTTATTATAGTTGACGACTGAACCTGCAAAACATTTTTATTTCAATCTAAAATTATCGAAATAAATCAGAACGGAACGGTAAGCCATTCTCATTTTCCATATATTTCTATTTCGATATAGTTTGACAAATATATTTCTATTTGGGAATAATTAAAACATTTTAGAAATAAATTTATAATTTTACACCTAAACCGGAATAAAATGAAACCAATAGTGCAATTAGTTGAGGAATGGACTGCTTTTGAAGAAGTAAGCGAACAACCTACTGTAGAAGCATTTTGCAGATACTACCTGCAAAAGCAACGCCCAAAGCCTAAACAAGCCGGCAAAAAAGGTGAGCGCATCATGAACGGCGCATACTTGCTTAAAACCCTCGGCCGCATCCTGAGCGCTTATTCACTTTATTTCCGGTCGGCAGTTAACCACATCGGCATCCCTCCTGCCGAAAGTTTCTATTACCTAAATGGTTTACTTCACCTTGGGGAGGTAAGAAAAAGCGACCTGATCAACTATATGTTTGCCGAAACAACAACCGGCATGGAAGTCATTAACCGGCTCATCCGGGAAAACAAGATAGATGAACGAACCTCCCCCGATGACAAACGGGCTAAGCTGATCAAAATAACCGAGAAGGGTATTGCGGCTCTTGACGAATATTATAAGATCTCTGGAAAAGTGGTGGAAATGACTTTTAAAGGTATCGATGATGATATTTTAACCGATTGCTATGAAATGCTAAAATATTGTGAGCAGCGGAACTCGGCTGTTGCCATCGAACTAAAAAATAAACCTTTTGACCAGATGTATGAACTTGCAATGGCAGATAAAGCTTAACTTCAGTACGAGGTAATAACAATTAACGATGAGCACTGCATTCCACCCCGAAGCAACCTATGTTTTAGAAGACGACAGGGTACTATTACGCCCCTTACAGGAAACTGACCTTGACCACCTGCTCCCTTTTGCCATCAATGAACCCGACACCTGGAATTACTCACTCACAAGTGCTGCCGGCGAGGATGGCATGCGAGCTTATATTAAAGCAGCTGCTAATGGCCGCACTACAGGTAGGGAATATCCTTTTATAATTTTTGATAAAGCAAGCGGCGGGTATGCAGGCAGTACCCGTTTCTATGATATTCAGCTTGCCTATCAAACCTTACAGTTAGGCTATACCTGGTATGGCGAAAAGTTCAGGGGTACGGGACTTAATAAACATTGTAAATTTTTGCTGCTTCAATTAGCTTTTGACCAACTGGGAATAGAGCGTGTGGAATTCAGGGCCGATGCTCGAAACGAGCGAAGCATAGCTGCCATGAAAAGCATTGGTTGTACAGTTGAAGGCGTTTTGCGAAATCATACGCCTCTTGCCAATGGCAGCCGCCGTGACTCGATTGTGCTGAGTATTTTAAAAGACGAATGGAAAAATAAACTAAGAGACAGCTTGAAAAGCCGCCTTTAAACTCAATGTCAGCTAAAAGTAAAGATGGCATAATACTTGGACATTCAATGGCCGGGCGTGGTAACAACCCCGGCTTTTTTGTATCTATACCATAAAAAAAACATCTGTGGACAATATCCTCAATATCTCTGATTTAAGTAAAACATACCAAAGTGCCGGTCGTACGCTCACCGTGCTCGATCAAATAAATTTTTCGGTGGCGGCAGGTTCAACCAATGCTATAGTTGGGCCATCAGGCAGCGGAAAAACCACCCTGCTTGGCCTTTGTGCCGGGCTCGACCGCTCAACTTTAGGCACTGTTGAGCTTAATGGTATTAACCTTAATAAGCTTACTGAAGATCAGCGTGCACAAGTGCGGAATCAGCATGTAGGTTTCATATTCCAGAATTTCCAGTTGCTACCTACACTTACTGCGCTCGAAAACGTCATGGTGCCACTTGAGCTTAGAGGCGAAAAAAACATCAGAGCAAGGGCTTTGGATCTTTTAGATAAAGTGGGCTTATCAGAGCGCGGACATCATTACCCGCTCCAGCTTTCGGGTGGTGAACAGCAACGTGTATCATTGGCTCGTGCTTTTTCAAATGCCCCCCGGATCCTCTTTGCCGACGAGCCTACGGGAAACCTCGATGCAGAAACCAGTGACAAGGTGATCAAACTCATTTTCGACCTGAATAAGGAAGCGGGTACTACACTTGTAGTGGTGACCCATGATCTTGAGTTGGCAGCCAAAACCCAGCGCATCATCAGGATCAAAGGCGGCAAACTGATTGCCGACGAAAAAACCATTAACGGATAAGCTAATGGATAATACTGCTATTGATTTCAAAAGAAAAATAAATATCCCCTGGCTGTTTCGGATGGCCTGGCGCGATAGCCGGCGCAACCGGTCAA
Organism: Mucilaginibacter sp. NFR10; assembly: GCF_900100445.1. Lineage (NCBI taxonomy): Bacteria > Pseudomonadati > Bacteroidota > Sphingobacteriia > Sphingobacteriales > Sphingobacteriaceae > Mucilaginibacter > Mucilaginibacter sp. NFR10. The sequence goes on along the minus strand of NZ_FMTV01000001.1, from coordinate 1,220,294 downwards.
GGCTGTTCCTTTTTATATCGGCCATCGTATTTGGGATTGCTGCGCTGGTGGCTATTTATTCGTTCAAATACAATGTACAGAATGATGTGAACGATCAGGCCGCTACGCTGATTGGTGCCGACTTATCTATTTCCGGCAACAAACCGGTCGACGATAAATTAAAGCATATGCTCGATTCATTAGGCGACGAGCGCTCACAGGAACGAAGCTTTGCGTCCATGGCTTATTTTCCGCGCACCAATGGTACCCGGTTGGTGCAGATCAGGGCTTTACAGGGAGATTTCCCCTACTACGGCACTTTAGAAACCACACCCGAGGTAGCCGGACTTACCTTCAAGAAAGGCAGAATGGCGTTAGTTGATAAAACCCTGATGCTACAGTTTAATGCTAAAGTGGGTGATTCTGTGAAAGTAGGTAACCTCAACTTCCAGATTGCCGGTATCCTGAATAAAGCACCAGGCCAAAGCGGTGTAATGGCGGGTATTGCCCCCGTAGTTTATATCCCCATGCAATACCTGGAGCAAACCGGGCTTGTAAAAATTGGCAGCCGGGTTAATTATAGTTTTTATTATAAGTTTAATTCGTCGGTTAATGTAGATAAGATCGGGAAAAAGATCGATCCTATGCTTGACAAGGCAGGGATGCGCTTTGAAACCATCGAAACAAAAAAAGACAATACGGGGCGAGCCTTCGGTGACTTAAGCCGCTTTTTATCCTTAGTTGGTTTTGTTGCCCTATTATTAGGTTGCGTTGGTGTAGCCAGTGCAATCCATATTTATGTAAAAGAAAAAATTGCATCGATAGCTATTATGCGTTGTCTTGGTGTTAAATCATCCGAAGCATTTTTGATTTACCTGATACAAATTGTAGGCATCGGGATTATCGGTTCTGTTACCGGGGCTATATTGGGTACCGCTGTTCAACATTTACTCCCCATTGTATTTAAGGACTTTTTACCGTTTACCATTTCCGTACAAATTTCGTGGATGGCTATTGGCCAGGGTATTTTACTGGGTGTGATTATCTCTATACTATTTGCTTTACTACCTTTAATCTCCGTTCGCAATATCTCGCCGCTCAATACGCTTCGTATCTCGTTTGATGAAAGTGGCAACAGGCGTGATCCTTTGCGTTGGCTCGTGTATTTGCTGATACTGGTATTTGTGATAGCATTTACATATTTACAATTAGACAGCATCATTGGCAGTATCCTGTTTACGTTAGGAATCCTGATTGCCTTTATGATCCTTACGGCAACAGCCTGGCTATTAATGCGCATCACAAAAGCAATAGTAAAAGGCTCATGGAGCTACTTATGGAGACAGGGATTTGCCAATTTATACCGGCCCAATAATCAAACCATTATTCTTATCGTATCCATTGGTTTAAGTACCATGTTTATTTGTACACTTTATTTTGTGCAGACATTATTGGTACAGCAAGTCAATCTTTCTACAAGCGGCAATCAATCAAACATGATATTGTTTGATATTCAGAGCAGCCAGGAAAAAGGGGTTGTTCAGTTAACAAAGCAACAGGGACTTCCTGTGCTGCAACAAGTGCCTATTGTTACGATGCGTATTGAGCAAATCAACGGTAAAACGGCCGCCGACCTTACAAAAGACACTACTATTAAAATACAGCATGGTGTGTTTACCTGGGAGTACCGTGTAACGTTCAGAGATTCGTTAACATCATCAGAGAAATTGCTGGATGGCAAATGGATTGGCAAAGCCGATCCTTCAAAAGAAATCCCGGTATCTGTTGAAGAAAACCTCTCTAAACGGGGCAACCTTAAAATTGGCGACAAAATAGTATTTAATGTGCAGGGCGTACAAATGCCGGCATATGTTGCCAGTATCCGCAAGGTTAACTGGGGTAAGGTACAAACCAATTTTCAGGTGGTTTTTCCGAAGGGAATACTTGAGGGTGCACCGCAATTTCATGTGTTGATGACACACGTGCCATCAAACAAGGTATCAGCAGCTTTTCAGCAGGTTGTAGTAAGGGCTTATCCTAACGTTTCGATAATTGATCTGGGGCTAATTTTAAGTGTTGTTGATGAGCTGTTAAGTAAAATCAGCTACGTTATACGTTTCATGAGCGCGTTCAGTATTATAACAGGTATTGTGGTACTAATAGCATCTGTGCGGATCAGCAAATATCAGCGCATCCAGGAAAGTGTTTTATTGCGTACGCTTGGTGCAAGCCGTAAACAAATATTCACTATAACAGCGTTGGAGTATTGGTTTTTGGGCAGCCTGTCGGCCTTAACCGGAATCCTGATAGCTTTTGCGGGTACTTATTTCCTGGCAAAATATAGTTTTGAAATACCATACAGTGTGAATATATTACCAGCACTTGTGCTATTTTTAATAGTAAGTTTGCTGACGGTTGTTATTGGCTTACTGAATAGCCGTGGGGTATTAAACAAACCGCCGCTTGAGATTTTAAGAACAAACGCCTGAGCGCATTGTATTTATTTTATATGAACAAAGTTACATTAAGCGGTATCTTGCTTGCGGCCCTCACAATGGCAGGTTGCGGCGATGGCGCTAAATCATCAAACAATGATCAGGCGCAAGCTGCCACTGAAAATGCCAAAACCGATTCGGCATCAAAGAAAATTGTTTTGTTTTTTGGCGATAGCCTCACTGCCGGGTACGGCCTCGATGATCCTGCAGATGCATTTCCCGGCGTTATCAGTCGCCGGGTTGATTCATTAAAATTACCGTATAAAGTAATAAATGCCGGACTAAGCGGCGAAACTACCGCAGGCGGCAATGGCCGCATAGACTGGCTGTTAAAGCAAAAAGTAGACGTTTTTGTATTAGAGCTTGGCGCCAACGATGGCCTTCGTGGCATCCCGGTAAGCGAAACCGCCAAAAATCTTCAGTCCATAGTAGATAAGGTAAAAGCCAAATATCCTGATGCTAAACTTGTTTTGCTGGGCATGCAGGTACCGCCGAACATGGGCGCCGATTATACCGCTAAGTTTAAAAACGTTTTTCCCCATCTGGCTAAAAAAAACAATATGGCCCTTGTCCCCTTTTTATTGCAAGGCGTTGGAGGCGTACCCTCACTTAACCAGGGCGATGGCATCCACCCTACCGCTCAGGGTGCAAAGATTGTAGCCAATAATGTTTGGGCTATATTGAAAGATGAATTGAAATAATCAATCGTTCAGGACGTGGTGCATCATCACCCTGAATTCATTCTGCAAAATAGTTCATTAGTTTGATGAATCCCTGATAATTAGTTCGGTTGCTAATGTTATGTGTTGATTTTTTTCTTCGGGGACAGCAGCGTTAAGCCTTTCCATCAGCAGCTTGATCACGTTGTCGGCTATTTCGTCAATTGGCTGAGCTATAGCGGTAACAGCTGGGGTATACAATTCAAAAAGTTCGTAATCGTCAAACGCGATCAAAGCAATATCACCCGGTATATTTTTACCTGCCTTACGGATGGCCTTCAAGCCGCATTTGCCCAAATGATTATTGGCGAACAGAATGGCATCGACATCTTTATTTTTTTCCAGGAAGTTTGTCATTAACTTAAGCAGTTCCTGAACAGTAGTGTGAAAATCGACCTCGGTTATATTGGGTTTTAATTTGCTTTGGTGCATGGCTTTTTCATAACCTTCAAGCCTTTCTATCATTTGAGTTTGGATAGAGCTGTAAGTTATAAAAGCTATATTTTTATGTCCTTTATCAATAAGGTACTGTGTGGCGTTAAAGGTGCTGAACAGGTTATCAACCACTACATAGTCGGTAGCTACTTTAGGCAGGTAGCGGTCAAAAAGTACCACAGGGAAACCATCTTTGATCAAATCGCTGATATCCTCTTCAATATTATCGGGCGGGGTAATAATGTACCCATCAACATGCCTGTCGCGAAACATAGCTATCAGTTCGCGCGTTTTTTGCGTATCGTTATCTGTACTGCTGTAAATGATCTTATAACCGTTTTGGTAAGCAAGGTCCTCTATGCGGCGGGCTATTGTGGCAAAAAAATGATTGGAAATATCCTGCACCAGCAAGCCGATGATATTTGATTTGCCGGTGCGTAAACTTTTGGCTAACGAATTGGGTTTATAACCAACCTCTTTCACATATTGAAGTACGCGCTTCACCAACTCATCGCTGATGCGTTTTTCCTGCGCGCGACCATTAAGGATAAAAGATACCGTAGTTTTAGATATATTAAGGCTATTGGCAATGTCAACTATAGATAATTTCTTCTTCAAGGATTTAGTATTTTAAAACCAAATATATAATATAAATAGTAATGCTAAACAGGTTTAGTAGATAATAAATGGTTTATATTACTTATTAATTAATGCATGCAGGATAACTCAAAAATGCACAACAATATATAAACAAAAAAGATCGCCCATAACAGGCGACCTTTCAGTTAATATATAGGGAGTTAGAATATTAAAACCTGCGCATGCCCCGGCCGTAATTTCCATTTTGAGAAAAACGCTCACCACCATTGCCCCTGTCATAACCGCCGCCGTTTGATGGTCGGCCACCCCAGTTGCCGCGATTGTCATGACCGCCACGGTTATCATTGTTGCCATTGTTAGGCTGTCCGTTACCCCATCCGCCATGGTTACCATGGTTGTCATTGTCAGATTGGTTTCCATTACCCCAGTTACCACGGTCATGATTACCGTTGCCCCAGTTATGATTATCTCTGCCACTTCCCCAGTTACCACGGTTATCATACGGATTAGGTCTTCTGCCCCAGCTTCCATGGTCACCACCCCAACCCGGGCGATAAGCATAGCCGCCTGCAGGCCTTCTGTCAAAACGGTGACCCCAGTTACCACGGTCGCCCATGTAACCGCCCCACCTTTGCCTGTAAAAATCGTGACGCAAGTATGGTCGTGGCGCTCTTACCTCGTATCGTACAGCAGTACGCCAGTTATAGTCACGGTAAGCGCCTGGCAGATAAGCACAGCTTACCCAGCGGCTGCCGTCATTGTAGTAGTAGCATCCTGCACCTACATTATAGTAAGCTTCTACTTCCGGTAAATAGTAATAATCATCGTCGTCACTAACATTTACGTTATCATCATAAACAGGCTCTTCTTCTACTACGGGCGGAGGAGGGGCAGGTACGTAAACGCGATGAGCGGGGATATTGATACCAAATTGTATAGATACCTGTGCGTTGGCTTTACTGATAAATAAGCTTCCGGCTGCTATTGCTGATAATATGGCTAACTTCTTCATAATTGTAAATTTTATATAGTTAGGACGATATCTATCAGCAATGGTTTAATCAAACACAGCATTATATGTCACAACATTAGTTGATTGATACTATGTTTTACCCACAAGCTATTTAACCAAATTTTATTTCAAACAATTAATACCGCAATCTATTGCTGCCAAATTTTATTAATTGGTATGGTTAAATAAAAAACAAAGTGTCACTTGATTACTACAAAACAGATTTTAGGATTATCGGTATATTTACTTAATTTGATAACCATTAATCTTTACCATGAAAAACCGCAAATTATTACGTTCCATACTGCCTGTAGTTGCTATGGCAGGTATTATGTTTATTACAGCCTGCAAAAGTAATAGCGACTCAAAGAAAACTGCTGATAGCACTTCTACCCCTGCTCCATCAACAGAAAACGCGGGTATTAAAACTCCAGAAGGCTTTAGCGCCAGTATTATTGCTGAAAAACTTGGTGGTACCCGCCATATTGCCATTACACCGCAAGGCGACATCTATGTAAAGCTTACCAATGTTAAAAACAACAAGGGGATATTAATGCTTCACGAAGATGGCGGCAAGGCTACCGTAAAGAACAGCTTTGGCGCTTATAGCGGCACAGGTATGTCGATTAAAAACGGATACCTGTATGCATCGTCGGATGAAGAGGTTTTTCGTTATAAACTGAACGATAAGGGCGAGGTGATCAATCCTGATCAGCCCGAAAAAATAGTGACCGGCCTTATTAGCCGCCACGAGCACGAAGCTAAGGCCATAACGCTTGATAACGATGGCAACATTTACGTAAACATTGGCGCTTACTCAAATGCCTGCCAGGTTGAAGACCGTAAAAAAGGTTCTCCGGGCCAAAAGGGCTGCCCTATTTTAGATTCGGCCGGCGGCATCTGGCAGTTTAAAGCGGATAAATTGAATCAGCATTATGGCGATGGTGTACGTTATGCTACCGGTCTGCGTAATGTTGTAGGTATCACCTGGAATCAGCAAAACAACCAGCTTTTTGTAATGCAGCACGGCCGCGATCAGCTTTTTGAATTCTATCCACAATATTTCACTGCTAAACAATCGGCCATATTACCTGCCGAGTGTATGTATGCGCTTAAAAAAGGAGATAATGCAGGCTGGCCTTATATGTATTACGACCAGGAACAACATAAAAAAATGCTGATGCCTGAATATGGCGGCGACGGCAAGATTGAAGGCGGAAAAGATGCTATCGACCCCGCAGCTGCTTATCCGGGCCACCTTGCCCCTAACGGCCTGTTATTTTATACCGGCGATCAGTTCCCCGCGAAATATAAAAATGGTGCATTCATCGCTTTTCATGGTTCATGGAACCGCGCACCTGAACCGCAGGCTGGTTACTTCGTGGTATTTCAACCATTTAAAGATGGCAAGCCCGATGGTCAGTGGGAAGTTTTTGCCAACGGCTTTTCTGGCTCTGCTGCTAATACAGCTTCAGGTGCTGCGGCCCACCGTCCATGCGGCTTGGCGCAAGGCCCGGATGGCTCACTTTACGTTACCGATGATGTAGCTGGAAATATTTATAAAATCACCTATAAAAAATAATAACAGACTGAAAAAAGCTCTCATTTTATTATTCATAATCTCACTTACAAGTATTGCCTCACAGGCATAAACAAGGCATAAAAACCGGCGACAAGGAAACCTGTCGTCGGTTTTTTTTAAATTAATGGCCTTTGGCAATAAGGCAAATACGGTAACTGCTGCACAGGTAAAGGCAGCAAGGGTTGCCAATAAAAAATGGTAACACGTAAATCAGCCTGCGAAGTTTTTAAAACTTCGTAGGCTTAATATTAACCTCACTTCTTTTTGATAACAGCCGTCGCTTTTATCTCAATTAAAATATCATCCCTGAAAAGCTTGCTTACCTGCACCAGTGTACTTGCCGGTGGTTGCTTTGTATTCACATATCTATCCCTGATATTACGAACTACCTGCACCTGCGATGCGTCTATGATATAGTAGTTCAACTCAACCAGATCATTCATGGTCCCGCCTGCAGCCTCAACAATGTTTTTGATATTGGCAAAAACCTGCTCAGTTTGGCTCGCGAGATCACCTTTGCCGGCAAGCTTGCCGGCCTGATCCAAACCAACCTGACCCGACATGATCACCATTTTATTTTTACCCAGATCAACAATTACAGCGTGAGAATAGCCAAATGGCTTACCAACTGTAGATGGGTTTAAGAAAGTTACGTCTTTATTCGAATCCTGGGCAAAACAAGCTGACGATGCGCAGAACAAAATGAGATAAAGGAGTTTTTTCATCAGGTGATTATTGATTTGCACAAATTTGGACATATTAAAGCACACTTACAATATCGTGATACCGGCCGACCAACCGATCCAACCTTTTGTGCGGTTACCCCAATCAATCAAACCGGGTTTGTTTTTTATGATCTGCTGAATATCGCTGTCTCCGGGATGATTGCCATAATTAGTGTAAACATTAAACGACGGCCCTGCAAAGAAGCTAACTTTTGAACCTGCCCTGAAATTGAGCAACGCGCTTACCCGGTTTATCTGATTTTGGTTTTTCCATCCTTTTGCCAATAGTAAGTGAGTCGAACCTTCAGCTGACAGTGACATATTGTTATTGAAGATAAAATCGTGACCTAAGCCAAAACCTGTGCTATAATAAACATGCTTATCTGTAAAATTAACGCCGCCTGATATGATGGAATACAGTTTAGCATTCCCCGATTTAAAGGCGATGTTTGTTGTAGCGATCTCGTTACTGTACACTTCAATTTTAGCATATCCATTACGCGAAATATTCAATAAGCCGATGCCATAACCATCAAGCGTATCGGCAATATTTACCATAGCAAATGACACGCCTTTTATCACCCGGGCTTTATTAAAAATTCCTGCTACCTGTATTCCGCTTGCTTCGTTGCCTGTAACATTGGCTATCCCTGCGATACTAAAACCTTTGTTGTTTTTCCGGGTGTAATTGTAAATACCTGCCGCCTGGATGCCTTTGCTATTGCTCACGTGGTTAAAGATCCCGGCAAGCTGAACGCCTTTAAGACTGTCTTTTACCATATTATATATACCAGCCGCCTGGATACCTTCTATGTTTTTCTGGTCGTTATTATTAATGCCGGCCAGTTGAACGCCTTTGCTGTTACCCCCAACAATATTAAAGAGCCCGGCGGCCTGTACATATTTAACTTCCTGTTTGTTGATATTAAACAGTCCGCCAAGTTCAACGCCATTAACGCCACCGTTATATCCCCCTAAAATATTGAGCGAAAAGTTATTGACTATTTGCCCGCTCATCATACCATGGCTTCCTAAACTTGGTAAAAGCGAGGTTTGTACCGGAACCGTTGAAAGATATCCACCTAAATTAAGGTTCTGTATTTTCTGGCCGGATGAAAGGAACATTCTGCCCAGCCAGCTCCTGTCTGATTTTGAATTTGCGGCATCGGCGCTGTAATAATATTCGCGTGACTTTATGGATACGTTTACATTATTTAAAAAATTGATACTGGTGTCACGATATAGCTCCTTACTTACATTAAGTGTAATCATACCATTGGCTTTTATCTTGAGCTGGAAGTAACCGTTCTGATCGGTAAGGGTTGATTCCAGCGAATTTTTTTCATAAACACTGGCATTGTAAAGTTTTTTACCGGTGATATCATCATACACGTACCCGCTGATGTAATAAACATTGCCTGGCCCGGCCAGGGTATCAGGCACAAGGGCTAACCTGTACGGGGTAGGCCGGAGTATAATATATCCCGGCGACTCCTTATAATCAACCCTGCCATGAAACAGCTCATCAAGTAAGTTTTTGATCGTTTGCCCGGATGATACTATGCTCACCACACTATCGGTTTTGATGACATCATTGCTGTACGAGAAATAAAACTTCCCTTTTTCGCCGATAATGGTGAGGATCTCGGCTATCTTTTTTTGTTTAACATTGAGCGCTACAGTACGGTTCAGGTTATCCTGCGCCAGCGCATTGGTAATGAGCAGGCAGCCCGCCAACACGAGCATTATATAAAATAATATGCTTAGTTTCTTTTCCATCAGTTTTTGATTATGATGAGATGAGGTTTTTTGACCACTTTAACATCGCCCAGGGTTTTGCTTATGACCTCTAATATCCCGTCAAGTGAATCTGCTTTAAATGTGGTTGTTATAGTCCTGTTAGCCAGCTTTTTATTATCTATCACAATATTTGCATGGTAGGCCTCATTAAGCACATCCACAAGCCGCCACAGTGGTGTTTTATTAGCTACGAACTTTTGGGTACGATAATAATTATATAGCTCATCCTGGCTGCTGCCTTTTTGCAGGCGACCACCCTGCACCGATGCTTTCTCTTTCGGCTTTAGCTTTACAATGATCTCCTGCTGAATTACCTGCACCACGCCGGTTTCAACAATAACCTCGGTATTGGCGCCGGTAGTTTTGATATTGAACGATGTGCCTACCACCTTCACAACTACATCATTTACGTGGATCATAAATGGTTTTGATTTATCATGAGCCACATCAAAAAAGGCTTCTCCCTTTAATGATATCTCCCTGGTACCGCCGGTAAATCTGTCCGGGTAATTCAACACCGAGTTTTTATTCATGGTGATCAATGATCCATCCGATAAGGTAACCTTGCGTACTATATTGCCGCTTTGCAATGTAAGCATGTTAACTTTTACCGGCTTGAACAGGGTGTATAAGATCCCGGCAGTGCCTAATATCACGAGCCACATAGCAGCCATTTTAAGCCAGCGGTTTGCCGGTTTTAAAGATTTAATTGTAACCGGTGCTTCATCCCTGTTGTGCGCCAGCTGTTTAAATTCGGCCCATGAAGCTTCGGGATCAAGCTTACTTTCTATTTTAAGTTCGCGGCTGGTATCCCAGATCAGTTTAAAATGATCGAAATATTTCCGGTTATCGTCATTTTCGCCAAGCCAGCGGTTGATGGTTTCATTCTCAACCGGCGTGGTCTCGTTCAGCATGTATTTGGTTAATAAATCGTCCATCATGTTAAATAATATTAAAAGCCCGGCTGATAACCCAAATGATCAACGGCAGGTAATCAACTAATTTGATCCGTAATGTTTTCAGGGCCTTGCCCATCTGGTTTTCTACCGTTTTTATGGAGATGCCTAATTCATCAGCAATTTCCTGGTATTTTAAATCCTCAAACCTGCTCAACTGAAACACTGTGCGGCATTTTTCGGGAAGGTCATTCAATGCCTGTTGTAATTTTTCCTTGAGGTCAAGCAGTTCCATACCGGCGCCCCTATCAACTTTATCCTTTGTCATATACAGTACGTGCTGCTGGTGATTAACCTTTACTTTCTGGTGCCTGAGGTTGTTAAGGCATTCGTTATAAACCGCGCCATACAAGTAGGCCTTTATCGAGCCGGTAAAATTCAGCCGTTCCTTTCGTTCCCACAGCCGCATAAAAACGTTTTGTACCATCCCCTTCGCCGTATCTTCATCTCTTAAAATAGAGATAGCGTACACATGCAACGGCCTGATGAAGTGCTTATATACCTTTTCAAAGGTCGGCTCATCGCCCGAGAGCAGTAGCGGGATCAATTGTTCGCTATTTATATCCAAAATATCATCAGTTTGGGTTAACATTCAATTAAATCTTAACGCGGTAATTAATGGTTGTAAGGATGTTTATCCATTTATTTTCCTCCATTATCCGCCTGGCCCAATTATTATCGGGAGGGTAAATAAAAGTAATAAGAAGTAATAAGGAAGCTAATCTGTTCATTTTAGTAAAATTTATCCTGAAACACGCCAGGATCATTTTACCCCTATGAGTAAATGAAATTTTTATTCAGAAAATAAACAGGAAGTTTGATTCAGGAACATCTTACACATGCTCCTGCTTAAAAACGTGGTGCAATACTTTACTATGCAGTTCATCGGGTAAAAAAGGTTTCATCACAATATCGTCAAAACCTGTTTTATAAGCTTCGTCCTCTACGTCTTTGGGAAGATTGGCGGTAAGCGCTATAATGGGGATATTTATACCGTTCAATCTCATTTTTTTTGTGGATTCATACCCATCCATCACAGGCATTTGCAAATCCATCAACACAAGACGATGTTTTGACGTATCCAGCTTGTCAAGTGCTTCCTGTCCGTTGGTTGCCACATCGGTAGCAGCCCCCCAGCGTTTTAAATAAGTTTGCGCCACCAGCACATTCATCGGGTTATCATCAACCAGCAAGATAGAGATCCCGTTCAGAAGCTTATCATTTGCATCAGGTTTAACGTTAACATTAACCGCCTCTGATATTTTACCAGCTTTTTCAAAGGTTTTAATAAAATAAAATACCGAGCCTACTCCTTCCTCACTAATCAACTGCAAGGACGATTCTTGTAACTCCAATATTTTTTTACTGATTGCGAGACCTAAACCTGTCCCACCAAAACTGCGTGATATGGACGAATCGGCCTGGGTAAAGCGTTCAAATATGAGTTTTTGTTTGCCACGGGGGATACCGATACCGGTATCTTTAACAAACACCATTAATGTGGCCGTAGTTTCGGTTTGTTCTTTCACCTCAATCCCTAACACAACCTCCCCGCTTGGGGTAAACTTTATAGCATTATGAACCAGGTTAGTAATTACCTGCGATAAGCGGGTGGGATCGCCAAGCAGTTTATGCTGCAATTTCTTATCAAAATCAAGGCGTAGGGTTATATCCTTATCATGTGCTACTGTTTGCAAACCACCTACTACATTACGGGCAAGTGCAGCCAGGTCCATTTCAATGCTTTCAAAAGTTATCTTCCCGGCTTCTATCTTGTTATAATCCAGTACATCATTCACTATTGCCAAAAGGTTATTAGCCGAAAAAAGCATGACGTTGAGATGTTCGATCTGATCCTTGCGTGGCTCGTTCTTAAGCAGCAGATGGCTCATCCCTATTACCGAATTAAGCGGTGTCCGGATTTCGTGGCTCATCGTGCTCAAAAATTCACTTTTAACCTTTAAACCCTGTTCGGCTTCAGCCCTCGCCTTTTTCAATACAAATGATACCCGGTGCGCTAACACAAGCGACTGCAAAAAGAAAAAAGCGATATATCCTAAAAAACTAACCAGCTGCAACGGAGGTATTAATGCCCAGTAATGAAAAAGCGATATCGCAAATACCGACATTAAAGCAAACGCGCTCATTAAAGCATAAACAGATCCGGGCCTGTTATTGCGCCAGGCTTTTGAGTATACATATGGAATATAAACGAGGCAAAACAGCATCACTGCTAAAAATGGGTTCACGAGCTGGGTAAAAATCCACGGAGGACTAAATAATGTCATTAAAGTGAACGAAAAGCAAATGCCATTAATAATATTTACAACCCGCCGATTTACATCTGCCGGATATAAGTATAACGTGTAAAGCCCAAACAGACCTATCCCCGAAAATAAGCTCATATATTCCAACCGGACCGTTATGTACCAGTTAATATCAGGCAATAAGGTGTGCAGCACATAGTTATCTGTACCTATGATCCGGTAACTATAAACTATCGAGAACAAGGCAAAAAGTAAAATGGCTTTATCACGGCTGCCCAGCAGATATAAACCAAGAAAAAATAATCCCCCCATCAGTAAACAGCCCGTCAGCATCAGATCAATACCTTCGGCGCGATGCCGGGCCAGGTCAATTCTTTCCGCAGGCCCTATGAAAATGGGTTTACTGATTCCTCCTTTACTGTGTATAAAATTGGAAATTTGTAATGTGATATTGATGGTATCACTGTTGGGCAGGGCAACAGCATGATATTCCCAATGTGCTTCAAATCCCTTTCCGGAAGTAGTTACCTTCCCGTTTGATGATACTAACTTTTTGTTAATATACAGCCTGTACGCGCTGTAAACATCAGGCATGCCCAGCTTTAATTCGCCATGTTTTTGGGGAAGTAAAATTTTAAGTCGGTATGTACCATAGCCAAACGCAGGTAGCTTTTTGCCCCGCCAGGCATATCCACTCCATTTAAATGGAAACTCAACCAAAAGCCTGTCCTTAATAGCAGTAGTGTCATTGGGATTTATTAATTGGTTCCAATAAAACAGCCAGTTTCCGGTCAGTTCAATTTTATCATTGACAGGCTGATTACGAAGATCGAGTACGCCGTGTACCGCGGCTACATAGGTATTTTGGGCAGATACCCTCGCTATGGTTCCGATCAATAATATAAATATAACATATAGAACCTTACTGATCTTCATCGATTTACGGCACTTATTATCAAACCAAAAGCTTACAAATTGTTTCGTTCGGGAATAAGAAACAGGATTTATCTTCCTTAATCTAACTTAAGGATTTCATAATTAAGTGTGAATATACCAACCCGTACGAATATTTAGAACTATTATTAAGGCTTATCTATTGATATAAACAATAGGTTAAATTACTTCTTATTTTTAAATAGTAATAGTTAAATATTAAAACCCAATCCTGTTAAATAACAGCCATAAAAAAACGACAGGATAGTCTCCTGCCGTCATTCATTAAGTTAAATTATATTATTTACTTACCAGGCCATCTAATACCGGCACGGTTACCGTAGCGATCTCTGTTTGCTGGATATCATTCAACTGATCAAGTACAACGATGCTGTTTGTACCTTTTTTAAGCCAGCAGCCTGGCAAATAAAGCGTTTGCTGCGGGCCAATTTTCCAATAGCGACCAATGTTGATCCCGTTTATGAATACTATACCTTTACCCCAATTCTTCATGTCTAAAAAAGTATCTCCCACTTTATTCAGGTCAAATGTCCCCTGGTAAAGTGCTGGATGGCCGGTGGTGTTTGTTGTGCCTGCCCCGAGCGTCGGTACTTTATCCATAGGTAGCTTATACATTTGCCAGTTGCCTGTAATTTCATGATCATCAACCTTCACCGGGCTAATGATTCCTTTAAGATTGTGAATGATCTCGCCCCCGTAATTGATCCTGCCAAGGTTTTCAACCAAAATATCCAAACGCGCATTAAAAGGAATATTTATAGGGCAGCTAAATTTATTACTTTGCCTGTTAAGCTCTGCAACTTTTTCGCCATTTACATATATGGTCGCATAATCCCGCAGGCCTTCCAGGTTTAAAGTGCCGCTGACAGGTTGGGTAAATTTACGGCTGTATAATACATAGCCATGGCCTTGCTTAAGCGTTTCAAATGTTTGCGGGGTATCGCTTTCTACAGCGGGCTGGTCTTTCGCCATCTCCAGCAAATCGGCCGTTTTGGTAAGCTTAATAGCCGGAATGCGGATCACCGGAAGCTGCGCGGGCACTTCAGGAACAGCATAAGCTGCATACTTTTTCATCAGGTTGCGGATAGCTGTAAACTTGGGAGTTACCCATCCTGCCTCGCTGATAGGGGCGTCATAATCATAGCTGGTAATATCCGGCTGAATTTGATGTTCCTTGTCATAATTAGCACCGCTTGTGAAACCAAAATTGGTGCCACCATGTGCCATGTATATATTAAATGATACGGTATCTTTCAAGTACTTCTCCAGGTCTTTAATTACCGAGGTTTCTGATACTTTTTCAAATTTCTCGCCCCAATGGTCAAGCCAGCCAGGATAATATTCGGCCACCATATAAGGGCCTTTTCCTCCGTTATATTGGTTAATGAGCTTCTTCAAATTTTTGGTATCACCTTCGCCATTGGCAGTTGGCAATGCCCCTTTAATTACGCCGCCTTCAAACAACCAGTCGCCATCAGAAGTAAACAATGGCACATCAACGCCCGCTTTTAAAAGCAGATCTTTTATAGCTGCGCTGTAAATTTTATGATCGGCAAGCGGCACATCCTTACGCTGGGCTACATATGATCCAAATTCATTTTCGGCCTGAACCATGATTATTGGCCCGCCATGGGTTATTTGCAGGTCTTTAACCTGCCCCATCAACTGGTTGATATAAGTTTTGCAGGAGTCCAGGAAGCGGTCGTTTTTACTGCGGATAACCAATTGTTTATCATTTTGGAGCCACCACGGATAGCCGCCAAATTCCCATTCGGCACAAGCGTAAGGACCCGGCCTTAATATTACCATTAAGCCCTCTTGCTGCGCGGTTTTTACAAACTCGCGGATATCACGATTATCGGTTTTAAAGTCCCATACACCCGGACTAACCTCATGATGGTTCCAGAAAACGTAAGTGGCAACCGCATTCATACCCATTGCCCTGAGCATTTGCAGGCGCTGCTTCCAGTAAGCTTTAGGGATTCTTGCAAAATGCATTTCGCCCGAGTGGATTTGAATGGATTTTCCATCATAAATAAAATTACCATCAGCAATTTTAAAACTATGTTTCGCCTGGCTAAAAGCCTGTGAAATTATAAGGGTTAGCAATAATAAAGAGAGGAGTATTTTTTTCATTTGCATTTGTAGGGTTGAACATGATTGACCGTATATTAAGTGTTCCGACCATGATGTTTTTAAGCTCCTAAATTATAAAGGTTAAATAGGAATGCCTAATTTCCTGCAATCTTAATTTAGCGCAAACGTTTGCTTAATCCAGCGGATGCAAGATAAATAGTTCAGCAGCTCATTTTAATCGCAAATTAGCTCTGAATAATGAACTGGTGAAGTTAACAAACGAATGATAAAGCACCGAAAGAAATTAAGACACAGAAAATAAAATCCCTACCTCTTATCTCAAATTTCAAGTTTTTGCAAATTAGCACTTTCCCTAAGCTTGTCAATAGACCGGTTTCTTAGCTGCCTCACCCTTTCTGCGCTAATACCAAGCCGGTTACCGATTTCGGGGGCCGAGAGTTCACTGTGCCCGTCCAGACCATAATGATAAAACACAACAGATCGTTCAGCATCGTTTAGCTTATTAAGCAAATCATCAAGCTGTTGTTTAAGTTGGTAAGCTTCCAAAAGGCCTTCTATTCCGGGTTCATCTGTATGTAAACGATCAAGCAGGCTGTATCCGTCATTGCCGGGTGTATCGGCTTTATCATACGAATGAGTAAAAGGAGCCACATGTAAAGCTTCTTTTACTTTCCATTCAGCAGTTTCCAGGAATGCCGCTATTTCATCCTGAACGGGCAGTCGCTCAAGTCGTTGTTCCAGAACCCCTGTAGCCCTGTTAACATGAACAATCATATCCACCTGGTTGGCAGGCAGGCGGATCATCCGCGTTTTATCCAACAGCGCTTCCATGATTCGCTGCCTGATCCACCAAACTGCATAAGATATAAACTTGAAGCCGCGGGTTTCGTCAAACCGTTTCGCGGCTTCAAGCAAACCCAAATTACCTTCACTTATCAGGTCGCCCATGGGAATGCCCTGGTGCTGATACTTTTTTGCCACGGAAACCACAAAACGCAGATTGGCCTTTACCAACCTATGCAAAGCGGACAGATCTCCCTGCCGGATCTTCCGAGCTAACAGAACTTCTTCTTCCGTATTGATAGTTGGCTCGCGGGCAATATCACTAAAATACTTTTCCAGCGAAGCAGCATCCCGGGCTGTGATCGATTGGGTAATATTCAGGTCTCTCATTAAACCCTTATTTAACTCACTGCGGCAGTATTGCTGTTATTTTTATAAACAGGTGTAAGATGACCGAGCATATCTGCAGTCATAGTAACAAGATCATATTCAGGACGCCAGTTCCAGTCGCGCCTTGCTTCAGCATCCTCAACACCAGCGGGCCATGAGTTCGCAATGGACTGGCGCTTGTCGGTGTTATAACTAATGGTAAAATCGGGCAAGTGATTTTTCAACTCTACGGCAAGCTGAGCAGGTGTAAAACTTAAAGCACCGATATTATATGCTCCGCGTTCTTTGAGTGCTTCCACGGGCGCGTTCATCAGTTGAAGTGTAGCCCTTACCGCGTCATCCATATACATCATAGGTAATGCGGTGTTGGGGCTTAGGTAGCATTCGTAACGTCCATTCTGCAAAGCTTCGTGAAATATAGCTACTGCGTAGTCTGTAGTCCCCCCGCCAGCCGGGGCGCTGTAGCTGATTAATCCTGGATAACGCAAGCTGCGTACATCCACTCCATAATGCCCCCTGTAATAGGCGCACCATTGTTCACCAGCTTCCTTGCTGATACCGTAGACCGTTTGCGGATCAAGCAAAGCATTCTGGGGACTGATCTTACGTGCTGTTGAAGGCCCGAATACAGCGATACTGCTAGGCCAAAACACTTTATCCAATTTATGATCTTTGGCTGCTTCCAATATATTAAGCAGGCTTTGCATATTCAGGTGCCATGCTTTTAACGGAGCCTCTTCTCCTTTGGCAGATAAGGTAGCTGCAAGATGATAAATTTGAGTTACTCCGTAGGTAGCAATCAGATTTTCCAGCTCATCTTTATCTAATACATTTAACTGACGATATGGCCCCTCTAAATCCGGGGTTGCCATAGCATCATGTAAGTCGGTGGCAATTACTTGTTCCCTGCCATAAACATTTCTTAAAGCGGCAACCAGTTCGGTACCGATCTGCCCCCGGGCGCCCGTAACAAGGATTACCGGCGATAGTTGTTTTTTGTCGTGCTTCATAGTATTACGATGTAAAATTGTATATTCACAATCTCATAATCCACACAGCACTTAAAATTTGGTTTTTAAGACTAAAAATCTTCTGAAAAACAGGTTTTAAAACTTTTGATAAATATTTAAAGCTTATATTTTAGTTTTTATAACTCTCATGCTCAACCAACTCGATGAAACAGATATCCGCATACTCCAGCTTTTACAGGAAAATGCGCGCCTTACCGGCCAGGAGATAGGCCTTAAGCTTAACAAAACCACTACTCCTATCAATAACAGGATCCGTTCGCTCCAGGAGCGAGGCTATATTAAAAAATACGTTGCGGTGCTTGATCATGAAAAGCTCGAGCTGGATTTCATGACCTTTACGCATGTGCAACTGAAAGATCACAGTCAGCACAGTTTAAGTCATTTTGAAAGTGAGATCATTAAACTTCCGGAAGTACTGGAATGCTATCACCTCACCGGCGATTTTGACTTCATACTTAAGGTAACCGTAAAAGACCGCAAAGAGTACTATGATTTTTTGATGAACCGGCTTTTCGCGGTCGTTGCAATTGGTAAAGTAGAAACCAAACTCGTGATGAAAGCTGCGAAAACAGAAACGGCTTTACCAATCGGCAAACAGTAGTTTTAGTGCATTAAAAATAGGTCTCCGTAGACGCCACAAGCGAAAGCAGCTCAAGCTTGGGTTCGACTTCTAAATCACTGGCTTCAAGTTCGTCAGCAAATTTATGAAACGAAGCCAGCCCTTGTAATACAAGGTGGGCTTCTTCATTTTCGAGCTGATCAAAATGCATAAATGTTTTACCGTCGGGCAATAGCCATGCTGTATATTTAATACCGGGATGATTTAAAATTTTCAACTCTTCAACAATGGCAGCGATGTTCCGCTGATTGGTGGCCGCAAACTCCGCGCGCGTGGTGTATTGTACTCTTACTACTTTCATACCATAAAATTAAGATCAACACGATCACTATTAAACAGGCAAATGTGCCAACAAACGGGTGTGTTTGTGACAAAATCGAATATCGGAGAAGCATCTCTCTCCCATAAGGCTTGCCCATATATCCTTTTATTGTCATTTATGCGTTTTAAATACATAGAAACATTTCTATATGTTAATATTTTTATCTTTACACTATAACGTTGAATACATATAATTGACGGCAAAAAATGGACAACAAAAAAATAGAGAAAATATCCAGGGCGCTGAGCGATGCGAACCGGATAGCTATTTTACAACAGTTTAAAAAAAAGAAAGATTGCCTTTACTGTGCGGAGGTAAATGATCTGCTTGACCTTACGCAGCCTTCCGTATCACACCACCTTAAACAACTGGTTGATGCCGATTTATTACTATCACAAAAAGAAGGTCGGAACCTTAAATATGTATTGAACCAACAGGTACTTGACGACTACATTGCCTGCCTGAACGAACTGAAAAGCTAAATACTGACATCTTCTGATTTGACTGGTTACTTCAATATAAAACATCGAAACATTCAAATATTTAAATACATCTACTCATGAATAAATTAATCTACATTATGGCCCTTGGTGCCTTCGGCATCATAACCACAGAGTTCGGAGTTATCGGTATCCTTCCCGACCTGGTGAAAGAATTTCATATTTCCATTGATACGGCAGGCTGGCTGCTTAGTGCCTTCGCGTTAACGGTAGCGCTTGCAGGACCGTTTACCAATATGCTAACAGCACGTCTTAACCGCAAATTTGTGATGTGCCTGGTATTAGGGATATTTGTTATTTCTAACCTGTTATCGGCAATAGCGCCGAACTTCACCGTACTTATGATTGCCCGTATACTACCGGCATTTTTGCACCCGGTGTTCTGGGCAGTATCCATGACTGCGGCTGCAAAACAAGCGGGGCCAAAAGATGCGCCAAAAGCCATCTCGATAGTAATGGGCGGGCTTAGCGTTGCTACCGTATTGGGGGTGCCTCTCACCACCTACATGGCAGATCTTTTTAGTTGGAGGGCATCTTTTCTCTTATCAGCCGTCATTAACCTATTAGCCTTTGGCGCGTTGACGCTATTTGCACCTTCAATGCCCGTTAATGAGGAACAGGCAAGTCCCAAAAGCCAGGTAAAGCTGCTGCGGAGTGTACACTTATGGATTAAGCTACTGGCTTCAACCATTATCCTGGCAGGCATGTTTGCCACCTATGGTTATCTTGCCGAATACCTGGATAAAGTTTCGCGTATGAGCGGAGCTCAAATTAGCATGATGTTGCTGGTATTTGGAGGTACAGGGATAGCCGGCAACTGGCTTATGGGTATAGCGCTTAGTAAAAATGTAACGCTTACAACGCGGCTGTTTTTGCTTTCTTTAGTTGCAACCCATGTTTTGGCATATCTGTTTGGCGGGCATTTTATTCCAATGGTTATTATTCTTTCAGTTTGGGGATTTATACACACCGGAGGATTTTTAGCGGCAAATATACAGCTTACCCATGGCATTCAGGAACCAGCGCTTGACTTTGTAAACAGCCTGCTTCCCTCCTTCTTT
This sequence comes from Mucilaginibacter sp. NFR10, assembly GCF_900100445.1. NCBI lineage: Bacteria > Pseudomonadati > Bacteroidota > Sphingobacteriia > Sphingobacteriales > Sphingobacteriaceae > Mucilaginibacter > Mucilaginibacter sp. NFR10. The sequence goes on along the minus strand of NZ_FMTV01000001.1, from coordinate 1,199,967 downwards.
AACGCCGGTATTACATTGGGTACTTTACTGGGTGGTTTTGTGATTGCCCATTATGGTATCCACCAGGTAATCTGGATGACAGTACCACTGCTTTTACTTGCATTTGGCATGAGTTTTATTACCTCAAATGCAACAAAAAGATCAATATCAGCTCAAATTAAGGAAATACCTGAGGACGAACCTGTACAGGTAGCCATTTATGAATAAGCTCAATTGTAAACGATAGCTATATTAAAGTAAAAAGTCCCTGGCTAACACCAGGGACTTTTTATCATTTTTAATTTTTAAACAGTTTAATATTAAACACCGTAAAATAATTGCCGGGGTTTCCATTACCAACCAGGTTACCCAGAAATCCTATGGACACAACCTGCGGTGAAGAAAGTGTAAAAGTAAAAGTTTTCACATCCCTTGAACTCGGACTGGTTGTACCAGCCTTTGCGCCGTTATACATCTTTACAGATCCCAGCGCTGTTGAAAGATCTGCGAGTATCGGGATGCCGTTCCCTCCGGCGGCTGCCACACAGTAAACCGATGAATTTGATTGCACTTCCGAATAGGCATCAAATGACACAGTATAACTTCCTGCCGATAGCTGCGAAGACGTAGCCTGATATACTATACCGTTTACAACAGGTGTATTGTTCCATGTTTCCCAGTTAATAGTACCGCCGCCATCAGAACTATAGCCCCCATTGGTACCGCCATCTTTATTTTTGGCCGCCGCATTGGTTATCCATGGCGCGGCGAGGGTTCCCCAACGGCCATCAAAGGTGTTTCTTTGAAAAGGCCCTGTGTTTAAGAGGTAAGCATTAGTTACATCGATTACTTTCTGATCTACGTAATCTGCATAAAAAGTATCGATGGCCGTTTTATTGGGTTTAAAACCTGTGCGGTAACTAAGCGTTTTTCCAGCATTAAATTTAGGGAGAGATGTGGTTAAACCAGTTGGCTGCGATACAATTACTGTATCACGTTGTTTGTTGGCAGCGTCTGTGTATTTTAGTTCCATTGAAACCAACCCGTCATCAGCATTCACGTCAGCCCAGTTAATTAAAGCTGAGCCATCTGTTTGTAATTTGACCGCGATTATACCTCTGTTGATAAGTGAACTTTGGTAAAGAGTGCCATATACATTAGCAGCCAATGTAACCGGAACGGAAATATGGCCCCCGTTATCAAAAGTGCGGACCTCGAAGGTCATTGTACCTTCAGGTAAATTAGGTATGACCAATTTAGCCGTGTCAACCCCTGATGTACGGGTTACAGGCGTTTCTATCGAATCTTGTTTACTGTTCCAGTATACCCGGTATTTCACAATTTTAGGATCAGATGTAAACAGACCAGTTAGCAAAACACGGTTCTTGCCAGAAAACACCTGAACGGAATCCAGTTTGCCCGGATATATTATTGCCCCATTAGGCTCATATTTCTTTTTATAATCATCCATTTTTGTACAGGCGCTCATGGTGAAAGCAGCCAGCACTAAAAGATAGCATGATGTTATTTTATATAGTTTCATAATTGTAATTAAATTGATAAATGCATCGGCCTTGTTACTTTCCAAACATGGTAAATTCACTGATACTCATAAAGTACGATCCTGTCCAGTTGCGCAAGCTCCTGATCCTGATGTATCTGTAAGCACTTAATCCGGCCGGGAAATCAAAGCCCCATCCATCATGTGCGTATTTGTAATCAGCAGCTGTTTCCGTACCTGAAGGCGAACCAGATGGTTTTACTATGTTACAGGTTAACAATTTTGTCCACGAAGCATCCAGCGCGCCATTCACATTTGGCGAATTTGACCCCCATATTTCAAAATCACGCAAATTACCCCTTACATAATATACATTACCGATCTCGATGAATGGATTGAGAATAAAGCGACTGAATACCCTTTGTTTACCAAGATCGATTGTTACCATTTGTGGGCTTCCGGCACTTTCAACCGTGAAAAGGCAATTTGGCCAACCGCCGGTAAAGTTTCCATCAAAAATTTTGGTTACATCGGTATATGAATACAAGTTGGTTGCGTCGCCTGGCAGCTTGTAAACCGACCAATCCGATTTTGAAAACTGCTCCTCATAAAAAGGTGTAAGATTTAAAAATAAAGTGTCGGATTTATTTAAAAATCTATCCCTTACAAAGAATGCGTACTTACGCTCAATAGCCGGCTGGCCTCTTACAGCGGCCTTTATTGAAATACTGTTACTGTAAACATTATCCATACCCTTTGGCTGCACATATAAACCATTGTTAGCGGTATCAACCATTGGTACAATAACCAGGTTATCCTGGGTAAGGTTATCACAGGCAATGTTAAAACCACCGAAAGTAGCAGTTATTTTAAGTGATCGGTAAGCAAGAAGATATGGTGGCGTTAAAGGGTTTGCTGTGACACTAACAGGTGCCGAAACCTTTTCGCTTGAATTTACCGCGTAAAGTTTTATCACATGTGCCAGGGTATCGCCAAAGCCATCAACAGTTAATGTATTGGTGTAGCGTGATGCAATTACCTCGCGTGTTTTACCAGGAGAGGTTTCGTAAACTGCTTTTACGTAAAACAGGTCATTATCTCCGGGTAACGTATAAGTTAAACTGGCTTTACCGTTTTCGTTTTGTACCTGCACGTTGGTAACAACTCCAGGCGGGTTGTTATTAGTTATAGTAGGTTTATTAAGTGTTTCCTGCTTACAGCCTGTTATTATTGTCGCTAACAACCCGATCCAGAAAGCAGCACGTAATTTTATTGTTTCCATGTGAATGTTTTTATTGTTAAACATATTATCGCTATATCTACCAGTTAGGGTTTTGAACCAGGTTTTGGTTAACCAGTAAATCGCTTTCTTTTATTGGCCATAAGTAATCGCGCGGAATCACAAAATGCCGCGAAAAAATCAACCGTTCGCGGTAATATAACTGAGGTGAATTTTCGCTTATTGTCCATCCTGTTACGTTTCCGTTAAGTTCAATACCGGCTGTTTTCCAGCGCAAAAGATCCCAAAACCGGTGGCCTTCAAAACAAAGCTCAAGGCTGCGCTCGCGCTGAATGATTGCCCGCATTCCCTCTTTCGTAGTATATTTAGTTGGATTAATACTGTAATTAGTCCAGGCATCCTGAACCGTAGGCAGGCCGGCCCGCGCTCTCACGCGGTTTACGTAGGTATATACATCAGCTACAGGCCCCTGAGCTTCATTTAATGCTTCTGAATAAAGCAAATACAGATCAGACAAACGCATTTCGGGCCAAGGGTAATTGATATAGGTAACTGTTGCCCATTCGTAATGCCAGTTAAGGGCTTTTTTCATGTAAAAACCAGCAATTGGTATAGGTGAAGATTGGCCTACTTCGGCACCACGGGCCTTCATCCACCAGGTATCTTCATCGGTTTTAGTTGGGCTGTTGGCCATATACCAAACACCGCGGTCAAATCCCAGATCGGCATAGTAGCGCGGTTCCCTGTCAAAATTAAGCCTTGCAGTTGTTTCCCCTTCTTTGATGTTAAAACGTTCGTCATGTGTACCAACCCTTAGCTGAGCTATATCACTAAAGTCAAGCGTTTTATCTTCGTTAATTGGCACCCCGTTTTTAGTGTAGAACATCTTAGCCATTTTTAAGGTAGGGCCAAGTAACGGGCGATTGGCTGACTTTGCGGCATCGGCATTGTTAAAATCATATTGCCCGGCGCACATCGACTGGAAGAATGAATTATAGTTGATGTTATTATTGGCAGTTAGCCCCCATATCAGCTCTTCATTCCACTTTTCGCTCATCGCGTTTCTTATACCCATTTGAGTCATAGTAGTTTGACTAAGTGGATTAGTAGGTGTAGGAAACGTATAAAGGCGTATATTTTGCGACTCGCAAAAATCAATGGCTGCTTTGCAGGCATCGGCAGCGCGCTGCCATTTTTCGGCACTAAAAGTGGGGTTAAACAACTGCTCGCCATCCTTATTCTTGAATGAATTATAATCCGGGTTGCCATTAAACAACGGGCTCGCCGCCGTTACTAACAATTTGGCTTTCATACTCAAAGCAGCCGCCTTGGTAACACGCCCCAGTTCACTTCCTTCATTCCTGATTGTTAAGGGTAATTTTGCGGCAGCCTGATCATATAACCCGGCTATATAATTTACTACTTCATCAACCGGCCGGCGTTTTACCCGTATATCGTCAATGGACGCGTCAATAGGCAGATTTTTATCGATAATGGGTATTGGCCCATACGCTCTGAAAAGTTGAAAATGATAAAAAGCCTTTAAAAATTGGGCTTCTGCTATCCAGCGCTCACGTGTGTCAATATCCAAATCCAGCACTTTGCTTTTGTCGCTGACATTTTCAATAAAGACATTACAATCCCGTATAGCCTTATAATTCGCAGCCGCGTCCCTGGTACCATTCATATAATTGGCTATAGGGTCAGACGAGTTTTGGAATCCTCTGGGCAGTTGCAGTACGTTTGTTGACCGTATGTGATTTGCAGGGTCTTCCACCCAAACTTCATCACCGGCGGTAAGCCCAACATTATAAGTGGGATCTGTTTCCGTTGGCAGGTATGAGTAGCAGGTAAACAAATACTTCTCTGCCTCGGTTTGTGAAACAAAGGCGTTGGCTATTGTTGATACGTTATCAGGAACAACATCCAAAAATGATTTTTTACAAGATGTTACCGGTACAATCATTATTAAGGTCATTATTACCAGGGAGATATTCCTCTTTGGTGTTTGACTTAATACCGATTGCTTAATTTTTTGTATAAAATTACTTTTCATATAATTAATTTGAAAGCTTTTAAAATTCTACCCGCAGGCCCACGTTAAATACTTTTTGAATCGGGTAACCCAATCCTGAGGTTCCCATTTCGGGATCCCAAAGCTTGAAGCTACTGAAGGTTAACAGGTTTAAGCCGTTTAGATAGATACGTGCGCTATTCAAATGGATAAACTTGAGTTGACTCTTATTGAAATTGTATCCAAGTTCTGCCGACTTCAGGCGCAGGAACGAGCCATTTCTTAACCACCATGTTGATGTTGGAGAATTTGGTGTAGCGCTGTTGTTGGCTTGTATGGTATTACTTAAGCGTGGCCAAAACGCGTAAGGGTTACGATTATCCTCAGACCAGTGATCATCGGCAATTGATTTTAACAGACCGCTTTGGTTACCTGTATTAAGGCCGTTGTTCTGCAGGCCGCTCACTAAATAAAACGGAGAAATATCTGCTGAATTGATGACAAAAGAAGACCTTGCCGAGCCCTGGAAAAACGCGCTGATATCAAAGTTTTTATACCCAACAGAAAAACCGAAACCGTAGATAATTTCCGGCACTTGCGGATACCCTATCGGCACTATATCCGAACTGGTTATTTTTCCATCGCCGTTCATATCGCGGTATTTAATATCGCCGGCTTTATAGTCGCCAAAGCTTTGGACGGGCGAGTTGGCTACCTCTACATTGTCAATAAATAACCGCTCGGCTATAAGGCCATATATCTGGCTTAAGGAATTACCTACTTTGCTCAGGTATTGAAGGTTATTTGGATAAACAGGTTCTTCATTTTTCAACAGCTTGCTCTTAGCATAAGTAAGCGTACCGCGCGATTGGATCCAGAAAGAGTTGTTAAAGTTTTTCTTGTAATCCATAGCAATGTCCACACCTTTACTGGATGATTTACCTGCGTTTGAAGATATATCAGCTTGCAAACCCATAGAGGTTGGGATGGTGCTGCGTACCATTAAAATATTGTCACGTTTTTGTTGGTAGGCATCAACTGTTAAGGTGAAGTTTTTGGCCACAGTTAAATCCATACCGAGGTTAGTTTGCCTTGATTGCTCCCAGGTAATATTCTGATTTTCATAACGTCTGGTAGCTACGCCCGGCCTGCTATATAGGTAGTTGGTACCAAACTGGCCATAGGCGCCATTATTTAAACTAACGTCAGACAAATAGAAAAACCGATCTTCCGGCTTTCCGATCTGATCATTACCTACTAAACCATAGGTAACCCTGAATTTAAGGTTATCAATAGTTGAAAGCAATGGCTCAAAAAACTTCTCGTTAGATACTACCCAACCCGCACCTACAGACGGGAAAAAACCAAAACGATGATTACTTGCAAAACGCTCAGACCCATTGTAACCAAAGTTAAACTCAAACAGATACCGGTTATCATAACCATAGGTAAACCTGCCCGATACCCCTTGATTACGTGACGGCAATGATAATTGTAATGTTTTGGCATTACCTGTAAGATAGTTACGCATAGTCCCGATCAGTAACCCGCTAACAGCATGTTTTTGAGCAAAGGTGCGGTTATAGGTTACCGCCGTTTCAATGTAAGCTATGGAATTAGAAACATTTAACGCCGGATCTTGATTATAAGTCAAATATTCGGTTGGCGTATTGCCAATGCTGCTGCCTGCCAAACCGTTATTAAGTAGCGTTAAGCCATTAAACGTTCCGTTAACTACATCCGATTGGTAATAATAAGGACTATACTGACGTGAAACAGTGAAGTATGAATAACGCGTAGTATACGCCATTGCCCTTGCCGATAAACCCTGCGTTATAAAATCAAGCTTTTGACTTAAGCTTAATTGCGCTGTCAGTGTGCTGGTATTTGAGCTTTGGAAACCAGACAGGGATTGCGCATAAGGATTCATATACAAACCGCCACCAGGTATAATGGCATTACCGAAAAGCGGGTGATTTACATATGGCAGCAAATTACCCGGATAAATTGCCGGAAAAGCTACAGGGTTACTCCAAAGGGCGTTTAAAAAAGTGTAACCACCACCGCCGATAGGGCCATGATAACTATCAAACTGGCCTTTTAAGCTCACCACCGCCTCAGTGGTTTTAGTAAGGTTTAAAGTTGTATTTGATAAAAGAGAATATGATTGCAGCTTAATGTTGTTGCTGAAATTGTTAAGGCTGTTCTCGGCCAGGTTGCCATTATCAATATTATAGGTCATGGCCAGATAGTACTTAGCTTTTTCTGACCCGCCGCTGGCGTTCATATTAAACCGTTGGTTATTGGTTTTGGTTTTGATCAACTGCTTGATCCAATTATTACTGGGATATAACAGCGGGTCATCACCTTTTGCAGTATGGTCTATTTTATTTTGCGAATAAGGCAAGATGCCCAGCGGATTACGGGTAAGTACCGCTTCATTAGCCAATGTCATGTAACTAATATTATCGGCCAGATCAATATTCTTAACGTTTGATGATGTTGAATTTTCACCGCGGATATTGAATTTTACAGCCCCCGTCTCACCACGCTTAGTTGTAACCAATATTACACCGTTTGCCCCCCTTGCACCATATAGTGATGAGGCTGTAGCGTCCTTCAGCACCGAAAAGCCCGATATGTCATCCGGTTGAAGCCTTGCCAGATCGGTGGTGCCCATTTCAATACCATCGATCAATATCAGCGGATCAACCTTACCAGCTCCAAACGTACCCACGCCCCTGATAAAGAACTGGGCATTATCAGCACCCGGTTCACCGCTTCTTTGGTAAGAGATCATCCCCGGTACAACGCCTGCCAACATGGTGGTAAGGTTACTTGACGGCCCCTTGAGCTGTTTAGGGTTTATAGAGGTAATCGAACTAACAAGGCTCGCCTTTTTTTGCGTACCGTAGGCAACTACGGTAACTTCTTCAAGGCCATTTTTATCAGCGCCCATTTGCACATTAATTTTATAAACGCCGCCGGCTGATGGAGAATAGTTTGCAAGATCAAATTCCTGCGATTTTGATCCCACAAATGAAAATACAATAATTGAACCTCCGCCTTCCTTTAAATTAAGAGTGTACTTTCCATCCATGTCTGACTGTGTGCCGTTCATGGTTCCCTTAACCTTAACACTTACACCTGGTAAAGTAAGGCCTTTGTCGTCAGAAACAATCCCCTGCACTTTTTTAGGAACGACGGCTCCTGCAGGTTCTTTTTTGGGAGGGTTTACAACGGACGCGGGTTCGCTCTTTTCAATAACAATGAGTTGGTCGCGCACTACATAATTCAGGTTTTTTCCTTTCAAAAGTACGCCGAACACTTCTTTCAGTTCAGCGTTTTTAAAATCAACAGTAACCAATTCTTTGTCATTCAAAAGAGTGTTACTGTAAAAAACGGTTAGGCCTGTTTGTTTTTTGATTGATTTAAATACTTCGGCCAAACTGATGTTAGCCTTTTTAAGTGTTATTGGTCCAGTACCCTGCGCTTGTACAGCGCTATACCGGGTTACCAATAAAAGAAAAATAAAGGGCAGGATAAGCCGCCGGCTGAATAGAATTCTCTCCATATTTATTGGGTTTACGATTGGTTTTCTCTAAGACCTGTTCCTGCTAAAACGGGTGAACGGAAACAAGAAAAATTGTATTTTTTTTATTACAATGAAAAACAAACATTGTTAATCAACACTATTTCAATGCATTACTAATGCTACCCATTTGACAAACAAGGGCAAATAATCCCATGGCGCTTAAGGGCCAGGCATTAAATAACCGGAAAATAGATTGTGGTTTAACCGTGGCGCTTTCTTACCTGATGTGTAAAACCCCTTCCTTTAAAAGGGCCGAAACTCCTGCAGATGCTTTAATATTTTGAATAAAGACTTCAATTGGTTTGTTTTTTTGAATAGCACCACTAAATGCTTCGTCGGCTTTCGCTGGATCGTCAAAAACCACTTTTACATCAAACCAGCGGAGCAGCACATCGCTTATATCGTGAAGTTTAATGTTATGGAAATAATAAATATCATTCATCCAGGCCAGTTCAACAGCTGAATCAAATGGTTGGGCCCGAAACCCAGCCCCCGATGTATAAACAGCTTGGTAGCCAGGTTGTAAAAGCATTTTTTGTTTATCCTGGCCGCTTGTTGATACCGAACCTTCAACCAACGAGGTTACTGTTTCATCGGCATGATAAGTATTTACGTTAAACTCCGTACCTAAAACTTTTACATCAGTTTGGCCTGTATGAACTATAAAGGGGTGAGCAGCATTTTTTGCAACTTTAAAAAAAGCTTCGCCTGTTAAGTACACTTCTCTGGTTTTGCCTAAAAATGAAAACGGGAAGCGCAGGCTCGATACCGAATTTAACCAAACCTGTGTACCGTCTGAAAGTACTATCCGGTAGTTTAATTTTGAAGGAATAACGAGTGTGCTCCACTCCTCATTTTTACTATTATCTACCTGGTAACTTAAACCGTTAACACCTTTCTTTAAATGAGCGAACGACATATTAATCACCTTTTTGCTGGTATCAGACAGGTTGATATGCTGCCCGTTTGCCAGCCGTAACTCAATGGACGGTGTTTTAAGATTTTTTTTTGCAGCAACAATAGTATTAACAGGTATTTGCCGCCAATAATATCCGGCAGTAAAAGCGACACATAATAAAGCCGCTACGGAAAGCCATTTTATTGCGCCTGCCCAGCCAGGCCTGATCGATAGTACCGGCTTTATTTCGGGCTGGATTGTATCCCAGGCTTTATTTTCATCAATATTATTAAAGAAGGTTTGAGCTTTATCTGAAGTAAGTACCTGTTGCATTTCATCCCACAGTTGTTTAATCCGGGGATCATTTTGTATAGCCTGTTCAAGCAAATGACTGTCTTCCTCACTTATTACGCCTGTAATTTGCTCAATTATCAGTTCCTGAAAATACGCTTTATTGTATGTCATTATTTATAAGACCTCATTATGGATAAAAAGGGTGAACTTATTTGGCACTCTTTAACCCTTCTTTTAAAGTTTTTATTGCCAGTTTTAAATGAGTTTTCAAAGAATTTATGCTAATGCCCATTTCAAGGGCCGCATCTTTATACTTTTTATGCTCATAATGCACCAGCGTAAAAGCCTGCATCCGCTGTATCGACAAATCGGCCAGCACTTTTTCAGGATAAATTTCCGGTACAGGTGTTTCTTCCTCCTCTATTTCGGTAAGTGTATATTTATAATCTACCAATTTTTTTTGCGTTCGTGTTTCGCTTTCAACTTTTTTGAGGCATCTGTTACGGATTGCTGTAGTTAAATAAGCTTTTAATGACGAATTAATATTGGTATATAATTGTCTTTCCCAAAGATCAACAAAAAAACCCTGAACGGTATCTTCAGCTTCCATTTCATCCCGTAAAATATAAAAGGCCGATACATTAAGCAGCTTATAGTATTTTTTAAATACTGCTTCAAAGGCCTCCTTGTTCCCCAATTTTAATTGCTCAATAATATGATCATCGTTCAAAATCTCCATGAATTGGTCTTAACTGGTTTATAATTAAATAGGTTGGGCTACTATAGAAAGCTAAATGTAAAAACTTTTATTGTCAAAACAACAATTATTAAAAAAATATTAAAAAATCGTCACTTTACTCAAAACCAGGATCTCTAACAAGCCTTTTTTACTAAACGGGCCATTTAAAAGTTAAGATTTATAGCGGAGACATTCTTGATACATCCTAAGAAACGGGACATACTTTGGTTTTGAAAAATATTCAAAAGCAATCGATTTCATTTAGTAATTATTGTAATAAAAACAATTAAAAAATAAAAATAAGGCATTCCTCTTTTAATTCTTTTTAACTTAGGATATCCAGTTCGGCATCAAAATTTATCCGGCTCTTTTTTTTACAAAATGCGCAAAAACACTCGTTCTATTTCGCATTTCATTTAATCCGGCTTTGTTTTTAATTTTGTTTTGATGATAAACAGCTTGCAAATTAAACTTCACAAAGGGCAGCTCGATGAGCTAAAGGATGAACCTGCCAGCTTGTTAAGTTTTCTGAATGTTATATTTAAGCCTCTTTCAGCAAACTACGAACAGCTTAAACATGCGCTTGAGCGCGAATTCAGGCCGGAAGGTTCGCCGGAAGTAACCCGTTTAAATTTCGACAGGATCAAATTTGATGAGAACACAGGCCAGGGAAGTTTCCGGATAGTATTAGATATCGACTATGCGTTCGGCTGCGAAGACCTGGTTACCCATAAAAAAAATCAAACATCAGAATGGACTTTCATCGTTGATTACAAGCTTTTAATTATAAATCTTTATAGTTCGCCCTTTATTGACAGCCGTAGCACGGCCGAAGAGTTTTAGATCCTCATTTCAGGCCTGCAACAGCCCGGAGCTATAGCGCTTATAAAAAAGGAATAACAAGTGAACATCCACAATGCTGTGCAGATCCGGGTTACGAAAACGGCACATTTAGGTTTGCCCTTGCAAGCTTGCTGCCTCCGGAAAGTTATATTACAGCCATCAACAAAACACAACAACATTTTCCTGCGTTTAGTGATGACGTCAAAATAGATTTCAGAAAAGTCGATTTTGTAAATGAGCAGATCGGCGTTAGGTTGCTGAATGGGGTGCTTATGGCAAATTCACTGCATTTTGTAGCTGATAAACCAAAATTGATAAAACAGTTGGAGAAAGGATTAAAGGTAATTCTCAATTGCTGATTGTGGAATATGATGCCGTTAAAAGTAATCCCAGGGTTCCCTAACCTCCCCTTTAGGGGGCCAGGAGGCTAAAATATTATTCCTAAAACCACGCCGATAATGATCACTATCGGTGTTTTTATTTTGGTAAAATGCAGCACCAGGAACGTACCGATCATTAAGGCATAGGCTGTCCAATTTAAGCCAAAAGGCCTTACCAGTAAAATCAGCGCAGTAGCCATAAAACCTACAGCTACTGCATTTATACCGCTCAGTGAGTTTTTTATACGTGTAATCTTCTTCAGATCCTCCCAAAACGGCACAATAAAGAGGATCAGGATAAGGCCTGGTGTATTGATGCCAATAACAGCAACCAGGCTCCCAATTACCTGCCCCCAAATGCTGTTTCCTTTGTTGCCAAGCGTTATGCCGCCCAAAAACGAAGTAAATGAAAATGTAGGCCCCGGCAAAGCCTGCTGCAAAGCATATCCCGACAAAAACTCCGACCGGCTTAAGTAATGCTTAACCTCAACAAATTCGGTATACATGAGTGGTACCAGCACTTGTCCCCCTCCAAAAATAAGGATGCCGTTGCGGTAAAAGTTTTCAAATAAACGGATTGGTAAACTTAATGGGGACGTTTGATTTACAACCGCACCTAAAGCAGCGAAAAAAAGCAGAATCCCTATAAAGTATGCTACTTTATTAGGATTTACATTTGAATATAGTTTTACCCTCAATTCGTTTTCATGCTGCTGGGTTTCCATGGCCGACGATATAATGCCGCCAAGCAATATGAGTATCGGAAAGGCATAAGCATTTTGAAGGATGAGTGTCACAATCAGTGAACCAATAGCCAGCATGGTGCTGACCCTGGTCTTCAAAAATTTATTGGCAAATGTATAAGTGGCATAAGCAACTATGCCTACCGCTATAGGCTGTACATAACTGATTACATGAGCAAATTTGGCCTTATTAGCAACCATACTGTAACTGATAGCCGCCATACACATAATAGTAGCCGAGGGTAGGATCCAAATTAAAAATGTAATAATAGCCAGCCTAAGTCCACCCACTTTCCAGGCTATCCCAACCAGTGTTTGGGTTGACGAAGGGCCGGGCAATACCTGCGATAAGGCGTTAAGCTCCATCAACTCATCTTCGGTAATATATTTTCGTTTTTCAACAAATTCGCGCAGCAAAACAGCAATGTGGGCCTGCGGTCCGCCAAAAGCGGTAAAAGTATAAATTAGCACATCCCGCAGAAATAATAGTTGCCGTTTCTTCATTTGTATATTCGCAGATAGTTTTTTGCAGATAGTTCATAGATCATGGTTCATAGCAGGCAGATCATTAGATATGTTCACGAAAAATGGACGAGCCAATACTGCGGAGCTACCATGAACTATTAACCATTAACTATGAACTACTAATAATCGTCATCGTCTTCTTCAAAACCCATTGCCTGCCTATATACTGCCTGCAATTCAGAAAAAGCATGGTTATCGCGCTTTTCTTTTGTCACTTTCATACCGGCTTCATAAGTTTTAATGGCGTCATCCTTTCGGTTTAGCGCTTCATAAAGCTTACCCAAATGATAATAGGTACCTGTATAGCCGGGGTGGTTATTTACCAGGTCTTCATAATAAGCAAGAGCCTTATCTGTCTCATTCAAACGCAGATATTCTGTTGCCAGGGCATATTTCAGAAACTCATCATCCGGTTCATTTTTTATAAATTCCAACAGCTTATTCAATCTGCTTAACTCCATTTTAAACTCTATCTTTTTTAACTAAATTTGCAAAAACCTATTGATATGAAGATTCTGGTATGTATAAGTAATGTTCCTGATACCACCACAAAAATAACTTTTACTGATAATAACACGCAATTTAATACAAACGGCGTTCAGTTTATACTTAACCCTTATGATGAAATTGCACTTGCCCGCGCCATTGAACTAACAGACGGCGGTAAAGGTACAGTAACTGTAATAAATGTTGGGGAAGCAAATACAGAAGCCACTATACGTAAAGCCCTGGCCATTGGCGCTACCGATGCGATACGAATAAACGCTAAACCGCACGATGCCTGGTATGTAGCATATCAGATTGCGCAATATGTAAAATCAAATCCTTTTGATCTGATCCTGACAGGTCGTGAATCTATTGATTATAATGGATCAAAAGTTGCTGGTATGCTTGGCGAACTGCTTGATCTGCCATCGGTATCCATCATTAAAAAATTAGATGCCGCTGACACAGAGGCAACCGTTGAGCGTGAGATTGAAGGTGGTAAAGAGGTTTTAACTATTCCCTATCCTTTTGTAGCCGGTACGGCCGAAGGTGTGGCCGAACCCAAAATACCCAATATGCGCGGCATTATGTCTGCCCGAACCAAGCCACTTACAGTTGTTGAACCGGTTGAGATAAAAACATTTTCGGAGATCATTAGTTATGAAACACCTGCTCCACGCGGCCAGGTGAAGCTTATACCTGCTGATGATACTGCTAAACTGGTTGAGCTGCTGCATACCGAAGCGCGTGTTATATAAATTATGATCTAAATCATTAACAGATAAATATGTCAGTTTTAATATATGCGGAAAATACCGGGGGCAAATTCAAGAAATCAGTTTTTGAAGCCGTTTCTTATGCCCGCGCCATTGCCGATCAAAATAATACTTCCCTTACTGCTGTTTCAATAGGCAACGTTGACGCCACCGAATTAGCTTTATTAAGTAAATACGGTGTAGATAAAGTGCTTAATGTATCAGGAGATAAATTGAAGGAATTTGTAAACCAGGCCTACGCCTCTGTCATAGCCGAGGCGGCCAAAAAAGAAGGTTCGGCTGTTGTGGTACTATCAAACACATTTTCGGGTCGTGGTTTAGCGCCCCGGATAGGTGTTAAACTGGAAGCCGGTGTTGCCGACGGAGCGGTTGCTTTACCTGAACAGACAGGCGGCTCGTTTAAAGTAAAAAAGACAGCATTTTCAGGTAAAGCTTTCGCAACTGTCGAGCTTACCTCCGCCATAAAAGTTATTGCGCTTGTACCCAACTCTTATAAAGTTGTTGAAACTGGCAGTACTGCCCAGGTTGAGGACTTTAGTGTTGAAACTAAAGCTTCAGACTTTAAGGCGATGATTAAAGAAATCGTTCGTTCAACGGATAAAGTTTCATTGCCTGATGCTGAAATCGTTGTTTCGGGCGGTCGCGGTTTAAAAGGCCCCGAAAACTGGGGCATGATAGAAGAACTTGCCGAACTTTTAGGCGCAGCTACTGCATGTTCAAAACCTGTATCAGATGCTGGCTGGAGGCCGCATAGCGAACACGTTGGACAAACCGGTATAGCTGTCAGTCCAAATTTGTATATTGCAGTCGGTATTTCAGGTGCAATTCAACACCTGGCCGGGGTAAGTTCATCAAAAGTTATTGTGGTCATAAACAAAGATCCGGAAGCACCGTTTTTTAAGGTGGCAGATTACGGAATTGTGGGCGACGCGTTTGAAGTACTCCCTAAATTAATAGCAGCCGTTAAAGAATATAAAGCTTCAGCATAAATACAGGTGTGATGGGGAATAACATGAAAAAAATAAAGCTTGATATTGTCGGCTTATCATACAGTCAAACTCAATCGGGCGCCTATGCACTTGTTTTAGGCGAGGTTAGCGGCCGTCGTCGCTTGCCTATTATCATCGGAAGCTTTGAAGCTCAGGCTATCGCTATCGAAATAGAAAAAATGACCCCAAGCCGCCCGCTTACGCACGACCTGTTCAAAAGCTTCGCCCAGGCTTATCAAATTGAAGTACAGGAAGTAATTATCTACAACCTGGTTGATGGTATTTTTTATGCTAAGCTGGTTTGTAGTGATGGAAAACGCTCTGTAGAGATAGATGCCCGCACCTCTGATGCCATTGCTGTAGCGGTGCGTTTTGACTGCCCTATCTTCACTTATGAATTTATCCTTTCAACTGCAGGCATTGTTATAGAAGGCAACGACTTTGTTTATCTGGAAAATATCAACGAAGCCCCAGAGGAGAAATCGGTTAGTGCATCCGTAAGTGGCTATGCTTCTATCAGTACTGAAGAGCTCAAAACCAAACTTCAGGAAGCCCTCGCCGAAGAATCATACGAAAAAGCGGCAAAGATCCGCGACGAACTAAATAAACGTAAAGCGTCTTAGTGATTTCGGAAATCGGATTTGAGATTTCGGATTTTTTAATTTTAATATTTAGTATTCTTCATAGATGACAACAGAAGCCCTTGATGGGTTTCTGTTTTATAAGCGTAATTTCTTCAAGGGTAGCTTTCTGATTTACATTTATTTCACTACTTTCCGCTTT
The DNA here is from genome assembly GCF_900100445.1 of Mucilaginibacter sp. NFR10. Lineage (NCBI taxonomy): Bacteria > Pseudomonadati > Bacteroidota > Sphingobacteriia > Sphingobacteriales > Sphingobacteriaceae > Mucilaginibacter > Mucilaginibacter sp. NFR10. The sequence goes on along the minus strand of NZ_FMTV01000001.1, from coordinate 1,184,182 downwards.
AATTTAACACTGACTAAAATTATTTAAACAAGGTACCGTATGAATATTAAGTTCCGCTTAATACTGATGAATTTTATGCAATTTTTTATCTGGGGTGCCTGGTTGCTTACAATAGGTGCATACTGGTTCCAGGATAAACATTGGTCGGGCGCACAATTTGGGGCAATCTTCAGTACCATGGGTATTTCGGCAATATTTATGCCTGCCCTTACCGGTATCATAGCCGATAGGTTTATCAATGCTGAAAAGCTTTACGGTATCATCCATATTTTAGGGGCGGCATCCTTATTTACCTTGCCTTTAATTACCAGTCCTTCCGCCTTTTTCTGGGTAATGCTGATCAACATGATCTTTTATATGCCAACCCTTTCATTATCAATAACAGTGGCATATTCGGCGTTAAAAAGTAACAACAAAGATGTAGTTAAAGATTATCCCCCTATCAGGATTTGGGGAACTATCGGGTTTATAGCCGCATTATGGACAGTGAGCCTCACACATAACGAAACCTCTCCCAACCAGTTTTATATTGCATCGGCCGTAGCTCTTGCACTTGGCATTTATTCTTTTAGTCTTCCTAAATGCCCGCCACTTTCAGCCAAAGCAAATAACAAATCGTTTGTTGATTCATTGGGGCTAAATGCCTTTAAACTATTCAAAGATCCAAAGTTTGCTATTTTCTTTGCATTTTCGATGCTTTTGGGCGCAGCACTGCAACTTACCAATGCGTACGGTGATACCTTTATACAAGACTTTAAAAATATAGCCATTTATAAAGATTCGGTCGGCGTAAAATATCCGGCCATTATCATGTCCATCTCCCAGTTTTCTGAAACGTTTTTCATTTTACTGATCCCATTCTTCCTGCGTAAGTTTGGTATTAAGTATGTAATGCTGTTCAGCATGCTGGCCTGGGTGCTGCGTTTTGGCCTTTTTGCCTTTGGCGATCCGGCAGGTGGTTTATGGATGATTGTTTTATCATGCATCGTTTACGGCATGGCTTTCGACTTCTTCAATATATCGGGCTCGCTGTTTGTTGAAACACAGGCTACTCCTGATATCAGGGCAAGTGCACAAGGCCTGTTTATGATGATGGTAAACGGTTTCGGGGCATTCTTCGGAAGCATCGCAAGCGGCCTTATTATCGATCATTTCTTTTTGCTGCCGGGCGGTGGTAAAGATTGGCATGGGATCTGGCTTACGTTTGCCGGGTATGCTCTTGTAATTGCAATTGTTTTCCCTTTCGTATTCAGATATAAGCACAATAAGGCACTCGTTGAAGCGATACAACATGCCTAGGAACCATAATTTGGGGATTGCCATGATAGTACAAAAGAGAAGGCCCGCGAATTCGCAGGCCTTCTCTTTTTATAATATAATAGGATCAAGAAATCCTTAAATCCTAAAATCATGGTTCATTTCCAACCCATTGCATATTTGATACCACCTAACAGATGGTTCAAATATAATGGATCAGCATATGATTCATCAGTATGACCTAATTCGGTATAAAAAGCCCTGCCGCCATCGAAGTTATGATACCATGCCATTGGGTGATTGTCACCATTTTCGCCGCCGGTGTAACTATTCTCATCAATTTTAATCAGTACGTGCAGATCATCGCCTATCCATTTATAGTTATACCATTCGTCCCATCGCTTCCAGGTTTCGGGCAGATGTTTAGTGGCAATAAAATTACGGTCGACCACATGTAATGTTGCTTCCTGTTGTTTTGGATGACTTTTAAAATAAGCCCCTACCAGTTTACCATACCATGGCCACTCATACTCGGTGTCTGTTGCGGAATGAACACCAACAAAACCGCCGCCGGCCTTAATATATTGCTCAAATGCAGTTTGTTGGGCATCATTTAAAACATCGCCGGTGGTGTTTAAAAATATTACCGCCTTATATTGTTTTAAATTATCGGTAGTAAACTTTGCGGCATTGGTGGTGCTGTCTACATCAAAATTATTCTCCTGCCCGAGTTTAATTATTGCAGGCACACCTACCGCTATGGAATTATGATGAAACCCTGCGGTTTTACAAAATATCAGTACCTTATCTTTAGCAAGTACCTGGCTTATTAGTGCGCCTATTAAAAGGCAAATGGTTAATAGTTTTTTCATAGTTGATTATTATTGGTTATCAGATTAAAAATGAACGTCATGCTGAACTTGTTTCAGCACCCCACATGCCAGATAGCCGACAAGTATGGCGCATACTTAGCATGTGGGATCCCGAAATAAATTCGGGATGACGTATTGGATAAATTATAAATTTCCCTTCTTCAATTCATCTACAGCAAAATGAGCGGCGCGGGCCGTCATTGCCATGTACGTTAATGATGGGTTTTGACACGCTGATGAGGTCATAGCTGCGCCATCGGTAGCAAAGACGTTTTTGGCGTCCCATACCTGGTTGTTGCCATTCAATACTGATGTTTTGGGGTCGCGTCCCATCCTTGCAGTACCCATTTCGTGAATTCCATCGCCAACGTTGTGGCCGCGGTCGTGGGTTTCAATGTTTTTTACACCAGCACTTTCAAGCATCGCTTTGGCTTCTCTTACAATATCAAAGCGCATTTTCTTTTCGTTTTCTTTGATCTCAGCATCCATCGCTAAAATAGGCAACCCCCATTTGTCCTTGCGGGTTTTATCAAGGGTAATTTTATTTTCGTGATAAGGCAGCAATTCACCAAAACCGCTTAAGCCTATAGTCCACGGACCTGGCTCTGTAAGTGCGTCTTTATAGTCGGCTCCAATGTTCAATTCAGCAATCTCACGGCTCCATCCCATACGGCTTGCCGCGCCCTGGTAACCGAAACCACGCAGGTAATCGCGTTTATCACCAAACAGGTTGGCAAAACGCACAACATAAATACCGTTGGCCCGGCGACCGTAATAATATTTATCTTCAAAACCTTCAACCAATCCGCTTGCGCCGAGATTGTAATGATGATCCATAATGTTATGGCCTAACTCTCCGCTGCTGCTGCCCAAACCATCAGGCCAAATTTCGGTAGCCGAATTCATCAATACCCAGGCGCTGTTCAAAGCAGAGGCGTTTACAAAAACGATCTTTGAATAATACTCATAAGTTTGGTTGGTTTCGGCATCAAGCACTTCCACCCCTCTGGCCTTTTTAGTATCTTTATCATACAATATTTTAGTGACGATAGAATATGGCCTCACGGTTAGATTGCCTGTAGCCAAAGCCGCTGGCAATGTTGACGATTGCGTGCTGAAGTATCCGCCAAAAGGGCAACCCTCCCAGCACCTGTTCCTGAACTGGCAAGCCGTACGTCCCGGAATAGCAGCAGTTAAATTGGCCGAGCGACCAATGATCATATGCCTGGTGCCGTTGTAATTTTTCTTGATGCGGGCAGCTACATCTTTTTCCACCCAATTCATATCCATCGGGGGCAAATAATGACCGTCGGGCAGTTGTGGTAAGCCTTCCAATGAGCCGCTTATACCTGCAAATTTCTCTACATGATCATACCAGGGTGCAAGATCTTTATAGCGGATAGGCCAATCAATAGCCCAGCCGTCCTTAGCATTTGCTTCAAAATCAAAATCGCTCCAGCGATAGCTTTGCCTTCCCCATAAAATGGAGCGACCGCCAAGCTGATATGAACGCCACCAGTTAAAGGGTTTGATCTCGGTATACGGAGCGGCTTGCTCGTCGGTCCAGTAATCCATAATAGGTTCGGAAGCTCCCCAATTACGTGAAATTACGGGGCGTTGTTTACGTTGGGCTTGCGTTGGCTTTCCGGCATGATGTCGGTCCCAGGGGTCCTGACTAGCAGTTTTATAATCTTTAATGTGCTCAAAGTTTCGGCCCCGTTCAAGCATAATGGTTTTCAAGCCAAGTTCGGATAACTCTTTTGCTGCCCAGCCACCGCTGATGCCTGACCCTATTACAATGGCATCATAGGTATTATTAGCCTTAGCCTTGCCGTTTATATTACTTAATGGCATAGTTTATAAATTGGTTTTGAGATTGGATAAAACAATTATATTAATTAAAAATCGATATAGCAATCGATTGTGAAGAAAAGTGTGAACCACGATTTATGGGATTGATGGATTACCTTGATAATAAGTTTTATTCAGCCATCATGAAATCCTCTAATCCTGAAAACCATGGTTCTTTTATTTATTTTTACCCCATGCTACAAGTAAGCGAATTATACATCTACCCTATTAAATCATTGGGCGGCGTTGCGGTACAAAATGCGGAGGTTACCCGTCGCGGTTTACAACACGACAGGCGTTGGATGCTGGTTAATGAACACGGGCACTTTATAACCCAACGGGAGTTTCCGCAAATGGCACTGATCAAAACGACAGTAGAAACTGATGGTGTAGCTGTACATCATCATTCGGGCGGGTCATTATTAATTCCATTTAATGGCGAAAGAAACCCCTTACAACAATTTACTGTATGGGACGACACCTGCATGGGACAATACATAAATAATGGATTTGACCAGTGGTTCAGCGAAGCACTCAATATGAAATGCCGCCTCGTTTACATGCCCGATGACAGTGAACGCGAAGTTGACCAGCGCTACGCCAAACCCGGCATGATCACTTCATTTGCAGATGCCTATCCTTTCCTGCTTATTGGGCAGGCTTCGCTTAATGACCTTAACAAACGAATGCCATTGCCTTTGCCAATGAACCGCTTTCGTCCCAATATAGTTTTTACCGGCGGTGATGCTTATAGCGAGGACCTGATGAACCAGATAACAATAGCAGGGATAACCTTCTACGGGGCAAAACTTTGCGCACGTTGTGTGTTAACCACCATCGATCAGCAAACAGCCCTGAAAGCTAAGGAGCCTCTAAAAACCCTGGCTTCTTACCGTATGAAAAACAATAAGATCATGTTTGGACAAAACCTGGTACATGAAAATACAGGCATAATTTCTGTGGGTGACGAACTTAAGGTTTTAAGTACCCATACTGAGGATAGATTTATTGTAGCAAAGCAACCAATCACAACAGCATGAAACCAACTATAATTATTGAATATTGCCCAAAATGCAACTGGATGATGCGTGCCGCTTATATGGCCCAGGAACTGCTTACAACCTTTACCGATGACCTAAATGGGGTTACCTTAAAACCAAGCGAAGTGAGCGGCAGATATACGATAAGCATTGATGAAGAAACGCTGTTTGACCGCAAGCTTGATGGCCATTTCCCAGAAATCAAAGAGTTAAAACAGGCCGTTCGTGATAAAGTTAACCCGGGTAAAAGCCTCGGTCATTCAGACAGGCATCAGTTGTAACTTTTATATAACAATGTCTGTATAAAATATCCTTTCTATATAATCTATAATATTACTCGAAAAAATAGTTAATTTAGAGAATATCTTTATTTACCTTTGTGAGTTTTATTTTAGAAAATGCTTTCAAAAAAAACTAAGTATGCTATAAAGGCACTTGTGGTTCTTGGCAAGAACATGGACCAGCCGCCTATGCAAATTTCGAAGATTGCCGAAATTGAACGAATCCCTAAAAAGTTTCTTGAGCAGATACTGCTTGATCTGCGCAATGCGGGGTTTCTTTACAGCAAAAAAGGAGCAGGTGGTGGCTACAGCCTTAACCGCGATCCCAAAGAAATATTCCTGGTAAGTATCATGCGTATAACCGACGGACCTATTGCCATGGTGCCCTGCGCCAGCTTAAACTTTTACCACAAATGCGATGAATGCCACCAGGAAAGCACTTGCGGCATAAGGGATGTATTTGTTGATGTAAGAGATGCCACACTTAAAATATTAAGCGAAACCAGCATCGCCGATATCATCAAACGCGAAACCACCCTCATCAGCGTTTAATTTTAAAACTTCATAAAACTGTCATAACACAGTTTTTTTAAATTAAATGCTACTTTTTCCGTATACTATATATATATTTGGGAAATGAATCGTGAGAGCATTAATATTACTTGTCTTAACCAGCTGACTTATTGCTATATGTGCAATGAGAAAACGAGGCTGTAAACGTAATATTTAACCATATATGCCTCTTTAGCCACAGCCAAAGGGGCTTTTTTATAAAAGATTAATACATAGAATATGCAGAGCTTCAGAACGGAACTGGAGAACCCTATTGTTGAGAAGGATATTATAGATCTTGAAAAAAAGATCCATGCTTTTCGTGAAGGTAAAATTCATGATGAAAAATTCAGAAGCTTGCGCTTGGCGCGCGGTGTTTATGGCCAGCGTCAGCCAGGCGTGCAAATGGTACGTATTAAACTACCTTTTGGTAAAGTTAGCTTTAAGCAACTATTGAAGATTGCCGAGATTTCTGACGAGTTTGGGAGCAGTAATCTCCACCTTACCACCCGCCAGGACATCCAGATCCACTATGTAAGTCTTGACCGTACACCCCAGCTTTGGGCTAAGCTTGCACAGGATGACATCACCCTGCGCGAAGCATGTGGCAATACCGTGCGTAATGTTACAGCCTCTCCTACTGCAGGTATCGACCCAAAAGAACCATTTGACGTTTCCCCTTACGCATATGCTACGTTTGATTATTTTCTGCGTAACCCGATATGCCAGGAAATGGGCCGCAAATTTAAAATATCTTTCTCGTCAAGCGATGAGGATACAGCGTTTTCATACATTCATGATATCGGTGCTATCCCTAAAATAAACGCCAATGGCGAACGTGGGTTTAAGATCATGCTTGGCGGCGGTTTAGGTGCACAGCCAATTTTAGCCAGTATTGTTGAAGAGTTCTTACCAGAAGATCAGCTGATCCCTTATATCGAATCAGTGATCCGTGTTTTTGACCGTTACGGCGAACGCAATAACCGCAACAAAGCCCGTATGAAATACCTTATCCAAAAATTAGGTCTGGATGAAGTATTGCGTTTAACCAAAATCGAGCGTACTGCCAACAAAGTAAAATCATACCCTATCAACCGGGATACTGTTGATGCCCCGGCTTTACCACCAACTGATAGCTATCCTGAAGTAACCATCAGCAACCCGCTGCGCTATGAGCAATGGCTGGCTACCAACGTTTTTGAGCAAAAGCAAAAAGGTTTTTACGGCGTGTATATTAAAGTGCCTGTAGGTGATATCTCATCAGATACTGCCCGTGCACTGGTTAAAACACTGGAGCCATTGGTTGGTCACGAGATCCGCATTACTCAAAACCAGGGATTGCTTTTAAAATATGTTCAAAAAGAAGCATTGCCTGCTTTATATGAAGGCCTCGCTAAGCTTGAACTGGCTGCGCCGGGCTTTGATAGCATTGCTGATGTTACCACCTGCCCGGGTACAGACACCTGCAACCTTGGTATCTCCAACAGCATGACCATGGCGCGCGTACTGGAAGATCTGATTTATAACGAATACGAGGATTTTATTTATAACCGCGAAATCAAAATCAAAATAAGCGGTTGTATGAACTCTTGTGGTCAGCACGGCTTAGCCCACATTGGTTTCCACGGCAGCTCGCTTAAAGCAGGTGCCAAAGTATTACCTTCGGTACAGGTAATGTTAGGCGGCGGTACCGTTGGCGACGGCGTTGGCCGCGCTGCCGAAAGGGTGATCAAAGTGCCAACCAAACGTGCTACAGATGTTTTAAGGTATTTACTGAACGACTATAAAGAGTTTTCACCGGAGGGCGAAACCTACCACGAATATTACGACAGGCAGGGTAAAGATTATTTTTACCGTTTGCTGAAACCACTTGCCGATTTAACTACTCTTACCGATGACGAATACATTGACTGGGGCCACCAGGAAACATTTGTTACCGCTATAGGCGTAGGTGAATGCGCCGGTGTGATCATCGACCTGGTAGCTACCCTCCTGTTTGAATCGGAAGAAAAATTAGGCTGGGCTAACGAAGCTTATGCTGATGGCCGCTGGGCTGACGCTATTTATCATGCTTATAATGTCTTTGTTAGCTCAGCAAAAGCGCTATTGCTTGACAAAGGTGTTAATAGCAGTACACAAATAGGTGTGATCCGCGAGTTTGATGCACAATACGTTGAAAAAGGCGAGTTTGAATTGAACGGGAGCTTTAATGATCTGGTATTACAACTCAACCAAAATGAGCCGTCACAAGAATTTGCCACAACATATTTAGCACAGGCTACAGAATTTTTAAGCAGAAGCAAGGATAAGAGAGAGGCGCTTGTACAATAATGACTGAAACTAATAAAAATATAAAAGAACCACGCATCACACTGGTGGGTGCCGGTCCCGGCGACGCCGACCTGATAACCGTGAAAGCCATCAAAGCTTTAAAAACAGCTGATGTTGTTTTATACGATGCGTTGGTTAATGAAGAACTGCTTGAATACGCTCCCGAAACATCAACAAAAGTTTACGTTGGCAAACGTTCAGGCGATCACACCTTTTCGCAGGAAGCTATTAACAACCTTATGGTTGATTATGCCAAAAACTATGGCCATGTGGTTAGGTTAAAAGGCGGCGATCCATTTGTATTCGGTCGCGGATACGAGGAACTCATTATTGCTGCAGCGCATAAGATACCGGCTTCAGTTATTCCTGGCATCTCAAGCTCGATAGCCGTGCCCGAATTACAGCAGATCCCTGTTACGCATCGTGGTTTAAGCGAAAGTTTCTGGGTTGTTACAGGCACTACTGCAAACGGCAAGATCTCTAACGATCTTATTGATGCTTCACGCTCAAATGCTACAGTGGTTGTATTGATGGGGATCCATAAGCTGGCCGAGATCGCTGAAATATTTAAGCTGCAAGGCAGGAACAAACTACCTGTAGCCGTTATCCAAAGCGGATCGACAGATGATGAAAAAATAGCTGTTGCTACAGTAGATACAATTGTTAATGCTGTTGAAGAAAGCAAGATCTCATCGCCCGCAATTATTGTTTTAGGCGAGGTAGTGTCGCTTCATCCAAAATTCCAACTGATACAAGAAGTTTATGACGTTGTTGCCCGGGGATAGGAGTTTAACCAATATTCAGGATATGAAACAGGAAGGCAATCAGCTTTTCCCTGTTTTTTTAAAACTGAATGACTTGCATACTGTGCTTATAGGCGGCGGTAATGTTGGTTTGGAAAAACTTACCGCTGTGCTTAATAACAGCAACAGCGCGAGGGTAACCGTTATTTCGCGCGAGTTTTTGCCCGAGGTACATACGCTTGCATCGCAATATCCCGGTATCCGTATTGTACAAAAATCATTTACAGATGACGACCTGAACAATGCAGATATTGTTATTGCCGCTACTAACGATAGTGAGCTTAACAGCTATGTCCGCAGCGCAGCTCACGACCGAAAGCTACTGATCAATGTAGCCGATAAGCCTGCATTATGTGATTTTTACCTGGGATCGATAGTGCAAAAGGGTGACCTGAAATTAGCCATATCTACCAATGGAAAATCACCCACTGTGGCAAAACGATTAAAAGAAGTATTAAATGAAAGCCTCCCTGCTGAACTCGACATTACTTTGCAGCAAATGAGCGAACTAAGAAATACCCTTGAAGGCGATTTTGCCGACAAGGTAAAAAAACTAAATAGCGTAACCTCCGTATTGGTTGAACCAAAACCTGTTAACCGGAAAAATTTCATTTGGCTAATTTGGTCAACCATTATCATATCGCTGGCCATTGGTATAACGGCACTTTATTTCAAGGAGCCGAACTTTAAGCACTTCGTAACTGGCATCGATCCTATCTTTTATTATTTTTTAGGTGCCGGGTTTGTATTTGCAATGATCGACGGCGCCATTGGTATGTCATACGGAGTTACTTCAACCACATTCTCTCTTTCTATGGGTATCCCTCCGGCCTCGGCCAGCATGGGCGTACATCTTTCCGAGATCATGAGTTGCGGTATAGCCGGTTGGATGCATTATCGCATGGGCAACATCAACTGGAAACTATTTAAGTTATTAGTTATTCCCGGTATAATAGGAGCGGTAACGGGAGCTTATCTCCTATCTTCGCTTGAGCATTACAGTATGTATACCAAACCTGTTGTATCGGTTTATACCCTGATATTGGGTATAGTGATATTCAGGAAGGCATTCAATACACAAAAGAAAAAATCGGCCGATAAGGTAAAACGCATTTCGCTGCTGGGTTTAGGCGGTGGTTTTATCGATGCTGTTGGCGGCGGTGGCTGGGGATCAATCGTGTTATCAACCCTGATAGCCGGTGGCCGGAGCCCACGTTTTTCGTTAGGCACTGTTAAGCTTTCACGTTTTTTTGTGGCAATGATGGGCTCAATAACCTTCATAGCCATGGTAAGCAGCGATCACTGGCAGGCTGTCGGAGGGCTTATCTTAGGCAGTGCGCTTGCTTCGCCAATCGCAGCTAAGATTTCTAATAAGATCTCTGCGAAAACTATCATGGTGGCGGTATCAGTAATTGTTATCCTCATCAGTATCCGTTCTATTATAATGTTTATTACTAAGGTTATATAAAATGAGCACCGCATTACAACAAATACAAGGTGTAACTACCGGACTTAATCCGGTTGAAGCCCTGACTAAACTGGCAGAGCTTTTTCCTGGTGAAGTTATATTTTCAACCAGCTTTGGATGGGAAGACCAGGTGATCAGTCATATGATATTTGCCAATAACCTGCCTATCAAAGTATTTACGCTTGAAACCGGCAGGCTGTTCCGCGAAACCTATTCAGTTTGGGCGGCTACCATGAACAGGTATCAGAAGCCAATTCATGCTTACTATCCCAATAACGAATTGCTGGAAGAAATGGTAAGCAAAAAAGGGCCCAACAGCTTCTACGAATCGGTTGAAAACCGTAAGGAATGCTGCGGGATCCGTAAAATAGAACCGCTTAAGCGTGCCTTAAAGGGCAATAAGATCTGGATTACAGGTATCCGTGCGGAGCAGTCGGTTAACCGCCACGACATGCATGACCTGGAATGGGACGAACAAAACCAACTGGTAAAGTTCCACCCTATTTTTAGCTGGACGCTTGACGAAGTGAAAGCTTACATTAAACAATACAATATTCCATATAATTCACTGCATGATAAAGGCTTCCCAAGCATCGGCTGTATGCCATGTACCCGTGCCGTAGCCGAAGGTGAAGATTTTCGTGCAGGCCGCTGGTGGTGGGAAGATCAATCCAAAAAAGAATGTGGTTTGCATGAGACAGCAAAACTTTGATTTTAGGATTAAAAGATTGCCTTGAAAACTATGCAAGTTGAAGTAATCAACCAATTCATGAAAATCCTCTAATCAGGCAAATCAAGGTTCAAGATGCTTTTTTTTATACGTAGGTCAATTGGTTGAAAAATCAGTTGGCCTTTTTTTACCGCTGATTTTGGTGATTGCGCTGATTTCGTTGATGTTTTTTTAGCGTCGGTAACTATTTTCCTTTTGGCTTCAATGTATACTACCGCAAAAAGATCAGCGTAATCACAGAAAAATCAACGGTAAAAAAGGGGATGAAGTTTTTACATCCCATCCCCTTACAAACTATATAAAACGTTTAAAAGCTATTACTTGTTAGTGTTGTTACCTGCTAATAAACCGTCAAGCGTAACAGATACATAGTACAAGCCACCAATAGTTGGACCACCAGCATATTGATAATACCTTTTGTTAAAGATATCTGTAGCGCCTAACTTAAATGTTGCGTAGTATGAAGGTACGCGGTAAGTAACCTGTGCATCAACTGTTTTAATTGAAGGCACGGTACCTGTAACCAGCGGGCTCTCCCACAGGTATGACTGCTGCCATTTGTAAACCACGTTGAAGCCGAAGTTTTTAACCACCTCACGGTTACCGAATGATACATTGCCCGACCACTCAGGGGTATTGAAGCCGGTAACAAAAATATCTGAAGCTGTTTGGGCTTTCAGCTTATTGAAGCTCACGTTACCTGATACTGTATAGTGCTGGTAGAAATTGTAAGTGATACCTGCCGAAGAACCATAATTATGATAAATGTTTTTAGCATTGGTATAAACGCGATACCTGCTTTGCCCCTGGCTGGCTGCGTTACTTGATGTGCCTGTTGTAGGGTCACGGTTAATGTCAAGCATTGACAGTACGGCTGCGTCTGAGCCAACCGTAGCACCGTTAGGAACAAACACCTGTACCTGGCCAAGGAAGCCGTCATAGCGGTTGGTATATGCGTCAATATCAATGAACACTTTGTTATCAGCTACGATACCTTTATAGCCTACCTCGAAAGAAGTAATTTGTTCCGGACGTGCCGGCGGCAGGTCCGCTACTTTTAACAGGTTGCGGTTAGCCAAAGCTGCCTGGTCTGAGCCGCCTGCAGCGTTTACTGCGGCATTGAATGCCACTACAGATGTTTGGGTATAGCTATTACCAAGGTATCCTAAGCCTTCGTTAATGAATGGTAAACTACCCACACGTTTTACGCGACCGTTATTTACATATGATAAAGCCTCAAACAATGAAGGGAAACGATAACCATTCTGGAATGTAAACCTGAAGTTATGGTTTTGATTAACGGTGTAAACAGCAGCTAAACGCGGTGTAAACTTAGGATCGAAGTATGGATTGCGGTCCCAACGGATAGAGCCGAATACTTTCAGTTTTTCGTCAAAAAAGGTTTTGGTAATCTGGGTAAATGCACCGTATTTTTTATAGATAACGTCTTTACCGAAAGAGCCATCAGCCAATGGGGTATTCCTGTCTGCAATAGGACGGCTGAAATCAACGAAGTTATTGCCATCAGGTGTAATACTGTACACACGTACATCAGCACCAACCAACAGGTCAACAAATTTAACCTTCCTGCTCAGGTCCCACTGGGCCTCGCCGTTGTACATATGGCTTTTTTGCCATAGAGCTGCACCGCCTGTTTCCGGGGCGTTGGGGATCAGGCTCGACTTAATATCCCAGTTATTGATACCAATGATGGTTTTGCGTAACGCGTCAAACTCAGGAGTGCCTGGTTCAACCCGGCCTTTATCGGCGGCAGCACGTGCAGCTTGTTCTGCCGCAGCAAGATTTGCGGAAGTAAGCACACCGCCATTGTAGGCTTTTAAAGCATTACCATATAGAGTGGCCCAGGCCGAGTTACTTGCATGTTTAAGATCAAGGTTATCAGCAAGCGGTTTTACGTTAAATGAGTTGCCGGTATTTTCTATTGATTCATAACCACGAACCAGGAAATCTTTTCCTTTTAACTCAATTTTATGATTCTGAACTGTTGCGCCTTGTAACGAGATTTTGTTACCGCGCTGAAACACGCCATCAAGTCTGCCATAGCGATAAGTATACGACAAGATGGTGTTTGGCGATAATTTATAAGATAAAGTTCCATCCAATTTTAAGTTTTTCACGTGTGGGTCAACCAGGTCAACTTCATTGTAGCCTGTACGGGCAACGGTAAGATTAGGGCGGGCTTTACCATCAACGGTGATACCTTTTATTGATACGGTATTACTACCTGCAAGGGCATCATCACCATATTTGTTCCAGCCATCATAAGCAGCGTTACTGGTACCGGTTAATTCAGGATAAGCAGGATTAGCTGATTTAAGGTTGGTTGGGTTTTGATCATTACGGGTATCTGATTGCCAGTCCTGACCTTGCATATAGCTAAAGTTTACTTTCACCGCAAACTTATCGTTAAAAGCTTTGGCATAGCGCAAAGCATCCTCGGTAAGTGAACTTGCCCCTAAGCGGTCTTTACCAACATGGTTTAAACCCTGGCGATGGTAAAAGCTTAAGCCCTGGTATTTGAATGGATCTTTAGTAAACAGATTTGATAAACCATTGATAGCGTTGGTACCATAAAGGGCAGCAGCAGCGCCCGGGGTGATCTCCACACTGGCAATATCCAGTTCAGTCGGCCCAATGGCATTGCCAAGCGGTACACCTAATGTAGCCGACTGCATATCAACACCATCAACCAGTTGCATAAACCTGAAGTTGTTGGGACTGTTGAAGCCACGGGTATTAGGCACTTTGAGGGTGATACTGGTGGTTGTCATCTGTACGCCTTTCACGTTCTCCAAAGCATCATAAAAACTTGGGCCGGGCGATTGTTTTAACGCCGTGATACTCAATTTTTCGATAGCTACGGGCGAGCGAAGCAATTTTTCCTCCTTACGGGATGCCGTTACTACCACCTCATTAACCAACAATGATTGCGTAGTAAGCGTAATATTTACGGCACTATTGGCATTTTTAATGTAAAACTCCTGCGGCTGATAACCGATCGCGGTAAAAACAAGTGTATAGGGCAATTTGGCACTGGTAGTTAATGAAAACTTACCGGTAGTATCTGTTGATGTTTTATTGGTTGTGCCTTTAATAGATACGGTTGCCCCTATCAGCGGCTTACCCTGATCGTCGTTCACTTTTCCGCTCAATATATATGAGCCGTTAAGCTGTGCATAACTTATACCCGGCAATAGTACCAGGAAGAGCACAAGTATTCTAACTAAGTTTGTAAAAATTTTCATGAAGTAATTTGTGGTGGTGGTAATTAAAATTGTGATTTTGGGTTGTGTATTATCGTTGATGGAGCTTATGGCTCAACAACAACACATTGCAGTTAGGAGCTGCATTTTTAACTTGGACAGAGCGGCAATTGCACTAAAGTGATACATTGTCTATAGAATTAGTCGACAAAAATATGAATTTAATACTAACTGTCAAGCTTTTCTGCTTGGTTTTTTAAATTTTTGATGGCTTTCGCATCATTTCACTATAAAATCCATCACTTTACTGGATATTTCAAAATAAACAACGCCTAATTTCTCCCAAATTTGTAATATTGAAGCCTCAATCTGTACTGCACTAATGGCTTTCAATTATCAACGCATCGTTATCAAAATCGGCTCAAATGTTATCACCCAGGAAAACGGGCTCCCCGACCTTCCGCGAATAACCCATTTGGTTGACCAGATAGCTGCGATAAAAAAGCAAGGCATTGAAGTGATACTAGTTTCATCAGGCGCTGTAGCATCCGGTCGCAGCCTAATTACGGTTGCCGAAAAATCAGATGCTGTTGCGGCCCGGCAGGTATTGGCCTCCATTGGGCAGGTAAAATTGATCAATACCTATTCACATTTGTTTGAGCAGTTTCAGATATTATGTTCGCAGGTTTTGGTTACCCGCGAGGATTTCAGGGACAGGATGCATTACCTAAATATGAAAAACTGCCTTGAGGCATTGCTGCAATATGAGGTGATCCCTGTGGTAAACGAAAACGACGTGGTATCGGTAACCGAGCTTATGTTTACCGATAATGATGAATTGGCAGGCCTTATAGCATCTATGCTAAACGCTAATGCGCTCATCATCCTCACCAACGTTGATGGTATTTACAATGGCGATCCCAAAGCAGCAGGTTCGGCAGTAATAGACGAGGTTAGCGGTAATGAACTCGATTTTTCAAGCTTTGTATCATCGGGACGTTCGCAATTTGGCAGAGGTGGCATGATCACGAAGTCAACCATGGCGCAAAAAACCGCCCAGCTTGGTATTTCGGTGCACATCGCCAATGGTAAACGGGACCAGATTTTAACCGATGTTTTGGAAAACCAGGTTACACATACCCGCTTCATTCCCAATAAAACAGCATCAGGCAAAAAGAAGTGGATTGCCCATTCCGAAAAATCAGCAACGGGCAGTGTACTCATTAACGCCGGCGCAAAAGCCGCGCTCATCTCAAACAAGGCAACCAGCTTATTGCCGGTTGGCATAGTGGGAGTAATAACCGACTTTAAAAAAGGCGATATTATTAAACTGATAGATGATACCGATAAGCTTATTGGTTTAGGCATTGCCGAATATGGTGCCGATAAGGCCCGCGAACGTGTAGGCCAAAAAAACCAAAAGGCACTGGTACATTATGATTATCTTTACTTACAAGGCTAAACACCATGAATTATAACAGCTATTTTGATAAAGCACGTGAAGCAAGCCGCAAAGCCTCCCTCGCCCCTTCCGTAATCAACGGAATTTTGGAGGATGTTGCTGGCGAGGCGATAGCTCAAACCGAATATATCCTGGCCGAAAACCAGAAAGATCTTGACCGAATGGATCCGGCTGATCCTAAATATGATCGCCTGAAACTTACCGCCGATAGGATAAAAGGTATTGCAAGCGATATGATAAGCGTCGCAAAATTGGATAGTCCGCTTGGAAAACAACTTTCGGCTACCGAAATGCCTAATGGCTTATCGATATCAAAGATACGCGTACCGCTTGGCGTTGTTGGTGTTATATATGAAGCCCGCCCCAATGTTACTTTTGATGTTTTTGCTCTTTGCTTTAAAACAGGTAACATCAGTGTATTAAAAGGTGGTAGTGATGCCGATTTCTCCAACCGGGCCATTATCTCCGTTATCCATAAGGTATTGATAAAGCATGGCGTTGATGTTAATGTAGTTACCCTGCTCCCTGCCGACCGTGAAGCCACTACCGCCTTATTGACAGCTATTGGTTATATCGATGTGCTCATCCCAAGGGGAAGCCAGTCGCTGATTGATTTTGTGCGGGATAATAGCAAGGTACCGGTTATTGAAACAGGTGCCGGTATTGTGCATACTTATTTTGATGAATCGGGCAACGTAGAGAGAGGTGCTGAAATTATTGCCAACGCAAAAACCCGCCGGGTAAGTGTTTGCAACGCCTTGGATTGTTTGATAGTCCATTCGGCACGCTTAAATGACTTGCCGCAACTGGCACACATCCTAAAGGAAAAAGAAGTAGAGATCTTTGCCGATGAACGGGCCTTTGAAGCACTAAGAAGTAATTATCCTTCCAACCTTTTGCATAAAGCCAGCCCAGAACACTTTGGTACCGAATTTCTTTCGATGAAGATGGCTATTAAAACGGTAAGTTCATTTATTGAAGCGTTAGAATATATCGCTGTAAACAGTTCAAAACATAGTGAAGCCATTATCTCTGAAAATGCAGAAAACATTGCTAAATTTTTAAATGATGTGGATGCTGCAGCTGTTTATGCAAACGTATCAACAGCGTTCACTGATGGCGCCCAATTTGGTCTTGGCGCCGAGATTGGCATCAGCACTCAAAAACTTCATGCCCGCGGTCCTATGGGCCTGGAAGAACTTACCAGTTACAAGTGGATAGTTAAAGGCAACGGACAAACACGTAATCCGTAAGACATCCTGTAAAACCATATGCATAAAAAAGGTGCTTACTCTGTGTAGTAAGCACCTCAACGTGTTTATTCGTATTGTTAAGCGTTACTTTATTAAGTAGTTGGCTGCTGCAATAAAGCAAATAATCACTAAAATTACGCCCTGTAATTTTTGTTCTAAAGTCAATTGAGTTAACATTGTTTTATTAATTAGGATATAGCAAATTTATAATGTAATAGGTCCGTTACAATAGGCAGCATCACTTTTACGTTATTTTTAATAAATAATGTTGCTTGTTTTTATAATAGTCAACTCTACATTTATTATTTAAAATTTTAGCAACAAATGTCTTTTAATGTTGAAATTAGTGTATCACCTACACCTGTTACAAACACACTTTTTACAACGAAATGAACTCCCGGAGCGCGCGTTTAATTCCTTTTTTTAATCAGCCCTTTTTACACTAAGTAGATTAAATTTTATCAATTATTATACAATATTAATAGTATGTTAAGGAAATAGCTATTGGGGTATTTTAACTTATATTAAAGAAACAATAAAACTAAAGACGACGCAATCAGGATTTATGAGCAGTATTTATCCCGAATTTGTTTTGAATATGATCATCACTTTTGCTTAATATAATCTATATAAAATACTGTAATACAGCATTAATTAACTATTAATTAATACAAAGCAATAGTTATCTCAACACATTTTACCCTATACTGACCAAGCTTGTGTTAACATAAAAATCAAATAGGTATCTTTGCAGCATTATGAGTAAGCATGGCAGGATATTAGTGGCAATGAGCGGCGGGGTTGATAGTTCGGTGGCGGCAGTGATGCTGCATGAACAGGGCTATGAAGTTATTGGTTTAACCATGAAAACCTGGGACTATGCCTCATCGGGCGGCAGCTCAAAAGAAACCGGCTGTTGTAGTTTAGATAGCATCAATGATGCGCGTGCCCTTGCCGTTGGTTACGGTTTCCCTCATTATATATTAGATATCCGTAATGAGTTTGGCGATTTTGTGATCGATAACTTTGTTGATGAATATTTAGCCGGTCGCACCCCTAACCCATGCGTTTTGTGCAATACCCATATTAAATGGGAAGCATTGCTAAAACGTGCTGATAAGCTCGACTGTGAATTTATTGCTACCGGTCACTATGCCAATATCCGTTTGCAGGATAACGGCCGTTACGTGATATCAAAAGGTAAGGATACCAATAAAGATCAATCGTACGTATTGTGGGGGGTGTCTCAAAAAAATCTTGCACGTACTAAATTCCCGTTGGGTAGTTTTTCAAAGCCCGAGATCAGGCAAATGGCGCTTGATATGGGGCAAATAGAGCTTGCCGGTAAAAGTGAAAGCTACGAGATCTGTTTTGTACCCGATAATGACTACCGCTCGTTTCTGCGCCATAAAGTAGAAGACCTTGACGAGCGCATAGGTCCGGGTAATTTTGTACTTACCAACGGCACCGTAGTAGGCAAACACCAGGGTTATCCTTTTTATACCATTGGCCAGCGTAAAGGCTTGGGCGTGGCATTAGGTCATCCTATGTTTGTTACAAAAATCGATCCGGCTACCAACACAGTTGTTTTAGGCACCGCCGACGAGCTTGAACGCAAACAAGCCTGGGTAAAAAACCTCAACCTCATTAAATATGAAAATATAAATGAGCCGCTCGAAGCTATTACCAAAATCCGTTATAAAGATGCCGGAGCGCAAAGCACCATTCTTCAAATGGGCGAACATATGAAAGTTGATTTTCATCATAATGTATCAGGCATAGCGCCGGGCCAATCAGCTGTATTTTATGAAGGGGATGACCTTGTTGGCGGCGGTTTCCTGATGTAAAGAGCGCTTTTACTGCAATCTTTTGAACTTAACAACATGAACCGCCTTAGCGGCTCGTTATCATTTTGCTAAAATCAGTTTAGTTATTTTGCAAGAATATAATTTTCACAGGCATTTTCGCGTAAAAATCTCAACTTAAAACATAATTCGCCTCCAACTTTTACACCTTTTACTAAAAACTAATTGGTGTTTCGCTTACTTTATGTTTTATTTGCAAAAACTAAAACTGATTAAATGGCCAAAAACTTACTGATAGTTGAATCACCTGCGAAAGCTAAGACCATTGAGGGTTACCTTGGAAAGGACTTTACTGTAAAGTCCAGCTATGGGCATATCCGTGATCTGGTTAAGTCGGAAGATGCAATTGATATAGCTAATAACTTTAAACAAAAATACGAGGTGCCTGCAGATAAAAAGCAGGTAGTTAGCGAATTAAAGAAGTTAGCTAAGGAAGCCGAAATGGTTTGGCTCGCATCGGACGAGGACCGCGAGGGTGAGGCCATTTCCTGGCACTTATTTGAAACATTGGATCTGAAGGACACACATACCAAGCGTATCGTTTTTCATGAGATCACTAAGCCGGCCATTTTAAAAGCAATAGATACACCACGTAAAATCGACTATAACCTTGTTAACGCTCAACAGGCACGCCGTGTTTTAGACAGGTTGGTAGGTTTTGAGCTCTCCCCTGTTTTGTGGAAGAAGGTAAAACCATCACTTTCGGCCGGTCGTGTACAATCAGTTGCAGTAAGGCTTATCGTAGATCGTGAGCGTGAGATCAATAAATTTAAATCAGAAGCTTCATTTAAAATTGTAGCCATATTTGGTAAAGGCAAAGAAGCTTTCAAGGCGGAACTTCCTGAGCGTTTTGCTAAACAGGAAGATGCTGAAAAGTTTTTACAGGATTGTATTGCGGCCGATTTCGATGTAAAATCGTTAGATACCCGCCCAACAAAGCGTTCGCCAGCTGCGCCGTTTACTACCTCTACCCTTCAACAGGAAGCAAGCCGTAAACTTGGTTACTCAGTAGCGCGGACTATGCAGGTTGCACAAAGGCTATACGAATCTGGTTACATTACCTACATGCGTACCGATTCGGTAAACCTGTCTGAACTGGCTTTAAATTCGGCTGCAAGCGAAATCGTATCGGCTTATGGCGAAAAATACCATCAGCAAAGAAGATATAAAACCAAAAATGCCAGTGCACAGGAAGCGCACGAAGCGATCAGGCCAACATATTTCAATAATCATTCTATCGATGGTGAATCGGCAGAAAAGCGCTTATATGAACTAATCTGGAAACGCGCCATCGCCTCGCAAATGAGCGAAGCCCAGTTTGAGAAAACCACAGCAAAAATCAGCATCTCAACCCGTAATGAAGATTTAGTGGCAAACGGCGAGGTAATGAAATTTGATGGCTTCCTGAAAGTTTACCTCGAATCGAAAGATGAGGAAGACGAACCACAACAGGACGGTGAAAATGCCATACTGCCTCCTTTAGCCAAGGGTCAGCGCTTAGCATTACAGGAAATGTCGGCTACAGAGCGTTTTTCACGTCCGGCGGCACGCTACACTGAGGCAAGCTTAGTGAAAAAGTTGGAAGAGCTTGGTATCGGGCGTCCGTCAACCTACGCTCCAACTATCTCCACCATTCAAAACCGTGGTTATGTGGTTAAGGAAGAACGCGAAGGTAAACAGCGTAATTTCCGGGTGTTAACATTGAAGGCGGGCAGCATCACCAAAGAGGAAAAAACAGAGAACACCGGAGCCGAACGTGGCAAACTGTTCCCTACTGATATTGGTGCAGTTGTTAACGACTTCCTGGTACAATACTTCAAGGATATTGTTGATTTTAACTTTACCGCCAGCGTTGAAAAACAATTTGACGAGATAGCGCAAGGAATGAAAGAGTGGACTGCAATGCTCCATGATTTTTATAATCCATTCCATAAAGAAGTTGAAAGCACCATCGAAAAGGCCGACAAAGCAACCGGCGAACGCGAATTAGGCATCCACCCGGAAAGCGGAAAAAAAGTCTCTGTTCGGATAGGCCGTTTCGGGCCATTTGTACAGGTTGGAGAGAGCGCTACAGACGAAAACGAAGAGAAACCCCTCTATGCAAGTCTTCGGAGCGGACAGAGTATCGAGACCATCAGCCTTGAAGAAGCACTTGAGCTATTCAAGCTTCCCAAAGTTGTGGGCGAGTATGAAGGCAAGGTAATGAAAGTGGCCATCGGCCGTTTCGGGCCTTACATCAGCCACAACAGCGCTTTTGTATCTTTACCTAAAGAGATCGACCCGCATGATGTTACCGAGGAACAAGCCATTGAGCTCATTAACCTTAAGCGAAAAAAAGATGCTGAAAAGTTAATCAAAGCTTTTGATGAAGATCCGGATGTAAAAGTATTGAACGGCCGGTGGGGGCCCTATATTGAATTCGGCAAACTGAACGTTAAGATCCCTAAAGATAAAGATCCTTTGACCCTGACCTACGAGGAATGCAAGGCACTCGCCGATGCAACACCGAAGGATGCAAAAAAAGGCCGCTTTGGTAAAGCTGCTGCCTCAGCTAAACCTACTGCAACTAAAGCACCGGCCAAGAAAAAGGCGGCAACTAAGAAGAAGTAGTGAATAGTTAATTGGGTTGATTAGGGAAATGGTTCTAATCGCATCTTTACTAAACCACTCACCTAATCAGCCTAATTAACCCAATCAACCAAAAGAATGAAAAAAGACCTGCCCGAAAATAATGTAAAGGATATTGCTATCGCGGTAGCA
Organism: Mucilaginibacter sp. NFR10; assembly: GCF_900100445.1. NCBI lineage: Bacteria > Pseudomonadati > Bacteroidota > Sphingobacteriia > Sphingobacteriales > Sphingobacteriaceae > Mucilaginibacter > Mucilaginibacter sp. NFR10. The sequence continues at coordinate 1,162,433 of NZ_FMTV01000001.1, read as the reverse complement.
TTAGAGAGCGAGAGCGTGGAAAGTAAGGTATGGTATGTATATCTCATTAACCTTAAAAACGAGCCGATCGAAAACGTGCTCATAACCTCAAAAGGCTATGGGGAAAAGGACGGTGAACAGGTAAAAACCTCCACCCTGAGGCATATGATCCCTGTTGTTGACAGCAAAGCATATAAGCTTATAGAGCCTATTGATGAGCAAACCTTCGGCCTTAATAACGAATATTGGCTCAGCTATTATATAGGCAAAGACATTTTCGACAAGAAATTTATATTCCTTCCTGAAAGTATTGTGGAGATGAATTTTATCAAGATCCCGGTTTTAAATAAGCCCGGGGTTATGATAAAATAATTTTCGCTTTAAATTATTTATTGTCATAAATTTCATAATTTACCTGATAATAAATAAACCTATTCATGGAAAACGGATACAATCAATTCCGCAAACGCCGAACCTTAATCACTGTTGTCACTACCATTGCTCTTGCATTACTCATCGTATACCTGGTAGCTCATGGCCATAAAAAAACAATAGTTGATCCTGCTTTCAGCAAGTATATCGAGTCGTATACAACTGGTGTTATTTCCAAACAGAGCCCCATTCGTATCAGGCTGGCCAATGACGTGCAGGTAACGCACCAACAAAATGAGGAAATAACCGAAGATCTTTTCAACTTTTCACCGGCTATAAAAGGAAAGGCTATTTGGACGGATGCACGAACCATCGAGTTCAGGCCCGATGAAAAGCTCGACCCCGGTAAAAACTATACTGCCGATTTTAAATTGGGCAAGCTTATTGAAGTGTCGGATCATTTTGAGCACTTTAAATTTAATTTCCAGGTTATTCAGCCCGATTTTACGGTTTCATTTGTTGGCATGCAAACTGCAAGCAGCACTTCAAACACCGAAATGAAACTGACTGGCGATGTTCAAACAGCCGATGCAGAAGATCCATCGGCTGTTGATAAGATCCTCACACCCAACTACGCATCTCCGGTAAAAATAAACTGGGAGCATGACGCTGCCCACAAAAACCATCATTTTACCATAGCCGGCTTAACCCGTATTGCAGGCAAAGCCAATCCACTTACTATTAAATGGGATGGCAGCAGCATTGGAGTAGATAAAAAAGGTAACCAGAATTTTGAAGTGCCCGCCATTGGCGATTTTAAGGTACTGAATATCCGCGCTGTGCAGGACAATGATCAGTATGTTGAAGTACAATTTTCGGATAATATTTTGGTTGGCCAGGAGCTTAACGGGCTTATCACAATCAATAATATAACTGATCCTGCTTATAGCATAGATGGCAGCCTGGTCAAAGTTTACGCACCTGATCGTTTGCAGGGGGATTACACCATATCTGTGAACGAAGGCATTAAAAACACGCTCCTTAAAAGGATCACGAAGGGTTATACCGCTAATTTATTCTTTGAAAATCGTTTGCCTGCAGTTACTATCCCCGGCAAGGGTGTGATCCTCCCCGATTCGGGCCGCATTATGATGCCGTTTGAAGCAATTAACCTGAACGCGGTTGATGTCACCATCATCAAGATCTACGAAAACAACGTACCTCAATATTTCCAAAGCAACGGCTTTGATGGCAGCGCCGAACTAAGGCAGGTTGGCAAACCTATAGCACAAAAAACTATTCGGTTAGATACTGACAAAGGCCTTAACCTGCACAAGAAGAACCGCTTTATGCTCGATCTTGACCAAATGATCCGCACTGAACCAGGTGCTATCTATCGTGTGGTTATTGGCTTCAGGCGGTCATATTCGTTATTCAATTGTAAGGTCAATAGCGGCAAGGTTCAAAAAGATAATGATGGTGATGATGAAGACGGTGGCTACTACGGTGGTGAATACGGCGACAATACATCGAAAGTGAATGACGAGGATGACGACTTTTGGAAACGCTATGACAATTACTATCCGGAAGGCTATAACTGGCAGGAACGTGACGACGCCTGCACCGATTCGTACTATAGCAAACAGCGTTGGGCTACGCGCAATATCATTGCATCAAACATCGGGCTTATCGCCAAACGGGGCAACGATAACAGTATGCTGGTAGCTGTTACCGATATCCTGAGTGCTGAGCCGATGAACAATGTAGATATCGAACTGCTCGACTATCAGAAACAGGTGATCTACAAAAACACAACCGGTAGCGATGGTTTGGTTAAGTTCGATCTGAAAAGGAAACCATACCTTTTAGTAGCCAAAAAAGGCGTGCAGCGCGGTTATCTAAAACTGGACGATGGCAGCTCTTTGCCCCTGTCGAGATTTAACGTTGGCGGTGAGGAAATACAAAACGGCTTAAAAGGGTTTATTTATGGCGAACGCGGCGTCTGGCGCCCGGGGGATTCTATTTATACCTCCTTTATCCTCGAAGATAAACTAAAAACCATCCCTGCGGATCATCCTGTAGAGTTTGAGTTGTATGACCCAAGTGATAAGCTATACAGGCGTATTGCCAAAACCAAAAGTTTAGATGGGTTTTACAGTTTCCATACCGCAACCGAAACCTCGTCCCCTACCGGTAATTGGATAGCTAAGGTTAAAGTAGGCGGTGCCACGTTTGAGAAAAAAATAAAGGTTGAAACCATCATGCCCAACAGGCTTAAACTTAGTTTATCATTCGGCGGAGCAGCAGAATTAACCAAAGGGAACAATGCCAACGGTAAGTTAAGTGCCCAATGGCTCTTCGGTGGCGCGGCCCAAAACCTAAAGGCTAAGGTTGATGCTTATTTATCGGCGCAAAACACCAGCTTCAAAAAATATAAAGATTATGTTTTTGATGATCCTACACTGGCCTTCAATACCCAGGTGCAAACCGTTTTTGACGGCAAGCTAAGCGAAACAGGTACAGCCGACGTTGATGCTAATGTTAATGTAGAAAAACAAGCTCCCGGACAGCTTCGTGCAAACTTCTTGGTTAAAGTATTTGAACCGGGCGGCAACTTCAGTATAAACCAGGTTAGCATGCCTTACAACGTTTATCCCGGCTACGTGGGTATTAAAACGCCGGAAGGCAGCGACCTATCAGGTATGTTGGTTACCGATAAAGACCATTTAATTGATATAGCCGATGTTGATGTGAATGGAAACGCGTTACCGGGCAGCCGTGATGTGCAGGTTGAACTATATAAAGTGCAATGGCGTTGGTGGTGGGATCAAACCGGCAATGAAATGAGCAACTTTACCCAGGATAAGTATAATAAACTTATTAAAACTGAAACCGTAAGGCTTACCGGTGGCGCAGGGAAATGGAAGCTGCATATCAACAAAGCCGACTGGGGCCGCTACCTCATTAAAGTTAAAGACGAACAAACAGGCCATTCAACAGGTAAGATCATTTATGTGGATTGGCCAAACTGGTCGGAACGGTTACAATCAACCAATCCTACCGAGGCAGCGATGTTATCTTTCACTTCAGATAAACCGACTTATAAGGTTGGCGATGAGGCTACTTTGACCATTCCTACCGGTGAGGCGGGGCGTGCGTTGATCAGTTTTGAAAATGGCAGTAAAGTTTTAAAAACAGCCTGGATAGATACTAAGAAAGGCCAAACCCGTTATACCTTTACCGTTGATGAAACAATGGCACCAAACGTGTTTGTGAATGTTACCCTGCTGCAAAAACATTCGCAAACGGTTAATGACCTGCCCATCCGCATGTACGGCGTTATTCCGCTGCAGGTCGAAAACCCCGAAACTATCCTGAAACCAATCATCAGCATGCCTGATAAGATCAGGCCCGAAACACAATCGGCCATCACCGTATCAGAGGCATCGGGCAAGGAAATGACCTACACCATCGCTATTGTTGATGAAGGATTGTTAGATATCACCAACTATAAACTGCCCGATCCGCATGATACTTTTTACGCACACGAAGCATTAGGCGTAAAAACCTGGGACCTGTTCGACTATGTAATAGGCGTGTTTGGCGGCGGACTGGAACGGATTTTAAGCATCGGTGGTGACGGAAACCTTGGCAACAACAAAAACGTATCTGTAAACCGCTTTAAACCCGTTGTGAAATTTCTTGGGCCTTTCCACCTCAATGCCGGCGAAAAGCAAACACAGCGCTTTATATTGCCGCAATACGTGGGTTCTGTTAAGGCTATGATAGTAGCAGGCCACAATGGAGCTTATGGCATTGCCGAAAAAGCTGTAGCCGTGAAAAAGCCTTTGATGATCCTGGCTACCCTGCCGCGTGTACTTGGCCCTTCCGAAAGTATTCAACTGCCGGTTACTGTATTTGCAATGGAAAACAATATTAAATCCGTTAACCTGCAGGTGCAAAGTAATGCCTTCAGTAATTTGAATGGTAATAATCAGAAGACCCTCACTTTTGACAAGCCGGGCGACCAAATGGTAACCTTTGATTTGAACGTTAAAGATTTTGTCGGCGTAGGTAAAGTAAAAATAATTGCCAAAAGCGGTTCAGAAACAGCGGCCTATGATGTTGAACTTAATGTACACAACCCTAATCCGTCGGTTACCCGAATTATTCAGAAAGAACTTGCGCCGGGCGAAGTATGGAATACCGATTATCAGCCTGTTGGCATCAACGGCACCAACAAAGCCACACTCGAGGTTGCTTACATCCCACCGTTAAACCTTTCCAAACGATTGGATTATTTGATTGAATACCCACACGGTTGTGTTGAGCAAACTACGTCTTCGGCATTCCCGCAATTATACCTGAACCAATTGCTTGATCTTTCGCCAAAACAAAGGGCCGAAACCGACCGGAATATTAAATCCACCATTAACAGGCTCAATGGCTTCCAGGTACAGGGTGGTGGTTTAAGCTACTGGCCTTACGGCGGCGAAGCCGATGAGTGGGGAACCAATTATGCGGGGCATTTCATGTTAGCGGCACAGGCAAAAGGCTTCAGCATGCCGATAAGCTTTATTGACCGCTGGAAGAAATACCAGAAAGAAAAGGCCCTTAGCTGGGCGCCACGCAAGCAACCATATTATTACGAGGATGACCTTACCCAAGCCTACCGCTTATATCTGCTGGCACTGGCCCGCTCGCCCGAAATGGGCGCAATGAACCGACTGCGTGAGTTTGCGTTGCTGAGTGATGCAGCGGCCTGGCGACTTGCAGCGGCTTATAAGCTTGCAGGACAGCCCGAAGTTGGTTTAAGAATGATTGCGAGATTATCAACTACCGTTAAACCATACAATAGTCTTTATGGCACTTATGGATCTGATTTAAGGGATGAGGCAATGATACTGGAAACCCTTACCCTGTTAGGCCAAAAACAAAAAGTGGCCGGATTGGTGCACACCGTTGCTGCGCGTTTGTCACAGGATGATTGGTACAGCACCCAAACTACAGCATACTCGCTGATAGCATTGGCCCAGTTTTACGGGCAAAACAAACCTGCAGGCAAACTTGAATTTAACTATGCAGCAGGAAGCGCCAAAGCCACCATTAGTACAAGTTCATATTTATGGCAAGGGGCGCTGGCCGGCAATGGCGGTAAAGTATACCTTAAGAATAACAGCAATAATAAACTGTACATTAGGCTGATACAAAAAGGACAGCCATCATCAGGGCAGGATACCAAATCAATCCTTAACCTGGATGTATTACAGATGCGTGTCGGTTATTTTTCGCTTAAAGGTAAGCCTATTGACCCATCATCATTAAAACAAGGGACCGATTTTGTAGCACAGGTAAACATCAAAAACCCCGGTAAACGCGGCAGGTACGATAACCTGGCCCTCACCCAGATTTTTCCGTCGGGCTGGGAGATCCTGAATACCCGGCTGCTTGGCGACGAAGCGTTTAAATCATCACCATCTGATTACCGCGACATCCGTGATGACAGGGTGAACACATATTTCAGTTTATACGAAGGGCAGGAATCAACCTATTATGTAATGCTTAATGCAGCATACACCGGTAAATATTATTTACCGGCTATTTATTGCGAGGCGATGTATAATAACCAAATCAGCAGCTTATTGAAAGGACAATGGGTTGAGGTGGTGAAGTAACGATAAATTCAAACTTACGAAGTTTTAGAGACCTCGTAAGTTCTTAAAAAACAAAAGCGCTTCTATTTAATTCTGGAAGCGCTTTCTTTTTACAGATATGGGCTAATGTTTCATTATCTCTAAGGTTGGCTTGCTAACTTTTGTTGCAAAGCCTCTAACGCATTAGCCAGATAAGCCAGCGGCGCATTCCAGTTTATGGCTATTTCATTGGCGGCGTAAGCGTGCTCATCATCAATATAAGCCTCATCGGGCACTTTTGACGGCACTTTGACACCATCCTGCATACCAGGATTGGGGCCGCCAACAAGCAGGCCTGGTATTGGGTCAACTATACCGTCAGTTGCAGAAGGCCTGTGGTGCGGATGCATTGGCGTTTTAGTACCATACCCTGTTACAAAGGAATAACCCGTGCCGTTACGGCCAAGCAGGTAGTCAAGATTTGCTAAAGCATAATCCAGGTATTTTTTATCGCCCGATAACTTGTAAGCCTGGATAAGCAGAACTCCCTCGTTTGCGGCCTCGGATGTGCTGCCCCAGCCAAAATGCCTGGCGGATTTAGTCATCACTGTCTGATAAGCGTTTGAATCAACCCCATTAATCATATCATCGGCCGTGTTGATAAGCCGCTTCCTTATTTCCGGTAACGCGGGGACGGTTTTCCCTGTTATATAATTTTTGATCAGCGTATAATACCCCAACAGCCTAACCTGCGACCATGTAGCTACCGGCATCCGGCTATCAGGCAAAAGATTAATATTTTTAAGATAGTCAACCTCACCGGTGCTGACTGTCAGCTCGGATGCCGCCCAGATAAACTCGTCGGTAAAGTTATTATCGCCATAACCGCCTGTAGTGATCTTCAGTTCAAACTTTTGGTTCATTTCATCCTGCCGGTAGGCGACCATCGGATTTTTACCAGCCCAACTCCAGGCTTTTTGAGCAGCATTGATACATGAATCGGCTAAGCCCGGTAGCTCGTTAGGATACTGTTTAAAAACGCGGGAAGCTTGCGCCATAACAGCGGCAAAATCAAGCGTGGCCGCAGTACCTTTTTGTACCACATAACGTGGCGATGTGTCTTTATCGGGCATTTCAAACTTATCAAAAGCAGCATTGGTAAGCTTATGGTATACGCCGCCATCGGCGGGATCCTGCATAGTCAGCATCCAACGCAGGTTCCAAAGCACCTCATCCAAAACATCCGGAATTTTGTTGCTGCTTTCGGGGATATTAAGGTTAACTGTTTTCATGTAAGCGGGAAAATCCTCATATAAAGAAAGCAACGTACTTGTTGTAATACCACTGTTCACAATATACTTGTTATAATCGCCGGCATCATACCAACCGCGCGGTGATGAGATTATTGAGCCAGCCTTCCGCCCTTCACTTTCGGCAGATGGATGGATCAGTACAACAGTATCGGGATGACCTTCGGCCCGGTGCCATTTGCCGGCATACTTTTCGGGTAAATGTGTGCCTGAGCGCATAAAATAATAGGCTTTGATAGCAGCAACGGCCACCGCTTTATGAACCGAAGCCTTAACTTCAAAGGGATAAGAATAACCTGCAAAGGGGACATAAAGTACATACCTGCCAGGCTTGCCGAATGTACTAAAGTCGGCCAATTGAACAATATGACCGGCAAAGTTTGGTTTAAGCGATGGTTTAAGCTTACCGGTAAATACTGTTTGCTTTTGAATGGTTTGGATAAAAAAGTCGCCCCCTCTGTCACTTAAAACAATGGCCTTTTTAATGGCACCGGGGTAAAAGCCAATTTGATTGAGGCGGATAAGCCTCGAAGTTGTATCCGTTTGAGCAGCAGCATTGTTCGCTATCAGCGATAGCGCAAACAAAACTTTGTAAAATGAGATTGAAAGGTATTTTTTCATCTGCCCCGAATTTTAGGAAATGTCCGAAACCTGCGTTTAAACAGATAACTAACGCATAAATGGCACCTAAATATAGGTGTACATTGTACAATAAGCATAATACTATTCTATCAAATAAAAGCTAAAATATAATACTAAATATACAATCGATTGCGTGACTTGAATAATAGGAAAGTTTACACTCCGATCCAACGAAAAAAGACCCGCCGTTACCGGCAGGTCTTTCAGTATTTTTGAGGGACTGGGAGATTATAATGAGAACAATTTATAAGCAACGGCAAGGCTGAACAAGCTAACACGCGTGTGTGAATTATCGTTGCCATAAGCTATTTTATTTAAACCACCTTCGTAACGAAGATCGATAGACAGGCTACTGATATCAACACCTGCCCCCACCTGTATTGCGTAGTTCGCATCTTTATACCTTAACGCTGTTGCATCGTTAAATGCATCCCTATCTCTTCCGGTTGTAAATGAAAGCACCGGCCCTCCATAAAACCTTCCACCTAAACCTAAAGCACCAACTTTAGCACCTACAAGTAATGGAACATCAAAACTTTTAAAGCTTTGTTTATTTGAAACACCTCCATTATTTACAGTTACGCTTTTATTGGTATAATAAAGTTCGGGTTGAAAAATTAAGCCCAGGCCACCTATCCGTGCCCATGCGCCAGCCTGGTAACCTGCTCTATTATCGTTGTTAAAAACTCCGTTTGAGGGAAATGTTGAATAGTTTAAACCACCTTTAAGGCCGAAAGAAAAGCTCGGGATAACCTGGGCTTTTGAAACGCCAACTGACAGTAAAAAAATAGATAAGGAAAGTAAAATTGCTTTTTTCATTTTTTTAGGTGTTTGAATGATGTATTAAGTCTTGGCAAACCTTATTGTTTGCAAAACCGCTGCTAAATTAGAAATATCCGGCTAAACCCAACTGATAATTCAGTAAAGTTTAACCGGATATTTAACTTATAATTTTTAATAAAAGTATAGGATTTGTTAGTCTTGTCGCATTTACAACGCTAATTTGCCCTGGTAATAATCAAGTATTTTGTTGTAAATGTAACAGTCATAGCGGGCGTTGATCATGTTTATCTTTGATTTATCAAGGTTATTTTTTGCTACTACGTAATCTACGGAAGTTAAAACACCTGCATTGAACCGTATTTCGGCAGTACGAAATGATTCGGCATAGGCTTTAACCTGCTCAAGGAGCACAGTATACCTGTTATAGGCCGATGTCATGTTAAGATAAGCCTGTTCAACATCCTGTTTCAGCTTAATTTTAGTATTTTCCTCTATGTATTTATAATTGAGTAAATCGATCTTGGCTTTGGCCACTTTATTGTGATTTTGGAAATAATTTAAGATCGGGATCTTTAGACTTACACCAAACTGTGTACTGTAATTATTTTTAAACTGGTCATAGTAGCCGATATCTTTATTTACATAATTGGCCTGCGTAGTTAAAACTGGTTGCTTACCACCTGGCGTATTTATAAAGTTACCGGTATTTACGGTTGATGAGTCGGTGAACACCGAGGTCTGCGCAGCACTTGAATAATTGGTGTACAGACCGCCATATAACGAAACATTTGGCAGCAAAGCCCCTTTAGCTACGCTGACTGCTTTTTCGGCACTTTGACGGCGAAGCGTGGCGGCTTTAACTAAGGCCAGTTGCTGTAACGCTGTATCATAAACCTGATCGGACGTGAGCGCAGTTTGATTTGAAACGTCCTGTGCGTTAATGGGCTGCAATACAATATTTTTATTATATGGGATATTAAGTATTTGTAATAAGCTCAGTTTGGCACTTTCCAATGCGCTGTTAGCCGCAACAACGTTCAACTTGTTATCGCCCAGTGTACCCTGCAAATCATATAGATCAGACGGCAATTTATTAGCACCATCCTTTTCTAAAACAGTTAGCCTTTCAACCTGCTTTGCCGAAACATCAACCTGGTTTTTAACCTGTGCCAACAACTCCGTATTATCCAGTACAAGCAAATAGGCAGTAATCACATTTATAGTAACCAGATCTTTAGCCTGCTGCAAATCCATTTTACCGGCCTGGTAAGCCAGCGAAGTTTGTTTGATAGCATTTACGTTTTGTAAACCACCAAAAAGCGTAAGGTTTGATTCGAGACTGTAGTTGCCGTAAGTTAATGATTGATTTACATAGGTATTTGTAAAGGGGTTAATATTGCGCCCCTGGTTTATACCGTGGTTTATATTAGCATTTAAAGTTGGCAGCATGTTTTCTTTAGCCTGCATAAAATCAATGCGGGCACTTTGGGCCTTTAATTCGCTTTGCTTTACATCAAGGTTATTTTTTATAGCAATATCGATGCATTTCTGCAACGAAAGGGATGTATCAGACTGGCCAAACGCTTTTGCCGACGACAACGTAACAAGACCGAGAAATAGTAATTTATAGTATCGCATTTTATTATTGAGTTCAGAGTTTTCTTGATGAATCGATCCTGCCATCCAGCAGATCGATAATGCGCGAACCGTATTCGGCATTTTTTTCGGAGTGGGTAACTTGTATAATGGTCACACCATCTTCCTTATTCAGCTTACGGAACAGTTCCATAATCTCCTCCCCTTGTTTTGAGTTGAGGTTACCGGTTGGTTCATCGGCCAATAACAATTTTGGTTTGGCAATAAGCGCGCGCGCTATCCCCACAAGCTGCTGTTGTCCGCCCGATAACTGTGCCGGGAAAAGATCTTTTTTGCCAACAATGTTAAAGCGGTCAAGCATATCGGCAACCATGGCTTTACGCTCAACGCTTTTAAAATCCTGGTAAATAAGTGGGGTTTCAATGTTTTCATAAACGGTAAGCTCGTCAATTAAATGGTAAGCCTGGAAAACGAAACCAATATATTGCTTGTATAAAGCCGAGCGTTGTTTTTCTTTAAGCTGATGCACCGCATGACCTTCAAAATAATGGTAACCGTCAGATGGTTCGTCGAGCATACCAATGATATTCAGCAGCGTTGATTTGCCCGAACCTGAAGGGCCCATGATCGAAATAAATTCGCCCTCGTCAACCTCAAGGCTCAGATCGTTAAGGATGATGTTTCTGTTGCCCCCTACCTGGAAATACTTTGAAATATGTTGCAGTGATAACATTTTTAATTATTGAATTAGTTTGTTAGTAAATAAATGAGTTAAACAATAATACTCATCATTTTGCGATTAACATATCAATAACATACCAAAGTTATATCTAACTAATTATCAATAAATTAAACCATCCTATCAAAACTTCACTGTACGCTTATGTAACAAGATGCGTACGGTTATGATACAGTGTTTTTTGAGGTGAAAGGTAAAAGGCGAAAGGTTAAAGGTATTTTTTTTCGCAAACAGGTAGTGGCGGCGGGATCCAAAACTTCGGTGTTCTACAGAGCTTAAGTAAAACAAAAAGCTGAAAGGTATATTTAACATTACATCAACGCTAATAAACCTTTCAGCTTTCGCCTTTTACCTTTCTCCTAAAAATTAATCTCCCGAGCGTAAACTCTTAACCGGGTTAGCGAGCGCGGCCTTAAGCGATTGCAAACTCACGGTAATAAAAGCGATAAGTATTGCCGCTGTACCTGCAGCTATGAATACCCATATTTGTATGCTGATCTTATAAGCAAACTCCTGCAGCCAGCGGTGCATGGCGTACCAGGCTATAGGCGACGCTATGATAACCGATATGATCACCAGTTTCAAAAAATCGCCCGAAACAAGTTTTACTATACTGAAAACGCTTGCACCCAAAACTTTACGTACTCCAACTTCTTTCACCCTTTGCCTGGTTGAGAATACTGCCAGTCCAAATAAACCAAGGCAGGAGATAAATATGGTAACCAGAGTAAATGCAGTTAATATAGAACCGGTGCGCTGCTCGGCTTTGTACATATCATCAAATTCCTGATCAAGAAAATGATATTCAAAAGGTGTGGCAGGATTAAAAGCGCTCCATTTTTCTTTTACTGCAGATACGGTTTTGTCAATATTATTTCCTGAGGTTTTGATAAGCACTTTACCAAAATAATCCTCAGTAAACATTACAATTGGTGTAATTTCCTGGTGAAGAGATGCGAAATTAAAGTTTTGCACAACGCCCCTTACTTCACCGGTGCGTCCGTTAAGACCAATATGTTTGCCTACTGCTTCTTCTGCTTTCCAGCCCAATGCTTTGGCGGCTTTTTCATTGATAATAAAACCGTAATAGCGCTTATTTTCATCAGCATCCGTAGAACGTTTCTCATCGGCATCTGTAAAATCAATGCCCTGCACCAGTTTAATACCAAGCGTGTTTAAAAAATTCTTTTCTACCGGCAAGGCAGTTACCGAGAGATTATAGTCGCTGTTTTTGCCATCTGCCCGGTTAATGCTATACCCACCATGAACATCAACCGGCGAATCATACGAAGCAGTAGCATTAAGCACTCCCGGTAATTGAATTACCTCGTTATTAAATGATTTAATATCTTTTAATGATTTGCCGCCGATATCGATCACCATCACCTGCGACCTATTGATACCTATATTGAGGTGCTGGATATACCGCAGTTGGCTACCCGCGATAACCGTACAGATCATGAAGAATACGGATACAACAAACTGAAATATAACCAACGTTCTGCGTAAAGCCTTACCACTTGAGGTATTTGTAAGCTTCCCCTTCAAAGTAACAATAGGATTAAATGCCGACAGATATAATGACGGATAAGTGCCGGCCAAAAAAGTAACTGCTACAAATAAGGCAGCCATGGCCGTAATCAGCCATGATGGATTCCAGGTTTGAAAGCCCAACTGCTGTCCCGAAAAATCGCTGAACCATTTAAAGCTCACATTCGCCAAAAACAGGCCCCCCAACAACGATACGAGGGTGATCATGGCAGATTCGATGATAAATTGTGTAAAAAGTTGCGAACGTGCAGCACCCAATACCTTTCTTACCCCTATTTCGTGGCCCCGTTCTATAGCTTTGGCTGTTACAAGGTTCAGGAAGTTGACACAAGCCAGCAGCAATAAGATAATGGCAACTGCTCCTAAAATGTAAATGTATCTGATATTGCCGGATGGTGTTAGCGGATATGTAGCCTGCGATTTCAGGTGGACATCGGTCAAAGGCTCGAGTTTGAACCACATTTTATGCCCCTGCCTGAAATCATCCTTAAACATCTCTGCTACATAGTTGTTCATTTTTTGCTCAACTGAACTTATATTAACGCCCGGCCTTAAAAGCAGGTAAGAATAATCGTTAGCCGAATCCCATCTGCGTGTTTTAGCATGTTCCGAACCTGCAGACGAACCAATCATATCAAATTTGAGTTGCGAATACTCAGGCACATCCTCCACCACGCCTGTAACCATCATGTTTTGCTTGTTATTAACCTTCAAAACCTTACCTATAGCATCCTCATTTCCAAAGTATTTTTTTGCGGTAGAAGCTGTAATCACCACGGCTGAGGGGTCTTTAAGTGCGGTAGCTGCACTCCCCCTCAAAAACCTAAAACTGAAGATCCTGAAAAATGCTTCATCGGCTAAAAAGAACCGCTTTTCATTAAATAGTTTATCCTGATACTGCACGGGGTTATTATACCATGAAATCCGTACACCATCCTCAATTTCCTGCAATTGCTGTTTAAATACAGGTACCGGCGCAGTTGGCGTTACCGCCACCGATTTCGCCTCGGCATCATCCGACGATTTATAATTATAAACCACACGGACTATCCTATCGGCTTTTACATGAAATCTATCGTACCGTAATTCATTTAACAGGTAGGTAGCCAGCAATATAAAGCAGCCTATTCCAACTGCCAATCCCGCAATACTTATGAGTGAAGTAACCTTGTTGATAACCAGGTTACGCCATGCTGTTTTTATATAGTTTTTAATCATTTTTTAGTTTATTAGTTCACTGGTTTATTAGTTCATTGGTATTTGCATGTTTACAAAATCTTTTCTCACTTACCCCGTGTTCACTAATGAACCAATGAACAAGTGAACCAATGAACGAATCTATTCTGACCTTAAACTTTTAACCGGGTTAGCCACCGCCGCTTTTATAGCCTGGAAACTTACCGTTGCAAAGGCAATAACCAGCGAAGTAAGCCCGGCAATACCAAATATCCACCAACTGATATCAATACGATAGGCAAAGTCCTGCAGCCACTTGCTCATGACATAAAATGCGATAGGCCAGGCAATGACATTGGCAATCAACACTAGTTTTACAAAATGGCCCGAAAGCAGCATCACAATGTTTTGTACCGATGCCCCCAATACTTTGCGTACTCCGATTTCTTTGATTCGTTTTTCGGCTGAGTAAGATGCAAGGCCGAACAGCCCCAAACAGGATATGATAATGATAAGTCCAGCTAAGATACTTACTACGGTACTTATCTGGTTGTCAACGCTGTAAACTTCTTTAAAATGATCATCAAGGAATTGGTATTCAAAAGGCACACCCGGAAACTCTTTATTCCAGGTTGACTGGATGAATGCTACCGCTTCCTTAGCCCTGCCGCCGTTGATCTTAACTGACATTTGGTTAAACCCTTTACCATTTACCAGGAACAGCGTTTCAATTTTATAATGCAGGGAATTGAAATTGAAATCCTTGGCTATTCCGGTAATCACGCCCAACGAATCAAAACCAAATCTTTGCCCCAATAAGGATTCCATATTTTTCCCTTTATGATCTTTCAACAACTCCTTAGCCAGCGCTTCATTGATGATATATTGTTTCCAAACCGCAGAAGTATCGGTAGAAAAATTTTTACCCATCAGCAGTTTGATCTTATACAGATCAAGGTAGTTATTATCAACCACCAGCAATGTTGAAGTAAGCTGGCGCAACGGCGAATCACCAAGTTTAAATGAGATACCTGTTTGGTCAAGGTGGCTACCCAAAATATCCTGCGATGCAGTAACTCCCTGCACCATCGAGTTGGAAAGCAACTCCTGTTTAAACAAATCATATTTGTTTTGCGGGATCAAACCCAAAGGAACATTAACAATCTGATCGCGATTAAAACCGGGATCTTTTTTCTGCATAAACTTAAGTTGCCTGATAACCAAAACCGTAGCTATCATTAAGATTACAGCACTCGTAAACTGGCCAACAACCAAAATATTACGCAGTGGCACCTTATTACCTCCTGCTGAAGTTAAAGCCCCTTTTAATACCTTGACCGGCTGAAATGACGACAGAAAGAGTGCAGGATATATACCGGATATAATACCGACAAGCACTGTGCTTATAAACACCACTCCGATAAGCATTTTGTTATCATGCAGCGGCAAACTGATATCGCGCTGGCTCAAACTATTGATAAACGGAATGGCAAGGGTCACCAAAACACATGCAAAAACTAAAGCTATCAGGGAAAGTAACACCGTTTCGCCCAAAAACTGCATGGCCAGCTGAATACGCCCTGCGCCAATAGACTTGCGTACGCCAACTTCTTTTGCCCGCTCCGATGACCGCGCGGTTGAAAGGTTAATGAAATTAATACAGGCTATTACCAAAACAATGATCCCTATAACTGTAAACAGGTTGGTGATATGTTTATCAAATTTTTGATAGTTGATATAATCCAGCCCTATATCAGCCGAGTTAGCGTGAACATCTTTCAGGGATAACAAGAATAGCTCATAATTTTTAGGGCCGTCTTTACCTTTATATTTTTGAAGATAGGCTGGAAACTTCTTTTCAAGCGCCGCTACGTTGGTACCAGGGGCCAGTTCAAGATAGGTATTTAACCAGTTGCCGCCCCAGTTGGTAAACATCCATTTCTTATAAATACTACTGAACGAAAACAGGCAATCAAACTGCAATTGCGAGTTTTTGGGCACATTAGCCAATATGCCGGTAACCGAATAGGTGATGGTATCCTGCCCGTAATTGGTAACCGTTTTACCAATCGGGTCATCATTGCCAAACATACGTTTTGCGGCATCTTCCGTCAATAAAACGCTGCGCGGTTTTAATAAGGCAGTTGCCCTGTCGCCCCTTAGCAGTTTGAAATCAAACATTTTCAAAAAAACCGAATCCACAAAGAATACCTGTGGCATGTACACACGTTTAAGTCCGTTATTGAGCGGAAACTTTTGCTGCCAGCGAACACGTGTAAAGTTTTTTATTTCCGGAAAATCGGCTTTAAGTGTTGGCCCCATTGGGAACATAGATAAGGCAACTTTTTGCGTGGCTCCCATTCCCTCAAACTTTTGCACCTCGTTTAAGCGATAGATATTTTTAGTATGCAGGTTATCAAAGCTTTTTTCGTAATAAACAAAAAGCGTGATTACGATGCAGGCTGCCATACCAACGGCCAACCCAAAAATGTTGATAGCCGAAAAAACCTTGCTTTTCCGGATATTCCGCCAGGCGGTTTTGAAGTAATTCTTTATCATTTACCCCTCCTAACCTCCCCAAAGGGGAGGAATTATTAATATTATTTAGTATCACTTAGAGCCCTCTCCTTTGGAGAGGGTTGGGTGAGGTCATTCGCTTCTTAAACTTTTAACAGGGTTAGCAATTGCAGCTTTAATAGCCTGAAAACTGATAGTTAACAGTGTGATCAAAATAGCCGCTATTGCCGATATAATAAACACACCTGGCTCTACGGTTACCCTGTAATCATATTTTTGTAGCCATCCCTGCAAAAAGTAAAATGCTATAGGTGATGCTATCACGCAACTGATGAGCACCAGCAGCACAAAATCCTTCGACAGTAAAAACCATAGCTGACTTACAGTTGCACCCAATACCTTGCGCACACCAATTTCTTTGGTGCGTTGTTCGGCGATATATGCAGCCAAGCCAAAGAGACCGAGGCAGGATATAAAAATAGCCAAACCGGCAAATATGCCCGACAACTTACCCACCAACACTTCCTGACCAAACTTGCGGTTATAATCATCATCTACAAAACGATAGGTATAGGGATAGGCCGGACTATATTTTGAAAACACCTGCCCAATTTTATCAATAGCATCATGCGGGTTCACTTTGGGCGAGAGGCGGTAAATCATGTTTTGATGCGGATCATTATTATACACAAACATGGTTGGGTCGGCCTGTGCAAACGGCGATAACATCAGCGCGTTTTTAACTACACCAATTATCTTGCGCTGCTTACCTCCATAAGTTATTACCTGGCTTATCGGATCACCTTTAAGGCGCAGGCGCTTAACCGCCGCTTCATTAAAAATGATATTCAATGAATCGGACACAACATTATTATAATCCCTGCCGGCAAGCATTTTCATGCCCACCGTCTTGAAATAATCATTAGCTACAGCTATTACGCCCATTTCAACGGTTTCGCCGGCAAATTTACCAGGCCATTGGTCAAGGTTGTTGTGCATGTTAATATCTGTAATGGTGCTTGATGCTGTGGAGATACTTTCAATCACGCCGCTTTGCAATAATTCATTTTTAAAAGCGGAATAGTGCTTACCCAAATCTTCATTGGCATTAGTGGCTATTAACCTATTAATATCGTATCCCGCCGGGCGGTTTTTTGCATATTGAATTTGCCTGTAAATAACAACTGTGCTTATGATCAAGGCTATTGAACAGCTAAACTGCATCACTACTAAAACTTTACGCGAATACGATGCTGAGCGGCCAACCTGAATAGTACCTTTTAATACCTTAACCGGATTAAATGACGAAAGATAAAATGCAGGACGACTACCGGCTACCAAGGCTGTAAGTAATACGCACCCTATGGCAATCAGCCAAAAAATTGCGCTGTTAAAAGGGATGGCAATAGTAGTACCGGTGAGCGAGTTAAACGGCCCGAGCGCTATTTGAACAAAAAGCATTGAGCATATAAAGGAGATCAGTGTGATCAATGTAGATTCTGTCAAGAACTGGAATATCAGATGCTGACGTTGTGATCCGATAGCTTTACGGATGCCGACCTCGCGCGCGCGTTTTTCAGACCGGGCAGTTGTGAGGTTGATGAAATTCACACAAGCTATCAGTAGTACCAGTACACCAACAATACTAAAGGTGCGTACATAATCAATAAAACCACCTGCAGCAACTCCATTTTTATAATCGGACAATAGATGCCAGTCGACCATCGGCTGCATAATTACGTCAGAGTTTTCGGCATTTATATTTTTTTCGCCTTTTTCGATATGAAGGATCTTTGGGGCCAGTTGTGCGTACGTTACACCTGGTTTTAGCTTTGCAAATAGCTCGAAGCTATTGTTACCAAAGCTATCGTGGGCGTCTTTCATGTAAGGCTGTTGCTCCATCAAACTGAATGGAATAACATATTTAAATTGAAGCGACGAATTCAATGGTACATCCTGAATCACGCCGGTAACTTTTAAATTGTAGTTATTATCAACCTTAACTACCTTATTGATCACATTCCCCGCGCCAAATAAAGCGAGAGCAGTAGCTTTGGTCAATACAATTGAATATGGATCATTCAAAGCGGTGGTACGGCTCCCCTGTAAAAAATTGTATTGAAAAATTTTCAGGAAATCACTACCTGCCTGCACGCCATCAATAGATAGCTTCTTATCGCCTACCATTAACCCATGTGTGCCCCCCCAATCTGTGGGTGCTACATATTCTATTTCGGGCATAGTTTTCAACACATCTGCCAGTTTTAGCGAGGTTGAACTAAACGTTAATGTTTCGCCATTACTATTAAAATTACGGCGAACCTGGTATACCCTGTTGGCATCGGGCAAAAATCTGTCATATGAATATTCATGGGCAACCCAAAGCGCTATCATCAAGGCAACAGCCATCCCAGCTGCCAATCCTAAAACGTTGATAGCTGTATAAGCTTTGTTGTTTGCGATATTTCGCCAGGCTATTTTCAGATAATTTCTAATCATATTCTATATCATTAGGTCAATGCGTCATTAGGTCATTTTTTGCTTTGCTCATTCTTCAATGACTTAATGACACGAAGCAAATGACTCAATGACTATTTATTCGGAACGCAAACTTTTAACCGGGTTGGCGAGCGCCGCCATTGCAGCGCGGTAACCTACCGTAATCCAGGCTATTATGAGGCTTGACAAAATCGATATCACAAATATTTGCGGGCCGATACTGATTCGGTATTGAAAATCCTTTAAGTAATTGTGCATTGCCCACCAGGCCAGAGGAGCGGCTATTACAAAAGCGATGAGCAACAATATGCTAAACTCCTTACCAAATAGCCATAGGATACCGCTGATATTGGCTCCCAATACCTTGCGTACTCCAATCTCTTTGGTTTTACGCACGGCCATAAACGATACCAGACCGTATAAACCGAGGCAACCTATGATGATCGCGATACCGGCAAACGCTTCAACCAATGTTAACAGGATATTATCCATTTCGTAAAAATGGGCAATAGTATCGTCCAAAAACTGGTATGAATATAATTCTTCCGGGAAGGTTTGGTTCCAGATCTTGTCAATTGCAGCTAATGTAGCCTTAGCATTACGCATATCTATTTTCACAGCAACGGTACCCAAATCCTGGTAATTAGGCATCACACACAATGGGGAAATTTCCGAATGGAAAGAGTAATTATAAAAATCTTTCATCACCCCTACAATGGTGCCTTTATAGTCGCGGCCATTAATTGCCATCTGTTTTCCAATTACATCCTGCGGTTTAAGGTGTAGTTTTTTAACAAAGGTTTCGTTCACCAAAAACTCTTTTACCGAGTCGCCTTTAAAGAAATTTCTACCGGCAATCAGTTTAATGCCAAAGGTTGAAATGTAATTTTCGTCGGCCTGTTTGGTATTGATGCTCCAATGCTCGTCTTCGGCACGGTTATCATATTGAATACCGGTATTACTATTTGAACGGGATGCAGGTGCATTAGCACAGTAAGATACGTTTTCAACTCCCTTAATTTCGCTGAGGCGATTACGCATCGTGCTCATTTTCATCTTATCGTTTTGAGGGAGCGGCACCAATACTATGGCATTTTTATTAAAACCAAGATCCGCAGTTTGTGAATAGTGTAATTGCGATACCACGATAATGGTGCCGATGATCAAAACCTGCGATATAGTAAATTGAGTAACCACCAAAACCCTGCGCAACGAAAACCCGCCGACGTCTTTTTGTGACAGCTTGCTTTTGAGCGCCTTGATAGGTTGAAACCGTGCCAGTACCAAACCAGGATACGAGCCCGAAAGGAATACTACAATAATAGTAATCAACACGATAAAAGCACTAAGTTCCGACCAGTTAAAGGTCATCCTTGCGTGAAAGAGTTTATTCAATGCAGGCAAGGCAATTTCCGACAACCCAATGGCCACCCCAACGGCTATAATACTGATAATGGCTGTTTCGGCAATAAACTGCCAAAATAATTGAAAAGGCTGGCTGCCCAATACTTTACGGATACCCACCTCTTTTGAGCGATTTAGTGCCTGAGCCGTAGCTAGGTTTATAAAGTTCACCGAAGCAGTAATGATCAGGAACACGCCGATAAAGAACAGTGCCCATAAATAGCTCTTATCAGCGTAGCCGCCGAGTTCACGGTCAAAGTGCATTTCGGCAATAGGCTGTAATTTAAAGCGCCAAACCTGCAAATCCCGACCGGTGTAATTCTTTTTAACCAATTGCAGCATGGCAGTTTCAACCTGTGCCTTTGTTACGCCTGGCTTTAATCGGGTAAAGCCCTGACAGCCGCTGTAAACGCCGCCCCAGTTATTTTCACGGCCTTTACCTGCGTACGCTTCCATACTTGCATACGAAATGAAAATCTGTTGCTTTTGGTCGGTGTTATTTGGCAAATCCTGCAGTACACCGGTTATAGTAACGTTGATGTTGTTATCCAGCTTGAAAACTTTGCCTATGGGGTTATCATTACCAAAATATTTTTGGGCCACTTTTTCGGTAACTAAAGCTTCATTGGGGTTAACAAGCATGGTTTTCTTATCACCTTTGAGCAACGGAAAATTCAGGATATTGAAATACTCGGGCTCAACAAACGCAACGCCATCATCCTCACCAAATTTTTTCACTTCACTTCCCTTGGTAATCGTGATCAGCGTTTTATTAAAGCTGATGTATCTCGCCGTTTTTTCGCTAAAAGCAAAGTCATTTCGATAACCCTTGGCCATCGGTTGCGGAATAGCGCCTACCCGGTCTACACCCTGATCGTGAAACTCGGTATAAAAACGGTAGATCCTGTCTTTATCCTTATGAAAGGTATCAAAGCTCAGGTGGTAAGTGATCAGCGTAAATATTAGTACGCCACAGGCTATACCCAAAGCCAAACCAATAACACTGATGGTTGCGTAAGCCTTGTTACGCACCAAATTTCGCCATGCAATTTTTATGTAGTTTTTGATCATAAACCCCTCCTAACCTCCCCAAAGGGGAGGAATTGTACTTGTGATATATTTAGTTATTAGTTATGTATTTTAATCTTCTTAAAGCCCTCTCCTTTGGAGAGGGTTTGGGTGAGGTTACTCACTTCTCAAACTTTTCACCGGATTTGTCAACGCTGCCTTTATAGCCTGGAAACTTATCGTAACCAGTGTGATAACGATTGCTGCCACTGCCGAAAGCACAAACACTCCCGGACCTATTGTTATCCTGTAATCATATTTCTGCAGCCAGTCTTTCAAAAAATAAAAAGCTACAGGCGTTGCTATTATGCAACTTAACATCACCAGTAAAATAAATTCTTTTGATAGCAGCAGCCACACTTGTGCTATTGAAGCACCCAATACTTTTCGTATACCAATTTCTTTGGTGCGTTGCTCGGCTACGTACGCAGCTAACCCAAACAAACCAAGGCATGAAATGAAAATAGCTAATCCGGCAAAAACGCCGGCAAGTTTGCCAACTAAGGCTTCGAGGCTAAACTTGCGATTGTATTCCTCATCAACAAACTGATAGATATAAGGATACGCCGGGTTATAGGTATCAAAGATCTTCCCTATCTTCTTAATGGCATCCTGCATATTTACGTTAGGTGCCAGGCGATACATGATGTTATTACCTCCCCTGCCATGATTAAATACAGCCGGCTGCACAGGTGTAAATGGCGATTCCATTAGGGCATCTTTAACCACACCTATAATATGAACCCGACCCATAAAGCTATAATTTATCACTTTGTTAATCGGATCTTTTAAGCCCATGCGTTTTACGGCAGCTTCGTTGATGATAACATTTGTTGTATCAGATGCCCATTCGGCCGAAAAATCACGGCCTTCTTTCATGGTCATGCCCATTGTTTTGAAGTAATTAGGAGATACAGAGATAGCTCCAACGTTTATCCCTGTTTCACCCCCTCCTTTTCCGGGCCAGTTATCAATACCCATATGGCTATAAATATTGGTAACCGGGCTTGACGCAGAGGCCACGCCCTCCACCGTTCCACTGGCTATCAGGTCGTTTTTTAAAGCGCTGTAGTTTTTTTCAAGATCGCCGCTCATGTCGGTCATCATTAAACGGGTTGAGCTATAACCGGTAGGCCTGTTTTTAGCATATTGTATTTGCTGATAAACAATAACAGTACTGATAATCAAAGCAACAGAACAGCTAAACTGCATTACTACCAACACCTTGCGCGGCAATGAAGCCGACCTGCCAACCTTAATAGTACCCTTTAATACCTGCACAGGGTTAAATGACGATAGATAAAATGCAGGACGACTACCTGCTAACAAACCAGTAAGCAGCACATAGGCTATCATCATAGCCCAAAACAACACATTGGTATATGGGATACTAATAGCGCTACCTACGATAGCATTAAAAGACGGGATAGCCAGCTGCACCATCACTATCGACAACAAAAATGAAATGAAAGTGATCATTATCGACTCCGCGAGGAACTGGGCTATCAGATCGCCGCGTTGCGAACCAATGGCTTTGCGTACCCCTACTTCGCGAGCCCGTTTTTCAGACCTGGCGGTTGAAAGGTTCATAAAGTTGATGCAGGCAATAAGCAACACCAAAACACCTATCACGCTAAACATACGCACATAATCAATAAAACCGCCAACAGCCTTACCGTTTTTGAAATCATTATACAAATGCCATTTTTTTAATGGATGAATAATTACTTCAGGTTTTGCCGGGCGCATCTGTTCGTTATGATCATATACTATGTTTTTAATTTTTGGTGCAATCTGCTCCATAGTAACACCGGGTTGCAGCTCCAGGTACATGTTAAAGGAGTTGTTGGTCCATGTAGTGCGGGCTCCTTTCATCCAGCCCTCGGTTGCTTCTTTAAAGCTGAAAGGAGTCAGGAAGCTGAATTGCAGCGTGGCATTTTTAGGGATGTCTTTTATTATGCCCGTAACCTTCAAATTTTGACTATTATCGTAACGTATTACTTTATTGATCGGATCGGCATCGCCGAAAAGTGCTCTCGCGGTAGATTCATTAAGGATGATGGAATTTGGTTGTGTAAACACATCTTTAGCATTACCTTTTACAAAGGCGTATTTAAAGATCTGTAAAAAATCGGGGTTAGCTGCGCCTCCGGCAACGTAGAGCTTTTTATCACCTACTAACAGATCGTGCCATTGCATGCCTACCCAATCTGTTTCGGCCACGCGTTTTATGCCCGGAATTTCCTTGCGCAAAACCCCGGCCAATGGCAATGAAACCGCCGTTTGTGTGTGCTCCCCATCATGCTGGGTAGTAAAATGCTGTTCAACCTGGTAAAGCTGCTCATAGTTGGGTAAAAACCTGTCGTATGAATATTCATTGGCTACCCAAAGACCAATAATCAGCGCAACCGCCATGCCTGCGGCAAGCCCCAATATATTAATTGCGCTATAAACCTTATTGTTCAGGATGTTGCGCCACGCGATTTTTAAATAGTTACGAATCATAAACCCCTCCTAACCTCCCCAAAGGGGAGGGACCTTTTTATATTATTGTTTCAATTTCATTTAAAGCCCTCTCCTTTGGAGAGGGTTGGGCGAGGCTATTCAGACCTCAAACTTTTCACCGGGTTGCTCAATGCCGCCTTAACAGCCTGAAAACTCACAGTTACCAGCGCTATAACAATAGCGGCAATGCCGGCGACAGCAAATACCCACCATTGTACAGTTACCCGGTACTGATAACTTTGCAGCCAGTTATTGATTGCATACCAGGCAACCGGAAAGGCAATCAGGCATGAAACTGCAACCAGCTTTAAAAAATCACGGGATAGCAACCCGGTTAAACCAGCTACCGAAGCACCAAGTACCTTGCGAATGCCTATTTCTTTGATCCTTCTTTCGGCAGTATAAGCTGCTAAGCCAAACAAACCAAGGCATGAAATAACGATAGCCAGCGATGCAAATATGCCCGACAGCCTACCGGTAAGGGCCTCCGTTTTAAAAAGCTCATCAAAATCAGCATCAACAAACTTGTATTCGAATGGATAACCGGGGTTGGCGCGTTTATAAACTTCGCCTGCTTTTGCCAGCGCCTCGGTTAAATTAACGCCCTCTTTAAAGCGGATAGTTAAAATGTTATTGTTTTGTGGACGGCTAAACAGCATCAGCGGTGCGCCAGAAACATACATATCATTATAAAGGAAATCTTTAATGATTCCAGCAATTTGGTATGGTTTACTGCCACCATCCCTGATAATGCCACCTACGTGACCAGCCTTTCCCATTTGTTTGGCAAAGGCTTCATTAATAATCACATTGCTGCTATCGAGCTTTGCATTGGCATAAAAATCCCTGCCGGCAAGCAGTTTCATATTCATAGTTGATACAAACTGAGGGCTTACGCTTTCGATAGTGATCAGTGGATTTTTTGAGGCATCTTTTCCGTCCCATGAAAAATTATCCGTGTTACTCCAAATTTGCAAAATTGGATATTCACTCAATGAAGCATCGGCTACAACCCCGGTTTGTTTTAATTCATTGTTTACCGCAGCAAAATGATCTGTCAGTTTGCCTTTGGTATCGATATAAACAAGGTTATCTTTTTGATAACCCAGCTCACGATTTTTAACGTGTTGAATTTGCTGATAGATAATTACCGTACCAATGATGAGTATGATAGAAACAGAAAACTGGATCACCACCAAACTTTGCCTGATAAAGCCCGCGCCAGCTGCAGATGGTAATTTGATATTTTTTAATACGGCAATGGGGTTAAATGACGACAGGTAAAACGCAGGATAGCTGCCAGCCAGCAAACCGGTAACCAAACCTATCGACAGTAAATAAAACAAATGGAGTGGTTGCAAAAGGTCGATAGTAAGCTCTTTTTGAACCATATTATTGAACGATGGCAGAACTGCGTAAACTAAAAACACAGCTACAATTACCGCTATAAACGCCATAATCACCGCCTCGCCTATAAACTGGGCTACAAGCTTACCTTTACCGGCTCCCATCACTTTGCGTACCCCAACCTCCTTAGCTCTTTTCTCAGATCTTGCGGTTGACAAGTTCATGAAATTTATGCAAGCTATAATAAGTATAATAAAGGCAATTACCGAAAACAGACGAACATACTCAATGCGACCGCCATTCATTTTACCATCAATAAATTTATCACGAAGGTTCCAGTCGTTCATTCCGAACAGGAACGAAACGGTTTTGTTACCATTTTTCTTAGTACCGATGTAGTTAGCCAGTTTTTTGTTAACGGCATTAACGTCTGCTGATGGTTCCAGCTCCACATAGGTACGAGCCCAGTTTGCTCCCCAGTCCTGCATCCAGGGCTGCATGTGATCGATATTTTTCAATGGTGCAAACCATTGCATTTGGAATGTTGAATTTTTGGGAAAATCTGCAAACACCCCGGCAACTGCAAAATCCTGCTCATTGTTCATCTTCAGGACCTTACCTACCGGGTTAACATCACCAAAAAACTTTTTAGCCATAGTAGAGCTGATTACTACCGAATGCAGTTCATGAAAAACATTGGCCTCATCACCTTGTAAAAACGGCAGTTTCAGCATCTGAAAAATCTCAGCATCAGTATAGGAGCCATCTTCGTTGATCACATTGTCGCCCAATGCAAATACTATATTATCAGAGCCGGCCATACGTGCCGCATTTTTTACACCGGGAATATCTGCTTTTAGTGCAGCGGCCATTGGCCCCGGCGTAGCGCGAAATGTGGAGGTTTTACCATCATAGGTTTGATTTTCACGAACTGTGTACAGATTATCGCGCTTTACAAAATTTTGATTAAACGTAAGCTCATCCTGCACCCACAAAAATATCATGGATGCACAAGCAACGCCAATAGCCAAACCGGCAATGTTCAAGAAACTGTAGGCCCGGTTTTTCATCAGGCCGCGCACGGTTGTTTTAATGTAATTTCCTATCATGGTAGTTGTTCATTGGTTCACTGGTTCATTAGTACTTGCATAGTCCGTTAACTGCAAACTGCCATTGCCAACTGCTACTCACTTCTCAGGCTTTTAACCGGGTTAACAAGTGCCGCTTTAACAGCCTTATACCCTACTGTCACCCAGGCTATTATCAGCGATGATATTATTGCCAGTAAAAAGATCCAGATGCTCATCGAAATACGGTATACAAAGTTTTGCAGCCATCCGTTCATAATATACCATGCGGCGGGCATGGCTATCAGGAACGAGATACCGATAAGTATCATAAACTCTTTTGAAAACAGGAATACGATGCTGCTTACCGATGCACCTAATACCTTCCGAATGCCAACCTCTTTTGTGCGCTGAACAGCCATGAATGATACGAGTCCGTACAAACCAAGGCATGATATAAAAATGGCTATCCCGGCAAATACTTTGTACACCAAGGCCATCTTGTTCTCCTGCTCGTAAAATTTAGCAATATTATCATCCAGGAAATAACCGTTATAAGCATATTCGGGATAAGTATTCTCCCACAGTTTTTGCAACTGAGATACAGTTTTGCTCAAATCAGCAGTTTGGATCTTGATACCTATTTGCCCCTCGAATTTCTTAGCAGGTGATATTACTATTGGTTTTATAGCCTCACGAAGTGAGTTGGTTTTAAAATCTTTAACCACCCCTACTATTGGCAGCCACTTGCCGCCGCCCAAACGTAATGTTTTGCCAACGGCGTCATTAGCATTTTGGATACCCAATTTATGGATAAAGGTTTCATTAACCACGTACTGCCTTGCGGTATCGCTTACGTCATACCCTTTGCCCGCTGCAAACTTTAACGCATAAGTTTTGAAGTAATCAACATCTCCAAATTTAAGGTAGGTATTAAAGCCAACGTCCTTGGTTGAGTTATTGAAATCGAAATTTGTACCCCAGTTATTTTCTGATGATGGTACATCCGAAGAAAAACTGATTGCTTTAACATTAGGGTCCTGCAACACCTGTTGTTTGAATGATTCCATTTTACGGAGACTTAAACTATCGGTATAGCCGGGAATAATGAGCAATGCATTTTTGTTGAAGCCGAGATCGGCTTTATTTACAAAGTCCATCTGGTTTACCGCTACGATGGTACCAATAATGAGCAATTGTGATATGGCAAACTGTGCAATCACCAATCCCCGGCGAAGCGGAATACCGCCGATAGAAGCTGCTGTTATTTTATTTTTAAGTGCAAGCACAGGTTTAAAACCTGACACTACCAATGCGGGATAAATACCTGATAATAAAACGATAGTAACTGTACTGGCCACTAAAAACAACAAACTGCCAGTAGTGAATAAACTAATACTATCGGGCACATTGGCTATGTTTTTCAATTGCGGCATGGCCAGCCTCGCTACTGCCAAAGCAATCAGGGCCGAAGCAATAACAATGATTGTTGTTTCGCCAATTACCTGAAAAATCAATTGCGGACGGGTACTGCCCAACACCTTGCGGATACCAACTTCTTTTGACCGGCCCACAGATTGTGCTGTTGAAAGGTTGATGAAATTGATAGAAGCCATAATGATAATGAGCAAAGCTATGAATGACAGGGTATGCAAGGTAGCCCTGCTGGTGCTATGATCACCAAGCGGGTTACCTATCCGGGTATCAAAATGCATATCAGCAAGCGGCTGTGGTAACAGCGTAGTTTGTGCCGATCCATTTTTAAAATGCTTGGTCGAAAATGCTTTTAACTGTGCGTCGATACTGCTTTTTGACATGCTTGCCGGGAACAACATAAACACCTCATGGCTGCTGCTGGTTGATCCCCATTCGGCGCTGTAGTTGTAATCTTTCGGATGCTGTTTCCAGGTATCAAACGATACCATTACCTTAAATGGAAAATCGCTGTTAACCGGGGCATCTTCTACAATGCCGGATACTTTCAGCGTCAAAACATTATCCATTTTAAGAATTTTGCCCACAGCATTTGTCCAGTCGCCAAAATACTTAATGGCCGAACTTTTATCCAACACAACCATATCCGGACTGGCCAATACAGCGGGACTTCCAGCCAGCCATTTGTAGCTAAAAATATCGAAGAATTGAGGCTGAATAAATAGCACGCCAATATTTTCAGTAAATTTCTTATCGCTGCCATTACTTCCTGCAGTTTGCGGCACTGTGATCTGACTGCCATAACTGCTGTTCAAAGCTGCCACTTTAGCCTGAGGTATATCCAAACGAAGGGCATCTGTAGCAGGAACAGCAACTCCTGGATTGGTGGTAGTTTCCGACTCGTGCTTTTCCTGGGTAACTATACGATAAATGCTTTTATAATTAGGATTGAAAGTGTCAAAACTAAGTTCAAACTGAATAATCACAAAAATGAGCAGGCAGGCAGCCAGGCCAACTGTTAAACCCGCAACATTTTTAGCAGAATAGCCTTTATGACGCACGATATTGCGCCAGGCTATTTTGAAGTAATTTTTAAGCATATCGTACAGTAATTTTCGAAATTGATGTAAAAGCTATACCAAAACCAAAATCAACTGAATATCAATTATTTAAATCAAATAAAAAACATCAACTGTTCGTAAGTGTAACACCTTGTGTACGGTATTGATACAGTGGTTTTGGAGATTAGTGGTTTGAGGTTAGAGATTAGTTATAACTCGAATTTCGGAAGTTCGATTTCGGATTTAGAAGTTTGTTTCCTGCGCCCGGCAGGCGCAAGTGTTGTGTGTGAACAATTGTAAGGCTCACTTGTGCCTTCAACACATTATTAGTTTATTCATATATCATCATAAACTAATCTCTAATCTCTACTCCTCAAACTTTCAACCGGGTTTGCCATCGCTGCCTTAATGGATTGAAAACTTACTGTGATAAATGCTATCAGCAGCGCTACAAAAGCAGCCAGCACAAATACCCACCATTGAATATCTATGCGGTAAGCAAAATTTTGAAGGTATTTGCTCATCATAAGCCAGGCAATAGGCGATGCCACAATAACAGCAATCAGTACCAATTTCAGAAAATCAACAGAAAGCAAACCTGTTATATTGGTTACCGATGCACCAAGCACTTTACGGATGCCAATCTCTTTGGTACGCTGAAGCGTTAACAGCGATATCAGGCCAAGCAAACCGAGGCAGCTGATAAAAATGGCGATTATCGCGCTTGAGGTGATCAGCTTATTTAACAAATCTTCCTTTTGATAAAAGTCGGCTATTTGCTGGTCGAGAAAGCGGTATTCAAATACATTATCCGGATAAATCTCTTGCCACTCTTTCTTAATACGGTCGATAACAGCTGAAGGGTTATTCGAACCGATTTTTACGCCTGCATATTGATATCCTTTTCTGAAGGTGGAAATATATTCAGGTGCTATAGCTGTATATAATGATTTGGCATGAAAGTCTTTAACCACACCTACTATAATTCCCGGATTGTTGGATAAATCCCCGGCGGTAAAAAACCTGCCGATAGCTTGTTTCGGGTCTTTTAAACCTAATTTATGTATCAACACTTCGTTAACCAGGTATTCACGGGCGGTATCGGCTTCAACAATATTGCGGCCCGCAATTAACTGCATTCCAAAAGTTTTAACATAGTCGGCATCACCTATCTGAGTATACCCAACAAATTTTTCCCAGTCGCGGGTATCAAATTTAATTGATCCGCCTTTATCAGCTGTAGAAGATGGCGCGCGATAACAAAATGAAATACTTTTTATCGCTGGATCGGCCAGCAACTGGTTACGCAAATAATTGGTTTTACTTTTATCATTATCTGGCACCGGAATCATTACAACGGCATTTTTATTAAAACCGAGGTCAGCAGTTTTAAGATATTTAACCTGCATGGTTATCAATATCGTGCTAATGATAAGCACCTGGGCTATTATGTTTTGAACCACAATTAAACCTTTACGGGTAAAACCAGCAGCGTGCGTTTTACCGCCAAGCTGGTTTTTCAAAGCGTTTACAGGCTTTAACCTGCTTAATATCAGTGCGGGATATGAACCGGCAGCTATTATGATAATGACTAAAACAACTACAGTAAAACCAGCAAGGCGATAGTCATTAAAAAGCTTAAAGCTCAGTTGAGTTTGCAGCCAATTATTCAACACCGGGATGGCTGTAATCACCATTACAAATGATAACAATGCCGCAAAAACTACGATATATGATGTTTCGGAAATAAACTGAATGAATATTGCCCGCGGTGAGCTGCCTAAAACTTTGCGGGTACCTATCTCCTTGGCCCGCTTAAAGCTTTGGGCTGTAGCCATATTGATGAAGTTAACGCAAGCAATAATAATGAGCAGTAAACCAATTATACCAAGGGTTACCAATAAAGAGCGTTGGATAACACCCGCAAAGCGACCGTCGAAATGCACTTCGCTTAGCGGAAGCATCATAAAATGGTATGGTTTTGCGGCTTCCGCACCATGTAATTTCACATTCAACCGATTGATATCTTTTTCTACCGATTGCGGATTTGCCCCATCCTTAAGTTCTAAATAAATTGAGTTAGTTGAATTGATAAAGCCCCAGTCATTTTGAAGGCCATTGGCAACATCGGGATAGATATTTTTTAATGTGGCGAGAGAAAGAAACAGATCTGCTTTGATATCAGTATTAGCCGGGTGATCTTTAACAACACCTGTTACCCTGAAAGTATTCTTATTATCAACCCTGATAGTTTTTCCGATAACCTCCTGGCTGCCAAAATACTTTTCGGCAAGATAGTGACTTAAAACTACGGTATTAGGTTCGGTAAGAGCGGTATTCTGATTGCCTTGCTCCCACCCGTAATCAAATAAATTAAAAAAATGGCCATCGGTTATGCTGATATTTTCATGCTCGGCAAACATTTTTTTACCAGCCCCATCATTTTGAGGAATGCTGACATTGATATCATGCATTCGTAATAACACACCTACATCTTTCACCTGCGGATTGTTCGCTTTCACATCTGTTGCCAAAGCCAAAGGCGCTCCCTGGTCATATAACGGCATGCCATCATCAAAAGTAAGCTGGTGAACAACCCTATATACCTGTTTGGCATCATGGTGATAAGTATCAAAACTCAAATGATAGGTAATAAACTGAAAAAGTATAATACTGCAGCCTATGCTCAGCGCCAGGCCAAACATATTGATAAAGGTGTAAAACTTATGCTTCCAAAGGTTACGCCAGGCTATCTTAAAGTAGTTTTTTATCATATCAAATACTTTTATACGATGATACGCAAAACCCTTTAAATGAGTAGTTAAAATATGTTAAGGCGAAAGGTTAAAGGCGGAAGGTCTCTAACATCGGACGTTTTCATAAATTGACAACTACCTTTTAGCTTTCGCCTTTAACCTTTCGCCTCAAAAATCTATTCGCTCCTTAAGCTATTTACCGGGTTGGCCAGTGCAGCTTTAATAGATTGGATGCTTACGGTTATCAATGTTATTAAAAGTGCTATGCACGCGGCAACAGCAAAGATCCACCATGTGATATTTGTACGGTATGCGAAATCCTGCAGCCATTTGTTCATCATGTACCAAGCCACCGGGAAAGCAACGACGTTGGCTATGACAACTGTTTTTAAAAACTCGGCAGATAGCAATCCTATTATATTTTGGACACTGGCGCCAAGCACTTTACGAATACCTATTTCTTTTACCCGCTGTTCGGCGGCAAAGGCGGCCAGGCCGAGTAAACCCATGGCCGATATTGCAATGGCTATAATGGCGAAAGCGGCTATCAATGTTGACGAACGCTGTTCGGCATGGTAAAGTTTATTATAACCGTCATCAATAAAACTATAATCAAACGGCTGGTCGGGAACAAATTCATTCCATACATTTTGGGCTATCCTGATGGCTGCCGCCGTATTGCCGGGAGCAGTTTTGATATAAAAACTACGCGCCCAATCAGTATGATTATTTATAACCATAGGACCTATCTTTTCATGCAGGCTCCTGAAGTTAAAATCTTTCACCACACCTGCAACAACGCCCGAATCCCCGTTAAACTTAAACCGCTGCCCTATAACAGGCCTATGGATACCAAGCTGTTTTACTGCGGTTTCATTCAAAACTACATTATGCTGATCGGAGCCATTTTTATCAAACCAATGCCCGTCGGCCATTTTAAGGCTTAGTATATGTTGAAATTTTTCGTCGGCCGATATGGTGGAAACCGAAGGTTTATAATCCAGTGGCCGGCCTTCCCAATCCATTGATCCTGACACCTTGTTACTATTATTAAAAAAGGCATCGTTGGCCGATTGAGAGATCTCAGCTATCGCGCTTTGCTGGGTTAACTCGCTGGCGATACTTTTTAATTTCGACTCTCTTGTCTTATCGTCTAAGCCAAGCACCTGCCATGGTATAGTCATTACAAAAACGTGTTCGCGCTTATACCCCAAATCAGCATTTTTCATAAAATTAAGCTGACGGTAAATGATCATTGTACTAATGATAAGCATCACCGAGATACCAAATTGCAAAACAACCAGCGTTTTACGGATGCCGCCATCCTTAAAATTCAATAGTGCCCTACCTTTAAACACGCTTAATGGCTTAAATGACGACAATAACACAGCGGGATATAAGCCATTAAAAATAAAGCAAACTATCAGTGTACCCAACAATATCAACCATGTAATACCGGATGTTAGTGGTTGTACAAAATGCTTTTCGGTAACCTGATTAAACCAGGGCAGGCAAATCTGGATAAATAAAATGGCAAATAATAATGATAAGAAACTAACAACCAATGATTCGGACATAAACTGGGCGAAAAGCTGCCTCCTGCCGGCACCAACAATTTTACGTACGCTCACCTCTTTTGAACGCACGCTTGCCCTTGCCGTAGTTAAGTTTACATAATTAATGCATGCCGTTGATAAAAGTAAAAAAGCCAGTATCAGGAAGATGTTAACCAACTTTCGGTTGCCGTTTTCAAATGAAGTACTTAGCAAGCCACTTTCAAAATGGATATCCTTAAGGCTTATCACACTCATGGTTGTGTTTTCGCTGCCCTTGTTATTTTTCCTGATAATTTGGGTTAGCTTTTGGCCTACCTCTTTAATATTTACGCCCGGCTGCAGCTTTAAAAATGTGAGGCCGCTGT
Source organism: Mucilaginibacter sp. NFR10 (assembly GCF_900100445.1). Classification (NCBI taxonomy): domain Bacteria; kingdom Pseudomonadati; phylum Bacteroidota; class Sphingobacteriia; order Sphingobacteriales; family Sphingobacteriaceae; genus Mucilaginibacter; species Mucilaginibacter sp. NFR10. The sequence continues at coordinate 1,129,073 of NZ_FMTV01000001.1, read as the reverse complement.
AATTACCCCAATTGCTCGCCTGTTCTTTTTCATGTGCATTGCTTAGTTTAGCCTCTACTGGCATCAATATATCGTACTGAAAGCTTGAATTTGCAGGATTATCCTTAACTACTGCCTGCACCTGGTAGTTCATGGAGTCAACTTTCAGCATTTTGCCGACAGCTTCGCCATTACCAAAATATTTCTTTGCTGTTGATTCTGTCAGGATTAAACTAAATGGATTTTTCGAAAAACTATCGGCGCTTCCGTCGATAAAATCGTAATGGAATACTTTGAACCAATTAGCATCTATATATGCATACTTTTTTTCCGATATCAGTTGGTTATTATGATGCACCGTCATCATATAACCCGGCCACAAAAACGTATAATTCTTTAAACCCGGTATTTCCTGCCTGGCAACCGGGCCTAACATATAAGGAGATGATTCCCAGTCCCACACTTCGTCTTTAGTCAGGCTTAGTTTGGTTTTTACCCTGTAGATATTATCAACATCAGGGTGGTAATTGTCAAAGCTAAACTCATTTTGTACCCACAACATTATAAATACCGATGCGGTAATGCCAATAGTAAGTCCGGCAATATTAATGAGACTGATAGTGCGGTGCTTACCTAAATTACGGAATGCTATTTTAAAATAATTTCTGAGCATATTAATTAGTCATTGAGTCATTATTGTATGGTCATTAAGTCATTTTGCTTTTCTAAATCATTTATCAAAATGTTTTAATGACTCGAAGCAACTGACTCAAATGACCAATTATTCAGAACGTAAACTTTTGGTTGGATTAGCCAACGCAGCTTTAACAGTTTGAAAACTTGAGGTGATCAACGCCGTCAATAACATTCCGCCGCCGCTTACTACAAATATCCACCAACTTATTGTTGTACGGTCGGCAAAGCTCTCCATCCATTTGTTCATTGCATACCAGGCCAGTGGGGTTACCAGTACAAAGGCCAGCACAATGAGCATTACCAGCTCAGTTGAAAGCAGGGTTACTATCTGCGTTACCGTAGCACCAAGTACTTTCCGTATGCCTATCTCCTTAGTACGCTGATTGGTATTGTAAATGGCCAAGCCTAACAAACCAAGGCAGCTGATAAATATGGATAAGCCCGTTGCCCATGTTAACAGCGTTGATGTATGTTGCTCGGAATCATAAAATTTGGCGATGCTTTCATCAAAGAAGCTATATTCAAAATCGTCTTCAGGATAAATCTCTTTCCACGTTTTTTCCATTGATGCAATAGCTTTTTTCCATTCGTTGCCTCCGGCAGTCTGCGGCTTAAGCGCTATATGAAAGGTACCATTATTGTAATAACTGTTGCTGATATGAATGCAGGTAGGTTTAATTGCCGAATGCAATGATTCAGAATAAAAGTCGGCCACTACACCTATGATCTGCATTCTTTTATCGCCATTAAATTTATCAATGTATTTACCTACAGCATCAGCCGGATTTTTAAACCCCATTAGTTTTGCGTAAGTATTATTAATTAAAAATGCCCTGGTACTATCGCCATATTGTATATTACGTCCGGCCAAAAGTTTAAGCTTGTATACATTAATATAATTAGGGTCGCCGTACTTTTCGTACAATTCAATCTTTATTTCCTTTTTGCCATCTATGTACGTAGCTTCCGTTGAATTGGTGCTGGTTGATGACGGAGCGGCCTTACCCGCGCTTACCAGCTCAACCTGAGGTATCGCCTTTAATTTGTTCATAAATACCTGGTTCTTACTAAGCGTTCTATTTTTCCAGGGTGAGTTAATGATCAGGATGGCATCCTTTTTAAAACCCAGGTCTTTTGTGAGCGCATAATGAATCTGTTTGCCTACCAGCACAGTAGCCATTATAAAAAACTGGGCAATAACAAATTGAGTTACTGTTAATGATTTACGTAGCCACGCATTACGTGTTTTACCCGTGTTTGACGATGCCTGATCTTTAAGCACTAAAACAGGTTTGTAGCCTGATAGCAAAGCTGCGGGGTAAAAGCCCGACAATAAGCTTACCACTATTATCAATAAAAACAGGAACACAAAAAGATGGGGCTGTTGCAGCAGGTCAAGTTTAATACCTGCGGATATAAAATCTTTAAACAGCTTTAATATAGCGGGTGCCAACGCCACCGAAATGATAACTGCCAAAAGGGTTATGATGAATGTTTCGCTCAGAAACTGCGTAATAAGCTGGGTACGGCTACTTCCCATTGTTTTACGTACGCCAATTTCCTTGGCTCTTTGGGTAGCCTGCGCGGTAGTTAAATTAACAAAATTGATACAGCCTAATAACAACAGGAAGGCAGCTATAACCAGTAAACCGTAAAGTGTTGTTTTATTAGCCGGATTACCGGAATCAAATGTTCCGTATATACTGTTAAAATGCAGATCGCTCAAAGGCTGTAAGGCAAAATCACGTGTGTTGCCCTTGTTTTCGGGTTTTGGAGGATCATTCTTTTTAAGAATAATATTTAGTTGCTTTTCAAAATTAGCTGCAGTGGCATTGGGCGCCAGCTTAACAAAAAGTATAGATGATGAAGTAGTACCTCCCCAACTGGTAAGGCTTAGTTCGTCAGACAGCGCTTTATTAGCTTTTGCCGTTGAATAAGAGATAAAATCGTGAAAAGTAAAATCGTTATTCCCCTTTAATGGTTCAACAATGCCACTAACGGCCACACTAATAGTATCATAAGTGATTACCCGGCCCATCATCTGGCTATATGACAGCTGAGGGAAATATTTTTTTGCCTGATCTGAAGTGAGCACCGTTTGATTGGGAGAATTCAAAGCAGTGTTGGCCGAGCCCGCAAGCCAGTTATATTTAAACATGCTGAAATACCTGCCATCAGCAAGGATCACATTATCCTGTAGTTTAAACTTAACAGGAACGCGCCCTTTTTCGGGAATAAACACATTAGGCTGATTCAACAAGAAAAATGGCACGGTAAGTTCCACGCCACTCACGCCATTTCTTACAGCTTCGGGCACCGGGCCTGATACGCCGCGGTTATGCGCTTCTTCGCCGGAAAAGGTATAGTTTGATACTACCCGGTAAATGCGGTCGCCGTTATCAAAGTTTTGATTAAAAGTAAAATCAAAATGAACTATCAGGTAAATAACCAGCGCCGAACTGATCCCTATAGATAAACCGATTACATTGATGAATGTAAAAAATTTATGCCGCCAAAAATTACGCAGCGCGATTTTGAAATAGTTTTTAAACATTGTCAAGTCATCATTAGGTCATTAAGTCATTTTTGCCTCGCGCTAATCAAAAAATGGCTTTATGACGCGAAGCAAAATGACATAATGACGAATTTATTCAGAACGTAAACTCTTCACCGGGTTAGCCATAGCTGCTTTTATTGATTGATAGCTTATGGTTGCAAAAGCGATGATCAGCGCTATTACGCCGGCCATCACAAAAACCCACCATTGTATGTTAATTCTGAAGGCAAAATCAAGTAGCCATTTACTCATTGCGTACCACGCTATTGGTAAAGCAATTACCGATGCTATGATCACCAGCTTCAAAAAGTCTTTTGATAGTTCGGTAACAATTTGCGGTATGCTTGCGCCAAGTACTTTGCGCACACCTATTTCTTTTACCCGTTGTGATATGGTGAAGGCCGAAAGCCCGAATAAGCCTAAACAGGCAATGAATATGGCCAGGCACGAGAATATGGTAAACAGGTTACCCTGCTCCTGCTCGCTGTTGTATAGCTTTTGAAAGCGTTCATCTAAAAAGCTGTACTCAAAAGGTGTTTCGGGTTGATATTTTTTCCAGGTTTGCCCAAGGGTTGCCAATGCCGAATTGATGCGATTACCATCGATCTTAACCGTTATTCTTCTATAACTATTGTTGACGAATGAGGGCATCTCCATTAAAAGCGGGATGATATTTTGATGTAATGACTCGAAATGAAAGTCATTAACCACCCCTATCACTTTTCCTTTAACGCCACCATAGCTCATATCCTTGCCTATAGCGTTTTCAGGCGATTTCCATCCTAATGCACTTACTGCCGATGCGTTGATCACAAAATTATTACTGTCGGTGGCGAACTCGCGACTAAAATTTCTGCCAGCTGCCATTTTTATACCGTAGGTTGGAATAAAGCCATAATCGGCATTGATGCATTTGATATCTGCTTTAACCGGCAGCGGTTTATCCCCGTCAAAAACAGAAACGCCCTGATCATCCAGTAGCCGCCCCGACGGAATCCGCGATGAACGGCCGATATCTTTTACGGCAGGATCCCGTAATACCTCTGCCCTGAAAGCTTCAAACTGGTTAGCAGGGATACCGCCCAATGTTACTAAATGATCTTTATTAAAGCCAAGTGATTTGGTTTGAATATACCTCAATTGCTGAAAAACTATCGTCGTAGCAACAATCAGGATGATGGAGATGGAGAACTGCACCACCACCAATACCTTACGGAACGAGATATTTCCAGATCCAACTTTAAGGATACCTTTTAAAACTTTTATCGGTTTAAATGACGACATAAAAATAGCCGGATAAATACCACTGATAAGTCCGATAATCAGCGGCAGCAATAACACCGATATTAAAATTATCGGTTGAAATAAACTATTGATAGAAAGACTAAGTTCTGAAAGCCGGTTAATAAGTGGCAGCAGCAACCACGTCAAAGTCAAGGCCAGTACAAGCGAAAAATAAGTGATCAACACAGATTCGCTTAAAAATTGGGTAATAATCTCTTTTTGTTGTGCGCCGATCACCTTGCGGATACCGATCTCTTTAGCCCTAAGCGTTGAGCGGGCAGTAGATAGGTTCATGTAATTGATACAGGCGATCAGCAAAATAAACAGGGCGATAGCCGAAAAAATGTAAACCCTTTTAATATCGCCATTTTGCTCTACTTCATCATCAAGATGTGAATGCAGGTGAATATCCAGGAATCTTTGAATATGCAGCTGGGTAAATTTTGACTGCCGGGGTTGCCCGGGAGAATTCATGTATTTATCTATAAAAGCCGGAAACTGTGAGCTGATTCGATCAATATTATAATGATCGGGCAATAGCAGGTAGGTAAAAAATGAGTTGTTCCCCCAATTGGTTGCCAGTTGATTGCGTCCGTAAACCTTGTCATCGTTCAGTGTATTGAATGACAGCAACATTTGAGGGTGCATCTGCGAGTTAGCCGGGAATGGCTTAAAAATACCTGTAACTTTAAAATTGGCTGTATTATCAAGCCTGATTTCTTTGTTTATAGGATCTTCATTACCAAAGTACTTGCGCGCCATATCCTCGGTCATCATCACTGTATACGGCTCACTAAGGGCAGTTTTGGGGTCGCCTGCTACTGTTTTAAGATCAAAGAAACTAAGGAAGTTTTCATCAGCAAAATAAGAGCCCTTTTCGGTTAATAATTTATCCTTATAACGCAAAACCACATCGCCGTTGGGGAATAAACGGGTAACCTTTTTTATATCCGGAAATTCGTTTTTCAGCAGCGGACCGAAGGGGGGCGCCACGGCCCCCAAATGCAGGTTGACTATACCATCAGCTGTATTAAAACTCCGGCTCACCCTGTAAATATTGGGCGCATTATGGTTAAATTTATCATAACTGAGCTCTTTAACTATGTAAGTTAAAATAAGCAGGCAACAGGTTAACCCTATGGTTAAGCCAAATATGTTGATGAACGAAATAAATTTATGCCGGGCAATATTGCGAAAGGCACTTCGTAAATAATTCTTTATCATGATTTAGTTCATTAGTTCACTTATTCATTAATTATTAGTCCCTGGGCAATGATCTGTAAACTGCCACTGCCAACTGCTACTCACTTCTGAGGCTTTTCACCGGGTTAGCCAAAGCCGCTTTAACCGATTGAAAGCTTATTGTGATACCCGCTACCAGCAGGGCAATGCCACCTGCTAACAGGAATACCCACCATTGGATACTGATCCGGTATGCAAAATCCTGCAGCCACTTGTTCATGGCAAGCCATGTTACCGGGAACGATATGATCGAAGCAATCACAATCAACCGCAAAAACTCCTTTGATAGCATCACCGTAATACTGCCTGTCGATGCACCCAATACTTTACGGATACCTATTTCTTTAACCCTTAGCCTGATCATAAACGCGGCTAAACCGAACAAGCCCAGGCTTGCTATAATGAGGGCGATGCATGAAAACACGGTGAATATTTTACCCGTTTGCTGTTCGGACGCATAAAGTGATGCGTATTGCTCATCAAGGAACGAGTAGCTAAAAGGCGCTTCCGGCCTGAAACTATCCCATTCGGCTTTGATGCCGGCAATAACCGATTTTACATCGGCAGTTTTAACCTTTAAAATTAGTGTCCCTGTACTATGCCCCGATAACAGCATCAATGGCGCTATTTTTTGCCTGGCCGAAGCATAGTGAAAATCTTTAACCACACCTACAACTTTGTATTGGGTACGGGCTGAACGCACTATAGTTTTACCTATCGGGTTGGTGTTACCCCATCCCAAACCTTTTACTAAAGCTTCGTTCACTACAACCGACATCGAATCGGCGGGAAAGGATTGATAAAAATTGCGCCCGTTGATAACCTGTAAACCTAAAGTAGGCACATAACTTTCATCCACATGGTAAATATTGGTATGGATCTCGGCATGACCACCCTTGTCATCAAATTCTTTAGCAGCAATTTGGGTACCATCAACACCGGCTAACATACCTGGCACACTGCTGGATATAGTAGCATTCAACACCTGCGGGTTGCGCAGAAGTTGATTTTTGAAAGCATCTGCATTATGGCCTAAGGTATAGGCATCATTAATTATCAATACCTGGTCTTTATCATAACCCAACTTTTTGTTCTGCATATAGTGTAATTGCTGGTACACTACAAAAGTTGATATAATAAGTGCTGTAGATACCGCAAACTGAAAAATGATTAATCCGCTGCGTAAAATCCCTTTTCCTTCTGCTTTGGTAGCGCTGTTGCCTTTTAACACAGCGATGATCTGGAACGAGGACAAGAAGAATGCCGGATAAATACCTGCGAGAATTCCAACGCCAAAAGCTGTAAACAGTTCGATAAGCAAAGCCATAGGGCTCAGGAAAAACCTAAGTTCGATATGTTTCCCTGCCAAGTTATTGAACAGCGGTAACAGCAGATATACAATACCTAATGCCAATAATAAAGCCCCTAAGGTTAGCATAACCGATTCGGTGAGGAACTGGGAAACCAGTCCGCTCTTTTCAGAACCAAGCACCTTACGGATGCCCACTTCTTTTGAGCGCTTGGCCGAACTTGCCGTTGAAAGATTAGTAAAATTAATGCAGGCCAATATCAATATAAAAGCGGCCAATGCACCAAATATATATACATAATGAATATCGCCATTGGGCTCCAATTCGTATTTGGTTGCCGAGTGCAGGTGGATATCGCTTAAAGGCTGCAGGAAAAACAGGAAAGTGTTCACCGATTTGCTTGCCTGTGCCAAACTCGTACCCATATCATGGGCAATTTCGGGCACAACAAATTTCCGCACCATTTCAGGGAAAGCAGCTTCCAGTTTTTTTGCGTCGGCATTTTTATTTAATACCACATAAGTAAAATAACCAATATTGCTCCAGCTTTGCTTTGCTTTTTCAACAAAAGGGGCCATATTTAAAAATGCATCGCCATGAAAGTGCGAATCATCGGGTATTTTGTCAATTACTCCTGTTACTTTATAAGGCTTCCCGTCTATTGTAACAGCTTTTCCTACAGCTTCCTGGTTGCCAAAATATTTGGTAGCCATGGCCCTCGTGATTACCATGCTGTTAGGCTCAGTAAAGCAGGTTTTATTATCACCATCAACCAATGGTATCGAAAACAGGCGAAAGAAATTGGCATCTATCATCTGCACATGCTCTTCCTTAAACTGCCTGTCGTTATATTTTATAAAAACCGGACCACGACGGGCAAGCCTTGTAGTTTCAAGCACTTCGGGAAACATATTTTTAATCCCCTGTCCTACCGCGATGTCAACCATCGGGTATTCGCTTACGCCATTATTTTCAATGGAACGTAAACCAACACGATACATTTGTTTGGCCTGTGCCGGATATTGATCATAATTTAATTCACTATATACATAAGCACAAATGAGCATACAGCATGCTAAGCCTACAGACAGGCCAAACACATTAATAAAAGAGAATATTTTGTTCCGCCTTAAGTTTCGCCAGGCGGTTTTGATGTAGTTTCTGAACATGAGTGTACGATTAACCTTAATACAGGTTTAAAAGCCATACCAATAAATCAAATCTCTAATTATCAATCAATTACGATTTATTTCATATAAAAACTGTACGAAGACGTAACACCATGTGTTCGGTTATGATACACCCCAGGCAACACAAAAGGCCTGTCACTATTTGAGCAACAGGCCTTTGTAATATTCCTTACACTTATATTAATTGACGGTAAGATTAACTCGCCCATTACCACGTACTTCAACGAGGGATCCGCCGCCGTTAAGTTTGCCTTCTACCCTTTCTTTATCCTTGTTACCAGAGAAGTTATCTGCAAGGTTACTTTCTATTTTGTTGGCGCGCAAATCGAGGTTAAGACCTTGTTTTGACGGTAACTGCAGATCGATATGACCCGAGCTTACATCAATTTTAACAGATTTACCAACGCTTACAAATTGCGCATGAAAGCTGCCGGCACTTGTTGAAGCATCGAGGCTGCACGACAAATCAGTAAGGTTAATGCTGCCACCTGATGTGCCGGTAATGAAATCGCCGTCAATTTTACTGCCGCTGATACTGCCGCCGCTGGTTGTAGCTTTGATATCTCCCTTTAAACCATCGAGATGCAACGAACCGCCAGATGTTTCAAGTCTGATATGCCCTATGCAATTACGGGCTTCGATACTGTCGCCTGAGGTTTGCAGATCGATATTTTCTTTTGAATCGCTTACATGAATGCTGCCGCCAGAAGTACGGCCTTTAATGATACCGGTAATTTTATCAAGATGTAAACTGCCGCCGCTGGTTTCAAATTGCTGCGCACCTGTTAGATTATCCAAATGGATACTGCCTCCGCTGGTATTCAGATTTGTTGCCACATTGCCGGGTACATACACACGGAACGAGATACTTAACGATTTTTTCCAGTCCCAGTTGCCATCGTGCTTGCTTTTAGCCTTGGCATGCAGCTCCCCGCCGTTAACATCAATGCTCAGGTCGTAATTTTCGTCGAGGCGCTTTTTGATCTCTTCTTTGGAAAGGTCATTATTACCATTATTACCTTGTATAAAAACCTCAACTCTCGGTTCTTCGCCCGATGCGCCGCTAACAGTAATACTGCCGCCCGATGTATTAACAAATACATTTTTCACAGCCTGTCCTGACAATGATTTGGTGAGGTATGGTGTTTTCTGATTATTTTGCGCAAAAGCGCTGCCTGCACAGGCAACAAATAACACAAGTAAATACTTTTTCATAATAATGATCTTTGGTTTATATATAATAAGACCAGGCGTTTAGCAAATACGTTGCATGGTGCTGAAAATAAATTCAGGCTGCCTAATAATGACAGAACGTCATAAAAAAGCCCGTAGGGACACGGGCTCAGGGTATATTCTATTTCTTCAACTGCTATCTGCAAACTGATCTCATTCGCTTCTCAAACTCCGGATAGGATTTGCAAGTGCCGCCTTTAACGATTGAAAGCTAATGGTAACCACTGCTATAACAAATGTAAGCAAAGCCGCCAAAGCAAAGATCCACCAATGCAAAGGTGTTTTGTAAGCGAAACTTTGCAGCCATTTATCCATGCTGTAATAACCCAGGGGGACAGCAATCACTGTAGCTAATAACACTGGTTTAAGTAGATCTTTTGATATCAGGATAAGGATATTTTGTACCGATGAACCCAATACTTTACGGACCCCGATCTCCTTGGTACGTTTCGCCGCGGTAAATGAGGCTAAACCGAACAAGCCCAAACAGGCTATAAAGATTGCCAAGCCTGAAAATATACTTAACATGGTTTGCTGCCTGACATCGTTGCGATAGGTAGTATCAAACTGCTGATCAAGAAAGCTGTATTCAAACGGATAAACGGGCGCAACTTCGGCATAAATGTTTTTGATAGCCGCCAAACCAGCCTGGATATTCCCGGATTTTAATTTGATTACTGCTACACGCCTGTCTTCGCTTGGCGATATCACCAGGGCATCCATGTTTTCTTTAAGTGAAAGGAAGTTAAAATCTTCAACTACACCAATGATAGTGCGGCGGCTACTATCACGCACTGTATTTTTAATCCATTTACCGATAGCCTGCTGCGGCGTAAAGCCCAGTTCTTTAGCCGCTGTACGGTTGATCAATACCGAGTTCGTAGTATCAGTAGCAAACCCTGATGAAAAATCCCTGCCGGCAATAATTTTCAGGCCAAATGTTTTTACATATTCAAAGTCGGCAAATTCCGACCTGGATTTGAACGTTTCGTGCTGGCCTTCAACCTCAAAGCCCTGCATATCAAAAAAGCCGCCCGGTTCGCCCGACATCAGGGATACCGACTTCACATAGTCCGAATTTTGCAGCTGGTGTTTAAATGTTTGCCTGTGATCATAGATATCGTTATTATCAATCTGCACAATAACCGTTTGCTTTTTGTCATAACCTAATGATTTGTTTTTGACATACCGCATCTGGTTAACTATCACGATAGTGCCAATAATAAGCAACACCGAAATACTGAACTGGAACACCACCAGCGATTGCCTGAAAAATGACCCGCCTTTGCCTAATTTAAGCTTACCCTTTAAAGCCTCAATGGGCGAAAACGCCGACATGAATATAGCCGGGTAGCTTCCGGCAAGGAAACCTACAAATAAAATAACTCCTAAAAGAAAAAGGTAAATCGGCACACTGTTCCATGATACAGTGAGTTCATACCCCAGCAGGCTGTTATATGATGGCATCAGCAGGAGTAACAAACCAATAGAAAGCGCGCATGAAATTAGCGCCAGCAAAATAGATTCGCCTATGAATTGCCATACCAAATGGTTTCTTAACGCGCCTAAAACCTTACGCATCCCTACTTCTTTTGAGCGTTCAACAGCGCGGATAGTGGCCAGGTTCATAAAATTGATACAGGCAATGATCATGATGAGCACTGCTATCGAAATAAAGATGAATACCACGGTTTTATCCCCATGTTTTACATTATCAAACGACGAGGCATTTTCAAAATAGATATCCTTTAACGGTCTTAAACTCAGGTTAAATTTAGTACCAAAACGCTGCATATCCTTGCCCATGTATTTATCCATAAATTGCGGAAAGCGGCTTTCCAATGCAGCAGGGTTGCTATGCTCATTCAACAACAGGTAAACAAACAGGCTATTGTTAATCCATACATTAAAACCCTGGTCGTGGGTGTAATTGGCTATTGGCATCACCAAATCAAAATCAAGGTGCGAGTTGGAAGGCACATCCTTGGCAATACCGGTTACCTTTAACTGCAGGCGTTTATCCATCTGTACCACTTTGCCCATAGCGTTATCAATATTGCCGAAATACTTTTTGGCCGTGGTTTCAGTTAACACCACGCTACCCGGATGGTTTAGTGCCGAAGTAGCATCCCCCCTCAGCAACGGGAAGGTAAAGAGGCTAAAAAAGTTGGAGTCAACCGCGTAAACCTTTTTCTCATTGAACGATTTTTCGCCAAAAGAAACCAGGTTATTTCGCGGAGAAACGCGCACTGCCATCTTTATATCTTGCGGATAATCATTCAGCATGGCAGGGCCGTAAGGTCCCGAGAGGTAAGATGTAGGCGCTTTCGACTTATCAAAACCGCGCATTACCCTGTAAATATTTTTGCCCTGCTTATGAAAATTATCCACGCTAAACTCATTCATAATGTACAGGAATATCATGAGGCAAACGGTTATCCCCGTGGTTAACCCCAAAATGTGGATCAGCGAAAATACCTTATTCCGATACAGGTTTCGCCATGCTGTTTTTATGTAGTTCTTAAACATTACCCCTCCTAACCTCCCCAAAGGGGAGGAATTTTAATTAATTATTAATCTTGCACAGTAAAGCCCTCTCCTTTGGAGAGGGTTGGGTGAGGTTACTCATTTTTGAGGCTCCTCACCGGGTTAGCCAAAGCCGCCTTGATGGATTGGAAGCTGATGGTTACGAAAGCGATCAACACGGCCAAAACCGCGGCCAATACTACCACCCACCATTGTATGTTTTGCCGGTAGGCAAAACCCTGCAACCATTGCTGCATGGCGACCCAGGCAACCGGAATGGCTATCACTATTGCTATCATTACCAGTTTGATAAAATCTTTTGACAGCATACCTACTATAGCGCCTACATTAGCGCCAAGCACTTTACGGATGCCTATCTCCTTAGTGCGCTGTTCGGCGGCATATGCAGCAAGGCCAAACAAACCTAAACAGGCTATCACAATTGTTAAACTTGTAAATATGATGAATATGGTACCCATCCGCTGTTCCGCACGGTATGATGAATCAAAATCGTCATCCATAAATGAATATTCAAACTCCTTACCCGGCTTTATGGATTTCCATTTGTCGCTGATCATTGCCATAAGTGCGGTGATATTAGCGGTATTTACTTTTACACTTAAGGCGCCGGTATCCTGTCCGTACATCAATATCACCGGGCTTACATTATTGCGCAGCGAAGCGAAATTAAAATCTTTAATAACACCTACTATATGATATTCTTTAAACGTTTTGGCCATATTGTCCATAGGCAAAAACATGGATTTGTTAAGCGGGTCACGTACGCCCATCAGTTTCGCCGCCGTTTCGTTAATGATCATAGCCGCCGAATCGGTAGGCATCTGGTTTGAGAAATTACGGCCTTTGGTTAGTTTTATGCCGAGGGTTGGCAGGTAGTTGTCGTCAACTACCCAGGTTTGTGCAAGCACTGCTTTTTTGGGGTCGAGCCCGCGTTCCTGGAAAACGCTGCTGCTGTTCCGGTAATCAGAAGTTGGCAAAAAGCCTGTCATAGTTACACCTATTACGCCGGGCAACTGCTTTACTTCATCTCTTAACACTTTGCTCTTGTCGCCAAGGTCATACACACCATGAATCACCAATACCTGGCTGCGATTATAACCAAGGTCTTTATTCTGAATATATTTAAGCTGATTATAGATCACCAGCGTACCAATGATGAGCACTATCGATATAAAAAACTGGAACACCACCAATGAACTCCTTAACATCCCGCCCTTAAAGCCTGAGGAAAGCTTTCCTTTTAAAACATCAATTGGCTGAAATGCCGAAAGGAAAAATGCGGGATATGAACCGGCCAGGAAGCCGATCACCAAAACTATTACCAGCAAAGCAGGAATCAGCCAAACCAGTGAGCCTATATTAAGCTCCATGTTTTTACCCGCTATATTATTGAATACCGGCAATAGGAAATAAGCCATCAGCATGGCTATCATTGTTGCGATAAACGTTACCATGATTGACTCGGACAGGAATTGAGCTATAAGCGACTGACGCCTTGAACCAAGAACCTTGCGTACACCTACCTCACGGGCCCGGTTTGCAGAACGGGCGGTTGAAAGGTTCATGAAGTTTACACAGGCTATCAGTAAGATAAAAATTGCCACCGCGCCAAAAATGTACACATACTGGATATTCCCGTTATGGTCAAGCTCCGACACGAGATTTGATTTAAGGTGGATATCCTTCAATGGTATAAGGCTCAATTGGTATTTGTTGCCTGAACCTTCAAACGAATCAAAAGTAAGATGTAAGATACTTTGCAATTGCGGACCCGCATATTTGTGCATCAATGCAGGAAACTTCGCTTCAAATTTTTTGGCATCCACACCTGGTTTTAGCAGCACATAGGTATTGAAATTATTGCTGAACCATGCCCCATCTTTGCTTTCGGCATTTGATGCCATCGACAGGAAAAAATCATAACGAAAATGCGATTGCTTTGGCAGGTCTTTAATTACGCCGGTAACCTTATAAAGCAGCTTTTCATCAAACGTAAATGTTTTACCCACTGCCTGTGTGTTGTTAAAATAACGTTTAGCCGTACTTTCAGTGATAACCACGGTATTAGGTTCAACAAGCGCTTTTTTTGGGTCACCGGCTATGATAGGCAGGGTAAATACATCAAACAATGTCGAATCTGCAAGTACCATTCTGTTTTCGTGAATGGTTTGGTTACCTTTTTTCACGTTATAACCGCCGCGTTGCAACAAACGGCAGGCACGTTCAACCTCGGGATAATCGTTTTGAAATACAGCCCCCAGCGGCGCCGGAGACGATGCATAGCTTTGATCGATACCGCCAAATTTAATCTGCATATTGGCGCGATAGATCCTGTCGGCCTTAACATTGAACTTGTCATAACTTAGCTCATCAACCACATAAAATATAATGAGTAAACATGTGGCCAGCCCAAGGGACAAACCAAATACATTAATTGCGGTGAAACCCACATTTTTTTTCAATGTGCGAAATGCAGTTTTAAGGTAATTTCTAAACATGGTTCATTGGTTCAATTGTTCGTTAGTTCATTGGTATCCTCCTGTTACATAACTGCTAACTGCCACTACAAACTGCCTACTCATTTTTAAGGCTGTTAACCGGGTTTGCCAATGCTGCTTTTATAGATTGGAAACTTACTGTCACAATAGCTATTAACATGGCGCCTGCACCTGCCAGCACCAGCACCCACCATTGTATAGTGATGCGGTAAGCGAAATCCTGCAGCCATTTGTTCATTAAATACCAGGCTAAAGGGGTTGTAATGGCTATGGAGATCAATACCAGCTTTATAAAATCTTTGGATAAGGTATTTACTATGGCAGATACACTTGCACCGAGTACTTTACGGATCCCGATTTCTTTGGTACGTTGCTCGGCGGCATACGCAGCTAAGCCAAATAGGCCAAGGCAGGCAATGGAGATGGCTAATACGGTAAATATGATAGATATGGTGCCGGTACGCTGCTCGGCCCGATAGTTAGCGTCAAAGTCCTGATCCATAAAAGAGTAGCTAAACTGGCCTTGGGTCATGCCCTGCCATTTGCTTTTTATCTGATCGACGAGAGCCGGTAAATTAGTTGTATTTACCCTGATACTCAGATTTCCACTGTCTTCGTCCATTAAAAAAATCATCGGACTGATATTTTCTCTCAGCGAATTGAAATTAAAATCCTTAACCACGCCAATGATGTGATAAGCTTTTACATGATCACGATTGCCATCCATATTGCGGTACAGGATTTTATTAACGGGATTAGTAAAGCCTAAAAACTTGGCCGCTGTTTCGTTTATCACTAATCCGGTGGAATCCGTTGGCATGCCTGCGGAAAAATCGCGCCCGGCTGAGATCTTCATACCCAGGGTATTGATGTAATCTGCGTCTACCCGCCAGCTTTGTGGAAACAAAGCAGTTTTTTGATCGGCTGCCGCTTCTTTGTAAAAAATGGACGTTCCCCTGTTTTTACCGGTTGGTAAATAACCCGTCAATGTAGCGTTAACCACGCCTTGTAATTGCTTCACCTCATTTTTAAAGGTTTTGGCATGGCTGCCCAACTCAAACGCATTATTAATAATAAGCACCTGGTTACGGTTATAACCCAGGTTTTTGGTTTGAATATAATTGAGCTGATTATAAATAACAATGGTGCCAATGATGAGGAATATTGAAATAGAAAACTGGAAGACAACCAGTACACTCCTGAGCCAGCTGCCTTTGAAACCACCGGCCAGTTTACCGCTAAGCACATTAATTGGCTGAAATGCTGAAAGAAAAAAAGCAGGATATGATCCGGCAGCAAAAC
The DNA here is from genome assembly GCF_900100445.1 of Mucilaginibacter sp. NFR10. Lineage (NCBI taxonomy): Bacteria > Pseudomonadati > Bacteroidota > Sphingobacteriia > Sphingobacteriales > Sphingobacteriaceae > Mucilaginibacter > Mucilaginibacter sp. NFR10. The sequence continues at coordinate 1,113,235 of NZ_FMTV01000001.1, read as the reverse complement.
CTACCACCAGTACAATTAATAGTAAGGCCGGCAACAACCAGGTTAAGGTTTGCGAACCTACAACCAATTCTTTTCCGGACACTTGATTAAATAGCGGCAATAAAAGTAAAACGGCAAAAAAAGCGATAACTGCTGATGCCAGGGTCACCAATATCGATTCTGTTAAAAACTGGGTTATTAAATATTTACGTGGGGAACCTAAAACTTTACGTACTCCTACCTCTCTTGCCCTGCTGGCCGAACGAGCTGTTGAAAGGTTCATAAAGTTGATGCCTGCTATAAGTAATATAAATATGGCAATGGCCGAAAATATATAAACATACTGCACCGAACTGTTGCCGCTTAATTCGCCGGTACGGTTTGAGTGTAAATGGATATCGGTTAACGGAGTTAGGTTAAGCCTGAAATAACTGCCGCTTTTTTCAAAATCGGCAATGTTGACGTGTAAGGCCGTTTGCATTTGCCCTTCGCTGTATTTTTTTAGGAGGGCAATTAATTTCTTCTCAAATAACTTGTAATCTGTGCCCGGTTTCAACACCACGTAAGTATTATAATCACTTCTCAACCATTCAGAAGATTTGCTATCAGGCCAGCTTATCATCGACATGAAAAAATCAAAATGAAAGTGCGATTGCTTCGGTAAATCCCTGATCACCCCCGTAACCTTTAATAGTTGATTGTTATCGATGGTAAGTGTTCGTCCTACAACATTGGTACTGTTAAAGTACTTTTTGGCGATAGTTTCGGTAATAACCACGGTGTTAGGCTCCTTCAAAGCCGTAGCCGGGTTACCATTAATCATGGGCAGCGTAAACACGTTAAAAACCGATGGATCGGCATAAACGGTACCGTACTCAAGGATGCTTTCATTACATTTTTTGACATGAAACCCTCCCGCTGCTTTAAGCCGGGTTGCTTCTTCAACCTCAGGGAGATCCGTTTTTAAAGCCTGAGCCAACGGCGGCATTGCAACGGCATAAAGTACATTATTATTACCAAATTTAAGGTCTTCATTAACGCGGTACGTGCGATTGGCTTTGTCGTTAAAACGATCATAGCTCAGTTCATCAGCTACATATAGCACAATCATAAGGCAGGTAGCCAGGCCAAGGGCCAGCCCCAATATATTTATAACCGTAAACCCCACGTTTTTACGCAGGGTACGGAATGCTGTTTTTAAGTAATTTTTTAACATAAATCCCTCCTAACCTCCCCAAGGGGAGGAATTTTAATTAATTATTTTATATCATAGTCCCCACATTAAGCCCTCTCCTTTGGAGAGGGTTGATGAGGTTTATTCGTTTTTTAAACTTTTAGCCGGGTTAGCATTTGCCGCCCTTACCGATTGCATGCTCACCGTTACAAAGGCAATAATTACTGCAAGAACACCTGCTATAGCGAAGATCCACCAGTTAATATCTACGCGATAAGCAAAGCTTTGTAACCATTTCCGCATGCCATACCAGGCCAGCGGCGACGCTATCAGTGTGGCAATCAACACCAGTTTCATCAAATCTTTTGACAACAGGGTAACTATTGAGGTTACACTTGCACCCAAAACTTTCCTGATGCCAATTTCTTTTACCCTTTGTTCGGCGGTAAAGGTTACCAGGCCGAAAAGCCCAAGACAAGCAATACTGATGGCCAACACGGTGAATATGAACAGGATGCTACCTTGCTTTTGCTCTGACTGATATTGTTTGGCAAAATTCTGATCAAGAAAATGAAACTCTGCCTTGTTTTCAATATCAAACCTGCCATACACTTTACCGATATAATTAAGCGTGGCCTGGATGTTATTTTTGCCTATGCGCACGTACATATTATCCTCATCATTAGTAGTAGCCGGCAGGTGCAGTACCATAGGCGATACTTTATGCTGGAGCGAATAGGTATTGAAATCCTTAACTACACCAATGATCTTTTGTGTAATTACATTACCGTTTTCATCCACCCCGGTACGTACCGATTTTCCAACAGCATCTTTCCATCCCATTTCATTCACAAGCGTTTGATTGACGATGATGGACTCTTTCTGATCAGTCGCCATCGAGGCTGAAAAATTCCGTCCTTTAGCCAGCCCGATTTGTAAGGTTGGTATAAAATCTTCATCAACAACCAGGCTTTCCACCACCTTTGAATCAGCGTTGTTTTTACCATCAGCACCGATATTGAATTTCACTGTACCAATATCATTATTGCCTATCGGGTTACCGGCTATACCCACAGCCTCAACGGCAGGGTTTTGCAACAGCTGAGTTTTAATAGCTGCTATTTTAGTTCGGGCCGATTTATCATGAATATGAAAAGTAAGCGTTTGCGCCTTGTTAAAGCCGAGATCCTTGTTCATTACATAATGCAGCTGCCGGTAAATAATGCATGAACCGGCTATCATCACAATGGTAATCACAAACTGAAACACCACTAATGCCTTTCTGAAAATTAAAGTAGAAGCCTGGCTGCCCAGTTGCCCTTTCATAGCAGTGATGGTTTGAAAACCCGAAAGGAATAAGGCCGGGTATAAGCCACTCAAAATACCCGTAATAAAAGCAAACAGTGTAGATATAATAACCGTTTTACTAATGCCGAATTGAAATAGAATCAAATCTTTGCCCGATAGCTGGTTAAAATAAGGTAGTAAAAACTGTACCATTACCGCAGCTATCAGGGTAGCAACGCCGGTTAGTAATACCGATTCGGCAAAGAACATGGTTATTAGTTGTTTTTTGCTTGATCCGATCACCTTGCGTACGCCGATCTCTTTGATCCTTACCGATGAACGTGCGGTAGTTAGGTTTACGTAATTAATAACCGCGATTGCCAGGATTAGCAAGGCCACTACACCAAACACATAGATATAGGTGATGTTACCAACGCTCCCAAGCTCATAATCAAGGTTTGAATGCAGGTGGATGGAAGTAAGCGGTTGCAGTTCCATCGTAAATTGCATTGGGCCAAGTTCGCCTTTTATATATTTATTGAAGAAAGCATCCGAGCTCGCTTCTATCTTTTTATAATCGCCCGGATTTTTGAGCAGTAAGTAGGTATAAATACCTGCATTGCCCCATTTATCAGTATAACCATCAGGAAACGAGCGCAGCGCCTCAAAACTGAATTGCGAATTTACCGGCACATCATCTACTACGGCGGTAACGGTATTGGGATTATTTTCGATAAGCACCGTTTTATTTAAAGCATCGGCAGTGTTGCCAAACAGTTTTTTGGCCAGTGTTTTGGTAAGTACAATGCTGTTAGGTTTGCTTAAGGCAGTGGCAGCGTCGCCGGATAAAAAGTGATGGGTAAAGATATTAAAGAAGCCCTTATCAGTAAAAAGCATGGCGCCTTCATTGATCTGCTTTTCACCATAGCTTATTTTACCACCTCCTTCAGCATCTATGCGGACAGCATCTTCAACTTCAGGATAGTCGTTTTTTAAAGCGGGGGCATATGGGGCCGATGTCACTGCAAGGTTAAACTTGCCGCCGTTCCATGCCCCGTGTTGTACAACCCTGAAAATCCTGCCGGCCTTTTCATTGTACCGGTCATAGCTCCATTCGTCGATAACATATAGGGCAATGAGCCAAAAGGCAGCAACACCAATAGCCAGCCCTAAAATATTGATAAATGAAAATACTTTATGTTTGAGGAGGTTTCTCCAGGCTATTTTAATGTAGTTACGCAACATTGGTAAAGGGTTTATACCACTAAAGTATTAAAACCCGTACCAAATATACAATTAATTAAAAATCAGATATTTATACAAAAAACATCAATTTAAAACCGTACGATAATGGAACACATGTAGTGCGTTTGTGAACGATTGTTTAAGGTTAAAGGCAAAAGGCTTTGAAATTGGGATTTTAATCCATTTTGTTCTTCCTTTCGCCTTTGACCTCTTAAATCACACTTTTCTGGCGCAAGTATTGAGCGGTTGCCGGAGCGTAGACCGATCTATTCGTTTTTCAAACTCTTAACCGGATTGCTCAACGCCGCTTTGATAGCCTGCCAGCTTACCGTAAGCAGGCAAACTACCATACTAATCCCTATAGTGACAATAAATACCCAGGCGTTTATATCGGTACGGTACGTATAATGCTGTAACCACTTGCTCATGTTGTACCAGCTCAGGGCCGAACCAATGATAAATGAAATAACCACGAGCATTAAAAACTCTTTCGAAAGGTTGAACCACAAACTACTGATGCTTGCGCCTAATACTTTACGGATACTGATCTCCTTTTTACGCTGCTCTGCCGAAAACGAAGCTAAGCCAAACAAGCCGAGGCAAGATATGATAATGGCCAACACCGTAAACGAACTCGACAACGTACCCAACAGCTTTTCATTTTCAAATTTGCCGCTGAAGTTTTCGTCAACAAACTTGTATTCAAAAGGATATTCGGGGTTATATTTTTTGTAAATGTCGCCAATTGTAGCAAGGCTTTTTGATACAGGAGCATTCGGATTTAAACGAATACCAAGCTGACCTGCCCAGCCTTTATCAAAACCAATAATGGCAGGCTTGACAGGCTCATATGGCGATCCCCAAACAAAATCTTTAACAATACCAACCACGGTACAATTACGGCCCTGCCATTTCACTATCTGCCCAAGCGGATCTTTTAACCGCATCAGTTTAACGGCCGATTCGTTCATAATGAGCGACAGTGAGTCGGCCATGCGACCTGGTATATAATCACGCCCTTTTATCAATTCAAGCTTATAGGTTGAAATAAAATGAAATGAAGTAACAATCTGGTCGATAGGTATTTTATCCTCGCCAGGTAGCTGTCCGGGCCAGTTAATACCCCAACTGCTGCTGCCGTTACTGGCTATACTGCCCGATGTCTCTGCAGCATCAACAGCGGCTCCTGCATTAATTATATCCGTTCTGAAGTTTTCGTACTCTTTATATAAATTTCCATCTAATGAGATTTCGATAAGTCCATTTTGTGAATAACCTACCGGGCGGTCTTTAATGTAGTTGATCTGTTTATAAATCAGGATACTTGAAAGTATAAGACATGTAGCAAATACAAATTGCACAATAACCAATACCTGTCTTGAGTGCAGCGTTTTTCTACCAGTTTTGTTAGTGCCCTTTAAAACTTTTACCGGTTTAAACGACGATAAAAACAAAGCCGGGTAACTACCTGCCAATAAACCTGTTATCAGCGTTACTAATATAGCGGCACCCCATGCCCACGCATTTCTATAAGGAATTGTTAGTTGCTTATGTATGATTTCGTTAAAATAACCAAGCGTTGATGCTATTATTACCAGTGCAACAACAAGCGAAATTATAGCGGTTAGGATTGATTCGCCTAAAAACTGCTGAACAATGGCTATTCTCCGTGCACCCACAACTTTACGGATCCCAACTTCACGGGAGCGGCGCTCAGACCGCGCAGTAGAAAGGTTCATAAAGTTGATACACGCAATAAGCAAAATACCTATTGCCAGAAAAAGGAATAAACGCACGTATTCGATTGCGCCACCTGTATTCACTCCATTTTTGAACTCGCTGTGCAGGTGCCATTTGGCAAATGGAAACAAGAACAACTGATTTTCTTTATTATGATCGTCATAGCGACCAATTAACTTTTTGATTTCCAGATTAAGCTTATCTACATTAACACCAGGCTTAAGCATAACATAAGTTTTAAACGAATAGTTACCCCAACCCGATGTTTTCACCCAACCATTATCAGCTTCATAAAGTTTCCATGGAATTAGTGCATTAAACCTGAACGTAGAATTCCGGGGCAGATCTTTGTAAACAGCACTCACTTTTACCAGCCGCGAACCATTTAACTTAACAGTTTTACCTATAGGATCGACATCGCCAAAAACGGCCTTTACTGCCGATTCGGACATGATAACTGACGACATATCCCTAAAAGCATCTTTTTTGTTACCCTTCACAAAATCAAGTGTAAACATGTTCAGAAATGACTCGTCGGTCGCAATTGTATTAACTTTTAACGGTTTGTTGTTGTAATTAAACAGTTGATCATATGACCAGTTTGCACGGGCTGCATACTCAACCTCCGGATAGTCTTTTTGCAGCGCGGCAGCAATCTGCACGGGCGTGGCATCCCCCGTGTTTATTTCGCCATTTGAAGGCTGGTTACGCATTACCTTATACAACCTGTCTTTATTTTCATGAAACCCATCGTAAGTAAATTCATTATAAACATATAACAGCAACATAAAGCTCACTGCCATGCCTACACCCAAACCTCCAATGTTGATGGTCGAATAAAGTTTGTTTTTAATCAAACTCCGCCACGCGATTTTTAAATAGTTCTTAAACATATGTTTTATTTCATTAGTCATTGGCCATTAAGTCATTACCTGTCACTTGCGCAATTAGCCAATCAAAATGACTTTATGACGCGTAGCTAATGACTTAATAATAATTATTCAGATCGTAAACTCTTCACCGGGTTAGTCAACGCCGCCTTCAATGCTTGGAAACTGATATAACAAAAGCTATAATAACGGTAAGGCCGGTGATACTTAAGGCGCTAAAGCTTGGCGTTAACTAAATTTTGCTATGTGGTTTTCGAGTAGTTTTTAAACATAGGAATAGCTCTGAATAAAAAAATTCTCTAACATGCCCTTCTCTACAAATGCAGAGAAGGGCAGCAGAGGCAATTATTAACTTATCTATAAACTGATTTCGGGGGCGGTGGTCTAAGTCTGGAGTCGTTAGTTTTAAGTTAAAAGTCCTTTCTTGCCATGAACTATGAACCATCAACTATTAACCAAACAAACTACACCATGATATTTTCCATAACCGTTTGTCCGTCAAGCAGGCGTATAATGCGGTGACTGTAACGGGCGTCATGTTCAGAGTGGGTAACCATGATAATGGTAGTTCCCTGTTCGTTCAGGTCGGTAAGCAGTTCCATCACATCGTTACCATTGCTGCTGTCCAGGTTACCGGTAGGCTCATCCGCAAGGATCAGTTTGGGTTTATTAACAACTGCACGGGCAATGGCCACACGCTGTTGCTGACCACCTGATAACTGCTGCGGATAGTGGTTGCGACGGTGCATGATCTGCATTTTGTCTAACACCTCTTCCACCCTTTTAACACGCTCTGAAGCAGCCACTCCTGTGTAAATCAACGGCAATTCAACGTTTTCAAACACAGTAAGTTCATCAATAAGGTTAAAGCTCTGGAACACGAAACCGATGTTGTGTTTACGCAGATCGGCGCGTTTACGCTCATTAAAATGCGCTACTTCAATTTCATTAAAAACATAGCTGCCGGCATCCGGGTCATCAAGCATTCCTAAAATATTAAGCAGGGTTGATTTACCGCAGCCCGATGGGCCCATAATGGCTACAAACTCACCTGTAGCCACTTCCATAGATAGCTTGTTTAATGCGATGGTTTCTACCTCTTCGGTACGGTAGAATTTCTCAAGATTAGAAATTTTTATCATTGGTGCCTCCGTTATTCATCCCGCCTTTATGGCGATATGATTTTATTTTTTGTTTATTTTAATTTATTAATTAGCTCTGTTATATATTATATATGACGCTTAAACAGTGCCAGGCGTTGCAGCTTGGTTACGTTATTTTTTTAGCACAAGCTCCTGAATATCACCATAGGTTTCATAACTTGAGGTAATAACCTTATCGCCCGGATTTAAGCCTTCTGTTACCACGAAGTAATCAGGGCTCTGGCGTCCAAGCTGGATGTTTACCCTGTATGCTTTTGAACCATCTTCACTTACCTTAAAGATCCAATTGCCGCCTGTTTGCTGGAAGAAACCACCTTTAGGCACCAATACCGCCTGCATCTGATCACTCAACGCCAACCTCACCTGCAGTGTTTGCCCTTTACGGATCCCTGTAGGCACTTTACCAACAAATTGCATATCAACCTGGAAACTACCTGTTGTTTTAACCTGGGTATATACCTTTTTTATGACCAGGTTATATGTTTGATCGGCAAACTGAAAATCGCCTTTCAGGCCGGTGTAAATACGTGACAGGTAATGCTCATCGATATCAACCCTAACCTTAAAGCCTGATTGTACGTCTATCTGCCCCAAATGCTCGCCCTTATTTTTGCTCTGACCTACTTCGGCATCCATTGAGGTTAACTGACCATCGGTAGGCGCCACCAATACTAAACCGGCCACTTTTTTTCGCATCAGTTCAAGTGTAGTTTTCATGTGGGCGTATTGTTCCTGTGATTGTGAAGCCTGTTGCTTAACCAACGCTGTATCCTGCCTAAGAATCTGTTTAGCCAATTTGTAACGATTTACCTGATAATCATAAGTATTTTTAGCTGATTGATATTCCTGCAGGCCGATGGCTTTCTGATCATATAAATGTTTGTCCAACTTGTAAATCCTTTCAGCCTCTTTATATGCATTCTCTACATCGGCCATAGTATTTAGCTTGCTGATGGTGTTTTGCTGTGCATTGTTATGGGAGATCTGCATTTGGGTTTGCTCGGCATAAACCGCGGTTTCCTGGTTAGCTAAAGTAAGCTCAAGATCGGTATTAGACATTCTCAAAATCCGATCGCCTTTTTTAAGGTTAGCTCCGTCTTCAACGTATTTTTCTTCAACAACACCGCCTTCAGATGCATCAAGAAATATGGTAGTTAGCGGCATAACCACGCCGTTAACCGGTATAAACTCCTGGAAAGGACCTTTAGTAATAGTACTTATAGTTAAGCGTTCAGTATCAACATCAAGCTTGCTTTTACCCGATGTAAGATAAATACTGCCGCCTATTAGTAAAATAATGCCTGTAATACCTGCAATGGTAAGTATCTTTTTGTTGTTCCAGGTCTTTTTCTCAATTTTTCTGTCCACTGTATTTCTATAATATTTTGAATGTTATAACAAAAAGATATGCCACAAATTAAGATACTGTTTTTCAATAACTTAAACACAAAACACCATATTTGAGCGTACGCTTCTGTTACATCAGGTGTACGGTATTGATACAATGTTTTTTTACGTATTAATAGCCTGTTATAGGCAAATACAGGTTAGCACTTCATTGTGAAGTATTTATATCATATACTGCATAAAGTGCGGGTATTTAGCACAAAAATTGTAACATGTGGCATAATTAGCGAGTCTTTAATTTATTGTTCATAGTTAAATGGTTTTAGCGTATAGTTCATAGTTGATGGCAACAATGCTAAAAGTTTATTTAGGCAGCTTCGGTAAAGAGATACAATTTAATTTAAATTTATAACTTTTATTAAATTGACACCCTCAATAAATAAGATGCTATTTTTATTTTGAACTTAAATGATCAAGTGGCATCGTTTTGAAGACCATGAACAATTATCTATGAACTATTAACTAAAAATAAATGATACTAAAAAAAGCCACCGTTTTAATTGTTGATGACGATCCGGACGTACTTACCGCGGTTAAACTTTTGCTAAAACCCGAAGCCCGTGAAATCATCACCGAAAAGAACCCCGAAAACCTGAACTGGCTGCTGCAACGTAACGAGGTTGATCTGATTTTGCTTGACATGAACTTCAACAGCGCAATTAACACGGGCAATGAGGGGCTTTACTGGCTGCGCAAGGTAAAAGAATGGAAGCCTGATGTTTGCGTAATTATGATAACAGCTTATGGTGATATTGACCTGGCTGTCCGTTCGCTTAAAGAAGGAGCAAATGACTTTGTGGTAAAGCCATGGCACAACGAAAAGCTCATAAATACGATAAAAGATCTTTTGGATAAAAAAGAAGGTGGAACAAAAACCACCAAAACCCCTGTAAAAAGCACCGCGGGAGACACTTCTATCCTTGGTGAATCGGACGTGATGCAGGATATTTTTTATAAGGTGAACAAGATAGCCCCTACCGATGCCAATATCCTGATCCTTGGAGAGAACGGTACCGGTAAAGATCTTATGGCAAAGGCTATCCACGAACGTTCGCTCCGCGCTGATAAACCTTTTATTAAAGTAGATGTTGGCGCGTTAACAGATACCCTGTTTGAAAGTGAGCTCTTCGGCCACAAAAAAGGCGCCTTTACCGATGCCCGGGAAGACCGTATGGGGCGTTTTGAAGAAGCCCAGGGCGGTACTTTATTTTTAGATGAAATTGGCAACATCAGTTTGCAGCAACAGGCCAAGCTGCTTACCATTTTACAAAACCGCCAGGTAACCCGTTTGGGCACCAACAAACCTGTTGATGTGGATATCAGGCTCATTTGCGCTACCAATGTGCCTTTGAGCGAACTGGCAAACGAAAACAAGTTCCGTAAGGATTTGATCTATCGTATCAATACTGTCGAGATCAATATGCCACCGCTACGCCGTCGTAATGAGGATATTGTAATATTGGCTCGCCATTTTGCGAAATTGTACGCGAGTAAATATCTTAAGCCATCAATGGACTTTGATACGGCAGCTATTAACAAGCTTAAATCATACAATTTTCCGGGCAATGTTCGTGAATTACAATATACTATTGAACGTGCAGTGATTATGGCCGACGACAATACCTTAAGGCCCGACGACCTGATCTTTTCAATACTGGAAACATCAACAGAGAGCGTGGTTGATGCCGACAATATTCCGTTAAGCGCCCTTGAAAAGAACGCTATATTAAGGGTTATTGAAAAACACAATGGCAATATTACCCGCGCAGCCAAAGAACTTGGCCTCACCCGCACCGCCTTATACCGAAGACTAAGTAAATATGATATTTAACCGTTACGAGTGGCGGCTTTTGCTGCGTGTATTTTTATTGCTGATTGTACTTACCGTCACGGCTTTTGTCATAGTAAGCCTTAATCAGCTGTTGTATCTCGTGATCCTGTTGCCGCTGGTTGCCTACTCGGTGGTGGATATGATCCGTTTTCAGAAAAAAGCACAGGACGAAGTAAATCAATTTGTAGAGTCGATCCATTACCGTGATTTTTCCCGCCATTTTGATGTACGCAAGGCCCCCAATGAGCTTAAGCCCCTGCGTAAAGGTTTTAACGATATCAATACCACATTTAAACTGATAAGCCGCGAACGCGAAACACAATATCATTACCTGCAAAAAATCCTTGAGCTGGTTGATACCGGCATTTTATCTTACGAAGAAGAAACCGGCGAAACCGGCTGGATCAATGAAGCTTTTAAAACCATTATAGGCGTACCTTATCTTAAGACTGTGCACTCACTTGAAAAGCGTGAGCCATCATTGTATGCTGAACTTATTAAACTCAAACCCGGAGATAGTAAGATTATCACTGTTACCCGTAACCAGCAACAGGTTAAAATATTAGTGAATGCGAGCCTGATGCGCAGCGATGATAAACTATACAAGCTAATAGCATTTCAAAACGTGAACGAAGCTTTGGACGAAACGGAGTCGAAAGCGTGGTCGAAATTGCTTAATGTAATGACGCATGAGATCATGAACTCCGTAGCTCCTATTTCCTCACTGGCGGATACGCTCAAGAACCGCCTGCAAAGCCCTGATATTGCCGAAAGCCTGCCTCATAGCGATTTGGAAGATATTGAGCTCGGTATCGATACCATCAAGCGCCGCAGCGAAGGCCTGCTTAAGTTTACCGAAAGCTACCGCAGCCTCAATAAGATCACCAAACTTGATCTGAACAAGATCATGGTGCGTAATATCTTTGAAAACCTCAACAGCTTGATGACGCCTACACTGGAGAAAAAGAAGATAGAACTGGAGATCATCCTGCGCGATCCGACACTTGCCATTGAAGCCGATATTAACCTCATCGAACAGGTGATGATCAATTTGCTGGTCAACGCTATTGAAGCTGTAAAAGACCGCGAAACACCGCGCATAACGCTTACAGCTGAGATTCAGGGTGGAAAAACCTTTGTAAAAGTTATCGATAACGGATTAGGCATGCCACCCGAACTGCTCGACAAAATCTTTATCCCTTTCTTCAGTACCCGTAAAACAGGCAGCGGTATTGGCCTAAGCCTGTGTAAACAGATCATGCTGTTGCACAAGGGCAATATCCAGGTACAATCAACCGAAGGTAAAGGTTCGGCGTTTATTTTGTCATTCGTATAACCCCCCAGCCCCCTGAAGGGGAGCTTTTGATTAGCATCCTTTATATGACATTCCGAAAACTTACGAAGTTTCCAAAACTTCGTAAGTTTGGTTTAATAACGTCTGCTTCATGAATTATAAAGGTAATATCCTCGCCATTTCCGGCAGTTTAAGGTCGGGATCATCTAATCATAAAATCCTTCAATTTTTAAGCGGATTGGTTCCAACTGATATAAGCTTTTTTGTGTACGGCAAACTGGCAGATATCCCGCCATTTGATCCGGGATTGGATCATGAACATCCACCAGAAGCAATTGCAGAATTGCGAGAATTAATTAAAAATGCATCAGGCATTATCATTTGTACACCTGAGTATGCATTTGGAGTTCCCGGTCAGCTTAAAAATATGTTGGATTGGATGGTTTCGAGCGGTTCGTTGGTTGATAAACCTGTAGCTTTAGTTACCGCGTCATCAGTTGGCAGTCATGCTCACGCTGCATTGCTGCTGACACTTGGGGCGCTTTCAGCAAAAGTAACAGCAGGAGCAACTTTGCTTATTCCTTTTATCAGGAGTAAAATAGATGTGAATGGGAATATTACAGATGAGCAAACGGAGAGGGCTTTGCGGGATGTAATGGAAGTATTTTTAAAAGAAATATAGCCATGAAAAAACTGCACCATATGCTGAATTTATTTCAGCACCCCACAGGACAGGCAGACGCCCAGATTAGCAGGCGGCTTAGCAAATGAGGTGTTGAAACAAGTTCCATAGACCATAATTTTTACTCCACTCCCAATTCCCTCATCAACCTGCCCACGGTTTCTTTCAATTCGGCAATTTCCTGTTCGGCTTTTGTTAAACGGGCCTCCATTACTGATGAAGATGGGCGACCACTTGGCTCATCTGCAAAATCATCATCGTTAATTTCGGGTGTTCCGCTTAATAGATGGGCATATCTAACCTCTTTTTGGCCGGGGCGTTTTGGCAACTGTACAATGTAAGGCGTCTCGCCGCCAGCTAGTTTATCCAGGATCTCCTGTACTTCTTCTATCGAATCAAATTCGTACATGCGGCCGCTGTTGGTATTCAATTCACCGGGTGTTTGAGGACCGCGAAGGATCAACAGGCAAATCAGTGCTACTTCTGACGGGATCACCGGGAAAACTATCGCAAAATTGTGTTTGTATTTAATATTGCGAATAGAACCACCGGTAGCGGTAGATGTCAACCCCCGTCGTTTTAATGAGTTTAGCGCATTGATAACAGTATCATCGTCATAATTAACAACAGGTTTGCGCGATGTTTTCTGGTTACAGGCGGCCACCAATCCGTTAAGGGTCATAGGATAATAATCGGGCGTGGTTTTGGCCTTTTCCATTAAAGTACCAAGCACACGTAGTTCTTCTGCATCAAGTACGGGTAAAGTTTGCGGTGAATCCATGGCTAAATATAAGCAGGTTTTTATAGCGTCAAAAAAAAATGCTGATTTTCTGAATGCTAAAATCATTAGGATTAAAATAATAACACCAAAATAGTTTACTTTGCATTGCAATGTCTTTATTCATTACATCATTAAATTCGGGAAGTAATGGCAATTGCTATTACGTAGGGAACGACCAGGAGGCTATATTGGTTGATGTGGGCATTTCATGCCGCGAGACTGAAAAACGCATGACCCGGCTGGGCTTGTCCATGCAAAAGGTAAAAGCCATTTTTGTATCGCATGAACATTCTGATCATATTCGTGGTATACCGGTATTAGCCAAAAAATATCAGCTGCCGGTTTACATCACCCCCGGCACGTTGATGCACCTTAGCGGTGTTGATCATTTTAAGGTCCATCACCTTACCGCATTTCAAACAATTGTTATTGGTGACCTCGAAGTAACATCCTTCCCCAAAATGCATGATGCGTCTGAGCCGCATAGCTTTATTGTAAGCTGTCGCAATGTTAAGGTAGGCGTGTTTACCGACCTGGGAATAGTGTGCGACCAACTGATCCGCTACTTTAGCCAGTGCCACGCCGCTTTTTTGGAAGCCAATTACGATGATAACATGCTTGATAAAGGCGGTTACCCTTATTATTTAAAACAACGCATCCGCGGGGGAAAAGGACATTTATCAAACAAGCAGGCCCTGGGGTTATTTACAACACACCGCCCACCGCACATGACCCACTTGCTGCTTTCACACCTATCTAAAAATAACAACGACCCTAAACTGGTGAAAGATTTGTTTACCAATTGTGCCGATGGTATCAATATCATCGTAGCTTCGAGGCACGAGGAAACGCCGGTTTATTATATCAGCAATACGGTTGTTCAGCATGAGTCGTTAGGGCAGCTTGGCCTGAGCTTTTGATCAGGCAACATCATTATCAGCCAGATCCTGCAAGAAGATGGTGCTTAGCATATCATACAGTTCGGGGTGTTTATGTTTCAACTCGTTTGGCTTTTGAAAAAAGTACTCGGAAACAACGGCTAAAAACTCGGCTTCATTGGTTATTGCATATGGATTAATATCAGAACGACCCGCTTCTATTTTGTGAATTTCCTGGTGAATCATCTTCAGCCACGGCATTACATATTCATGAGCAAGCAGACTTTCGGGCACACCGTCAGTAGCCCCGTCCGATTTATCAAGCAGGTGTACAAACTCATGAATAGCCGTGTTCCCTTTCCCTGCCGATTTACTAAAACCTTTTGTCAACGCCGCTCTCGACAGGATCATTTGCCCGTTCATATATCCTGAGCCTACCATTCCTAAAATGTTCCTGTTTTCTCCTTCAAACCGAAACTCGCTGTCGAAAGTATCTGGGTAAAGGATCACGTTGGTGAGGTTACGGTATTTCCAATCGTTAAAGCCAAATATCGGGATCACGGCACTGGCAGCTATCATTACTTTATCAGCATCGCTTACCGTTGTACCAACACCCTCGATAGTAATATCCGCTAAAAGTCCGGCAACCTTTCTCTCAAACAACAGTTTTCGATCAGCATCAAGGTGCTGATAATATGGAATGTGCAATTCTAAAAGCGCTTTATAATTCAATGTGGCAGCAGGCGTTTCATTTACCATTTTCTTTTTATTGAGGAAAACGAACACCACCAACGCAACAACGATCAATATCAGGATAGGAACCATTTTTATTTACAGATTAAATTATAAAACAAAGTACAACAACAACATAAACAAAGCGGCTATCAGGGTATTTAAAAAATTAACGGTATTGTTGTTGATCAGATTTTTTCTTTCTAATACAGCACCTAACACAGAGTCGGCTACATTCCCCAATATGCCGGCAACAACTATCAAGATGAGGTCCGCTGTCCAACCCATTCCTATGGCATAAACAACAGCAATGATAACTGAGCCAATTACGCCAATTAAAGTACCCTCTAAGCTGATCACCCCATCAAGTCCGCGTAAATCCGGCTTTAGGGTTATAATATTGAAGAAACGTTTTCCGTAAACCGTCCCTAACTCCGATGACAATGTGTCGGCTGTTGCCGAAGCGAAGCTGGCGGCAATCATCAATTGTAAAACTTGAGTTTGGGCCGGAAAAACGAAGATCAAAATTCCGCATAAGGCAGCGGTACCTGCATTGGCCAAAACCTGTCCGGCTGTTCTTCCACCTTTTTCCGCCGCATTTAAATCCTGCTTAACTTTGCTTTGCACTGAGGTAGCCGCCGAGCCTAAGATAAAAAAGGTGGTCATCATGGCTAAACCTGTAAAGCAGGCACCGGCAAATACCAGGATGGCAACAGCGGCACCGGTTAATGCTGCTATAACAGTTAGCTTACGGGCCGATATACTGTATGCTACACCAGCTACTAAAATAAGTGCCAGCAAACCATAACTTAACCACATAGTCGATCAAAGGGATTAATGTGGCGCTAAATTAAACTTTCAATTCATACTTTTGGGCACATGAAAGATATACTGGGCCAGGCCATACATGATCATTATCATAAATCAGCTAACCATAAACTTTGGATCAATAATCAATATGGACCTAAAGAGGAGATGCCCATTGATGTTTACTTCAGGGATGAGGATGACATGCCGGATATAGAATGGCTGGCCATGAACGAATGCCGCGGAAGCGTGCTGGATATTGGCGCAGGAGCAGGCAGTCATGCTTTAGTATTGCAGCAACGTGGCTTTGATTGCACCGCGCTTGATATTTCCCCGTTAGCCTGTGATGTAATGAAACTGCGCAAAGTAAACAAAGTAATCAAAGGTAACATTTTTGTTTATGACGAATGTAAATACGATACCCTGCTTTTGCTCATGAACGGGATTGGCCTTACCGGAACGCTTGCAAACCTAAAGGTGTTTTTACAACACATTAAACTGCTGCTCAAGCCAGGCGGGCAAATCTTATTTGATTCATCAGATATCACTTATTTATATGAAGATGGCCTGCCGGAAAAAGGTTATTACGGTGAGCTACTTTATCAATATGAATACAATCGCCAAAAAACTGACTGGTTCCGTTGGCTATATGTTGATGAAAAAACACTTGAGCCCATCGTTGCAGAAGCAGAATTTGATATGGAGGTGTTATTGGAGGATGAATTTAAGCAGTATCTGGTGCGGTTAACAATGAGCAAGTAAAACAACAGTAATTTTCTTGTTGGCAAGCTGTATTATGTGCTGAATAAACTATTTTTATTCCGATAACATCATCCTAATGAAAAAAGTCATCACTCATATTCTCGCCGGTCGTGAGAAGAAAATTCCTGCCGAAGAAACCGTTCGCCAACCGCTGCCCCATAAAGATTTTAGGTTTGCAAACCCGTTCATTGTATTGCATCACATGGGGCCGGAGATAATAACGCCCGGTCAAACCTTGCGCATCCATCCACACCCGCATCGAGGCTTTAGCCCTTACACTATTATGCTGCAGGGCGAAGGTTACCATAAAGACAATGCGGGTAACGATGAGATCATCAAAGCCGGCGATGTACAATGGATGTTTGCAGGCAAAGGTATTATGCACAGCGAGGGCCCCACTGCCGAATTACTGCAGCAGGGTGGCGTTCAGGAACTTATTCAACTTTGGATCAATGCGCCTAAAAGTAAAAAGTGGGATGAGCCTTTTTACCAGTCGGCCAAAGCAAGCGAACTACCGAAAGTACTTATTGGTGAAGGCCTCGACTTCAGTTTGGCCAGCGGAGATTATGAGGGCAAAACCGGACCTATCAAAAACTTCACCCCGGTTATTTCTATAGTTGGAAAAATAGCCGAAGGTAAAAAGGCAAACTTTGAAGCCATACCCGGCTACTGGGCATTACTTTATATTATAAATGGCTGTGTTAATGTAAATGAACAAACCATCAACCAATATAATCTAATCGTATTTGAAAAAAATAACGAAGAGATTTCAGTGATGGCTACCGAAGATTCGCAGGTATTATTCCTCTCAGCAGAACCTATTGACGAACCCGTATCAGCTAAGGATAATTTTGTGATGAACACACCCGAAGAAATTGAGCAGGCATTATCCGATTATCAAAACGGCGTATTTGGCACATTAAATTATTAAGAGTTCATAATAACTTTTAGTTATCACAGATTGCGTTTTATGATAAAAAACCAGCGGTAATTCCTCACACCTTTGTATCATTAAAACAAAGGAAAAATGAATACCCAACATCAACTAAACAATACCGGCGGCCTTTTATTAAACATCAATGAAAACGCCCGCAAGGTTATATTCGCAATTTGTATAGTGCTATGTTTAATGCCCTTCATGAGCCCGGCCGTTGCTTTATTATTAGGCTTAATAGTAGCGCAATGTTCCGGTCATCCCTATCTGCACCTTAATCATAGGGCAACCCATATTTTATTAGAGGTTTCAGTGGTAGGCTTAGGCTTTGGCATGAATGTGCACAGCGCATTGCAAGCCGGCAAAGAAGGGATTCTGTTTACCATCGCTTCCATAACCGGAACTTTACTCTTTGGTACACTAATGGGCAAATGGCTAAACATCGAAAAAAAGACATCATTTTTAATCTCATCAGGAACCGCTATTTGCGGCGGGAGTGCCATCGCAGCCATTTCGCCCGTTATTAAAGCCGAAGAAAAGCAGATTTCTGTAGCATTAGGTTGCGTATTCATCCTCAACTCAATAGCCTTGTTTGTTTTCCCGCTAATAGGTCATTATCTTAATTTATCACAAACGCAGTTTGGTTTATGGTGCGCGATTGCCATACATGATACAAGCTCAGTAGTGGGTGCAGCAAGTAAATACGGAGCTTACGCGCTTGAAGTAGCCACTACTGTTAAACTGGCCCGGGCTCTGTGGATCATCCCGGTGGCATTTCTATCTACCTTTCTGTTCAGGAACCGATCGAAAAAAGTAAGCATTCCTTATTTTATTGGCTTGTTCATATTGGCTATGATAGCTAATACTTATGTGCCCGTTATAAAGTTGGTAAGCCCGTTTATAGTCAACATAGCAAAAGCTGGTTTAACGCTTACCTTATTTTTAATAGGTGCAGGCCTTTCACGCAGGGTATTAGCATCGGTTGGATTGAAGCCGCTTCTGCAGGGAGTAGCGCTTTGGATTGCAATATCAGGGGCAGCATTGTATGCAATTATGCATTTAGCTTAGGTCATGCTATTCAATGCCGCTGCAGATATTTGACAGCTACACAATGGAGCATTGCTATTTTGGTTTTATAAATAGTCTCTGCCTCTGCAATACCACTACGCAATCTATTGCAGGTTTACCACATATGCGTTTTTTTCGCTTAGCAATATTAGCGAACTACATACTATATGTAAAATGTTGATTAATTTACGGCTCTTAATTAGGCCCACATTTGCCGGGTAATACTAATTATCAATGGGTTTTAAACCCTTGCCAGGAAATCGTTAATGAAAAAAAACATTCTATTTATTATTGTTCTGCGCATGTCGATCTGCGCATCTTCTGCTCAAACTACCATTGGGACACCCGCTATTAAAAACTACACACATAATGAATATAATGCAGGGAGCGAGATTTGGAATATTAAACAAGATAAGAATGGGATCCTTTATTTTGCCAATGACGAAGGCCTGCTGACATTCGATGGGAGTTATTGGAAAACATATCCGCTTCCTAACAAAAGTGCCATAAAATCTATAGCAATTGATGCCTGGGGGCGTATTTATGTTGGCGGACAGGATGAAGTAGGTTACTTTTTTCCGAACAATTCAGGCATCCTCAAATTCCATTCGCTTAAACAACTCCTGCCCAAAAAAGCAAGGCAGTTCGCCGATATCTGGGATATTGTTATCCATAATAACGAGGTATTTTTCAGAACCATTGAGTGCATCTTTGAGTTAAAAAACAACACCATGCACACATTTGATGCACCCGGTGGCTGGATGCTGCTAAACCGGGCCGGCGGTAAATTGTTTGCTTATGATAAAGCTATCGGACTGGTTATTTTTAAAGATTCGCGCTGGCAAGTCTTCGTTCAACAACCCACAACGGCGCTGAGTGTCACCGGCATCACTGAGTTTAATAAAGATACCTTACTGGTAAGTACCCGCAAAAATGGCCTCTTTATCATGACTGGCTCATCACTGGTAAAAAAAACTACGGCTATTGATGGCGTCCTGTTCACGGACCTGATAAACTTCATTCAAAAAATTGGTGCCGACAGGTACGCCGTTGGCACATCAGCAAAAGGGCTGATTATTATTGATGGCAAAGGCAAGCCGATAGACCAGTTCTCCAACAATCAGGGGTTACAAAACAATAATGTGCATGGTATATTGTTAGACAAAGATCATAATTTATGGCTTGGACTGGAAAACGGGCTCGATTTTATCAATTATAACACGTCCGTTAAAAATATTTATCCTAATCGCGAAAACCTGGTAAAAAGTAATTCGGTAAGCATTTTTAACAACAAGTTGTATATCGGAACATCAAATGGCTTATATACTGTATCGATAGGCGCGCAGCAAAAAGATATCAGCACGGCCACAGGTGCTTTTACAGAAGTGCCAAACACTAAAGGACAGGTTTTAAGCCTAACGCAAATTAACGGGCATTTATTGGCCGGTCATCAGGATGGTGTTTTACAGGTAGACGATAACCAGGCTAAACTGATTACTCCCGGCCCGGGGGCGTGGATGATGAAAGCTTTCCCTGCTTCGCAGGATGTGATAGCGGGGACTTACACCGGCTTTCAGCTCTTAAAATACAATGGTGCCGGATTTAGCTTTGAAGGAAAAATAAATGGTATTTATGAATCATTAGGAAACCTCGCGGTAGATAAGAGCAATTTTGTGTGGGCAACGCACCCCTACAGGGGTATTTTTAAAGTGCAGCTATCCGCTGATAGAAAAAAGATAGTTAGTTATACGCAATATACTAAAAAAAGTGGTTTGCCATCGGCGCTGAATAATCATGTATATTTTATTAAAAACAAAGTAATAGCTGCCACCGAAAAAGGTGCTTATGAATATAATGTCACCGAGGGTGACTTTGCCCGGTCTGTTTTTTACAACCCTATATTTGGCAAAGCAAAAATCGAGTTCCTTACAGAAGATGGCCAAGGCAATATCTGGTTTATCAGCAACCAGCGGGTTGGAGTAATTGATTTTGGCAAAAGATCATCTAACGCATCTTATAAGGTGATCTATTTCCCTGAACTGGCCGGGCAAACGGTAAAGGGGGCAGAGTATATTTATCCGCACGATATGGAGAACATCTTTATCGGCTCAAACAATGGTGTTTTCCATTTAAATTATCGCCAATACATTTCATCGGAGAACAAACTCAAGGTGTTGCTTACTACAGTAAAAGCTATAGCTGAAAAAGACAGCCTTATTTTCGGGGGATATTTTGTTAAAAACAACCGGATCGAATCAGCACAAAACACGCAACTTATTGCCTCGCTGTCCAACCACTGGAATTCCTTTCATTTTGAATATACCTCCACCCTGTTCGCACAAAAAAGCAATCAGGAGTTTAGCTATAAATTGATAGGTTTTGATAAAGATTGGTCGCAATGGTCGGTTAAAACAGAGAAGGACTATACCAACCTTCCTTATGGCAAATACACCTTTTCGGTAAAGGCCCGTAATAATTTGGGCACAGCATCTGCTCCTGTCAATTATACTTTTATTGTTGAGCCGGCATGGTATCAAACTGTTTGGGCCTACCTGGCTTATTTCCTGATCATTGCCTGTACTGTGTATATCGGCATAAAGGCGCAGCAAAAACGTTTCGCTTTGCATCAGCAACGCCATGAAGAGGAGCAAAAAAGATTAAGCTACCTCCATAGTCTTGAACTTGACAGGAATGATAAAGAGATCATAGCTCTTAAAAACGAAAAACTTGAAGCCGAACTATCTTATAAAAATAAGGAGCTGGCTACCTTAACCATGCAAATGGTTGACAGGGGAAAACTATTGCTCAATATTAAGGACGAGCTGATGGTATTAATCAAAAAACTTAACATCCCTGATGCATCATACCAATTCAGGAGTGTGTTTAAATTATTAAGCGATACCGGGAAAAGTGATGATGACTGGGACAACTTTTCTATATATTTTGATCAGGTGCATAATAACTTTTTAGCCACCATGAAAGCCAAATTCCCCGGTTTAAGCTCAACCGATTTGAAGCTGTGTGCTTACCTGCGGTTAAACCTTTCGTCGAAGGAGATAGCGCAGTTACTTAATATTTCGCTTAAAGGCGTGGAAATCAGCCGTTATCGGGTACGCAAAAAACTGCAATTAAGTACCGAAACTAATCTATACGACTTTTTGATGGAGGTTACTAAACAATCCGGGTAAAATTGCTTCCAGATTTCACTACTTTCCAGCTACTATCAAACATCGAACAAAGTGCTGCCCCATAGGCATCTTGTTTTAAAAATGCTTTTATTCAATCCCGGCTAACTCCGTATTTATTTTCCGGCGGCCCAGAATATCGCATTGCTGAAAAGCCTGGTATAATCCCTACTATCAAAAAGCACAGGCGAGTGTCCCATAAAGATGTAAACGTTACGGGCTTTTTTCCTGAGGTTAGTCCACACAACAGGATGGTCACCCATGGTAATACCGTCTTTAGGTTCATAGGTTGATTCATCTACCGAGGCCAGCACATGTACATTAGGCCTTGGATCTTTGTCATAAGTGTACCACTCTTCCTTCTGAACCAGGAAAGCTGGTGATACACCCCTCATTACCGGATGGTTTTGATCTTCAATATTGACAGTACCTTTGGCAAATGTAGCTATGTAGTTTTTATAGCGGATCCCCCCCATAAAATTCCAGAACCAGTTCCACATCGGGTAGCCATCAAACTCGCCCAGCAGGGTTGCGTGGTGAAAACCTATCCAGCCTCCGTTGCCTTCATCAATGTATTTTTCAAAGGCTTTTACGGCTTTTTTTTTCCAGGCATACGGCGGGTAGTCCAACTGGATAATTAACTGATAATTAGATAAAAAAGCATCATCAATTCTATCAGTACTTTGAATATAATCGACAGAAAAATTACTGTCAGCAGCCAGCTTATCCAGCCATACTTTTGCCACTTTTGAATACTTAATATGATGTCCCCCGTTTTCATACAGGGCTATTACTTTAAAACGCGGGGCCTTTTGTGCCCACGCGCTGATAACGGTTAACAGGCAAAAATTGAAGATCAGGGCTATTTTTTTCATATCGATAATTTCTGCATTGATGATTTATTTATAGATCCTGCCCATCATCGGGTTATTCCAGATCACTTTCTTAACTTCCTCCAGATCGATAGCGCCCTGATGGCTGTATACAACCTTCCCATCCGGGTCAATCAGCATGGTATAAGGTAAAGCTCCATCCCATTTAGGATCTACTGCCTCTATCATTTTATATTTGTCATCGCCTGTATAAATGTAGTTGATACCTGATGACTGCTTGCGTTGTAAAAACTTCAGAGCTTTATCTTTATTAGCCGGGTCATCAGCGCTGATGCTTACAAATTCCAGTCCCCTGTCGCGGTAAAGCCTGTTTAGGGTAACCAGATCGTCAAACTCCGCAACGCAGGGGCCGCACCAGGTAGCCCAAAGGTTGATAAGCCTTAACCTATCCGAATGATTTTTTACCACTGTTGCAATTCCGCTGGCGTTAATGGTATCAAGTTTTACCGCCTCCTTTGCCCATTGAATTTGCGCCTTATCTATCCAGTCCTTTTTTTCGGCCCATTTAACCGAGCAGCCAAAGGTTTTGGTAACCGGTACTGCTATTTCTTTGCCTCCAAGTACCGCATCAATAGCGTTACGAGCATCCAATGATTTGGGTGTTTTGGCAGGGTTTTCCACATCATCTATTCGGCCATTGTAACGCAGCTTTCTGTCTTTATCAAAAACAAAAATATGAGGGGTAGCAACCGGGCCATATTTATTGGAAGCTACTTCGGTTTCGCCATCATACAGGTATGGGAAGTTAAAGCCTTTATCTTTCGCACGTATTTTCATCTCTTCAAATGAATCGCCTAAATCACTGTAGCCCAATTCATCATAGCGCAATGAGGCAGGATTATTAGGATTGATTGCTACCACACCAACTCCCTTTGGTGCATAGTCGCTGGTTAGTTTTATTACCTTGTCTTCATAAGCCTGCGAGGTAGGGCAATGGTTGCACATAAAAACCACAACTAACACTTTAGCATTTCTGAACGATTGCAAAGTGTAAGTTTTGCCATCAATACCGGGCAGACTAAAATCGGGCGCCGCTGCTCCTATCGCCAGTGTTTTATGTTCATCAAAGGCAAAAGAAAACATCGGCAAAACCAACAGTAACCCGAAGATGAAACACAAACTGATCTTAAACTCCTTCATAGTAGATATGGTTTACAATTAATCACTCGTTGATACTGCCAGCAGGTACCAGGCCGTGTGTGGAAGCCATTGCTCGGCCCAGCGCCAGTCGGAATCTTTACCTGACACTGCATAAGGGATATTGAAATCAATATCATCCTCATTATCAAACCCTGAAGTAATGCCATTCACAATGCCGCCCGGCGCGTTGGTATATTCAAACGTGCCAAAAAAGCCATACGCCGGATTGTTATGTCCTGTGCCCTGCAGCATACTGGCATCAAAGGGGTTCAGGCCCAGGATCCAGTTCAACTGATCTATCGCAAAGCCGGAGAGCTGGTCATGGAAAGTCTTATCATCTTTAAACAGGCTGGCAGCCATTCGTGCAGCAGTGGCTACTGAACCTAATCTCGCGTTTTCGCCCTGCCACCAGGGCGAAGCATCGCTGCCATGCGGAAAAAAGAAAGCGCTGTGCCGGTTGCCCAATGTATCCTGCACCAGTTCGCGGCTGTAACCAAAGGGATTGTTCACTTCGTGGGTAATAGCCAATTCAAATTCCATTGATTTTCTTACCGCTGTTTTGATCTTTGCCTGCAGATCTGTGGACGCATAAGGATAGTAATACAGCAGGCTTACTACAGGCAAGCCGCCATCTGATGAATGAAAAAAAGGCCTGTCCTTATCATCGGCGCGCCAAAAATTTTGGTATTTATTCCATGAGGTTAGGCGGTTAAGCAGGTTGTTAGCACGCTTTTCTGTAGCAGCTTTATATATATCCTTGTGAGTTGCTTTGTATAATTCGGTAGCGGCACTCAGCGCACAATAATCATCAAGGATATTTTCTTTTTTATCATAGTCCATTTGCGGGTTTTCCTTTTCCAGAAAAGCAAAGGCATTTTCGGCAGCTTTCAGATAATCGGCGTTACTAAACTCACCCGACGCTTGATAAGCCGAAGCCATAGCCAGCGCCGCAATAGCAATCCCCCCGCCCGATCGGTAACTGACCTGATAAGCACGCCAGTTTTTGCCCCCGGTGGTTTTGGTAAACGACTGGTCTTTGGTTTGTTTAATCCGGTAATTGCCTTCATCTGCCTGGATCACTCTATCCTTAGGCAATTTCCCGGGGCCGGGCGATGACACAGAGCGATAAAATGAGCCATTTTTAGCCTGCATCCGCACTAAATAATCAGCGCCATACATGGCTTCGTCTAAAATCCTGCGGTTAAACTGGCGGAAATCAGTTCCCGGGCGGGCGTTTAGCAGCTCATATGTTTTAAACAGGCTAAAGGCTGTTAAACAGATCTGCTGCGGATTAAAATAATTGGAAAATGATAAATGCGACAAATGCTTGCCATAATCGCCGGTGGCATCATACCAACCGCCGTGCGCGTCAATAGTATCCGTTGTGCCCGGTAATACCAGATGATGATCGGCCTTATCCAGCAGGCCCGAACTGCGCTGCCCTTTAAAATAATATACTACATCGGATATAGTTGCTTTTTCAAGCACATTTTTGCCAATGGTAAAAGGGTATGATGAAATTATTCCTTTAGGTGAAGCGAATTGAATTTTATAAGTCCCCGGCACGGTAAAACTGCTGAAATCAAGCGTCCAAAACTCAAATTTTTTCCATTTGCCAACCGGGCCGCTGTAAGAGATCTTTCCGGTAAATACAGCTTTACCCTTATCTGCATCAATGAGGTTAAATGATGTAAATGTAAGACGGTTGTCGGCAACTATAACGGCATGTTTTGCCTTGTTATCTTCATAACCAACGTGATTGGTTACCACTTTAATATTTTGTGCCTGTACAAAAATCGGCAGACCGAACCAAAACAAGGCAGTGGCCTTAAACAGGACATTGATGTGTTTTTTCAGACTCATATATAAAGTTAAGAAATTGCCCTGCGGTTTAAGCATAATGGTTTTGCAATGTTGGTCAAAGCTAAAAGATTAAGTTTCGGCTGGATATTTTTGTGCCACTACATTAGCACTACCGCGATTAAACACCTCAATTTGTTACAAACTTACCTTCGCCGATTGCCCGTCAAATGCTAAGTGAGGAGTATAAAGTCGTTTTTAAAATTCTGTGCTTAGAAACTACGACTTTGGGCTAATGACCACGTAGCACTTTATCGATAACATAATAGTAGTGGTATTGTAGTGGCTTCAAAATAGCAATTGAGTAAAGTTTGGCTGATAATTGCAGAATATAAAATTTCATCTCTTATATAAATCCAACATGAAATATAGTCTACGAGACTGCCGTAAAGTTAAAATTGTTAAACAGGCTATTCCAGGCCGTGTAAGTACGGACATCCCTACGTCATTAGTATAGCTACATCCTAATTGCGAGGTTTTGCCTGACGCCAATGCGGGCGCATTGATTGCCGATTATGCCAAAGAACGCAATTATAATTAGTAGCTTTTATTATAATCAACCTAAACCTAAAAGAGGCCGCTTGATTTCAGGGGGCCTCTTTTGAAGATGCTTTTAAAGTTCTTTTAATCCAAGTGTCTGATAGCCGTATCGAGTAAGCGCTCATTTTTTCACCAACATCTCCCGGCATATTTCACTAGCCATGGTTACAATAATGATGAAATTGTTGCCATGACATTTTAGGTATGTATAATAATTAAATTTTTAAGCGCAATCTTTTCTTTTCAAGTAATCCAACAAATAAAACGATGATCACAGCCGTCAGAAAAGAGCGCAATAGTCCCGGAAATCCGTTATTGATAACGCCGGGATAGTTAATTTGGAACAGTTCCAGTGTAAACACCTGAAAATACGGGATCAGATAGCAGGTTAGTGTGCTGGTACCTGCCGGTTTGATCCAGTTAAAGGCATTTATTTTTCCTTTAACATCTACCATGTATATCAGCATCAAAAAAGCTAACGTGGTAATTCCGGAACAAATGAATACCCATGCAGGTGTTGAACGGATCTTGGAAATACCTTCGGTATAAGGCCTTAAAGCAAAACCCGCTACCAGGAACAAGATACCGACGACAATCAGTGTACCCCAAATATGTTGCGTTTTACCCTGCTCAACCAATTTGGCGTAGATCCCTGATATCACCGCGCCTCCCATAGTTAAAGTCATGGTTGACGCATCGTTGATTATCCAAAACGGTTTTAAAAAGATAATAGCATTGCCGAGGAAACTGCCTGTAACATCTTTTCCTGCGATGGCTACCATCGTTTCGTCGTGCAACACCTCTATCTTTAATATAGAGTGTGCCAAAATGTTAATGGCGGCAAGCATTATCCATGCTACGATAATGCCGTTCAATTTGCCTTTAACCACGAAAAATATCAAAGCACAAACCAAATATGCCCATCCTATCAAACCCAATATCCCCCACCATGAAGGCTCCATACCCCGTACCTCGCCATCTTCGCCACCTTTATAAATCACCGCCATGCCAATCAGCATAGCAATTCCCAATGTCTGCAAGGCATATCTTTTAGTCTTTGCCATAGATTCCGGATAGTCAAGCCAGATCAGGAAGAATGCCATAGTAATAACCAGTGCCCATGCAGCCTTCGGAATTAATGCCGCCGATGAATTATATTCTTCAAGGTTTACATGGTAAAAACCCATAATGAGCAGCGCCGCACTGCGCACCAGGATATAAAATAACACATGTCTCGTACTATCACTCTTTTTGATCCTGTTATTAATGGCAAATGGTAACGACAAGCCCACAATGAACAAAAACGCCGGGAAAATAGTATCAGCAAAACCCATCCTGTCTTCAAGACCTTTGGCGTGGTCTATCCATTCGGGAATATGCTGTACACCGCCCGCATCGTTAACAAATATCATCAGGAGCATAGTAATCGCACGCAATACATCTATTGATAAAAGGCGTTTGGGTAATTGCTGCATGCTTATTTAAGAGTTTTCATTTAATTTTTCTGGAAAATAGTGAATTATGGCTTGCGGTATATAAAATATTATCGCCGTGCATGCCAAATGCCAACCTCGTTTATAAAGCACTGGTATAAATCCAATGGATCATTGATGCACAAATCTATCCGATAGCATGATCTGATGCTTTTATTACAGCACTACATCACTACTACCACAGGTAACATTATATATAAATAAAAAATTCAGCAAATTGGGAAAGAAGGAGGTTTCGGAAGCGACGGAAAAAAACCCGGAGCGGATTGGTTAGCAATGCGTACGACCGATCACAAATGGTATAAAAACGAAAATGGGCAACCAAAGGCCGCCCATTCATTAACTGGTTTTAATGTCCAATTATTTTGCAGTTTTTCTTGCAGGGATTAATGGAACGATAATAACAGCTAAGAAAAGGGCAACTTCTAATACGGTTAACATAACTTTAATTTTTTAATGTTTTGATTACTGAACTAACAATGTTTTCAGGAAATACAACCGTTCCTACAGGCATGCTGTGGCAGGGATGCAAGAACAATTGTATCATTCCTGCCACCAGTTCGGCTAAAAACATGCCATTAAAAAATCAGCCCTATAAATCAATGCTTTAAGCCCAAAAAAGTCATTTTCAAAATGGATTTTTTCTTTGAAACTACCTTCAAAAACTGGTGTTTATTAAATTTAACCCAGAGTTTTGCGCATAACGAAAAAAAATGGGCTTAAATCGAGGCAAAAAAAGCCGAAAAATTGTTTTTTGCCGAATTATTTAAAAAAAAGCGGACAAACAAGCACAAATTTATTTTTGGAGAAAATTATTTCGCTCATTAATTTCTTAGCCTGCTTTGCGGCTATAAAAACTCATCGCCAAACTTTTTTTTGTAAAAAAACTATTCCCTGATTTTTACATATTATAGGTCTTAGCTTTTTTAAAAAAATTAACCGACAATTTGTCATCGGCATGACAAACGCAAATTTTGGCAGAAAATATCTAACTTAAAAGCATGACAGTAACTGCCAAAGCATGACATCATATTAACAAATTCATCCTATTATGGCGTTTAATCCCCTATGCCAAACTTTTAAACTTTTGGAAGGCATTTAAGAATGGCCTTTTTCCAGATATTTACCGCTTCATGCATTTCTTTTTCGTTTAATGAGGCAAACCCTATTCGTACAAAGCTGTGTTTAAATGTTTTATCATAATAATAATCATGTCCCGCACCTATAGACAGCCCCAGTTCATTAGCTTTTTC
Source organism: Mucilaginibacter sp. NFR10 (assembly GCF_900100445.1). NCBI lineage: Bacteria > Pseudomonadati > Bacteroidota > Sphingobacteriia > Sphingobacteriales > Sphingobacteriaceae > Mucilaginibacter > Mucilaginibacter sp. NFR10. Next base: position 1,084,217 of record NZ_FMTV01000001.1, on the reverse strand, counting down.
TGCAACAACGGCAGTGTCCAGATCATGGAGGTATTTAACCCATATGGCAAAACCGCCACATGGTATTTTAAAGGAAATATAATCGCCCAATTGCTCCTGCAGTAATTTGCAAAGAATATCCCGCCGTTCGTGATACAGCTTATTGGCTTTTTTCAGGTGCCTGCTAATGTCACCGTTCTTTAATAAACTTGCCATAGCTTCTTCTAACAGGTGCTCCCCCTGGCGGTCAATCAGCCTGCGTAAGCGGGTGGCTTGTAATAAAAAATTAGCCGGCGCAACCATAAAGCCAATGCGAATGCCCGGCGCGATGGTTTTGCAAAATGAACCCACATATATTACATTGCCATAATAATCGGCACTGGCCAGCGGTAAAATAGGGCCGCTTGTATAATGAAAGTCAAAGTCGTAATCATCTTCAATAATGGCAAACTGATATTTTGCTGCCAGTTCGAGTAAACGCATACGCCTCTCCGAACTCAGCGTTACTGTAGTAGGCTGATGATGATGCGGCACCACATAAAGCATACGTACCTTTTGTGCTTTACAAATAGTCTCAACAGCATTAATATCAATACCGTAGTCATCCACAGGGACAAATTCCAACCTGGCACCGGCTTGCTCAAACACCTCATTTGCACCACTGTAGCCTGGGTTACCTACAATTACAATATCATTTTTATTAATCAGTACCTGTGCGCACAGGTAAAGTGCCATTTGAACGCCTTTGGTTATTAAAATATCATTAGGTGTTACATGCAGGCCACGGGTTTCACCCAAAAAACGGGCAAGTTCGTTCCTTAAATTTTCGGAACCCTGCTCCAGCCCGTACATCAGGTATTTATGCGTAAAATGATAACCTGCCATCCGTCTGTATTCGCGCACCATCAGGTCGACAGGCGCAATGCGGGTATCGGGAAACCCTTCGGTAAATGTAATATTGCCATCAGGCATTTCCACAAACATGCGCTGAGGGTTGATCCTGTTGTCATCAACGTTGAACGATGTCTTATTTGCCAGGCTATGTTTCAGAACAGCTTTTTCGATAGGCCGGGGTGCAACATCGGGCAGGTTTTTAGCTATGTAAATCCCCTTACGCGCTATAACATCAACCCAGCTTTGCGCATAAAGTTCGTCATAAGCAGCTACTACTGTTTTACGATGTACGTTTAACGATGCTGCCAACACACGACTGGCAGGAAGCGCAGAGCCTGGTTTTAAGGTCCCCTGCCTGATATAATTGATAATACCGTTGCTAATTTGCAAATACACAGGCACCTGGCTGCTTTTATCTACACTTAATAAACTTTCAATGAGCATCATCCTGGACTATCTTTAATCTATTTTCTGGACTACAAGTATAGTCCAAAAGCATGATATTTTTGATCATCAAAAAAATAAAACTTATGCAACTCAATCAAAAAATATCATCCATATACCTAAGGTTAGCCATTGGAGTAAGCTACCTGTGGGAAGTAGCCGACCGCCTCGGCTTATTTGGCCCAAACGGTCACGCACACGTTAGCTGGGGCGACTGGAAACATTTTATTGCCTATGCCAAACAGGTAATGAGTTTCCTGCCCAATGGCATCATAAATCCGCTGGCAACTATTGCAACCATTGGCGAAGGCGGTTTTGGCATATTACTCATCCTTGGCTTATTTACCCGCGTGGCAGCTATCGGCAGCGGTATCCTTAGTTTATGTTTTGCTATCGCGATGGCAATTTCCTTCGGCGTCGAATCGCCTTTAGGTTACTCAGTGTTTACTTTGAGCGCCGCAAGTTTTCTGCTGGCCGGGACGTCCCAATATTCATGGAGCTTGGATAAATGGTTCGCCTCACGTATTGTGAACAAAAAGCTTACGGCTTACCAATCATTGCAAACCAATTAAAATCAGCAAACATCTTTAACCAATAAAATAATCATGGCAATTACAGCAAATACAAAAGCATCCCCCCTTTTAGTGATCATAGCCTTTGCTACTGTTTATATAGTATGGGGGTCAACCTATTTCTTTATACAAATGGCAATTCAGGGCTTCCCTCCCATGCTGATGGGTGCATTTCGTTTTTTTACCGCGGGTATTTTATTACTTGGCTGGTGCTACATTAAGGGCGACAACATATTTGTTAAGCGCGATATCATTACCTCCGGTATCTGCGGGCTGCTTACCCTATTCATAGCTACAGGTATAGTGATCTGGGTCGAGCGCAATATCCCCAGTGCCATGGTTGCCATTATGGTTTCCGTGAACCCGATATGGTTCATCATATTAGATAAAGCTAACTGGCGGGTAAACCTAAAAAATAAATCGACCATATTCGGCCTCATCATCGGCTTTGCAGGAATCCTGCTCCTTTTTGGTGAAGCCTTCCTAAAATCAGTTACCGGTACTATGGACCATGCAAAATTAACAGGATTACTATTGTTACTGGCTGGTCCTGTCGCATGGTCGGCAGGATCATTATATTCAAAAAAGCGGGGCGGTACAGCTCCGGCAAGGGTAAATACTTCCTGGCAAATGATCATTGCCGGTTTGGCTTTTGTACCGGCTGCCATTATTCACCAGGAGTTTAACGGATTTGATCTCGCTACTGTTCCGGCTCAGTCATGGATGGCTATCGTTTACCTTATCATATTCGGATCAATTGGGGCATTCAGCGCTTATGTATGGCTGCTGCAGGTAAGGCCTGCAACGCAGGTGAGCACCCATTCGTATGTAAATCCGGTTATCGCCGTATTACTTGGGGTTTGCTTTGCACATGAAAGTATTTCGTTAATGCAGTTTTTGGGGTTAATTGTGATCTTGCTCAGCGTATTGCTTGTAAATCTTTCAAAGTATGGGAAGCTTACGTTTAAAAAACCTGTGACCGAAACAGTTGAACAAACAGGTAACTGCAACCACCTCAACCCTGCTTCCGATTTGGAACAGATCAAAGCATTGGCTAAAATAGCTTACCGGATCTAAAATCATCTCCCTAAATAACACTTTATAAAACAATGAATAAAACCATCATATGTAGCACATGCGGCACCCAGCTTTTAGCCGGGCCGGTAACACCCCAATTTTGTCCAATTTGTACCGATGATCGACAATACGTTTCGGAGAGTGGACAGCAATGGAATACGCCAGCCGAACTTAAGAACCGCACCATCAAAATAACACAGTTAAATAAACATCTGTATGCACTCAAAATACAACCAGACTTTGCAATTGCCCAAAGGGCCCTGCTCCTTATCTCTCCGGGAGGTAACATTTTGTGGGATTGTATTCCGTACCTGGATGATGCTACAATTGAATTTATCCGGGCTAAAGGCGGATTAAAAGCTATCGCGTTTTCACATCCGCATTATTATAGTAATATGAATGACTGGGCCGCCGAATTTGGCTGCCCAATCTATATACACCAAAATGACGCCGAATGGATACCTTTTAATTCTCCGTATATCTACTTATGGGGTGGTAACACCACACAACTTTGGGATGGCATAAGCGTAGTACATATCGGTGGTCATTTTGCGGGCAGCTGTGTGTTGCACATTGCAGGCTTTACACCTAATGGAACTATGCTTTGTGGTGATACATTTAATATAGCCAGAAGCAAACGGCATATGGCTATTATGTACAGCTATCCTAATATTATATTACTCGCCAAGGAAGAATTTGTCAAAGCATATCAAAAAGCATCCATGCTTAATTTTGATACTGTGTATGGAGCATTTGAAAACCAGGATATCGAGGGCAACGCGATGGAAATATTTGAAACTTCGATGCAGCGGTATAAGGATAGCTATGGATTATAATTATATTAAATTAACTACGTTTTCAGCTGAAATTTTTTTAAAGTAAAAAGTATGATATAGTTGTATTTGGCTAATCCATTGTGTTATATTTACACAATAGCTATTACCAGTGGATAAAGATCCTCGCCAATTATTGGTAATTAGCTATCTTTCAATTCCGGAAGCCAGTTTCGGATCACGAAGTTTAAACCAATTTAACCAAATACAATCATGAAAAAAAACAGTACCCTCATGCTGCTTTTACTCATTTGCTTTTTACCCGTAACGGCGTTTTGCCAAAGCAGCAACGAACCAGTTGTCGCCGGGAGCGATGTGGCTGTAACATCAACCGAAAGCGGAAAAGTAAAAGGCTATCTTCACAATGGCATTTTTACATTTAAAGGTATCCCCTACGCCAAAGCCGACCGGTTTATGGCGCCCGAAAAACCTGCGCCATGGACAGATGTACGCAGTTCAAAAACTTACGGTCCGGTTTGTTCTACCGATCCAACTACAACTGTTAACGACGAATTTGAATTTGCCTTTCAGCATGATCTGGGTTATTCAAATGAACACTGCCAGTCGCTCAATGTATGGACACAGAAACTGAACGATGGCAAAAAACGCCCGGTAATGGTTTGGCTGCATGGTGGCGGCTTTACTGCCGGTTCATCAATTGAGCTTCCATCGTATGATGGTGAAAACCTGGCTAAAAAGGGAGATGTGGTACTGGTGTCGGTAAATCACCGGTTAAACATTTTGGGCTTTCTTGATCTTTCAGCCTATGGTGATAAATATAAGGGCTCTGCAAACGCGGGCCTGCTCGATTTGAAATTGGCCCTGGAATGGGTAAAACAAAATATAACCCAGTTTGGCGGCGATCCTGATAATGTGACCATCTTTGGGCAGTCGGGCGGCGGCGGCAAGGTTACCTGTTTAATGAACGCGCCATCAGTAAAAGGTTTATTTAAAAATGCCATTGTTGAAAGCGGCAGCTATATCACCAATTTTAATGAAAAACCGGTTACCCAAAAAATTGCCGCTGCATTATTGGAAGAACTTCACCTGCAGCCTTCACAGGTTGATTCTCTTCAAAAACTGCCTTATGATGTACTGAACGAAGCGGGTAAAAAAGCAATGCGCAAGGTTTCAGCCGATTTAAAGAAAGAAGGCAGAACCATGAACGGCTGGGGCCCTGCTTTAGACGGCGATTTTCTGCCTTATCAGCCCTCTGATGCTGCCGCCAAGGCATTGTCTAAAAATGTTCCGCTGCTGGTAGGCACTACCAAAAACGAGTTTGCTCCATTTGTTCCCGGCCCCAAAAGCCAAACAATGGATGAGTTAAAGACTGCCCTGCAAAAGAAATACGGCGATAAAACCGACGCTTATATCGCTGCTGCTCAAAAAGCGTATCCAACAATCTCAAAACCATCAGAATATACCGACATTGAATTTAACTTCCGCTCATTAGCCATTAAACAGGCCAATGAAAAGGCTGTTAGTGGCGCGGCCCCGGTGTATATGTACCTGTTTACCTGGCAATCGCCCGTAAATGGAGGTATGTATAAAGCCATGCACTGTATGGATATTGCTTTTCAGTTTAATAACATAGCCCGTTGCCAGGAAATGACCGGCGGCGGTAAGGAAGCATATGCCCTTGCCGATAAAATAAGCAGCGCATGGATAAATTTTTCCAAAACCGGCAACCCGAATACGCCATCATTACCTAACTGGCCGGCATATACTGCCGAAAATGGTGCAACAATGATATTGGACAACCAATGCGTAGTTAAAAACCACCCTGATGATGAATTATTAAAAATAGTAGCAGCTGCCCCTAAACCCTAAGTATATGAAAAGAATAGTTCTAACATTTACGCTGTTGTTTTGCTGCGTATGGGTATTTGCTGCCAAAGTTGACACGGTACAAATCCCCAGCGCAGCTATGAACAAAACTTACAAAGCGGCGATTGTCTTTCCGAAGGCATATGCAAAAAGTAAAGCCAGTTTCCCGGTACTCTATCTTCTGCATGGCGGCTACGGCCATTTTGACGACTGGCTGTCGAAAACACCGGATAAATCACTGGTGAAAGATCTCTCCGATCAGTATAATATCATTATTGTAATGCCGGAAGGTGAAATCTTCAGCTACTATGTTGATAGCCCGATTGATCCTAACAGCAAGTTTGAAACTTATATTATTAAAGAGGTGATCCCTTTTATCGATAGCAAATACCGCACTATCAATGATAAAAAAGGCAGGCTTATCACAGGTTTATCCATGGGGGGCTTTGGTTCGTTGTATCTCTCGACCAAACATCCTGACCTTTTCGCAGCAGCAGGGAGCATGAGCGGAGCCCTTGACCCCAACATGACAACCTGGAAACTTCCGCCCGACAGGTTTGAGATGCTTAGCAAAATGCTTGATAAGATTTGGGGGCCTATGACGCCCGATACTTATCTGCAATATTCTGTTGTGAACATGGCAGATCAGATCCGTAAAAACGGGCTGCCATTGGTTATTAATATAGGAGTTGATGACTTTTTGCTTGAGCCCAACCGTGAATTACACCGCAGATTGGTTTATAACCATACTCCACATGATTATTCCGAACAACCAGGAGGCCATACCTGGGAGTTTTGGCAAAACGCCTTGCCGGGGCATTTGTTGTTTTTCAGCAAAGTTCTGAAAGCAAATGGTGTTTACGTTTTATAAAAGACCAAATTGAATATATAAAGGGAAGATCGATCACAGTATCTTCCCTTTATATTTACGCTATTTTCAGCATGGAAAGATAAGCGCCGGTAGATGGGCATGTTCTTCATTCTCCATATTCTCCCAATCCCATAACCCATTTAATTGTGAGCTGCGGTTGCTCAATACAAAAAAATCAACCCGCATTATATTGGCCAGTACATCAACGGTTTTCATGATATCCCGCTCCTTGATATTCACCAGGTTCAGCCTTGAACCGGAGAACAATTGCCTGAACACAGCATCAGCATAATCATTATGCATATGGGGTAATCCCGATTCAGTTATATTAAAAAGTGATGCCTTTACATCCATTGCTTCACTCATTTTACTTAAAAGGCTTACGATATCCTTTTTGGCATAACGAAGATCGGCAAGGTATCCCATATTCGTAATATTGAATGAGGCACCTTCCGGAACGGCCAGTAAGGGGCAGCATGAATGATTTAAAACAGGCACAAGCTGTTCATTAATTTCTTTTGCAGTTCCGCCAACCCCTTTGATAATTAAACCTATATCATATTTAGCTATAATTGCGTGGAGCGACATCCCCAAAGTATCCAGATAGTTAAGGAAAACTATCTTTTCGATGCCTTTATTTTGATCTTTAAAACTGAATTCCTCATTATCAAATATATCCTGCTTGGTAGTATCAGATAACTGAACACTCATCGGCTCCGGTACCGTGTTCATAACAATTACTTTGGTTTTTAATTTATCACCTAAATTACCGGCGTAAGTAAGTGCATAATTGCTTTCTTTTTTGAGATTGTGAACTACCAGGATTGCTTTCATAGCTAATTTATAATAATGAGATGTATGATTTGAACAAGTGATGACAAGAGCTGTTTCTTAATTTGTAATTAAAAAAGTCATAAAAAAGTCAATTGATACGCTCAGGAGTTACCGATAGCATATAAACTTTAACCTTAACTAAAAAGCGGATATTATTCACCACCCGCTGCAATAAACGGTTATGTTAGTAATCTTTAAAATGACTTTGTTTTAATTTACACTGATATTAAATAACGTTGCTTATAAATGTCACGGACAAATAAATACAGATCAATTTACAACAAAATTGAGCGCACATACTCAACACTTGATCGCTGTTAACGATTCCCTCGTATCACAACCGTTACCCGCTCCTGCTACAAGAAATTACACGGGATGATGGTATTGGCGAATCGATTAAAATCCTGCCTATTCAACCAATCCCTGGTTTGGTTGCTAAATATGAAAGCAAAAAAGCCACTCAATTGAGCAGCTTTTTACTTATTTAAGGTTTAACAACCTTTGTTAATACAAGGTAAATTCAACCCTGCGGTTAGCCTGACGGCCTGCAGCTGTTTTGTTTGTAGCTATTGGCTGTGTTTGACCATAGCCGGTTGCTTCAATACGCGATGGATTTGCACCTTTGCTTGCGAGGTATGATTTAACCGATTCAGCACGATCTTTTGATAAACGCATGTTTAAATCAGCCGAACCTGTATTGTCAGTATGGCCAGCAAGTTTCAGGCTAAAGTTTTTATCAACTAATAACTGTGCTACCCTATCCAAACTTGGATATGAATGCGCACGAATGGTAGCTTTACCCAAATCAAACTCAAGGTTTTTGATAGCGTCTTTAACCACTTTTTTATCTTCTTCAGTAACATAAACTACCGGTTTAGCCAAAGGACAACCTGAGCCATCAACTTTTTGGCCGGCTGGTGTGTTAGGGCATTTATCGTTTACGTCCACAACACCGTCACCGTCGCTGTCGGCAGTTAACTTAGCAAGATTGGCATTGGTTGTTGCAAGGTCGCTGGCCAGCTGCGCATTTTTTGCTTTTTCAGCATCAATCTGTTGCTGTAGTTCGGCGCGGGTACGCTGGTTTTCCCATTGGTACTCTGTACGCATTGACGATACGGGATTATGAGTTGCCATCTGGTGTTTTTTCTTATTACCAAGGGCAAACTCTAAACCAATATGCGCGTATGAAAACCTGTCATCACCCGCTCCATACTTATATCCGTCAAGGTTATCGGCCTGTACAAAGTTAACCTGGTAACCTAAATCAAGGTTTATACCTGGTGCAAGGTCAAATTTCAAACCTAAGCCAACCGGGATAAACAATTCGTTGATATGGCCGTTATCGGTTTTCTTAAAGTTTTCCTGTTGCCCGCCAACCGGGGTAATCCTTGGTGTGTAGTTCAAATTACCAACACCTGCGGTTAAATAAGGCTGAATAAACGGCTTTTCATGGCGCCAATTGATGTTAGCCAGCGTAATATTAGCACTTAAAGCTGCCGACCAGTTTAATTTAGTAGAGTATGAATCATAGGGAGAAGTACCTGCTGCGTTAGGTTGACTGTTTGATGAAGTTAATTTACCGCGAAGGAAGTCGGCCTGTAAGCCCAAGGATGGCAATATTTGTTTTTTAATGTATCCGCCATAACCAAACTGTTCGGTTGGGCTGGTAAAATCCTGCCTGTTATTGCGTCCAAATATGGTAAAAGGGGTTAACAAACCACCATGTACACCTATTGACCATGTGCGCAATTCACCACCACCCGAAAAGGGCCTCACGTAATCTTTTGCTGTAGCTGAGGTATCTGTTGACTGAGCGAATAATTTACTGCCAATCATAACTCCCGTAAGAAGCAATGAGGCTTTTTTTAAATTTGTTTTCATATTTATATGTTTAATTATACGTTTAACATTCAAGTAAAACGTACACTGGTTAATCCAACATTGATGCCATCAATATTTGTTAATCCAGAAAGCCCATGGCCAAAAGGCAGGCTAATCAAACAAAAAAAGCATATGAAATTTGAGATAAAATGCTGATTAACTAAGTTAAGCGCTTATGTTTTTATAATGCGATTAAGGTTGCTTTAAACAAGCAATAACAGCCAAATTTTTAACCTTTTGTACAAACTGATTAATGAGTTAAAAAGAATACAGTTTTGTACAGTTAAAGAGTAATTAAACAAAATAGTTGTTAAGCCATCACGGCAACCATATTAAACAAGTTTTCGCCAAGGTTAATATTGCCGCTGATATTAGATACCTCCAATGCTGTTTGTGGATCGATACCTTTGGTGAAAACCTTCCAGGCAATATCAGGCGATAAAGTTACTGTAGTATCCGGCACTGATCCGGCATTTTTGATGAGTGTCCAGCCCTCAGCCATTTTAAGCAGGTACCAGTTACCGCCGGCTTCGCCAGTTACAGTAATTTGAATTAGCATACCAGTGTTTCCGTTGACCGTACGATATGTATGCGGAAGCCCACACATAAAGGTATCGATGCAGGGATAAAATAATTCGGCAGTTAGGATACCTTGTTTGCCTACCGCTTCACGGATCTGTTGTTGGTGATGAAACTTTTCGGTGTATTCGCGGGCTATGTGAAACCAGTTAACAGATTCATCTTCACCTGTCCAGGCTACTGAAAATGGTGCAGGCGCAAACAAATCAGCAGCAGTCATTATTTCGCTGTATTGTTTGCCTGTAGTTTCTAAAAGATCGGTAAGCAACTGTGGGCTTACACGCTTCATAGCGTTTACCCAGGTAGCGTTTAATCCGTTCAAAAAAACAACTAAATCACTATAGTTATTAATGGGATTTGAAGGAGGGTCGCCGGCAAACTGGTGAACGGAAGAAATGACGCGCATGTTACCATCAAGTAAATGAGCGGCAATATCCTTTACAGTCCAAAGCTTTGCTAATGTAGGCCTGTTCCAGTCGTCGGTTGATAATGATCTAAGCAGTTCTATTAGCTTTTGGTCCAACAGGGGGAACAGGTGAACTGTTTTAATAGGTACTTCCTGTTCCACCATCTGGTATTTTCAACGAATAATAACTATATTATTGAGCAGGGTGAACAATTACTTTCCAGTTAATTTCAGCACCGGCTTTTGCAAGTGTTGCAGCAACTGAGCAGTATTTATTAATAGAAAGCTCGGCAGCCCGTACAGCTTTATCCTCATCGACATTGCCATAAATATGAAATTCAATATCTACATCCTCCCATAATGAAGGTTCTTTACCGGCTTCCCGCTCGCCATTAACCACCATTTTATAGTCGGTAATTTCCTGGCGCTGTTTTTTCAGGATACTGATCACATCAATTGCCGAGCAACCAGCCAGGCCCATTAAAAGCATTTGCATTGGGCGGATGCCAAAATCCTGGCCGCCACTTTCCGGACTGCTGTCCATTTTTACGGTGTGACCGTTAGCGTCAACAGCTTCAAAGCCAAAATCGCCATGTACACGTTTTAATTCAATCTGAGCCATATTATCGGGTATTATTGCGCTAAGTTATACAATTAAGTGCTTATGCTAAAACGCAGTGCCGTTTGTTTAACTGGTTTTAACCAAAAATGACCTATACCACATATTTCCTGTTTTTAACGGGGATCACCAGCTTTAAACCCGACCACACTTCATCAACCGCGCAAACCTTGATATCAACCACCCCCATTTGCAAAGCAAAGTTCCTGATCAAATCTTCTGTAATATCAGTAACTACTTTTGAAGCCTTTTTGGGCCAGGATACCCAAATCATGCCGTCCTGTTTAGTTTGCTTTATCAGTTCAGGCAACTTAACCCGATATTCATCCGCACTTTTGCTAAAGAAATGAATCACATCAATTTCAAATGAAATATCATCTGTAAAATAAACATCAGGAGGCATGTCGCTAAACAGATCAAGGTAATGGTCAGGGGCATTAACAAGCAACAGCTTCCCGCCTGCTTTTATGCCCAGTTTCTTTGCCAGTGGTGTACCCGAATAGCCAGCCATTACAATATATCTTTTAGATGATGCAGCATATGATCAACATAGTCGGCGGCAAGCCATTCTACAGTTTGCAGGTTTGGTTCCTGTTTGCTGTTGTCACAGCGGGCACTCCATCTGTCGGCAGGGTAATTCTCTAAAACCCGTACAATCTGCAGGTTCAGCAAGGCCCAAAGTTCAATCAATTCGTTAATGTCAGCATCCTGGTAACGTGCGGCAGCAACCCATTCTACCTGTTGGTAGGTAAGTCTGAAGTTTTCTTCATAGGTGCAACGCACAAAACGCTGCAGGTTAATTTGAGCACTGTCAATCAAATGCCCAATCACTTCTTTTTTTGACCATTTAGCGGGCGATGCCTTATGGGCCCAGTCAATGTCATAGCTTTTAAGTTGCCTTACATTATCTATAATTCCGTTGAGTTTATGGATAGTGTCGTTCATTTATTGGTTTATCGGTAGTATAAAAGTATCAGTATTTCATATTAAACAGCAAAAGCACTAACTTCAAAGCCTTAAACATTACTATGGCGCTTAACTATATCTGGATAGCTTTTTTTGTAATTGCATTTGTAGTTTCACTCATAAAATTAGTTTTTTTTGGCGATACAGAAGCTTTCAAATTATTGGTTGAAGGATTATTTAATTCGTCAAAATCGTCGGTAATGGATATCGCTTTGCCGCTGATTGGCTCTATGGCATTCTGGCTCGGCATTCTGAACATTGGCGAAAAAGCTGGAGCTATTAATTTTTTATCACGGATAGTAAGACCTTTCTTTAGCCGATTGTTTCCCGATGTACCTAAAGATCACCCCGCTACGGGCCAGATGATGATGAACTTTTCGGCCAATTTAATGGGCCTCGATAACGCAGCTACACCGCTTGGCTTAAAAGCGATGGGCAGCCTGCAGGAGCTGAATCCAGATAAAGAAACAGCTTCAAATGCCCAGATCATGTTCCTGGTGCTGCATACATCCGGCTTGCAGTTATTACCCGTTACCATCATCGCACAAAGGGCCATCCTTAATTCAAAAGATCCGGCCGAAGTATTTTTACCTTGTATCATTGCTACCTATGTAGCCACGGTAGTTGGCTTAATAGCAGTGGCCATTAAGCAAAAAATCAATCTTTTTGACAGGGTTATTATTGGCTGGCTTGGCGGCGTTACCGCTTTCATTACATTGGTGGTATGGTACTTTACCACGCAGCTAACCAAAGAGCAGATCAGTACGGTATCATCAGTTATAAGCAATGTGATGTTGTTTACCATACCGGTAATATTTATCGTGGGTGGCCTTATAAAAAAGGTAAACGTATTTGAAGTTTTTGTAGAGGGCGCTAAAGGCGGCTTTGAAACCTCAGTAAAGATAATTCCCTATCTGGTAGCTATGCTGGTTGGGATCAGCGTGTTCAGGAATTGCGGCGCGTTGGATTATATGAATGAAGGCTTACGCTGGGTTTGTGTTCAGTTTAATTTAGATACACGCTTTGTAGATGCTATGCCCGTGGCTTACTTAAAACCACTTAGCGGTTCGGGCTCAAAAGGTATGATGATAACGGTAATGCAAAATTTTGGTGTCGATAAATTTGCGGGGCGGCTTGCCGGGATCTTTAACGGTTCGGCCGATACTACTTTTTACATCGTTGCTTTATACTTTGGTTCGGTGGGTATTAAAAAATCGCGTTATGCTATTCCGGCAGGACTTATTGCCGATTTGGCCGGCGTTATTGCGGCTATTTTTATTGCTTATTTGTTCTTCGGCCATCAGCCATAATTACCGCTTAACAAAGGGGTGTTTATTCATCAAATTAATTGCTAATTTTATCGCACCCTTTATAAACTAATGACTCAAACTTATCTTAAAGAAAAGCAGCTAAAAAAAAAGCGCGCTATGAAAGGCGTCTACGCTATTATCATCGCTGGTGTAGTATTTATTTTTATTATGGTAAAGTTTGCCATATCCGGTGATGTTACGGAGGTGCTTTCATTTAGCAAAATGCCTAATACCGATGATGCTTATAAAATTGCGAAGGAATTTGTAATCCCAACCATACGTTCGGGAAATATCTCTTTTCCTGATGACAGATATCAATTTGGCAAAAAGGCCGACTCTGTTTTTATTATCAAATCGTATGTTCTTTCAACAGATAGCCAGGGTGAAACAAACCGTACCAATTTTGAAGTGATACTGAAATATAATGGCGGCCCCAAATTTCTGAAAAAGAACTGGAACCTGGTTGATATTAATGAAACACCCGAATAAAGAAAATTAAGTCGATAGTATTGAGTCGGAAGTCGCCAATCTGTTTTTTTGCTTTTCTATACTTAGAACTCATGCCTTAGGACTAAGGACTAAGCTTAATTTATTAATAACAATACTCTATTTAAACGCCTTATGGAAGAAACCGGAATTGAGTTGATAGAAACAGCTACTGCACTTATAGGACTCACTCAATATCAAACAGTAGTTAACAGCGGTGGGCATGGCCTTATAACCGATGAACCCCTTGAGGCCGAAGGCAGCAATACAGGCATGAACCCATTTAGTTTGTTACTGGCGAGCCTCGCAAGCTGCACTGCAATCACCCTGCGCATGTACATTAACCGTAAAATGTGGCCTATAGAGGAAATTAAAGCCGATGTTGAAATGTTTAAGACTTTAACTGGTACACGTATTGAAACCAGGCTTAGCTTTAAAGGCGAAGTAAGCGATGAGCAACGAGACCGCCTGCTCAAGATAGCTAATGCTTGTCCGGTTCATAAAATACTGGTTGGCAATATTGATATTAACACTGTTATCAGCGTATAAAAAAGCCCGCGCGGCAAAAAGCTACGCAGGCTAAATCACTCTAAAACAATCACCTCTTAAAAAAGAAGTAAGTAAAATAATTTAAACAGAAGGTAATTACCTGGCTATTAAACTATTTGTGGGTACAAATGTACCTATAAATAATAGCCGCAGTGCTCAACAGATGGTTCATTTGACGGCTAACTGACAGTACAGCCTATTTATACTTTCAAATGACTTTAAGCCGTTAACCCTTTGATAAAAATATCGAGCAGGAGCAGTTTCTTGGTATGGATCTCTTCAAGATGCTCTTTACGGGGGAAGTTAGTTTTCTTTTGAGATATGGCACCAACCCTGATGCCATGTAAAGCGTCCATCAACACATCAACAACTTCTTCAGGGTTTTCCACAGGCTTTATAGCGCCTTTTTCAACCTCTGTTTTAATAGCATTGCTTAACAGGCCCAGTTCGGCGCTGTGTACCTCGCCAACTATCTGCCAGATGGCCTCGGGAAGATTTTGCTCATTGAGCCTGAAAAAATCAAAAAAATTGTAATTATTAACAATAAACTCGTGATGGGTATTTACCTGGAAAGTAAAAGCATCTTTTAAATTGGCAAAACTATTTAACCTGTTTTCGAGCGTTTTAAGATAATCGGTGGCGAGTTTACGCATTACAGCGATATACAGCTGGCTTTTGTCGGGAAAATAGTAATACAACAGAGCTTTCGACATGGAAAGATCACCTGCTATTTCATTCATCGTAGTTTTAGAATAACCGTAATGTAAAAAGCGCTGGTGCGAGGCCTCTAAAATTTTCTCCCTTTTAATATCCTGCTGGTCATTCGCTGCTGCCATGTGAAAAATTTTGCTTAAAAACAGGTAAACAAACAAGTCAATACAATCGATTTCCTGACTTTTTTAACAAAACTATCAAAAATTCATTAAATAAATGTAGCAACACCCGCTCACAGGTCATTTGCTAAAACAATTTTACATTCCAACTATTTTATACGGGAAAGAAGCATGTGATTATGGATATAGAAACCAGACTGCCGCCCGATTTGCTTGAGTTTTCACAACAGATCCCCCCTGTTGCCTGGAACCTGATCATTATCGTTTCGGCGATACTCATAGGCCTTTTTACCAAATTTATCATAACCAGGTTATTTAAAGTGTACGCCCAGCGAAAGGATACTGATTATTCTATCCTGCGATCAATAATTGTAAACCTGGGACCGGCAGTGGCTTATTTTATACCCTTATTCATACTCAACCTGTTTTCGCCGTTGATGAGGATGAACAAACTCTATTATCAGCCCTTCGATAAAACTATCGAGATTTTGCTTACCATATCATTTGCAGGCTTGCTTGTACGTTCTGTGCGGATCCTGGAAGATTATATTTATCACGCTTATGATCTTAATAAAGTAGATAACCTTAAAGAACGTAAGGTGCGGACACAGATCCAGTTTATCCGTAAGATCATTGTAGTAACCATCATCTTTTTAACTATAGCCATTATCCTGCTTAGTTTTGAAAGTATGCGCAAGATAGGTACGGGTTTGCTTACCGGCGTTGGCATTGGTGGTATCATAGTTGGTTTTGCCGCGCAAACCTCATTGGGTAATTTACTCGCAGGCTTCCAGATAGCTTTTACGCAGCCAATCCGTATTGATGATGTTTTGGTTGTGGAGGGCGAATGGGGGCGCGTGGAAGAGATCACGCTCACTTACGTGGTTTTAAAGATCTGGGACGAGCGGAGGTTGATACTGCCCATCAATTATTTTATTCAAAAGCCCTTCCAAAATTGGACACGTACGTCGGCAGATATCCTGGGTACCGTGTTTTTGTACATGGACCACACAGTCCCGGTTGATGCTATACGCGAAGAATTTGAACGCCTGATAGTTAAATCAAACTTATGGGATAAACGGGTTAAAGTAGTACAGGTAACTGATGTTAAAGAACACACTATCGAGATCAGGGTACTAATGAGTTCCCGAACCTCATCAGATGCATTTGACCTCCGCTGCTATATCCGCGAAAACCTGGTAACCTTTATTCAAAAGAATTATCCCGACAGCCTGCCCCGCTCGCGTAACGAGATCAGTAACCTGGGAGAACTTGAAAAATATGTTCAGCCTGCAACCGGGGCATAAATCAGCTTGCTTAAGCCAAAACCCGATCCTATTACCAAAGCATCTTCAATCGCGCCAATTAATGGATCGGCAATATGATTTGCCTTAACTGTGTTTTTTCGCAGGAAGTAGCTTCCGTAGGTGGCTGCTATTGCCACTGCCCCTCCTATCAGTGCTCCGGTTAATGCTTTACCGCCAACAGCTTTGTAAATACTTGCGCCGGCCAAAGCACCTGATAGCCCCCTTGCCGCTAACCCGGTGGGTTCTATACGGTTTGGAGTTGAAGGTAATTTATCCGCAATAACTTCAGTAACCGATAAGATCTTTAAAACAGCAGCCACGGTTGTTGATTGCATGAACCTTAGCGGTGATTTTTCAAGTTGCTTTGATGGATGATGACTTAATACATGCGTTGTTACAACAGGGGCAGATAAGGTACGCATACCGGCTAATGTACCAAGGCCTATTACCGGCCAAAGCGGTTTTGATATTTCAAGTTTCATGGCTGTGATAAACGTTTGCATAAAGAACCATAAATACATTATTATGTTTTATTTAAAAAACTGTCATAAAACAAAACAGCCGCAATCTTTCGACCGCGGCTGTTTGTGTTACTAATGGCTCTCTATTTTAAACTGTTTCTGTTTCCAATACCTCCACATGTTTGGTTTCAACCGATTTTTTACCGAACAGCCTTGCTTTAAGATTATAGCGGATGAGGTATAAACAAGGTACAAGGATCAATGTAATGATGGTAGCGAAACCTAAACCAAAGATCATTGTCCAGGCTAATGGGCCCCAGAAAGCAACGTTATCACCACCAAAATGGATATGCGGTGCAAAATGGGTAAACAAGCCAACGAAATCGATATTGAAACCAACTGCCAGCGGTATTAAACCTAAAATAGCAGCTGTTGCGGTTAACAATACAGGAGTCATACGGGTATGCCCTGCTTCAACTACTGCATCGTGGATGCTCACTCCCTGCTCCAACAACATATCGGTAAACTCAACCAATAAGATCCCATTACGAACAACCACACCCGCCAGTGCTATGATACCAATGCCAGTCATTACAATAGACATGGTCATACCAAATACACTAACCCCCAGCAACACACCAATAATACTAAAGAGGATCTCGCTGATAATAATAAGCGTTTTACCAATTGAATTAAACTGGATCATTAAAATAATGAGAATAAGCCCGAACGACACACCAAGTGCAGAAAGCAGGAAAGTCATTGCTTCCATTTGGTCTTCCTGGCCACCACCCTGCCTTATAATAACATTATCCGGTTTCTTAAAGTTGTTTATCGCCTTTAAAATATTGGCGTTAACCTCGTTAGGGTTATTAGGCTTAATAACATTTGAGCCAAGCGTTAAAACCCTGCGTTGCTGTTTACGCTTGATATTGCTGTACGTAGTTGTATAACGTACATCAGTGAAAGCTGATATTGGCACCTGGCGTATTGTTCCATTCATTGCCATATCGCGATAGGTTATTTTTAAGTTTTTGATCTCATCAATACTGCCTCGCTGATCTTCGAGCGCTCTTACTTTTATTTGATAATCATCCTCTTTAGTATTTCTAAAATCAGCTGCTTTTTTTCCAAAAATAGCGGTTGCCAAATTATCAGTAATCTGCCCGGACGATATTCCTTCCCTGTTGGCACGCTCACGGTCAACATCGAATACTATTTCAGGCTTATCACTTTGCACGTCGGCAATAAGATTTTCGATACCAGCAATATTCTGTTTTGCTAAATAATTTTTCAGTCGGGTGCCTGTCGCTACCAAAGTATCTAAATTATCACCAACAATTTCAATACTTATATCCTTTTGTACAGGCGGGCCACTATTTTCTTGGGTTACTGATATTTTAGCGCCTGGGACACCTTGTACTGCTTCACGTATACGTTTGAGTATTGCTTTAGTATCTTTTCCGTTTCGCTTACCAAACTCAACAAAAGCAACTGTTATTTTGCCTTTATTCTGGTAGTCACTTTGGTCTTCATCTGTTGGATCGTTTACTCCCTTTGTAACATTTGAAATAACTGACGACACAATATCTTTATCAGGCTCAACAACTGTTGCAACCTTTTTTTCTATCTGCCTGGTTACTTCGTTAGTATAAGCTTGATCAGTACCGATAGGCAAAGTAATATAGACGTATGCAAAGTTAGGGTCGCCGGAAGGAAAAAACTCCGGAGTCTTTCCTCGTACTGCCATCAGGAAAATAGCAAAACCAAATAAGCCAATGGTTCCTACCAAAACGGTTACTGGTCTGCGGACAGCGCGTTCAAGCCATTTGGCATACCAATTTTGAAATTTGGGCCAGGCGTTTTTCTGAAATTTGTCAATAATCCGCAGTAGGAAGAAATGATTGATCAGATATAATACCATGATCAGCACCATCAGGTTGCCAAAACCAATATTGATCAAGTAACCGATTACTGCAGCGATGGCCAAAAATATCATAGCCCTTTTTGTAGGCCTGTCAAACTTAGGGTTATCATGCTCACCATTATGATGAGGTTTCATAAAGTCAACCGCAAATACAGGGTTAAAGATATAGGCTACCACCAACGAGGCCAACAAAGTAATGATCAGTGTTATAGGCAGGAAAAACATGAAATGACCAATCAAACTATTCCAGAATGCCAATGGTATAAATGGAGCCAAAGTGGTCATGGTCCCTGAAAACACTGGCAAGAAAACCTCGCCTGCAGCCATTTTTGCGGCCTCCTTAATCGGAACCTTTCCGTTAGCAAAAATACGATGTGTATTTTCTATCACTACAATAGCATCATCTACCACAATACCCAGCGCCAGCAAAAACGAGAACAACACGATCATATTGAGCGTAAAGCCAATAGCAGGCATCACCAAAAAGGCTATAAAGCATGACAACGGAACCGAGAGCGCAACGAAAATAGCATTGGTTGTGCCCATGAAAAACATCAGAATAACGGTAACCAGCAAAAAACCAATAACAATCGTGTTGATTAAGTCGTTTAACGTTGTACGGGTTTTGTCAGATTGATCCCCGGTTACTGTAATATCTAATCCTTTGGGAAATACTGTCTTCTGCTTAAGTTTGATCAGGTCGTTGATTTTGTCTGAGGCTTCTATCAAGTTTTCCCCCGCCCTTTTACTTACATTAAGAGTAATTACATTTTTAAAATTAGGGTTGGCATTAGTTTTCAAACGAGCATAGCTTTCCTGCTCAAGAAATGAATCCTTCACTTCCGCAATATCCCTAAGATATATTGGCTGTCCTTTAGGGTTCCTGATTACCATTGCTTTTACTTCATCAGCATTTTTAAAATCCTGCTTGATATCAATGGTACGTCGTACTCCATCTGTTTTCACTGTGCCCGTAGAAGCTAATATATTTTCGTTTCCTACAGCTGTAGTAATATCATTGAAGGTAAGCTGCGCGGCAGCCATTTTATTGATATCGACATTTATTTGAATTTCTGGAGTCAATGCGCCCACCTCGTCTACTTTAGAGATTTCTTTAAATCCTTCTATTTCATCTTTTAACGCGTCTGCATATTCTTTAAGCTTTTTGAGGTCGTAATTACCCGATATATTTATATAAAGGATAGGGATATCAGCCACATTAATATCTGAAATGGTCGATTCCTTAAGATTTGGATCTCCTTGCGGAAGATCCTGCTTCGCTTTATCAACAGCTTCCTTAACATCTGTTTTCGCATCTTTTATATCAATATCAGCATTGAACTCCGCAGTAATTACCGAAGCGTTTTGAATTGAATTAGATGTTACCTTTTTTAAACCTTTTAATGATTTCAGGCGTTTTTCGATTTGCCTGGTTACCAAATTTTCAATATTTTGCGGTGATTGCCCCAGAAACTGTGTTGTGACAAACACCTTTGATTGCGCTATGTCCGGGAAGTTTTCCTTTGGTAAACGGTTATAACTTATCAGCCCCAGCGCAGTGATCAGGAACATGAGCACGTAAATGGCTGTTTTGTTATCAATGGCCCAGCTTGAAGGGCCAAATTCTTTTTTTACATCTTTCATAATGAACAGATCAATTGATTAATAACTAATTGGCCGACTGAACAACTTTGATCTTATCGCCGTCTTCTATTTCAGTTGCACCTTCAACAACCAGCTGGTCGCCGGCTTTTAAGCCTGATAATATCTCTGTTTGGCCACCATAGGTAACACCCGATTTTACATTCACCTGTTTGGCAATACCATTCTGATTAACAAAAACATGGTCGCCATTCTCTGATTTCTGTATAGCTTTAACCGGTACTGCTATGGTATTTGTTTTTGAATAATCAGCAATTTTTAAAATTGCAGTCATATTAGGGCGAAGTGTGCTGCGCTGAGGTAATTTGACCTCCACACCGAAACTACGCGATGTTGGGTCGATGGCTTTGGCCGCAAAAGTAACTTTAGTAACCAACGAGTCCTTAGCATCCGGAATTAATATTTTGACATCGTTACCGGTATTTACGCTACTTGCATATGATTCAGGGACATCGGCCTTAACTTTTAAAACATCGGCATTCACAATACGGATCCCTGTTTGCCCCGGCGTGGCACCCTGTCCGAGTTTCAGGTCCATTTGATCTACGGTACCAGAGATTGGCGATATGATGCGGTATAAACCCGATTGCCTTTTTAAGGAAGCCAAAGCTTTCTGATTGCTTTGCAATGCGGTTTGAGCTTGCAGATATTGTACTTCAGTGCCAATTTTCTGATCCCAAAGGTTTTTTTGACGATCAAACAACTGTTGGCTTAAGCTAACCTGTGCTTCGGCTTGTGCTATATTTTGTTGCATAACACTATTATCCAGTTGTGCTAACACCTGGCCTTTAGTTACATGCTGGCCTGGTTTTACGTAGATAGCAGTAATGACGGCTGATGCCTGCGGATAGGCAGTAACATTATCCTGTGCGTCTATTTTACCTTGAATCTGTACATAGTTGGTAAAGCTGCCATTCTTCACTTCTGTAACACTTACATCAGTTGTTTTAGCCGAATCGGTAGTACCCATTTCAGCCTGCAGCTTCGCTATTTTTGAATTGATATCCGATTGTTGCTTTTGCAGATCGGCCAGTTCGGCCTTTTTATCTTTGGGCTTACTTGAGCATGCAGCCAGTAAAACCAGGAAAGGTATGTATATGAATTTTTTCATTTTCATTGTTATATAGTGAGTTTAGTGTTGTTATTTAATTCGTCCGTAAGCTTTGTCAAGGTCAACTTTACTAACCAGGGCATCATAAAGACCTTGTATATATTTGTTATCGGCATCTTCAAGAGATGTTTGAGCCTGTGTAACCTCAATGCTTGAGCCTACCCCCTGCTGATATTTTACTTTTGATACACGCAGTACTTCCTGTGCAAGCTCCTGGTTACGTTTTTGATTATTAAGTGATTGTAAGCCATTAATGTATGACACAGTTGCCACCTTTGCATCAAGATTTATCGTATTTTTAAGGTTTACGAGGTCGTTTGTTGATTTTTGCACCTCAATTTTTGCCTGTCTTACCTGGTTTAGTCTTTGCCCGCCACTGAAAATAGGAACGTTGAGCGTTAAACCGATATAACTTGAAGGAAAAACCTGGCTGTAAAGCTTACTAAAATTATTATTCTGATATGATGCCGCATAGCTGCCATTCGCGCTTAATGTTGGCAAATAAGTTGTTTTTTTGTTTTGCAGATCAAGCTCATTTAGTTTTTTCTGAGTTTCCTGCAAGGAGTACTCTATACGATTATGGTAAAAGCCTGTATCTACCGACATTTCTGCAACGTTATTATCAAGGCTAACGTCGCTTAGCTTATCTTTCAACACAAGGTTTTCATCAACAGGCATTCCCATCTGAAACTTCAGCATTTGATAGTTCAAAGCCAATGAACGTACAACGTTTTCGCGGTTCGTTATTAAATTATTGTATTGCACAGTAATGCGGTCTACATCAATTTTTTCAACAAAGCCTTGCTTATTTTGTGCTACGGTTTGGTCAACCTGCTGTTTTAACTGGGTTATATTAGCATCGTATAGTTTAATTTGTTCGTCGCTAACCAAAACCTGATAATATGCTTTGGTGACAGCAACGTTGGCTTCAATTTTTGAGCGGGTATAATTACGCTGTGAAAGCTCACGATATGTTCTTGAAGCCTTTAAACCAACAAGATAACTCCCGTTAAAAAGGATCTGGTTTAAACTAACACCAAGGTTTGATTGGTACTTTACGCCAAATTTAACCGGCACAAAGGTACCAGGGGCTCCAAAAAACTCACCCGGTAATAACGTGGTTGGTATTTTAAGATAATCCTGGAATGAGGCTGAGCCGCTGATTTGTGGTAAGCCAATGCCGGTTGTTTCTTTAACCTTATACTCCGCACTTTTGATATCAAGACCCGAGTTCACAACTGCGCTTTGGTGCTCGTAAGCATAATTGACACAATCCTGAACTGTAAAGTTATAGGTTTGTCCATTTGACGTTGCCTCCTGCGCGTAGCTTTTAAAGGCTACGGCACAAAATACAGTTGCCGTAAAAAATAGATATTTCATTATATATATTGTGGTTGAGTGATTTACTTAAACTGATACAAATTTCTTTTAGCTATTGACAACCTTGTGTCAGCAGCCGGTTATTCATTATTAATATTTTTATATTCGTTAAGCAGCTTGTAGCCCTCAAGCGTACAAATGCCATAGTTAAAATGATCTAAAAACTGAACTTGTACCTTCCAGGGGCTAAATTCAGTTACCGGGAATATTGAAGTATTAAAACCCAACTCCACCTGGTTAACCCGCATCCGTGCCATTATCTTTACGTCAATATCCTTACGAATGTAACCCTGACCCATGCCTTTAGTTAAAAGTTCTTCCATTTTTTGGATCAGTACCCCGGCCTTGAATCTTTGAAAGTCTTCCCAGGCTTCAGCATGATATTTTTGCAAATCATGAATAACAATCGGGTTGATCCTTGAAAATATCTCTTCTGAGCATTTGGTCATGTTGATCATCTCTTCAATCACATTAGCTGATTTACTGATAATCTCATTCATTTGATCCTCATCTTCCTTCAATTTCTTTTTTGTAAGGGCAACAACTAATTCGTTTTTGTCCTTGAAAAATTGATAGATCGTTTTTTTTGACATGCCAAGGTGCCTGGCTATATCATCCATGGTGATACTTTTAATACCTGCGGTTAAAAACAGGTCTTCAGCACCTTTTATAATTCTTTCTGTTTGACTCATTGACTTTCCGGGTCAAAACTAAGGAAACATTTTTTGAATAAAAAGTTTCCATTCATTTTTACTTTTTCATTACAAATACTTGTTCATTTTTAAAATCCATTTAATTTATGCTTTTTATCCTGTGGTTTAATTGTGAAGCTTTTAATCTGCCGCTGGCACCCCAAAAATGATTACCTTTGCAAAAAATTATTACCCACTCTCTTTTTAATATATGACGCTTACTTCACTTTCAGCGATCTCGCCTATTGACGGCCGTTATAGAAACACCACCGGCGATCTTGCCGGATACTTTTCAGAATTTGCCCTTATCAAGTACCGTGTACTTGTTGAGATAGAATATTTCATAGCACTGGCCGAATACCCACTACCTCAGTTACAATCATTTGATAAAAATCTATCAGAAAAGTTACGCGATATTTACAGGAATTTTTCGGAAGATGACGCTGAAAGCATTAAAGTGATTGAAAAAACGACAAATCACGATGTTAAAGCGGTTGAATATTTCATTAAAAAAGAGTTTGATAAATTAGGTTTGGAGCCCTACAAAGAGTTTATCCACTTTGGCCTTACTTCTCAGGATATCAACAACACTGCTATTCCATATACCTTTAAGCTTGCTCTGAATAACAGCTACTACCCTGCCATTAATAACCTGATTAGTATCCTGAAAGCATTTGCTGCCGAGTGGGAAAATGTTCCGTTATTGGCGCATACGCATGGCCAGCCAGCTTCTCCAACCCGGTTAGGCAAAGAGATCCTGGTATTTGTTGAACGTTTGGAAGCCCAGCTTGAGTTGCTAAAACCTATTCCAAATTCAGCCAAGTTTGGTGGCGCTACCGGTAATTTTAACGCTCACTTTATCGCCTATCCTGATAAGGACTGGAAATCATTCGGTAATCATTTTGTGAACGAAATATTGGGTTTAAAACGCTCGCAGTTTACTACCCAAATTGAGCACTACGATAATTTTGCCGCACAATGTGATGCTTTGAAACGCATTAACAATATCCTGATTGATCTTGACCGTGATATGTGGACTTACATATCCATGAATTACTTCAAACAAAAGATCAAAGCCGGCGAAGTTGGTTCATCGGCCATGCCGCATAAGGTTAACCCTATCGATTTTGAAAATTCGGAAGGCAACCTGGGTATCGCTAATGCTTTATTTGAGCATCTTGCAGCCAAACTGCCGATTTCAAGGTTACAGCGCGACCTTACCGACTCGACCGTATTAAGGAACATCGGTGTACCTTTTGCACATACATTGATCGCCATTAAATCAACCGTAAGGGGATTAAACAAACTATTGCTAAACACTGATGCTATCAATGCTGATTTAGAAGCTAACTGGCCTGTTGTTGCAGAAGCTATCCAAACCATTTTAAGGCGTGAAGCTTACCCTAATCCTTACGAAGCCCTGAAAGACCTTACCCGAACCAACCACCAAATCAACGCCAACACAATAGCCGAGTTTGTTGATACGTTAAATGTAAGTGCGGCCATTAAAGAAGAGATTAAAAAGATAACGCCGTTGAACTATACAGGGATTTGAGTTAGATGTGCGAATTTTATTATGATTTTTTGATGCTTTAATTGTCCAAGCAATTTTCATATCTGCACATCCGCACATCTGAAATTTAAAATCTGCACATCAAAGAAATGTCATAACAAAGTTTAGGGTAGCTTTTAATAAAAAAGGTAGTTAAATTTGTTAATTAGATTGAATAAAAACACGAAACGATGAATATCAACGTATATACCGAATTAACGCCTAACCCGGCAACTATGAAATTCATAGTTAACAAACTGCTTATTAACGGCAGTGTTGACTTTCCTACTAAGGAAAGTGCCGAACATTCACCTTTTGCAAAGGAACTGTATAAGTTCTCATTTGTAAACGGCGTTTTCTTTGCCAGCAATTTTGTTACCATTACCAAAACTGAAGGCAGCGAATGGGCAGATGTTGAACCGATAATGAAAGAGTTTGTTAAAGGTGCAATCGAGTCAGAATTAAAGATCCAGTTAGAGGAAGAAGCCGAAGCCGGAAACTTTGAAGGCACTGAAACTGAAGTTAAAATTCAGCAGATCCTGCATGACTACGTTCGCCCGGCTGTAGAGCAGGACGGCGGCGCTATTTCTTACCGCTCATTTAACGAGGGTGTTGTAACTGTTGAACTTCGCGGTTCGTGCAGCGGCTGCCCATCATCAACCGTAACCCTTAAAGCCGGTATCGAAAACTTGCTTAAACGAATGGTGCCTGAAGTTACCGAGGTGGTTTCTGAAGCGTTATAATGATATTGATTTTGGGGTTCGAGCCCCATTGCTTACCCGAAAGCCTTTCATGAAAATGAGAGGCTTTTTGCTTTTTTACCCCCAATCCTGTTTATAATTAAATGAGGTTATCTGTCTATAAGTTTTTATTTTAGCTACCCAATCTTTAAACGTTACCACAATGCCTAATTTGATTGATATTCCCAACTGCCACATTTTAATTTCAGTCGATAAATGCTTGGTTTACTCTAACTTTCTAAATTATGAAAGTTAATGAATTACTAAATTGTAAGAATTGCGGTGCAATATTAACTGCAAGCGCAAATCAAACAATTCAATGCGCATACTGCGGAACAACTTACCATCAAAAACCGCAGACAAATAATACGTTATCATCTACAGAAATCGTAACAGAATATGCAGAAAATCAATTGGAAGGCATGTAAAATGGTGATGCCAATGAAACACTCCAGTCAGATGATTTTCCTACCGATAAGCAAAATACAAATCTTGGATGTAGTATCGCTCTGATAGCTTCGGTCGCCATCATGGTGGTAATATTCATAGCTAAAATGATTGGATCGGAGCAGAAGACTACTTATAGTGGTAGCATGGTTATTGACACCTCAATATTAAACACTCCAACTCAATCTGTTGAATTGTCAGAAACAGCGCAAGCGAGTCTCAAAAAATTAGCCGCAATCAATGTGGATAAAAAACTCTTTAAAAAGTTAATTAAAGATTCAAGCAATATCACAAGAGAGTCTGCGGTTCAGGCAACGTATTTCAAAGATAAAAATTCAATAGTCGGTAAGCCAGTCACCGGTTTATACGCCTATATAAATTGTTATGACATAACAGGCTGCAACATTTATTTTGGTTGTCAACATATAAATAAAAAACCTTTAGGATTACAGAGTTTGACATTTGTTATAAATGGTAAACGTCTCCTGTACAAACCCGATTTTGCGACAGACTCTTTACAGCATTGGATAAACGAATACAGCGAGGAGACGATTTACGACGACAAAATCTCAATATTATTAAAACTTGTAACAGCAGATAAGGTCATTGTTCGTTTTAACGGTAACAAAGGCCACGATCAAATAATATTACCAAAAGATCAGCAACATGCGCTTAAGAGGCAATTGCAATTTTATAAAGGATTGCTTTTGGGATATGCTAAGGAATAAAGGTGTAAAAGTATTACCTGAAATACTTCTGTATCGCCCCCAACATCTCCCCCGTGATCTTCCCATTGGTAGCTAACAGTTCCCGGGTATCCAATACCTCAGAGCCGCCTTTAAAGTTCACCACTTCGCCTCCTGCTTGTTTTACAATCACAATACCGGCGGCCACATCCCAGGCGTTAAGGTTATACTCATAAAAAGCATCAAAACGGCCACAGGCGGTATAAGCCAGGTCTACTGCTGCAGAACCTAAACGGCGTAAGCCATGGCTGCTGCGCATCAGTTCCGTAAACAATTCGATATAGGCGGCCTGCTTGGTAAAATCGTAATATGGGAACCCGGTTGCCAATAAGCTGGTGCCTATTGTTTTGTTTTTACTTACACTGATTTCTTTGCCATTCAGATATGCGGGCGCATCTTTCCAGGCGTAAAAGCATTCATCAAGGTTTATTTCATATATAACACCGGCTATCAGTTCATCATATTCTTTCAAAGCAATACTTACCGAAAACGCGGGTACTCCATGAATGAAATTGGTAGTACCATCCAGAGGGTCAATGATCCAGTTGTAACGCTCGCCTATTTTGGTTGTTGTCTTTTCTTCGGTGATGAACCCTGCTTCAGGCAAAATCTTGCTCAGGCCTTTTACTATAGTTTCTTCGGCGGTTTTATCAACGTAGGATACCATATCGTTGAGGCCTTTATATTCTATCTTATCAGGATCAAATGCTTTACGTTCCTGCCTGATGAAATCACCCGCCTGTTTTGAAACTTCAATTACCTGGTTTATGATGTTCGCTGTTTGCATGGTTACGTTTTAATGATAAGCTAAATGAAAAAACTTTATGGATAAAAAAGCTGGCGAAGAACAAGCTTAATGCAGCCGAGATCCGTGCTACTGTAGGGTTAAAGCTGCAAGTTTGGATCAATATTTTTACAACTGATAAGTTGGCGAAGAAACCGATTATAGCCACCGTTACAAAGCGAAAAAACTGCTTGCGCGGCGCGGATTTAGATTCATTGAACACCATGTAACGGGTAATTAAAAAATTAACTACTACGCCCATAAAAAACGATAATGCCAATGATACGGTATAGTTACGAACGGTAAGCCCGAATATCCTATAAGTATGCTGTATTAAAAGGTTGTGGTAAAAAAGATAAAATGCCGAAACATCCACCAAAAAACCGGCACCGGCCGAAACTACAAATCTGAATACCTGGTTATGAATTAAACTGCCTTTTGATTTGTTATCAGCCATTTGTTGTGCCCAGCGCTTTCTTTTCTTTGTTTAATCCGGTTACAATAAGTGTAATACCACCTAAAACCATGATCACAGAGATCATTTCGGCCTGGGTAAATGAAACACCCGCAACAACATACTTTGTATTAACCCTGATGAGCTCAATAAAGAAACGCTCAACGCCTGCTAATATCATGTATATACCAAACAAAACGCCCGGAGCTTTAAAAATGTGCCTTATTTTCCACAATACAAAGAACAGTAATAAACAAATTACAGATTCGTAAAACGAGGTTGGATAAACCGGATATTGAAGTTCATGGCAAAATTTACCCACGCAATCCATCATCTGCACACCTTCGTCGTTCACGTTGTGCGGAAATTTGAAGCTCCACATCCAATCAGGTGCCCAGCTTAACCAATGAGGCTTCGGCGCCAGGTTAACTATACCCCAATCACCATCGCCGCTCATCTGGCATCCGATACGGCCTAAAGCATAAGCCAGCATCATGCCCGGGCCACCGATATCAAGCATATCCAGCGGTTTAATGCCGTGTTTGTTAGCAATATAGAGTACTGCCGCGCCACCGCAGATCAGACCGCCATAAAAGGTTAAACCACTAAAGCCTATCAGCATGCCAACCGGGTCTTTCATAAAGTCGCCCCAGTTTTCCAACGCATTAAACAGCTTGGCACCAGCAAAGCCGAACACGGCTGCCCATAACAATATACTACCCATCAATTCATTGGGATGTACATCTACATCTTTGGTCACCGGTTTATCAAGCTTTTGTTTTTGAGCTTCATGCCATGCCCAGTACGCGAACGCTGCAGCTCCAAGGATCCCACCTATCCAGTTGCCTCGCAGGGATAACAAAAACTCCTGCGGGTTATCTATAAGAGCCTGGTAATTAAGGATACAGTCAACAATTTTATAGCCTAATATGAAGCCAAAAACACCATTTCCCGCAAGCTCGGCATTTGAAGCCGGCAACCCGATAGTAACACGTTTTTTAAAAGTATGGATTACGCCTAACGCTTCTTTACGTTTAAACTCCTGGCCAAATGCCCAATAAGCGCCAACAAAAGCTATCGCCACAAAAAAGCCGAAGGTTTGTATAGGCAAAGGAAGATTAAAACCAAAAAGGTATTTCAATAACGATGTAAGCGTTGGAAACATAGGTTATATTTTAAGGCGAATATAGAATTTAATGCACTAATATTTCTTCGCCTTCTGTTATTTCAACATCACCATCAGGTGAAATATTTGTTAGGTGCACCGTTTTCAATTCGTTAACCAGTACAGGATCATACTTGGTACGTACCTTTACATAGTTACGGGTAAAGCCGTGCATGAAGCCATCTTTGATATCACCCTCAAACAAAACTTCCTGGTTTTTACCGAGTTGGCTTTCATAAAAAGCACGGCGTTTTTTATCCGACAGGATATGCAACATTTTACTCCGCTCGCCCCTTGCCGAGCCGGGTACCGCGCCCGTCATCTGAGCGGCCAAAGTATTTTCCCTTTCCGAATAAGTAAATACGTGCAGGTACGATATATTAAGTTCGTTGAGGAAGTTATAGGTATCGATAAAATCCTCCCTTGTTTCGCCGGGGAAACCAACAATAACATCCACGCCAATGCAGCAATCGGGCATCAGCTCTTTTATCCTGGCAACACGGTTAACATACAAATCGCGTTTGTAACGGCGGCGCATCAAGCCCAGGATCTTATCCGAACCCGATTGCAGCGGGATATGAAAATGCGGTACGAAACGTTTTGAAGCAGCTACAAAAGCGATGATCTCGTCGGTAAGCAGGTTAGGTTCTATGGATGAGATCCTGAAACGGTCGATCCCTTCTACCTCATCAAGGGCCTTAACCAAATCAAAAAACTTGTCTTCGCGTTTACCGTTCCGGATCCCGAAATCGCCAAGGTTTACGCCGGTAAGCACAATTTCTTTTACGCCCGACTCAGCAATTTGTTTTGCCTGAGCAACAACGTTTTCAATAGTATCGCTCCTGCTTGTGCCGCGGGCCAAAGGGATGGTACAAAAGGTGCAAGAGTAATCGCAACCGTCCTGCACTTTCAGGAAAGTACGGGTACGGTCGCCAAAAGAATATGCGGGAACAAACTCATTAGCTTCAGACACCGGCTGATTAAGCACCAGCGCCTTTGGCCTCTTGGTTAAGTCGGTAATGTGGTCAACAATCTGAAATTTTTCGGCAGCGCCAAGTACCATGTCTACGCCAGGGATTTCGGCAATTTCCTGCGGTTTTAGCTGCGCGTAGCATCCTACTATAGTTACATAGGCATTAGGTGAAATTTTAAGCGCCTCTTTAACAATCTTCTTACACTTTTTATCGGCATTGTCAGTTACCGAGCAGGTATTGATCACAAAAACATCCGGTGTTTCGGTAAAATTTACCGTATCATAACCGGCCTGGTTAAACAGCCGACCAATGGATGAGGTCTCTGAATAATTCAGCTTGCAGCCTAAAGTGTAAAAAGCGACTTTCTTGTTCATTTCAATCGGCAAAGATAATGTTTTTTAAAGAAATGCCTATTTCAGCAATTTCACTTCAAGGTAAAAAGTAATTGTAAAATTATGGGTGTCCCAAAATCGCGATTCCCAAATAAAATTGGTTTTGTCTTTGCCGATTTTTTAAAATGTCCCATTTTTTGAGACTGAAACGCAAAACATGCTTTTTATGAAACATATTGATAATCAAAGCTTTAACATTTCACCTGAAACATCGATAAATATTTGATTATCAACAATTAAAACTTTAAGGAGTACGAAATCAACACTTAAGAACGTGCATTTATTTTCGGCTTTTTTTTGATGTTTTTTTGAGTTTTTTTAACCTGCAGGGCCTATTGCCAATACCCGCTGACAAAACAGTGCCACCATCGTTGCTTTAGTTTTTCTATAAACAAGAGCCTCTTTATAGTCCCGGTATTTTCATAGTCCTGGTAATTTACCTATTTTCAGTGCGGATAAACGTAAACCCTAAACCACCCATACCATGATCATATACGGCACCAAAGCGAAACTATTAAAAGCTGAAATAACAAGCGACATCTGCCCAAACTGCAATACAACCAACAGTATCCAGATGAATGTATTTCAACGCTGGGCGCATATTTTCTGGATCCCGTTTTTCCCGATAGGTAAAACAGGCGTATCCCAATGCCTCCATTGCAGGCAGGTTTTGAAGCTTAAGGAAATGCCCGCCTCGCTTAAATTAAGCTATGATAATAAAAAATCTCAAACTACAATACCTGTGTGGACATTTGCAGGCTGTTTCCTGATCGTTATTGGTTCGATATTTTTTTATATCAGCGAAAAGCAGAAAGCAAAAAAAGTAAACCAATGGGTTTTATCGCCACAAAAGAACGATATATTTCATATCAAACTTAAAAACGATCACTATACCCTTTACAGGGTAAATAAGGTTTCCGGCGATTCTGTTTACCTGGCCTTAAACAAATATGAATCGGACCGTGAAGAGGGCCTTGATGATATCGCGGCAAAGGGTGATACCGCCTATGATAACGCCCAGCAAGGTATTGCCAAACCATTTCTTGTAGAGATGGCCAAAGAAGGATCTATCCTGGATATTGAACGCAAATAAGCTATGAATACCACACCCCGCTCCTATTGGTTTGCCAAGTTCCTTGAATGCCTGTATCTGCTCGTAGCTATCTACGATTGTTTAATGATAATGTGGGGCACTTTGCTTTATAAGCTGTTTAGTTCTTTTGGTGACCTGTCCTTCGCAATGATTTTCACCTGGATCATTATTGGAATATGCATCCTTTCGGTGATTTATTCCATTTATTGGCATCAAAAAAGTAAAAAGGAAGGATTTAATTCAGGAATAAGGCACGCGTTTCTGCGGGGCGTTATTCGGTACTTCCTTGCCTTCCAAGTGTCGGCTTATGGCTTTGCCAAGATCCTGAAAACACAGTTTGGACACGTTTACATGAGGGATAACACGCCTGTAGGCAAGTTAAACGGCTTCGACCTCACCTGGAATTATTTTGGCCACTCTTACACTCGCGGTCATACTCGGTTTACTTCAGATTGGTGGCGCCATCATGCTTTTATTCAGGCGTACTACCTTGCTGGGCACCTGCATATTATTACCCATAATGTTAAACATTGTACTAATCAATGCTTTTTATAATATAGCCGTGGGGGCATTTATGAACTCAATCATTATAACTACCGGATTGTTATACCTTTTACTACTACGATGGCCGGATATTAAACCTGTTTTATTTAAAGACGTAACAATACCGCCCTTAAGGCTAAGTTTTGCAAAACCAGTTTTAAAACTTTTAGTAATCGGTCTTGCGTTTTATAGTATTTACCGTTATGTAGCAGCCGTCCCTCCATCGGCCCTTACAGGAAAATGGAAAATAGATGAGCTTATCAGGAACGGCAAACTCGTGGGTAAAAACGAATGGATGAACGGTGCGCAAAACTGGTGCTACGTTTATATAGAAGACGGCGGCCGGATTGCATTTTGTGCCAACCCTTATGTTTTTGAGGCTAACCGCGCATGGTTTGGTCAATACATATACCAGACAGGAGAAAAAAAGTTCGACATTGTTTTTGACGGAGGTACAAAACGAGATACAACAAAGGTAAAGATCAGCAACTACAACAGTAAGCAAATGCAATGGGATACCAAAGTATATGATGATACCTTGAAGTTGAAACTAATCAAAGAATAGCTGCTTCTTACACATTCCCCCAGCCCAAAGCCAAAACATCGGCAATGTGCATGGTTTGGATAGGCAGGTTATTTTTATCGATGTACCCCTGCATGTGCATTAAACATGAGGCATCAGTAGATATGATGTATTCCGCACCAACATCAAGGGCATTATTAACCTTTTGCTGCGCCATCGCGGTTGAAATGCCATCAAACTTAACGGCAAATGTACCGCCGAAACCGCAGCAGGTTTCACCGTCTTTCAGGTCAAGCAGTTCGAGGCCAAGTACCTTGGAGAGCAGTTGGCGCGGCTCATCCTTTATTTTGCACTCGCGCAGGCC
This sequence comes from Mucilaginibacter sp. NFR10, assembly GCF_900100445.1. Classification (NCBI taxonomy): domain Bacteria; kingdom Pseudomonadati; phylum Bacteroidota; class Sphingobacteriia; order Sphingobacteriales; family Sphingobacteriaceae; genus Mucilaginibacter; species Mucilaginibacter sp. NFR10. The sequence goes on along the minus strand of NZ_FMTV01000001.1, from coordinate 1,050,940 downwards.
GGCACAGCTATCATGATAAACGGCCTTGCCATCAAGCTCGGCGCCGAAATAATCAAACTCCAGGATATTCACCAAAAAGTCGGACAGTTCGTAGATATTCCCTTGAATGGCTCTGCATTTATTGTGAACAGCCGTATTGGTAAACAGATCGTTATAGTAATTCTTCACCATTCCGGTGCATGAAGCCGAAGGCGAAACAATAACACTGTCTTCCGAAAAATCGCTTAAAAACTTGCTTCCCACCTCTTTGGCATCATCCCAAAAACCAGCATTAAAAGCCGGCTGACCGCAGCAGGTTTGCGCCGGGTTATAACTAACCTTGCAGCCTGCTTTCTCCAACAATTTTACGGTATTAAAAGCAGTTGCCGGAAACAACTGATCTATGAAACACGGTATAAACAATTCAACCTTCATCGGCACAAATTAGTTAACGGGCGCTAAAATCCAAATTTTTATTGACGTTTCGTTCAGCCCTCAGCAAAGAAAACAACAAAACTAAGCCAACAATGAAAAATACACCCAGTACCAAAACCGAGTTTCGCGGACTGCCGGTTATTTCTTCAAAAAAACCAAAGCTAAATACCCCGCCTACTATGGCCAGCTTTTCGGTAACATCATAAAAACTAAAGAAAGATGCCGTATCGGGGATATTTTCGGGCAGATATTTTGAATACGTTGAGCGCGACATGGACTGGATACCGCCCATCACCAAACCAACCACCACTGCTATGATGTAAAACTGTGTTTGTGTATAGGTAAAGTAAGCAGCTATACAAACCGCGATCCACAGGATCACCACACTAATTAAAATCCTTACGTTACCATATTTACCCGACAGGCGCGACATCAGCGTAGCGCCCAAAATAGCTACCAATTGAATAATTAAAATGATAGTGATCAACTGCGGAGTTTCCATTTTAAGCTCTTTAGCAGCAAAACCGGTTGCCACCAGCATAATGGTTTGCACTCCCATGGAATAAAAAAAGAATGACGGTAAAAACCTTTTTAACAACGGCATTTCCTTAACCTTTTTCCAAACGTGCCCTAATTCGATAAAACCGCCTTTTATAATATGATGATTGTGGCTTTGCGCATTTGGGCTGCCCTTAGGCAATACGCTGAAGGGGATCATAGCAAAACCTATCCACCATAAGCCTACCAGCAAAAACGACAATCGGGGCGCGAAGGTTTTGTCAACAATACCAAACCACTCCCCTTTCAGCACAAATAAAAAGCAAATAAGCTGAAGCAGTACGCTGCCGATATAACCATAGGTGAAACCTTTGGCACTCACATTATCCTGCATATCAACAGTGGCAATTTCGGGCAGGTATGAATTGTAAAACACAAAGCCACCACTATAACCTATAGCCGCCAGCGCAAAGCAAATGATACCTAACTCCAGGTGGTCTTTGTCAAAGTTGAACAACGCGCAGCAGGCTGCCGAACCAAGCAGGGTAAAAAACATCATGAAGATCTTCTTATTGCCTTTATAGTCGGCTATTGATGACAATATGGGCAGCAGCAATACCATTACCAGGTAAGCGGCCGATAAAGCATAATCTGAAAGTGCTGTATTTACAAAGCTTTTACCAAAAAAGTTAACCCTGTCGCCATTGGCATGATTGGTAGTTATAGCTACATAATAAGCCGGAAAAATGGTTGAAGTGATGACAAGGTTATACGCTGAGTTGGCCCAATCAAAGAAAGCCCAGGCGCGGATGGTTTTTTTGTTGTTTTTATTTTCCATTTGCTCACTAAATGTATGCAAATTTTAGAAACTGCAAAAAAGTCCGACAATAGTACTTATCAATGTCCTCGCGGTGCATAAACAATGATACAAGCGCCTACCAATGCAATCAAAGCACCGATAATATCATAACGGTCGGGCTTAAATCCATCCACCTTCCAGGCCCAGATTAATGCCAGTACAATAAAAATACCGCCATAAGCCGCATACACCCTGCCGAAATTGGCGGTTTGCCACGTTGCTACTATACCATAAAGCGCCAGGATCACCCCGCCCGCTATACCAAACCAAAGCGGCTTACCTTCTTTTAACCAAAGCCAAACCAAATAGCCGCCGCCTATTTCAAATAAACCGGCCAGCAAAAAAAGAGCAAAAGAGCGGATAATTGCCATTATTAAAATTTGAAGTAACCACTTCGTTAAAGATATAAAAACGCCAATATTGGCCCGGGGCAATTATAAAAAAAGGCCTCCCTTTCGGAAAGCCTTGATTATTTTTTATAAAACGGGTTTAGCTCCTGTCATAAAACGCGGGTGGCTCAATACCCAAAGTGCGAAGGTAAACATAGCCCTGGCCGCGGTGATGGATCTCGTTATCAATAACGTACTGTAAAATATAATTGACTAATCCTTCGTATTGGCCAAATGCCAGTACTGTTTCCTGGAAACGCTCAGGCGTAATCTGGGGCCAATAGGTTTTTATTTCCTCAGTGGCCTCATCCCAAAGTTGCAACAGTTCCGCCTTTGTAGCCGCTGCTATTTTACCTGTATGGTGATCCAGACCTGCAATTGGGGTCCAGTTATCTGTTACAACACCTCTTACACAAGGCCCGCCCATACTAATAAACTCTTTAACCATATCGGCAAAGGGGCGCATACCACCTATCGAATAATTAAATAAGGCTTCCTCCGGAAAAGCGTCTATAACCCTGCGGGTTACCCGGCGCTGGCCAAGCCAGCTTTGTAAAAGTTGATCGGGTGTATAAACAGATGCTACTGCAGTTTCTGTTGACTGTTGATTTGTGTTAGTTTCCATTGCTTTGATGTTTTGTTTTTGATTACAATACAAAGTAACCAAACCATGGTGACAGCCCTATGTCAGCAGGAAAAAAGAAAAACTAACTAATTTGTGTTTTGGATAAACTCTACCACCTGTTGCTGCTCATAATTCGATAAAGTGCCTTCCGAATAATGCCATTTAGAAGTAACATCACCCTCAAACCTGATCTGTCCTAAATAATCCGGATTTTTGTTATCATCCAGCAGCGGCTTACTTTCACCAATTTCGGGAGCTATCTCCTGAATTTCAAAAAGTGTAGCTTCCCCATCGGCCCCACCTTTATAAAGCTTGTACAAGCCAGTGGCATTTAATTCATGATTTGTTGATTGATGCAGTACCGGCTCAATAATGATATTTCTCTGTGTGCCGTTATCGCCGGTAACGTTGTGGTTAACTGTGTGGATCATGGCTTATGTTTTTATTTATTGATAGTACAAGCCTGCCGCCAAATTGTTTAGGCCTCTACTTCAACACGCTGTTTGCGAAGTTTATTTTCTTTAAACATCAGCACGATGAGCATAATAAGCCCCAACACAAAAAAACAATCAAGGGCAAGTGTCGAGTCGCGCATCTCATTAGTCACAGCTTCCACAAAGCCAAAACAAAACAGGCCTACCACAATCGACAGCTTTTCGGTAACGTCATAAAAACTGAAATACGAAGCCGTATCCGGGATGTTTTCGGGCAAATATTTGGAGTAGGTTGAGCGTGACAAGGATTGTACCCCTCCCATTACAATACCAATGATCACCGCGGCAACATAAAACTGGGTAGAATTGGTGATAAAGTAAGCATACAAGCAAATGGCCGACCAGATTGCCACCAAACCTACCAGCGTACGCACATTCCCGAATTTCTCCGATGATTTGGAGGCGATCAATGCCCCCGGCACAGCAACCACCTGGATGATGAGCACAATAGAGATCAGGGCAGCATCGGGCATGTGCAATTCTTTGGCAGCAAAGTTAGCCGCAGCCAGCATAATGGTTTGTACACCGACAGAGTAAAGGAAAAACGACACCAGGAAGCGTTTGAGAAGCGGCATTTTGCGCACTTTGCCAAAAACCTTTGCCAGTTCTTTAAAGCCGCCGGTAAGCACGTTATAACTATGCTTGCCCGCATTGGGCTGCCCTTTCGGCAACATGCGGAACGGGATAATGGAAAAACCTATCCACCATACAAAAACCATCAGGAACGAGATCCGGGCCGGCAGCCAGTCGTCGGTAATGCCAAACCAATTAGGTTCAAGCACTACGATAAAGCATAATACCTGCACTACAATACTGCCTACATAACCATAAATAAACCCTTTGGCGCTCACAGCGTCCTGCCTATCGGGCGTGGCTATTTGGGGGAGATAAGAGTTATAAAACACAAAGCCACCGCAATAACCTATAGAAGCCAATCCAAAGCAAAGCATCGGGATTTCCAACCCTGTGCCGGGCTTAAAGAAAAACAAACCCGCGCAGGCCAGGCTACCCAACCAGGTAAATAATTGCAGGTATGATTTTTTATTGCCCCGATAATCGGCTATGGAAGTAAGGATTGGTAAAATAGCTGCCACCACAAGATATGACAAACCCAATATATAATTTGATAAAACCGTATTAACGTACCTGTGCCCCAAAAAGGTTACCATTTGGGTGTTTTTTGAATTGAACTTGGTAACCTCCACAAAGTATGCGGGGAATATGGTAGAGGTGATAACGATATTATATGACTGATTGGCCCAGTCAAACATGCACCAGGCCCAAATGGTTTTCTTGTTATTTTTTGCTTCCATTACGGGCTTAAAAGTAGGGAAATTTAGAGGAAGCCCGATTCACTGAAGAAAAATAAATTGCTTTATATCATCAACGACTGGAATTTATTTTAGGATGGTTCATATCATACTTTAGCCGGTAGTATATTAAAACAAAAATTACTATAAGCGTGAGGATTATAATGAAAACGCTCATGTTAAACTGTTTCTCTTTTTCGGGGGTATCCACCGATATTTTGTATTCCCATTCAATACCATATTTATCCTTTAACCGGTTTGCAATATATTCAGTAAGCTTATAACATCCTGTTTTACGAAGGTCATTTACTTGTTCAAACGCACGAAAACTGCAAAGCAAACAGATTTCTTCTGCATTTTTAACATAGATTTCAGAACATGTGTTAATTCCCCTGGGCGAACCTTGATTAATTGTTATAAAAACCAGACTATCTGAACGAATATCAACTATATTGGTCTTTAGATGATCATTATGGATAATAGCTTTTGAATTTAAATGGATCGTTTTTTCGAAGGATAACATTGGGTTTTCATAAGAAACAATTAAGATATCATCATTTTCTTCCCTCAAAAACAAACCTGGAGCAAACTGTATTATCATCGTGTAACGAAAGTAAAAAACATAATGTAGCTTTATTTTGATTTGTTGTAATTTTGATCAATCAAATAAGAAACGGCCAAATGTTCACCTACCTCCATTTTACAAACCAATTCGGCTCGTATCTTTATGATGATAGTTTCCAGGCATTTTTAGCCCATACATTTACTGATCTTAGCTCATACAATATCCTGAAAAGCGATTACATGCGATCTGAAATATTGGGTATCGATTTGGGGTTCACCAATGAGGATGCTGTTATTGACGAAGATGAACTGATCGTTTTAGAACCCGGCCGGCCAATATTCTCGCATCTGAATATTTACCCCAACCCGGGTCTGCAATACGTGCTCCCGTTTGAGATTTCATTTGACGATACCCGCGCAGACGTTTTCAAAAAAGCAGGAGAACTTACGCAAACCAAACACGGAGATTCGCCGATACTGGATAAACCCTTCCTGGTAGACCATTACAAAATAGATAACCTTGTTTTAAGTATCGATTACGATCCGGCTGATGAGCATATTAATTTTATACAGATCAGGGACAATAACATTGTTGCGCATTTGAAATTGTAAGTATCAAGCATTGCACAAAAAAAGGACTTGCTATTAAATTAACTTCAAAATAAGTATGGAGATGCTTCAACTTATCTATAATTTTATAGCAGCAACAAATATTACCAACGCCTTGAAACCTTATACTTTTTTTAATATTAGAACTAAGCCATATCACTTACTGCCCATTACTGCATTGCTATCAGTTGTAATTTCGTTCCTGTTTACAAACGGCTCCCTGGATATTAATCTGCATGATACATATTTTGTAATCTCATATCCTGTAGTTTACCGGCTAATAGCGCTTATACTTATTTTGATATGGACAATTTATACATTGGCGATGAATGCTTTGCCATCCCTTTGGTTAAGCTGGGCGCATATATTGATCACCACAACCGTTGTTATTCTTTTACTAAGTAAGCAAATACATTTTATAGGATTGGATGGTGTCCCACGCAGGTATTACGCGGTTTCAGAATTTCAAAAAAAGCAGCAGGGCGCTTTAATAATGACAGCTGCTTTTATACTGGGGCAGCTATTATTTATCATCAACCTTACGATGGGTATAGTAAAAAAAATCAATCAAAAATCAATTCGTAACAGGTAGTATCACTTTCGGGCCATTATGGTAATCAGGCATTCGGGGGCAAAATAATTTCCACACTAATTTTCGCTAATTAAAACGAATTACACGAATTGATTAGGAATTCGTGTAATTCGTTTTAATTGTGTTGAATTTGCAAGGTATTCGTATAATAATTCAATCAAATATTTCGGGCAGATGCTTATAGTTACCTTTCACAGTTGCCAACACCTCATCAAATTTACCGCCAAGCATCATTTTGGTCATGGAGACGGCCATTCCTTTAACCATTTTAAGTTCGATATGCGGCGGCATGGCAAGGGCAGTTCCGTCGGTATAAACATTTACTAAAACTGGTCCTGTGTGTGCAAAAGCTTCGGCTATGCCCTGCTCAAGGTCCTGCGGGTCATTAATAGTGATCCCCTTTATACCCATTGACTCCGCGACCATGGTAAAATTAGGATTGTGCATGTCCACTTCAAAATCGGGCAGGCCCATTACTTCCATTTCCAGCTTTACCATGCCAAGGCTCCTGTTATTAAATACAATGATCTTTATAGGCAGATCATATTGTTTAATAGTGGCTAAGTCACCCAACAACATAGAAATACCGCCATCGCCGCACATAGCCACAACCTGCCTTTCGGGGCAAGCCAGCGCCGCGCCGATAGCATGCGGCATAGCATTGGCCATAGATCCATGAACAAACGAGCCGATCATAGAACGCCGCCCATTAGCGCTGATATGCCTGGCACTCCAAACATTACACATCCCGGTATCGCAGGTAAAAATGGCATCAGCAGATGCATATTCGTCTACGATAGCTGCTAAAGCTTCGGGATGAATAGCATCATGTTCACCAAAATCCTTAATGTAAGCTTGCTGCTGTTCTTTTACTTTAGCATGTACATGAAGTTGCGCATCTAAAAAGCTGCTGTCGGTTTTTTCTTTAATTAAAGGGATCAACGCTTTAATTGTAGATTTTATATCACCGTAAAGCCCCATCGTTAGTTTTGCGCGGCGACCAAGATTTTCGGGCTTGATGTCAATCTGCACTATCTTTTTATCCTGGGGATAAAAAGGCGTGTAAGGAAAATCGGTGCCAAGCAGGATAACCAAATCGCTTTCATGCATGCTATGATACGCAGCAGGCAAGCCAAGCAGGCCGGTCATACCTACCTCGTATGGGTTATCATGCTCCAAAAACATTTTACCACGGAACGAATAACCAACCGGCGCCTTGATCAGTGCCGCCAGTTCAACTACCTCATCATGGGCGTCGGCGCAACCAATACCGCCAAAAATGCAAACTTTAGGGTGACGATTGATCAGATCGGCCAGTTTTACTAACTCTTCCCATACCGGGGTAATGTTGGCTTTGCAAAAAAAGTTATTTACCGACGAATCGATTTCAACAGCATCCTCCCCTGCCACATCGCCCGGTAAACCCAATACGCCAACCCCTTTGCGCTGAATAGCGGTTTGGATAGCCGCCTGTGCCATACGGGGTACTTGCTTGTTGTTGGCAGCCACCTGGTTATAGTAACTGCAGTCATCAAAAAGCTTGATAACATTGGTTTCCTGGAAGTAGTTACTGCCAAACTCTTTAGTAGCACAGGTAGATGCTATGGCTAAAACAGGTGCTCCTGACCGGTGAGCATCATAAAGGCCATTCACCAGATGCACATGCCCGGGACCACTGCTTCCTGCACAACAGGCAAGCCCGCTCAGTTGCGCATCGGCCGAAGCTGCAAAAGCGCCTGCTTCTTCATTGCGTACGTGGATCCATTTTAATTCGGGCGTTCTGCGTACGGCATCATTAAGTTCGTTTAAACTATCGCCGGTAATGGCGTAAATACGTTTGATGCCGGCCTGTATCAGCATTTCTACAAGTTGCTCGGCTACTTTTTTTGACATGTTTGGGTTGTTTAGCGTTAGTGATGTGGTAATTTACTATCCATAACACCAAACACGTGCCATTTGTTAAGCAATTAACAGTCAAATATTTGTAATTAAGATAGTTTTTTGAGCTTTTTGATATATCGCGATTTCACGATAATGAATGATATATCGCAATCTAACCGGATTCGCAACGGATGTTTTTTTCATGATCATAGTTTTGAAATAGAATGACTGATACCTAATGAAAAGGTGCGCGGAGGGGCCGCCGTATAAGTATCCCCATAGCTATTTCCAGTCACAGTAGTTGCATATAGCTTATTGGTCAGGTTCATTACATTAAACCAAACTTCCAGTCCCTTCGCGCTGCCGCTGCTGATGCGATAGGCAGTGCGTAAATTAAAAAGATCATAACCGCTGTAGGTTTTGGTATTAGCTGCATTTGTAAAGTATTTACCCAAATGTTGCCATTCAACACCGGTTCTGAAGCCAGCGATAAAAGCGGGTTTCCAGGTAATCTCCGAATTAGCAATCCATTTTGGCGCATTGGTCATTTGATGACCGTCATAGCCGATGGATTTTCCGGCACTAATTTCACTGTATTTATTAAAGGTATGGGACGCAAACGTTCCGCCGATGCGAAAGGCAAGGCTTTTTACGGAGCCAACCAGGAGGTTATACTCTAAGCCTTTGTGGGTAGTAGCAGCAGCGTTGGCATATTGTGTAGTATTGTCTGCCTGAAGCAAGCTGATGATCTCATCTTTCCCCTGCAGGTAATAAGCAGTTAGCTCAAACCTGATCTTTTGGGAGAACAATGATGTCCAGCCGCCCAGTTCATAATTATTGTAAGTGGCCTGTTTAAGCGGTGTTAATTGCCTGGAATTGTAAAGGGTATTAGTTTCAGGCGGCTGAAAGCCCATACTGAAATTGGCATAAATGCCGCGCCCCTTCTGCAGGTCATAAGTTACGCCAAGCTTCGGCGCCAATACATCATATCGATTATGCTCCTGTTGTTTGTACTTGGTTTTTAAAGGAGGAAGCTGGTTGTCAAAATTGTAAACGAGCAGGTCATAACGCAGTCCGGCAGTAATTTTTATCCGTTTAACCGGCTCTGCCATATACTGTACATAGGATGCGGCATTAAACAGGTGGATCTTATAATTATCAATCAGCGAATCAGTGTTGATATAACCGGTATAATACTGAGTGGTATTATCTTTTTTAATATTCAGGAAGTTAGCATAAAACGAACTTGGGCTATTATCCAGGTAAATGCCTGCGATCAATTGTGAGTGCATAAAATTTAACTTTACCGTATGCTGGGCAAGTAAGCCAAAGCTGTAAAAACTCAGCTCATTTATTTGACCTGTTGACTTTAAGTATTGGCCCTTATTGTTGCGGACATCAGAAATGTAATAGCTGGGTAATTGCCCGGTGGAATTGTTTCTGTAAAAAAGCGTTAGAAAGGTGTGATTATCATCATTCCAATTATGGTCAAGACGACTGCTGGCCCGGAATGCGTTCACCCTGCGGTAGGCAAAACGCTGATTACTACTGTAAGATCGGTTATAGAAACGTGTACTGTCAAGGTTTCCGGGTGTTTGTGTGTTAAGATAATTATAGGTACCATATACTGTTAGCTTACTGTCGGCCCCCAGCGGATAACTAACTTTAGCAGAAAGCGAATACTTATCAAAATCAGTATAATCCTGCCAGCCTTTTTCCTGGTGTGTGGCATAACCTGCCATATAAAACCCAACTTTTCCCGCAGTGAGCCCCCCTTGAATACCAGCCCGCAGGTAATGGTATTTATCTCCCTGTACATTGATTTGCCCTGCCGGCGTTACGGATTCTTTTGCCGTATTGAAGTTAACAGCCGCACCTATTGAGTTACTGCCATATAAAGACGAAGCTGGCCCCTTAATCACCTCAATATCCCGGATACCATCGGTATTAATCTCGTACAAAGCGTTATGATTGAATATGCCCGTCGGTCGGATCGGGATACCATCTTCCATGTAAAGATAAAGCGCATTGTAAGTAATCGGTTGGCGAATGGCCATGGTATGCTGCTCATTACCGAGGTTCACCATATATACCCCCGCAACTTTATTCAACAATTGATAAGGAGTAGTTGCATGCGCTTCGCGAATGGTATTTGAACTTATCTTGCTGATTGCAGCCGGTATATCCTTGCGGGGCTGCTCCTGGCGGCCCGCCGTTACCACCACCTCCTCCAGGCCGGCAATCACCGGTTTTAGTTGAACTGTGAGCGAGCTATCGCACCTGATACAGCAAGTACCATAACCGGTACAGCTGACCATCAGGGAATCAGTTTTATTTTTATGCGCCAATATAAATTTGCCTGATAAATCCGTTGAGGTACCCAGCTTACTTCCTTTGACACGGATACTGGCACCGACAACGGGTGCCTGGGTTTGGGCGTCGACAACAACACCCCGTATTTTTTGCGCTGATGCCTGTAAAGTAAAGGCAATAGCAAAGCAGAACACGATAAAGTATTTCATTTTTAAACATCTTCTTGTTAAACCAAAATTGAATTTGCTCAGGAGAGCATGTAGCGGTGAACTGAAGATGCAGCGGGCGGCCGAAAGATAGCTCCGAGCGGGCGAAGCAGCAGGGCGAAACTTACCAGGGAGGTAAAAATGGCCAGCAGTTTGATGTGTACAGTAAATTGATTAACCCCGTGATAATAAGCCTCAAAAATGATTTCTTTAGCGGTTCGGTTTTCGTTGCTTTTCTCTTCACTATTAGCCTTTTTAAGCTGTTTGCTCAGGAAACACCTGCCGTTGCAGTGCAGCATGGGCCTTGACTTATTGGCGCAAAGTTTTGCCGCGATATAATCCTGGTTGAGCCGGAACCCCGCATAAAGCCATAGCGAGTTCAGGTTCATAACCAGCACCGAGAACAGGAGCAATATGGCGGTGAAACGGCGGAACATCTTACAGATCTTTTTTGGAGAAAATTTTAAGCGCCAGTAGTACGGGTAAAACAGACCAGATAAATAGCATCGAAACACTGAAGGCAATGCCTGTACCGCTTCCGAAAAACTGTCGGTAAAGCGCGCCGGTGTAACCCATCAGAGCAGAAATATCCAGTTTTAACAAGATCATGATCCTTGCCAGGTCTACGGGATTTAAGGCCGTGAGCACAATCATGGCTTTTTCCAACGGATAATCGCTAAAGGTGAACAGGAACAACAGCACCAAAGCATCATAAATAATGGCCGCATAGAACCAAATCATTAGCGCAAGCCCAATCCCCTTTGATTTATCCCTGGTTTTGGTGGAAGCCCAGAAAGCGAGTGAAGTAAAACTTAAGGTTACCAAACCTCCGGCAACCATTAAGGTGATGCCCGTAGCTGAGAGTGCAAACAAAGCAACCGGCAGGCAAACTCCGAGCACAAAAGCCCCGAGGATAGAGCTGCTGATGCCGAGGTATTCTCCCAATAAAATGTCCCTGCGTTTGATAGGCTGGGAAACAAGCAATTCGGTAAACTCCGCTGCATTGAAATAATAGGTGGTTGCATAGATAATGCTGACCAGCGGCACAATGATCATCACAATGGTTGTAATACTTACCAGTCCTTTAATCACATCGCTGTCTGACAGGAAGATCACTGTACAAATGGTAGCGAGCAACAACGTGTAGGCAATGAGTACCTTACTGCGTATGATGTCGAGAATAATATATTTGGCTATCTTAAACATGTTCTTCAGTTAATAATCGGGTCAATATTTTACCCAGTCTCTGCTCACCTGTCTCCATTTGCAGCGTAGCCAGCGGCTCATAAAATTTGATCTTGCCTTCATAAAGGTACATCACGGTATCAGCTAACTCCTCCGACTCTGAAAGGATATGTGAGGTGATGATCACAAGCCTGTTATTTGCTTTTTCGGCGAGGATCTTTTGTTTTAAAATCTCGGTGGCAAAGGGATCAAGGCCCGCTGTGGGTTCGTCGAGTATCAGTACGTCAGGATTAAACATAAAAGCAAGGGCGGCGCTCACTTTCTGCCTGGTACCTCCGGAAAGTGTCCTCATAGGCTTATGGTACATACTTTTGAGCCGGTAAGCCTCAATCAGGTCTGTATCAGGTATTTTATTGCAGTTACGAATATCAAGCATCATGTCAAACAACTGGCCAATCTTCATATTATCCGGGTAATGCCCGATCTGTGGCATATAGCCGATATTTTTTTTGTAATCAAAAGTCTTGTTGACTCTGGCTCCGCGAAACCGGATGTCGCCTTCGTCAGGTATAACCATACCGAGTATACTTTTGATCATGGTTGTTTTTCCGGAGGCGTTTGGCCCCAAAACAGACACAATGTTGCCGCTTTCAAAATGACAACTAATATCTTTTAGCACCTGTAATTTGCCGAATGCCTTTTTAATGTGGCTTAGTTCAATTAACGTGTCCATGGTTTCATTTTAGGGTTTATATCTTTAACAGATTCAGGGGTAAGAGATGGGATAGCCCGTTCAACCTTGTCTAAAAGATTGACCATAAAACTCCGCATCAACATCACGCTTTGCGGAATTTGCTCCATTATCTGCGCATAGAGGCTAACCGGCCGGTAGGGTACATCACCGGTGCCATCTTTATTCAAATCATAACCTTCATACTTGTCCCAGTAGTTCTGATCAAATTTATTAAGGTTGAGCACCCCGTTGGTTGTCACATCAAAAGAGTTCGACTCGAAATTATTCCGCTCAAACCTGCCGTTTTCACAATTAGCCAGTATACGCATAGCCCAACCATTATTGATGAAGATATTATCGTTAGCCGTCATGAGGTTGCAACCCTCCATATAAATACCCGTCGTATTCCTAACGAAACGATTGCCAACAATTTGGGACCGGGTAATATCTTTCAGCAGCAAACCATAAATAGAGCTTCCCCAGTTTTCAATAAACAAATTATCAAACATTCGTATCCGTTTGGAATACATCACCGCGACACCTGATCCGTTATTGCGAAAAGTGTTTTTTTGATACAGATCATCATCCGAAAACATGAAGTGCAGCCCATACCTAAAGTTCCGTTCACTGGTATTACTGATGATCCTGCTCTTTTTCACAAATTCAAAGTAGATACCGTCGCGGTGGCGGGTAGAATAATTATTCATAATGATAACATCATGACATTGCCAGGCATGAATGCCGTTACCGGCCGTAAGCTCGGTACCAGTGCCACTGGTTGTATTACCAATAACAGACACATGATCGCAATCGGACAGGTAAATCCCAAAAAAGTTATTGATTAACCTGTTATTACTGATTGTAACATTGTGTACCTTATGCAGGCGGATACCGGCATAGTCGCGCATCGAACCGGTTCTAGAGTTTTTGAGCACAAAGCCGCTGAACGTAACACCATTCGTCAGGATAGTCACTACCTCTTCTTTATAATTTGCGTCCAGCACAGGATACCCATCGCCAATGATGGTCAGTCTTTTGGTGATAAGTGTATTGTACGAATAATAATACCCCTTCTTCACCTTGATCGTATCACCATCGGCAGCCTCAGCAACAGCTGCCTTTAAATCAGGCAAGGCAGTATCCACGGCCACTACAAGTGTACGTGCATGCGAAACAACAGTTACCGCCACGGCAAAAAGACAAATGAGTGAGACCCTTTTCATGCAATCTTTTATTTAACAAGTTCATTCCAGGTCAGCAGTTTCCCGTTTCCAAGAAAGGTTTTCGCCTCTTGTTCGGAAGCAAGGGCCGCGAGGTTACCGCCCATCGGAGAACTGATCTTTTGGTCATGTATATAGGCACATTTGCGGGCATCCATAAGTGTACCGCCTGACTTGTAGTTTACAACAAGGTAAGTATCTGCATCGCCAAACTGCCCACGTTTTTCGCTGATGTAACCCAGCATACACTCTGCAGAATCGAACTTATAAATCTTGCCTTTGGAAGTTACGATCTCTGCACCGAACTTACGGTCCATAATTGTCATCATACAGTGTACGCAGGCATCTTTTCCATATTGCAGGGCCTCAGGCTTTTGACTGCAGGCGGTGATCCAAAGTGCCAGCAGCACGATCATTCCTCTCTTTTTCATTTCTTTTACCATTTCTTATTTCGATGTATAATGTAGCGGCGGTAATTATTCCGGCCAGGCCGATCAGCATCCCCCCCGTAGCAGGAAAAGACCCTGCCAGGAAGTTCAGAAGTTGTTTATACCCAATCAGCGGAGGTTGATAATACATGCCTTCAACTTTAATGGCTGCATGAGGATCAAGATTGTGCCCATAGTTGTATTCCCATAGGTAAAAATCAATAAATCCGGCGGCGGCAAAAACGATCATCAGCGCCAGCAAGCCAATCAGCAGTTTTCTGCTGCCTTTTACTGAAGCAATCGACCCGATCAGGATTAGTAACCCGAACACATAGGGGGCAATCTTAAATTCGGCAAAGTTCTGCGGGTCGATATGCTGCATGCCGATATAATGGTTAAGCCCATTGATCTGCAGCACGTTTCCTGTGATACCATTCAGCCATATATCCATACTCAGGCCCTCAGGGTATTGTGGTGCGGACAAGGTAATCTCCCATAAAGGAAGAAAATACGCTGTTAGCAGCAGCACCATGGCTGCAGCTATTGCTATTCTTGAACCGGTTTTCATATTATTGGTATTAATGGGAGGACACAGGGCCCTCCCGTTGAATAAAAGATCTATTACCTTGCCGCGAGGTTTTCTCCCAGGTGGAAAGTAAGTGGTACGTTTAAGCCTTTAGGCGATACCCTAAAGTAACCAGACATCTCCTGGTGCAATGCAGAGCAGAAGTCGGTACAATAGAATGGGAAAATACCAGTCCGGTCAGGTGTCCATTTCAGTGTGGCGGTCTCGCCCGGCATGATCAATAATTCTGAGTTATTGGAACCTTTGATGGCAAAGCCGTGCGGAACGTCCCAGTCCTGCTCCAGATTGGTCACATGCACATACACATCATCACCCTGATTTATGCCTTCTATATTGTCCGGGGCCAGGTGAGACCGGATAGCAGTCATGTATACATCCACCCGGTTGCCTTTTCTTACTACGCGGGCTTCTTTCTCTGATTTGGCAGCGTATGGATTATCATTCTCTTCCAGTTTAAAAAACTTCACAGAATTTTTCTCTATTTTCTCCGCCGGTATGGTCTGTGCATAGTGCGGCTCACCAATGGTCGGGAAGTCAAGCAATAGTTTCATCTTGTTGCCGGTAATGTCAATCAACTGGGCAGATTGCGTTAGCTCAGGACCGGTGGGCAGATAACGGTCTTTGGTGATCTTGTTCAATGCAATCACATATTTACCATATGGATGCCTGGAATCGCCGCCCGGTACAGAAAGGTGGCCAATAGAATAATAAGTTGGAATACGATCGATGATCTCACGTGTGTCCACTTTCCATTTTACAATCTCTGAAGACACGAACATGGACGTATAAGCATAACCTTTACCGTCAAATTCGGTATGCAGCGGACCTAAACCCGGCTTTTGCACTTCACCTTCCAATACAGTATTATATTTCAATACCGGAATACCGTCAAAGTCCCCTTCAAATTGTTTTTGGTCAATAGCACCAAGCATCTTCTTAAACGAAAATACAGGAATCACCGCGGCCAGTTTACCGCTGGCTACAAAGTATTCGCCGTTGGGTTCCACGTCAACACCGTGAGGTGATTTTGGGCAGGGAATATAATAGATTAGTCCCGGATAATCTTTTACATCCAGCATGGTCACGTCGTTTTCCATGGTTGAAGTAGCTGAGTGGGTGCGCTCGTTATAGAGATTATGCGCGTATTTAGCAGGCGCTTTATGCCCCTTGCCCTGGGCCACCAACTCTTCTGCTTTTTTCCAGTTCACCGCCATGATAAAGTCCTTATCACGTTGACTGGCATTAACTTCAAGTAAGGTATTAGCTTGCTCTGTATTATAACAGGTAAAGAAGATCCAATCATGTGAGGGGCCTTTGCCGGCATGTGCCAGGTCATAGTTAAAGCCAGGAACAATCAATTGAAAGGCAATGTTCATGCGGCCCGTGTTCTTATCTACCTTGATAAAAGTCGCGGCACCTTTGAACTTCTTTTTGAAATCACCTATCGATACATCCTTATCTCCATCAAGCGGTACGCTAAAACGAGTGTTACCTACTATATACTCGGTATTTTCTGTACAAAATGGAGAGGCGTGGTTACCGGCAACGTTTGGTAACTCCAGAATTTCTTCCGTTTTGAAAGTTGCCAGGTTGAGACGGGCAATGCGTGGCGTGTTATTACCGTTGATAAAAAGCCAGCGGCCATCATCTTCGCCATTGGTTTTGGAAAATTCAGGATGGTGCGTGTCGTCCCAGGGCACAAATCCGTGCGAGGTGTTGAGCATTGGTTTGGTCTCTTCTGAGTAGCCATAACCATTTTCCGGGTTCTGGGAAAACACAGGTATCACTTTAAGCAACCTGCCGGAAGGAATGCCATACGCTGCAATCTGGCCGCTGAAGCCACCGGAAGCGAACATGTACAATTCATCATGCTTGCCGGGCGCTACGTATACTTTTTTGGCAGCATCTTCATCGGTGGCTGCCTGCCCCGTTTTACCTGCTTTACAACCGCTGGCAATGGCAATCGCCCCCAGTCCCGCTAACAACAGGGTAGTTTGTGTAATTCGTTTCATGGTTTAAACATATAAAGAGGTTATTGATCGTTTTTTCTCAAATACTCAAGTATCTGTCGGGTTTCATCGTCACTTACATTCTGAAAACTCATCTGAGTCAGATATTTTGCTAAAAGTGCTTTACCCACGGGGTCTTTTTGTTCCATTTCTACCGGATTGGTGATCTGGTTCATGATCCATTCCGGCGTACGGCGTTTGGTTACCCCTTTAAGACCGGGCCCAACCACCTTCTGATCGGTGATCTGGTGACAGGCGGAGCACTTGGCAGTAAAAACTCCTTTGCCTTTGTCGGCCATTGCATTGTCAATTGTGCCGATCTCCACGCTTGTGAATTTACCTACGCCCTTGCTGTCACTTTTGGCGGCGGGGTCAACATCTGCTGAAGATGCGGCCGAACTATTTTCGGCATTGGCAGCCGGAGCAGATTCCGTTGCCTGTTTATCACCCCCATTGGAAGGGCCGCAAGCGGCCAAAAGGGCCATACCTCCTATAAAGGCGGCCCGGATAAAGCTGGTTGAAATTTTCATTATTTTCATATTTATAATACTTCGAAATTGCTTTATTAATCTTGACTATTTCATGATTCAAATCATGTTTTTTTAGTGATATATCTCATTTAAATAGCATTTTATATGATATATAATATATCTATATAGCTTCTGCCCCAAAGCACCCCTATAAATAAAGACATTTTTATCTTTTATTATTTTAAACTTGTCCCCTCCTGTTTGTTGAATAATTTTTTTTTATTTTAAAACGAACTTATTTTGCTGGTAATCGCTTACCAGGTCTCGAAGGGATTTTTTGTTAAATTCGAGGAGCAGTTGTGTCCGTACCGTCTTGATTTCGTCATGCACCGGACAAGGCTTCGTGTCGGAACAGTTTTTAAGTCCAAGTATGCAGGCATTGAATAGCCCGGATAATATCAATCAGGTAAACCTTGGCGGAGTTTTCAATATAAAAACCACCGTGCGGACCTTTGCTGGAGGAAATGACGCGCTTTCGGGATAACCCCTGCAGGATCCTGGCAGTGAAATGGACAGGTGCACCTATCGCTTCAGCGACCTCTGAGATGCCGGTCTTTTCTTTGGTCAAGGTCTTATAACCAACATATACTGCCGCCCTGATGGCATATTCACATGATTTAGATAATAACACTACTATCCTTTCAACTTAAAACCTATAATTGAGAATTATCTTTTAACTGCTGTTCGAGTTGAACCGACTTCGGAAACAAAATATTATTTTCGAGGTGTACATGTGTGTGCAGGTCATTTTCAAACTCCTGCAACTTTTGGAAAAGGATACGATACGAGGTACAGGCATCTTCCGGAAGCGTATAGTTATTTGTCATTTGCCTGAT
Source organism: Mucilaginibacter sp. NFR10 (assembly GCF_900100445.1). Taxonomy (NCBI): domain Bacteria; kingdom Pseudomonadati; phylum Bacteroidota; class Sphingobacteriia; order Sphingobacteriales; family Sphingobacteriaceae; genus Mucilaginibacter; species Mucilaginibacter sp. NFR10. The sequence goes on along the minus strand of NZ_FMTV01000001.1, from coordinate 1,032,659 downwards.
CTCTTCGAGTTCTTCTCCCGCTCCTTCGTGCTCCATCTCCATCATTTGAATGGGATTCATAACCCCTCCAAACGGCGCCGGCAACACAGCGGTACCTAATTCCCGGGCTGTCACCATATCCCTGATATAAGGAAAAAGGATGCGCTCCTCTTTAATCATGTGCATGCTCAGTTCCTGTGCCACCGTAGCGAATACGTTAGCCACCCTAACCAGTTCGGGGTGTTTGTCCCCATGTACACGCGCCACTTTTGTTGCAAGTTCACCAATAAAGGGAATATTGTCACGTACATATTTATGATGGACATTTACTACGTAGTCACTTAAAAAATCAAGAGCCCAGTCCTGAAAATTATGCGCATTTACATATTCTCCGTTATCCGCCGACTGCAGTGCGAGCTTCACTTCTTCAACGGCAAGCCCTTTTTTCACGCAGGCTTCTGTTAATGTTTTTTTGCCGCCGCAGCAGAAATCAATGCCGAGTTTTTTGAAAACCATCGCCTTCCTATAGTCTTTAGCAACAATCTCACCAATTGTCTCTTCCTGGTTATGCGGGTTCTTTTTACCAATCAGAACCCTCCAAACCTCCGGGCCGCTCATCAGATATTCCCAGTTAAAGATCTGTCCGCGCTCTGCCAGCAACTGATAATAAAGCGGTTTGGGGTCATGATCATTGTGAATGATCAATTCCTCACCGCCGGTCAGTTCATCGAATCTCTTAAAAATAGTGGGATGTTTTAGTTTTGGTTCAATGACCGTTACATCCAAAATTTGTGTTTCCATTTGTTATTAATTTAATAGAAGACAAATTTATCCTTTATTATTGTTCTTGTATATTTTAGGCTGTTCTTTTTTCGTAAATGTGATAACAATCAATTTTTAAAGCGCAAAAGTGACCGCGCTCATTAGCTACGGCTGAAACTTTGAAAAGCATTGCCGTAAATTCAGTAAAAAATAGTCATGGCACGTTAACCCGATATTTGAGGCAAATTACCGGGCGTTCAACCGAAGAGAAATCAGATTATGTCCAGGCACTTCCGGATACAGTTGATAAGCTCAGCTTCGTCATATGGTTTAATGAGATAGTTTTGTATTCCCATCACTTTTGCTATGTCCTGGTCCCTCTTTTCGGAAAGTGCAGTGGTAAAGATAAAGGGGATGTTTTTTTTAAGGGAATCCTGTTGAAGCTGATTGAACACATCGTATCCACTAATACCCGGCATAACTACATCCGAAATAATCAAGTCCGGGTGTAAATCAGTTAGGTCCAATCCTGCCTCGCCGCAGTCGGCAACCAGCACTTCGAAACCGTAAAGCTCCAGCAGCTCTGCTGCGTTTTCCCGAATGTCCTGGTTGTCTTCGATTAGGAGAACTTTGTTTTTCATATCCGGCGTGTTAATCCAAAAATAAATATTTGAATCTGATTTTATACGCTAACTGCCTCGCTTTTTTTTGAACTACCTAAAATTAGCAGCCCAAAATAGCCGACCCCGCATAGCAGCAACAGTATGGATAGCAACAATAATTGGGGCTCGACATCCTGAACTATTATTCCGACAAGTTTTAAGGCGGGTTCAACAAATAATATCACGAGATATGCGAAAGTCAACACTATATAACTTCCGTTTATGATCTGCAATTTTTTTCCGGCGCCGAAAAAGCCGGCTTGCTTAAACTGATCGAGTATGACTGGTGTCACGATGCCCAATGTCAGCAAATGAATATAGCCAATGATGATATTACGGTCACTGAAAGCCCATCTGCCAATGACGGGAATACATACCAGGGTTTGGAAAACGGTTTTTAAGGTGATGGCCAAAAATGCAACTTTTAACAGCAAAGGCAGTTTCAGCAGCCGCGCTTTCCGACCCCGGCATATCATAAACCACGCGGTAAGATTACCCGTAGCCGCAATTCCGGCTATCAGAAAAACCCAACCGGCAGGGTTGCTCCACAAGGTAAAAATTAAATACAGCGGCAGGTTCGACCAGATTAATAGTTGATATACCCAACGCCGCGGATTGGTTGGGCACATATTAAAATAGGTGATTTCAACCAACGCAATGGCCGCCAACTGCATCCAGCCATTCAACTGAAAATGCAGGTAAACATAAATTGCATCCTGGTACACTGCCGTGCCTTTTAATCCCATAACCATAAGCGGCTCCAGGGCTAAAGGGCCCAGTGAGGAAAAGCAGAGAAAAAACAAAGCGCCAAGGGTCAATTGGCGCGCGCCTTTTGAAAGTTGCCGTGTTTCCTTTAAACTTTTCAGGAACTGCCGGGTAAAATAATAAGTACTTAAAATAAAAAACGTCGAAAAAATAATAGAGACTGTTTTGTAGCCCTGAAAGGAGAAACTAACCAGCATGCCATAAGCACTTACGAGTGTTGCATTAAGGGCATACAGGAACTTCCGGCGTCTTTGAACAGGCGAAACCCGTCCGGCCAATAGCATGGCCAATCCAAGAAAGGCCCACCCGGCAAAAGCGAAATGCGAGTGAGCATGCAGCAAAAAAATATAGTTTAAATGAGGCACAAAGGCGATATGCATCAGCCTGAGCACCACGCCAAAAACAGCAAGCACCACAAAGCTGCCTCCTGCCCAATAATGATACCTGCCTTTACTTATCCAGTCCATTATCCCCACAACTGTTTTTTGCCTTCTTCGGTAATATTGTCAAAGCCCCATGCTGGTTCCCAGGTGAGTTGCACATCTGTCTTGTAGTCCACAAATCTGGCTTGAAGGCAATTGGCCACCCCCTGCAAAATGGCTTCACCCACCGGGCAACTGGGTGACGATAAGGTCATTACCACCACCAGCATCCTCACTGTGCTATTTGCCCTGATAGTATAAACAAGTCCCAAATCAATGATATTGACATGAAGTTCAGGGTCAATAATGGATCGTAAGCGCTCCCATGCTTCCATTTCTATGTAGGTATCAGGATCGGTAATGTCAAAGCTATGCATGGCCGGTTGTTTTTTTGTGGGTAAGGACCCTGGTTAAATTTAAAAGATAGCAAAGCGCCGTTAACAGCAGGCAACCTGAGGCAATACGCGCAGGCGCAGCCAGGCCGGATAACGCCATAGTGATCATGGATAATATAAAACCGGTAAAGGCAATACCCTGGATGATCAGTAATTTTTGACTGTATAGATCCGAAGGTAAAGGCGTAGGTTCTTTGCCGGTGCCTGGGCCATAAATTTTTAGCCAAACCAGGAAAGGCAAAGTTTTAAACGCCTGCCCCAGGATCAGTAAAGAAAGCCAGCCCATTAGCACCAATAGCCCGTATAGTTTAGTAAGCGCAATGCCTTGTGCGGTATTTTGAACATGCGCGTTAATAATGAGCGGCTGTATCAGCAATGCAGCCAGCAGCAATATAAAAGACAACATAGTGTACATCATGGGCAAATCCAACTTTCTTTTCATTCTTGACCGGTAACACTGGATTAAATAAATGAAATATATGATAAACGCTGCAGCTGGAAGCAGTGCGATGAGATAGGTCCGGTTATTGATACCTTCCAGGTATGTATCAATCACAAATGCAAGCAGGCCGCCATTCAACAGATAATAAACCCAATCAAGCAGCCGCAAATTCTGTTTGCGGGACACCAAGAACATCGGTACCAATTTACTGCTTACCCCTATCACCAACAATAAAAACCAGCCTCCCATTCCCATATGCGCATGGAGCCTTAAAAACTGAAGGTGATCCTGTGGCAGAAAGGCGTAATGGAGGTTGAATACCAGCAAAACCCCAAGAACACCGGTGGCCAGCAACCAGATACAAGAAGTATTGATCATTTCCTGATGAATGTTCTCCTTTTTGTTCTTTAACCTTTTTCCAGTCAGAAAAATAACAATGGAAAAGCCAAGCATGCCGGTTAGCAGCAGCAGAGCCCCTCCCTGCATACATAAACCTGGTTCAAAACGCCAGAAAGAGCAAACCAACAGGACAAGCCCGCTCAAAAAAGCGACGAATGATAACCAGGGCAAACGATAGCCTGACAAACCTGTTTCAAGTATGACCGGTACCAGTTGATACGCTGCACCGAAAATAACCATGGTAACCCAGCCCAACGCGGCAAGATGGGTAATGGCTAATAATTTCGGCTGAAAATAGTGCCCGGCAAAATCTGCCGAGGCAAAGAAAAACAAGACGCCGATAAGCACAAAACAAACCGCTGAAGCCAGGTAGTGAGCCCTTACAATAGGGTATAATTCGGGATGCTGTTTAGTGATCATATTCATGGCCTATAGATAAACAGGATAACTGCTTCCGCTGTTTCCATGACGCGAAAGTCAAAACCTCTTTCTTTTAATACCGGGAGCAGATGAACTGGGACTTTTCGATGCCGGACATACAAGGCTTCAGTGGTCTTCAGCGTTTCCAGCTTGTCAAGGATCATAGTCATAGGCTTAGGCATTTGGAAAGGCCTGACATCCATAATGTGCAATTGATAGGCTTTCATAAGTTCCGTGAGCCCATCTGCTTCAACCGATAATTCCGATATATCCATTATAAGCTCATCAGGTTGGGCCTCTTTCTTTAGGAAATAAGTATTCACAAGTTCCGGTCCCGCGATGTCAATAAACGAACGGTATCCCTTATTTTCCAGGAGGTTGATTAACGGCACAGGTTCAAAAGTATTGATCACTTTAAGCACCTCGCCATTTTTAAGCCCGGCCGCCGTAGTAAGGATCATTTTTAAAGGGTCATTTCCTGCCGCCAAAATCGGTCTGACATCGAGGTCGATAATTTTATTAAAAGAAGCAGCAAGCGAAAGCGGTAACCTGTCAACTTCAACAGCTTCGTGCGCCGCTTTAAATCCAAGCGGTTTAAGGACGTCAAAAAATTCATTCAGCGAGCAGCCTGCTATCCTGCAAGCCTGAGCAACGGATACCCGTTTGGCTAAAACCTTTCTGAGCACAGGGTTTTTCAGCCGGTTAAAATTTTTATTGAGTTCGGTAAGTTTTTGGATTATCAGCTCTTCGTTATACTTCAGCAGATCACTTATTAGGCTATTAGCATTCAATACAATGTGTATTTCTGACGGTTCCATTTTTTTATGAGTTGATGGACAAATGTAAATAATAAAAGATAAAATTATCTTTTATTATTTAGAAAGGTGACGTAAAGATTACGTTTACCCTGCTGCGATATTTTTTGCGTCAGTCACCCATCGATCAAATGGCTGCCAACAATTGGTTTCCTGTTCTCTTTCTGCCCACATTATCTACGCTATTTTTAAAAAGCCCTATCTCCTAAAATAAACTTTTCAAAATGGCCCGGCGCTATGGCAGTTGATCTTCTCCCTGATTGCCTTCTGGTTTCCCTGCAGTTGTTAGTAATTGTGATCATTTTTTAAGCTGATCAACGTCATGTTGAAGTTTAAAGCCATTCTTGATCTTTGTTTTTAAGAAACCACCGATAAAAAAGCAGAACAGGTCGCACTGTTTAACTAAGCTATTTATGGTACAAAGGGTCTTCTACTTTTACGAGCCTGTATTTAATGGTTTTATGAATATTAACAAAACAACCAGTTACCCATATGAAAACTATAATTGCTGCAACAGACTATTCGCCGGCTGCTGAAAACGCGGTAACCTATGCCGCCGCTTTGGCCAAACATTTCAACTACAGGCTCCTGCTTTTTAATGCCTTCAGCTTATCCCTGCACGAATCGAATACGCTCCTGCCAGCTTCAACTGTAAGCGACCTGGAGGCAAAAAATCAAGACCGGCTTGCACAACAAGCAGCAATAACTGCACTGATTCACGACATCACTGTCAGTTATGAAACCAGTTATACGCCGGTTACAGATGAATTACAAAACCTGGTAAAAAAGCACAATGCTTCGCTGGTAGTGCTTGGCATGGCCCCTGAAAGCCAGGACTGGATTTTGGGCAATACAACTACAACTGCCATCAAAAATTTGGCTTTCCCTGTACTGGTCGTCCCCATTGGCGCCCGGTTCAAAGGGTTAAAGAAAATCCTGCTGGCATGTGATGTGGCTAATGACCAGCCCGTACAGTTACTTTCCACGATTCGGAATGAAGTTATTGCTTTCGAATCGCCGGTGGAGATTTTTTATGTTAATAAAGAAGCAGCTGAAATAAAACCTGTTCAGGACACAGTGCCTCATACTTTCCAGGCAGCTGGTATTGATTGTGTTTATAGAGAAACTAATTCAACTAAAATCGTTGCCGAATTAAAAAAAGAGCTTATAACTTGTGGCGCCGAGTTGTTGATCATGATCCCCAAAAAGCACGGCTTTTGGTCTTCACTTCTTCACCGAAGTAAAACCCGCCAATTGGCTACCGGGCTGAACATACCGTTACTTGCTGTTCCGATGAGTTCATGAACTTAAGTAATGATCCCCAGAATTATAAAATATTTGCCTGAGGATCAGTTACCGCCCGGTGGTTTCACCGAGCAATTGCCTGCACTGCCGGGCAATTTCCAATTCTTCATTGGTGGGCACCACCAATATTCTGGCACGGGAAGCCGGTGCACTAAGATCACGAATCCCATTGCCTTTTTCTGAATTTTTTGCGTTATCCAGCTTAATGCCTAAAAAATCCATATTCCGGCAAACGAGGTCGCGTGCCAGGGCATCATTTTCACCAACCCCAGCTGTAAACACAATTGCATCAAGCCCGTTCATTGCAGCGGCATAAGCGCCAATAAATTTTTTAATCCGGTAGGCATACATCTCATAAGCAAGCTCCGCCCGGTCATTCCCATTATTATAAAGCGCGCTGATATCCCGCATATCATTATGACCGGTAAGCCCTTGCATGCCGCTTTGTTTGTTTAACAACGTAGTAAGCTGTTCTGTACTGTAATTTTCTTGTTCTGAAAGGTATAATAATACCGAGGCATCAATGCTTCCGCTTCTTGTTCCCATGATCAACCCATCAAGTGGAGTAAGCCCCATACTTGTATCCACGCTCTTTCCGCCGTTAACAGCGGCCATGCTGCAGCCATTACCAAGGTGAATGGTAATGAGTTTTGCATCTGTATGATTAAGATATTTCATTGCTTCACCACTAACATACTGATGACTTATGCCATGAAAGCCATAAACACGAATGCCGTGGTTTTTATAAAAAGAGTCGGGTATAGCATACCTAAAAGCTTTTTCGGGTAGCGATGTATGAAACGCGGTATCAAATACAGCAATCTGTACAGCCTGGGGGAAAATCTTTTCTGACACTTCGATACCCTTTATATGCCCCGGATTATGCAAAGGCGCCAGTGGGTACAGTGCTTTGATCTTGTCTTTTACCCCGGGCGTAATGACTGTGGTACCGGTAAGTTTTTCGCCGCCATGAACTACACGATGGCCAACCGCGCCCACTTGTCCCGAATCGCGGATCACCGCGATACCATCCCTGATGAGCAGTTCGCCCACAGCCTGCATGCCGGCTTCGTGATCGGGTACCTGTTGTTGAATATACAACACTTTTTCTTCGTCATGCTGCCTGTATTTATGAGTGATCAGCGCATCCGGCTGACCGATGCGTTCAACCAGGCCACTGCAAAGCGGGCTGCTTGAATCCTGAGAAAACAACTGGTATTTGATAGAGCTGCTGCCCGAATTGATAACAAATATTTCCATATGTAAAATTATAGTGAGGCCGGGCTATCCTGACTTTGGATGGCAGTGATAATAACGGTATTAAAAACATCATCAACAGTGCAACCGCGGCTAAGGTCATTAACCGGTTTATTCAACCCCTGCAGCATCGGCCCAATGGCCAGGGCTCCCGTTTCCCGCTGTACCGCTTTGTAAGTGTTATTTCCGGTATTCAGATCAGGGAAGATCAATACGCTTGCCTTGCCTGCAACTTCCGAACCGGGCATTTTCTGGCTGCCAACTACCGGATCTACAGCGGCATCATATTGTATGGGCCCTTCTACTTTAATATCGGGCCGTCTGTCACGCACCAATTGGGTAGCTCGCCTAACCTTTTCCACGTCGGCCCCTGAACCTGATGTGCCCGATGAATATGAAAGCATTGCAACACGCGGTTCAATGCCAAAACGCAGGCTGTTATCTGCCGACGAGATAGCTATCTCGGCCAGTTCTTCGGCAGTAGGGTCGGGATTTACCGCGCAATCGCCAAATACAGAAACACGGTCGGCCAGGCACATAAAAAAAACAGATGACACAGTAGAGATGCCGGGCTTTGTTTTGATAAACTGCAGAGCGGGGCGTATGGTATGCTGAGTGGTATGAACGGCCCCGGAAACCATTCCCTCGGCATGCCCTTTATAAACCATCATCGTTCCAAAATAAGATACATCCGTCATGAGGTCCCTCGCCATTTCGAGGGTTACGTTTTTACTTTTACGCAGCTCATAGAGTGTTTGAACATAATCTTCGTAATGAGGCGAACTGGCCGGGGGTATAACGGTTACCTTATTGAGATCAAGGTCAATGCCCAACCGTTTCACCGACGCGGCTATTTCTGCAGGATCGCCAAGCAGGATGATGTTAACCAACTGCTGGGCAATCAGCCTTGCGCTCGCCTGCAGGATGCGGTCGTCATTCCCTTCGGGCAGTACAATTGTTTTGCGTTCCCGCTTAGCCCATTGAGTGAGCTGGTATTGAAACATGTGCGGCGTCATCACATTGGAATGATATGTTACCAGCATTTTATCAAGGGCGGCGATATCTATATAACGGTTAAATGTTTCTGTAGCAAGCCGTATTTTTTTAGTATTATCCGCTGTAATACGGGCTTTAACCGCTGCCACCTGGTTAGTTGTTTCAAAAGTGCCTGACCCGACAGCGAGGATAGGGACAACGTTCTGCAATCCTTCAATCAACCTCATCACTGGTTCTTCCGGAATTGCGCCTGCCGTAAGTATAATGCCGGCCACGCGGGGATAACTGGCAGATTGATTGGCTTGCAACGAGCTGATGACAATATCTCCCCTGTCGCCAGGTGTAACGATCAAAACATTCTCCTTCAGATAATTCAAAAAATTGGGCACCTGCATGGCGCCGGTCACAAAGTTATCAACCTGGTTTCCGAGGTGTTCACTACCAAACAGCAACCTGCCGTCCAACTTTTCAAAAATATCGTGAACAGTTGGGTTTTCCAGGCCCGGATCAGCGGGTATAACCGCGATAAGTATATTTTCAGACAATTGCGCACGCAGCAATTGTTGTACATCTGCAGCCTGATCGGCCTGTACCCTGTTGACAACAACCGCTAATACCTGAATATCCTGCGCCTGGTAAGCCTGCTTGAAATTCAGCGCATCCTGAACAATTCCGGCAGTGGTTTTCCCCACGCCCGATACAAGGAGTAAGACGGGGGAGTTCAGATTTTTGGCGATGAGCCGGTTAGTTTCAAACTCAAATGCCGTTCCCTGCCCTTCAAAATCACTCCCTTCAACTACAGTAAAATCGCACGTCGCTTCTAAGGCCTTAAACCGTGCGATAATCGCGTCGATCATGTCGCCCTGGTGCTGATCTTTGATCTGCTGCATAGCCCCCTGCCGGGTAAATACATAGGTATCCCGATAAGTTTGCGGTAGTTGAAAATGTGCCAAAACCGTTTCAATATGGGTATCTGGCTGCTCTTCCGGGCCAAACGGTATAATGGGTTTCAAATAACCTATCTTTTGTGCCCGGCCAAGCAGCATAGCCACCAGGCCCAATACAATAACTGATTTGCCGCTATAGGGTTCGGCCGAAGTGATATAAATACTTTTTGTCAAAACCTTTATAAATTAAGTTTTCTTGTGGAACTAAGCAGCCCGCCTTATGCCTGTAAACGCCAATTTAAGGTCCTTCATTGCCAATAAAGCACCCCCTACCCTGATCTGTAAACTGATAAAGTCATCTATCAGCGATAACCCGATCACAGCTCCCGGAACAACGATCAATTGTTCTATTTTGTTTATGAAATGAAGAATATCTTTATGCAGGTCATGTTGCTCAAGCATAGCGGAGTGCAGCCCTTCTTCCATATGCCTGGCCGGGCTTTTTTCGCCAGCCAGCAGTTTTGTTAAAAAGGCATGCTCATTATCCATGAAGGCCAGGTCTGCCAGCCATTGTTTACCAGTGAGGTAAATTTCCTGAAGTTCAAATTCCAGTTCGGTGTCTTCGATAAGTGCTTCCATCGTTTGAATATTTTATAGTACAAATATCGTTGCCGGATGAAATCTGATAAGGGTAAACAATCAAAAACAAAAATGATCTCCGTCATATTTAACTACGGGCTGAGCAGGATAGTGGGGATACAACCCTCGCTTAAAAACAACAACTATGAAAGTGCTGATTAGCAGCTTTGAATTAGCAAACAGAAAAGGGAGTATGTTGTGATACTCCCTTTAATTAATGCACCGGGTGTGGCGTATTTTTCTTTTTCAGCCAGAAACAATGCGCGGCGCATGCATGCAGTTTATAATTTTTGTGTGTCGTGCCAAGGTTATGTCCTGCGGGATCAAGGATTTCGCATTCTTCGGCGTCCTTATCCTTAACTTTAAGTACGGTTTCACCCTCATTATTAAAATAAAAACCGTCTTTCCTTGCTTTGCCCAATTTATTGCCCTTGGCATCGATCACGTTACCGTCCCGGTCGATAAAATAAACCTTGTTGCCCTGGGCATCTTTTACGATATCATCTTTGCTGATATACCCGAGCAGCGTACCGCCGTGATCATGGATTTCACCTTTTTTATTAATATGAATTTCGCTGGCGGGAACACTCTTAGGTTCTGTTTGCGCAAATGCAGGTACGCTATTCCATAATAGCGCAGCTGTAATAAACAAAATAGCTGTGATTAGTTTTTTCATGATTGTTTTTTTTTCCAAAGTACCGGCATTTAAAAAAGCAAATCATTGATCATCAGCATGTAAAAAAGTAATGGTTATCATTTATTGCAAGGATGGTTTATTCTATGTTTGGAAGGTGATCTATCCCAAAAAAACATAAAAAGAAAAAGAAATTCTATAAACAACACTTTACTAATTTGCTCATATTTGTACCGTGATGAAGAAACTGTTCGTAACTTTTTTAGCTGTGCTGTACCTCGGGGTTTCTTCGGGTGCAACATTGCATTATCAGTACTGCATGGGCAGGCTGGTCAAAGTTGCGTTGTGGCATGATGAGCAGGGCAAAAAATGCAATACTTGCGGTATGAACTACCATGGCAAGGCTGCAAAAAAATGCTGTACAGATAAACACCAGCAACTGAAATCGGAAAAGAGCAGCTCACTTACGTACAGCCAGATTGGCCTGGGCACAAGCCCCGCATTGTTGGTTATACCGCTTTTCGGGTTAGTGCCTTACAATTACCTGCCGCTGAAAATTAGTCATCCGGTTGGCCAGTCACCGCCGCTTGTCACTACCCTACCTGTTTTTTTACGCAACTGCACATTCCGCATTTGATTTTCCTTTTGCTTCAATCCGAAGCCCGGTAGCTTTCTTATGGCTACCCTGCAACCCTAAAACTTCTTTAATCTATAGTTTCCTGCTACGGCGGGAAATGATATTCATTACTTAATCATTTCTATATCATGAAAAAGATTCAAATTTTCGTTTTCGCCATCATCATGCTATTTGCTTTTAACCAGGTTAAAGCACAAAACACTTCATCCAAAGCGGATGTACTTTCGGCCTATTATGGCGTAAAAAACGCCCTGATCAGCGGCGACGCGTCTGCAACCAATGCCAAAGCCAAAATGTTGCTGGCTGCAATCAGTTCATTTCCGGTCGACAAGCTTTCAGCAGCTGATAAAACTAGCTGGACAAAATATGCGGATAAGTTGCAGTTCGATGCCCGCCATATTTCGGAAAGCGATGATATCACGCATCAGCGTGAACATTTTGCCAGCCTTTCAGAAAACATGTTCGCCACCGTACAGGCAATCAAACTGAACAATGCCCCTGTTTACCGCGACTATTGTCCGATGAAAAAATCATATTGGTTAAGTGAAACTGCCGCTATTCAAAATCCCTACTACGGCAATCAAATGTTAACCTGTGGCGCTGTAAAAGAAACTTTACCTGCAGCTAAGTAATTAAAGGGCCGGGGCATATACTCCGGCCTTATATTTTAATACTATGAAGAAGTTTATTTTATTGTTCCTTTTTTTGCTGCCTGTTGTCAGTTCCATTGCCCAACATTCGGGGATGAAAATGGAGTCTGCCGGTCAGAGCAAGCATCTTCCGTTTTTCACCAAGACAGGCAACCGGGAGATTTACCACTTATATATCAATGATACCACCGTTAACTATACCGGCAAACAGCGGCCGGCTATGGCTATAAATGGCAGTATCCCTGCACCCGAACTGGAATTTACCGAAGGCGATACTGCCGAGATCTATGTGCACAATGAAATGATGATGGAAACCTCTATCCACTGGCACGGGCTGATCCTGCCCAACCGGTATGACGGTGTTTCCTATCTAACTACCACGCCCATCAAGGCTGGTGAAACGCACCTATTCAAATTTCCGCTGGTGCAGCACGGAACCTACTGGTACCACTCCCATACGATGACGCAGGAACAAAGCGGGCTGTACGGGGCATTTATCATTCATAAAAAACAGCCATCCCCTTTAAAGGAATATACCCTGCTGCTAAGCGACTGGACCGATGAAAACCCGGAACAGGTACAGCGCCGGCTCCATAATGCCACAGACTGGTATGCCATCCGTAAAGGCAGTACCCAGAATTATTTGCAGGCGATACAAACCGGACATTTCAAAACAAAGCTGGCCAATGAATGGAAACGCATGACGGCTATGGATGTAAGCGATGTTTACTACGACCGTTTTTTCAGCAATGGCAAGGCCGAAAACCAAGCTCCCGAATTTAAAGCCGGCGACAAGGTGAAACTGCGGGTAATTAACGGAAGTTCTTCTACCTATTTCTGGCTTGGCTGGGCGGGCGGCAAACTAAAAGTTGTTGCCAATGACGGCGAAGATGTTCAGCCTGTTGAGGTGGACCGGATGATCGTAGGCGTTGCAGAAACGTATGACCTGATAGTTACTATCCCTGCCGATGGCAGTTATGAGTTCCTGGCGACACCCGAAGATCGTACCAAATATACGTCGCTTTGGCTGGGCAGCGGTGCCAAACACGCCGCTAAAAAGCTGCCTAAGCTGAAATATTTTGACGGCATGAAAATGATGAATGATATGATGGATATGCACGGTAACATGAAGGAAATGGAAGGAATGAAGATGACTACCCAGGTAATGGACATGAACACCGTGATGTATCCCGAACTTGACAAAGGCAAGCCGCCGGTTACCCTGAACTATGGTATGCTGAAAGCCCTTCAACCGACAACGCTTCCAACCGGCCCTACCAAAGTGTTCAATTTTGAATTAACCGGTAACATGAACCGCTATGTCTGGACGATCAACAACAAAACCGTTTCGGAATCTGACAAGATCCTGATTAAGCGGGGAGAAAATGTTCGTATCATTCTCTATAACAATACCATGATGCGTCACCCTATGCACCTTCACGGGCATTATTTCAGGGTATTAAACGGACAGGGAGAATACTCGCCGCTGAAGAACACCCTGGATATTATGCCGATGGAAAGGGACACCATCGAATTCCGTGCCAGCGAAAGCGGCGACTGGTTTTTCCATTGTCATATCCTATACCATATGATGAGCGGTATGGGGCGGATCTTCAGTTACGAAAACTCGCCGCCTAACCCCGAAGTGCCCGACCCGGCAGCTGGATTTAAGAAAGTAGCTGCCGACGATCGTAAATACTATGCATCGGCCAAACTGGGGCTGGAAACAAACGGCAGCGATGGCAACGCGGCTTTAGCAAATACCCGCTGGAAATTTTCTACCATGTGGCACCTTGGAATAAACAATACCAAGGGATATGAGAGTGAAACGATGTTTGGAAGGTACTTTGGCCGTATGCAATGGCTGTATGCTTATGCAGGATTTGATTATCATTATAAAAAAACAAACGAACAGGAAAAAAACCTGTTCGGTCAGCTCAGCAATAAAAACAACCGGCATACGGTAGTTGCAGGTTTGGCCTACACTTTGCCATTACTGTTTGTGGCCGATGCCCGTATTGATGGCAATGGCAAACTCAGGTTTCAACTTGGCCGGGAGGATATTGCATTGACCAGCAGGCTCCGGTTTTCTATAACAGGCAATACCGATAAAGAATATAGCACCGGACTGCGCTATATCGTTAATAAGAATTTTTCTTTCTCCAGCCACTATGACAGTGATATGGGCTTAGGCGCCGGATTAACATTAACCTATTAGTAGTTATCAGTAAGTAAAGCTAATTAATACAAACGACTATGGAACATCAGCATCATGAACACCAGCACGAAATGCCTGAAATGAAAGGGCACCAGCATCCACAACATCAGGAAGAAAATGGTATGGGGCATGGAGACATGGGCCACGCCGGGCATGATCACGGAGCCATGATCGCTGATTTCCGTAAGCGTTTTTACGTAGTGCTAGCATTCACCCTACCTATATTGGCGCTATCGCCCATGATCCGACACTGGCTGCACCTGCAAATTGGTTTCCCGGGCGACCGGTATATACTTTTTGCGCTGTCGACGGCAGTTTTTCTTTATGGCGGCCGGCCTTTTCTGACCGGGTGGCTTTCGGAACTAAAGGCGAAAAACCCCGGAATGATGACCCTGATCGGTTTCGCCATATCCGTTGCTTACCTGTACAGTGCGGCTACCGTATTCGGGCTTAATGGCATGGATTTCTTTTGGGAACTGGACACGCTTATTCTCATTATGCTATTGGGACACTGGATCGAAATGAAATCGATAGCCGGCGCCTCGCGCGAGCTCGAATTGCTGGTCCAGCTCATGCCTTCAGCCGCGCACGTATTTAAAGGAGACATTACAGAGGACGTGAAAACGGAAAGCCTGAAAGAAAATGACCTGATCTTAATTAAACCAGGCGAAAAGGTACCCGCCGACGGTATGGTGGAAGATGGCGAGAGTTACCTGAATGAGTCCATGCTGACAGGGGAATCTGCCCCGGTGCAAAAAACAAAAGGCCAGCGAGTGATTGCCGGATCGGTGAACGGTAACGGTTCATTAAAAGTTCGTGTTACACATAGCGGTAAAGATTCCTATTTGTTCAAAGTCATCGATCTTGTCCGCGATGCGCAAAACGCTAAATCAAACACGCAGTTGTTAGCAGATAAAGCGGCCCGTTGGCTAACTATCATTGCGCTCTTAGCCGGTATAACTACATTCGTGGTATGGATTAGCCTGGGGCACGACCTGGCTTTTGCCATGGAGCGAATGGTGACCGTTATTGTGATCTGTTGCCCGCATGCGCTCGGCCTGGCTGTTCCCCTCGTGGTAGCTAAATCAACATCCTTATCGGCGCAACATGGCCTGTTGATCAAAAACAGGACTGCTTTTGAAAATGCACGAAAGATCACTTCTATTGTTTTTGATAAAACCGGCACCTTAACTAAAGGAAAATTTGAGGTATCCAGGACGGTGCTTACCGGAGGAGTATTGAAAAGCGAAGATGAATTACTTAGGCTGGCGGGGGCATTGGAAAGCAATTCAGAACATCCGATAGCCACAGGCATTTTAAGTGAAGTTAAAAAAAGAAAACTAACCCTTCCCGAAGTAACACAATTTAAAGCGATCACTGGTAAAGGCGTTGAAGCGGTTACAGAGCAAAAGCACATCAAAGTGGTCAGTCCCGGTTATCTGAAAGAAAATAGTATCGGCCTTCCGGCAAATTTCAAGGTGTCCAGTAACGAAACAGTGGTATTTGTATTGATCGATGAAAAACTTGCCGGGTTTGTTGCCCTTGGCGATGCCATCAGGGAGGAATCAAAGGGAGCGATAGCAACCCTCCACGAAAACGGTATCAAGTCGATACTCCTGACCGGCGATAATAAGCAGGTTGCCGAAAGTGTTAGCACACAGCTGAAAATGGATGGTTTTTTTGCCGAAGTACTGCCGCATGAAAAACTGGAAAAGATCAAAGAATTACAGCAACAGGGCGAGTTTGTAGCAATGACAGGTGATGGTGTAAACGACGCCCCCGCACTTGCACAGGCCGACGTTGGCATTGCTGTTGGCTCGGGCAGTGACATTGCTGCCGAAACCGCCGGCATTGTGCTGGTGAACAGCAATCCTAAAGACATCGTTAACCTGATCCTGTTTGGTAAAGCCACCTACCGTAAAATGACACAGAACCTGGCCTGGGCAACAGGTTACAATGTGATAACCCTGCCACTGGCAGCAGGCGTTCTGTACAACCAGGGTATTATGGTGAGCCCGACAATTGGCGCGGTACTCATGACAGTGAGCACGGTAGTGGTGGCTATTAATGCCAGCCTGTTATCGATAGGAAACAAAAAATAGTGGGCAATTTGCAGTTAGGTGCCTGGCGTGAACCGGGCCAGCTCATAAATACCTAAAGACTTTTCGATACCGGCCACTTTCTCAACCATGTCTTCAAACCCGTTTTTGCCAAACAGTTTATGTTCGTTATTTTCAAATTCCTCACCCAGCGCGTCATATTCATGATGGGATACGATCTTGCGGAAGGCGGGGAATAAAATGGTATCCTCGCGCGCTTCATGCGGGCGGTACATCCTGTTGAAATTATTCAACAAGGTAATAAGCTGCTGTTTTTCCGTATCGGTCAGGTTTTGAGACTTAGTTAATTGCATGAGCTCATCCGTGATAGTACGCCCAGCCTTATGCTGCGCCAGCAACGTTTGTACAAGATCAGTTAACTGGTTGGCCTTTTGAAAACGTGGGAACAGATAGTTTTCTTCCTGCTTTTCATGGTAATCCTCAACAAAGGTGCGAATAATGCCAGCCGAGTTTAACAATGCTTCCATCGGGAAACCCTGCTTATCTATTAGGAGGCCTTTGCAATGGTCATAAATGAGCAGCACCCGGTTCAGTAAACCGTGCTCCTGCATAAGATCCTCGGGTGGCGATACTTTTTGATCCTCCTCATCATCGTTGTCATTACAAGCTGATAACAATGTCAGCCCGGTTAGTGACCCAATGGCGGCTGTCTTAATAAAATCCCTGCGGTGTTGATTTGCGGTTTCCATAGCGAAGTCAGATAAGATGATGATCAATGACTAACAAAAATCGTACTGTATCAGGCAATACTGCAAAATATGTTTAGTAATAAAGGTACTATGATATTTTGAACGCCGGAAACCCTCTTTTTCTTATTCGCTATTTAATAATCTCTTTCATGCCCCGGTTATATTCAGGCAAAATTGATATTACTTCCGTTTATCCGATAACCTCAAACATCTGCCTTGGCTGTCTATTGTTATTTATATTAACGTTCGCTCAGGATTTAATATGTTGGTTGGTAAACCCGGGGGCGACATAAATTCATTTAAAGCCTCCAGGTAATGGCAGCCGGCTTTGTTAACGCCTTTTATTTTTCCCGCTGTTCCGTTTAATATTTGCTGTATTCTTTGTTCATCCGTGGAAGATACAAAGCCCGCAACGCAGCCGGCGGATTTAGATTGGCTTAAACAAATGGAGGTTAACTGTTTTTTAATGGCATTCACCACTATGCAGCTTTTTCGCAGTTCGCACCATTCAACAAACCTGTTGATGAAATGGTTGTTGATCTCTCGCGCGGCAATAACCTGACTTTGCCTTTTCTGAATAGTTTCACTGTTAACAAGCGAGAGTTCGTCAATATTAACCAGTTTAATGTGCGGTAATTCTGATGCTGCGGGTTCAACATTGTTGGGTATTGCCAAATCTATGATCAGTTTTTCACTGCAATATTCAAGATCAGCTTTAAAAATTACAGGCGTAGCGCAAGCTGTGGTTACAATAATAACATCTGCAAGAGAAATGAGCGTTGGCAAATCTGCTATATGGCCATAACTAACGTCCATTTCTTCGGCAAGCCGCTCTGCCTTATCAACAGTCCTGTTAACCAAAGTAATACGAACCTTTTGTCCCAGGTAATCTTTAATGTTTTTACATGTACGCTGCCCCATTTTACCTGCCCCTACAATCAAAATATTTGTCGCATCAGCATGATATTGCTTAATGGATTGCAGAGCTGCAAATGATACGGAAGTAGTTCCTTTGCTGAGGCCCGTTTGATTTTTGATCTGCTTTGAGGCTTGCAAAACAGTATTATATAGCTTTTCTAAAAAGGTATTGATAAAACCGCGGTCTTTCGCAAATCTTACAGCCTGTTTAAACTGCCCGATAATTTCATAGTCTCCAAGTATCTGTGAATCTAAACCAGCTGCAACGTTAAACATATGTTCAACCGCGCCAATGCCTTCCTTTTTATAGCAGTGACCCTTAAATTCTTTTATTTCGCCATTGGTAACACTGCATAACAGATTAACCAGTTCATTTGGCGTATTGGTTACTCCGTAGATTTCGGTACGGTTACATGTCGACAAGATAAATAATGAGCTAACGCCATAATTACCGGCCTCTTTCAATATGGCTTCATATTGCTCGTTTGAAATTGCAAAACGGCCTCTAAGCCGGGCGTCCGATTTTTTATAATTAATTCCGACCGCGTAAAAATTTTCGATCCCAGTTATGCTGCTCTTATTATTCACGCTTTTAAAACTTTAAATTGTATAACAGGGAAATGACCGTTCGTTTACTGGCGGCATAGCTTACCTCAACTACTTTCATAACATTATTTTTATGAGGTAAAGTTGCGATGTTCGGCAGGTTAAAATAGTGACGGCCGTCACTTATACAATTGATTGTACACCCGAAACCGGTCCAATTGATTAATAAAGCAACATAAAAAACAATCACAGGTAAATATCCCTGTGATTGCGATGATGTACAACAGCCGGCAGATCGGGATGCATAACATGTATCACAACATCAACAGCTCGAGGGATACTGACACAAATGTGACGGCGATCATGCCCTTAACTGACCGGCAGCATTTTGTTTAAACAGTGATGAGCTTAGCTTTGGTCAATTAATATTCGCCGTTATGTTAGGAAAATTGGAACAACCGGAAATTGAAGCGTTGCTTAGCCGGCAGGTAATCGGCCGTTTAGGGTGTCATGCCCAGGGCACCACGTATATCGTACCCGTTAACTATGTATACAAGAACGGCGTAATCTATGCGCATTCCGGTCCGGGAAAGAAAATTGAAATGATGCGAAAAAACCCTAAAGTTTGTTTTGAAGTTGATGATATAAAAAACATCTTTAGCTGGAAAAGTGTCATAGCCTGGGGTACATTTGAAGAAATTACAGACATAGCGGAACAAGAGCAGACAATGCAGTTACTGATCCACCGGGTTATGCCACTGGTGGAACATGCTACAGACCATCCCTCCCATGGTATAACCGCAAATGAGTATGATATTGGCGACAAGATCGACCTGATCGTCTATAAGATCAGGATAGACAAAGTCACCGGCAGGTTTGAACATCATTGAGCTGCATAAATATAATCAACACGTTAATCTTTAGACTTTGTGCATTCTGCTTTTAGCTTTTATATAAAGTACGGAATTATACAGTTAAAAGCTTTTGGAATGGGTCAAACTCAAACTAAAGGAATGAGCCCGATAAAATACCGGGCTCATCACATGATTAATTAAGACTGTTGTCCAGATTTTGGCATGCGCTTCATTGACAGGCCGCCTCTGGCTTTTAAGATCCGGTTGCTATTTGTAATCCGGATTTTGTATAAGTACGCCTCCGCTCTTGTCAATTTCTGTTTGAGGCAGAGGCCAATGGTAAAATTTATCCTCAAAATGATAATTGATAAGGCTGGTTTTTACCGCGTTAAGTACCGGGCCGGCAATATGCCATCTTAACAGATCATAGTGACGCAAGCCTTCGAAAGCAAGCTCAACACGGCGTTCGTGCCTGATGCGTTCACGCATCTGATCTTTGGTATACCCGGCCGGGTAAGCCGGCATATTTACCCTTGCGCGCAAATCGGCCATAGCTTTATAAACTGTTGCATCAGGGCCGGCAATTTCATTTTGAGCTTCTGCATACATCAGCATCACCTCACCTAAACGCAGTATAACCGCATCCTGCTGGCTAAGGGTTGAAAAGCCGTAAGGGATATTATTCGGTTCGAGGAATTTGATAATTCCGTAACCTGTAGGCCTCAGGTTTGAAGGATGGTGAACTTTGCCAGGGCCAAAATAAACCGAATCGGCGTATACTGTTTTGGCCAGCCTTGGATCGCGGTTTTTGAACTGATTTTTGGTATCGGTTAATGGCGAAGTGCCATATGGTTGTCCGTCAGTACACTCGTAGGCATCTACCATATTTTGCATAGGCGCGCAGGCATCCCAGTCGCCGTAATACATGTCCCACGGAGCTGTATTGTTTGGCGCAAGGAAGTTAACCGAAAACATGATCTCGGTATTATTTTTCTGGGTTGCATCCCTGAAAATATCCTCAAAGTTGGTACTCAGTTTGTATTGTCCCATCAAGTCCAAACAAAGGTTTCGTACCTGGGTTAGCATGGCGGCATCAGGCGTACCGGTGCTGCCAAATGCTGCAAATAACAAAACCCTTGCCTTTAATGCCTTTGCAGATGAAGCTGCAGCGTGGCCGCCGTTAGCATAATATGCTGCAGCGTTCAAATTGGCAATACCATAATCCAGGTCGGCATTGATCTGGGCAAGCACCTGCGCTGCAGGTACTTTAGGTTGCTTTTGATTGCTGAGGTTAAGCGGTTCCACAACCAATGGTACATCACCATAAATGCTATATAACTGGAAGTATAGAAAAGCCCGGATAAACCTTACTTCGCCTTCATACACCTTACGCTGGCTATCAGATATATCTGAACCTTTATAAGTACCTAAATTTTGCAAAAACAGGTTTACCCTTGCGATGCCGGTATAACTATCGTTATAAATGGCTGTTTCATAACCGCCGGTTGTAGGGTTAAAGTTGCCCTGTACAAAATCCTTGGCAGCTCCCGAATTAAACTGATTATAGCCGTTATCAGTAAAGCCATCCCTGAAGCCCATGCCATAGGAAAATTCTTCTGGCTGAAGGGAAGCGTAAACCGCTGCCAAAGCCGCGTCAAAGTCTGCTTTCGTTTTATAGAAAGTTGAAGTGGCTATCTGATCATTGGGGTTTAGATCAAGAGCCTTTTTACATGCGCCTAAAAACAGCGATGCAATTAATATGATGGTTATTATAATTCGATTTTTCATGTGGGCTAATTAAAAGGAAACGTTCAAACCAAAAGAGTAGATTTTATTTTGCGGGTACTGCACCTGGTCGCCGCTACCATAACGCTCAGGATCAAGGCCTTTAAACTTGGTTATGGTTAATAGGTTATCACCGGCGAAATAAACCCTTAACCTATTGATACCCACTTTTTTGGTAAGCTGTGACGGCAGGGTATAACCAAACACCAGGTTTTTAAGCCTCAAATAAGATGCGTCCTGCAAGAAATAAGATGACCTGCGACCGATCTTATCAGGTGCGCTTTGGCCAAAATACAGACGCGGCATAGTGGTTGAAGGGTGCTCAGGCGTCCAGGCATTTAACCAATCGGTAGTTGGTGACGAGCCTTGTACAAATGGTATAGTGCCCCAACCTGATACATAAGATTTAACACCGTAAACGCCCTGCATCATGGCTGATAAGTCAAAGCCTTTAAAGCTGGCCGACAAGTTAAACGAGTAATTTAATTTTGGATAAACACCACCGATAATTGTACGGTCATTTTGATCAATTTTACCATCGCCATTTACGTCTCTATATTTTAAATCGCCCGGTAAGGTAGAATCAGAAAACTGTTTGGGAGAATTAGCTACCTCTTGCGCCGACTGGAAGATACCGATAACCTGCAGCATGTAGAATGAGTTCCACGGTTGCCCGTTTTGGTTGATGGTATAATCTCCAATTTCTGTTTGACCAAATTTCACCAGTTTGTTACGGTTATGATCAACGTTTGCACCTACATTAAAGGCTAAGCCCCTTAAAGCGCCATCAGTTATTACATTATTATACGATATACCAAGCTCAACACCCCTGTTATTTACCGATCCGTCATTAATGGTAGGTGCACTTAAGCCCACAGCTGCGGTAACCTGTGCCTGCCTCAAAATATCAGACGTTGTTTTATTATACCAATCGGCAGTTAAATTAAAGTTTTTGAAAATGGTAACGTCCAAACCAATATCGGTCATAGTAGTGGTTTCCCATTTAATGGCCGGATTGTTGAGGTTTTGCTGAGCTACGCCAGTTAACAGTGTCGAATTATCAAAAGAATAATTGCCGGTAAAGTTCAATAAAGCCTGATACGGATAGTTGGCACCATAGCCGTTCATTACTATGTTTTGATTGCCCAACTGTCCCCATGAACCTCTTAGTTTGAAATTATCCAGCCAGGTTAAATTCATGGCTTTTACTAAAGGCTCTTCAGTAACCCTCCAGCCGGCTGAAAACGATGGGAATACACCCCATTTGTTTTTACCGGCGAATTTTGAACTTCCGTCATCACGAATGTTGCCCTCTAAAAGGTAACGCCCTTTATAGTCGTAATTTACACGACCGAAATAAGACATTAAGGCCCATTGGTTACTGGTTCCGTTTGCGTTTTGAATATCAGAACCACCTGCGTTTAACTCCTGCAGGTCCAGATCGGCAAAGTTTTTACGGTAACCTGATAAGTACTGATATTTACTTTGCTCAATGCTATAGCCAAATTGTGCTTTAATATTATGCCCATGAAAATTGTGCGCATAGTTCAGGTAACTGAACAGGTTGGTATAAACGGTTTGCTCGTCCTGATCTGTTAAACCTTTACCCAGGTCAAGAGATGTTGCCAGTTGATTAGTGCGGAAATTATACTCATCCAGCGTAGCTTTAAAGTCCTTGTACTTATCCATGTTAAAGTTTACCGCGCCTTTAGTATACCAGGAAATATCTTTAGTAAACTGCACTTCAAACCAGCCCTGGGCGTTTACAGCGTAATCATTGGTGATCCTTCTGAAGTTTTGATCAAGTACAGCTATCGGGTTTTTATTGTTATACTCAAAGTCATAAGCTTTGTAGGTGTACCGCCCGCTACCATCAGCTAAATATGGACCATAAGTAGGCGCCTGCGACATGGCCGAAAGGAAAAGATCCATCGAAGAACCATCCCACTGACTTGGTGATGAAGGATTACCGGCTACAGCACCCCTGGTGCCTGATTTTAACAATACGTTGGTGCCGAATTTTATATGATCGTTAATCTTTGAAGTCAGATTGATCCGTGCGCTATATCGCTTATAATCAAAGCCCCTTTCAATACCGTCCTGGTTAACATATCCCAATGACACGTTATACGTAGTTTTTTCACTGCCTCCGTTAAATGTCAGGTTATGGTTTTGTGTTACAGCAGTCCTGAATATCAGGCTCAGCCAATCGGTATTAGGATAGCGTACCCTATCTGTAGCGTAACGATACAGATCGATCTGGTCCTGCGGATAAAGTGAGTTAGGATCTGTTGTGCCGCTGTTGATGCGTGCCTGGTTAAACATCTCCATATATTGGGCAGAGTTGGTCACCAGTTTAAACATCTTGGTCGGGCTGTTGTACCCTAAGTTACCATCGTAAGTAACAGACATTTGTCCGGCCTTGCCTTGCTTGGTTGTTACAAGCACCACGCCGTTGGCAGCCCTTGAACCGTATATTGATGCAGATGCAGCGTCTTTCAAAACAGATACATTGTCGATATCGGTTGGGTTAAGATCGCTGAAGTTACCGGGAACACCATCTATCAATACCAACGGATCAGAACCGGCGCCACTGAATGTGCTGTTACCGCGGATCCGGATAGATACAGCCTCATTTCCAGGCTCGCCTGAGCCTGTGTTGATCTGCACACCTGGTGCAAGACCTTCAAGCATAGATGCAGTGTTAACAACAGGGCGTTTATTCAACGTCTCGCCGGATACCGATGATACAGCACCTGTAAGGTTTGCTTTCTTTTGCGTACCATAACCAACCACTACAATTTCGTTTAGTGCCGATGTTTGCTCTTTAAGCGTTACATCAATTTTGGTTTGATTGCTTACAGGTACCTCCCGGGTAACAAAACCCACAAAGCTGAATACCAACACTGCGCTATTGTCATTCACAGTAACAGTATAATTGCCATCAATATTGGTCTGTACACCCGTGTTGGTACCTTTAACCTTTACTGTAACACCCGGTAAAGACATGCCTTTCTGATCTTTTACCGTACCGGTAATCGTTATTACCTGTACCGGTTTCTTTTCGGCGGGTTTGGGGGTAACTACAATGGTAGTGTTATTAATTACATAGCTAAAAGGCTGATCTCGGAAACATTGCTGCAATGCTTCTTCCAATCCCGCATCTTTAAGGTCGACGTTTACAGGAAGTGCCTTTTTTAGCATTTTGGAATTGTAGAGTACACTATATCCGCTTTGCCTGTGGATGTCTTTAAGCGTTTCAACAAGCGAAGCGTTATTTTTACTAAGACTTATCCTTTGCGCAAACGTGGTTGAGGCACTTACCTGAAGTATCGAAACCAGACACAAAAAGAACGACAATTTCATGATCAGAAATATTTTTGATACGGCACGGGGTATCTGCCCGCGCTTTAATGCAGTAGAATTTTTGTACATTTGAATGTTAGGTTAAATAACTGGTTGTGAGAAAAAATGATCGTTAACTGACCTGATTGCTATCCGTAGCTTGAGCCAGGGGCGGTGCGAACGCTCCTGGTTACTTTCTTTTTGGGATAGCATTATGTAAGTATGAGGTTACTTCATAATGATAACCCTCCTTCCTTCAATTTTATAGTGAATACTACCGGTAAGCTTGATATTATCAAGCAATTCTTTAATGTCTTTATATTTTGAGATGGTACCGCCAAATTCATTTTCCTGAACCTGCGTATCCTGATACTCAATATCCACGTCATACCAGCGGCTCACCTGCTTCATGATATTCACAATGCTTTGATCATGAAATATAAAAAAGCCGTTTATCCAGGCCATATTGGCTTCAACATCGGCCTTTTGTACTTTTATTGATGAACCATTTTGGTTTACAGTTCCCTGTTGGCCAGGTAAAAGCATTATTGCGGCTGTGCCTTTACTCATTTTAACCGAGCCTTCAAGCAGGGTGGTGGTAATATCAGGGTTATCGCTATAAGCGTTAATGTTAAAGTGGGTGCCGAATACCTGCACCTGTGTACCATTAGCCTTAACTATAAATGGATGGGCCTTATCTTTTGCTACCTCGAAATAAGCCTCCCCGTTCAATTCAATTTCGCGGGTAGCGCCGCTAAAAAACTCCGGGAATCTTATATAAGAGGCTGCATTGAGCTTTACACTGGTGCCATCGCCCAATATAACCTCGTATTGGCCGCCGCGGGGGGTAGTAATGGTATTGATACGCGGGACACCCTCATGCGCTTGTTCCCCGGGCTTTTTGTCAAATTTATAAACCACTACACCGTTGGCTGCTTTACTTACTTTTACGCCTGCCCCAGCTGCCAGCTGGCCATTTTTGGCGTCATCAAGTACTATTTTATTGCCATTGGCCAAAGTAAGATACGCCTTGTTGCTTCCGGGTAATATGGTTGTTTTAGTATTCTTAGCTATGGTACCTGTCGTATTATCCCTTTTAACAGGCATAAACAGCAAGCCAGCCAATACAGCTATAGCAACTAATGAAGCAGCCGCCCATAGCCATTTGTAGCTTGTTTGTTTAAGAGGTTTTATGACGGTAGCCTTTTGCCTGCTTTCAGTTAATTTTTTCCAAATCCGCGCATGTACATCGGCTTCACTAACCTCTTCATCATCCCAAACCTCGTCGGCCAACTGCATTTCATCGCGGTATGCATCCAATAGCTGTTTTTCAGCATCAGTACATTGACCGCTCATATATTTTTCATACAGCGCAAGGAACTCGTTTTTAGTTATCATCAGGTTGCAATTGCAGGTTTATATGGTGTTAGTGTAAATTTTATGACGACACACACATACATTTCTAACTTTTTTTCCCACTCAGGCTTAAATGTTAAATAATTTTAACCGGCTTTTCCTACTTTTATCCAACCAATTGTATGTACAATTCTCATATTAGTGATCAGGAGCTGTGGCTTGCCGTACGTAATGACGATGAGTACGCGTTCGCCGTACTTTTTGACCGGTACTGGGTAAGATTATATAAGACTGCCCTCCGGTACCTGAAGGACCGTGAAAATAGTGAAGAAGCGGTACATGATGTTTTCCTGAATATCTGGGATCGCCGGCATCAACTGGACATAGAATCTGTTCCCAATTTTCTGCTCTCGGCCATCCGCTACCAGGTTTATAATCGTATGCGTGCAGCGAAGCCCCCGGTCATCCTGGAACTGGATAATCTGGAAGCAGGCAGTTTCCCCGACTACAACCAGGGTGACTTCCGGATCAAAAACCAGGAATTGTTACAGGAACTGAGTTATTACCTGGAGAAGTTGCCCAAGCGATGCCAGGAAATATTTTATATGAGCCGCATGGAAAACCTGAGTAACCAGGAAATCGCCGTCCGCTTAGGAATATCCAAACGAACGGTTGAAAACCAGATAACCGTGGCGTTGAAACACCTAAGGAGCTGTTTCAAGCAAGTTTCAACGATGCTTTGCCTTTATTATGTGTTGTTTAAATAATACCGGTGCGGTGGCGCACGGCTTTGCGAAGCCTAACATCGTTTTAGGTATGAAGAGCCGCTGCGACTCCTGAGCTTTGATTAATAATTATGATTGAATGCTAATGTTAAATACATCTTTTAAAGCGCGTTTGGCCGAATGGTAGCCGCACATCCCATGTACCCCCCCTCCCGGCGGTGTGGATGATGAACAGATATAAATCCCCTTTGCCGATGTGCGGTATGGTGAGCGGCGCAATACCGGCCGGGTAAACAACTGGCCAATGTCAATTACCCCACCGTTAATATCACCTCCGATATAATTGGGATTATAGTTTTCCAGTTGCCCTGTGTTAAAAGTATGCCTGCCTATGATGCGTTCGCGGAAACCAGGGGCAAAACGCTCCACTTGTTTTTCGATAAAATCGGTCATGTCTTTGTTTGATCCGTTGGGAACGTGGCAGTATGCCCAGGCGGTATGCTTGCCCTGGGGTGCACGGGTATTATCAAAAAGGCTTTGCTGGGCCAGCAGTACAAATGGTTTTTCGGGGTGCAAACCGTCCCAGATTTGCTGTTCACATGCAGCAATTTCCCTCAGCGTACCGCCAATATGTACCGTTCCTGCTTGCCGGGCCTCTCCTGCTTTAAACGGAATAACATCGTCAAGCGCCCAGTCAACTTTAAAAACACCCATCCCGTAACGATAACGTTCCAGTTGCCATTTATACAATGATGAAAATTTATGTCCGGCAATTTGCAGCAGTTGTTTTGGCGTAACATCAAACAAAATTGTCTTTGCCGATGGCAGCTGATCAAAATTATTGATGTAGGTATTGGTTTCTATCCTGCCCCCTATTGATGTAAAGTATGATGCCAGTGCCTCCGCTATTTTTACCGAGCCGCCTTTAGGCACAGGCCAGCCTTTTAAATGCCCGTTAACCATCAATACTAAAGCAATTGCAGATGTGGTAAGATTTGTTAGCGGCAGAATGCTATGAGCAGCCATCCCGGCTAAAAGCCCTTTGGCTTCCTCAGTTTTAAAGCGTTTGGCCAAATAGTTTACTGAAGTTAAAGCATCCAGCCCAAAAGCAGCCAGGTGGACCGGATGTTTGGGAAAAGTAAGCGGACCTAAAACATCAGACGCCAAACCGGGCCACGAAGTTACCAGGGGGGCCATCAGTTTGATGTAGGTATCCCTGTCGGCACCTAACAGATTGGCAGTTTCAACAATGGATTTTTTAAGTACCGCGGCGGTTCCATTATCAAAGGGATGCGCTGCAGATATTGTGGGATAAATATATTCAAGGCCGTGCTCACGCAGTGGCAGTGTTTCAAAAAATGGCGAACCAACTGCCAGCGGATGAATAGCTGAGCAAACATCATGCTTATAACCAGGCAGGGTTAGTTCTTCAGTACGTAAACCGCCGCCAATAGTACTTTTTCCTTCAAGCAGTAACACCGAAAGTCCGTTTTGTTGCAACAATATGGCTGCCGCAAGGCCATTTGGCCCCGAGCCTACTATTACTGCGTCATAATCATGCTTTTCCGGTTTCACAGGTATCTGTATTTTGGATTTGCCCGCTACTAATTTGCCTTAGTAAAACGCGCACTGACGATTTAAGTTATCAGGCACAATATACACATCATTTCTTGTCGCCTTACCTTTACGTTCTATAAATTCGGGCAATTTATCCTGCAAATGTCCCCCAAATCATGCCGGCAGTAAGGTGTATCTGCTAACATCTGGCCCCCTCCTCTTAATTCCTGATCTACATATAAACTATTAATTATACTTTCCGTATACAGTCAATATTTACATGATTTTTTGAATATTCGCAACATGAACCAAAACCTGCAGTTGGAATTTCCTTTTATTAAAAGGCGAAGAGTTTTATATGTAGCTACAAAAATTTCGTTTGCATTTTTAAATGAACCGAACTACTATTTATGAGATGTCCTCTTTTACGATTAATTATTAGTTGTCTGATACTTTGCCTTTCTTTTTTGTCTTGTAATCGATCACAGCCTCGCAATGTCAATAAAAATGGAGTTTACATCAAAAACGAAAATGGCAAATATTCACTGTACCGTAATGGTGAGCCATTTTTCATAAAAGGAGCTTCCGGTTTTACAAATTTAAAACAGTTAAACGAGGCTGGAGGCAATACGATAAGGGTTTGGGACACCTTAAATTTAGGAAGTATTTTAGATTCGGCACAGGCCCATCATTTAGCTGTAATAGCAGGTTTGCCAATGCCACCAAGCGAAAGTATAGATGACTTTTATAAAACCCCGAAGGCCAGTGCCCATGTTACCAAAATTGCCGGGATTGTTAATAGATTTAAGCATCATCCCGCGCTTTTGAGCTGGTGCGTGGGCAATGAGCTTGCATTCCCTTACAAACCGAAATACAATCAGTTTTATACCATATTTAATGCCGTGGTCGACATGATCCACCAGGATGATCCGCAGCATCCGGTTACTACAACCATTATGTCCTTTCAAAAGAAAAACATTGTCAATATTAAGCTGCGGACGAAGATTGACTTCATCTCATTCAATATTTTTGGTTCGATCCAAACTTTAAATGAAGATCTTCAGAAATTCAATTGGTTTTGGGATGGCCCGTTCCTGATAACAGAATGGGGAATTGAAGGGCCTTGGGTTGCAGACAATCAAAATGCTTGGGGGGCTTATATTGAAAATACCAGCACAAAAAAGGCGGAGCAATATCTTTCTATCTATGAAAAGTACATGCCGGTTAATAACTCCAGGTTTCTGGGGTCGATGGTGTTTTATTGGGGCCAAAAACAGGAACTAACGCCAACCTGGTTCAGTATGTTTGATGAAAATGGCTCCGAAACCGAGGCCGTTCAGGTGATGCATTATATCTGGACGGGCCAAAAAGCGTCTAAGAAAGCCCCTGTGCTGAAATACATGTTGGTAGATGGAAAAGGTGCCAGGGACAATATCTTATTTAAGCCTGGCATAACAATAAACAGCAAAGTGTATCTTGAAGATCCTGATACCACCGGCTTAACATTTAAATGGGAAATATTTGCGGAGGATTGGTTCAAACCCAATGGCGTTTTTAACCAAAAGAAACCAAAGGAGATTAAAAGTTTAATAATCGGGCAAAGCGGGCCGGACTTGAAGTTTAAAGTACCCGCCACAGAAGGCCCTTATCGCTTATTGGTTTATGTATATGATCAAAAGGGCTCTTTTGCTACCTCAAACACTCCCTTTTATGTATTAAAAAATCCATGAACAATACTATAAAACCACCTTCCAAACGG
Source organism: Mucilaginibacter sp. NFR10 (assembly GCF_900100445.1). Taxonomy (NCBI): domain Bacteria; kingdom Pseudomonadati; phylum Bacteroidota; class Sphingobacteriia; order Sphingobacteriales; family Sphingobacteriaceae; genus Mucilaginibacter; species Mucilaginibacter sp. NFR10. The sequence goes on along the minus strand of NZ_FMTV01000001.1, from coordinate 1,002,721 downwards.
CAATTATTTTATTTAAGGCTGATGATTATCATCGGTTTGCTTTGTATGTTTTTTTTAATACATAGCCTGCTCAGAAAATCAGTTATTGGTTATCAGCCACTATATTGGCTATTAATATCAACCTTTATTTATACCTTTTTTAAGGTAATATATGAGTGGTATCATTATTGGTCAATAAGCGTTCCGCCTGCTTTACCCATAACGAAACAATATACGGTAGACATATTTACCACGTTTTGCGCAGGTGAACCATATGAAATGATTGTTGAAACACTTACTGCAATTCAGGCTATACGCTATCCTCATGAAACCTTTTTATGTGACGAGGCCGATGATCCTTACCTGAAATCAGTTTGTAAAGAACTGGGTGTTCATCACATAACAAGAACTAAAAAGATCAACGCCAAAGCCGGCAATATTAATAACGCGTTAGCCCAGTCATCAGGCGAACTATGTGTAATTCTTGATCCTGACCATATACCCGTACCCGAATTTCTGGATCCGATAATAGCTCATTTTGATAACCCGGAAATTGGTTATGTGCAAATTGTGCAGGCCTATTACAATCATGACATTGGATGGATAGCTAAAGGCGCGGCACAACAAACCTATCAGTTTTACGGCCCGATGATGATGTGCATGAACAGTTATGGCACTGTGCAGGCTATAGGCGCCAATTGTACTTTCAGGCGAACGGCCCTGGAATCCATTGGTGGACATGCTGCCGGGCTGGCTGAAGATATGCATACGGCAATGCAGCTCCATGCACGCAATTGGAAATCCGTTTATGTACCCGCTGTGTTGACCCGGGGCCTGGTTCCGGCTACTTTGTCAGCTTATTATAAGCAACAATTGAAATGGTCGCGGGGTGTTTTTGAGCTTCTTGTGACTTCCTACGTTAAACTTTTTAGAAAATTCAACTGGCGGCAGAAACTTCATTACGGTCTTTTACCTCTGTTTTACTTATCTGGTTTTGTATTTCTTATTAATTTTTCAATTCCGGTCATATCCCTGTTCACAGATGCTTTCCCGTTAAGGATGGACTTTTCTGAATTTTTAGTTATCAGTGTTCCTTTTATAACTTCAGTTGTCCTGATCAGGCATTTTGTTCAGCAATGGGTAATGGAGGATAATGAGCGGGGGTTTCATGTAGTGGGGGGATTACTGCTCATAGGTACATGGTGGGTTTTCATATTAGGTTTTGTCTATACTATTATCAGGAAGAACGTTCCCTACATAGCAACCCCCAAGGATATTAAAGATGAAAAAAATTTAAAAAACAACTTACCTAATATTGTAGTGTTGGTTGTATCCATTGCAGCCATTATTTACGGTCTTTACAACGACTGGAACCCCTATACACTTTTCATGTCCGGCATCGTTGGTCTGAACTGTATGTTCATGATATTTATGCTTATCGCAAGTTCAGAACTCAAGTTTCAGGCCTACCTGGATAAACATGCGACATTATTTACGGTTGTTTCAAAAATACAGCATGTTAAAATATTTTTTTGGCTGTTAAGAAGAAAGATATATTTCGGTGTAAGGAAAGTTAGCCTGATACTTAGCATATTAGTGGTTGGCATCTGCATATATGCTTCTCAGGAATCGGATGAAGATGCAAACTTTAATGTTGCGCATGGTTTCGATGCAAAGAATGATAATAGCAAAAAGTCTTTTGCAGAGTTCATCTCTTCATCAGACACCACCGGGTTATCGAAATTGATCAGGCAATCGCGACTTTACAATAGCACTTCGAGAAAGTTTTCAGATACTTCGAAAAATATTATTGAACAAGATCCGGTCACCGGTCAAAAACGTTTATCAGTAAACCCTTCATTTTTTTCTTCAGTAAAAGGCGTAATCTACTCTAAGGGAAATTACTGGTACAAGAACATAGCTCCACTCACCAAAAAAATGATAGTTAATGATTTTGAAGACATTCGAAAAGCGGGGATAAATACCATAAAAATATATGGACCTAATATTTACGACCACTCAATTTTTGAAGCAGCGGCACAAAAGGGCTTAAAAATTAATTATAGCTTCTGGGTGCCTGCCCCATCAAGCTTCATTAATGATACCGCCTACCTGCACGAGCAATTCAATATCATCCTTAACACCATAAATAAAAATAAATCAAACCCTAACATCAGTGCCTGGAACTTAGGCAATAGTACTTACCAACAGCTATCTCAATTTTATCATGGGCCACAATTGTACCAGGCCCAACAGCATTATATCAATTTGTTAAAACGTTTGGTAAATGAAATTAAACATGAAGACCCAACAAGGCCATTAACCATTGACCTTTTATCCTCCCCCACACTCAACCCTGCTATGCAAATATTAAAGGGGCAAATACCGGCAATTGATGCTTTCGGAGTAATTGTTGATAATAAACTGTCATTGAAATATGTTAGCCGTGATTTTAAAACGCCTTATTTTTTCAGTTGCACTGATCCCGGCGCACTCGAAGGTGTACAGCATTCCGGCGGAATTTTTTACGCTAACTGGCAGGATCAACAAAGCGGCACTGCTGTCACGTTTGACGGTTTAAAAGATGTATGGGGCCGGAATAAACGTTACCTTTATAAAATAAGCAGGAACTGGAATGGCAATATACCTGTCTATAATTTGCCTGATATTAAAATACTAAAACCTGCATTAACAACTACTCCCGGAGCATCCCTGCGCTATAACGCCCTGGTATTTTCCTACGGCCATTGGAACATCGCCGCCTATTTAAAAACCGGATTGAACTTTGAATGGTATCTTGTCAAAACAGACAATTTGGGTAACGCTACCGGCATGAAAAAGGTAGGAAGCAGTCCGGACGTATACATTACGATTCCAAAAAATGACGACAGATACAGGCTGTACCTTGTTGCAACCGATGGCAATAATGTAACTGTTGACTACGCAACATTAAATACCCCTCTTCAAAATTAATCGTCAATGAAAAAAAAGTCCGTAAAGATTTATTTAACGATCAGTTTAGGTATAATCTTCGTTATATCCTTTTGGGGAATTAAACTTTTTCGCAGTGATTATTTTACAAATGACTACTACCGCAGCAACGAACAGGTGGTTGGCATATTTAACCGCAGGAATTTAAGTGATACCTTACCGGCAAAACCCATTATTTGTTATACGGCGGTGTTTAAAAATACAGCTATAAGGTCAAGCCGGGGCAATGTTGAAACAGCTTTGGCTAACAATGATGTATTAATTACCGTGGAAACCTGGCTTAAAGGCGTAAATTATCAAAACAACGTTTTAACTGAAGTGCTTAACGGCGGTTTTGATAAGCAGATCCATGAACTGGCTGTTTTGGCGGCAAAAAGTCACCATCAGGTTTTTATCCGCTGGAACCCTGACATGGAAGTACCGGCCAGTGTATTTCCCTGGCAATATAAATCGCCTAAAGACTATATTACATCATTTAATTATTTTTCAAAACAAATTAAACTGATTGCCCCAAAGGCACAAATCATCTGGGGGCCCTCAGGTTATCCCGGCGATACCGAATACTGGCCCGGAAATAAGACTGTTGATTATGTAAGTATAACACTTGGAAGCAAATCCGAAGATAGCACTAACTTTTATCCAAAAGATAGTACGGTTTCTGATATGTTAAAACATAAGCTCCATCGCTTAAGGTTTATAGACAAACCTGTATTGATCATAGACAATAAAACCGGAAAAACACCTTTTAAATACAGTTGGCTAAACGAACAAAAAGACTATTATATAAAATACCGGAATACCGTATACAGTGCCGACAACTACGCGGATAGTGCCGCTAAAAAGCCGGTAAGGACATCGCTCAAGATTGGGGTATTTGACCCAAATAAAAAGCTGCTCAATCAACCAAGAATTAGTGTAGAACATCTTTTTACAGATTGGGGCGAAGTTGAAAGAGGCGATTTTGAGAAAAAATTCTCGGAGGTCATTAGCCGTCACCATGACGTTATTGTAACCATGGAACCATGGCGTGACACCAGCGGAATACCGGATACTGCTGTCACGGAAAGTATTTTAAACGGCCGTTATAACAAGCAGATCAAAAAACTATTTAATATAATTTCTGCCACACAGGATATCGTTTATCTCAGATGGATGCATGAAATGGAGATCCCGATCCACCGGTACAAGTGGCAAAGTCAGGATCCGGTTAACTACATCAATGCCTTCAGATATTTTATGCAGTTTGACGGAGGGCCGGGCAAAAATGTCAGAAAGGTTTGGGGACCTGCCGGCGACCGGGGCTCGGCGGATTTTTGGCCCGGAAGCGATGTGGTAGATTATATCAGTATAGCCATTTACGGTTTGCCGGATAAAAACATTACCGATCAGGATAAGCAGGAAGCCTTCAGCACCATATTTAACCGAAAATATTTTCGGATGAGGTTTCTTGATAAACCTTTGTTCATAACCGAATTCGGTGTAAAGGGATCAGAAAGCTTCCAGGACAAATGGCTCGCCGATGCCGCTAAAACAATAAATGCCAACCCTCATATTTTTGGCGTTTGCTACTTTAATTTATACGACAACCCCAAAGCCTGGGGTGATATTAAAGCCCCTAACTGGAGCATTACCCCGCAGTCGATGCTCAAATTTTGTAGTTTATTGAAACAGTAGTCATATTAATGATTGGTAAAATAGATCATTTTTATTTTCATATTAAATAAATTTATTAAATTATAAAACATAAAACGCTACCCATGGTTGTATCATAACACTATCTACCAAAATCAAATGTTATGTTTCACCATGTAAAAGAACTACAATTTAACGCGCGCGTATCGCGCCCCGACCCACAGTTTGCCAATTTATTACTGGAACAGTTTGGCGGAGAGAATGGCGAACTGGCCGCAGCCATGCAATACTTCACCCAGGCCTTTGGTGCCAAGGTGCCATACCCCGACAAATATGATATGCTGATGGATATCGCCACAGAGGAATTCAGTCACCTTGAAATTGTGGGCGCCACTATTCAAATGCTCCTCAAGGGAGTTAATGGCGAGCTTAAAAACGCTGCCGACAGTTCCGAGATCATGCAGGTTTTGAATGGTAAAGCTGCCAAAGAAGATATTATTCACCAGGCAGTATTCGCCAATCCACAGTTTGGCGTTATTACAGGCGGCGGTGTTACGCCCCGCAACAGCCAGGGCATACCATGGTGTGCAAGTTATATCCATTCAAATGGCGACCTGACCGTCGATCTTCGCAGTAACCTTGCCTCAGAGTCACGCGCCAAACTGGTTTATGAACACCTGATGAAATTCACCAATGATCCTTACATTCACGAAACACTGTCTTTCCTGATGACCCGTGAAGTGGCGCATTACAAGATGTTCGAAGCGGCTTTAAACGATATCCAGCCAAACTTTCCACCAGGGGTACTGGCAGCAGATCCACGCTTTACCCAGCAGTATTTCAATATGTCTAATGGTGCCGATGTTCACGGCCCGTGGAACGAAGGCGAAATGCCCGATTTGGAAAAAGAATTCATTTACATAGCTGACCCGGTAAAGCACGTCAGGGAAACACAGGGCCTCACCCAACTGGAAGACGATAAGGCGAGGGAACTTAAACAGGCCGAAAAGCTGAATAAGCAAATGAGCCAGGAAAAAAGCACCGAAGTAAAGGACTCTGAGCCCGAAGGCGTGGCGCAATGGAGTACTTATCCTGATAATAATAACAGGGCCTGAAATACTTTAAAAAAAATACTACCGGCCGTCATCTTATTGATGACGGCTTTTACTAAACAGTTGCTCAAGCATTTTAATACAGCTGGCTTCCCCCCTTTTCGAGAGCTTTACATCGATCGGTTTTTAAAGAAAGTTTATTAGATCTGCACTCCCGTGCCTACACAAAATTCTCCAATTTTTTAAATATTATAAACATTTAAGAAAAAAAAATCATTATTTAATTAAACAGCTTCCAATAAGAGTCGGCGTCCCGGCCTAATTTAGTCAACTCAACAACAACACTTTTTTTAAAGAATTTATGATAACCAAAGAACAAACACCGCAAAAACAGGACAGGCAGCCAGGCATTGAAGCAAAGATGCATCCGGCTCCGGAATACATTAAAGACAACTATAAAGCTGCCGGCAAATTGCAGGGAAAAATAGCCCTGATTACCGGAGGCGACAGTGGGATTGGCCGAGCGGTAAGTGTGCATTTTGCGCAGGAGGGCGCTAATGTGGCCGTCGTTTACCTGGATGAGGACGAAGATGCCGAAATCACAAAGGACCTGGTTGAATTAACAGGCCAGCAATGTCTGCTCATTAAAGGGGACGTAAAAGACCCCGCCTTTTGCAAACACGCGGTACAACAAACTATAAAAGAATTTGGCAAGCTGAATATCCTGGTGAATAATGCAGGTATGCAGTTTCCGCAAAAAGACGTCAGGGCGATTGACCCCGGGCAACTGGATGTTACCTTCCGCACCAATATATTTGCCTATTTTTATTTTGCAGAAGCTGCATTAGATCATATGCATGCAGGCGATTGCATTATCAATACCACCTCGGTAACGGCCTATCGCTCTTCGCCTTCGCTTATTGATTACTCATCAACCAAAGGCGCTATCACCACGTTTACGCGATCACTGGCTACCAACCTGACAGAAAAAGGGATCCGCGTTAACGCCGTAGCGCCCGGACCCGTCTGGACACCGCTTATTGTATCCACCTTCGACGAAGAAAAGATCAAAAAGTTTGGCAGTGAAACGGCTATGAAACGTGCCGGACAGCCTTCTGAGCTTGGACCCGCCTATGTTTTCCTGGCTTCAGACGACTCTTCCTTTATTACAGGCCAGGTAATCCATGTTAACGGCGGCGAAGTAGTAAACGGATAAGGTGACATCTGATAAAAGTAAACCCAAGAGCGGCATCAGTTATCTTCCTCCGGGCAGACAGGCTTGTTTAGCAGTAAAAGACAATCACCTTTTTTTAAACGTTATAATAGCATCACCATGAAAACAACAAATCTAATTATTGCGGTCGCTCTGTTGCTCTACGTCAGCACCGGCTGTAATCCTGCCGATCGAAATAGAAAAATAGGTGGCTCTACCGATAGCAGCAGTGTAAACAGGGGCGGCGGGCCATCCATCTCCGACACAAGCACCATAAACAGTGCAAGGAAACAACACCTACAGGATTCCTTAAGCGGAGATACCACATCGAAAGGCAACGTGCCGCCGAGCGGCCAGCTGCCTAAAAAATAAGCGCTGTCGGTAAAGCTCCCCCACGTTCAATACCAATTGCCTGTCAATTTTTATAACCTGTAAATTAAATATTTTTAATCTCCTTAATTTGTATTTAACTTATATTTATCCATAAGAAATTACTTATTACTTATATGCAGATAGCCGGCGAGGAAGATTTATATTCGATCATGCTCCACGCACCTGTGGGCATTTGTATACTTCATGCGGAAAGTATGACCATTGAAACAGCTAATATTCATTTGTTAAAGCTGATCAATAAACAGGCTGAAGACCTGGCAGGGAAATCTTACCGGGAAATCTTTACCCTTGCAAAACCCGGTGATGAGTCGGCACTGAAAATAGCAGTAGAAGGCAGGCAGCACCAGGATGATAAAGGAACGATGATACAAATGCTTAATGGGAAGAAAGAGATTGTACCCGTTACCTTTGTTTATAAGCCCGTAAAGAACAACAAGGGCGAGGTTACCCGCATAGCCATATGGATATTAGAAAACACCAAAGAGGCGCTTGACGAGGAACTGGCAGCCATCAACGAAGAACTGGCCGCTACCAATGAAGAGTATGCTGCGGCCAACGAAGAGCTGGCAGCTGCCAACGAAGAATTGGCCACAACCAACGAGGAGTTGCTGGAAGCCCAGGAAAACCTCCGGCGGAGTGAAAAACTTTTCCGCTCCATTGCTCTGAACATTCCAGGTTCGCTGATCCTTGTTGTTGACCGGAACCACCGGTATATGGCCATTGAAGGCGACATTATGGAAAGGATGGGTTATGACCGGCGCGATTATGAAGGCAAGCATCCGTCAGAGATTTCGCCCGAACGCTACGAAGCTTCCAGGCATTTATATGAGAGGGTTTTGTCCGGCGAAAAGTTTTCTATAGAGCGAAAGGCAGAAACGGGAGAATTTTATCTTATCCATTTTGTGCCGCTTAAAAATGACGACAGCATTGTAGAATCCGGGCTTATCATAACCTTGGATATTACCGAGATCAAACAGGCCGAAGAAAAAAGCGCAAAGCTTGCCGCGATCGTCGAAACTTCGGATGACGCCATTGTAAGCAAAACGCTGGGAAGTGTGGTCACCAGTTGGAATGCCGCGGCCGAACGAATGTTTGGCTACACAGCAGAGGAAATGATAGGTCAAACAATTTACAAGATCATTCCCGAAGACCGGCAAAACGAGGAACCGCACATTCTTTCCAGTTTAATTACAGGCGAACGGGTTGATCACTTTGAAACCAAGAGACAAACCAAAGATGGGCGGTTACTGGATGTTTCGCTAACCATCTCTCCCATTATGGATAAGCAGGGGAAAATAATCGGCTTATCCAAGATCGCACGCGATATCACAGATAAAAAGCAGGAGGAACAACGCAAAAATGACTTTATCGGCATGGTGAGCCATGAACTGAAAACGCCGCTGACGTCATTAGCTGCCATTATACAGGTTGCGCAAAAGAAATTGGCGCAGAGTGAAGATCAATTCCTTTCAGATGCGATGGAAAAGGCAAATCAGCAAGCCAGGCGGATGGCTGCTATGATCAACAGTTTCCTTAATATTTCGCGCCTCGAAGCCGGTAAATTATTAATTGAGAAACAGCCGTTCGATCTGGGGCAATTACTGCAGGAAATACTGGAGGAAACCCGGCTAACGGTAACGAGCCATATCTTCAGCCTTAAAGAATGTAGCAACCTCACGGTTAATGCCGATCGGGATAAGATCATTTCCGTTATTTCCAACCTCATCAGTAATGCCGTAAAATACTCGCCTAAAGGCCGGCAGATCGATATCGGTTGTAAACTCAATGGCAATATGATGGTAATAGTGAGTGTAAAAGATGAAGGCATGGGCATAAAGCCCGAGGATCTCGGCTATATTTTCGACCGGTATTACCGCGTTGAAACCAATCATACACGCCATATTTCCGGTTTCGGGATCGGTCTTTATCTCAGTGCCGAAATTATTAAACGACATGGCGGCGAAATCTGGGCTGAAAGTGAATTGGATAAGGGATCAACTTTTTATTTTTCGCTTCCCCGGGCTGAATCACCCGATAATTTGTAAGTCTACGACCTGTCCAACTCCATCCCCATTCCACGAGTGTATTAACGCCAGAACCGGCGCCTCAATTCAATTTCGGTAAGCGGGTCGATTCACAAAAGATTATTCAAATGCAGAAAAATAAGGCTTGCATAAATAAAGTTTATAATTTAACTTTGAATAACAAAGTACTTTTAAGTATCAATATAAGCCATGACAGAAACGAGACAATTTACAACAAGACCTTTTTTTACCGACGCTTTGGGAAAGCGTATGTTAACAGGCGCAGGTATCGGTTTATTGATGATCAGCTTTTTTGTGATCAGTGCCGGTAAGGGTAACCCTGCCTGGAATGAGTACTGGCGGGTGAAACCCCTCCTGTTAACTCCTTTTTTAGGTGCGTTGATTGGCGCCTGCTACGATTTAACAGAGCCGCTTCGCCGCCTTGACGGTTGGTTCGGGCGATTGTTCCTTGTGTTGAGTTTTGTGGGTTATTTCATCGGCTTGTGGATGGCCCTTATATTGGGCCTTAACGGTACTATGTGGAATTGATCTGAAACATTAGCATTGGTAAAAGCTGGAAGCGGAATGCACAAAGCTTAAAGGCTAATTTATAGCTACTATGTTGTTGCCCCATAAGCAAATGATTAATACTATTAATTATTCGCCTTTCGCTTTTGCTAATTTATCAAACTCCACCACTCCTGCCCTGGTGGCCCATGCCTTATACATTGCTTCAAGCTCGGCTACTTTTTGAGGATATCGTGCACTCAGGTCATTTAATTCGGAACGGTCGGTGCTGATATTATAGAGTTCCCATTTATTTTCGGGGCGTTGCGATACCAGTTTCCAGTCGCCCTGCCTTACAGCACGGTTACCTTCATGTTCAAAAAACAATCCGTTATGCCCCTGCCACTTCTGGCCTTTAAATACCGGCACCAGGCTTATCCCCTCCGTGGGTGTAATGTTATTGCCATGATAAACTTTAGGATAAGTTGCACCGGCCAGATCAAGGCAGGTTACCATCAGATCAATAATATGAGCAGGCTTATTGACTATAGAACCCGGCTTAATCACATCGGGAAAATAAGCTATAAAAGGGGTAGCTGTCCCCCCTTCATATTCCCAGTGTTTAAATAAGCGGAAAGGTGTGTCGCTTACATTAGCCCCCAATGACCCGTATGATGTAAAAGATGTTGAGTCACTTGCAGGCTTACTGTTTGCAGCCAGTACCTCGGGGGTAAAACCCGGCCCCGAGATAGTTTCATTACTGGCGCCATTATCTGACAAGAACATGATCAATGTATTTTTATCCTCCCCAAGCTCCTGAAGTTTTTTCCTGATCCGGCCTATGTTCTGATCCATCCGGTCGACCATCGCAGCATATACAGCCATTTTGGTATCAAACTGCTCTTTTTCTTCCGGGGTGAGACTATCCCATTCCGGTACGCTCTTATCCTTTGGCGAAAGTTTTTCATCCTTAGCGATGATCCCTAATTGCTTTTGACGTTCGAGCCGCTCCTGCCTGAGCTTATCCCAACCTTTCAGGTATTTGCCTTTGTATTTAGCAATATCTTGGGGCAGTGCCTGAATTGGCCAGTGCGGACTGGTAAAAGCCATGTACAAAAAGAATGGCTTGCCCGTGCCGTTATTCCCCTCAATAAATTTAAGGGCATAATCGGCATAAGCATTGGTTGAATACCAGTTTGGCCCTGGTGTGTATTCCTTATCATCTAAAGCGATGGTAAGTTTTTGATTAGGGCGATAAGGCATTGTTGGATTAAAATAACTGCTTGCGCCATCTATCAAACCAAAGTAATGATCAAATCCGCGTTTAACTGGCCAGTGCGAAGGGTCTGTCCCCACATGCCATTTACCAGCCATCAATGTATTATATCCGCTTTGTTGAAGTGCCTCGGCTATTGTTACGCAGTTCTGGTTGAGATACCCCTGATAAGCCGGCACATCGCGATGGTTTACCATATCGCCCACTCCTGCCTGATGCTGATAAAGGCCGGTGAGTAACGATGCCCGGGTTGGACAACAGCGCGACGCATTGTAAAATTGTGTCATGCGCAAACCGCCTTTGGCCATCGCATCAAGATTGGGCGTTTGGGTTTCAGAGCCGAAACAGCCGATATCCGAGTAACCCATATCATCAGCCAGGATAATAATGATGTTTGGACGCTTAGCTGGTTGCTTATCCTGGGCAAATATTGGATTGCTTGCTACTGCAAAAAGAAAGATGGTTTGAAGGAACTTTTTCATAGGAGACGATTATCGCAATCTATTTAAAATTAAGGGTAATATCATCCCTGTTACTATGGGATGTTTTTATCCAAAGCAAATGATTGATTTTATCATAATACCAGCCAGCTGTTTTGTCTAATGCGTCAACATTATCAGCCGCTTTCAATGTTTCATTATTTTCTATTATTGAAGATGGAGCGCTATCATAGGCCCAATGTATTTTTGTCAAATAAGTATGCAGCGCCGGGGCAAAGTTACCTACGGGCTTTTTAATTTGTAGTTGCCCGCCACCGGCAGTATTGGCTACAGCAATTTGGGTGATTGCCTTATCTCCCTGCTGATATTTTAAACTGATGCCATCATCTTCATAAAGCTTAAACTCAGATGCCTGGCCTAAAAACACGTCCAGCGTAATTATATCTACCAGTTTTTCATCCATGTATTTCATGGCCGGCTGCATTGGGATAATACTTCCTGCTTTTACAAAAATGGGTAGATGATCTGGAGGGGTCAGGATATGGATATATTGCTTTCCGGTATATTTTATGCCCGTCCAATAATCAAACCAAATCCCCTTTGGTAAGTAAACAGTACGTGTTTGCGCGCCCTTTACAGTTACCGGGCAAACCATCAAATTATCACCAAACAGGTATTGATCGGCTACATTATAGGTATTGGGATCGTCCTGGTATTCCAGCACCAAAGCACGCATGAGTGGCATACCGGTTTGATATTGTGTATATGCGTTACTGTAGATATAGGGGATCAGCCTGTAACGGAGATCGTCGTATTTTTTAAAGTTGGCTAAAGCTTCGGCCCCATAGTTCCAGGGCTCTTTATAACCCGGATGGTCCATGCCAAAAACCATAGCCACCGGGCTGAACATGCCAAACTGTACCCAACGCATGTACAACTCAGGATCGGCCGCATGTTCAAAACCGCCCATGCAATGTGCCCAATATCCAACGCCCGACATGCCAATATTTAATCCGGCTTTTATAACCGGCGCAAAGTATTGCCATTCGCTTGGCCAGTCGCCTGCAAAAATGAACGGGTAACGCTGGATGCCGGAATAACCTTCGCGCGTTTGGTTTAAACCACGAATGCCATTGTATTGCTGAAATTTCAAATATGGTGCTTTAGCATATGCAATAGGGAATACATTATGAAGTTGTGCCACTTCTCTACCAGTAGGGCCGACTTTTTCACTTTCATTGGCTAATGAACCAAAGGCACTGCCTTCATCCGTTTTCAGGAATTTAGCACCAATGGAGGCAACTTTCATAACGCCATTATCCCACCACCAGTTTGCAGCCTGCTGATCAAAAAAATTTACAAACTCGCCGGGCTTACCATTTTCCGGGTACGTAAAACCTTTGGCCCGTGCCTGGTCAAGCAGATTCAGGTTGTTGGCATTATCAAACCTCGGGCGAATATGCAGCCCCACCATTTTAAAATTCATGGCATACAGGCTATCAAACATGGCCTTGGGATCTTTAAATGTTTCGCGCCATTCAAAGGTTGTAGCTCCCTTACCCCCCTTTTTACCAAACAGGCGCCAGGTTGAATCAAGGAAAAGGATATCAACCGGGATACCCATCTCGCGCATTTTACGGGCCAGTTCTATTACATACCTATCCGAAGTAAGTTCCTCATGGCCCCAGGTGCCGCCGCTATAAGTGCCCATATGCAAACCGAATGCAAACCTCGGCAACAAAGGCGATTTACCTGTAATGCTTAAATAACTGTTTAAAATTACCGGGAACGTTGGACCGTAAATAAAGTAATAATCCAGTTCGCCATCATTTGCTTTAAAGCTGTATTCATCATCAGTTTTGCTACCCATATCCCATTCGGTAGCCGATGAATTGTGCAGATATATGCCATATCCCTTGGTGCTCATAAAAAATGGCACAGGGCAATAATTGGCCTCGTTGATGTTATAGGCACCAAGCAAGTTGTTTTTGCTTTTGCCCCTACCTACATTGAGCTTTACCAGTTTGTTACGCTGGTCGGTAAAATCCATACGCTCACCAAAGCCAAAGAAATGCTCATCGGGTAACAAGTCTTTGGTACACATCACGGTATCGCCGATGTGATGCAAACCGCCATTTTTTTTACTATCAGGCACATACTCCGATGACAACATCACGCCCTTACTATCAGCCACATTGATTATAAACGGTGATTTAAGTACCGTAATAATCAAGGCCGATGTTTGGATTATGTATGCCGATTTAGCATCAGTTATTTTATAATCAACAGCGGGCCATGTGTAGTTTTCCTGCATTAAATGCTCATCCGGCGCAAATTTGCGGCTCCAGCTGGCCCTTACCCGAAACATGGATGCGGAGCATAACTCAATTTTAACATCGCCGTTGGCATTATTGAACAACAAGGTATTGCCATCCTTTTTATATCCGGATTTATTGCTGCCAATACCCGTTTGCGCAAAGGCAGCCACCCCGATTAAAACAAAAGCTAAAAACAAGAGTATCGTTTTCATTACTTGCTCAATTTATAAACTTCGCTGCCGGCCAGCAGGAAACATCCCAAACCATAATCTTCAAAATCGGGCACATTATTGTACCCTACCGGCTGTCCGTCTTTTGGCTCTTTACCTGTTCCCTGTACAAAGCCAAGCATACCATCCGGATGCAGGCACTCTTTGACCATGGCATTCCATGCTTTAAAAACTATTGGCAAATAGGTTTTCTTTTTCAAGATGCCATGATTGATCCCCCAGGCCATGCCGTAAGTAAATAAAGCCGTGCCCGATAGTTCCTTCCCGCCAAAATTGGTCGAATCTTTCAGGCTTACGTTCCAGTAGCCATCAGCACGTTGCAAGGGAACCAAAGCCTCAATCATTTCTTTATATACCGATAAATACTCCTTGCGGTGAGGTGCGTTTTTAGGCATAACTTCTAACACGCGCAGCATGGCAGCCACTACCCAACCATTCCCACGCGACCAGTAGCAATCCGCTCCGTTAGGTTCTTTGTATGGTGGTACAAAGTCTTTATCACGCCACCAAAGGTGATCGGCAGTGTTATACAATCCTTTGCCACCGTGAACGGTTTTAGAGTAATTGTAGATGTCGAACATCTTTTCATAATACTTATTGTCGTTATACACCGCGCCAAGCCTGGCATATACCGGCATAGCCATTTGCAGCGCATCTATCCAGTTCCAGTCGTCCTTTTTTTCGCTGTTTACCATCTGGTCGATGCTTTGCTTTATTTTTTCAATCCGTTCGGGCTTTTTATCTATCAGGTAAAGATCAATATAGGTTTGCCCGCAGCATTGATTATCGGCATTACGGGTATCAACAGCCCCGCGGGGGCTCCACTGATGTTTTTCGCCCCAATCAACCGCATAATCATAGTATTTTTTTTGAGGATCGATTTTATACATCGCCATCAGCCCTTCGTAATAAACAGCCCTCGTCCACAAATTACTGGTACGGGTTACATTTTTTACGGTAACAGATGCTCCCGGATCGGGCCATTTCTGCATAAAATAATTATTGGCCAGGGTCATACCGGCCAACACCTCTGTTTTTGCAGGCTGTTGGGCATATGCACTACCTATTATACCCATAACAGCGCATGTGCTTAATACCGTTTTTATTGTAAGCAATAATTTATTCATATCGTAGATTTTATATATCCATTCTAAAAAGACACGTTAAACATTAAGGCATTTTCCTGAGCCCTTCCCACCTTACTTTCCACTTCCCATTCTTTGGGAAACCGGGATTTACAGTGGTTGAGCCATCCCAGCCGGCACACATCATGGCTACAGCGGCCAGTAAACCACCGTTGCCAGGCAGATACATGCGTAATCGCCCGTCCTGGTAATTGTGGCCGTTAGCTAAGTAAGTATTGGTTTTTATGGGCATAAATAAAGCATCGATGGCTTTATCAGGCATATTTAAGCGGGCTGCAGTCATGGCAGTCATCGGGAAATCCCAGCCCCAGGTATCCTTCCAATCCCATACGTCCCAAACCAGGTTAAAGGTTTTCTTCATTACCGTGGTATCCAGTTTATCATTATAGGGCAGCATACCATAGGCTGCTAATACTGCCGGATGATCTGTTTTTAATTTAGGGTTTGTATAGGCGTTGGGCGAACTTTCAGCAGCGAGATAAACGCCATCTTTTTGAGGCAGCGGGGCCAATTTATCCAGGATTTGGGCATACTTTTTATCCGGCTGCAGGCCCAGGCGCTTGCGCCATAGCTGAGCGGTATTTAAAGCCCAGCGCCAGTATTGCAACTCATAGGTTGGATTATATGTTTCTTCGGGCTTGTAACGTTCCTGCGCCAGGATAATTCCTTTGCCTAAATTATACCGGTCATGCTCCTTATCATAAGTTGGAAATGAGGCCATAAAATCAGCGTCAGCCAATACAAGATCTTTATACTTATCCAGCGTTTGCTTATTCGGATGGGCACGATAATCCAGTTCGGCAAAATAAATAAAATGAGGCTGCTGCCAGATCAGGAATGCCCCTACCGATGATGGGCTTTCATTGCCATCTGGGTCGGTCATTTTTTGCCAGCGGACGCCATCATATCCTTGTCTTTGAGCAATAGCACGGGCATTGGCTTTTACATGATGGTACCAACCCAGACTATTTTCGAGCAGTTGCTCCCTGCCCCATAGTGCAAAATGAATCCCGTGCCACCAATGCATCTCCAGGTGGGGCTTACCATACCAGCTATTATACGTTAAACCTGTTTCCTGTGGGGGCTGATGACCAGAACATTGTATTTTGGTAAGATATTGAGACAGTATTACCCTGCGTTCCAGTTCTTTTGCCCGGGGATCGGTACTACCACTAAAATCAACCGCACCGCCGCTTTGCCAAAAGGCCTTCCATTGCTGAATGCTGTTTGTTTGCGTTTGGGAAAACCCGGGTAAAAGTGTTGTTGTTTTCTTAGGGCTAAACAAACAGGTAAATGTTAATTCATTGGTTTTGCCCTGCGGTGATAATACAAACTGATGAACAGCGATATTTTTAAGCGATGCTGCCCCATCCCAGGCGAGGCGTACAAAATACTGGTTAGTATCTAAACGATGAATGATGGCTGCCTGGCTGGCACCGGAACCAACAATTGCCGAATAGTGTTCTTGCGGATTTTTCCAATTGTCGCCATAATCGGCAAACTGATTGGAGGGGAAAGGAAAACGCAGCCTTACTTTAAGCCTGCCCTGCGCTAACAATGGCGATTGGACTTTCACCGCTACCAGGTCCTGATCCTGGTGCGCGTAGGTTTGAACCTTTACGGGCTCACCATCAAATGTAAAAGAGCTGCTAATAGCGCCCGTCCATAAATCAAGTTCCTGCCGGATATTTTGGATCTCGGTTATCTGTGCCTCGCTCCCATCCTTATGCAATAACACAAAGCCAAGATTGCCCAATTGCAGGCGATGTACATTTTCCCTAAACCAGTTAGCAGCATTCCTGTTACGGCCAGGCTGGTTCCATTGTACCGAGTAGCTTACGTTGCGGCCATTGAGCATATAGGTTTTTAATGTTTCATCAAACTTGTAGCCTGCGGTATCTTTAAAGCTGTGCCAACCCCACTCAGATTGTGTGCCTAATGGAATGCCTTTATCATAATGTTCAGGAAAGGTTTGTAAGCCTGTAGCGTCAACCGTAAAAGCAAAACGACCATTACCGACAGACAGGGAAGAAAGCGTGTCGGTGCCATTATTTATTACATTGTGCCTTTGCACCAAAGCCTTACGGTCTATTTTATTTTGCGCCCTCAATAAAACCGGCCAAACAACAGCAAATAATGCAAAATATACAGGCAGTAGTTTTTTCATATCACGGTGTTATGAATTTATTTTAAATATGAATGGCGATGCTGTCATGTATTTACCGCCCTGCGAGGTAGTAAACATGTAAGTGGGTTTACCATCTTGAAATAAAAGCTGGGGCCTTTCAAACCTGCCGTATTTGTTCAAATATTTCGGTGGCGGTGGTTGATTGATATGGTAATAATCGGCGTTAAAATAGCCTATCTCCGGCTCGTTCCATTTCTTGCCGGTTTTTGATTCCATGTACAAACCATACTGGTGATTAAATACACCCATGTCCCGGGCAAGCATTTTAAAGCGGCCCTTATCAAGCCAAACACAAGCATCCTCCAACTGGGCATTATTGCCCCGTCCCGAAAAATCTATAACCGGGTTACCGTCATATTTTATGTAAGGGCCTTCCAGTTTATCGGAAATAGCCAAACCATATTTACGATTCCCTTTTACCAGCGGGTCGGTGGATGTTTCATATTCTTTGGTGTTCCATGATTTATAAAATAGCCAGTACTGCCCGTTGGGATGCTTAACAAATGCCGGATTGGTTGTACAATGATCGTCCCATGCCCCTTCGGGTCCGGGCAAAAGCAGTGGTTCATCCGGCCGCGTCCATGGGCCATCAAGAGAATCAGCCATGGCCAACCCTATCCGTTTTGTATTGGTTTTACCGTTGGAATTACCCATAAAAAACAGGCAATATTTACCATCGACTACTTTTATCGACGGGTTATGACAGGTAGTAGCATCCCAATAATCCGGCCCCCGCGGGGCAAGGATTGTTCCCAGAAATCTAAACTCGCTTTCCGGTGTATCTGCCACGGCATGGCATATCTCGGATCCATTGATCCATCCGCCCATTTTCTTTGAAGCAACCCACCTCGAAAAAAACACATGGATCCGGCCATCGGGCCCCTCAATAGGGCTATTGCACCAAACGTAATAACCATCCATTTCCAACGCACGGCCAACAGGCCTTAGCTTTTTGGCAAATGCCGAAATATGATCATCCGTATCACCAAAGGCCAAACTTGGCAATAACGCCATTGCCGAAACCATGCTTAACTGTTCAATAAAATCTCTTCTTTTCATCATCCAAACACAATTATTTACGGAACCTATTACTTTAGATATTTATTGAGCGCCAACTGATTGAATGAACGAATGCCCTGAATAACCATGCTGGCATTTAGCTGCGCACCCGGCTCAAGCGTATGCGTGCCATCAGTGCCGAAATAGGTTGATTTAACTTTCGCTTCGCCTTCATGGTCATAATCATCGGCAATTAGTTTGTTTAGGTCGATAAAAAAAGTCCCGGTTTGTTCGCCCAACTCACGTGCCCATTGCCCATAGCTGTTTTCATTATTGCGGCCTGCAGATTTGCCATCTTTCCAGACATTACGAGGTATTGGCGAACAGATGATAGGTGTTGCCCCCTTCGCTTTAATATCCGCAATAAATTTGCGCATGTACCAGCCATAGGTATGTACCACCTCTTTTACTTTCCTTATCGGGTTATATATTTCCTGTTGTTCGTCGCCAATACCTTTGATAGTTCCGCGGGCCCGGGCTGTATCATCCAGCGCACCGGCGTCATTGTGGCCAAACTGCATAATCACAAAATCGCCGGGTTTGATTTTAACCAGTACCTTATCCCACAAGCCCATAGTTTGGAAGGTGCGGCTGCTGGTGCCGCCAAGTGCGTCATTTTCGACCGATATTTTTGTTGTATCAAAATAAGGGGCTATGTAATTTCCCCATCCCCATAAACCACCATCGCCTTTGCCCTTACCATTTTTTACGGTCGAATCGCCTATCAGGTAAAAGGTTGGCTTATCAACCGGTTTCATCAGCATAAAAGAAGATAACAGCATAACCAGGACAAGCAGTAAGCTTAAGCCGGCATTTGTACGCAACCTATTTTTCATAGCAGCTAAAATTTAGTTTTTAAGATATTTATTCAGAGGGTTTGCAGGGTTGGCTTTAATGCCATCAACTACCGATTCAGCATTTACAGTAGCGCCCATCTTGTTAGTGTGGGTATGATCTCCGGGGAAAAATTTCTTAACCGAATCGGCTCCCCATTGATCATATTTATCGGCTGTGATACGGTTCATATCAATGAAGATGACACTTTCCTGCTGTGCCACTTCCTGTGCCCATTTACCATAATCGTTATCGGCACGAATAACTTTGCCATCACGAAACTCATTCCGGGGGATCATGGATAGTACAATAGGCGTTGCACCTTTAGCTTTGGTATCCCTTATAAATTTGTGAAAATACCAACCATAGGTATGTACAGTTTCTTTAGTACCGTTAGGCCAGGTAAGCTCTACAGTTTCATTACCGGTGCCTTTTAATACCCCACGATACCCGGCTTTGGTAGTATCGGGTTTACTGCCTTCATTATGGCCGAATACCATCATCACATAATCGCCCGGCTTTAAAAGCGAATCAACCTTGTTCCACCGGCCTTCTTTGATAAAAGTGCGTGTACTGCGACCGGCCATGGCATGGTTTTCAATATTGATCTTCGACAGATCGAAATAGTATGGGATAATGCTCCCCCAGCCCCATGTTTCTTTATCGTTGTTATGCGTAGTGGAATCGCCAATTAAATAAATGGTTGGCTTTTGCTGATTGATAAAAGCCAGGCCCACAAAGGCTATTATTAATAAAGCTAAAACCGGTTTCAATACTTTCATACTATTTTTTTATGTTTTTAGGCTTCAGTTCATCGGGTGCGCCATTGGTATAGGATATGAACACCTCTTTTGAAGCCGTTTTGAAAAGATCATCAACAGTTTCCATCGAAATGCTGTCAGCAGGTTTAAACTGCGGTGACGACATATATTTTAAAATGCTGTAATATAATTGCTTTGCCGCCGGTCTGTCGTCGCCGGTTGCCGGCGAAAGATCGGCACTGCTTACCATCAGGCTGCCCTTACCTATCCTTGCTTCAAAGAGCAACGCTAAACGGCGGTTCATAAACCAGGTATCAATAGGCTGAACAATAGGGCGAAATGTTGCCGGGAAATCTTCCAGGTGCATGACCTGCGCATTCGAGAGGATATCCCACCACTGTATTTCACTGTACCCAGATGTAGGGAAATCATTAAATGCAGGATGTTTGGGATCGCACACAAAACCCAGCGTATGCGGAGGGCGCATTTTAAACCAGGAGGTATTCCAGAAAACAGGAGTAAATGATTGTATAATTTCCTTGCCCTTTATTACCTTACCCGAGGCATTCAGAAATACTTTGCCGCCATTATTGAGTACCTCTTTGGCCTTATCATCCAGCGAAGTAGTATAATACACATCGGTTTTCACAGCAGGCAAGTTTGCGGGATACACCCAAAAATCCCAGTCGTTTACATATTGAGTGTTAGGCACGGCTACTTCAAGGTTCAGTTTTACCGGCGATTTTATTTTTGATAAAGCGACATTGATCACTCCTGCCTGCTGACAGTTCCCCATTACATAGCTTTTTTTATCCAGCACACCCTCGCTGATCACTTTATGCTGAGCATCGGTTAATTTCCAGTTAAGCGTAGTTGCCATAGGCTTGCTATAGTTAAACAGCTCAACCTGCGCCTTTAGCGTTTCACTGTTTTGATAAACAAACTTTTCCGTACAGATAAGTGGTACGGTGGAATTGCAAAACCGGGCAAACTGCTTTGCTGTGATGTATCCCTTACTATCCCAAAAGGCATTAAGCACTCCAACTAAGGCAGTACCCTGACCCGGATAGTCATTTAACGAAAGCAACTGAAATCCCGAATATCCGGGCGTACGCATGGCTTTTTCAATTTCATGTTTGTAGCATAAAGCCTGTAATTTTCCCGAAGCCATCAGGAACTTCTCGGCCTCATCGGCCATGCCATGATCTTTAAGGTCTTCCTGAAAAAGTTCAAAGTTTTTGGCTTTATAGATTCCCGTATACTTTTTGATTTCTTTAAAATCGGGGAAGGCGCAATACTGGCCCATTTCGTGAGCTACAAAGGGCACATTAAACTGGGCTATCTGTTTGCTATAATCCGAATAACTTTCGGGCCGCTGGTTCCAGGCCAGGCCGCGCGCACCGGCACGGGCCATGTATTCGTTATTAGGGATCACCGGCCAGCTGCTGCCTACCGCCGCCCCTGTGTAAAGCCTGCGCGGATCTTTGGCTTTCCAGTAATCAACAAATTTGGTAAGGTATTCTACTTGTTTACCGCTTGGCTCATTACCATAAGCCATCATGCAAAATGATGGATGGTTACCGTACCATTTAACCATGCGGTTTGTTTCGTCATAAATATATTGGTCAATCGGTCGGCCCAAACCTAAGCCACTGCCATGGTTTGCCCATGACGGCCCTTCCACATGCAAGTAGAAGCCGGCTTTATCAGCTGCATCGAAAGCAGCCTCAGGCGGGCACCAGGAGTGAAACCGCATGTGGTTAAGCCCGTGTTCCCTGCAAATCTTAAAGATCCGGTCCCATTCTGCTTCGGTAGTAGGCGGATAACCGGTAAGCGGGAACTCACAGTTATTCACCGTACCACGCAGAAAAACGGGTTTGCCATTTATGGTAAATGTTTTACCATCGGCTTTAAACTCGTGCATGCCAAAATTAACCTCTCTGGTATCTGTTGATCCATCCGCAATATGCAGCGTTGCTGTAAGCCGGTATAAAACCGGATTAAATTCATCCCATGTCTGCATTTTTACGCCCATCGGCAAGTCAATCGTTAACTCTGCCATACTATCTTTGACAGCAACTGGTTTGCTTACAGTAGGTATCAGCTGGGAAACCGGGCTATTAAATGCTTGGGCCGAAAGTGAGATGTTACCGTTAGCAGCTCTGCGTCCAGTTTTAATCCGTACTTTGATATGGGTTGTTTTTTGTTTCAGGTCAGGGTAAACCTGGATCTCATCCAGCCAGGTCTGGCTTCCGGCCCTCAACTCCATCTTGCCGATCACCCCATTCCAGTTGCCCTGCGTATGATCAGTTATGCTATGAGAATCGGGCCCTACATTAATGGTCTTAATGCGATTATCAATACATAATGTAATTTGATGTTTTCCGGGCGATAACTGATCCCCAAGATCATATTGATGCGGTGCCACCAGGCTGTTTTGCATCCCAAATTCAGTGTTATCAACCCATAACCTGGTTTCGGTATGTGCCCTTTCCAGGAAAAGCACAAGGTGTTTGCTTTTCCAATCCGCCGGGATAATTACTTCTTTTTTATACCATGCCGCCCCTGTGTAATGTTTTGGCGGTGTAAGCCAGAAAGGTATTTTCAGATTGCCGGGAACCCGGTACTTAGCTAAACGCGGATTATAAAACCAGGAGCTGTCATAAATACTTCCTGTCCATTTTGTTTTAAGGGTGATATCATCACCTTTTAGGTTTTGGGTCATGGAGCCCGGCAAGTGAATAGTATCCTTTAGTGATCTTAAAAACCATTTCTCTTCAATCCCCTTATCAGCCGGATCCATCTGAAACTGCCAACGACCTGCCAGCGAAATAACATTGCCATTTTTCTGTGCCGGAGGGACTGACCATGCACAAAAAAGCATTCCCAAACCCGTACCCACGCAAATAAGGATTCGCTTTAAAAGCTTGTATTTATTATTGACCAGCTCCGGCATCAGTTAAATTAAGTTTAGTATTGTCCTGAGTAACTATCTGTGAGTTTTTCCACTCCCATCCTTCTGCAAACTGCACATCGCCAGCTGTGCCCGACGCTATATTAACCCCATCAAAATGAAAATTTTGCATGGTTGATTCTTTAAGCCCAATAGCATTAATGGCCTTTTTAGCGCCGGTAACTTTAATATTTGAAATATAAACATCCTTAAAGTGCGGGATCCCTTTTTTCGCGGGCTCCACTTTATGCAGGATCTTTTTCCAATGGTCGGGCAGCGTTGCCTCATTATAACCATCGGGCAGGTTAGAATAACTATAGGTTGGGTTCCAATTCATGGTGATTTGAAAAGCCGTGCCCACGCCATTCATGGTTATGTTGGTAAAGTGGATATCTTCCACCGTGCCGCCACGCGTAATGGCAGACTTAATGTTTAACCCATTACTGGTTCCGTTACCTATCAGATCGGTGGCAAGCACATGCCTGATCCCCCCCGATGTTTCACTGCCGCAGGTAAGCAACCCTGCCCCCGCCCTTGATACACATTTGCGGATCACCACATATTCGGTTGGTTTATTTACCCTCAGCCCATCCCAATCCCTGCCGGCTTTAAGGCAAAAATCATCGTCGTTACAGTCAATATCGCAGTTTTGCACCAGGATCCAGCTGGACGAATCTATGTCTATCCCATCTGTCGATGGCCCATGCCCATCAACGTTATTGCGGATGGTGATGCCATCAACAGTAACATGATCCGAATAAAGCAACTGCACCGTCCAGAACCCTGCCTGTTGCAACGTAATATTTTTAATGGTAACATCTGCCGAATTGGAAACCAGCAACGTACGCGGACGTTTGGCGTCGTAATCAACTATCCAGCGTAAACCTTTGGGGTCATATTCAGCCCGCATTTTGCGGTAGAGATCCCAAAACGGCTTACCCTGTGCGTTAACCAATCCTTTCCCGGTAATTGCCACATTGGTTTGCCCGGCTATGTTGATCAACGCGGCAGGCCACTTCATTTCGATACCTGCCACGCGGGTATCAATTTCGGGATAATCTTTTAAATCCTGGCTACCCAACAACTCTACTCCCTCATCAATATTCAGATAAACATTATTCTTTAAAAAAATGGAGCCTGTTAAATATTTACCGGGTTTAAATGAAACTGTACCACCTCCTTTAGCCGAGCATTGGTCAATAGTTTTTTGTATGGCGGCTGTATTTACGGTGTTGCCATCGTTAGCCGCACCATTATCATTAACATACCACACTGCTGTTTTTTGCGACGCATGCCTGGCCCCAACTTTTTTTGCCCAGTCAAGCTTAGTTTGCCCGTTTACGGCATTTGCGGTAATAACTATCAGAAGAAAAGAATAACGTAATAATTTCATAGGCAGCGTTAAGTTAATAGTACTAAGTCTTAAGTGAAAAAGTTAAGCTCATTTTTTGACTTGGAACTTAAGACTTTCGACCAATGACTACATCGGGTTATTCTCTAAATGGTTTACCCTCCGAAAACCCGAAGGATAAACCATTTTATGATGATCAGGATAATTCATTCACCGAAATCAATACCCCGGATTTTGTGAATATAAGCCCGGTGCCGCATCCAATTGTGTTTGTGGTACAGGGTAAATAACATAATTAGCAATAACCGGCTTTATCGCTTTCTGAGCATCTTCTTTGGCAATCCAGCTATTCATAATAGTTAAAAGGTTACCACTTCTTTGCAGATCGAACCAGCGCGAACCTTCATCGGCAAACTCCCTGCGGCGCTCATCAAACAACTGTGCCAGCGTTACACCTGTTACCGGCGGTAAGCCGGCCCTTGTACGTACCTGGTTGACAATAGCGTCAACATCAGCCTGGGATCCGCCGGTTGCGCCATTCAAAATACATTCGGCTTTAAGCATTAAAACATCGGTATACCTGATGGCAATAAAGTTAATTCCCCAGTCAAACCGGCTTGCGGTTGGGATTTTAGTTATATCAAGCCATTTTTTAAAGAACGGGCGATTTTCTGTGCTGCCCGCATTGGTGTAACCCGCGGTATATATCGTAAATGCCTTTCTTACGTCGGCGGCATCATAGCTGTTGGCCAGATCATTTGATACCGGGATGATCTCCAGGCTTCCATTTGATTTGGTATCCTTAATAGATAAAAAGTAAGCATTAGGTGTAAGTACCCAGGGGTATGAAGCGCCATAAAGATCGCTTATACCGCTGATACCGCTGGTATACATCACATCAAAAATGGCTTCTTTATTAACGGCTGGGCTTTGATTGGTGTATGAAAAAATATTGCTGTAAGTAGGTTCAAAAGCAAACTTGCCGCTGCTGATAATATCCTGCAATAATGGTAAAGCCAAATTCCATTCGTTTGATCCCGTTCCAGGCCCCTCAATACCGTAATTCGGTGCCGATTTAGCCATATACACCTGTGCCAGCAAAGCTTCTGCAGCATATTTGGTGGCACGGCCTACGTCTACCCCGGTATATGTGGTGGGTAAGTTAGCTACGGCGGATTGCAGATCGGCTATAATCAGTTTGTAAACATCAGCTACAGAACTGCGGCCGATTGAATTAGCTTCAGGCGCAGTAACCGGGTGGTCAATGATTGGAAGCTTACCAAAATACCTAAGCAGATCGAAGTAATAAAATGCACGCAGAAATTTGGCTTCGGCCTGCAGCCTTGTAGCTAACGAAGCCGAACCTATGTAGCTGCCATTTTTGGCAACCTGGTCAAGCAGGGTATTAGCCCTGAAAATACCGTTAAAGTCGGTACCCCAGGCTTCGGTAACGTAAGCGTTTGCTGCTAATGATGGCGAAAAATCATTCACAGGGTCCCAGTCACGCACGGTGACAGAAACACCATAAATATTATCCGAACGGATTTCAGACATATTAGATAACCGCACCGGGTAATTGTGCAGATCGGCATAAATGGCATTGGTAGCCTGTAAAAAATCGCTTGGCGATTTGTAAAAAGTTGCTGTTGTTGAAGCGGATATAGGCACCTGGTTTAAATCCTTATTACAGGAGGCCATTAAAAATGCAGCTGTTATGGTTGATAGAAAAAATATCTTTTTCATTTTGATAATGTTGAAATAATTAAAAAGTAACATTTAACCCAAAGATCAATGACTTAGCCAACGGCAAGCCTCCGTAATCACCTGCTTCGGGATAGTTACTGTCCGAACTGATGGCTGTGTTTTGCGCCTCCGGGTTGAAACCTCCATAATATTTGTCATGCCCGAAGAAGTTTTCGGCCGTAACGTACAAGCGAGCTGCTCCTAAAACTTTGGTTTTAAAGATGTTTTTAAGATCGTACCCTAACGTGATATTTCTAACCCTCACATAATCTGAAGAGTACAACCAATCGGTATTGGCTACGAAACCAAATGTAGAATAGGCTTTGCTAACGCGGCCGGCGCCCTGGTTTTCAGGAGATCTCCAGCGGTTATCATAAAATGCAGGAGCATTATCAGTAAAGCCCTGGCCGGTACGGGTTATGGCCCTACCCAGTAAGGAATAAACAGATCCTCCATTTTGGCCCTGCACTAAAACAGTAAGGTCGAAGCCTTTCCAGCGTACAGTATTGGTAATACCCCAGGTATAATTGGGGTTGGGATGGCCAACAATTTGTTTATCGGCTTCGGTTATCACACCATCGCCGTTTAAGTCCTGATATTTCGGGTCACCAACGGTTTCACCGGTGCCGTAGGTTGCCACATGGTTATCAAGATCGGCCTGTGTAAGGAAACCGATTTGCCTTACTACATAGATACTGTTTATTGGCTGGCCTACGCGCAAAATAGCGTCTGAAACATCAAAGGAGTTTGGAATAATAATTTGTTTCTGGTTACCGTAAAGGCTTACGATTTTATTTTTGTAATGACTGATATTAATTGATGTGCTCCATTGAACCTTGCCAACCAAATTACGACTTGTCAATTCCAGCTCCTGACCAACGTTACGTACTGAACCTGCATTGCGCAGCTGGCTGCTGAAACCAGTAGATTGCAGGATAGGTACATTCAGCAATAAGTCGGTATTTAGTTTGTTATAGTAGTCAAATGAACCGGTTAAACGGTTGCTGAAAAAACCGAAGTCGAGGCCCACATCATAAGTTTGTGATTTTTCCCATTTGATATCAGGGTTCGGCAAGTTGCTTGGGGCCTGACCAATAGCCAATGCCTGGGATGAACCCAAAACATATCCGTATGGACCTATTTGTGAAATACTTCCGTAATCGGCAATACTGTTGTTACCATTTACGCCATAACTAAAACGCAGTTTCAGATCGCTCATCACAGGCAGCTTTTTCATAAAATCTTCCTGTATGATGCGCCAGCCTACAGACGCTGAAGGGAAAACGCCATATTTAGTATTGCCGCCAAATCTTGAGGAGCCATCTTCACGTATGCTTGCGGATAAAAGATACTTGTTCTTATATGCATATTGCGCGCGGCTAAAGTATGATACCAACACACTTTTTGTACTTGAGGTACTGCCAGTTACGTTGGCTGCCAAATTTAGCGTTTGAACTATACTATTGGTGTAGCCGCCTACCGACGATAATGAAGACTGATCTAAACGATCGGTATTGTAAGACTGACCTAACAATATACTCAGACTATGATTTGCGTGAATTGTAGTATTATAGGTAAGCGTGTTTTCATTAACAAAAGTTTGCCTTTTAAAGGTGCTGTATGATCCTGAAGTATTAGCTGTTAAATTAGGGTTTTTAGCAGCATCAAATGTTCTGTTAGCAAGATTACCCGCGATGGTATACGGTGTGTAGCTATTGGTAGCATTGTCCACATTATCAAGATTTAATGAGCTTCTTAATGTTAATCCCTTTATAATTTCATATTCGGCAAATATGCTGCCCAGTGTGCGGTATTTTTTGGTTTGCCCTACCTTGTTCTCCAATTTAGCAATAGGGCTGTTTGGTGAATTACCCCAGGTATATTGCCCATTTCTAAACGCATTAGGATATAAGCCTACCGTATCCTCCTGGATAGGGCTATAGCTTATGGCCTGGTGAAAAATATTGTCTTTTCCTTCTACACCAGGATCCTGCGAAATTGAATAAGTGGGTGCAATGTTTAAACCCAATTTCAGGTTTTTGGCAATACGAGCTTCCACATTGGCCCTGGCCGAGTAGGCTTTATAACCCAGGCCTTTCACAAAGCCATCCTGGTTGGCGTAGTTGCCCGAAATAAAATAATTTACAAATTCATTGCCACCGCTTGCGCTCAATGCCTGGTTTTGCATGGCACCTTTCTGCTCAATCGCTTTCTGCCAGTCGATATACTGCAGGCCGGGGTGGCCCGGCATAGCCCATCTCGGATCGAGCATATAGGCTGAGCTAAAGGCACCGCCATTCATCGCCTGGCGTGTTGCATTATCATCACTGGCAGTTGCACCCTTTGCGCCATATTTGAGTACATAGGCGGCATTGATCATTTCGGTAGCCCTGTCAATCCATTGATCGCCGTTAAGCATGGGCAAATATTTGGCTGCAGCATTGTAACCATAGTAAGCACTATAGCTAATCTTAGCCTTGCCCGATTTTCCTTTTTTTGTGGTGATCAAAACAACACCATTTGATGCCCTTGAACCATAGATAGCCGCGGCAGCTGCATCCTTTAAAACCTGGATATCTTCAATATCATTTGGGTTGATATTATCGAGCGGATTTCCTGAGCCAAAGCTACCACCGCTGCCTATTGCCGATACAGACAAAGGAAAGCCATCTATTACATACAAAGGCTCATTACCGGCACTTATGGAGCCGCTGCCGCGCACGTTAACACTAAATGCTTTACCCGGCACACCCGTTGTTTGCTTAACAGTTACACCTGCCATTTGGCCTACCAAGGCCTGGTCAACACGGGTTATAGCGCGTTCGTTCAGGTTATCGGCCTTGAAGGTAGCCTGAGAGCCGGTAACATTAGCCCGCTTTTGTGCACCGTAACCGATAACTACCACTTCGTTCAGTTGCGATTCGGTTTCCGTTAAACTAACATTGATGGTATTGTTCGTGCCTACGGTAACTTCTTTAGCATCAAAACCGATTGATTTAAATATTAATACCTCTCCTGTCGAGGCCTTAATGGCGTATTTTCCGTCAATATCAGACGTGGTACCCGATTTGGTGCCTTTTATTTGCACGGAAGCAGCCGAAACCGGCTGGTGCTTACTATCTGTAATAGTACCCGTAATGCTAAGCTTTTGTGCCAATGCACTGTTTGCCCCTGCCACATTAAAGAGCAGCAACAGCAATAGCATTTTACAAGAATAAATAAAAATTCTTTTCATAAAATCAAATTAAGGGGTTTACTGTTTGGTACAGTTTGGGTTATAATTGTATAAACGAACATAAAAGTTAATTTCAATAATACCATCCTGTAGTATCCTGCTCCGATACATCAAAAACACAAAAAAAGATAGCCAACATGACCACCTTTTTGAAATTAATCCTTAAATAATTACTTAACAAACAACGGCTTAACCGGCTCAAGTGTTACCGGACCAATCAAACCTGAAGGCTTCGGTTCCCAGTTTATAGCCGTAAAAAGTCCGTCCCGTCCTTTAGAACCCGGACTGTGTGATTGAAAATTGGTATTATAAAATATACGGTATGATATATGCTTTTTATCCATATCAATGATCCGGTTAACCATGAGGTTAGCTACCCTTACTTCCAACTGATTGACCGTCCTTAACTGTGCTGAAGGCATAGTAACTACATATTGCGGACCGATGAGCGTGGCCAGCTTTTTTCCGTTTAAATAAACCTCTGCACTTTCATTAACTTTCCCCAAATTAAGCTTCCAAACAGCAGCATTTTGCACCGGCTTTTTAAAGGAGATAGCATAACTGCCCGTTCCGGAAAAAGCCTTGAGATCATCACCGCCTAAATCAGTCCATGATTTGAGCGCTGCGGTTTTTATTGGCTGAGGTAATGTTGGGCCACCTTCGGTAAAGCTCAGTGTCCACGTACCGTTAACAGGCACTTTATTACCTACAACCTGATAATAAGGATACGCTGCTATTTGAGTTTTTACAGGCAGGGTTTGTAAAATACAGCTTTGTCCGGGCGATAATTGCAGGTATACGCTGGTTTTACCATCGGCCTGCTTGCGGCTTTTAGCCAATCCGTAACTTTTTGTCATCGGATCAAATACTACTACTGATGCAGCATTAACAGATAGATCAACCCAACCATTAACCTGGTTACCGCCGCTATTTGTTATAAAGTAGCTGTTCCCATTTTCATAAGTACGGCGTACAAATTGCAGCCCCTTATCGGTCATTTGTTCCCTGTTTATTCCCGCCGCGTCCAGCAACGGAGCAATATCATCTGCTATTAAAAAACTGCCTTTGCCAACTTTGGCAATTTTAACACCATTATTTTCAGCAGTAAAATTAAGCCCGGCAAGCACTGTTTTAAATGCTTTTTCGCGTTCCTGCAACCCGGAATATCCCGGAACACCCGATGGAAGATTTTTATACACCACAATTGTTGCCCCGGCCTTTGCCAAATCCACCATTTTATTAAAGGTTTCGAACGGGATATATTTATTATCAGGCAAAAGGATAGTCTTATAATTAAGACCGCCGGTAAGCAAATGACCATCGGAGGTTTGTAAATCCATTATTTGCTTATCTGATATAAAATCAAACGTGTAGCCTTGTTTAAGCATTTCTTCGGCAGAGGATTCAAAGCCTGTCCCCTTAAAATCGGGTTTCATGGCATCATAATGCTTAAGCAGGCCCCTATCCCCCGGCTCGGAAAAGCTATCAAATAACGGGTAATAAACCAATATATCATTATTGGGCTTTCCTTGCTGCAAAAACGACTGACAATTAGTTATGTATTTATTTAATGTTGAAAAATCATTCCAGAACGGATTGGTTTGATTAAAATGTACCGCGGCATAAAATAACCACCCCGGCCATTGGGCATTTTGAGGCGAATAACTGATTCCGTGATAGAAAATATGGTTTACGCCTCCTACAAAATATTTATCAATAGCCTGTTTAACATCTCCTAACGACGATAGAAAATGATCATTAAGCCATGTCGCCGACTCAGACGATGCAAGGGGCTTCCCCATTACATGTGCTGCCGATGTGGCAAATTTAAACCGCAGCACATCATCGCCCTCTGTTTCGGGAATATCAATAGCAGCATACAGATCCAGTATATTTGATGGGGAACCGTGTGATTGATTGCGGATTAAAGCGCCCCTGGTTTTAGCCCAGCCATGCCATGGTTTGGTAAAATCATCAAGCAACAGGTCGGATATAGTTGCCCGGTAGTCACACAGGATACGGCTATTGTTTTCTTTGCTATCATTACCAAACAGAGCAGGCAAGTGATCGCGCAGATCGTACCCGCGGCGTTTAATAAATTCGTCAAAAAACTGCGGGGTAAAGTTCGATTGCCCGCGAGCATCATCCACTTCGTACGAGTCATTAAAATATGCCCTGATCCCGCTTAAATCCTGCCCTTTAAATGCCTGATCAAACCGGGCAAGGTAATGATCAAGTGCCGGTTTGGAAAAATGATCGATGACATAACCTTCGCCGCCTGGAGCAGCACGCTCAACCATTTTACCATGCCAACCCTGGAAAAGTGCATAAAGTTTCCATTCGCCTACGGGAGCCGTCCAGTTAAGGTTACCGGCTGCATCAACTTTATCGGTAAGGTTCAGCACCTGCCCCTTACCATTGTAAGCCATTAAAACAGTTAAAGGGATCCGTTTTTCAAACCGGACCTGGTCAAGGGCCATCAACTGTAAATTTTTATTGCTGCTGATGGGTTCAACAAGGTCGGTGATCTTTGGCGCTTGCCCGTCCGCCCTCACGAGGGGCTGCTGTACAAATACCACAGGTTCGCCCAGCTTTTCACCACCTTTGACATCGTAATTTCTCCAGAACAGTTCTTTACTGGCATCTTCATTGGTAACCCAGGGGCCACCAAAAGGCCAGCCGGTAGCATTAGCCAAATCAATGCCCATATTCAGCCGTTTTGCCTCCGCCAGCGTGTACTTTAACATATCTACCCATTGCGGCGACAGGTACTGTATAAACTCATTTTCGTGCCCTTTTACGCCATAGATCGGTGTAATTTCCAGGCCACCCAAACCGGCTTTATGGTAGCTTTCCATGTTCCAGGTAAGGTCTTTTTTGTTTACAGCGCTGCCTTCCCACCACCAGCGGGCCCAGGGCCTGGTTTGTTTGGTAGTTGCAGGCCAGCCGATTTGCGCAGATACTGTTTGCGAACCTATTGCCAGTGCGAATGCAACAGCTATTTTAAATTTTTTTTTGATCAATGACATCCTGTTTGGGGTATTAGTGTTTGGCAATTTCTGCAGCGTAAACGCCCTCATGACCTTCAAAATTGGCCCTGAAGATAACCCATTTTTCATCGGGCGAAAAATGCACATTAGGCTCCAGGTGGTAGTTATGATGTTTCATATTTACCAGTTTTTCTGATTTAAAATGATCGCCGTTGGGTTTAAATAAATAGATCCACATGCCATCAGGTGCTTTGGCTACCTGCCCGGAATTACCTCCGTCGCCGGCAAAGGTTTGCTCATCTTTAGTTACATTAAAATGGATAGACCATTCGTTCCTGTCCATTTGATAAACACGGTCTTCTTTTCCTGTTTTCATGTTGATACCTGCCAGAAAAAAAGTTTGCCCCTTAGGTTTCTGCAAATCAAACCACTCAGTATTACCCAACGGTGAAAAAAACTCGTGACCGGCTATTTCATTGACCATGGTGCGCTTGTGCAACAGCTTGTTTTCGCCGGTTTTTATATTGATATTCCAGATCCGGTCCACCTTTTCCCAGGGGCCTTCATGGCAATATGAAAGGTTATCAGGATCTGTAGGCGAAAAAAGCAGGTGATTTGTCCATTCGTTTTCCTGGTGTATTTGTTTCAATGTTTTATGTTTAACATCAAGCACGTATAAGGTATGTTGGATATGGGCATCATAGATCCGGTTAAAGAAATCATGCTTTTCGGGATATTTTGCAAGTATTTCACGCTCCTGCTCACCGGTAGATTTAACACAGGCCATATAAGTTCCGTCGGCATTTACAGTACATACCCTTCCTTTAAAGTCGGGAGAACAGGCGTAAATGAACCTTGTTTTATGGGTGTTAACATTTACGGCGAATATACTGTCGGCACTTTGGTAAAACGCTTCACGGGTTTTGGCGCAAACCATCTCGCCGGATACTTTCGACCTGTTTGTTAACTGCTCTATTTTCTGAGTTTTTAAATTAACCGTAAATAGCTGCTCTCCCTTGTCCGTTTTACCATAAAATACCATTAGGTCGCCTTCATTCTTTATTTGAGGAACAAAAGGTGTATTGTTGAAGTAAAAACTGCCATTGTCATTTTCGCGGTTCACCAGGCGGATTACTTTATGACCTGTTTCGCTATCAATCCATTGTTCGGGCATATGCCTGGTGCCACCTGTTTCCATTACTGCCTGGGCCTCTGCAACCTGTGAAAGGACAAGCAATAGCTGTACGGGTACAATGAGCCGCAACGAAACGCAAACAGAACACAGCAAGATCTTGTAGGGCAGCTTGATCATTATGTTATAATTTTATCCGGTTACCGGCCGGTTTATATGGGCCGAGGTTTATAATATATAAAGTTAGAGCATGTTTATACCAACAGCGTCCTGCACCATCCTGATTGAAGGCTCTGTTATTGTAACAAATTCATCACTTTATTTATTTTGGCTGCTTATTAAGCTTCCCCGGCTTACACACGCAAAAGGTGGGAGTCTTATCAAACCTAATTTGATTAACTTTAAGTTTTTGCCAGTAGCCAGTTCAATAGTTATGAAGTCTTCACGATTTTTAGAATACATTTATATTGATTATTATTCGTCTACCCCCAAATACATCCAGTTAGCTAACTCGATCATCAAAAGTGTACGTGAAGGAAAATTAATCATTAACGAAACGCTGCCATCCATTAATGAGTTAAACTGCAATTTTGAAATATCACGTGATACTGCTGAAAAAGCTTACAAACACCTGAAATCAATCGGTTTGCTTGGCTCGGTACCTGGCAAGGGGTATTACATCAAAAACACTGAAGCCGGGCAACAGTTTAAGGTTTTTTTAATATTTAACAAGCTAAGCACTCATAAAAAGCTGGTTTATGATGCCATAGTTGATGGTCTTGGGCATGAAGCAGCTATCGACTTTTATATATACAATAACGACTTCGAATTTTTTAAAAAACTGCTTCAAAATAATAGCAACGATTACACTCATTATGTGATCCTGCCGCACTTTATGCACGGCGGCGAAAACGTTCACGATATTATTAATACCCTACCCAAAGAGAAACTGATCATACTTGATAAATTAGTGCCAGGGATAAAAGGCGATTTTGCTGCCGTGTACGAGAATTTTGAAAAAGACATTTACCAGGCCCTGGAGGAAGCCCTGCCGCAATTAAAGAAGTATCACACCCTAAAGATCATATTTCCTGAATACACTTATTTTCCGGGCGAGATTTTGAAAGGCTTTTTCAGTTTTTGTATCCAATACGCGTTTACTTACAAGGTAGTTCATGATATACAAGGCGAACCGATACATGAAGGAGATGTATTCATTAACCTTATGGAAAATGACCTTGTGGTTTTGATTGAAAGAATCCTGGCTACGGAATTAAAGATAGGTAAAGATGTTGGCGTGATATCATACAATGAAACCCCGCTAAAAAAAATCATCCTCAATGGCTTAACCACCATATCCACAGATTTTGAGGAAATGGGAAAAATGACCGCGGATATTATTAAAAATGGCTCTACGGGCCGTTATGAGGTGCCTTTTTACCTTACACTCAGGGCTTCGTTATAGCGATTTCCGGATAATTATTTTGAAGGCGTTTTTAATAACCGCGGCTTTGTTTTGCAACATTAGCTCAGCTGTTTTTCTGCCCATTTCTTCAAAATCACTGGTAATAACGGTAATATCCAATAATTCTTTAAACACGGTTTCATTAAAAGATATGATCCCTATATCCTTCCCTAATTCATATCCACTTGCTCTGGCACCTTTAATCAAATCGGCAAGGTCATTTTCGGTCAATACAATATAAAGTGTGCTTTTTTTGAGATCGTCTGTTTTAAAAGCGTCTATTACTTCAAACTTTTTGTTTTTCTCTTCACAGAACTGCATTATTCCATCCTTAATTTCGGGCGGATGGTGGCGATCTACGGGATATATGATAATTAATTTTTTGTATTTGGCAATCAGGTCGGTGACTACGTTTAATGCCCCGTAGATATCGTTGCGAAAATCCTGGAATACAGCCGACTGCCTGCCTAATTTGGGCAAATCTTTATCCAGCAATATCAACTGATCAACCGGAATCTTCTTTAAAATGGTTAAATATTCATGCTCGTTACTATAATCAAAAAAATGCGGCATTACCACATAATAATGGTAATTGCCCAAATTTGAATCTATACTTTCCTCAAGCAAAGCGGGATTATAATGATGAATATGAAGATCAACCCGGGCTTTATCACCCAGGGTGCGTACGATGGTATCATAAACCGTTTTCTTATAAGAGCTTAACTTATTAAACAACAAAAGTACCTTGATCCGCACATCGGGCTTACCGACTACAAAATAACCCTTTCCGGAAACCGAACGGATATAGCCATTGCTCTTAAGTATCGTGTAAGCTTTTTCAATGGTATCCCTTGCTACGCCGTGTTGCTTGCTGTATGTATTTATTGACAGCAGCTTTTCATTTTTCCGGTAAACACCTTTGTCAATATTCTTACTGATTGATCCGACAATTTGCTGCACGAGGGATTTCACCCCGTAATTAGCTCTTTGCTTTGTTTGCATTATGCTTGTTTAATTGGTTTACAACGGC
Organism: Mucilaginibacter sp. NFR10; assembly: GCF_900100445.1. Taxonomy (NCBI): domain Bacteria; kingdom Pseudomonadati; phylum Bacteroidota; class Sphingobacteriia; order Sphingobacteriales; family Sphingobacteriaceae; genus Mucilaginibacter; species Mucilaginibacter sp. NFR10. The sequence goes on along the minus strand of NZ_FMTV01000001.1, from coordinate 966,780 downwards.
GATTTAAACATAGTTTAATTTTATCAAAGCCGTGATAAGCAATGAAAATATAAAATATGTTATTAAATTAAAATATTGGGGTTATAGGCAGCATCGGTATTTTTTATCAGCTATTTTAAGGCTCCACCTCTAATAAAATAAATCTATGTTTAATATGGGCATTTAATAATTTAAGCGTCGCACAAAAACGATAAAACTACCTAACAGGTACAAAAAGCACTGCATCAGCCACAATTACGCCATCCGCGTTTTTATTGGAAATTTCAACATATGCCTTTTTTTCTCCTGAAAAGTTATATAGCCCCAGTGGAAGCCACTCACCTGAAGTTTGACCTTCTACCTGCAAATCAGACTGGTTGATTATCTTTTCTATGGCCTTCTCACCATCGTAAATAGTAATATAAGTTTTTGCTGCCGGATTCATAACCTTGGGGAAATAGGTATAAACATGGTAAGCACCTTTTTTTAATTTTTCCGGAATAAACCTTACCGATTTTGCAGTTTCTGCTTTTGTATCATCAGTGAGATAGGTTGGCCCATAGCCGCCTGATTTTTCAATTTTCCAACCGCCTGTTATGTGACTGTCCTCATTATCAACCAGTACTTCGGGCATACTACCGTCTGCAAGAGGGTCTGTCCTGAGCAAGCTTTGTACTTCTTTTACATTAACCTGCTGTACCGCAATTCTTTTATCAATAGCCTGGCATGCCGCCACAGCCGAAGATTGGCCTAATACCATGAATACCGGCTCCATCCTGATTGATCCGTAAGCTATATGACTTGCAGATAAGCATACCGGGACAAATAAATTAGCGGCTTCCTTTTGCTTTGGGACTATTGCCCTGTACGAAACAGCGTATGGCGCAAAACCATGTACCTGAACATCCCCCTCATTTTTCACCATCCTGTTCACTACCAGCCTTTCGCAATTATGCGAATCCATACCATATGCGGCCATTCCTACTCCATCTTCTACCTGTTCTTTTCCCTGACAATGATGCTGGGTCATAACCAGTTCACCAATCATTCGTCGGGCTTCCCTGATATAAAGCTGTGGTGTCCAGTTCCCATTATCCGTATATTCATCTTTGGGATACCCCCATTGTTTCATTTCGTCCCTGATATTTCCGGGTATGCGGGTGTCATTGCCGATAAAATAAAAGAAACCTTTGGTATAATCTTCATGCTCCTTCCATATTTTGGCCCTTGTATTATAATCAGCCTCCGGATATTCCCAGTTCATCCCGATCATATCCGTAGAGAAACCTCCGTTATTATTGATATCCGTTTTGCCATTGGGCATTTTACTTATAATAAAAACATCGGAAATTGATTTCCAGGGTTGCTTCTCTTTTAAACGCAGCAGTAACTCATACTTTTTAGGATCATAGTTGTCGGGTTTTGAAATTGGGATCCGGTTTTCGGGCACATTGGTTAACGTGATACGAAAATTGTATGCCTGCACTTTTTTATCGCCGGCACCATTTACTTGTAATACCTCATTACTTATGCCCCACAATAAACCGCTTTTTGCGTCGCCCGGCACTTTATAGGGATCAATATTATCCGGAAACTGGTGTTTATCCAGCAACTCTACTCCGTTTATAGTTTCCTCATACTGGCTGTTAGCTTCTCTTCCTACAGTATAAGAAATACCCGAGCGGGCCATCAGATCCCCTTCATAAGTACAATCAATAAATACCTTAGCGCGAATAGTCTTATTGGTAGCAGTCGAGGGTTTATAGCTGTCCTCTACTATAATTTCCTTTAGCTGATTTTCTTCCTTTTTCACTTTTATAAGCCTGTTCCGGAATAAAACAGGAAAGCCAGCCCTTTTTACATAATCGTTAAAAATGCCCTCCGCTACCTTTGGCTCAAATATCCATTGTTCAAATTTTCCGTAATGAGCTCCTATACGGCGGTAAAAATCCCGTGCTAAGCCCGTCACCACATATTTGTTCCCAATATCCGTATAGCCAAGACCTCCCGAACTCATGCCACCTAAATGCTTTCCCGGCTCTATCAACATCACCGTTTTCCCCATCTTTTTTGCCGTATATGCAGCGATAACCCCTGCGGAGGTTCCGCCATATACACAAACATCGGCGGTAATTAATTTGCTGCTTTGCGCATTAACCGAAGCCCCGGCCATAAAAAAGGTCGTTATGATTGCAAGGATGATCACTTTAATATTTTTCATGATTGCTTATTAAACATTTCAAATTTTCAGAAAAAGATATGCCGGCAAATCTTAAGGTTAGGCAGTTAAGACTTGTAAATTTTGATTATTTAATTTTAAGCCTAATATCTGACAATTTTAAAAAAATATATAAATGTTTTCAGATCACGCCGGGGAGCTTAAATGATGGCGTATAGGTTTCGGAAGTTTGCTGCGATGAGTTGCCAATTCCTTCGCGGGTTAACTCAGTTGGGCTGGTAGGATATATTAATACTTTTCGCGTATTTACTGATCACTCAATAGTTAGGGTCACAGGGGGCATTTGCTAAACAGGCGGGCACATGCCTGTAGTGGAAAAGCCTCAGCAATGCTTTGGCAAATAATAAAACAAGTACGGGAATACTAATGCAATTACCCTAAACCATCTTAATTTTTTGCGGGAGAGTTGCTGAGGCTTTAACTATTTATTTGGCAGCGGCATTTACTTCGGGAAACCAAACGGTCATTTCGCCTTTACCACGGTTTGCCCATGAATAATAAGGGATGGCCGTAAGTTCTACCTTTTTAGCAGCTTCGCCTTTTGTTTTACTCAGGATCTCTCCTTTTAAAACAGTTATGCCATTTAAGAGGTTTGGTTCGGCTACAGATTTAAAAGTTGCATTTGCAGGAATTGCTAAATTGCTCACTGTTCCGCCGTTATCTTTCCACTCGGCGCAGTACATAATCGGGCCGCGTTGCAGGGCTGTTTTACCTTTATCATCAACCAATGCTTTATTGGAAATAACCTTTTTAACTTCCATCGGCAGGTTTAATTGAATGTTATCACCTTTTGTCCATTGCCTGTTAATTACAGCGTAGCCATTTTCAACTTCATAAGCAACCGCTTTGCCGTTTAGTTTCAGGCTGATTTTTGCAGCCGATTTATTTTGGAAAGCATACAGATCAGACGGGATCGCCTGTGCCCTTGCCCAGCCCGGGATCCGGATGTGCATGGCAAAATTAGTTGCCGTCTCCGGTGTTACAGCAAACGACAGTGCACCATTCCACGGGTAATTATTGCTTTGAACAATGCTCACTTTTTTATTACCAATCTCCATATTTGCTGTACCAGCAATAAACAGGTTCACAAATACATTATTATCCTTTTGAGCATACATATAGCCTGATAACGACGGCAGGAAACGCGCCATATTGGTTGGGCAGCATGAGCACTCAAACCAGCCGGAACGCTCGGGCTCAAGCTCATGATGTGTAACCCCATTGGTTACCTGCATGGCATTGGTGTAAAAGAATGTCTTACCATCCAGCCCAACACCCGAAATTAACCCGTTATATAAAACCTTTTCCATCACATCAATATATTTCGACTCGCCGTGCAGCAGGAACATCCTCTGGTTCCAGAACACATCACCTATTGCCGCACAGGTTTCATTATAAGCGGTAGTATTTGGCAGCTCGTAATCGGCTCCGAAACGTTCACCGCCCGGCACTGCGCCGATTCCCCCCTGCACGTAGATCTTTTTGCCAACCATGTTGTTCCAGATCTTATCAATGGCGGCGATGTATTCCTTATCGCCGGTTAAAGCGGCAACATCGGCCATACCCGAGTACAGGTACATTGCCCTTACGGCATGACCTTCGGCATCTTCCTGTGCTATGACAGGTTCATTGTCCTGCCAGTACATCCCGTTTTTCCACTCATCGGTACTGGTTTTATCATAGGTGCGGTGCCCTCTTTCGTCAATAAAAAATTTAGCAAGATCGAGATATTCTTTTTTGCCGGTGATACGGTACAGGCGTACCAGGCCCATTTCAACAATCTCATGGCCGGGCGCTACATGCCTTTTACCCGGCCCGAAGGTTTTAACCAGCAGATCGGCATTTCTAAGCGCGATATCTAAAAAGTTGCGCTTGTTGGTAGCCAGGTAATGTGCGGCCGCGGCCTCAAACATGTGTCCGGAGTTATATAGCTCGTGGCTCAGCTCGTTCTCTTTTACCCAACGCTCCGGGCCCGACCATGCGTGCGGATGCAATGGGTCAATAGTACGGGCAGTGTAAAGATATCCGTCCGGCTCCTGCGCTTTCCCTACTATCGTGATCAATGAATCGACATAGGCATCCAGCTTTGCATCAGGATGAACGGCCATAGAATAAGATGCGCCCTCAATGGTTTTATAAATATCCGTATCATCAAAAGGAAACTTAGTACAAAACTTACCGCTGCGGGCAGCCGCCATTTCAAAATTTTTAACCCTGCCGGTATTCTCGCACCGGGCAAATGATGCCGGGATGGTGACCGTACGGTTAGTTTCGATACGCGAGGTCCAAAACTTATCGTTAAGCTTTACATTGGTAAATGATACCGGCTTAATGGGGTAATCCTTAGTTTGCGCGTAAGCAACGCCGCAATAAAATGACAATGCAATAAGTAATCTTTTTTTCATCCTGATGATTATTAGTTCAAAAGCAGTAACGGCCAACCCGCCATCCCGCGCTTTGTTTATTTCTATAAGTATCCTACGAGCTTTAGCCAATACCAGTTGTAGATTCCTTCACACGCGTCAATATCTCCAGGTTCAAAAAGCCCGGTCAATTGAACATCCGCATGATCATAAAAATTTTTCATTTAAGATAAAATCATCCTAACCGGCATTTCGTACGCACATAATTATAAGCGTACTAAATACATTTAATTAAGCGAGATAAAATTAACCAATCAGATTGTTGTTTACGTTTATCACATCCTAAGCAGCAATTTTGCCATGGTGTAACTATTTTAGGCTATAATGACGACAAGATACGAAATAATTTATATCGAAAAACAGAAATAAAAAAATTAATTGTATTTATAACACTAATAAACACACGCAGATACCGATCCAATAAAGCGTTCGTTACAGGGCAGATTTAAGCTACCAGGGGTATTGCTTAAACGAGAAGCTGTTTCAATAACTGGAGATTTTCCAGTGCCGCCCCGGCGGTATTGTTGAAGTACACGTAAACTGTTTTACCCTCCTGCTGCCATTCATTGATATACGATGCGTATTCAGAAAGGAAACTTTCACTGTAACTTCCTTTATAATTGCCTGATGGGCCATGAAAGCGCAGGTAAACCAGTTCATCGGCAGTGATTTCCATGGGCGTGGCCGATTTGGGCATATCCTGCAGTACCATTGCAGCCTGGTACCAGTTTAAAAGTTCAAAAACTTCATCCCTGTACCAGGACGGGTGACGAAATTCGACGGCCATGGGCCAGGTATAAGGTTTAAGGGCCTCCAGTAACTCTGTTAATTGAGGAAGTGCACCCGCCTGCAGGCTTGGCGGAAACTGAACAAGCAGACAGCCCCGCTCAGTTTCCGGCAAATGGATAGCCTGCATAAAACGGGTAACATCTTCCTCATTAAAAAACAAACTTTTTTGATGCGTGATCCCCTGCCACAGCTTGAAAGTGAAACGAAAACCTTCGGTTACTTCCGTTGCCCACCGGGCTATGGTTTTTGCTTGCGGGATTTTATAAAAAGAGCTGTTAACCTCGATGCTATTTTCCTGCAAAGCATAATAGCCCAGCCGCGACAAATGGCTGTATTCAGGCGGAAAATCCCGCCTGGGCCTGTCGATTTGTAAGCCACTGGTACCTCCAAAAAATAGTCCTTTCATAGGTCAAGTATGATATACCAATGATTGTCATCGTCAAGGGCATAGGCCAGGCCGTCACTCATTTCATAAACATCACGGCCATGTTTTTGACTAAAGTAGATTTTCTCATCACGGATAATAGTCCCGTTGTTTTCCACCCGCAGAAAAAAAAGCAGTGCGCCTATATTCGGTGCAACATCTTTAAGGTGCCTGGCCTCCCCTTCTTTTACAAATGCCGAACTCATGCCTGTTTAAGTTTGGCTTCCATGCTTTGGGTAGTGTGCGGCACAGCAAGCAGGCGTTCCCTTGGTATCAGTTTACCGGTAGAACGGCAAATGCCATAAGTTCTGTTTTCAATACGCATCAGCGCGGCTTCAAGCTGCTCGATAAATTTTTTCTGGCGGGCGGCCAGCTGGTTGATCTGCTCCTTTTCAAAAGTTGCCGAACCATCTTCAAGCGTCTTGCCCGCAATTGCGGCATCATCCCCGTTGGTATTTGAAGCACTGAGGGTACCCACCAGTTCCTGCAGTTCTTCGCGTGCCATGCCGATCTTTTCTTTGATCAACGTTCTGAATTCATTTAATTCGGTATCAGTGTACCGTGTTTTAGTAGTTTCTTGTTGCATGATTGGCTTAACAAACATTTGCATAAATGGTTGGCATAAATGTGATAAGGCAAACAAACCTGTTCAAATCGCTCGTCCCCAACCCTTTGGATTAACCCCTAACACCATATCCCCGCGAAAAAGTTGATTGTATCAGCTGTGTCCGCAAATTTAATTAAATAATTAAAAATATTCTTCAAAAGAAACTATTACGCATTTGCGCTGTATTTAATGGTACAAAATCTATGCAATGACATTTATGAACCTCAAACGAGATGGTACCAGGAATAGCCCCTGGCAGTATCTCAGCAGTCCGGCAGCCAGGGTTAAGCCCGAAGATAAAATATACGATTGCCTCATTGTTGGCGCAGGAATTACCGGTATGACGGCGGCGCTGCTATTACAAAAAGCAGGCAAGGCTACCATTATTACAGAAGCGCATAATACCGGTTTTGGCACAACCGGCGGCACCAGCGCGCATATCAATACTTTTGCTGATACTACTTACAGCGAAGCTGAAAGCGCTTTTGGCGAGGAAGGCGCACAGGGTTTTGCAGACGCGATCAATGAGGGGTTCGAACTGATTAAGACCAATGTCGATATCTATGGCATCAAGTGCGATTATGAACCGAAAACCGGTTACCTGTATGCCGAAAATGAAGATGAAGTGAAAATGCTGGATGACATATACCAGGGTGCTACCAAAGTTGGCGTTCCTATAAAATATACTGACGAAGTACCGACACCTATTCCTTTTCAAAAAGCTTTGGCTTTCGATGGCCAGGCACAATTTCATCCCATAAAATATTTAAAAGGATTACTAAAAGCTTATTTGGAAGCCGGCGGCACCTTATTAGAAAATACGCTTGTTGAAAAAATAGTCACTGAAGATGAAATACATAATGTGCAGGCCGGTGAAAATAAGATCCGTGCAAAAAATGTAATCTATGCCACCCACATGCCGCCGAATATCAATGTGCTCAATTTCGAGTGCGCGCCTTACCGCAGTTACGTATTGGCCGTTAAACTCCATAGCGGAAAATATCCTGACGGACTAATTTATGACTGCCAGGAACCATATCATTATGTGCGGACACATGTAATAGACGGACAGGAATTATTGTTGATTGGCGGGTTGGATCATAAGACAGGGCACGAAGAGCCGGAGAAAGCTTTTGGCGACCTTGAAAAATATGCACGTAAGTATTATAATGTATCATCGGTGAAATACCGGTGGTCAAGCCAGTATTATGTGCCCGTAGATGGCTTTCCTTATATCGGCCGCATGCCTTTAGCGGCCAATGGTATTTACTGCGCAACCGGTTATAATGGCAACGGCATGATGCTTGGAAGTGTTGCCGCCCAAATCCTTGCCGACCTGGTAAGCGGCAAAGGCAGCAAATATGAAAAACTGTTTAATCCGGGCAGAATAAAACCGATAGACGGGTTTAGCGAATTTGTAAAAGAAAACGCCGATGTAGCCTACCACTTTGTGGCTGATCGCCTGAATATTAAAAGTACCGATTCGCTGAACAGGTTAAAGCCTGGCACCGGCAAAGTGGTTGAAGTAGACGGAAACAAAATCGCCGCTTACCGCGATGACGACGGCACCATACATGCCTTAAGTCCCGTTTGCACTCACGCCGCCTGCATTGTTAGCTGGAACAGCGAAGAAAAGAGTTGGGACTGCCCTTGCCATGGCGCGCGCTACGATATTGATGGCAATGTATTAACCGGACCCGCAACCAAAGGCCTTACCAGGATAAGCGATGATGAAAACTAAAGAAATTTTAATTTCGGGAGTCACCGGCACTACCTTCATGACGCTGTTCAGCTATCTTGTCTCGCTGGCCGATGGCGAAAACTTTAGCGAACCGGAGCGACTGGGGCAGCTAACCGGCCGTCTGATCCCTAAATTAGATAAACAGCAAAGCCAGGCGTTAGGCTGGCTGGGGCATTACGGCGTAGGCCTGCTGTTTACGCTCGTTTATGTAGAACTATGGCACCGCGGTAAATTAAAACCTGACCTTAAAACAAATCTTTGGTTGGGTGGCCTAAGCGGGCTGTTAGCTGTAGCTGTTTGGAAAACGACCTTTAAAATGCACCCGTTGCCCCCATCCCTCAACTTTAAAAAATACTATCTGCAACTGATACCAGCACATATTGTGTTCGCAGTTTTTGCCGGCATTGGTTATCACATCTCACAAAAAACAACAAGCTATGCTACAAATAATTAATAATCTCCCGCAGCACGTGGTAGGGATTTATGCCAGCGGCGAAGTAACCCGCAACGATATGGAGACCATACTGATACCCAAGATACAGGAGCTGAAAAACCGCCAGGGTGAAATTAACTATTTGCTGGTATTGGGAACAGGCGTGGAGAATTTCACGCTGGCGGCCTGGTGGGACGACCTCAAACTTGGGCTAACGAACTTTACAAACTGGCACCGCATTGCGGTAGTAACCTACCAGAAAGGTGTGGAATGGTTTACGGACCTCTTCCGGTTTATGATACCGGGCAAGTCGCGCGGTTTTTCACCCGATCAGTTGGAAGAGGCCAAAGCCTGGGTTAGCGGGGAAGAGATATGAAAGACCTGGCACAACGCTTTCCCGAAAACCCTTTGCTGTTGCCAAAAGATCTTGCTCCCAGCCGCGAGGGTTTACAAATTATCAGCCTGCTTAATCCCGGCGTTTTTAGCTACGGCGGTAAAACCTGGCTTATTGTAAGGGTAGCCGAAGGTGTTATGCAGGAGGAAGGAGTTTTATTTTTCCCTGCTCTGGATGCCACGGGCAATACCGAAATCATTAAAGTGCCGCTTAACGACCCCGACCTTATCGCTACCGATGCCCGCGTCATTAGTTACAAGGGGCTGGATTATCTCACCACAGTTTCACATTTGCGTTTACTGGCCAGTGACGACGGGATCCGTTTTACTGAGCAGGAAGGTTATCCACCCTTATTCGGAAAGGGATACCTGGAACGTTTTGGTATAGAGGATTGCCGGGTTACGCAGATAAATGACACTTATTACCTCACCTATACCGCCGTATCAGACAGCGGCGTAGGCGTGGGCCTGCTAACAACCACCAATTGGCGGCATTTTGAAAGCGGCGGAATGATCCTGCCGCCACATAATAAGGATTGTGCAATTTTTGAAGAAAAGATCGGCGGAAAATATTACTGTTTACACCGGCCAAGCAGCAAAGAGATTGGGGGCAATTATATCTGGCTGGCAGAGTCATCAGACAGCCGGCAATGGGGCAATCATCAATGCCTGATAAAAACCCGGCCCGGAATGTGGGACAGCGGTCGCGTTGGCGCGGGCGCGGCACCTATCCGCACGGAACATGGCTGGCTGGAGATATATCATGGTGCAAATGCTGAACATCGTTATTGTCTTGGAGCTTTTTTAATGGATATTAACAATCCATCAAAGGTTATCGCCCGAAGTGGTAACCCGATTATGGTGCCAACCGAGGCTTATGAGCTTAGCGGGTTTTTCGGTTATGTAGTTTTCACTAACGGCCATATTGTCGATAGCGACCGTTTAACCATCTATTATGGAGCAGCCGATGAGTTTGTTTGCGGCGCACATTTCTCTATCGGTGCCATTCTCCAAACTTTAATTTATAATTAAAATAATAAATTACAACAAAACAAAACCGTATTTCCGGAGGTTTTTATAGAGTCTGTAATCGACAGGCCTGGATCAATTAATCATGGCAGAAAATAAGATTAAAGAATGTAGTAAATTGATAGCTCAACAGGGGATGACCATTGCTTTTGCCGAAAGCGCTACGGCAGGCTGGCTTTGTTCGGAGTTTGCACTTACCGACGAATCCGGCCAGGTTCTCAAGGGTGGGATCGCCTGCTATGATGCCGATCTCAAAGTATCCCTGTTAGGGGTACCGAAGGGATTGATTGATCAGTTTACACCAGAGTCGATGGAGGTGACGAGGGAAATGGCATACCGCCTGGCACACCTTATCCCATCCGACATACAGGTAACCGTTACCGGGCTCACTACACCCGGTGGCAGCGAAACCCCGGAAAAACCGGTTGGAACTATGTTTGTATATGCGCTGATCCATGACAGGCACCTCAGTTTTCGAAAAGTATTTCAGGGATCATGCGAAGAAATTATTCAGCAAACCATCCAGGCTACCGCGGAGATGCTGATCAGGGGGCTAACTCAATTTAATTATCATCAACATATATCTACTATGGCAACAAAAAACAACAAAAAGACCGCAGCAGCGGCCAGTCGCAGTCCGGAAGCCGAGAGCGCGCTGAAAGAACTATTCATCGACGAGATCAAGGACCTTTATTGGGCCGAGAAGCATTTGGCCACCGCCCTGCCCAAATTGATCAAGGGAGCTACCTCAGAAGATCTGAAGCAAACCATCACCACCCACCTGGAAGAAACCAAAAACCACGTAACCCGACTGGAAAGCGTATTCGAGTCTATTGGTGAGAAAGCTTCGGCTAAAAAATGCCTGGCCATGGAAGGTTTGCTGAATGAAGCAACAGAATTGCTGTCAGATACCGACAAAGGTACCGAAGTACGCGACGTAGCGATCATTTCAGCGGCACAGAAAGTGGAGCATTATGAAATCGCGTCGTACGGCACCTTGCGCACGCTGGCCGGTACATTAGGCTATAGCGAAGCGCAAAGCCTGCTTGAGGAAACCCTGGCCGAGGAGAAAAATGCCGATGCACTGTTAACCCAGGTAGCTGAAAACTATGTAAATGAAGCCGCAGCAGCGGAAACAGAATAAAACAAACCGACTGTTAGGGCGGCTTCGGTCGCCCTATTTATTAACCTTTCAGTGCTTAACCGAAAATTGCAGTAGGGACTTTGCGTTGGGAATAGCTGCCACTGCCGCGTCATTGTTAAAATAACACCATGCTTCCCGGACTTCCGGTTTTGAATTAATCTCATCGGCAAATTCCGTAACTGAGCATCACTATAAGATGAGCGGTATACATCCGGAACACCGTGAAAACGATAATATACCACAGGGCCGGTTACAACAGGCTCATCCGGCAGTTCGGGATGGCTCATACCGCAAAAAGAAACACCACGCTCCCTAAGCCGTGAATAAACATCTTCCTGCCACCAGCCCGGGTGCCTGAATTCCAATACATTACTAAAGCTGGGATCCAATTGCGCCAACACGCGTGCCAAACGTTCTTCATCATAATGAAAACGCGGCGGAAACTGGAACAATACAGGCCCTAACTTTTCCTGTAAACCATTGCGGATGGTATCATAAAAACTCGTGATCATATCCACGGTTCCGTGAAACTGCTTAAAATGGGTGATAGCCTTGGGGGCTTTTAACGCAAAGCGAAACTCAGCCGGCGCTTTTTCGTACCAGGTACGCAGCATAGATAATTGCGGAAAACGGTAAAAGGTCACATTTAATTCCAGGGTACGGAATTGCCCGGCGTAAAACTCAAACCAGCGCTTTTGCGCCAACCCCTCCGGGTAAAAAGTATTTTTCCAGTGACGATAGTAAAACCCTGAACATCCTATATGCCAATCCATACATATCATTTTTTAATGGCGCTGATATCGCCATTCCGTTCCATATACACCTTGTCTATCTTTTCTAAATCTTCAGTAAGTGCAGATTTGCGTACACCCTGCATGACATCTTCACGGCAAACCAGTGCCCGTTTCATCCGGTCTTCATCAAACCGGCCGCCACGAAAAAGCGGGATCTTCTCCCCTTCTACCCACCTAACTAAAGGACTGTTACGTGCAATAAGCCAGCCCAGCAGCCGGTGTAGCAGAACGATCACAAAGCAGCAAACAATAACCGGCACAAAAGCCGAGGCGCCAACCACCGCCCTGCTCATAACAGCCCCAAGCGAAATACTGACGATATTATCAAGCGGGGTACGTAACCCAAAAGAGCGACGTCCTGAAATGCGGATCAGCATAAGCGCGATAAAAAAGATAACAACGCCGCGGCTGCTCATTTGCAGCGCATTCAGGTCCTTCCCCTCTCCAAAAACAGTGATCAATAACTTTTCCATAACTCAATTTTTTAAAGGTCCGCTGCAAACAACTACGGGCTTGACGTTTTGAGCCGAACGATACCTTACCGCCAGCCAAATACCCGCTGCAACAAACCCGATGATGATCAAAAATCTTATTTTGCTTATCATAATCTCAATAACTAACGCGCCACGGGCGCTTCCAGGCATCCGGTTACTCTGACCTTTTATTACTCCTGGTATAACGTTTTGATTTATTTTGTTGATTTACCCGCGCGGCATCAATAGAATGTGTTTTGGTAAGGTCACTTTCTTTTTGCGCCAGTTCGGACAAACGGATGTAAAATTTGTACAGGTGATCCAGTTCCTCTTCAGTCAGGTCCTCAATATTTACCATCCTGTTACTGGTACCTTCATGAGAGGCCAGCAATTCATTCAGTTTTAAATGGACAGCTTTAGAATCCTTGTTCTGCGCCTTCTGGATAAGAAAGACCATTAAAAAAGTAATGATGGTTGTGCCGGTATTGATAATAAGCTGCCAGGTTTCCGAGTAGTGAAATACCGGCCCGGTAACAGCCCATAACACTATGGTGGACGCAGCTATAATAAAAGCGGCCGAACTGCCGGTTGCTGCGGTGGCCCAGTTAGAGAACCGCTCAAAGTAATTGATTTTCTTTTTCATGTTATTTCCAGCTAATAGTGATTTCGGCATTGCCGGGTATTAAATATTCAAAGTGGCCGCCTTTGATTTTTTTTCCGTCGATAGGCTTCTGATTAACACGCACTTCTACCCCTGGTAATTTACCAGGGCCGCTCTTAACCACCATCAGGCGGCAGTCGATGCGATTATCGCCCGCCATGCGGACATGAAGATAATCTTGCTTCCTGGCGGCAAAGCGGTAAACAGGATAATCAGTGAAGATCATGAAAGGCTGATCAGGTATACGGATATAGTGGCGCGGCAGGATCCCGAAAGCGTTGCCTGCCCCATATACTTCCTGGCCTACCTGCCCTGATTTTTCCCAGCCGTCGTGTAAATCCTCAAGCGCGATCCACAGGTTCGGATCAACCTCTCCTATTTTGGGCTTTTCCTGGAGCATTTCTTTTGGAAGCATCGTCGGGTAGTAATAAGCGGCACGGTCTACAAGATAACGGACATATTCGGTTATCAGGAGGCGTACCGATGGTAAAATCTCAATATCCTCGGCGTAGCGGAGGTAGTCATGCAGCGCGCAGAAAACTTCCTGTTCTTCGTATACTGCCGTATAAGGAGCGTCATTAAGCGGAAACAATGCAAAAAATGTCGGGAAGTTTTTCCCATAGCCATAATCACAGTCCCACAGCTTCACATTGTTAAACACACCTGCCAGGCACAGGTAACTAAGCTCGCGGTATATTTCTTTTTTGGTGATTTTATACAGGCGCAGCATTGCACCTGAGGAAAAGGCGGTATTGTTGGCCTGATAGAACAGGTCGAAGCCCTGGCCGCGCAAATGCATGGCAGCTTTTTCCGCTTCGGTTAAATAGTGTCTTTCGCCTGTAAGTTCCCAGGCCTGCAGCATGACATGGGCATATAAACCCGGCACATCCTTTTCACCTCCTTTACCTGGCTGTGTTTCGGCTTTTACTACTTCAAGCGTGTCAACTTTATAAAAAACCGGCCATTTATAATCAAAATGATGCGCCACCCGTATCGAAAATTCCAAAGAATCCAAAAAGAGTTTCCTGGCAACCTTATCGCCCTTCAGCGCAAGGCGCGACAGGTTTAACAAAGGGTGGTGCAGGTACCAGGAATCCATAACCAGCGGTTGTTTTTGTTCTTCCTCACCTTCCAGTGTATCGGCTGCTTTTGGGTGCCAGCGCATTATGGTGCCGTATTTTTCACTATAGAATGATGGCAGGCCAGCTTTAACTTTTTTCATTACTTCCAGTTCCGCGCCGCTCCATTCCACATAATCAAGTAAAGGCAGCAGCACCGCCAGTTGCACCATGATCTCGGGAGGAGTGACATAGTCTGATACATAGGCGTTAAAATAATGATGACCATCAAGTTGTACCCAACAACCGGGACTGTCTATCAGGTCTTTTAATCCCTTACCAAGGATTTCGGGCCAATGGGTATAATTCGTTGCCGGTTTGGGTAAAGCCAGGTAAACTTCAGCCAATAAATTGAGATATTGCTGAACCATGGCCGCTTCATCAGCGGGTACTTCTTCCGAAAAAACAATAAAAGCATCGCTCAAGGTATAGCTTGTACCTGCTGCCAGCGGTTTATTTTTAATAGTTGGCGGCAGGGCAAAGCCAATTTCAGGCCATTCGCCGCCTACACTGTCCGCCGCGGAGGTTTCGGTTTGCTGGTTGTAACCGGCCAACGCGGTTAAGTTTTGCAGGTATAATACTGAACCAGCTTTTGGCCGGTTCATGCTAAAATAGAGCTGTCCCGAACGCGTACCCACCTGCCTGGTGTGTATTTCTCCTTCGGCCCTGCTTTCACCTCCCCCGGAACCAAGCGGCACAATGTCGCGCGGCCAGTAAGGGAACAATAAGGTGGAGGCCGGCGTTAGCCTGGTGGTATGATGAAGTACGGGCCGGTTTTCTGTGGGTAAGGTCAAAATAACTTCATAGTCGCCCAACTGCGAGCCAATCTTCAACCGCACATCGTTTTTCCTTTCTTTTAGTGCGATCTGTAACCGGTCGTTTGGTGAATAAGCCAGCCGGAAAGCGATCTGATTGTCATTTGGCCATCCGGCCACCAGCCAGCAGCTGTCGCCAAGGTCATATATTTTAAAATCATAGCTGCCTGCTGTGGTTTTATATACCGGAATAAGGTCAGGCAAGTGCAGGGCGGCTTTGGTATTCCAAAACCAGGGTGATGCGTTCATAGGTTAAAATCGATTAACAATTAAAAAAATCGCTGAAAAAATATCTTTTAAATGATAATTAAAACATCGCTTAATGTTTTAAGTTTTAATTATAAAACTATCAGTCTATGAAAAAGTTAATTACACCACTATTCTTAAGCCTTTGCCTGTTATTGAGCAGTTGTGATGCCGTTGTCGGTATTTTTAAAGCCGGTGCTGCCGTGGGCATTTTCGCGGTAATCGTCGTTATCGCGGTCATCATCTGGGTTATCTCATTGTTTCGCGGCCGCAGCAATTAACAGGTAAATCATGGAAAAAGAGCTGCAGAATTTCAAGATCGCCCGTTTCGCGCTTAATGCCCGCTATGATGACATCGGTGAAGCCTCCGTCGAACAACTGAAACGCCATCTGCTTGACGCTTTGGGCTCGCTGATCCACGCTTGTAACAAACCTGCCATCCAAAAATTATTGAGGCAATTGCAGGTTATGGGCGAAGGCGGCAAATGCAAAGTGCCGCTTATTGAAAACTTACCCTACGACCGGGCGGCACAATTGTATACAGCGCTTATCCGTTATCCGGATTTTATGGATAATTTTATGGGCAAAGAAGCTACCTGCCATCCCAGTGATAATATAGGCCCGCTGCTGGCAGTAGCGCAGTTTGGGCCGATATCAGGTAAGGATTTCCTTGCTGCCATGGCCGTGGCTTACCAGATAGAATGCCGCCTCGTACTGGAAATCCCGGTCATGAAAGAAGGTATCGACCATACCTTGCTTTTAGGCTACTCGATGACAGCCGGAATTGCCCGCCTGTTAAACCTGACTGAAGAACGAACAGCTCATGCACTGGGCATTACCGGCACTTCAATAAGCCCGATGGTAAGCAGCCGGGCATCATATACCTATGAGTGGAAGGGGTTTGCATCTTCCCTGGATGCGCTGAACTGCGTTAACATCTGTTTCCTGGCCCGGGAAGGGATGACCGGCCCGGTGGCCATTTTTGAAGGCCCCAAGGGCTTTGATGATGTGTTTGGCATGAAGCTGGATTATGATTGGGATAGTGAGACCTTTGAACTGCTGCCACGCTGCGTATTGAAGAAATATAATGTAGAAGTACATGCACAGGCCACACTGGAAGCCCTTGACGAGCTGCGCAAACAACAGCAGGTTAATCCGGAAGAGATTGAAAACCTTGAGCTCACCACATTTTTAACTGCATATCACATCATAGGATCCGGTGCTTACGGCAACCGGCAAATTGTGGAAACGAAGGAACAGGCTGATCACAGTTTATTTTATGCTGCCGCAGTGCTCCTGCTCGATGGCGAAGTTTATCCCGAACAATATGAGCCGGAAAGAATTAAAAATAACGATGTACAGCAATTACTAAAGAAAGTGAAAGTAAGTACGGGTTTCCCACTGCATCAACCGCTGATAGTTGCCGGTATCCTTGATCCTTATACCGTTGCATATCCCGATAAAATGAAAACCAAGGTGGAGATCAGCATGAAAAACGGCCAAACCCTAACCAGGGAACAGGAAGATTACCATGGCTTTTTTACCCGTCCGTTTACATGGAATGATACGATTGAAAAGTTCCGGCGGCTGAGCAACAATATTATTTCCGCAGAGATGCAGGAGCAACTGATCGGCATCGTTCGTAACCTCGAAAACCTCCCCGAAATTTCAACCTTAATTAACCTGCTGGCTGCTATATAAAAAAGAATTATTTGAGCCGCTATGGTAACTGCAGGGCCATGGCACAGCCGGAGATTTACCGCATGGCACCGATCAAGCGGCAAAATGACGCACATGATTAACAAGTTCATTCACATCAAAAGGCTTAGCCAGATAATCATTGGCCCCGCATTGTTTCTCGTGCATCGTATGCAACCCGTGACTTGCCGAAACAATGATTATAGGTATATCCTGCATACCCGGATCATTTTTCAAATGTTTACAAATATCGCGGCCATCCATATCGCCCAGCATAACATCCAGCAACACAACATCTGGTCGTAAGGTCTGTATCGCTTCAAGGACGCCATGACCGTTATCCAGTTCGGTCACCGCATATCCCTCCATCTCCAGGATCAGATGTATTAACTCACGAATGTCCTTATCATCATCAACAACCAGGACTCTTTTCTGATAAGAGGCAATCATTATAGTTCTAAAAGCTACGTTTTAACATATTAACATAGCTCTTTTTGCACAAACATCATGCCCTGATATCGGAGGATGATTGAAGAATAAGTAAACATCCCATCGTCTGGCCTGTTTAAAACAGCTTTAAACAGCCACCAACTCTTCGTTTTCTATCGGCACGGTAAAATAGAACGTACTTCCGATCCCGGCCTTACTTTCAAACCATATGGTGCCATTGTTTCTTTCCACAAGCTCTTTACATAATAACAACCCCAGACCGCTCCCCTTTTCACTGGCTGTGCCAAAAGTGGTATATGAGGTATACTTGTTAAATATTTTTGATTGCGCTTCTTCGGGAATACCTTTCCCGTTGTCCCGAACCTTCAGTATCGCAAAGGCCTCGCTTTTTTCCGCGGTTACGGTAACATGATCACCCGCTTTTGAAAACTTTACGGCATTCTCCAATAAGTTCCTGATCACAATATCAATCATAGTTTCATCTCCGAATACCATCACGGGCTCAGCTATCTCTTCACTTGTTACTACCACTTTCTTTTCAGCGGCCCGCTGTTTCAGCAGCATAACATTTTGATCAATTAACTTTCGCACATCAAAACCGGCAGGATTGGGCTGGATTCCGTCCAACTGACTTTTTGCCCAGTATAGCAGATTTTCGACTAAGCTTGAGGTTATTATCAGGGTCTCATCTATTTTTTCAATCCAATAATCGCTTTCTTCTTCCGACAGGCTTTTTTCCTTTACTATATCCATCATATGACTGATGGTATGGATCGGTCCCCTTAAATCGTGCCCGATAATTGAAAACAGGCGGTCCTTTACGTGTACAAGTTCTTCGAGGTGAAGATTTTGCTCAGATATGTTTTTATTTTGCAGAGCCAGTTGCTCACTGAGCTTCTTTTTTTGCATGTAATTTCTGAGCAGGATAAAAGCGAGCAATACTAAAAGTATGGTGCCCGCAGTTAAAATATCCCGCTTCAGACTTACTTTTTCCAGCTCTTTTTGACCTATAATTTTATTTTTATTTAGCAAATCAATTTGCCGTTCCTTTTTTTCCAGCTCGTAAGCAGACTGCATATTCCTGATAGTTTTCAGTCTTTGTTCGGTTTTCAAGCTATCGTTCAAAGCAACTTCAAGGTTCCGGTAATATAGGGCCTGTTCGTAATTACCCATTTTCTGATGAGTTAAGTATAATACGTTATAGGCGGTTTGAATGAGTTCAACAATACCTGATCTCCTGCTTTCGTCAAGCCCTTTTTGTGCATACAGCATACTCGAATTGTATTTACCTGTATAATAAGATGTAAGTGCCAGGCCGGTATGGCAGTAAGCAACATCTTCGTCGTCGCCTGCATTTTGCGCAATATCAAGCGCCTTATTTAAATAACCCTCGGCAAGCCGGTATTCTTTCTTCGTAATATAATTTTCGGCAATATTGTACATTGCGGCGGCAGTAAAAACCGGGTCCTTTACCTTTTTTGCTATAACCAAAGCCTTTAAGTTATAAGCAATTGCCGAGTCTGACAATCCTTTTTTCTTAAATATCTCGCCAATATTCACCAACGGGCTAAACGTTCCTTCATGCGCGGGGTCGTTTTGCTTCATAGCTATCTTATAAGCCTTCTGACTGTAATAAAGCGCTTTCGAATAATCTTCCATTGAGGTGTACAGGCCGGCGATATTATTATACTCATTTCCGCTTAACCCTTCCATGCCCAGTTTTTCACTAATGCGCAGGCACTGTAAATGACTGTTAAGAGCTTCGGGCCATCTTCCTTTGTACCCGAAGGCTACCCCTTCTGCGAGATATGCCAGTGCAATACCTTTTTCATAATGGATTTTTTTTGCAAGATCAAGGGATTTTTGTGCCATCAGCAGCGCGCTGTCGGCATTCCTGCTCCAATACGACCTTGAAATAGAGTAATAGATCTTTACCCGGTCGGTGTCGTGCTTTGCTTTATCGAGATTTTTTATTTGCGTATTTATGTTATTGGTTTGGGCACGACATGCAGAAGTACTGATAATTATATTTCCAATACAAGCCAGGATACCATGCATGATAATACACAGCGTATATAAACGAAGTTTGCGAATCGTTGCCAAGCCGAACATTGATATGTTTTCTAAATGTTTATATAATGCCTTTATTCCCTGACACTTTAAGGCCTGCTCAACACTCCCGCGTGTTAACGACCGAAGGCATGCTGCTTTTTGTACAGGCGGATAGCTGTGAGAATAAGAACTAATATGA
This sequence comes from Mucilaginibacter sp. NFR10, assembly GCF_900100445.1. Lineage (NCBI taxonomy): Bacteria > Pseudomonadati > Bacteroidota > Sphingobacteriia > Sphingobacteriales > Sphingobacteriaceae > Mucilaginibacter > Mucilaginibacter sp. NFR10. The sequence continues at coordinate 947,073 of NZ_FMTV01000001.1, read as the reverse complement.
ATATATAAATAATCCAGGTATCCAACGGACAATTATTATCCAGCGGGTCGCTGTCATCACACGGTGCGCCCGGATCATCAGCAAACAGCAAAATGGGGCTTATAACCAGGTAAAAAGTCAATAATATCCTACTGACCCGATAGATTGTTTTGCAGAGGTAAAATTTCATTTTTTATTAAATTTTTTAATTCCAATCAGCCTTTTGGTTGCCTTGTCCGAAATCTCAACAATGTAGTTTCCGGGCAGCAGATTGCCTACGTTCTGTTGTATATTATTGCCATCCGTTTCCCGGTAAAACATTATCTGGCCGGTTATGCCGGTTACCTTAAGTACCACCCTGTCCGGTACATTTCTATTGATCTTAATATAAAGTTCGCTGTTAACTGGATTAGGATAAAGTGTAATTTGCTCATTAATAATACCAGGTGCATTGAAACTTGCCGCCACTATTTTGCTATAGCTGATCGTATTAAAAGCATCATTTTGCTGCAAGCGATAGTAATTGGTTCCTGTTGACGGGAACCTGTCTATATAAGTATAAGATCCGCTGCCATTGCTTAACATTGATGTTAAAAGAACAAATTCCTTAGAGCCGTCCTGCCTTTGCAGTGTAAAGCCCGACAGGTTTCCTTCATGCTCAGTTTTCCAGGTTAACTGAATACCGTCTTTAACCGGGCTTGCCTCAAAACTCAGCAACCGGTAGTTTAATGAACTTTTTTTATGAAATACGATCTCAAACCTGTTTGCGCCGTAGCTGGTTGTATCTGTTTTGTCGATATTGAACGGGTAACGTTTATACTGGCTAAAAAGCAAAGAATCCTTTTTATAATGATCAAGCAGATATATGTCATATCTCGAATCAAGTGATTCAAATCCCGAACCGGAAATTGTATCTGTGGTCGCCGAATTATTAACATTCACAAATAACTTTACCCGGGTAGTGGAATCGATAACATTCATCCTGTTAATGGCGAGCATATTTTGGCTCCTGTATCCGTAGCTGGCCAGTGTCGAAACGTTTCCGATGCCGTTTAACCGGTCTGAATCATAAAAAGGCTCATATTCGTTTTTGGATCCGGGATCAAATAATACCATAATCTCATCCGTATTAACCGAATCAGAGGAGAGTTTCACCCGCATTAACTGGGGCCTGGCTAATGCCTGGCCTTTTTTGCTCATCAACATGTAAAGGGTACTCCCCAGGGAGCTGGGTTGCACTGTTGTTTTGGCAACTTCATTAAAAGTCAATGAAGCCGAGGTTGTAGTAGCCTGCACAAAAAAGCCTTGTCCGCTGGCAATGTAACGCGTTGCATTATTGGTGCCAATGCCCCCCGGGATCAAAGCGGTATAAGTACCATAATTTTTATTGGTGTAATTAAAAACATATATGGTAGCAGATACACCGGGGCCGTAAATACCGTTTGTTGAACTGCTTTGCGAAAAAGTGTCCCAATCAATAGAAGACGCATATGGATTGCCTACCAGATTATAACCGGTTTGTGCTTTGCTTAAAGTGGTGCTGCTGCTGTTCCACCATACTTTTACCGGGATGCTGCCCTGGTTAAGTGTGCCAACAGCTACCATTGTTGAAGCATCCGGGTCAATATAACTTCCGCCAAATCGGTATTGTTTATTCAGTGCTGTTGTGGAGGTGACATTGTTAACATTATTTCCGGCATAATATAACATGTAGCCATTACCTACCGGAAGCGTTGTTGTTGCAGTGGTGGTGCCTGTGCCGGTATAATAAGATATTGTATTACCCGAAATGTCTGTTAAGCCTTTAAAATTTCCGGAATTAAAAGTAGTGCTGCTTGCAGGCAGGTTCTCTTTGTATAAATAAACCGTAGAGGCAGCGTTGGTGACAGTAAATCCACCTGTCGTCCCTGTTGGTCCGGCAACAAAAACCCCGGAGAAATCCCCCGAATTGGCGTTCAGATAACTGAGGTTATAAGCACCTGTAGTGGTATTTACCGGGGAAGACAGAAGCCGATAATTGCGGGTATTGGTAGCAATAGTCCCGGCCTTGAAATAACGTTCTGCATATACTGTACCTATAATGCTGTACCCTGATGGGATAGGATCGACAGAGGCCGTTTGAGAGAAACTGCTTTTGAGTACCATAATAGCCCCGGAGGCAACCGCCAGGTTCCCCTTGGTAATTTTGAGCTCGCTGTAAATATCAAGTGTATCACTATTAACCGTTATTGTTCCACCCGCCGAATTATTCACTTCCATAGTGCCCACATGTGTATACCCTGTAGAGGCTGCACCATTGTAGCTTTGAGCGGCACTGGTCCCATTCCAGGTTATCTTTGATGTATTTAAATTATTCCAATCTATTTTTCCGGTGCCCTGGTTATAAATATTGCACCCAACACTTAAATTTGCCTTAAGGCTTATTGAAGCCGTACCGCTTAAAGTAAGCCCGTATACCGAAGCATCAGAATTAATTGTAATACTTTTGCCTGTTGGAATAATTAAAGTAGCTGTACCGTCAAAAGCAGGTGCCTGATTGGTGGTACCAGCGGTGGTGTTATCCCAGTTGCTGGCATCGGTATAAGTTCCTGTAACGCCTTTATAAGTATAGGTTAGTGCGCCCGGTATACTTGCCGCATTAGTGACATTAACAGAGGTTGTACCAACAGTAGTAAACGTTGCCGGGTTATTTTGATTTACATATTCTGCCTTAAGCCAATCGGCCGTTTTTGCAACATTTGAAACACGCGGTTCATCAATTACCCCGTTAAAATAATAGCTGTTCCCCCCTTCTCCTACTCCAATATAAAAGCTGGTATTAGCAGCAGGATTGACGACCGATAGTAATATTTTATATTGTGTTCCATCAACATATGTACTGAGGGTCGTACCCGTATAAACACTTTGTATATAATGCCATGCGCCGCTGGTAAAAGCAGTTGGATTAGGGATACTAAGCCTGTTTGTGGCAATACCCGATTCCGATTCAGGGATGTCATTAGTATAGATCCCCATTTTATAGCCGCCGCTAAACCCTCCTGTTGCATCCTGGTTTGTCATTACTTTTTGATCAAGACCTGTAGCTCCTAATTTAACCCAGGCAGATAAGGTGAAGGGGCCTGTAACAGATACGGCATTGGTTGTAATTTTTTTGCTCGATCCGTTAAAGCTGTAAGCCGTGCCGATTTTACCGGTAACAAGGTCCGCCGAGGTCATCCCGCTGGCAGTGCCCGTATGCCCTCCCGCGGTACCATCAGCAACCGAACCCGTATAGCTCGATTCATTAAAATGGAATACAGCCAGGTAATTACTTGCCCAGGTATTCGCAAAAAATGCCGTATTGTGTGTTACCGTAGGTGATTTTGAACCGTAATAAAAAGATATGATATTGTTGGTAGCATAAGTTAAAGTAGGGATTTGTACCCAGACCAGCAGGGTTCCCGTGGTTTGGTTGTAGCTTTCAACCTGGTAATATAACTCGCTGCCGCCGCTTACAAATGCAAAATCGTAATTGGGGCCGTTGGGATTTTGCACTTTGTCTGAACATGTATTTGTAATGATCAGGTTATTATCCTGTATGCTGAGTAATGCCGGAAAATTGGTAAGGTTTGATGTAATGCCAAGTGAGGTTGTATTTAATGTGATGGTTTCACCAAAAGCATAATTACCATAGGTACCCAGGTTTACAGTTACATTTTGTGTTGATGACGACGAGCAGCCCGCAGCATTGGTTACAGTCAAAGTAATTGTTTTTGTTCCGGGCGTTGCCCATTGTACCGAAAACGGTCCCTGCCCGGTACCGGTTGAAGGTGTGCCTCCATTAAAATCCCAACTATAAGTTGAAGTTGAGGGGTCTGTCCCTGTATAAGTGACAGTAGCGTTTGAGTTAATGTTTACCGAAGACGTTGCAGTAAATGTTGTTGAAGGCAGTGCATTTACAACTGCGGTTACATTTAACTGCGAGGTACAGCCATTTGAACCGGTTACAGTAAGTACATAGGTGCCTGCATTTGCTGATGTAACATTGCTGATTGTAGGATTTTGAGAGGTAGATGTAAAGCTGCCCGGCCCCGACCATGAGTAGGTAGCGCCGCTTACCGTATTGGCCTGGAAAGCAAGTGTACCGCCGGGGCAAACCGGGGCACTGCCTGCACCGTATAACGTATACACTTGAGCCGCAGTTAACTCGGTTTGATAAACAGCTATGTCATCCAGTGAGCCGTTAAAATAATAACTGGATGGTGCACCTGGCCAACTTGCTAAATTGTCATAAGCAACCCGCCAATAACCTGTGTAAGCTCCTGCTGATGTCATCGTAGGATCACTGGCCTGCAGTGCGCCATCTACATACAGGTTGGCCCCATTTGTAGATGACATAGTTACAACTGCATGGTGCCATGCGCCATCAGCATAGGATGCAGTAGTGTTTATTGTGTTATATGTACTGCCAGGTTTAACCCCAAAGTATAGTTGTCCGCTGCTATTCATATAAATATGACGGTCATAACCAAAAGCACTTGAGCTTAACCCGGTTTGTGACGAACCGAAACCAACCAGCTTACCTCCTGCCGAACTTGTTTTAAACCACACACTGATAGAAAAAGTTTGCGGACTAATTAGTATCAGGCTGGAAGTGGCCATGTATTGACTTGAACCATTAAAACTATAGGCACTGCTTGCTGCTCCATAACGATCAGTAGTAAGTGTGGGAGCATTTTGAGGTATTCCATTATTAAAATTACCAGAGGCGTCATTAGCGTTACCTGTAAACGGATAGGAAAGATATAAGCTGCCTGTAGTGGGCGCAGTTGATATAACGGGTTTGGCATTTACTGTTGCAGTTACGGCGATGCGCGGCGTGCTTGTTGCCCCGTTTTGAGTATAGCTTACATAATAAGTAGTAGTTGCCGATATAGTTGGCGTAGTAAAGGTGGCTCCCGTTCCTAAAGATGAGCCGCCGGTAAGAGCTGCATACCAGTTATATACCCCGCCCGACGGGGAGCTTCCTGAAGCTGAAAGCGTTACAGTGCCCGAACCGCACGTTGAACCGCCGGTACCTGTAGGGGCTGTAGGATTAACCGTAATAGAAAATGTATTACTGGTACCTGCACCACTGGCATTATAGCCCGTAACAATATAGTTGGTGGCTGCCATCGCTGCTGTCGGGGTACCGCTGATGCTGCCTGTTGAACTGTTAAAGCTTAATCCGGCAGGTAAAGCCTTGTTTAAAAAAAAGCCGCCGGTTGGCGTAGTTTTGTTTATTTGGTTGGCATAATAGACCGCGGTAAATATGACGCCCTTGCTGTCAACAGCTATCCCCTCAGGATCCGTAAGGGCTTTACTGGTAAGTAACGTACCGCTTTGATTGTAAACATAAACTATATTGGTAGCTGCATTGTCGCCTACATAAAAATTGCCGGCACCATCAATGGTTATGGCTTGCGCTGATGTATATCCGCTAAGAAAAATAGATTGAAATGTGCCGGCCGAATTGTATTTTGTTACATTCCCGGTGCCGTTATTTAATACGTAAATGTTACCCGATGCGTCCACAGCTACTCCAAGTGGAGTGCTTAAATTAGTAGTGGGCAGCGATAGTAACAGTGTACCACTGGTATTGTATTTTTGCACCGTAACAGCGCCCTGATCGGCAATGTAAATATTATCCGAATTGTCGATGGTAATTCCTAATGCATAATTTAAGCTGCTCAGTATGGTAGACTGGTATACGCCACTTGAATTATATTTATATACACTGCCTGTGCCCGGGGTAGCACCCAGGTTCAACACGTAAGCGTTGCCCGATGAATCAAAAACCAGGTCTTTAGGAAGCGACATGGTAGCACCCGTACCAAAGGTACCCAGGTAAGTACCGCTTGAATTATATCTGCTGATGGTGTTGTTACTTGTATTAGTTACATAAATATTGCCGGCCGCGTCGATAGCCATTCCGCGCGGGTTGCTTAAGGTAGCACCCGTAAGCGCTGTCGGCGCACCATAGCCTATCGCGCTAACGCCGTTAGTAACTGAGGGGGTCAAGGTAGTAATGGCTGTGCCAACTGTATAAACATTGGATGAAGTATAGGTAATGATGGGAACAGCGGCAAAAATGTTATTCCCCAGCAATATTAAAACAACCGATAGTAAAAAGTAAGCATGACGCCCTCTCATATTCACAGGTAAAACGTTATTAAATAATATTCTTAATAATATTCAACCTTTATACGGCCAGCCAGATCAATTGGTTTAGTTATTTACAGAAAATCAGTTATTTGAACAAAGTATTATAAGCACGCGATCAACACTTAAACATACGCTCAAATAATATAAAAACTAATCATTCGATTGACGTGCAGGAAAATAAGCAGCGAAAAGATTTCGGCTTTATTGCCCGATGACCGGCGAACAGGAATCGCCTTTATTTTCAAAGATTATTATATGCCGACGGCTACCCTATGAAGGATAGCCGCCGGCCTTCTTCTTTGCTGACCAAACAATAGTTGGTAACCCTTAAGGTTAGACTTGTAAAAAATAGTTAATCAGGGGAAAGCGAAATAATGGCACCGTAACGGCGGCAACGCATGATCTTCTACAAGACACCTATATTTCAGATTGATACTCAACGTTAAAAGGCATTTTCGGTATCCAGATAAAAGAACATTTATTAAAAAAGTTACATTCCACCGAAACAGATCCGAAATCAACCATCCGCAACCGCACAATCACTGTGCGAAAACGAACGATTCCAAGACACACACACATCGCATTCAATTGACTTACAATAAATTAATCATTTGGCACACATTTAATGCATATTCTTGAAGCAGGCCTGTCTGCGCATCGGTGGCTGCCAATTAAACAATCAATTTTATGATCAAAAATTATTTAATAATTGCATGGCGTAACCTTATCAAAAACAAGGTACACTCTGTTATCAATATCGCCGGGCTATCTGTTGGTATGGCAGTAGCTATGCTGATCGGCCTGTGGATATGGGATGAGCTATCCTTTGATAGCAATCATAAAAACCGAGACACTATTGCCCAGGTAATTCAAAATGTAACCAATAACGGGGAAGTGCAAACATGGCAATCAGTTCCGCTGCCCCTGGCCGCGGAACTGCGCAAAAACTACGGAAGACTTTTTAAGCAAGTGGTGAACAGCGCCGGTTATGGCGATCACATGCTGGCGCTTGACAACAAAAAACTCAACCGTACCGGCATGTTCATGGAACCTAACGGCCCCGAAATGTTTACATTGCAAATGCTGAAAGGCAACCGCAATGCGCTTATCGATCCTTCATCTATCCTGATCTCCGCTTCAACGGCTAAAGCTTATTTTGGCGACAGTGATCCGATCAACAAAACTTTAAAGATTGATAACCATTACAATGCAAAAGTTGGAGGCGTGTTTGAAGACATGCCCTCAAATGCCACATTTGCTGGCCTCAATTTTATCGCGCCCTTTGATATGGGGTTTACTGCCAATGACATCAGATCGATGCGTGAACCATGGCGGCCAAACTTCTGTACGCTATATGTTCAAACTGCCGAAGGCGCCGACCTATCGGTCATCTCATCAACAATAAAAGATGCCAAGCTGCGTAATGTGAGCGCTGTTCTCGCTAAAAAGAAACCTGCGCTGTTCCTGCAGCCCATGAGCAAATGGCATCTTTATGATGAATTTAAGGATGGTAAAAATACAGGCGGCCGTATCCAGTATGTATGGATGTTTGGTATTATTGGCGTATTTGTGTTGCTACTGGCCTGTATCAATTTCATGAACCTGAGCACTGCGCGGTCTGAAAAGCGTGCCCGCGAGGTGGGTATCCGCAAGGCTATCGGCTCGGCCAGGGGCCAGCTGATCTATCAGTTCTTTAGTGAATCGGTATTATGTGTATCCTTTGCCTTTGTACTTGCGCTGCTTTTTGTGCAATTGAGTTTGCCTTTTTTTAATGAAGTAGCCGGCAAACAAATAACTATCCCCTGGACTAACCCTTTTTTCTGGCTTATGGGAATAGGCTTTACCTTGTTTACCGGCATAGTGGCAGGTAGTTACCCCGCTTTTTATTTGTCTTCTTTCCAACCTGTAAAGGTACTGAAGGGAGCTTTCAGGGTTGGAAAAATGGCTGCCCTCCCCCGCAAAGCATTGGTAGTGCTGCAATTCACAGTATCTGTTACGCTAATTATAGGCACCATTGTTGTTTTCAGGCAAATACAATTTGCAAAAGACAGACCTGTGGGTTATACCCGCGACGGGTTATTATCAGTTAACCCGGGTACAGACCAAATCCATAAAAGTTTCGAAGCCGTAAAAGATGAACTTTACAAAACCGGCACAGTGGTTTCCGCAGCAGAGGGAGATGTAAACCCAACACAAACCGCGGGCAGCACCAGTGCCATTGAATGGAAAGATAAAGATCCGAACCTGAGCATAGATTTTCAGCAGAATGGCGTTTCGGCCGGCTACGGAAAAACCGCCGGATGGCAATTCAGGGAGGGACGGGAATTTTCTAAAGATTTTCTGACTGATTCAACAGCGGTAGTCATCAACGAATCCGCCGTGAAGTTTATGGGGATGAAGGACCCTTTAAGAAATAGTATTACTTTTTATGGCGTCACTTTTAAAATCATCGGCGTGATCAAAGATATTATTGTCGATTCGCCATACGGACAGGTGAAGCCATGCGTTTACTTTTTTAATAAAGATGCCGGAGGCGCCGTATTACTGCGTATTAATCCAAAGGTGAGCGCCGGTACTGCTATAGCAAATATCCAGAGGGTATTTAAACGTTTTAATCCTGAGCAGCCCTTCCAATATACTTTTATCGACGGGGCCTACGCTCAGAAATTTGGTAACGAGCAGCGCATCGGCAGGCTGGCCGCATTCTTTGCCGGGCTGGCAATCTTTATCAGTTGCCTTGGATTATTTGGCATGGCTTCCTTTATGGCCGAACAACGTGTGAAAGAAATCGGCGTTCGCAAGGTGCTGGGGGCAACAGTTTTCAACCTTTGGCGGTTATTATCTGCAGATTTCATTAGCCTGGTCATGCTTTCATTACTGTTAGCTACACCGATAGCGTTTTACCTGATGCACAACTGGCTCCAGCATTTTGATTACCGGGCGGGTATATCGGCGTGGATATTTATTATTACCGGTTTTACAGCGCTTGTCATCACACTGCTTACGGTTAGCCTACAGACGATAAAAGCAGCGTTAACAAGCCCGGTAAAGAGCCTAAAAAGCGAATAACCGGAAAATTCCGGTTACGGTATAGTGGGGTGAAGTTAAAAAAAGACCTGTCGTTAATTTTATTTGGCAGGTTTTCGCTAAAACGATAAATGCCGTAATGTTAAATTTTTACTAAGCCGTTATGCTAACCATTAAGTTACCTGTTTAAAGATCGCGCGCAATTTGCATTACTTTTTCCGCTTCAATGCGACGGTGGATCTCATGCACCATGCTGTCCATTTCCCGCGCGCATTCGCGGAGTTTTGAAAAAATCTCTCTTCGCTCGTTCTCATCTTCTGCCATATCCAGCAAGTTTACCAATCCGAGCATAGTTGCCACAGGCCGCCTGATCTCATGCGAGCTTATCCACGCTATCTCACGGAGTAAACGGTTCTGCCTGTTAACCTCTTCTTCTTTTTCTTTACGGTAAGTTATATCCTGACAAACGATGATGTAGCCCTGAAAAGCGTTATCTTCATCATATGCAGGGGTTAACTGGGCTGATACCCAAACCGGGGTTCTGTTTTTGGTATAAATGATCGTATCAATACCAAAAGCTTCCCTGGCCTGCTGTTTCCTTAATAACGTTTGGATCACCGGGTCATCGGGATCTGTCAAAAAATCACCCGGCATCTTATTTACCACCTCTTCCATGGCGTAACCGGTCAGCTCTACAAAGGCATTATTTACCCATTGCACCCTGCGCAGATCATCTGTAATAAGCACCATATTATTTACCTGTTTGATGATCCCTGCCAACCGCTTATTTTCCTGGGTGCTGCGTTTAAGGGCATCAATATCTCTTACCGCTCCTATCAGTCGTATCGGTTGCTTCTGTTCGTTATATATAAAATACCCCTGGTCCATCACGTATTTATATTCACCTTTACCGCAATTAAGCCGGTATTCGCATTCCCAATTGGTTAAACCGGCACGGCTGATCCTTTCCTGGCTGCTCACTACTTCTTCCATATCATCCGGATGGATCAGCGACCGCCACCATTCCAGTTCATAACTGATTTCGTCGAGCGATATTTGCACCAAATGTGTAAGGCTTGTATTGTATATCAGTTTGTTTTCAACAATATTAAGGTCATAAACAACATCCCTCGTCGCCTGGGCCACCAGTTCGTAACGTTCAACTGCTTCTTTTAACCGTTCGTCTTTAAGCCTGTCTTCGGTAATGTCGGCGAAGTATACGGCAACACCTTCATCGGTAGGATAAGCAGCCATCCTGAGCCAGCGCTGCAGGATAACCGAGTAATCTTCGTGCCTTACAATAACCCTTTCTTCAAGCGCTTTATGGTAAACATGATAAAACTTATTTTCGGCTTTAGGAAAAAACTCAAAAATACTTGCACCAATAATCTGGCTTCTGTCTGTTTTAACCATCTCCCGAAAGATGTCGTTTATCCGGGTTATCTTCATTTGGCGGTCGAGCTCAAAAAAGCAATCGGTAATACTGTTCAGCGTATGCTCAAAGCTATACTGATACCGATTACGCTCCATTTCCAATTGCTTGAGCTCAGTAATATCCTGTAGCGAACCTGCTATCTTAAGTTCCTGCTCCCCGGTGCTTTCAACGCGGGCAAGCTGCCGGATATAACGGGTTGTGCCATCCAGGGCAGTGATGCGGTGCGTTACATCGAGTTGTTTACCGGTACTGATGAGCTCATGCAAAGCGTTGATCATCAGCGGCCGGTCTTCCGGAAAAATGTGATTTACATAAATATCGAATGCTTCGCGCCCATCCCGCTTCAAACCTGCGATGCGATAAACTTCGTCTGACCATATCAGCTTGTTTTCACGGGGGTAGAATTCCCATCCGGCCACCCGCGACAACAACTGGGTTTCACTAAGCTTGTGTTTTTCTTCTAAAAGCTCCTGGTTTACTTTTTCAAGAGCTTGCTCAAATGCTACCCGTTCGGTCATGTCACGAGCCATAACCATGATATGGGGCTTTTTATTGAACCAGATTTTATGCGAGGTAATATTTACATAAATCAGTTGCCCGTCCTTTTTAATGTGACGCCAGGTACCGCTATCATTGAGCTTACTGTCTACCCGATCGGACGAAGCAATCACATTCTCCCGGTCTTCCAAAGGCCTGATATCCAATATTGTCCGTTGCCTGAACTCCTCCGCACTGTAGCCATAAACCGCAATTGCGGCATCGTTTACCGAAATGAAACGGAGTGTCCCCGGCTCGTAAATCCACATTGGGTTTGGATTGGATTCATACATGCTCCGGTATTGCTTTTCGCTCTGTTTCAACCTTCGTTCTTCTGACCTGATCAAAACGTAAAGAGCAATTGCTGTAACCATCACAAACAGGCACCCCTTTCCTAAACTCAGCCACAGGTATTGGTGGGGGCTAAGTATTCCTTCGAAATAAAACAACAGCCGGTCACTGAACAGGATCCACAGCAGGCTAATCAACAAATAAGCAAAGGCAATTCCGAACGCCCCTTTTCTCATATATAGTCAGTAAAATCAATAAAGTTGTTAAACGTTATTGTTAATTAGTAAGTTACCAATTAAAAAAATTAAGCCCCTGAATTAAAATTAAACCGTTGTATAAATAGCAAGCCCCAATAATTGTAACATCTATGTTACCTTCGATATTTATTACCGGTAACGCCAAACCATCCCTTTGGTTTTTTTCGTAAAAACATAAATTATTGTATACCACTTAACATCATTGATACCCGGTATCTCCATGCGACTGAACTTTACCCGCAATTTACAGCTCGGCTACGGGTTTTCGATATTGATCCTGCTGATCGTCGGATTCTTTTCCTATAATACGATTAATAATTTGCTAAATAGCAATAACGCTGTTGGCCACAGCACGCTGGTGATCCAGAAGCTTGAACAAGCTATTTCATCGATGAAAGATGCAGAAACAGGGCAGCGTGGCTTTCTGCTTACCGGCAAAACCGCCTTCTTAGGCCCTTATAAGGGTGCCTATCTCAAAACACAGCGCCTGATTAGTGAGGTAAGTGCCTTAACCGCCGATAACGCTCTGCAGCAAGCCAACCTGGCAGGCATTCAAGCGATACTAACCCGGCGAATGGCCATTCTGGAGCAACTTGTTTCAAAAAAGCAACATCATCAGGTTATTTCCACAGCCGATCTGGAAGAAGGCAGATCTGCCATGGATGCATTGCGCCTTGCCATTGACCATGCAGAAGATACCGAACGCAAACTCTTGGATGAACGCAGGGCGGTTTTGGAACGTTATACCGCTGTTGCTCCGGCAGCCATAATCGTAATGCTCATACTCGCCGTTGTGATCGCCTCATTATCATATATCAGTGCAATTCGGGATGTAAAGGTAAAAGAACGCCTGCAGCAGGAGCTGGAGGTGAAAGAACAGGAGACCGCGGCTTTTAACGAGGAGCTTACCGCGGCTAATGAAGAGATCAGCACAACAAACGAGGAACTCCTCTCAATCAATGGGGAGCTTTTGGAGGCACAGCAGGCACTTTCACGGATGAACGGATCGCTGGAGGAATTGGTAGCTTCACGCACTAAATCCCTTGCAGAAAGTGAAGAGGAAACGCAAGCTCTTAATGAGGAGCTTACCGCGATTAACGAAGAACTTGCGGCATCAAACGAAGAAATGCTGGCAAGTAATGAGGAACTACAAAAAAGCAGGGACGAAATACAAAAGAAGGAGCAGTTATTCCGTTCTATCGCCGTCAATATTCCCCGCTCGCTGGTCCTCGTTATTGACAGAGAACATAACCTGATAACGATGGAAGGTGAACTGATGCAAAAATTAGGGTACAATGGAGATAGTTATGCAGGTTTACATATGGCCGAACTTAACTCGCCGGAGCGATATGCCATAACCAGGGAGTATTATGAGCGGATGTTGAACGGTGAGCAGATAAGGACCGAACTTAAAAGCACCGGCGGCCATGATCTGCAGGTAGATTTTGTACCATTAACAGATGAACGGGGAATGGTGTATGCCGGACTGGTGATCGCGCTTGACATATCCGATCAGAAAAAAGCAGAGGAACGCAGTGCCAAACTGGCCGCCATCGTAGAATCATCAGATGATGCAATAATAGGCAAATCGCTGGAGGGGACGATCACCAGCTGGAACAAATCGGCAGAAAGGATCTTTGGTTACCCGGCCTCCGAAATGATAGGACAATCTATTCTTAAACTGGTTCCGGAAGACCGGCAGGATGAGGAACCGCAGATCATAACCCGCCTGAAAAACGGGGAACGCATGGAGCATTTTGAGACAAAAAGGCTGGCAAACGGTGGTCGTGTCCTGGACGTATCCCTAACCATTTCGCCTATACGCGACAAACACGGAAAGATCACCGGGGTTTCCAAGATCGCCAGGGATATTTCAGAACAGAAACAGGACGAGCTGCGAAAAAATGATTTTATAGGTATGGTGAGCCATGAACTTAAAACCCCGTTAACCTCACTAATGGCGTTGATCCAGGTGGCTAATCTCAAATTGAAAAATAATCCTGATAGTTTTCTCGCGGGCGCTATGGAAAAGGCGGAGATCCAGGCGAAGAGAATGAGCAGCATGATCAACGGTTTCCTGAATATATCGCGCCTGGAATCAGGTAAAATCGCTATTAATAAAGAATTATTTGATTTGGACCTACTGATCAGGGAAGTTGTTGAGGAATACGGGCTCACTGTTTCCACTCATATTATTGACATTGATATCAGTAATCATGTGCAGGTTAACGCCGACAGGGAAAAGATCGGCTCGGTAATTTCCAACCTGATTAGCAACGCCGTTAAATACTCGCCCAAACGCGGGAAGATTGAAGTGAAATGCGCTCCGGTCAATGGCTTTGCCCAGGTTAGCATAAAAGATGAGGGAATGGGGGTTAATGCCCAGGACCTGCCGAGGATCTTTGACCGTTATTACCGGGTTGAAAGTAACCAAACCCGTCATATTTCAGGTTTCGGTATAGGGCTTTATTTAAGTGCCGAGATCGTCCGCCGGCACGAAGGACAGATCTGGGCAGAAAGCGAAAGCGGTATAGGATCTGTTTTTCACTTCAGTTTACCACTGGCTTAAACCGAGCATCATTACGGGTAACCGGGGATTTTTTATTAATTTACCTATCGCACCCGTTAAAGTTTAAAGTAACATACGATGCCCGAAAAAAACACCATTCTATTTACATTGCATCACCTGGGCAATAGCGAACGTATCCATACACTCCCCGGGCAATATCACAGTTTAATGTCGCTCATATGTGATAAGCTGGCAATTCCGGGCTTTGGGCTGTGCTGCGGAATGGGGAGCTGCGGCACCTGTTTGGTACAAATTACCGGCCATCACTCAAGAATTAAAAGAAATGTATTGAGCTGCAGCATCCTGATCAATGACGATCTATCAAATACGGATATATTTATACCGGATAGAATATATTAAAAGATCCCGTGAATGCTGATATAGCCTTGCTAATGTTTTTTTTATGCTATTTCTTTTTCGATGTTGTTAATCATTTCTTTTAACAAAGCTTTAAAATCACTGAATACTAATAAATTACATCACATAAGTATAGCTTTTAAATTAGCAGATGTACTTGAATATACCTAAATTTAAAAAAAAAGATTGATGCAGACAGGCTCCCAACCAAAGATGAAACGAGCTGACACGATACGAAAATGCAAACTGATTATCCTGTGCTTTCTTTTGGCCATTTCAGCAAACGCGCAGGAAATTACCAGGCGCCATGTTGATTCTTTGCTTTCGCAAAAAAGCTTCCCGGGTTCTGCCACCAGCCGCATCCATGTTGCGCTGCAACTGGCGGAGTTTTTCACCCATCTGCGACACCCTTCCACTGCACAGTTGGATAGTGCTTCTCACTTTATTAACCAGGCCGAACAGCTTAATTACCGCTCTCCGCAGGCTGGAACCAGCTTTCGCATTGCTTTGATCCGTTCGGCTTTTTACAAGTCGAAAGGCCAATCCAAAAACGGCCGCGCATTGCTTGAACAAACCATACAGGAAATTAAGCAGACACATAACTTGGTGCTGCTTGGTAAAGCTTATTTTGAGTTATCTGAATATTACAGTCAGGATTTTTTGCAGCAAACCATGGTTTCCCGAATTCGCTATTTAAATCTGGCCGTCGGTGCTTTTGAACGTACAAACCAACTGGTTGAACTTGCCAGGTGTTACCGGTTATTAGCCGACCTGCACCAGATGATGAATGATTATACCCTTGCTTTTGCCGAAACTAAAAAGGCATTAGCCTATTATGACCAGGCTCACTACACCGAAACCCAGGGGCTTTACGCGTTATTAGGAAGGCTATATTATACCCAGGGCGACTATAAAACAGCCATAAGCTATGAACTAAAGGCCCTGAAAATTGCCACCGCAAGCCACGCGGATAATGTGAGGTTAATATGCCAGATCAACAATAACCTGGGCTATGATTTTGTAAAGCTTGGCGACAATCAAAAGGCCATCAATTATTTTTCACGTGCTTTGGAAATTGCAAAATCGGAGAAAGATAATGCAACCATATACCTGCTGGCAGGCAATATAGTTGATGTTTACCTCCGGATGCATCAGCCCCAAAAAGCCAAAGCCTTTTTAACACAGGTGACTCAAAAATTTGTGCATCCCTCCGGTAAGTTATATGAAGGAGGCGATGAGGTAAGTCAAACCTATCTTAAAATTTACCTGGCATTAAAACAGTATGATACGGCTAAACTTTACTGCGACAAACTGATACAACAAACCAACAATCCCAACCTCAATTTATATGCGCGGACCAGCTATTATGAACTGATCATTAAGTTTTACACCGCAACCGCAAGGTTTGCCGAAGCGTTAAAATACCTCAAAATGAACCAGGACCTATTGAGGAAGATTGGTAATGACAATGACCTTGGCACCAATGAAACTCTTTGGTTTGGCCTGGATACCAGCCGGAGGCAGTATCAGTCGGCTATTCATCATCTTATATCAGCCAATACCATCAAAGACTCGATATTTAATACCACCAAAAGCAAACAGATTGAACAACTGCAAATTGAATATGAAACCCGGCAAAAAGAAGCACAAATTACACTTTTAAACCAAAAGAGCAAGCTTGAGCAGGCTAATTTACAGCAGGCCAACCTGGTTAAAAACCTTACTATCGGCGCCATATTTTTATTACTGGTCATAGCGGCTTTATTATTCAGGCAAAACGTACATAAGCAAAAAAGCAACGAGGTGATCACTTCCAAAAACGTTTTGCTGGAAGATCTGCTGCTGCAAAAGGAATGGTTGTTGAAAGAAGTACATCACCGTGTAAAAAACAACCTGCAAATTGTAATGAGCATTCTGAACACCCAATCGGCTTATTTACAAAACGATATCGCGCTTGAAGCAATTCGCGGCAGCCAGCACCGGGTAAATGCTATCGCACTTTTACACCAGAAACTCTACAGCAGTACAACCACTGCCCTCGTATCTATGCCCGCTTATATCGGTGAATTGATCGATTACCTGAGCGATTCATTCGATACAGGTTACAGGCAGATCAAAATAAACCAGGTATTAAATTCTCTTAACCTTGATCCGGCCCTGGCGGTACCCATCGGTTTAATATTAAACGAAGCTATCACCAATGCTATAAAATATGCTTTTGATCATAGGGGCGGCGAGATCAAGGTGAGCCTGTCAACATCAGACGATGAAAACGCAATTTTAAAGGTATCTGATACCGGCCGCGGTCTCCCCCCCGACTTTGACTTTAGTGAAGCTAATTCCCTTGGGATGGAAATGATGAAAGCGCTTGGCAGACAGTTAAAAGGGAAATTTGTAATTGAAAATGGCCATGGCGTTACCGTAATGATAACCTTTCCTATTGAACAAAACCGGGAAGAAGCTTTTGTAGAAAAGGACTATTTATAGTGCACGTTAATTGAAAACCCTTCGGCCCGGCAAAATCTTAGATTGTTCATAAATATTTAACGTATCACAATGAAAAATAAACTTCTTTTAATCAAAAGCTTTTCGGGTTGATCGTTGTTTTTTCACAGTGCGGTCGTTTTATTACCGTTAGCTTTCGTCTTCTAAAAACTTGAAGTAAAGCACAATATTCACTAACACTTTTCGACCAATGATTGAAAGAACTAAAAAAACTTATTTATTTATACCAGGTGGGTGGCATGGTGCGTGGGTATTTGATCCAATAACAACGCGAATGAAATCGTATGAAAAAGATTGTTTTTCTTTAACATCTTACTTTTATCTATCTCAGCGGCTGGGAAAATACTCCTTTCCGGCAACTATATGAATTACATAAAAATTCTCCGGAATGGCGAGTGGAGGTGATTGATTGTGAACATAATGTTATGGAGCATCGCCCCGATGAATTGACTGAAATTTTACTGAGTATAGATAAATAGGCAATTTACGTAGTCTTGACCCATAATATTTGAATGATGCGATACGGCAAATCAGTCAACAAACGAGGAAACTCTCAAAGGTAATTTTCTTCTTCGGTCTGAAAATACAGCCATTCAACCGAGCGATAGCCCAAATGCCAAACAGGTTCATGATTGCATTGATTTTTAGGAGTTGTTAGGTCGAAAAAGAAAGTGAAAACTATCTGAATGCTTTTTAAGGCAAAAACATATTTTCACAGAAATGGTTAATTAATCATGCGTTTGCGTCTTTGTTTTTTGATATGCTTTTCAATATCAGGCTTATGGGCCGCAGCGCAGACGTTAGTAACAGGGCAAGTGGTAGATGCCTCCAGTGGTGAGCCCCTCGCATCAGTTTCAGTGACTTTTGCAGGTAGTAATATTGGCACACAGGCAGATTCGCTGGGGCGGTTTCGGCTGGCCGGAGCAGTAACGTTTACACAGGTAGCATTTTCACATGTTGGTTATTTACCCACCGTCAAAGTAATTGTACCCGGGCAAGCGAATAAATTACAAGTATTGCTTGAACGGGATGCCAATGAGCTGGCAAATGTAACGATAACCTCGGTGAGAGGGCAGCGTTATCGCAACAAAGGAAATCCGGCAGTCGCGCTCATTCAGCAAGTGATCGATCATAAGCAGGAGAACCGGGCAGAGGCTGCAGCTTATTTGCAATACGAGCAGTATGAACGAATGGGGCTGTCTTTTTTTAATTTACCGCAGAAAGTGGTTGAGAGTAAATTTTTTAGCCAATATAAGTTCATGTTGGATACGGTACAAGGGCAAACTTTTTTGCCGGTGTTGCTGGAAGAAAAACTGTCGGACATTTATTTTCGAAAGGAGCCGGAGAAGAAAATACAGATACAGAGAGCCTATAAAGGCGTCAATATATTGCAGTTTATTGATACCGCGGGGGTTAAACTTTATGTAAATCAACTGTACGGTCATCAGGTGGATATTTATGAGAATAACCTATTTATTATAGCTAACCAGTTTTTGAGCCCGATAGCGGATCATGCGCCAAATTATTATAAGTTTTTTATTACAGATACCATTAGCACAGCTATGGGTAAACAGGTGGAGCTCGCTTTTACGCCGCGTACAAAAGGAGATTTGTTATTTGAGGGCAAGTTGGTTGTGACGTTGGACGGACGTTTTTCAGTAACCGCCTGTGAATTAAGGCTAAATGGGAAGATCAATGTAAATTTTGTTAGAAGCTTTGATGTACTGTTAGATTTTGCCCGGCAAACCGGCGGTCGGTATGAACTGGCCAGCAGTAGGGTTAAGGCAGATTTTGGGCTGACTAAAAAAGGTTGGGGTATATTTGGTGAGCGTAAGGTGATATATCGTAACTACAAAATCGGCGCGCCGCAGAGTGCGGCATTTTACCAGGGTGAGACTTTACAGGTGGCTACGGGCAAAGCTGGTTTTGATACGCTTAGCAAAGGCCAGGCACAGGTTTACGAAAAGTTGTACAAACTGGAACAAATGCCGTCTTACAAAAGAACTATGTGGTGGCTGTCTACACTTACGGCGGGCTATGCCGATACGGGGCCAGTGCAAATCGGACCAATTGCACATTTTTTATCTTTTAATAGCCAGGAAGGCCTGCATTTGGAATTGGGCGGACGAACTACTCCATTGCTGGATAGCACCTTTTATTTTGAGGGATATGGCGCTTATGGCACTAAAGACCATCGGGTAAAAGGGAATGCAATCGCTTATTTTTCTTTAAATAAAACAGCGCCCTATCGTTTTCCTAATAATTATTTTAAGGTAAGCTATTTATATGATGTAGATGTACCTGGTCATACTTTTTCGGTAACCAACCGTGCTACAGCATTCTCATCTTTTCAAACCGGAAAAACCAACTATTGGCTATATAGCAGAATATTTGAGCTACAATACTTCCGTGATTTCGAAAATCATTTCTCGTACATTCTGGGTTATAAAAACTGGCAGCAAACACCTGCTGCAGCACTGGTTTATCAAAAAAATGATGATGGTAGGTTGGTGAACAATTTAACTACCAGCGAGCTAAATCTTCACTTACGCTATGCGCCGCACGAAGAGCTTATTCAGGGCAGCCGTACGCGTCATAGTATCCATAACCCTTATCCTATTTATGACCTTCTTATTAACCATAGCTTTGGTGGCAAGTATGCATATACCGACTTTGGAATTAACATTTATAAGCGCTTTTATCTCTCTCAGGCAGGCTTCACCGATGTTACCCTGCTCGGCGGCTACGTGCTGGGCAAAGTGCCTTTTCCCTTGCTCAATATCAGCCCCGCCAATCAATCGCTCGCCTACAATCGAGATGCTTATAATGCCATGAACTATCTTGAATTTGTGAGCGATCATTACGTTGGCCTTAACCTTACGCACACCTTTAACGGCTTCCTGCTAAACAAAGTCCCGCTAATCAAGCATCTAAAATGGCGGGAATTCATCTCTGCCAAAATATTGTACGGTGGCTTGCGTGCCGAAAATGATCCGGCTCAAAGCACAGGCCTTTATCGCTTACCTGCTGCAACCAAAGGCTCCAACGGCACCTACACCCTTGGCAGCATACCGTATGTTGAAGTCGGGGCCGGTATAGCCAATATTTTCAAATTTTTGCGGATCGACCTTATTCGCCGTTGCAATTATCTTGACCAACCCGGCGCACGCGTCTTCAGCATCAAATTCAGTTTCCAACCTGAATTTTAAAACCAATGAAACTAAATTGAAGCGGGGTTAAAAACTTTGAAGGAAAATAACACTGAACAGATGGATAACGCCGAAATTATAGACGGAGCATTGTTGTTGCGGCTAAATATGCTGTTTAAACTGTATAGAGAGGCTGAAATTGACGAAAAGAGGCTGATTACTGGTTCGATCTTTCCGGAAAAATGGAAGATCTTAGAAAAAGCTGTACGAACCGCTCAAATTAACTCGGCGGAATTTTTTATTTACATGATTAACAACAGATTAGAGAGAAAAAAAGCCGGGATAAAAACTTCGAAAAGCTTTCATCCCGGCTCGGTACTCCTTGACTTGGTTAGTACGAACCAATTTAAGGAAGATTTAATTATTCTATCCAGAATACCGTTAAAATGCAACAATGTTTATATTCCTAAATCTTAGCAGCTAAGGATATATATTATGGATCGCTAAAAAGCTCTTTTAGATAATGATTAGGAAGACGTACAGAGCAATTATATTTCTTGCATTAATCATTTTTATTTTCAAACTTTATACTATAAAAATTAGCCAAGTATGAGCGAAAATATCGCAGAAAAGGTGGATGAAATAACAACTACTACCGAACCACCTAAGCTTTTATCCTTAGAAATAAAGGATGATAATTACGATGATAAAATTGATGCCTTAAATGTATTTGCAACTGTCAGCATTAGAGACTATTTAGATATAGCTAATATTATTAAAAAGAATAATGATCTCCAGCGGAAACGCGTTGCAAGTAATTCAACAGTATATGCCCTATTGAAAGAGGACATGCTTAATGGCTGTTTGATCCCGGCCATAGTGTTAGCTGTAGATCAATCTAATTCAGGGCAAAAGAGTGACAAAAGAGCAAAAGTTGATTATGACGAGATAACAAAAATAATCAGGGATCATGCGTTAAACTTAAAGTTATTGGATGGTTTGCAGCGTACTAATATTATGCTGGATTTGCAAACAGATTTAATTTCAGAAAATGGAAAGACCGGCGAGCAAATTGAAGCCGACAAATTGAGATTAGAGACTTTTTATAATCGACAAATCAGACTGGAAGTTTACGTCAATATTAATCGGTTTGGTATTTTATATAGGATGCTTACACTCAACACGGGCCAAACCCCAATGTCAGTGAGGCATCAAATCGAGATACTTTATTCTGATTATTATGTAAAGGAAAAAGACGGCATCATACTGATAAGGGAGGCATTTGAGAGTTATAAAACTGTTAAGGTTGGACAATATAAATTTAGCGACGTAATTGAAGGCGTTACATCATATATAGATGGCTCTGAATTTCCTCTGGACAGATTTGACTTGTTGAACTATATTAAAAGCCTGAAGAAATTATCTGAGGAAGATAATAAGGAAGATATTTTTGAAGAGTTTTTAGCTGTTTATCACCTTTTTGTAAAAAAAATAATTGAAAAATCCGAAGCTTGGAAATTTAATTACAATGAGTTAACAGCAGAAAATCTAAGCTTTTTTCCAATAGTCGGTAACGATAAAAACGAGGAAACAGTTAGGCTTGCACCTTTTGGCAACGATGCATCACAAGTGTTTCTTAAATCCCAAGTCTTTACTGGGTTAGGTGCAGCTTTAAGTAATTTAAAATCGAGAGGAATTGTCGCCACCATAGACGAACTTAAAGAAGTAATTCCAAGTATAAAATTTAAAACAAATCCTAAAGATGCGTTTGAAAACTTAGTGGTAAGATTAGAGCAGATTAGAAAAGAGTCAAGAAAAATCGGTGAAAGCCAAAGGACTTTCTTCAAATTTTTCTTTATCTCGCTGTTTAACAAACACAACGATGACGAGTATTTAGTCATCGAAGATGCTGTTGAGTCCGCCTTTCAAAGAACAACATAGTTGATATGCCATTAAATGCGGTTGATACGAATGGTATAGGATACCCTTTGGTCGTCAATGCCTGGACTGCTTCGGGTGGAAAATTATCGGCTAACCTTTATGAGAGTGTTAACAATGGGAACTATCCAATAGATTATCCATTGCCGATTGTCAACGAAGTTGAGGCTTTTGCAGATTATCAGATATTCATTTTTAAGAACCGTTTTGGTTCAAAGGAAGATCAATATTTTCGAATACAGGTTGACGATAAACGATCTGGTATAATTTTTCCTATAAAAGTTTATTCCGATTCTTCTAACCTTCCAACAGTTGTTGATGACGAATTTTTATACCGCTTCCTATATATTGCTTTCTATAATTTACTGCATGAGGTTAATGTGATCTCAAACAATGTTGATTTAGATGAGTTAAACAATTTAGACAGAGGACTAAAAATTGAAGATTTCTATGACGATGAAACTGTCGTTTTAATTTACTTCAATCCAGGAGTACATTTTGATGTAGTTCAAGTTTTACCGAGTCTTTTCAAATATGGTTACGTTTCTATATCCAAAAAATCAGACTACAGAAATATTGAGATATTAGTATTACCTGTTTCAGACACGCCATTTGCTGCTTTTGCAACGTCCAGTTGGCTTAAATTGTACAATGTGAAAAGTAATTTAATGGCAGAGCCTTTTGTTCGTCAATTATTTGAATCGACATTGAAATTGGCTCTTACTCCGCTCGTTCGATTCATTCTGTTATACCAAATTGTTGAGCTCTTAATAAATAGAGTTGGTCTGGAATATTACACTAATCGTAATCCGAATGACGCAGATTTGGCTACCCTCCTCACTGCCAATGTAAGTTTAACAATATTTCGAGATTTGTTAACAAATGTTGACGTTATCAAAAATAAGATGAACGATGCAGTATTGAAATCTGAGGAAGCGAGAATGCGTGAGCTTTTCGATAACAGGTGTGGGTTAACCAAAAGTGATCATCCCAATATAGAGGTTACTGCAATTGGCCTGATCAGCACATTGACAGGCACGAGCATAACAGATTTTTTATATCCTATTCGTAATAAAATAGTTCATAGTTATCATCATCTTTCAACAACTCATCCTAATATTGACAATTTATTGGCGGTATATAATCGGCAATTTGAATTTCTTATGGCAGATACTGTAACAGCCTTCTCATAAAATGTATTAATTATCATGGATATCAATAAAAAGCGTAAAGTTAAGCCAGAAGATGCTGTTAGAATACTTAAAGAGCATGGTACAATTGTAATTTTAGAGGAAGCGCAGATAATATTAAATCTTAGCTATGATTTTGCCCGAATAGCTGTTGCACAACAAAAGAGAGAAAATAAGATTTCTGAAAAGGCCTGAAATGATATTTTTATAATAGGTCGAACCAATTGCTTTTATTGAAATTATTAGTAATAAGCAGGTTTTTAACGCCTTACATTAAAAAAACTATAAGGATAACTATTATGTCTGGCTGGGTTGACCCAGTCGGAGTCGAACCGAAAATGTGGCATTACAGCCCAGAAACAAAGATTTAAAAATCAGCTAAAATTAAAAACCCTCTCTAAAGTGTTTAGAGAGGGTTGTACCCAGCGCCGGAGTCGAACCGGCACGGTTTCCCACAGGTGTTTGAGACCAGCGCGTCTACCAATTCCGCCAGCTGGGCATGTTGTAAGTGTCTTTCCTTACAAGCGGGCTGCAAATGTAGATAAACTCTCCTTAATTCGCAACAGATATTTTTGTTTATAGTAAATATTTGCAATTTCTATCAGGCGGCTTTCCTTCGCGGTATCGTCCAAGTGTTCATAATCTTCGGTCAGCTTCGCCAGCTCGTCATTCATATCACCTTCAATAGCAAGTGTTTCTGCGGTTATGGCAGCCAGGTGCGTTGCATCATCAACCTCCATAAGGCGTTCATTAATATCCATCATTTCCATTAAAAAATCTGCAGGCAATTGGGGTTTTGACCCTTCAGATACCAGGTCATGTAGTTTTAAAATGTATTCCATGCGCTTTGCCGGGTCACCAAGCGCATGGTAAGCCTTGTTATTTAGGGTAGATAGCTCCAGGATTTCCTGCTGCCTGGTTTCATCCTCATTGGCATAAAAATCGGGATGGTAAAGCTTGCTCAGCTCGTAAAACTTTTTCTTAAGCAGCGCCTGGTCAACCTTAAAAGATTCAGGGATGCCGTAAAATTCAAAGTAGTTCATAGGGCAAAGATAACTATTAACAAGTTATTCATGCCGCTATCAACTTCGTGTTAAAATAAGTTATCTGCTATGCGTTAGTCGGTTTCGGCTTTTTCTGCCAATTCTGTCTTGGGGTGCGTATCAACAAACAGCTTTCTGTCTTTAGTTAAAGTGGGCGCTACGCCCAATATACCTATCCCGGCAGTGGCCAATGCCATAAACAATATAAGCCCGCAAAGCCTTATGAACTTTTTAAGTCTTTTCATTTCGATCTCAGAAAATAAACGACAGGTATTATCCTTTTAGGTTTGTTCCTAAATAATTTATGGGAATGATTACCACATTGGGTAATCAGTAAGGAAGAATTATCCTATGAGGGAATTATCGGCATCGCCTAAATCCGGATTGAAATCTTTATTGAAAAGAGTCTGTTTGTTGAGTCTGCCGGGTATAAACAATTTCGAAGTTTGTTTAATGTTGACATCGGCTTTCCTGCTATGCAAAAAGCTTAACGCAGCAGGACAGCTATCCCCGGAAATAAAAGTTGAACGATTAT
Organism: Mucilaginibacter sp. NFR10; assembly: GCF_900100445.1. NCBI lineage: Bacteria > Pseudomonadati > Bacteroidota > Sphingobacteriia > Sphingobacteriales > Sphingobacteriaceae > Mucilaginibacter > Mucilaginibacter sp. NFR10. Next base: position 922,078 of record NZ_FMTV01000001.1, on the reverse strand, counting down.
TCCGCTTAGCCGTTTTAAGAGCAGCTTTATATGATAATGATTTTGAGACCCTGTTTACAAAACTGACAACTAAAGTTGTATCAGATAGAGCTACCTTATCTGCAGTTTGGGCAGTAAGCCCTGAAAAAGTAAAAAAGCAAAGCATTACCATAGCTGTTAACAACCATTTGGATAACACGCTTTTTACCGGACAAAATTTCATTATATAAATGTAATGATATTGATCCACAAAAAAGGCCCCTGCGAAAAATCACAGGAGCCAGCCCATTGGTCTGAAAAAATCTTATTTCTTATTTCATGTAATCTTTATCCAAAAACAGGTAGCGCGCCCGGTTAACCTCCGGCATCTCCTCGCTTTTAACGTCAATATTCATAAATTTAACATGATTGTTATCCTTAATTGCCGACCATTTTGGCAAGCCTGCGCCGTTAGGGTTGCCAGTTTTTATAAAGTTGGCAAAATAGTTTTCCATGGTTTCGGATACTTTGAAATCATCGGGTGTCCAGGCATAGGTTTTGTTCCCTACCAGGTTTCCCATGGCATATTCAATTTCTGAAGCATGGGCAGCACCCACAGGTGGCGGCATTTTCGGGGCCGGTTTTGCGGCATCGCCCTTAACCACACCGCCGGCAAGCCCCGGGGTGGCATTCCCCATAGAAGCCACCATGGCCGGGCGAACCCGTGAAAACAGGTAACGATAAACCGGCTTCCCTCCTGTTTGTACCTGCAAGTCGGCCCATTTCCAGGTGCTGTATACGATAAACCGGTCGCTCGACAAGTCGGTTGCAACTTTGATCACTTCCCCGTCATTAGCAGCCGGGTACAGTTTCAATGCTTCCTCTGCCCTGTCACCATATAATTGTTTCAGCGTTTTGGTATAATTTTCAAGCGTTGGCGCATCGCCGCGCATCATGAACTGGAATGGTACTTCGGCCGAGTTCCAGCCCACTAACAAAGGAACTTTGGCTTGTTCGCCCCCCATAAAGATCTCAGGCAACGATTTTGGCAGCAGGTAATTATCAATAGTGGCCGACATTGGCGGCGTACCGGGTTTAAAAGCATCGTTCAACAATTGTTCGGCGGGTATGGCCCGGAGATCGGCCAGGGTATTGGTTTTCTCGTTAGCAGCAAACTTGAGGCCGTTTTGTTCAGCGTCAGCCAATGGTATAGGGAAAAGTGTTGGTTTGATACCCGCGCCACTCTCGCCGATAGCACCCGCGATCAGGTCTCTTGATAAAGGTGAAGCCATTTGTACCGATACGGAGATAGACCCTGCCGATTCACCCGCAATGGTAACACGTTTGGGATCGCCGCCAAAGGCAGCTATATTTTTTTGTACCCAAAGCAAGGCCAGGTGCTGATCAAGGTACCCATAGTTGCCCGACGAATGGTTAGGTGATTCTTTAGTTAATTCGGGATGCGAAAAAAAGCCAAATACACCAAGTCTGTAATTAACAGTTAAAGCTACAATACCTTTTTTAGCCATGCTTTCACCATCATAGCGCGATTCAGAACCATCGCCGGCCATTAAGCCCCCACCGTAAAAATAAACCAATACAGGCAGCTTCTCTTTGGCTGATTTTGCAGGTGTCCATACGTTAAGGTATAAACAATCTTCGCTCATACCTGACGAACGAAAACCCATATCACCAAAAATGGGCTTCTGCATGGGGTTATGGCCAAAATGATCGGCCTTTAATGTACCCTCCCAGTTTTTGGCGGGCTGAGGCTCCTTCCAGCGCAAATCGCCCACGGGCGGCTGTGCAAAAGGAATACCTTTAAAACTTAATACGTTTGATGCTTCGCGAGTGCCCTCAAGCGCACCGTTCTCAACGGTGATTTTGTTTGCCGATAGCTGCGCCATTACTTTTACCGAGGCAACTTGTGCAAGCAACAGCATTACTAAAATTGATTTCTTCATTACTGGTATTTGGTTAGTCAGGTTTAATTGATGGAGATTTTTTGAATTCGATCCTTATTGTATCAATTTGTTACAATAATAAATTATTTTTCGATAGCTATCAATTTTTTTTATTTACTTGTGCCTTTGTTTTATTACGATACATGAATAAAGAGTTTTACCAACTGGAAAATAACATCGCGGGCGAGGGTTTTCTACCAGGTCTTGCTATAGATACAGTTATTTTTGGTTTTCATGACAACCAATTAAAGGTATTGCTGCTGGCTTATAAAAATACCGGGCTATATGCGCTTCCCGGCGGCTTTATTCATGATAATGAGGATGTGAACGAAGCGGCGCGGCGGGTACTTCAAAGCCGAACAGCCTTAACCAACATCTACCTGGAACAGTTTTATGTTTTTGGCAATTACAGCCGGTATGATCCCGGGCCGCTTAAGGCCATTATGCAGGCCCGTGGCTATAACCCACCCGCTGATCACTGGTTATTAAAGCGTTTTATTTCGGTGGGATACTATGCGCTGGTTGATTTTACCAAGGCTATCCCAACACCCGATGAAATATCTGATAGCTGCGACTGGTACAGCCTGAATGAACTGCCTGCGCTGATGCAGGACCATCAGCAAATTATTAATAAAGCGCTGGAAACCCTGCAGAATGAGCTTGACCAAAAGCTGATAGGTTTTAACCTCATGACCGAGGAATTTACCATGGGCGACCTGCAATCGCTCTACGAAACCATTCTTAACAAAACGCTGATCCGCGCTGCTTTTCAGCGTAAAATGCTGGGGCTGGGTATTTTGGAGCGGGTGGCAAAAAAATGGACTGGCGGCGCGCATAAGGCACCATACCTATATAAATTTGTTTCGGACGGAGTGCCGGCGGATAATAGCTAAAGCCGGCAATACCCTCTTTATTGATCCATCTGTGTGTTTTGCGATGAAACAATGTCGCAATTAACCCCTTAACATGTCTTGATACCCCCCTCCTATGTTAGGGTACAAGACTTAATTTTACTTTTATAAAATCACTCAATTATAAATCTACAAAAAACATCACATCATGTTAGCTATCAATCCTTATTTAAACTTTAACGGTAATACCGAAGAAGCTTTTAACCACTACAAGTCAGTATTCGGTGGTGAGTTTGCAATTGTTATGCGTTTTAAAGACTCGCCTGCGGCTGCCAATACACCCGAAAAAGACCAGGATAAGCTTATGCATATTGCACTCCCCCTTGCTAATGGCAGCATGCTGATGGGTACGGATGCGATTGGCGCGGGAGGTATGCCATTCGTAACTATGGGTAATAACTTCTCGCTCACCATAAGTGCCGAATCAAGAGAGGAGGCAGACAAACTGTATAGCGGTTTAGCCGAAGGCGGTAACGCTGTTTCGCCTATGCATGATGAGTTTTGGGGCGATTATTTTGGCTGGCTTACCGACAGGTTTGGCATAAACTGGATGATCACATACAATCCTAACGCCACCAAATAATAATTTATTGATTCTTTAGGGGCTGGTGAACCAAACACCGTCCCTAAAAAATCAAACATTTCTATTGTTCAACCAAAAGTTTTAGGTACACACCAAAACAGGCTTATGATAGTAGAAGTTTTTAAAACCAATGTAAATAAACGCCGCCAGGCTAATATGCTTTTGAATGCCATCCATAGCACGTTTGGCAACCATAAAGCCAATTTCGATCTTGATGATTGTGACCGGATTTTGCGGGTACAGTGCGATAGCGGCACATTATGCGCCCACTCGCTCATCAATTTTTTAAATGAGTTAGGTTGCCGGGCCGAAGTTTTGGAAGGCTAAACTCACTTTTACAAAACAAATTATTAAAAAGCAAGGTAGTATCAATAACATAAAGTCAACTATCATGTTAAAAGACAGCAAAGCATTCAGCGGATTTTCGGTAGATGATACAGCTAAAGCCAGGGCGTTTTATGCTGATGTACTTGGGTTAGATGTAAGTGATGTACCCGAAATGCAAGGCTTACTTAACCTTAATATTACAGGGAGCACCCCCATATTAATATACACTAAACCCAACCATACCCCGGCTACCTTCACCATCTTGAATTTCCCGGTTGATGATGTGGAAAAAACAGTTGATGAACTCAGCGCACGCGGTGTTAAGTTTGAGATTTATAACCAGGAGAATTTTAAGACAAACGAAAAAGGCCTTTTTCTTGATGGGGGGCCCAAAATAGCCTGGTTTAAAGACCCCGCCGGAAATTTTTTATCCGTGATAGAAAAGTAGCGCTATAAATACCTATACCCGGTATAAATTAAATCCCATTTTGGGGAATTACAGCTACCCGCCGTGGGAATAAATTCCTCGACGGTTATTAACTTTCTGTTAATATCGCAATTTTTCACAACCATTTTATATATTAACCGTATAAAAGCCTACTAAGCCTTTGATTTCGGCTGTTTTTTTTATTTGAGGAATGTTTTTTGCATGCAATTACAGTGAAAAACAAAACACGCTAATTGTAAGGCTATTTATTTTATATTTAGCTGTTAGTTAAAAACGGCTAATAAACCATTTCCTTTTCATTAATAACATTTATTAAATTTATATTTTTTTTAACATATCAGCATTTACAATAAATAATAATAACATACAACAAACTGATTAACAAAACATTTGCTTCTCTTTTATAAATAATCCCCATTAATTAAGCATGAAAAGAACGCTACTTATAGTTGATGATGACTTGAGTATCCTAAAACTGCTCAACTTCATTCTGTCAAAAGAATATGATATTGTAGTTAAAAATAATGGCATCGAAGCTTTCAGCTGGCTCGAAGACGGCAACATGCCCGAATTGATTATATCCGACCTCCAGATGCCTTATTTTGACGGCCAGTCTTTTATTAAGAACGTAAAGATTAGTGGCTTTTATCGTGAAATACCTGTTATATTGCTATCGGCCGCCCATGATCTTGATGCCCAGGTAAGCAACATGCCCTTTAAGGTTGATGCTTACATTCACAAGCCGTTTAACCCAACTGCATTAAAAACAGCTATTAATCAAGTTTTACAAGTTTATGAATCACCAAACATCTGATTGGAACGAAAGTTCAGGTTCTAATATCAGGATAGCCTATGCCGGCACCGAGTTTAAGGAAATGATTTCGGCTGGACTAAATGAAGGCTTTAAAATTGCTTACAACAACTCTATTGACCAGTTGAATGATTATTTAGGCGAGCAATCTATTTTATCCGTTCCTGATATTATTTTGGTTGAAGTTGATGCTGAAGGTAAATGGATTAAAATGGTTGAAGAAGTTAAGCAAAGCTTTCTTCTCAATGGTTTAATTATTGTGCTCCTTTCATCACAAAATGATAAAACTTTAAGGCAAAAAGCCATTAAATTAAAGGTGCATGACTTTTATGGCGAACCGTTTGCCATAAGTGACCTGCGCGAAAGGCTTAACTTTTTAGTACGCTTTAAACTGATAAAGCCAAAATTGCTTGAGCTTTCAAAAGTAGTTGATACGACTTATAAAATGCCGGCAGGTAAGCGCCTCATCGACCTGGTAATTTCGGGCGGTATGATGTTTGTATTATCCCCTGTTATGCTAATAGTTGCTATTTTGATTAAGCTGGACTCAAAAGGTCCTGTATTTTACAAAAGCAAACGCGTAGGTACAGGTTATAAAGTATTTGATTTTTATAAGTTCAGGTCGATGCGTACAGATGCAGACCAACTGCTGGCCAAGTTATCTGCCGAAAATAATCAATATGCCGCCGAAGGTGGTGACAATAAAGTTGCCTTTGTTAAAATCAAGAATGATCCGCGTATTACTAAGCTGGGTAATTTCTTACGCAATTCAAGTCTTGATGAATTACCGCAATTATTCAATATACTACGGGGCGATATGTCGGTAGTTGGTAACAGGCCGTTGCCTTTATATGAGGCCGAGATGCTTACCTCTAACGAGTGGTCGATGCGTTTTCTTGGCCCTGCCGGTTTAACGGGCTTATGGCAGATCAGCAAGCGCGGTAAGGAAGACATGTCTGAACGTGAAAGGAAAAAATTAGATAATTTTTATGCCCAGAAATATTCTATTTGGTTAGATTTAAAAATTATTGCCGGTACAGTACCCGCATTATTCCAAAAAGAAAAAGTATAACTATATGCCCCTGAAACTAAAGCCCCTTTATCTTTTCATAATTGCTCTTTTATTTACCAGCAGCGTACATGCGCAGCAAACTTCATTTATAAGTGACATTAACTATCCTTTTCTTGAAAAACTGATTGCAACTGCTAAAAAGAATTACCCTGAAGTAAAATCCCGTCAAAGCCAGGTTAATGCAGCCAAAGCCGTTTATAACTCAGCCGTGTTTTCATGGCTTGATGGTTTAACTGCATCTTACATTTATAGTCCGCAAACATCTATCAACATTTCGCAGCCAACCATATTTAAAGGTTATCAAATAAGCCTTTCGCTAAACATAGGGCACCTGTTTTCGAGGCCGGGAGTTATCAGGCAAACGAAAGAAATTTATAAAGCAGCAGAGTTTCAACAGGCCGAGTATATGTTAAGCCTTGAAGCCCAGGTTAAACGCTATTACTTTGCTTATCTGGCAGCACAGGCCGAACTAAGGCTGCGGGCAAATGCCGTAATTGATGCCGAAAGTGCTGTTAAGCAATTAAAATACGCGTTTCAAAAAGGCGAAACAACTTTTCAGATCTATAATGAACAGCTTACCACCTTATACAGCCAAAACGCCTTTAAAGTACAAGCTGAATTATCGACATTTACAGCCAAGACCAATCTTGAAGAATTATTGGGTACTAAATTAGAAGACGTTAAGTAAAAGATGGAGATAGGCAATTTTTTCAATCTGCTAAAGAAATACAGAACTGTACTGATAATAATACCGCTTGTAGCAGTAATCACTTCTTTTTTCCTGGTAAAAAACTTACCTGATAATTACCAGTCGCATGCGGAAATAGCCACCGGCATAGTTGACGCGTCCAGCCACCTTCTTGATCAGGATCCGACAACGAACGTACAAGAGCAACAGGTTTACCGCGAATTCAGTAACCTCATGGCGATCATGAAGCTAAAGAAACTTATTGACCAGGTTTCTTATTCGCTCATGATCCATGACCTGAGCGATCCTTATCCCTTTCGTAAACAAAGTAAGGAATTACTTGAATTGCGGCCTTATGAAAAGGATAACGTATTAGCGATTTTTAAAAAGAAATTTGCCACCCTTCAACCGTTATCTGTTTATGATAAAACCGAGAACTCACTTATTGGTTTGCTCAGGTCAATGAAATACGATGAGCGTAACATCGTAAAAGACCTGCTAATTTACCGTGAAGAAAGCAGTGATTTTATTTCTGTAAGTTTTAATTCAGAAAACCCTCAGCTTTCGGCGTTTGTAGTGAATACATTATGCAAACAGTTTATCGACTATTATACCCAAAGCGTAAAGCAAAATGAATCAAATGCAGTAAACTTTTTATCAAATCTGTTAGATACCAAACGTAAGGCGCTGAGTGAAAAAACCAGCGAATTACAGCAGTATAAAATTCAAAACGGAGTATTAAACCTGGATGAGCAGTCAAAAGCGATTTTTAGCCAGATCATGACTTACAATGACAGAAAATTGCAGGCCGAAAAGGATGTAATATCCAATCAGGGCGCCATTGATGCTATCGTCCAAAAGTTCTCACCCGATGAAAGGAAATATGTTGAGTCGATAACCAACAAATACAACCAGGCTATCATTTCCACTCAGGACCAATTGCATATACTCGAAGATCAGTATGTACGCAGCGGGTTTAATAATAAATATAAAGAATCTCTTGATTCGTTACAGCAACAGCTCTCAAATCAGATAAATTTAACATCTGATAAATACATTACCAATCCGCTTGTGAGCAAAGAGGATCAGGTTAAACAAAAGCTTGGTCTTGAGATTTCCCGCGATCTGGCTAAATACAGCGTTAAATCAATAAATGACGAGCTCACAAACCTTAATGCTAAATTCTCCCGCCTGGTTCCGTTTGATGCGAAAGTAAAAACCCTTTATTTTGATATTGATATTGCAGGTAAAGAATACCTTGATGTATTGAACAAATACAATGAAACTAACCTGCGTTCAAGCATTTCAATAAAACTGGTGCAGATTGAGATGGCCCAGCCGGACGTGGCCCAACCTTCAAAAAAAATGCTGCTTATTATATTAAGCGGCATGGGCAGTTTATTTGCCTGTCTCTTCTGGCTGTTTATATTATTTTACATCGATGATACCATTAAAAGCCCTACCGAACTGGTTAATAAAACCCAGCTGCCATTATTAGGCTATCTAAACAAGATCAGCGGCGAAAATCTCGATCTGCGCAAACTTTGGGATGTTGAGCACCGTGAAAAAATGAAAACCTTTAAGGAGCTGTTGCGCTCTATACGGTTTGAGATTGACCAGGAATTAAAAGGTGAAAAAATTTTAGCCATAACAAGCATTGAGCCTGGCGAAGGTAAAACACTGCTGGCGATAAGCCTGGCGTACTCTTACTCCATGATCAATAAAAGAGTGTTGTTAATTGATGGCAACTTCAATAACGCCACGATCAGTAATACTGCTCAGCCGCAGGTATATCTTGAAGATTATTTTAAAAATAGCCAATTTGGCCAACCCGAACTCAGCAGCTTAAACACTACTGTTTTAGGCAATCGCGGAGGTGACGTAACCCTGCTTGAAATTGCCAGCGAAGGCTTTGTTAAGAGCAAATTTGACGAGCTGCGGACTAAATACGATATAGTGATCATTGATACTGCCCCGCTTACCGCGCTTAATAAATCCAAAGAATGGTTATTGTTTGCAAATAAAACAATAGCTGTATTTGAAGCCAACAGGAAAATAAACAATATTCAGAAACAGCACATAACCTATTTAAAAGGGCTCGAAAACAAGTTCGCCGGCTGGGTACTCAATAAAACCGAATACGATCAGAAAAAAGAAAAACGCTCTTAATTGAACGAAACACAAAACACCGGTTCATACACTTAATGCTACTTAAAATGAGAATTGACCCTCCCAAACCCAAAAAGGATCCGTTTGGAGATTTAAGTCCGCTTCAAAAAAAAACACGCAAAGCGGCTATAGTATTTGCGTTTATCAGTGTATTTGTATGGGCTGTGAAGATCTTGTTCCTGTAAATTTATAAAAAGAGTTACTACTTCATGCGCAATGAACCAACAGGTAATACTGAAATTAAGCAAAACTTTTGGAAAGCGCTTCTGATTCAAAAGTTTTCGCATCCGTTTGCCCTGTTTTTTCTGCTGATTATCTCACTTGTGATAAGTTTTTTAACCTATAAGCTTGGATTTATAGGGGTAGGTGCTGTTTTAGCGATAACTATAGGTTTACCTATTGTATTTGCCATTACCGTTTATCCCGAATTTGGAATTTGCGCGCTGATCATAGGTGCATTTTTCATCAGTTACATTGCTGAATTATTACCAAGCGGAGTACCCATCGGTACATTGATGGATGTAACCACCTATCTGCTTATCCTTGGTTTTTTTATAAAACAGCGCACCGAACAAAACTGGACCTATTTTAAAAATCCTATCAGCTACATGATATTGGTATGGCTGGCTTACAATATGTTTGAGTTTGTAAACCCAGTAGCCGCATCGCGGCTGGCCTGGATTTATACCGTTCGGACTGTGGGTTTCATTATGCTGATGTACTTTGTTTTTGTTTACCAGATCCGCACGATAAAGTTTATAAAAACGCTTTTAAAGCTTTGGTTATTGCTGGATATACTGGCGGGAATTTCTGCTTTTCAACAAGAAAATATAGGTTTTTTTTCATTCGAGCGCCGATACCTGTATTCTGATCCTACCCGTGTAAGCTTGTTGTTCATCAACGGTCATATGCGTAAATTTGCCATCTTCTCTGACCCTGTTACATTTTCATACAACATGGTTATAGGCGCATTGCTCTGTGTTGTGCTTATCATGGGCAATTTACCTGTTAAACGCAAAGTATTACTGGGCTTTATAGCTGCTTTCTTCTTATATGTTATGCTCTATTCCGGTACAAGGGCTGCCTATGTATTGGTACCAGGAGCGCTTTCCATGCTGGCCGTTTTAAACTTCAACAAACGGGTTTTATTTTTCACACTTGTGGCAGGAGGCATGCTCGGCATTTTGATAGTAATGCCGACCTCCAACCCATTGATCAAGCGGTTTCAAACAGCTTTTAACCCATCCGATGACGCATCTTACAACGTCCGTGCTGAAAATCAAAGGAGGATCAAGCCTTATATCCTTTCCCACCCTATTGGTGGCGGCTTAGGTTCTGTAGGCGTTTGGGGCCGTAAGTTTTCACCAAACTCCATGTTAGCCAAATTCCCTCCAGACAGCGGTTATGTGCGCGTAGCTGTTGAAATGGGCTGGATCGGGCTCATCTTATTTTGCACACTGTTTTTTGTAGTGCTTAAAACGGGGATAAACTTTTACTTCAGTATCAAAAATCCCGAACTTAAAAACTACTGCCTGGCTATGTTGCTAATCTTGTTCGCGTTCAATATTGGTAACTTTCCGCAGCAAGCTATCGTTCAATACCCGTCAAACATCCTGTTCTACCTGGCCATATCCATCCTTGTAGTATGCAAGCGCCTTGACAACCAGGAGCAGGAGCAATTAAAAAAAATAGTATAGGGACAATACTAATTAATTAAGCAGATGTCATTTGTATCATCCATAAAATCAAATCCCAAATTAAAAAAATTAGTCCACTGGATGCTTATTCCGCCCGGACAGTCGAGGCCAAGGCTTTGGGTTAGGCTGATACTTAACCGCTTTTTCCATGACCGGGGTAAAAACAGTGTAGTAAGGTTTAATGCACGGATGGACCTTTTTCCGTTTAACAAGTTTTCCCTTGGCGCAAAAAGTATTGTGGAAGACTTCGCTGTGATCAATAACGGCGTTGGCGATGTATTTATCGGCGAAGGATCAGGCGTTGGCATCGGTACGGTAGTAATTGGCCCGGTTAAAATAGGCAATTTCAGCATGACCGCGCAGCATGTTGTAATATCCGGCCTTAATCATGGATATCAGGACGTAAGTATACCGCCCCGCCATCAAAAAGTAACCACCCAACTAATTACTATTGATGATAATGTGTGGATAGGCGCTAATTGTGTGGTAACCGCCGGTGTAACTATAGGTAAACATTCGGTTATTGGGGCCGGCAGTGTGGTTACAAGGGATATCCCGCCTTATTCGGTAGCAGTTGGCAACCCCGCCAAAGTAATAAAACAATATAATTTTACAACACAATTGTGGGAGAAAGCGTAAAACATGATACATGAGTTTATTTAAAAAATTAATAAACAAACACACGCTTTCACTGGCGACTAACGCCGTATTACCGGTTTTGGGAATGGTAATACTATCACTGCTGGCCCGCCGCTTAAGTAAACCCGCCTTTGGCAACTATGTATTTTTCCAGATTGTATTTACACTGGCCGATACCTTTCGCACGGGTTTTCTGCAAACATCGGTCATTAAATTTTATTCGGGCTCCACATCCGAAAGAATGAAAAACATATCAGGATCCGCCTGGTACCTGGGTTTTATGGTCACTTGCGTATTTGCCATCGTAAATCTCCTGATCTATTTTATTTACACAAATCCGGATGCTGATATAGGTATTACGCTTAAATGGTTCAGTATCATTTATTTATGCACACTCCCATCGGCGGTGAGCCTTTGGACGCTCCAGGCCGAAGAGCGCTTTGATAAAATGTTCACGCTGCAATTAATGAACCAGGGGGGCTTTCTGGCGCTGGTGGTTGGCGTTGCCGTTGCAGGCAAATCAAATTTTGAAACAACTATATATTGCTACTTTACAGCTAACCTGTTAAGCAGCGTTATTTGCATTATTACAGGCTGGGCTAAGGTAAAAACCATAGCACACAAAAACTGGGCTACAATAAAACAAATGGCCCATTTTGGTAAATACAGTGTAGGCACATCTATAAGTTCATACCTGCTCAGGAGCTCTGATACGTTTATCGTAAAGCCTATGTTCAGCCCCGATCTGTTGGCTGTTTATTACATTCCGCAACGACTTATGGAGATTTTTGAAATCCCGCTAAGGGCTTTCATTTCTACTGCATTGCCAGTAATGTCGGCAGCTGTACAGCGGGGCGATCAAAAATATGTCACCTATATCATGAAAAAATATGCAGGCATGCTGACCATAGCGCTTACCCCTATCGCTGTGATATGTTTTGTTGCTGCCGACCTTATTATCGGACTCTTGTTCGGAGCTAAATACCAGCATTCTGATGCAGGCAATATCTTCAGGATTTTTATGTGTTATGTAATGCTGTTGCCTATCGACAGGTTTTTCGGGATAACGCTTGATATCATCAACAAACCACATCTTAACATGATCAAAGTGTTCCTGATGCTAACTGTTAACATAATAGGCGATTTTACGGGAATTCTCATATTCCACAACTTGTATGCGGTAGCAGTTGCTTCTATCTTTACCTTTGCTACCGGTGCTATATTTGGTTACTGGGCATTAAAAAAACATCTTCAGTTTAAAATATCCGACATCTTTGTTTTAGGCTACATCGAATTAAAAGAGCTTATAGGTGTTGTGATGGGCAAAATAAAAGGAAAACGACTAACTGAATAAGCAAGTTATATGGAGCTTAAAAACCGGCATATCGTAATATTTTCGCAAATGCAGTTTGATAGCCGCCTCGAATCAACAAACTATACTATGGCCAAACATTTGGCCAAAGATAACTACGTGTATTATGTTGACAGGCCCTATACCTGGAAAGATTATATCCAGTTTAAAAATACGCCGGGCTATAAGGCACGCAAACCGCACTTCTTTTCTCCCAAAAATAGTTTTATCCAAACAGAGATCCCTAATTTAAAGATTATTATTACGCCTCCGGTGCCGTCGATCAATTCATTGCCCGAAGGAGCTGTCTATCGGCTGGCCGTAAAGGTGAACGAACGAATTGTAGCGGCGAGGCTCAATAAAATTATTAAGAGCCTTAAAATAAAGGACTACATCTTTATCAACTCCTATGCGTTTTACTATCCAACCATGCACCGGTTGTTGAAATTGAAACCATTATTAAAAGTTTATCATTGCGTTGATCCGCTTATTGAGGAATACCAAATTCGTCACGGCCTTATATCCGAAGATATATTGGTGAAAGATATGGATCTGGTGATCAGCACCAGTAAAGAGTTACGCAACGCAAAAGCAAAACTTAATCCTAACTCGTACTTCGTACCGAATGCAGCCGACATCGGCCATAGTCAAAAAGCGCTGGATCCGGCGTTGCCTGTAGCAGATATCCTTTTTGATATCCCTAAACCGATAATCGGCTATTTTGGTAACATTGAACGACGTATTGATTATAACTTGTTAACGCAGTTATTGGAACAAAATCCGAACAAGAATTTTGTATTTGTGGGACCAGTTGGTAAGGATTATGAAGACAATCCTGCTTTTAACGTGCCTAATGTTTTCAAAAAAGGCGCCGTGCCTTATGAGCAGTTGCCTGCCGTGCTCAAAGGATTTGATGTTGCTATTATCCCTTTCAAAAAAGATAATGTAAGCAGTTCCATTTTTCCGCTTAAGTTATTTGAATACCTGGGCTCGGGCCGGCCGGTAGTGATCACTGATTTTAACGAAGATTTAGAAGATTTTACCGGCGACAGCGTATATATCTGCAAAAATGTTGATGAATTTTCTGCTGCCCTTAATTTATCGTTAAACGACACTCCTTTTTTACAACAAAAAAGATTAAAAATAGCCGCACAAAATACATGGGAGCACCGTATAACAGAGATCAAAAGTTTGCTGGCAACAAATTTGAACAATAAACCGAAAAGTTAATTTTTAATAATACAACCTGCTGCTAATTAATACAAACAGGGTTTAGCAATAAAACACATGGAAATCATTAAATTCATAGCATCCCTAATCGCCATTTTGCTGTTTATATACCTTGGTGTATATAGCCTGTACCTGTTTGTATTTTCGATATTCGGAAAATTAATCCCCATCAAACCGCCTGCTACAGCCACCGCACTCAGTAAATTCATAGTTTATATCTGTGCTTATAAAGAAGATGAAATTATTTTAAACTCGGCGGCGGCGGCACTAACTATCGATTACCCTAAAGATATGTTCACGGTTTGTGTGATAGCCGACTCCATGAAACCTGAAACCATTGTTAAATTAAAGCAGATGCCTTTGCAGGTAGTAGAGGTGGTTTTTGAAACCAGCACCAAATCAAAAGCGCTGAACAAAGCCATTGAAAACACGGCGGTTGGATTTGATGCCGCGGTTGTTTTTGACATTGATAACATTGCCGCGCCCGATTACCTATACCAGATCAACAACTATTTACAAGCAGGTCACCGGGTGGTGCAGGGCCATAGGGTAGCAAAAAACTCAAACACACAGGTAGCAATACTTGATGCTGTAAGCGAAGAAGTTAACAATCACATTTTCAGAAAATCGCAGCAATTGTTTAATTTTTCGGCAGCCATTATAGGTTCGGGTATGGCCTTGGAGTACAACCTGTTTGTAAATGTAATGTCGCGTATTGATGCCGTGGGCGGGTTTGACAAGGAAATGGGCTTATTATTGACCCGTGATAAGATCCATGTTGCTTATGCAGAAAAAGCGTATATCTACGATGAAAAAGTGAGTAATCCCGCAGTGTTTGAAAAGCAGCGTAAACGCTGGCTTTCGGCTCAGTTTAACTTGCTTAAAAAGTATGGAGCAACCGCGCCGGCCCAATTTTTCCGCGGCAATTTTGACTACGTGAATGAGATTTATCAGATGGCTATCCTGCCGCGCGTATTAATGCTTGGCCTGATGCCTTTTATGCTATTGATCTCTTTTTTTACTCCGGGCATAGGCCCGCACTGGCATTTGTGGCTCGGGGCAACAGTGGCTTGTTACCTTGGCATCATAGTTGCCATACCAACATCGTTTTATAATAGAAAACTTTTAGAAGCCATGCTTAAACTGCCGCTTATATTTTTTACCATGTTTTTACTTCTGTTTAAGTTAAAAGGGGCAAACAAAAAGTTTATTCATACACCGCACGATAATGCTCCGGCAGAACCGGTAAACGAAGAGACAGCTGTGAAATAGCGAAAACGAGTGTGATAATTAATTGCCCAATAATATAATTACTTTGCTGAAAGTTTTTTCTCTGATGGTTGTAGTTCGGTCACTTATATAGAATACCCTAACCCATTAACAAAGGCCTTCAGAAATTATGCAATGATGCCTAACGCTGTTTAAGTTCAATTACCGAGGTAAATGTATTCACGCCTGTATCAGGTTTATGTTTGTAGTTAAACGCATCGCTGGCACGTGCAATGATCATCAGGCCATAATGTTCATTTAACCCCATAATGGTTTCCTTGTTAACATACCGCACATCGAGGTCTTCTGTAAAAAATTCTAACTGATTACTGTTTTTTACCCGTCCTTTTAATGTACCGAAGTCATCGCCGTAAATAGCAATTTCGTTTTGGGTAAATTTGCTGTGCGTTAACGGCCAGGTTAACAATGCCTGCCTGGTCTTAATTTGCAGCGGCCTTCCCTTATCCTGTTTACTTATATATAATTTGTTATTTTTCAGATCGATCCCGATCCTGGTAACATCATCGCCCATGTGCTTGAGCGAATTAGTAAGCAGTTCAATCAGGATGGTTTTTATCCTGAAGCCGGCGTCGTCATCAAGTATATCTTTTGTTATGTTTTGGATATAATTAATGATTTGGACAGTTAAAGGATAAATACCTTCGGTTTCATTGTTAAAAACAAATTTCTTCAAGGTAGTAAATTCGTTTATGCCCCGGTTAAAGCCTCCTGTGTATTTGTATAGATCCTGAACACCTTATCAAGCCGCACTAATTGAAACAAGGACCTGATATCATTATTTAAACCAACTACGGCAATGTCTCCCCTGTTGTTCATGGCCAGTTTAAGAGCCGATACCAATGCGCCTAAAAAAGAACTGTCAACATATATTACCTGTTCAAAGTTTACAATAACATACTTATTTCCTTTATTGATCAGGCTCATCAGTTCCGACTTAAATTGTTCAGCATTTGCCAAATTCGCCTCTTTAAGCTGAATATCCGCAATTAATGCATTATTAAGCAGATGTGTTCGTAATATCATTTAGCTGTTTTTTTGAATAAATATTAAACTGCAGTCATCAATTTGTTCTCTCGCTTTTTCGTTCAAAAAGCCATCGTATTTTAAGGTTGCAAATGAATTGGTTTTACCAAGATATTTTTCAATCTCATCAATAAAACTGTTCAGATCGGTTTTCTTTCCTGCCGGTGTCTCTTTATCTATCAATCCATCTGTTATCATGATCAACTGATCACCAGGCTGCATGGTAAATAAATGTTCATCAAAGCCGCCCTCTTTACTAATCCCCAGCAACAAGCCTGATGAGTTAATCCTGTTAAGTTTATTTTCCCTGGAGCTAAAATACAACAGCGGCAAGTCGCCCGCGCCGGTATAACTTAGCGTTTCATTCTCCGGATCGATCCTGACAAGTGAAAGTGTCGACAACACGTCGCTCACAACCGGGTCATGATAAATTACCGAGTTGATTTTTTGCATGATACTTTTGGTTGATACGTCCCCTTCCGAAACACATATCCTTACAGCTGCCCTTATATAGCTCAGATAGCCGAATGAAAAAAACCATGCGCCCCATTTTTTACCCATCACATCGCCCAGGATAATAAAAGTATACCTGTTATTTATAGTTAACACATCAATAAAATCTCCGCCAGGGTAATTCTCAAATGATTTATGCCAGAAATCAATTTCAAAACCATCAATACGGGGCATTTCCTGCGGAACAGAATACAAATTTAAGGCTATTGCGGCGCTGCTCAGCTCCCTGATCGTGTGTTCGTGGCGTTCGCGGATGCTGTTCAAAAAATTATTGATCTTTGAGATAATGACCACAATGGGTGTATCCTTATCAATGTAGTCAATAGCATCAAGACTGATCCCCGCTATCATGTGAGCGTGATCGGTAACTGATGTTAAAAACATAAAGGGGATATTTTTATACTCAGGTACAGTCATTAAATGCTGCCTGAATGCAAAACCATCTGTACCGGGCATTTGATAATCGGACAAAATCAAATCGGGGATCTCATTTTCAAGCGCCGTCATAGCTTCCTCTACATTACTTGCCTTTCGGCTAATAAAACCCTCTTTTTCCAAAGCCTGCCCTATAACCATCAAAATGAGCGGGCTATCATCAACCAGGAGTATTTTTGGACGTTTCGGCATATTGGTGAGTTCAGGCGTTAATTTTTCGGAGTAGGGCATTTATAAACAAATATACACCCGATAATACTATTAACACCGATATAACATCCATTAAAGTTATACCGTCGTCTTTTGAAAAATAAAAAATGGTAAACATTTCAAAATATGGCGGTGCAGGCATGATGATCATGGCTAAACCAAGTATGATCATGGTAACCGCAATTGCTACCAAAACTATATGTTTTATCCTTTCATGCAGCAGGTATTTCTTCGATTCCCGGCTATCAACCTGGTGTTGGGTAAGTAAAAATTCCAGGTTTGTTACCATATCAAGCCGGCTTTGCTCCTGATCTAACTCGCTAAAGGCATCAAATTTTTGCTGGTTCGAATTACTTTCAATAGCATTATTTATTTTTTGCTGTATGGCTTTAACAAGTTCTTTATCAACATTCCCCTTTTTCAGCAATTGTATAAGCTCATCTGCTTTTATGGTAAGCAGTGACTCATCATTATTTGGTTGGTTATTATTCAAAGGAATATAGTGATATAATTGGTTAACTTTTACTAATATTAGCCGTAAAAAGCAATATTGATAATAACCCCTTTTAGATGAAAAAAGTTTCTGTTGTTACTGTAAGTTTTAATCAGCCATCCGTTACCGAGGAAATGTTATTATCAATTAAAAATACAAGTACTTATAGTAATATAGAAATAATTGTTGTTGATAATGCAAGTAAGATAGATCCGGTTCCCGGCTGGAGAATAAAATACCCCGAAATAATATTTATCCGCTCGGATGTAAACCTTGGTTTTGCCGGTGGAAATAACCTCGGGCTTACGGTAGCTACCGGCGATTATATTTTTATGGTGAACAATGATACCGAGTTTACCCCGGGTTTAGTTGAAAAACTGGTTGAGGTAATGGATAGTAACACCGCCGTAGGAATGCTGTCGCCCAAGATCAAGTATTTCAGTGATAAACAATTAATACAATATGCGGGCTACACGCCTATGAACTATTACACCTGCCGAAATAGTGTGATAGGCTTAAAGCAAAAGGACGAAGGTCAGTTTGATCATATAACTGCGCCTACAGCCTACTGCCACGGAGCAGCCATGATGATCAGGAAAGAAGCTATTGAAAAGGCGGGCATGATGAGCGAAAACTTTTTTCTTTACTATGAAGAGGTTGACTGGTGCGAGCACATTATAAGAGCGGGTTTCAAAGCCTGGGTTTGTACCGATGCGCTTATTTACCATAAAGAATCTGTTTCGGTGGGCAAAAAAAGCAAACTAAAAGAATACTTCATGAACCGGAACAGGATCCTTTTTATCCGCCGGAATGCCCCGCCGCTTAAAAAAGTATTATTTTATTTTTATTTTTTGCTGATTGTGGTACCCCGTAACCTGGTTAACTACGTCAAAGAAAAACAATACGACTTTATTCCGATGCTTTTTAAAGCAGTATGGTGGAATTTTACCCACTCAAAAAACAGCAGCAATTTAGGATACCCCATTAACACCATAACATGAAAATAATTTTAGCCATAAGCCTTTTTATTGTTTTTTACACTTTTGCCGGGTATGGGATTTTTCTGTACCTGATCATCAGGATCAAAAGGGCTTTTAAAGGCCGGAAAGCTCTTCCTTCAGAAAACCTGGATGAACTTCCTACCTGTACTTTGGTGATAGCCGCTTACAACGAAGAATATTTTATTGAGCAAAAGATCAGCAACAGTCTCCTGCTTAATTATCCCGATGGAAAACTAAAACTGCTTTTTGTGACCGACGGGTCATCGGATAAAACACCCGATATTGTTGCCAGGTACCCGCAGATACAATTGCTGCACCAGCCACAGCGCGCCGGCAAAATAGCCGCGGTACATCGGGCCATGAACTATGTTAATACCGATGCGGTTGTATTTACCGATGCCAATACATTTTTAAATAAAGATGCATTGATCAAGATCTGCAGGCATTACAGCGATGCAACAGTTGGCGCCGTTGCGGGCGAAAAACGGGTACATATTGACGAGAACGCAGATGCCAGTGCAGCTGGCGAGGGGTTCTACTGGAAATATGAATCAGCCCTGAAAAAATGGGATTCGGAACTATATTCGGTTGTTGGCGCGGCAGGCGAACTGTTTAGTGTGCGCCGCTCGCTATATCAGCCTGTTGAAGCGGATACCGTGCTTGACGATTTTATGATCTCGATGCTGATAGCTGCCAAAGGCTACCGCATTGTTTATGAACCTGAAGCATACGCTACCGAAACGGCGTCGGAAAATGTGTCGGAAGAGTTAAAACGAAAAGTGAGGATAGCTGCCGGCGGAATGCAATCTATTTTAAGGCTAAAAAAATTATTCAATCCTTTCCCCTACCCAATTTTATCGTTTCAGTATATCAGTCACCGGGTTTTAAGATGGACCATTACACCGTTCCTGCTTATATTATCGTTTATTTTAAACGTTGTGCTGGCTTTTAAACCTGGAGAAACAGCTATGCAAGGACTATTATTGGCACAGGTATTGTTTTATTTACTGGCTTTGCTCGGGCTGATAATGGAAAAGCGGCAGCTCCGTATTAAAGTCCTTTTCATTCCCTATTATTTTTGTGTTATGAACTATGCTGTACTGGCCGGTATCATCCGTTATTTTAGCACGAAGCAAAGCGCTGTTTGGGAAAAGGTGCAACGAAAGCAGTAAAACATTGATTTAAGTTTTAATGACAGCTATTTTTTGAATGTTAAACATCTTAGAACCTGTTTAACACGTTGATTTGTATATTGAGACGCGTCACATTGCATCTCCTGTGTGCAATTTAAAATGGATTGGGCCACTCTAAAAAGCGGCTTTCGTCATTCAAGTTCTTGCTGATAATTTCCGTGAAGAAGAAATACAGTTTATGAAAGCCACTCCGGCAGAAAAACTCTTATTTTGATTTAAACAAGCCATATTTAAGGATACAGTAAATGGCCCTAACCCCATCCTTCCATCCTATCTTTTTGCCTTCTTCATAAGTACGGCCATAATAGGAAATACCTACCTCATAGATCCTGATCCGGTGCACCCTCGAGATCTTTTGGGTAACCTCAGGCTCAAAGCCAAAACGCTTTTCAGTGAGCTTTATGGATTGGATAACTTTGGTATTGAACAATTTATAGCATGTTTCCATATCAGTAAGGTTAAGATTGGAAAACATGTTTGAAGCAAAGGTAAGCCATCTGTTGCCAATGGTATGCCAAAAAAACAGGATACGGTGAGGGTTACTTCCCATAAACCTGGAACCATAAACCACATCGGCAAAACCTGCTACTACGGGTTTTAACAGGTCGTTGTATTCAGCGGGATCATATTCAAGGTCGGCATCCTGGATGATCAGGTAATCGCCTGTAGCTTTTGCTATACCTGTATGTAAAGCTGCTCCCTTACCTTTGTTTACTTCATGCTTAAAGTACTGAATGTTAACTTCGGGGTTGGCAAGTTTATATTTATAAATAGCTGCTTCTGTATCATCCGTTGAGCAATCATTTACAATGATCACTTCTTTTTCAATATCGTTGATAAGGTTTACCTCCTTAATTTTATCCAAAATTAAATGTATGGTTTTACCTTCGTTGTAAGCCGGGATAATAATTGATAATTTTTGTATCGTCATTTATTGTATTATTGCCTCGTAGATTTTTGCCACAATTATAGTTGTATAAACCTGAACTGGCTTAATATTTTTATATTTAGTAATGCAATTTGTGCTAAAACGAGCTAAAAGTTATTTAAAAAAGCCTAAAGTTATAGTATCGCTTTTCTTTTTGTTTGTTTTAACCCTGATATTTTGGTTTTGTTTGCCCAATCCTTTATTTAATAGTCCCACCTCCTACATAATTGACGATGATCAGGGCCAGTTACTCGGTGCATCCATAGCAAATGATGGCCAATGGCGCTTTCCTTATAATCCCACAGTACCTGAAAAATTCAAACAATGTATTATCACTTTTGAGGATAAACGCTTTGAGCGCCACCCCGGCTTTGATATTGTTGCCTTTAGCCGGGCCATCAAACAAAACCTGAGCTCAAAAAAGGTAAGCAGCGGCGGCAGTACCCTTACCATGCAGGTAATCAGGCTGGCTACCAGGCATAAACGCAATGTCTGGAATAAACTGAAAGAGATTTTCATGGCAATGCGCCTTGAAATAACCCATAGCAAAAGCGAAATTTTAGCGTTATATACCAGTAACGCCCCCTTCGGCACCAATGTCATTGGGCTGGATGCAGCGTCATGGCGATATTTTGGCCGCAGCCCTGATAAACTTTCCTGGGGCGAAATGGCGGCTATGGCTGTTTTGCCTAACTCGCCATCCCTGGTACATCCCGGCAGGAACAGGGCCATACTGCTCCGCAAACGGAATTCATTATTGGATAGATTGCATAAGGCAGGTATCATTGATAGTACAACTGCAGCCCTCGCCCGGCTCGAGCCTGTGCCCGACAGACCGATGACCCTTCCTCAACTTGCTCCACACCTGCTGCAACGTTTTAAAGCCGATCATCAGGCTAAGCCCGAGGGAGATACCCGCATTACAAGCAGCATCAAGTCGTCGCTTCAGCAACAGGTAAATGATATCCTGGAGCAGCATCATAGTTTACTAAAGGCTAATGATATCAACAATATTGCCGCCATTGTACTTGATGTTGAAACAGGTGCAACACTTGCATATGCCGGTAACATATCACACCGGGAGGACCCGCAAATGGAGAGCGATGTTGATGTGATAGATGCCCCGCGAAGCCCCGGAAGTACCCTGAAGCCGCTGTTATACGCGGCAATGCTGCACGACGGGCTGATATTACCCAATAGCCTGATGCCCGATGTACCTACCATGATCGCGGGTTACCATCCCGAAAACTTTGATTTGGGTTACGACGGCGCCGTTCCTGCATCGCGGGCCTTATCCCGTTCGCTGAATGTACCGGCGGTTAAAATGCTGCAGCAATACAAATACGAACGCTTTTATGATTTTTTGCATAAAGCAGGCATCACCACTTTAACCAAACCTGCCGATCACTATGGACTGTCGTTAATATTGGGCGGGGGGGAAAACACACTTTGGGAATTAAGCGGTGCTTATGCTGATATGGCGCGTGTGCTTAATCATTACAACAAAAACGGCGGTAAGTATAACCCTGCCGATTTTCATAATCCTGTTTATGAAAAGAAGCCTGCAGCCAAACCTGAACTTGAAAAGTCCGGGCTGCTGGATGCAGCATCTATTTATTACACTTTCCAGGCCATGGAGGAAGTGATGCGGCCGGGCGAGGAAATGCTTTGGCAGCAATTTAGCTCGAGCCAGCGGGTGGCCTGGAAAACCGGTACAAGCTTTGGCTTTCGCGATGGATGGGCAATTGGGGTTACTCCTAAATATGTTGTTGGCGTTTGGGTTGGCAATACCGATGGCGAGGGCCGGCCGGGCTTAACGGGCATTAACACAGCTGCACCTGCCCTGTTTGAAATCTTCAGGCTATTGCCCGTATCGCGCGATTGGTTTGGAATGCCAATGGGCGAAATGGTGAAAATAAATGTGTGCAAACAAAGCGGCTACCGGGCCGGGCAATACTGCCAGGATGCAGATGAGCAATATGTACCCAAAAGCGGCCTGAAAGCCCCTGTTTGTCCTTACCATCAATTGGTGCATTTATCTGCCGATGCCAAATGGCAGGTAAACGGTAATTGTGAGCCGCCGGATAACATCCTCAATAAAAGCTGGTTTGTGTTGCCGCCATCTATGGAATATTATTACAAAGCCAGAAACTATCAATATCATGTACTCCCGCCCTTTCGCCCGGATTGTATCCAGGCCGACAATGGAAATACAATGGAAGTCATCTACCCTAAAAACGGCGCTAAAATATACGTGCCCCTTGAAGCAGACGGCACCCGTGGCCGCATGATTTGCAACGCAGCACACCGCCAGCCAGGTATGAAGATTTTTTGGCACCTGGATGATCAGTACGTTGGCGAGACCAAAGATTTTCACCAGGTGGCTTTAAACCCACCTCCGGGCAAACATATTCTTACGTTGGTTGATGGCAACGGCAATACTATCAGCATAGCGTTTGAAGTATTGAAGAAATAAAAAACACAACTTATCGATTTTAATTTTTCTGTAAACTAAATGTCCGCAGCAACCATCTACTAACTTTATCATTATATTGGCTCGATAATTTTTAACCGGATGCTTGAACAGTACGATCTGCATAATTTATTGGTAATTGATATCGAAACTGTGCCGCAGTACAGCACCCACGAACAACTGCCCGAAAATCTGCAGGTTTTATGGGAACTAAAAACCCGGCATCAACGCAAAGATGAACCTGCTGACATTCATTATGAGCGCGCCGGCATCTGGGCCGAGTTTGGTAAAATAGTTTGCATTTCGGCCGGGATCTTTATTGCCGGGAAAAACATTGGCTTGAGGGTAAAATCTTTTGCATCACATGATGAAAAAGAATTGCTTACCAAATTCTGCAACCTGTTGGTCAGTCAACCGCCCAACCTTATTTTATGTGCTCATAATGGCAAGGAATTTGACTTCCCGTACCTCTGCCGCCGTTTACTGGTAAACGGCATACCAATTCCGCCGCAGCTGCAAATAGCGGGTAAAAAGCCCTGGGAGATTGTCCATTTAGATACCATGGAATTATGGAAGTTTGGCGATCACAAACACTACACTTCCTTAAACCTGCTTACCACAATTTTTAATATCCCGACCTCCAAAGACGATATAGATGGCAGCGATGTAGGCCGCGTATACTGGAATGAAAACCAGTTGGAGCGCATTTGCGCTTATTGCCAAAAAGATGTGATAGCTACAGCACAACTATTAAGACGTTACCGCGGCGAAGAACTGATAGCAGACGAATTTATAACCATTGTAGGCTAATAATGCTTAAAGTCAGTGATCTGTCGGTTAGTTTTAAGAATGGTAAAAACCAGTTCACAGCGGTAAAGGGAATTTCTTTTACACTTAACAAAGGTGAAACCATTGGCATTGTCGGCGAATCCGGCTCGGGCAAATCTGTTACCTCCCTTGCCCTGATGCGTTTGCTTAATGAAGATCAGTCCCTAATAGATGGCTCTGTACTTTTAAATGGTGTATGCCTGTGCAAATTATCGGAAGATGAAATGCGGCGTGTGCGCGGCAACCAGGTAGCCATGATTTTCCAGGAGCCCATGACCTCGCTTAACCCGGTACTTACTTGTGGCTTTCAGCTTACGGAAGCTATCAGGTTGCATTTAGGATCAAGTAAAGCGGAGGCTAAACAAAAAACCATTGAGCTGTTTAAAGAAGTACAATTACCGCGGCCCGAAGCCATATTCAACAGCTATCCTCACCAAATTTCGGGCGGACAAAAACAACGGGTAATGATAGCGATGGCTTTGGCCTGCAACCCGGAGATTTTGATTGCCGATGAGCCCACCACCGCACTTGACGTTACCGTGCAAAAAACCATCATTGAACTGCTGCACAAGCTGAAAGCCGAACGGCACATGAGCCTGATCTTTATATCGCATGATTTGGGCGTGATCAAAGAAATTGCCGACCGGGTTTTGGTGATGTACAAAGGCGAGATTATAGAGGAAGCCGCGGTAAAAGATCTATTCGCAAATCCCCGGCACCCTTATACTAAAGGATTGCTGGCCTGCCGCCCTTCCCCGCAGCAGCATTTGAAAAAGCTCCCTGTTGTGGCCGATTTTCTGGATGGGGCCAGGCCCGCAGTAACTATAGAAAACATCAGGGAATTATATCATTACCCGGACACTGAAATCGCCGAGAGAAAGCGTAAACTATATGAACAGCAGCCTTTGTTAAAGGCAGATAAATTAAACACCTGGTTTCCAACTGATACAGGATTTTTCAAACGGAAAGATCATGTTGTAAAAGCAGTGAACAATGTAAGCTTTGATGTATATCCAGGCGAAACCTTAGGCCTCGTCGGCGAATCAGGCTGTGGAAAAACCACTTTGGGGCGAAGCATTTTAAGGTTGATAGAACCAACATCGGGCAAGGTTTCTTTTGACGGCACTGATCTTCGTGAACTTAAAAAAAATGAGTTGAGGCAGATCAGAAAAGATATCCAGATCATTTTTCAGGATCCATACTCATCATTAAATCCTAAGCTTACCGTTGGGCAATCGCTTATGGAGCCATTGCAGGTACATCAGTTTTACAGTAACGATACAACCCGCAAACGAAAGGTACTTGAATTGCTTGAACGGGTCAATCTGCTGCCCGCACATTTTGACCGTTATCCGCATGAGTTTTCGGGCGGACAACGGCAACGGATTGTTATTGCCCGGGCTTTGGCGCTCCAGCCTAAATTTATCATTTGCGATGAATCAGTATCGGCGCTTGATGTATCGGTTCAGGCCCAGGTATTAAACCTCATCCGCGAACTACAAGACGAACTTAAATTGACCTATATCTTTATTTCGCATGATTTGGCCGTGATTAAACATATCTCCGACCGGATTATGGTGATGAACAAAGGCGAAATACTGGAAACCGGCTATCCCGACGATATTTATTATCGCCCAAAAGAAGAATACACCAAAAGGCTGATCGCTTCAATACCGGGTTGATTAAAACTGCTTTATCCATCACTATTGGGCCAAGATAGGGTATCCAAAATTCTGTATCTTTGATGCAAATACTATTCTATGTCTAAACGTAAGAAAAACAACTCTTCTATACACCAGGTACTTACCCAAATGGTACTTGATATATTTGAACAAAACGGCAATACGCCACTCAATTATAAACAGGTTTCTGCTAAATTAAACGTCCGTGACCCCGAATCGCGCGAGATCATCTACGACATCTTAAAAGACGAGGTTAAAAAATCGGTATTAAAAGAAATCGCTCCGGGCAAATTCCAGCTGCTTGAACTTAAAACCTTTATTGAAGGCGTAGTTGACCTTACCAATGATGGTTCTGCCTTTATCGTTACCGATGACGAGTTTGAAAGCGATATTTTCATCGCTCCTCGTAAGCTTCGCACCGCCCTTAACGGCGACCGTGTGAAAGTTTATGTATACGCCAAAAGTAAAGGCAAGCACAAAGAAGGCGAGGTTATCGAAATTCTGCAGCGTGCCAAAATGGAGTTTACGGGCATTGTTAAACTCTCAGAACGATACGCGTTTTTTATTCCTGATGATCGTAAGATGATGCACGATATTTTCATCCCCATTAGCGAGCTTAACGGGGCTAAAAATGGCATCAAAGCTGTAGCCGAAATTACCGACTGGCCAACGGAAGCCAAAAACCCTATCGGAAGGATCAAACATATCTTAGGAGCCCAGGGTGAAAACGATACGGAGATGAACGCCATCCTGGCCGAATATGGTTTTCCGCTATCATTTCCTGCCGAGGTTGAGCATGATGCTGAAGAAATTCCGGATGCGATCACGCCCGAAGAAATTGCCAAACGCCGTGATTTCCGAAACATCACCACCTTTACCATCGACCCATTTGATGCCAAAGACTTTGACGATGCCCTATCCTACCGTGCACTGGAAAACGGAAATTACGAAGTCGGTGTTCACATTGCCGACGTATCACACTACATCATTCCCGATTCGGCTTTAGACAAAGAAGCTTTGGACAGGGCCACATCAGTTTACCTTGTGGACAGGGTTATACCAATGCTACCGGAAAGACTGTCAAACGGCCTTTGCTCTCTTCGCCCTAAAGAAGAAAAACTCTGCTTTTCGGCAGTGTTTGAAATGGATGAGAACGCAAATATCATTACCGAATGGTATGGCAAAACCGTCATTTACTCCGACAGGCGTTTTACTTACGAAGAGGTGCAGGAAGTAATAGAAAGCGGCGAGGGTGATTTTAAAGATGAAATATTTAAGCTTAATGCGCTGGCCTATAAACTGCGCGACCGCAAATTTAAAAACGGCGCTATCAGCTTTGAAACTACTGAGGTTAAGTTCAAACTGGATGAAAACGGTAAACCAACAGGCGTTTATGTAAAAGAGCGCAAAGACGCCCATAAACTGATCGAAGATTTTATGTTGCTGGCTAACCGCAAAGTAGCTGAGCGCGTAAGCAAAATGGGCAAGGGCAAGCACAAATACACTTTTGTTTATCGCGTGCATGATTCGCCCAAGCCCGATGCGCTGGCCAATTTTGCCCAATTTGCAGCCAGGTTTGGTTATAAAATCAATACAAAATCTGACAAGGAAACAGCAAAATCCCTCAATTACCTGATGGAAGACGTAGAGGGCAAAAAAGAACAGAACGTGCTAACCCATCTGGCTATCCGCTCCATGGCTAAAGCTATTTATACCACTAAAAGCAGCAGTCATTACGGTTTGGCTTTTGATCATTATACGCATTTTACCTCACCAATTCGCCGCTATCCGGATGTAATGGTACACAGGCTCCTGTTCCATTATTTAAACGGCGGTCAATCAGCCAATGCCGAGTTTTATGAAAAGCTATGTTCGCACAGTTCTTTAATGGAGAAAAAAGCCGCCGATGCAGAGCGTTCTTCAGTAAAATACAAACAAGCTGAGTATCTTCGCGACCAGGTTGGCAACACCTTTATGGGTATCATATCGGGCGTTACCGAATGGGGCATGTATGTGGAGATCATCGAAAATAAATGCGAGGGTATGATCCGCCTGCGTGATATCTCGGACGATTTTTATACTTTGGACGAGAAAAACTATGCCATCATCGGTCAGCGTAAAAAGAAAATTTACCAACTGGGCGATGAAGTAAAGATTAAGGTAAAACAGGTTGATCTGACCAAAAAACAGATAGACTTTATATTGGTACAAGAATAATGAACCGTGATTCGCCTGATTTTAGGATTTCCTGATATTTATAATCAAGTCGATCCTAAAATCAAGAAAATCAGGGTTCTCGTAAATAAATGAAACAACTTACAGAGTTACAGTTACTAATAAATGATGCAGTAGGCAAACTAAGCTATCCCGCTTACCCGGCCGATCTGTATGAACCGATAAGCTATATTTTATCTATTGGCGGAAAACGTATGCGCCCTGCCCTGCTCCTGCTGGCCTGTGACCTTTTTGGCGGCGACGTTGACAGGGCTATTGAACCCGCACTGGCTATAGAGGTATTCCATAATTTCACGCTGATGCATGATGATATTATGGATAAAGCCCCGCTCCGCCGTGGCAAAGCAACTGTGCATGAAAAATGGAACGCCAATGTCGCTATCCTCTCCGGCGATGCCATGATGGTAGAAGCCAACCGCATGATGATGAAGGTTGATGACAGCATTTTACGTAATGTACTTGACGTTTTTAACGATACTGCGACCGGCGTGTGCGAAGGCCAGCAAATTGATATGAGCTTTGAACAGCGTAACGATGTAAGTATCGAAGAGTACATCAACATGATCCGCCTTAAAACTGCTGTACTGTTAGGTGGTACATTAAAAATCGGCTCCATCATTGGCGGTGCAGCTTTAACCGACGCTGATTTGATTGATTCTTTCGGGGTTAACCTTGGTATAGCCTTCCAGCTACAGGACGACATACTGGATGTTTATGGCGATCCTGAAAAGTTTGGCAAGCAGGTTGGCGGCGATATCATCTCCAATAAAAAAACCTTTTTATTGATCCGCGCACTTGAACTGGCTAAAGATAGCCAAGCGCAAACTTTAAATCATTGGCTAAATGCTATTGAATTTGACAGCGTAGAAAAAGTTAAAGCCATAACAAACATTTACAACGAACTTGATATCAGGCAGCATGCTGAAAAAGCCATGCAAACCTATGCTGATAAGGCTTTTGCAGCCCTCGACGCTATTGATCTGCCCGAAGATCATAAACAATACCTGCGAGATTTTGCAGACGGCTTGCTGGTGAGGGAGAATTGATTTATATTTAAGGATGAAGAAACTTTTACCCATCCTTATCATTTTAATGGTTTCATTAAGCACTAAGGCGCAAAAACTTACGCCTCCGCATTTCCGTGGTGGCGATAAGGCATTTCATGATTTTTTAGATCAAAACTTAAAATGGCCAAAGGATTCACTTGTTAAGCAAGGTATAGTCAAAGTAAGTTTTTATGTGGAGAGTAATGGTTTACTGTCGGGCATTAAACTTGTACAAGGTTTTGCTCCTGAATTTGACAAGGAAGCTTTAAGAGTTATTAACCTTTCTCCAAGGTGGGTTCCTGCTACTCGCGATGGCAAGTTTATCAAATCAAAATATTCTGTGCCCATTCTATATGAATCAATAGAATTGTGAGCATGAAAACAATTTTCGTTATCATATCTTTATCGTTTTGGCCGATCTTAGTAAAAGCGCAAACTGAAACTTCTAAAATTGATACCGAAGAGTATAAATCCAGTTGTGGCATTAAGGTAGACAAGCAAGCAGAATTTCCAGGCGGCACCAATAATTTCTTCATTTTCGTCAGAAAAAATTTGCGATGGCCGGTTAAAAGTCAGGATATTGAAGGGCGGGTGATAGTTGAAGCAACAATTACGAGAAACGGCAAATTAACAGACGCAATTGTAAAAAGAGGTTTATCCAAAGAACAAGACAGGGAGGCATTGCGGTTAATTAATAAAAGCCCTAAGTGGGAACCAGCCATGTTAAATGGCAAAGCGATAGATTATAAATATTATATCATTATTTCGTTTAAAAGAGATATAGAATAGTTAACTCTACCACAATGGACGAGGAAAATAAAACTAACGAAAACAGGGCTGCGTGAGATTGTGGATGCCCAAGCCTTGTAAATTATTCATTCAACAACTGAAAACCAGCAATTTTGTACACCAACCGTTAGCCAGCCAGATATGCTGTTATATTTTAAACCCAACAACATTAAATGAAAAAGTTCTCATTTATTTTAATGATCTTGTTATCGTCAGTCTCCCTGTATGCCCAAACCCTCACCTCAGGCGGAAAGCTGAAACCCGAGCAAGCTATAATGGATGTGCGGCATTATACCATTTCGCTTGCTGTTGATCCTGTACAGAAAACCATTAATGGTTTTACTACCATTGTTGTAGTCATGTCGAAACCCACCAGGGTTTTATTGTTTGACCTGTTAGATTCTTTAACTATCAGCAAGGTTTTAGTAAATGGTAAACAGGAAGCATTTGAATACAAGAATAACCTCATTACCATTAATACAGCCAAAGAACTACCTGCTGGCAAAGCAAGCGTTAAAGTAATTTATGGCGGTAAACCCCACGTTGCCCGTCGGCCGCCATGGGATGATGGTTTTATCTGGACCCGCGATTCAACCGGGCACCAGTGGATGGCTATCACAGCCGAAGGTACAGGCGGTAAATTGTATTTCCCTTGTAAAGATCACCCTTCCGACGAACCAAATGAGGGCGTAGATCTGTTTATCACCGTTCCTAAAGATCTGGTGGTTGCAGGTCCGGGGTTGTTAAAAGGCGTAAGCAAGCAAAAGGAAACAGCAACTTTCCATTGGCAAACCAAATACACCATTAACAATTACAGTATCTTGTTCAATGCAGGTGACTATACCGTAGTAACTCGTCCGTATACTACTGTAGATGGGCATAATGTACCTATCCAGTTTTATGTATTAAAGGAACATGCCGCCAAAGCCGAGCATCACCTCGATATTTTTGTAAAAACCATCAAAGAACAGGAGAAATACTTTGGCGAATATCCCTGGGCAAAAGAAAAGATAGGCATCGTTGAAACCCCTCACCTGGGCATGGAGCATCAAACCATGAATGCCTACGGCGCCAAATTTAAATATACCAAAGTTGGCGGCGAGGATTATGACGGCCTCATGCACCACGAGTTTGGCCACGAATGGTGGGGCAATAAAGTTACCGCTAAGGATTGGGCCGATTACTGGATCCACGAGGGCATCTGTACTTATGGCGACGCGCTGTACGTAAGGGAATTTGAAGGCGAAAAAGCTTATATCAAATTTTTCCAAAGTTCAGCACTGTCATTCGGCAATAAAATCCCGCTTGTTATCGGGAAAGATATTGACGAAGAATCGGCTTATAATGGAGATATCTATGGTAAAGGGGCTTTCTTTATGCATACACTCAGGTATATTATGGGCGATAGCACTTTCTTCCCTACCCTTAAAGGTTTTGTTACCGCCCCCCGTTACACCTACAGTAATTTGGCCAGTACCGATGATGTAATGCAGTATTTTAGCAAGGCTGCAGGTAAGGATTTGAAACCATTGTTCGATATGTACATCTATTCAATCAATAAACTGGAAGTACATGTTAAGGCCCAACGTGGCGATAAATACCAGGTTCAGTTGCTCAATATCGATATGCCATTGCCAATTGATATCACTGCAGATGGCATTACTAAACGCTATACGCTTGATAAAAAAGGCATTACCATAACCAGCAAAACTATGCCGGTTATTGATCCTGATACTTACTATTTAAAGAAACTGATCATCGAATAAACACATGAGATATCTGCTTGTATTTGGCTTGATTATAATACCTGTTGCGTTGTTTGCACAAGGCAAAGCTAAAAGGGAGAATGTTAAATCAGATACAACAGTTTATAAAACAGTAGATGTACAGCCAGAATTTCCCGGAGGCACAGAAAAGTGGACAAATTATCTTTTTAAAGTACCGATACCAAAAGGCTACGACAAAGAGAATACACAGGCCAGTTTTCTTATACAAATGATTATAGAAACCGACGGAAGTGTAACGCATGCCAATGTCAGGAGGAAAATAAACGAAGCAATGTGCAAAGCATTCATTGCTCATGTAAACAAATCACCAAAATGGAAGCCGGGGCGTATTAATGGCAAACCGGTAAGGGTTTTGTATAGTTCTCCTATTAGTTGTTTTATGCTGCAATCTGACGAATAATCACAAAATAAAAAATCCCGATCAAAATTGACCGGGATTTTTCATATCCTAATATTTGTTAACTGATTATTCAGCTACAATTTCTTCAGCAGCATCAGCAGCTTCTTCTTTTTTAGCTTTTGGTGCAGCAGCTTTCTTTGCTTTTGGAGCTTCTTCAGCAGCAGGAGCTTCAACAGCTACAGCTTCTTTTTTAGCTTTTGGTGCAGGTGCAGCTACTTCTTCAACTTCAGCAGCTTCAAATGGAACTACTGATACGTATGAACGATTATCAGCTTTCTTTTTGAAAACTACGATACCTTCGGCCAGTGCAAATAAAGTATGATCTTTACCAAGACCAACGTTTAAACCTGGATTGTGTTTGGTACCACGCTGACGAACGATGATATTACCTGCGATTGCTGGTTGACCACCGAAAATTTTGATACCTAAGCGTTTGCTATGCGACTCACGACCGTTTCTTGAGCTACCGGCCCCTTTCTTATGTGCCATTTTTTATTTCTTTTATGGAATTGCAGAACAACTCCGGTTCAACCTTTAATTATAATGTAATACCGGTGATCTCAATTTTGGTAAATTGCTGACGGTGACCGTTTTTCTTTTTGTAACCTTTTCTTCTTTTCTTTTTGAAGATAATTACTTTATCACCTTTTAAATGTGACACGATCTTAGCCGATACTTTAGCACCTTTCAAATCAGAACCTAATTTGAATTTACCTTCGTTTTCTGCTAACAATACACTGTCAAATTCAATACTAGCGCCTTCATCGCCTTGTAACCTGTGTACAAAGATCTGCTGGTCTTTGGCAACTTTAAATTGCTGTCCTGCTATACTTACTATTGCGTACATGTTTGTTAAATATTGTTTTAAATTTCGAGGTGCAAATATAGGGATTGATTATTTAATAAACAACATCCCAATATTTTATTTTTTGCCGCGGTTCTCTACGTCGGTAAGTTTTTTCTGGATCTCCCCTATCAACCGCTGGTTGGCATCAATCAGCTTGGCATTACCAAAATAATCACTGTCGAAGATTACACGCTTTGTTTTTTCTTTATACTTAAACTCAATGATATACCGAACCGCCTTATTTGCAGCAGCAGATGTTGTATCACCAATTTCTTTCGACGGAAAATCCCAAAAACCCAGGTCGGCAGCTTTGCGGTGCAGGTATAACAGGTCGTCTTTGGTTAAACGTAAATGCTCTTTAACCAACGAATCGCGCCTGTCAAGGTACTGGAACATACCTGTACGTGAATCGTATTTATTTACAAGACTGTCCTTATGACCATACTGAAAACTGATCGATTCAAAATCAACGAAGCGGTATGGTGCGTTCTTGATCATCATACCATAATAATAAACGCAGTACAGTATAAACGGCACCACAACAGTCATGATCAGGAATACTTTTTTTAAACGGGGAGACATATATAATTATTGAGTTATGGAATTATTGAGTTATTGATTTTGGCACTTTTACTTTGAAACGGTTTTTCGTGAGGCTGATGCTATTTTCAGGATTTGATTGGCTTCGTCTAATAATAAAGCTATATCCGCTTGCTTTGTTATTTCGGCTTCAATTAGTACCTCCATCCAAAAAGCTGATTCATCCGCTTCTTCAACAACAGTGGATAGCTTAGAGTGAAATTCAGCCTGAGATCTCGCCCTGCATGCAGCGCGATAATTAGCCCCCACAGACGAAGAAGATCTTAACAATTGCCTGCCGACAATTTTGGCCTCTTCTGTTTTGGGTAGCGTTCTGAAAAATTTTATATTATCTACAACAAACTTTTTTGTTCGCCTTTTGAACATTTCGGCGAATTCAATTCTATCATTTTCTCCCATGCTTTTAATGATAATTAATTTACAAACTAAACACTTATTAAATCAATAATTCAATAACTCAATAATTCAGTAATTAATTCCTTCCCCTTCCCATTTACTCACAACGGCTGTCGCCATTGCATTACCTAATACATTAGTAGCTGAGCGGCCCATATCCAATAAAGGATCGATGCCAATCAGCAAAAACAACCCGGCTTCGGGGATATTAAACATAGCCAGCGTACCTGCAATAACCACCAGCGAAGCCCTTGGTACGCCAGCCACTCCTTTACTGGTAAGCATCAGCACTAATAACATCGACAATTGATGCCCGAATGAAAGATGAATATCATATGATTGCGCCAGGAACAATGATGCAAAGGTCATATACATCATCGAACCATCCAAATTAAACGAATAGCCCAATGGCAATACAAAGCTCACTATTTTATTGCTACAGCCAAATTTCTCCAGTTCTTCCAATACCTTTGGATAAGCCGCTTCACTTGTAGAGGTACTAAATGCTATCAACATAGCATCTTTAATACTGTTAAGCAGCCTGAACACCGGCTTTCTTAATACAATATACCCGGCTAATATAATCACAGACCAAAGTACGATGAGCGAAAAATAGAACTCGCTGATAAAAATACCATAGGTTGAAAGTACACCTATTCCCTGCTTGGCCACTACCGCAGTTATGGCACCAAATACAGCTAAAGGGGCCATTTTCATCACATAACCGGTAATCTTCATAATCACATGGGCAAAAGCATCCATCGCTTTGATCACTATTTTACCTTGCTCACCTATAGCAGCGGTAGCTACGCCAAAAAACAAAGAGAACACCACAATCTGTAAGATCTCATTATTGGCCATTGCCTCAATAAAACTCTTAGGGAAAACGTGACCAACGAATTCGGTTAATGATAATGCCGTTTTTTTAATGCCTGTACTTAAATGACTATCGGGCAGTGGCAAATGCATGGTTTTGCCCGGTTCAAACAGGTTAACCAATAACATCCCTAATAATAAGGATACCAGCGTGGCGCTGATAAACCAAAGCATGGTTTTGCCGCCAATCCGGCCCACAGCTTTGATATCCCCTACCTTGGCTACGCCTACCACCAAGGTGGTAAACACCAATGGTGCCACAATCATTTTTATAAGATTGAGGAAGATCTTACTCAGGATATTATAAAGTTCAAGTTTATCTTCCCGTGCATCGGTAGCCTGGCTTTGCAGTTTAACCTGGGCAATTCTCTGTAACTTAAGATTTTTGTAGGCTGCAACCGTAGTATCGGATAAGGCTTCTATTTTTTTGTCGATACTTTTAATTGCAGCACCTGCGGTACTGAGTTGTTTATTAAGATCGGCAAAAACGTAGGTATTATAAATATAACCGGCTATCACACCCAATACCAGTGCGATAAAAATGAAGAGCGTCAGTCTGCTTTTTTTCATTTAATTTAATAAGCCTGCAAAACTACAAAATTTACGCGCTGTTTAAACTGCTATGGGAATATTCTATTTTCCGTTTAAATCGGTTGAGGAAATAAAATCGTTGCCCCAGCAAACGCTATTTAATTTCTTAACTAATTTTGCGAACTACATTAACTACATCAATATAATTAGTAGACCCATTCGTGTAATTCGTTCTAATTGAATCAAGCTTAAATGCAATTCGTGAAAAATATTTAAACAATTAGTATTTTGCCTGCTTATTTACAACATGACTACTACCGCCTACGGATTACAGCATATAAAAAAAGAAATTCAGCACCTGCCTAACGAGCAGCTGGCCGAATTAATGCTGCGCCTGGCACGCTACAAAAAGGAAAACAAAGAGCTGTTGGCCTACCTGCTTTTTGAAGCCCATGATGAAGCCGCCTTTGTAGAAAAAGTAAAAGCCGAAGCCGGCTTCATGTTCAGCCAGTTATCATCATTAAGTTACAACGCTGCAAAGGGCATGCGCAAAATATTGAGATTGCTGAGTAAATACATCAAGTTTATGGCATCAAAAGGTGCTGAGATTGAATTGCTGATCAATTTTTGCGAAAATTACCTTGAATATGCCGACAGGCATACATCATACAAGCCTTTAAGGCTGATATTAATAAGGCAGGTTGAAAAGATCCGTGGCTTAATCAATAAGCTCCACGAAGACTTACAGTTTGATTACCAGGACAGTTACAATAAACTAATAAGCGATGCCGAAAGCAAGCTGGGCTGGTTTAAAAAGAATGATCACTTGTTGTAACATATAAAGCTTAACATCGTCTAAATATAAAATTAACTGAAGTGGCCAACAAAGAAGCAGCATTCAAGCAGATATATGAAGCTAATTCTAAAAAGATATTCCATCTGTGCTATGGTTATACCGGCGATGACGATGCCGCCAACGACCTGCTACAGGAAACCTTTTTAAAGGTTTGGCAAAATTTAGAGAAATTCCGTAACCAGGCCATGATATCAACCTGGATTTACCGCATTGCTGTAAATACCTGTTTAACCTATTTGCG
This sequence comes from Mucilaginibacter sp. NFR10, assembly GCF_900100445.1. NCBI lineage: Bacteria > Pseudomonadati > Bacteroidota > Sphingobacteriia > Sphingobacteriales > Sphingobacteriaceae > Mucilaginibacter > Mucilaginibacter sp. NFR10. The sequence goes on along the minus strand of NZ_FMTV01000001.1, from coordinate 885,557 downwards.
CTCGGAAAAACGCCAGGCCAAAGACGAACTAACCCCACAATTAGCAGAAACAAAACGAGAAGAACTATCGGATAAAAACGAGCAGGTAGCTTTGCTCTATAAGTGTATTTCAAAACTGGAAGAATCAGAAAGGATTATTATAACTATGGTACTTGATGAGGTGCCATACCCCGAAATTGCTGAAATTTCGGGTATATCAGAAGGGAACCTGAGGGTGAAAATTTATCGTATAAAACAAAAATTAACGGAGTTATATAACCAGTATGAAAGACTTTGATCATTTGATGTCGGTTTGGCAGGGACAGCCAAAACCAGATCAGCTTTCGGTGGATGAGGTGCTGAAGCAGGTAAAGAAGGGAATAAGGAGTATAACCCAAAAGTTATACTGGAGTATTGTGGCCATGGTTGTAACCGTTGCGTTTGCTTTTGTCGTCACTTTTTTTCTGGCATTTAAGTCTGCAGTTACTACTATCGGGATCCTCATCGTACTGGTAACCATGTTGATGTATCTTTCGTTAATGGTACGTCATTATCACATTTTGAGTAAGCGCGATGCAACCCTCAATCCTGCCGAATATCTTGACAGCCTCAAAGCATATCAAAAAAACCGGAGCAAAGTTATAGGCTGGTTTTATTATACCTATATATTGTTGCTAAGCGCCGGTTTAGCCATGTATTTTATCGAGGTACTTGAACATTCATCACTCACCTTTAAAATAGTCACCTATACATCAATCGGGATCTGGTTTTTGTTCACCACGTTTTACCTTAAACCCCGAATGTTTAAAAATGAGGAAGAAAAATTAAATCTCATGATTGACAGGTTAGTAAGGTTGAAAGAGCAATTTGATTGAAAAGGTAGTTTGTTTAGATTTGCTTCATGACTATCGGGACTATAACGATTCAAAAACTGGCATTGGCCGATGCCGATGTATTGCTGGCTTTAAGCAAAAAAACATTTTTCGATTTTTTTGGCCATTTAAATAAACCGGAAGATATTGAGGCTTATGCATCTGTTGCTTTTACGCCGCAAAAAATACAAGCAGAACTCAGCAACCCAAACTCACACTTTTACTTTGCAATATCTAACGGCGAGATAACCGGCTATCTCAAGCTAAATTACGGTCTGGCTCAAACAGAATTTCAGGACCGTAATGCTGTCGAAATAGAACGGATCTATGTTTTGGCCGAACATCACGGCAAAAAGATAGGCCACCAATTTATTGATTTCACCTTAAAAGAAGCCGCCGGTAAAAACCTGCAATACGTTTGGCTTGGTGTTTGGGAACACAACCAAAAAGCAATTGCCTTTTATGAAAAACACGGCTTTGAAGTATTCAGCAGTCATGAATTTGTCCTGGGAAGCGACAAGCAAACCGATTTATTAATGAAGAAAGCGATTTATTAAGCTAAAAGTGCAAAGCATAAGGCTTAAAGCATTATTTGGCTTTCTGCTTTAAGCCTTCGGCTTTTAGCTTGATTGAACCAATAAAGGCAATTGATAATTAACCCCAACCCTTAACGCTTTTAAGCCGGTAACGCCCTGTAACTCTTCCAGTTCAAGGTATTCCAGGTCATCCTGCAAATAGCCTTGTACTTGCAGATACCTGATGTACTCATCATATTCAGCAGCTTCTGTTGGGTTAAAATATACCATGGCTATTTTGCCGGGCTGGGTAAGGCGCTCAAAGGTCCCTGCTATTAAAACTTTATCAATCCGTTTTTTAATCACCTCGTACCGGATATTGTAAGCCCCTTCAACATCAAAACGCCTTTCATCATTCCTGAAACTGATATCTATAGCGTTTGAGTGGATGAATATCAAATGCGTGGTTTGTAAAGGGCGCGAAAGTTGATCGCCAAGGTCGTTTGTCATCCGGGCTATCTCGGCCATTGATCGTAACTGCCACAAACGGATATTTTTAAGGTACAGCATATCGAAAACGCGTTGCGGCGCTATTGATTGCCCTATGTAAATATCATATTCCACCCCATCGGTACGGAATTTTTCAAAATAACAGGGAAATGATTCCTGCACTTCTGTCTGAGCCTGCTCCAGGTATTGGTTGATAGAAGTATTGATAAGCTGCATGGAGGTTTCCAGGTTGCGCCTGTTTTCAAACGAAGCGCCGGTTTCCTCATTCATGGCATTAAAATACCTGTCAATAGTTTCCCTTTCGGCAGGGTAATTATTTCTGAAATGCTCCAGGAAAGGATTAATCTCGTTATGAAGGAAAGTATCCAGCATCAATTCATCATTGGTAGTAATATAACCGCTGATGCGTTCGAGCCACTCTTCGCATTTAGATACCAGCTTGCCGGTAAGGCTTAAATGAATATTTTCATTTAAAACCTCGAGCGTTTCAATAAGTATGGTGAGCAGATTTTTCAAATCCTCCTGCAGGGCGCTGTTACGCTCAACCGTGGAGTTACGGATATCAACCGCACCAAATAAAGGGTAAACATGGCTGAATGATACTGTTTCAATTTCAGGGCTCTTTTTCCTCTTTCTTTTTTCCTTAAGATAATTCCAGGCCACTTCATTAAACTTCCATTGAACCGACGGTTGCAACGAGGTAAATTTATTTTTGATAACACTTGAAATGCGGGCCTCAAACTGATCGATGCTGTTTTGCAGCAATTGGGCAATCAGCGGGATAGTAGCCTGTAATTTCGAGAGCAGTTTTTCGTAAAAAACAATCTCTTTATATGAAAACACTTCCATGATGCCTACATTTTTCTTATTGTAGTACACCGGGAAAATTCCGTAAGATTTAATGCCGGCTTGTTTCAAAACCTGCAAAAAGGGGAATTTACCTATCTTTTCGTCGGTAATGGAATTGAAAAAGATAGGCCTCGGGTTCTGGTTGTAATCATCAATGATGGCGTCAAACGTTTCTTCCGCAAGGTTAAAATCTTTAGCGGCCTTAAGCAGGATACTTCTGGAGCATTCGTCGTTATCAAAAATAGGCTCATTATTGATGGTTAAAAAAGGCATCAACCCAAACTCAATGCCCGGGCTTTCGGCAAGGGATTTTAGCGAGCTGATGATGTGCGCATATTGCTCATCCTCATTTGCCGAATGGTTAACAAGCTCAGTACGAATATTTTCAAGTGCATGCGTTAACGTTACATCTGTTAACGTAATTATTGTGAACCCCTTGAATTTAAAAATATTAAGCGGTATTACCTTTTCAATTAACTCAAGGCTGGTATGTGAATGTAAATATGGTTCAATAGTATCAAAACTAAGTTCAGGCAGTTCGCCATTCAATTCAATTTCCACGAAACGGGCATCAGTCTGGATATTAAAATACCGCGAAAGACCGGTTTCCGGATCTTCGTATGAAAACAATAACTCATTTCTTATCGCCGACGAAAAGCCGTACATCCGTTCAAGGATCAGGTTATAAATGAACCGCTTTTGCCTGTCGCTAAACATTTCATTCTTGGATACATTCAACGCATATAAATTAGAATGATGACTTGAATGGAAATCATAAAAAGCCTCGGTACTGAAAAATATCTTATCAGGTACCGGTGTACTCAATGCCCAGTGAAATTCCTTTTCGTTAGCTATTGGCGGTGTCAGTATGGAGTAAATAAGCTCCAGCATTTCCCGGTATTTTTCGGCATCCGTGGGCCGCATATCCAGGTCAATACATATATCATGCTCAAAACGTTCCAAAACATAGCGGTAAAACTCGCTCTTGAGCGTTTTTTCGGTAGCAATCCGTTCTTTTAAATGCGCCACGAACGGGTTGAATGTCAGGCATGTTTCAACCTGACAAATGGTGCATTCGTTTTTACTTATATTGAGTACTTCTGTGTGCATTTTTTAATTACAATTTTACCCTTCTTTAAAATCTGAAACTTGTTGAAAGATAAGGGTACCATCCTTCTTCAGAGTAACCGGCAATTATTTTAATAACTGCCAATCGTGCAGGTGCAACATAAAAACCTGCACCGGTGCCGTTGTGCCATTTATCTGAGCCTTGCCCGTTTTCCCAAACACGGCCTATATCATAAAATCCTATAACACCTATTTGTCCGGGAACTATATAACTGGCAAAATCAGTTAATTTTATCCTTAGTTCCAGGTTATTATAAAAACTATGCTGGCCGGCAAACCTATAAAGCCTGTAACCTAATAAATTATCCTGCCCGCCTAAAAACAACGACTGATAAAAAGCGGTTTTTCCGATGGTAATGCCGCCGCCCACCCTATCGGCCAAAACAATAGTGCTTTTGGCATTCAGGCTTTTGTACAAAGCAACCTGGGGTATAAGCTGGGCAAAACTTGTGGAGTTATTATTTAAGCCATTAAACTCCTGAAGTTTAATATTTACAAAACTTCCCCAGGCCGGAAGTATCTTGTCATTGCGTTTATCACTGGTAAAGTTAACAACTATACCGGCATGTATTTTTGTTTTGTCAAAGGTATAACTGTCAGGCGCATTTGTGAGTAACGGATATGTAATAAATCGGCCGATATTGTCATCAACATCTAATTTATAGTACTGAAACGCAGGGCCTAACGTTACCGAAGTGCCTGATTCATTGCGCCACCTGAATGCAAGGCTAAACGTGAAATTATCAAAGCGGGTACGATAATATTTGCGATAATCGCCCACTTTAATAAATGGAGTTTCGTTCCCCCGGCCAAAAAAATTGATATTATCCGGAAAATCAAGCTGGGCATCCATCAAAAAGTCGGCTTTGCCGAAGGCATGGATCCATTCTCCGCTGTATTTAATCTTGAAAGCCTTTGTACTGAATGAGTGACTGGCAAATACAGTTTGAACATCGTTATAAGGCAACTTTTGAAAGCCTTCCTGGTGAGTATATTTAAAACCGGCACCAAGCAATATGCCCTCATCCGGGTTGTAAGAGATGTTAGCCAGCGGCGCTATCACGTTCATCAGGTTAACTCTTAAGTATGATGTATTAGCGCTATCCTTGCTTATATGTTTGTTAACCCTTGATTCGTCGCCAGTTATACTCAGCTTTTTGCCACGGTCATAAAGCTGTACCGTGTTAAGCGATTTTACAATATTGTAAGTTTTGGTGCCTGTGCTATCGATAAACCTCAGTTTTATTGGTGATGTGGCATTATCAAGCACTACCTTATCATCGCCGCCGCTTACATAAATGCGGAGCTCTTTGGTAATATCAGGATGATAATTCTGGTTCATGAGCGTATCCTTAATCTCACCATCTTTATTGATCTTATTGATGATCACATTGAGACTGCCATTAGGCTCATCTTTCACCGTTACCAGCTCATTTTTATTTGAAGTATGGATATCAACTATTTTATTGATGAATTTGTAGTAATACTCCATTTCGGCCGGGATATTAGCGCGCCGTTCTTTCAGTTGCTTTAGCAATACATCATGCCTTAATTTATACGATGATTCGGGCAGGCGCCTTAAACCGGCTTCCAATACGTCGTCAGTTTCGGCAGCGACAAAATCATTCACAATTTTGGTCCATTGTTCATGACTGTATTGTACCGATGGCCACCGTTGCATAAACATGGTTTTCCATAAGGAATATTTTACGCTGTAGATCTCACCGCTAAAGCCCTGCAGGTTCGGCGCTACCCATGGCTGCGCTGCTATGGTTGGCAATACACCCTGGTTGGTGTAAAATACCTGATCGCGGTCGCGCGGAACGGCGGTATAAAACTTGCCTTTCCCTTTATCCTCATCGCGCCAGCGCCACTGGTCGCCGTGCCTGTCCCAGTCGCCAATAAGCAAATCGAGCAGGCGGGCACGTAAAAATTCGTCGCCATCTACTGTATTATCATTATCCTCCAGCATTTTACCGATCATCTTCACGGTATTATCGGATTTGCCACCTGGTTCGCGTTCTTCAAGTAAACAAACTTTATTGGCAAAAATATTAGCATATTGCCCTAAAACAGGATCTGGCGAAACCACACCGATTATCGGGTTGGCATGCGGCACACGGGCGGCATCAGCCAGCGGCGGTACTACCAACGCCGAAAACGGATGTTGGGCACTCATGGCATCATTAACCCAATCTTTGGCAAAGGTTTCCTGGAATTCATCGGGCAGGATCTTTTCGGGCTGTTTCTCCACGCTGCGGAGCACCCATTCTTTGCCATCCTTATCAATTAAACGAAGCGAGTGCGTCTGGAACCCACCGCCAATACTTTCTGCCTTTAATCCGCCATGAATTTGTGACAGCCTTATCACAGGCAGCTTAGTTTCGGCAGCCCACTCCTTACGGTAGTTTTCGCCAAACCAGCGACGGTGAAAATTGCTTACGCTATCGTATTTCGGATGGACCCTAACCATTATGCTATCTGCCTTAATAGGCGTGTGCAGCGTATCAGGGACATTTTTTACAGATGTATAAGGCTGCGTATACGTAAACACCTGTTTAACACCTTTATCACTGTCGATATAATACGTGAAACGCACCCGTTTATCTATCAGCAGATCGGCAGTTACGTAGCCTTGCGTAGCGTCAGCAAAAAGTGAGTATTTGCCTTTAATGGCGTAGGTTTGCTTGGCACCAGCGCCGCTAACCACCTGCACCTGTTTACTTTTAATGAATTGCAAGCCATGCTCATGACCCGCCACGTGGATCAGGTTTGGAAAACTTCCAAAAACAGCATCCACCTTTTTGATCATATCTTTATACAAGGGATGTCCCAGATCTTCGGGATTTGAAAATGTAGAGCGCAAAAACGGGTAAAGCGAACCAATTACGGGCAAGGGCACCCAAAGGTTTTTATTGGCTACGGTAAGCGGAAAAATGTGATCCTTAAGTGAAAAATAGCCGCCATGCGTTCCATAACTTTGAAACGGATGGTGCGATGCCAGGATGATCACTTTATCTTTATTGCGCTCAAAGATCAGCTTGATCTTATCGGCAATGTCATCTTTGTTTTTACAATCGCACTCGCCGCCGGGGTTACTTTTATTGAATGGATATAACCACCATTCGCTGTCAAAGGCTATTACTGTAAGATCATTGGTAAGATTAATCTCAACAGGATCGGGGCAGCCATTTTCAGGTACCATTTTAAGCAGTTTATCGCCCTGCTGATTCAGGTACTCCCATTGGCGTTTTATTTTGGCCAAACCAAGCGGTCCCATCTTATCCCAGTCGTGATTACCGGGGATAAAATAAACCGGCGCTCCCGCGGCACGCATTGGCTGATATTGTGATTGCAGGATCTTTTGAGTTTCGGCCTCTTCGGGGCTACACGGCAACCCCATCCCCCGTAGATAGATATTATCTCCAAGATAAAATACCGAAGTTTTATTTTTAAGCACATTGGCAGCTGCATGTTTTAAAACGGCGCTTTGCTGCATATCTATTTCACCGGCGTCTCCAATAAGTATCATCCTGTACTGTACCGAATCCTGGGCCTGTACGTTGAGTATGCCCAATAGTAAAACAAATAATAAGGGTAGTTTTTTAATCATGAGGTCCGGTTGGGATGTATATAGTATTGGGTTATCTGTGCTTCAATAGCACTATTTCTTATAGCTGAATTTCAAAATATTCCCCGCGCTTAACTGGTCGCCCTCGTTGGAGATGTACAGGTTACGCTGGTTGTCAAATGCCATACCTTCGGGCTGTCCGAATATGGTAACACTTAAAGGGTAAACGTTTTTCACTTTCCAGTTAGCATCGGCAACTACCAGCATTTTATTTACCGACGAAAGGATATACCACTCATTGGTAAATGTATTTTTTGCTATTGCCGAAGGGCGGAACGGCACGCGTTTTTTATCGGCAAGGCGCTCAATTTCCTTAACATCTATTGCAAAACTGCCGGTCTGCTTCAGGGTACCGTCTGCCTGGATTTTCAAAATATAGCCGCTGCTGCTTTTGGATGTTTTTTCATCGGCGCAATGTTTGCAAAGCACGTAAACCAGGCTGGTCTTTTCATCGGCACACATAGCTTCAAATTCCCCTTCGGGCAGCTGGCCTTTAGTTTTTTGTACGTTGGTTACTTCTTTAGTCCTAACCTGGCTAAACGGAAAAGTAAATAACGTACCATCGCTTTTTAACATGATCACCTGTTCACGGCAAATGGCCACATCCTCATAGTCACCGCTTTTGCCAAACTTGGTATAGTTAGCTTTTTTATCACCCAGTTTCAGGTTAAACAAAAAGCCTTCTTCGTCCTGCTCGGCATAAACCGAATCATTTTTACCATTGTGAAAGGCAAAACCAGAGATTTCGGTGAGATCTTCGGGCATTTTATATTTAACAGGATTATTAAGGTCGTATCCCGTCGGACTGGCAGGGATTGCCTTTTCTTTATTTTTACAAGAGATGATCAAAAAAACTACGGCCACGGCAAGCATGCCGGCTACATAAAGGGTCATTGCACGTTTAGCATCTTGTTTTTTAAACCCTGTCATATTTTTTTTTGCTGTAAAAGTTCATAAATGGCGCGCTGCGATTGTACCTGCGGTTCAGTTTTATCAACCCTTATGTTTTGCAATTGTTCATTTAAATTTACGGCCTGCACATTATCGGCCAGTTGAATATCAAGCATGGCTATTACCTCGTTCCTGATACGTTCATCATAAACCGGAAAACAAACCTCAATACGACGATAAATATTACGGTTCATCCAATCGGCCGAACCCATAAATACCTCTTGATTACCACCATTGTGGAATATAAAAATACGCCCATGTTCCAGGTATCGGTCAACAATACGCCTTATGGTAATATTTTCGCTCATGCCTGGTACTCCGGGGATCAGGCAGCAAATACTACGTACAATCATCCTGATCTTCACCCCCGCCTGCGACGCTTCGTAGAGTTTGCCAATCAATACCCGCTCTTCCAGGTTATTGAGCTTTATGGTGATCCCTGCCGGCTTCCCTTTACGGGCCTGCTCAATTTCCCTGTCAATAAGCTCAATAAACTTTGATTGCAAATTAAATTGAGCCACCAGCAGGTATTTAAAATCAATATCATATCCCTCGGCCGATTTTGCTTTTTTAGCAAGGTAGATGAACAGCAGGTCCATTTCGCGCAGCAATTGCGGATTGGCCGTCATCATGATATGATCGGTATAAAAAGCAGCTGTACTTTCGTTAAAATTACCTGTTGCTAAAAGTCCGGCATATTTAACGCGGCCGTCAACAAGGCGCTTTACAAGGCCAACTTTGGCGTGTACTTTTATGGCCTTATCACTGTAAATGATATTGGCACCGGCTGCTTTTAGCTTTTTAGCCCATTTGATATTGTTGGCTTCATCAAAACGGGCTTTTAGCTCAACCAGTACCCTCACTTTTTTACCGCTTTGGGCAGCACTGATCAGCGCGTTTACAATCCGCGAATCGCTGGCTACGCGGTAAAGCGTTACGGAGATTTCCTCAACGTTTTCGTCGATAGCTGCCTCGTTAAAAAAGCGAAGAATGGAGTTATAGGATTGATAAGGCGCATGAAAAATACAATCGCCTTTATCTATATAATCAAATATGGATTCGTCTGCGCTGATCTGCCGGTTTACCAATGGCGGCCATTTGGTATATTTTAATGATGGAATACCTACCGGCAAACTCATTAAATCTTTAAGGTTATGATAAAAGCCACCTTCAACAACGCTTGATCCCTGTACGCCCAGCTTATCTTCAATTAAATGCAATATGCGCAGCGGGATACCCGGCTGATGCAAAAAGCGCGTTGCCAAACCCAGATCACGTTTTAGCAATTGTTTTTCTATCTGCTCCTGAACATCACCGTCATAATCATCTTTAAGTTCAAGCTCAGCGTCGCGGGTTATTTTGAAGCTGTAACAGCCTTTTATTTCTTCGGTTTTGAAGATCTTGCCGAGATTGTACCGCACAATGTCATCCAGGAAAATGATGTATTGTTTACCATCTTCGTTAACACTAAAAAATCGCGGCAACTGGTTCGACGGAATATTGAGGATCACTGACCTTTCCTTCTTCTTATCCAAACCAAGGTTCACTAAAAAGTATAGCCGGTTATTTTCGGGGAAGAATTGTTTTTTACCGCCTACCAGGTCAATAGGTTGCAGAAAGGCAAGTACCTGGCTGTAAAAATAGTCGCTCACTCTATCGGCTATAGAAGCAGGAATACGCTCATTGAACAACAGGTTTACATTATTTTCTTTTAACAACGGAATAAGTCTGTCTGTAAAAACCTTCCCAAACCGATTTTGCTGAGCTTCTACCAGTTGCTGGGCTTTATATAGCACATCCTCGCTTTCATCGGTTTTATTAAGCAGGTTAAGCTTGTGCAATGCCATTACCACCGGCATCCGCACGCGATAAAATTCGTCGAGGTTGGATGAGAATATAGCAAGAAAATTTACCCTTTCCATTACAGGGAGCTCTTCACTTTCGGCCTCCATCAATATGCGTTCATTGAAAAGTAACCAGCTCAGGTCCCTGTCGAAAAATGAGTATTCCATAGGCGTAGATTTTGTTTTTGGCAGTACCCCGACCGCCTACAGTAATGAAGATATGATGAATGCTACTACCGATACGATAAGGCCAAACATGAATATATTGTACGATGCCCTGAGCAACCTGTATTTTTTGCCAAGTACAACACCCTGCGAATAGTTATCGCGGATTAAGCTGCCGTACAGAAACTCGCGGTCTTCCATCATTTTCTCCATACCGTCGCTGTAATCCTGGTATGACATACGGTAGAAGTTACCGAAAAACAACAGGTTAACTGTTTTTTTATTGATATCCTCGGGTGTAAACAAACCCGGCGGAATTGACGGACGGGTTGAAAGTATGGAGAAGATCATAGTAGCCAAACTAACCGACAGGAGCATGAAAGTTGGGATCAACAAATTTGAATGCTCATCAAGCTTACGCAGCACCAAACTGATAATTGCCGAAAGGATGATAGAGTTAACCGTGATCATAATATGGGCTTTATTATCGGCCATATCGCTTAAACGCTGATGGTTGCTGGAGCTGATCCTGAACATTGTTTCGATACCGCGGTCGGGCCTGTCATTCTTATGTTTTTTACCACCGTGATCATTATCGTGGTCTTTGTCTTTATCCTTCTCTTTTTCGTGCGTGATGACAGCGTCCCCACCTGCATCAGCTATAAGAATTTCCGGTGTTTCCTTCACTTCCACATCAGCCTGCTTTTCTATCAGTTTTTGCAGGTTTTTATGTTTTTGGTCGTTAAGCAGCAGTCGGCAATAATCAGTATAGTATTCGTGTCCCTGCAAAAATTCGATGTTGTAGTTGCGCCATTCATCCTTATCAATATCATGCTTTTTGATGGCTTCCATCTCTTTGCGCAACAACTTGTTTTTATCGCGAAAATCATCTGTACCTAAATGAAACAAATCTGCATCGCAGATGATCTGTTGCAATAAATCGGCAGGGCTTTGCGGCATTTTGGTTGCCAAAATACAGCCGGATACCTTATCGATAACAGCTTGCTCAACTTTATGCTGTTTAAGAAAATGTGTAGCCAGCGCAACACTTTTTGATTCGTGATCTTTTTTATCGGTGAAGTACCCCGTATCGTGAAACCAGGAAGCGGAGATCACTACAAAAAAATCTTCATCACTTAACTGATAGTGGTTAGCTATCTGTGTGGCCGCTGCAACAACATCTTTAGTATGCCTCAGGTTATGATAAATTAAATCGGGATCATGATGTACGTCAAAATAGGATATAGCGTACTGTTTTACCTGTTCTAACAGCGGTTGAAATTTCATCGTAGTTTTTGTTGTTAAAAGTAAATCAAATTTATTTTAAAAATTCCTATTTGCAGCCATGCACCGGGGAGAAACATCAATTTATCGGACATTGTTTATGCAAAAGGCAAGAAAATGGTTGCCCTTGCATTTGCAAACCTTATACCACACAAACATATCATTGATTTTCAACAGCTTGAATTCAATCAACAACAATTACGTGGCGATATTTCGTGAGATGTCGATTTTTTTTGTCGATTAAAGGCTAAAGACCATGACAATTGAGCCACGGCTTACATTGTGAAACAAAGCAGTTGGTACCCTAATTATCATACTACCGATAATTGTATTATATGTATGCTATGATCGGGCCAGATTCGTTTAATTCAATCAAAAAGATTATAGAAAATTCAACCGTAGATACGAGCAAATCCATTAACTGCAGTTATAAACCACCAACAAAGCCACCCCAACCGGGATGGCTTTGCCAATAAATATTATCAAGGATTACTATTGACCGCCGCCTAATACAGCACGGAATTTTGATTCGTAACCCTTTAACTGGTTTTCAAATTTGGTAGCAAGAGCGATTTGATGGTTGTCTTTGGTAAACTGCACCAATCCGTTCAACACTTGCATGCCTATTTGTACATCGCGCCCGTTAATGCTATTAACATCCTGGCTTAGCAGGTAGGCATTATAATCCAACTGATCGGTAAGGTAATTGTCGATATTGCCTGCCAATTTGTTACCCAACACCACGTCATGAAGCTGATAAGCCAATTGCGTTAAATATAACTTACGACCTGCAACATCAACATACGGGTAAATATCAGGTAATTCAGCATCATATTTTTGAACAACTTTTAACGCTTTATCGTTTTTACCTTCCTGAACAAGGCTTTGGGCCAGATCAAGGAAAGTGGTTACCATAACGGGGTAAAACATGGAGGTCGACTCATGATCAAGGTATTTAGCAGTTTTAAACTTGCCAAATTTAAACTTGTTCATCACGTTATCATACATTACATCAGTATTGGTTTTGCTCAACTGATCATGTAAAGCTGTATCCGGCTTAAATGGAATCAAGTGATAGGTAAAACCTTCTTTGTACAGGTAAGGTTGCAAACCTATCAGGTTTTCGTTACCAATGGTAGTAGTGAAGCAGATAGGGCGCTTCCAGTGGTTATGCGCCAAAATATCAAACATGGCCAAATTCTCTTTGGTTACATAGTTTGATGTATATTTCCACTCCATGGCGGTTGCAAGCTTATCTTGCTGATCGGCTTTTATTACACCGTTTGCAATTACCTCATCAGGGTTAACCGTAACTTTCAGATTTTTGGTCGGCAGGTAGTTGCCATAGTCGCCGCTTTGATATTGTACCTGCGTAGCCTTATCATCAGAAGTAATAAAATCAAACACTTCTTTAATATCCTGATATCCAGGTAGTTTCTGATCGTTAAAATAAATAACGTCCCTCACCCCTTCTTTATATTTATCAAAAGGCATAGTGATAGGAAGCGGCTCAGAACTGTTCATCTTTTTCTGCATCTGACGAATGTACCAATCGCCGGTAAACAAACTGAGGTTTACAATCCGCACATCCGGGCGGATGCCTTCAACTTCCTGATCGTACCACAATGAGTAAGTATCGTTATCGCCATAAGTAAATAAAATAGCATTCGGCGGGCATGAGATGAGATAATTATAGGCCATATCATGCGGCGTCATCTTGGTTGAGCGGTCATGATCTTTCCATTCTTTGGCAGCCAACAGCACCGGGCAAACCAATAAACCAATCACAGTTGAACCGATAGCGGCCATTTTAGCGTCGATATATTTGCGGCCAAATTCGGCAATGGCAATTACGCCAAGACCTATCCATATGGCAAAGGCATAAAATGAGCCTACGTACGAGTAATCACGCTCACGCGGCTGTACTGATGCCTGGTTTACATATAAAACAATGGCCAAGCCTGTGAAGAAAAATAGCAAGCCAACAATCAATGCGTCTTTACTACGGCGGTTAACATGAAAAAACAAACCTATTAAACCAATTATTAATGGCAGGGCATATAGCGGAGTATAGGTAGTAGCTGCAGTTACTGATTTTGGCAGATGTTTGCCACCATCAAACAAACCTGTTGTCCAGTTACCATCAATACCTTCGGTGCTGGTTTGTCCGTCGGCATCGTTATAACGGCCAACAAAGTTCCAGAAAAAGTAACGCCAGTACATCTGGTACATTTGCCAGCTGAACATCCATTTCAGGTTATCGCCCATGGTTGGGGCCTGCCCTTCGGGAATCCTTAGCCATTGCTTGTAAAACTGTACATCGTTAGGATCGGTGCTGTACATACGTGGCAAGGCTGTAGTATGGTCATATACATAATCAGTTTTACGACCTGCATTTTCATATTTGGTTTTGCCTTTGCGGTAAATGATACTCCCCTGTTTTTGATCAGTAACCTGCGAATCATACATAGGGCCTGTTAGCAAAGGCACTTCGCCATATTGAATACGATTTAAATAACCGTAAAGCGTAAAAGCGTTATCAGGATGTGAGTTATTTAAATTAGTATTAGCAGTTGCACGAATAGGTATATAAGCGAATGAGCCATATCCAAAGTATATAAATGCAACGCAAAGTAAAGCCAGGTTTAACGCAGGCTTCTTTTTGCGGATGCTGTACAGGATCCCCAATACCAGTGCAACAACTATCAGCAGGATGAAAAAGAATGCTCCGGTTCCAAAGCCCATTCCTAAAGAGTTGACAAAGAAAAGATCGAAATAAGCCGCAAACTTAATGGTATATCCCCTGATGCCGTATTGTACCAGGCCAAGAATCACTACCCCTGCCAAAAAAGTCAGGATGCTATTGCCAACGGTAATATTTTTGGTTCGGCGGAAATAGTAAACCATTGCGATGGCCGGTATAGTCAACAGGTTTAACAGGTGGATCCCTATGGATAAACCGATAACATAAGCTATAAAAACAATCCATTTATCAGCACCGGGTTCGTCGGCGTGCTCATCCCATTTAAGAATTGCCCAAAATACAATTGCGGTACATAGTGATGACAGGGCAAATACAATGGTTTCGACAGCCGAAAACCAAAACGTATCGGTATATGTGAAGGCCAGGGCACCAACAAGGCCGGCCCCCATAATTACATATAATTTATAACCGTCAATAGCCTCATCTCGTTTTTCAACCATCATTTTTTTGGCAAAAGCAGTAATTGTCCAAAATAAAAACATAATAGTTGCACCACTGGCCAATGCCGACCCCATATTAGTAAAGAAAGGCACTTTAGTGTTATCGCCAAATGACAATAACGACAAAACCTTGCCTATCATGGCAAAAACCGGGTAACCAGGCTGGTGGGCCACCTGTAAACGGTAGGCACATGAAATAAATTCGCCGCAATCCCAAAAGCTTACAGACGGCTCTAATGTTAAAATATAGGTTATTGAGGCTATAACAAAACAAAGCCAGCCTAACAGGTTATTGATTTTTTTGTACTGCATTTAATAATATCAATTGATTTAATAGCGCGGCAAATATCATGATTTTTATAACTTATTTAAAAAAAACACCTGCACGTGACAAAATTTAACATTAATTAACTTTTTGAAGTACTGGGATTAAAGAAATTTTATTTACCGATCTCCACGAACAGGCATATTTCAATCCATTTATTTAATAACTATAAACCTGCTTTATTGAATAATTAATTCAATGATTATGAACGGTTAACCAGGTATCATGTCCAAATCAATTTGCATAATTTTAATATATATCAGAAACAACCTGCGGGGCATGTATGTATATATCCTTATTTACCAATGAAATTTTTAACTTAGAACAATTAATACTTATTTTGTTGTAATGCAAAAACTCTACTTCCTAAGCTTTCGAAAAACATTTATAATAGCTGTAATTGCCTTATTTACATCGCAATTAGCAAAAGCTCAATCAGTTTATTTACCTAATTCATACCAGTTGTATCAAAAGTTCAATTCGGATATTTATTCTGTAAAAAACTCGGTCCATACTTCATTGCGTCCTTTTTTAATTGACAGCACTATTTTGCATACCTATGATTCGGTAATGAATGTTGGTGTTAAAGACCGCAAAACCTGGGGCGGGCGTAAATTATTTAATGAACACCTTTTTGACGTAAAAGCAAAAGAATATACCTTTTATGCCGACTATATTACTGATCTGCAGGCCGGCAGGGATTTCACTAACAGTAATTCGACCAACTTAAATGTACGTGGCTATCAAATTGGGGGAACAGTAGGCAGCAAATTTTCATTTTACACTAGCGGTTTTGAAAATTCGGCCAAGTTTGTATCGTATTATAACAACTATGTCAATACCAATGGTTTTATACCCGGCCAGGCATATGCCAGGAAGTATACAGGCCAACCACGCAACTCACAAGATTGGTCGTACGTAACTGCAATACTCTCCTATTCAGTAACAAAAAAACTGAATATTACATTAGGCGAAGATAAAATGTTTATTGGTGACGGGTACCGGTCGGTGCTCTTATCTGACTTTGCCGCCAATATGCCGCTTCTCAGGCTTACAGCCGACCTTGGCCCCGTACGTTATATGGTAGCGTGGGCCTATATTGAAGACCTCAATAATGTTGCACAAAAATTTGACAGTTTTGGAAGTAACCGCCGCAAATGGGCTTTATTCCATTATATTGACTGGAATATAACCAAACGCGCCTCGTTTGGTATGTTTAACGCCCTGATAGCTCCCGAAGCTGATAACCAGGGCAACCGGGCAGGCTTTGACGCCAATTTTGTAAACCCTATTTTATTTGCAAGCTCATTGGGCCCGGGCGGGAACAAAAAGGATAACGTATTTTTAGGGTTCAATGCCAAATACAAGATTTTTGATAAAGCTGCCCTGTACGGACAGATCATGTTCGACAGGTTCAAAGGCAGCGATTTCTTTTCGGGCAACAGTACCGATAACACCAACGGCTGGCAATTGGGTATCCGTGGCGCAGATATTTTTAAAGTTAAAAGGTTAAACTATCTATTTGAATATAACACTGTTAAGCCATACACTTACAGCAACCAGCAGTCAATAAGCAGTTATTCATTTTATGGCGATCCTCTGGCCCACCCTTACGGAGCAAACTTCAGGGAACTTTTGGGTATTTTGAATTATTCGGTTGGCCGGTTTGATTTCCAGGGGCAACTTAATTATGCCAAATATGGACTTGATGCCACAAAGACTGAAAATAACGGCAAAATAATTATCAAGCCTTTTATACCTTCGGCAAATACTACAACTACCATAGGCCAGGGTATAAGCACACAGCTTTATTATGGTGAAGGAACTGTTGCTTACATACTTAACCCAAAGTATAATTTACGCCTGGAACTTGGCGCATTGTACCGCCAGGAAAAAAACGATCAGAAAGATTCAAAAAACACCATGATCACCTTCGGAATAAGAAGCTCATTCAGAAATTTATATCACGATTTTTAATCGATAAAAAGCCTTACGAAGTTTAAAACCTTTGTAAGGCTATAAACCAGAGAATCTTTACTCCCTTTTCTTTTTTCTTGAGCCTACAGATACCCCGACGGCTACACCAATTGCTATACCCACAGCAAGGCTATGTAAAGCCAAACCAATAGCTGTGCCAACCACCAGCCCACCTGCAAAATAATTAGGATCTATCCTGTTCAAAATCGATATCAAAATTTAATTTACCAGTATTTTCTAACCGTGTACAAAAACACTTCATCTTCTTCATGTATCAAATTGAACTTGTCACTGCCAACCATTTTTGATATAGTATCACCAACCTTAGCAACCTCATCGAAGTTGGCCGTTGTACTTAATGAAACAGGAATGATACGAAATTCTTCGCCATTAACGGAAATCATAACATAGTCTCTGTTGCGATAAACAGATTCCAGCTTACCGTTAATTTCGGCATCGTGAAACTGATTATACTTTGTTACCCGTGGAACTACACAAACAATGATAACAGCAGTTATACAGCACAAAAGAAATAGTTTTTTCATTTATTATAAAAGAAAGCCCAAATTACAAAAGAAACTTTTTATTTCTACCCTACTGACAAACTGCTGTCATAACCATATATTTATTTTGAACAGCATTCAAAAGCATCAATATGACCAAGCCTGATATTGCCAGCCTGCGGGTTTATAACCAGCATCTTAATCACGATAAATTTAAAAAACCTGAAGATGTGGTTGGATATATGTGCGCCATGCAGGCGCAGGAATACACGCATGCAAAATGGGCAATTGGTTTACGGATGCTATCACCTGCGGATAAAATGGTAGAAAAGGCTATAACAACCGGAACTATATTGCGCACCCATGTACTAAGACCAACCTGGCATTTTGTTTTACCTCAGGATATCCGCTGGATGCTTAGCCTTACCGCACCACGAATTAATGCCGGTAATACCACCATGTATAAAAAGCAGGAGGTTACAGATGCCATTTTTAATAAAAGCTTTGATGTGTTTACAAAAGCCTTACAGGACGGCAAACAACTAACCCGTACCGAAGTTGCCGCTGCGCTAAATAAGGCAAACATAGCTACCGACGATCTCAGGCTTACCATATTACTGATGAAAGCCGAACTGGAGCAGTTAATTTGCAGCGGGGCAAGGCAGGGCAAACAGTTCACCTATGCTCTGCTCGACGAACGGGCACCTGTAACACCGGCCATAGATCGTGACGAGGCGGTAGCTCGTTTGGTTTTGCGGTATTTTACAAGCCATGGCCCCGCTTCAATAAATGATTTTGTACATTGGAGCGGCCTTACAGTTGCCGATGCCAAAACCGGGATCGAAATAAATAAAGGCCGGCTAAGTAATATCATCATTGAAGGGGTGGGCTATTGGATGGATACTGATGTCGATTTCAGTACAGCAAAAAAAAGGGGGGCTTACCTTCTGCCTGTTTACGATGAGTTAATTATAGCGTATAAAAATCGCGATGCCATGGTACCAGCCAGCTTTCGGGATAAAATGGGGGCTATTACCTTTTTCCCAACTATAATGGTCAATAACCAGGTGGTTGGCAACTGGAGCCGGAATATGGGCAAAAAGAATATTGATATTGAGCTCAAACCATTTAACAAACTCAATAAGGCTCAAAACCAGTCTATTGAAAGCGCCATACAACGTTTTAAAAAGTTTAATGGTGTCGGATAACAAACATTAACTACATCAACAAGTTACTTATAAAAACAACATATTATGCCCGAACTACCCGATCTGCAGGCTTTTAGCCATAACCTGCAAAAAATACTTGCAGGTAAAACCGTTAAAAAAATAGAAGTACCTAACGCTAAAAAACTAAATGTTAGCGTACACGAATTAAACGAGGTATTATGCGGACAAAAGCTCGAAAAAGTATATCGCGAAGGGAAGGAACTGCACATTAAATTTAGCAAGGGCGATGTACTGGGTCTGCACCTGATGTTGCACGGTAAACTGTTTTTATTCGATACCAAAAACGAAAACAAGTACAGCATCATCGAGCTGCACTTTGATGATGGCAGCGGATTAGTACTTACAGATTTCCAGGGGATAGCAACACCTACCCTCAACCCCGAAAAAAAGGATGTCCCCGACGCGCTTGATGCCGATGCTGAATATTTAAAAAAGCGCCTGGCAAAAACAAAAACCAATATTAAAACTGTACTGCTTGATCAAAAGATCATGAGAGGCATCGGCAATGCATACGCCGATGAGATTTTATGGCACGCCCGCATTTCTCCGTTCTCCATAAGCAGTAAAATACCGGAGGCCAAACTGAAAGACCTGGTTAAGGCAATAAAATCGGTATTGGAAGATGCAGAACAAAATATCCTTAAATCAAACCCCGACATCATTAACGGTGAAGTTCGTGATTTCATGGATATTCACAATTCAAAGAAAAAACACAGCCCTACAGGCGCCGCGATCATAATTAACGAAGCATCGCGGAAAACATATTATACTGATGAGCAGGAATTGTTCGAGTAAATCTCGCAGGGTTTAAAGAAGAGTATTTAGCGTATTTTACTGCGCTCGTTTGCAATGAGCGCAGTTGTTAAAAGTCTCTCCTTTAGGGCAGATTTAGAGGGGTATCTACTTCAACTTTTTCACCAGTACATTAAAATCAACACCAACAATCGGAATCTTCTTCCAGGGTTGGGTTTCACCATCCTTATGGAAGGTACCGCCGTTAAATAAGCCGCAGGCAAATCCAACGTTGGAGTTGGTTTTGGTTGTCAAAAATTCAATAGAAACCACAATATCACCGGCCACTTTAACATTGTATGGCGATAAGTCGACAGTGGTTAATTGATGGTTTTCCACATTGTCGTATTTTTTAATATAGCCTTTTATTTCGTCTTTAACCAAATTAGCTTCATTTGGAAACTTCCCGGCCATTTGGTAAACATTTACTTTAAAAGGAATGCTATCGCTTGATCGGTTTTGAGTATGAAAGTTCAGCGTAAGTAATTGTACCTGCTTTTTACCAGCATTCATTTCAATACCAACCTGCGCACCTTTAACAGCATCAAAGGTATTATTGGATGAGCCGCTTCTGGGCTTGTTGCCTATCGTTTTGGTTTTATCCTGGGCGGATACGCTAACGGCAACAAAGCATAAAAAACATAAGGCAAAGAGTTTTACAGAATTTCGGGAGAATATCGATTTGAACATAACAATAAGCTTTAGATGGATTTGTAAGGTAGACGATAGTGATAAACAAATGGTTGCAACCCCAATCTGATTTTTCTTAGGATCTACGCAGAGGCACTCTATTCACGTTTTTTCAAAAACAATCACTCCTTCTTAACAGCGTTATTCCTGATAAAAATAACCGACATCAGCGCACCCAGGAAACCAAGCCCGGCGCAGATCCGCATAATATTGCCATAGGCCGAAATAAATCCGTTGTGATAGGCAATCCCGACTGCCTTTTTGTTGGATCCGTCGATACCGGCGGGCACTTTAGCATTACCTAAGTTGGCCGATTGTTCCATAACCGTCTTTTTATCATTTTCATTAAGGGATAACTTCTTCAACTCCCCCTGCATCGCTCCCGAAAAAAACAAAACCGCCAGGGCGCCAAAAATGGCATTGGCAAAAACAT
Organism: Mucilaginibacter sp. NFR10; assembly: GCF_900100445.1. Taxonomy (NCBI): domain Bacteria; kingdom Pseudomonadati; phylum Bacteroidota; class Sphingobacteriia; order Sphingobacteriales; family Sphingobacteriaceae; genus Mucilaginibacter; species Mucilaginibacter sp. NFR10. The sequence goes on along the minus strand of NZ_FMTV01000001.1, from coordinate 864,676 downwards.
TGGCAATCCGGGTCATGGCATTGTTAATGCCCGATGCCGTGCCCGAAAAATGATCACTTACCGACCCCATTACCGTTGCCGTAAGCGGCGCTACCGTTAATGACATGCCGAAGCCAAAAACAAGCACACCGGGGAAAAAGCTTGTCCAATAATCGGAAGGGCCTGCAGTTTGTTTGATGAACGACAACATTAGTAACCCTGCTCCCGCCAAAGCCGGACCGATGATGAGCAATAAACGCGGACCTTTTTTATCGGCAATAGCTCCTGCATAACGCGCAATGGAGATCATGAGCACAGTAAAAGGTAAAAATGTTAACCCAGATTGCAGTTGGCTATACCCCTGCACCTGCACCATGTTTAGTGACATGAACAGCATACCGCCACCCAAACCCGCATACAGAAAAAATGTAAGCAGGTTTATCCCGCTAAAGGTTTTATTGCTAAACAGGCTTAGCGGCATCATGGGATGTGTGCTTGTACCTTCTATGCAAATAAAAACAATGAGCAATAATAAGCCCAGGGCTAATGATCCATAAACCTGCCAGCTATTAAAACCAACCGCCGGCATCCGCAGAAAACCAAATGTTAGCAAAGCAAGCCCTGATGCAATAGAAATAGCCCCGGGAAAATCAATGGTTTGATCGGTATTATCATCCTTGCTTTCGGCAACCTTGCGCCACAGGATGAGTAAAGCTACTATCCCTATGGGTATATTAATAAAGAATATGTACCGCCATAAACCGGCATCGGCTAAGGCGCCACCCAATACCGGGCCACCCATTGTAACTACCGTGGTAATGGCCGACCATGTTCCGATAGCCTTGCCCCTTTCTTTAGCATCAATGGATGATGAAATAAGCGAAAGGCTCCCCGGAATCATTAGTACGCCTCCAATACCCTGTATGATCCGGAAAACGATGAGATAAAAAACGCCCGGTGAAAGCCCGCAAAGGGCCGATCCGGCTATAAAAATAAAAATCCCAATCATGAAGACCTTCTTCCGCCCCAGTTTATCGCCAAGCGAGCCGCCTATTAAAATAAGGGAGGCAAGCATCAACAGGTAAGCGTTCAGGATCCAAAAGAGATCAGCTCCTTTGGCATCAAGGCTTTGCTGTAATGCAGGCAGCACCACATTAAGCGCTGTACCATCAATAAATGCCATGGCCGAAGCCAGTATAGCCGAAACCATGATCCATTTGCCGGCCGGGCTGCCCAATGAAACTGTAGCCATATTTTATAAGGTTGTAACTGAAAGGTTTATTACAAAGTTGCAGTAAATGATCGGATTAAACGGAGCCTAAAAAAACAATTTAAAGTGTTGCAAAAAAATATGACTATCGCCTGAAAACACCGATATTTTCCGGGCAAAGCAGGATCAGCAGAAATATAGCAGAAAGATTAAGCCATAAAACCTCCGACTCGTTTACTGCCGAAAATAGCATTATCAAAATAGTTAATATAATTATTGCGATAACGTGGTTGCGGTGCGGGATAGGAATTCCGATTCTATCAATAAATCGTTTAGCCCTAAAATTACTCCGATATATAAACGGCAATATCAAAAAGTAAAAAGCACTTGCGGCTATCAAAATCCAATAGAGCACGATTTTGCCGGTCTCATTAATTTTAATTATTCCATTTGCATTTGCCCCCAATATTGCGGTGTTGGCTTTAAAAAGCGAATGGGTTGACAGATGAAAAAGATCAGGCAAACTGCTCATTTTTTCGGCGATAAAAAACAGGCTTGCTATCCCGGTTAAAATTAAAACCACACAAAACTGGATGCTGCGATAGCGCGAAAGCCTTACAATATATACTGCCGACACTAAAAAAATTACAAGTAACAACAATACTGTGAAGTATCCTATAAAACCGCCATGGCGATTGTATATCATCTCAAAATATCTTTTATCAATGAAGAAGAGTATGATAGCCCCTATAGTGAACACGATCATTAATCCGAATATCAACGTCTCAAACTTTGTTAAGCTGTTCTTTTTACGGGCAGTATTATAAGTATTGAGCACGGCGATAATTTTATGAATGATTGTAATAACTAACAAAAACTTACCAAAACATGTTTTCGGTCCTTTTTTTAAACGAAAACAAGCTCCAAATTATTTCCGTCACGCCAACGACAACATTCGTCACATTTAATTCTGAAGGTCATATTGTTGCTGTACCATTGAATCATAAAATCAACAGTCACATGAAAAAGCTCATCCTGATACTCATTCATCTCACCATTGCATACCTGTTGAAGGCGCAGCCACCACAGCAACCTATAGTTTTGGGGAGGGTGGATACCATTTATTCCAACATCCTGAAAGAGAAACGACCCCTTTGGGTTTATACGCCAGGATATGATACCAACTACTTTTCAAAACCGGAATTTCCGGTTTTGTACGTTTTAGATGCCGATGATCATTTCATGTCGCTGGTTACTATGATCAAAGAACTTAGCGCAACTGCAGGCAATACGGTGCTGCCGCAAATGATCATAGTTGGTATTTTGAATACACCCGGAAATCGTACCCGGGACCTTACGCCTACCAGCAGCGCTATGGACAAGTCATCAGGCGGAGGGGAAAACTTTGCCGCCTTTATGGAAAAAGAACTAATCCCATATATCGACAAAACAAATCCAACTGCGCCCTATCGTACTATAATCGGTCATTCGTTGGGAGGATTAACGGTAATCAATTTATTATCAAAACATACACAGGTTTTTAATGCCTATGTGGCTATAGATCCCAGCATGTTTTATGATAACGATAATTTACTTAAACAGGCAACAATTATCCTTAAGCAAAAGAATTTTGGCGGTAAAAAGCTTTTCCTCGGTTTTGCCAATACGATGAATGCAGGTATGGATACTATACAAGTAAAAAAGGACACGGCCGAAATATCACATCATATCCGGTCTATCATGAAACTAGCTGATGATCTTTCTGTCAATAAAACAAACAATCTGCAATGGGCTAAAAAGTATTATCCTGACGACGATCATAATTCTGTTTCATTCAATGCCGAGTATGATGCCTTACGGTTTATTTTCAAAAACAACCGCTTTCCTCGAAACCAGCCTTACAACCAATATTTTGATAAACAGTATAATGCCGTGCAGCTAAAACAAATGATAACTGCCCATTACAAAATGATGTCCGCTGAAATGGGTTACACCGTACGCCCCCCCGAGCCGGAGATGAATAGCATAGGCTACGCGTTTTTGCAACAAAAAGATTATGAAAAAGCGGCCATGTTTTTCCAGGTGAACATAGATAATTACCCGAAAAACTTCAACGTTTATGACAGTATGGGCGATTGCTTTTTAGCCCGTGGGGATAAAGCAAATGCCGAAAAGTATTTTAAGAAAGCTTTATCAATAAAGTATACCAAAGAGATCATGGATAAGCTGGATAAGGTGCAGGCAGAGCAGTAAGAGATTTGGAGAGAGCTAATCTATAAAACTCACCGGTTCTAAATCTTTCAACTCGTCTTCGGTAAACAATCTTGAATGGATCATAAACCTAAAACCCGTCGGTATTTCTATTGAAAAACTTGAACCACGGCCTTTGGTAATATCGAGCTGAAGCTGGGTATGCTGCCAGTATTCAAACTGGTCCCTACTCATCCAAAATTCACAATCATCCACCTCTCCTATTTTCACGTCGCTGCCGCCGAGTTTAAACTCGCCCTTTTCGAAGCACATAGGCGATGAGCCATCGCAGCAACCACCGCTTTGATGAAACATCAGGTCGCCAAAGCGGGATTTGAGTTCGGCTATCAGCTTTGAAGCTTCGGGGGTTATGGTTACTCTTTTGATCATGTCTTCAAATTTCGCGCGAAGAAGCAGATAAGTAAAGAAATATTCAAACACATAAAGACTTACGAAGTTTCAGAAACTTCGCAAGTCTGGGGAACGGGGGGATTAAAGCCGGGATTAAAAAAATCCCAGCTTGTTCTTATTATATGAGATCAGCATGTTTTTTGTTTGACGGTAGTGACCAAGCATCATTTTATGATTTTCGCGACCAAAACCTGATTTTTTATAGCCGCCAAACGGCGCATGTGCCGGGTAAGCATGGTAATTATTTACCCAAACCCTGCCGGCCAGTATAGCACGCGGCACCTGGTAAAGCTCGTGCGCATCGCGGGTCCACACACCGGCACCCAACCCGTACAGTGTGTCATTGGCTATCGCGATGGCTTCTTCAGTAGTTTTGAACGTAGTTACACAAGCCACCGGACCAAAGATCTCTTCCTGGAAAATGCGCATTTTGTTATTGCCTTTAAATAACGTAGGCTGGATATAATAGCCGCCTTCCAGCTCACCGTCAAGCTTTTTAACCTCACCGCCGCAAAGTACCTCTGCTCCCTCTTCTTTACCAATTTTCAGGTACGATTGGATTTTTTCGTATTGGTCGTTAGATGCCTGTGCGCCCATCATTGTGGAGCCATCTAAGGGGTTGCCCATAATGATAGCATTAGTGCGTTCTATCACCTTCGACATAAATTTATCGTAGATGTTTTCATGCACCAGGATTCTCGACGGGCAGGTGCAAACCTCTCCCTGGTTAAGGGCAAATAATACGGCGCCTTCAACAGCTTTGTCAAAAAACTCATCATCGGCATCGGCTACCGATTCAAAAAAGATATTTGGTGATTTCCCACCCAATTCCATCGTAACCGGAATGAGGTTTTCAGATGCGTACTGCATAATTAAGCGGCCTGTTGTGGTTTCGCCCGTAAAAGAAACTTTGGCAACCCTCGGCGATGAAGCCAGCGGCTTACCTGCCTCCGGACCAAAACCTGTAACAATATTTAAAACACCCGGCGGCAAAATATCCTGGATCAATTCCATCAATACCATGATGGATGTCGGGGTTTGTTCGGCCGGTTTTACAACACAGCAATTACCTGCAGCCAGCGCAGGGGCAATTTTCCAGGTAGCCATCAACAGCGGAAAATTCCAGGGGATGATTTGTCCTACCACACCCAACGGCTCATTTAAACAAATACTTACGGTATATTCATCATGCTCGGAAATCCCGCCTTCTTCGGCACGAATTACACCAGCGAAATAACGAAAATGATCAATCACCAGCGGCAAGTCGGCAGCGCGACATTCACGAATGGCTTTTCCGTTATCAATGCATTCTACCGCAGCCAAAAACTCCAGGTTGGCTTCAATAACATCGGCTATTTTATTTAATAGCGATGCCCTGTGCGCTGCTGAAGTTTTGCCCCACGCTGGGAATGCGGCATGAGCGGCGTCCAGAGCCAGTTCAACATCTTCCTTTCCTGATCGTGCAGCTTTGGTGAATACTTTACCGTCGATAGGCGAAACGTTATCAAAATATTCGCCTTTAACCGGCGGGACAAATTTTCCGCCGATAAAATTGTCGTATTTATCCTTGAAGGATGGTTTAGAAACAGCGCTCATAATTTTTATGGTTTTTTGGTAACACTAATGTAGAGCTACCTTGCTGTAGGGCATTTGCATTATGTTCTCAAATGATAGCACAATGGTCGCATTTTTTGCACCCGCTTGTTAATCAGGATAAGTATGCCTAATTTGGTATAAATTATAAACGGCTATGAATAACAAAACCCTGTTATCTCCACTAAGCCTCTCACACGGAAAAGAACTGAATACCCTGGTTGAAAACCGCAGGGCTTATACCATGAACCATTGCGAACTCAACGTTTTTGAAACTTTTGAGCGCAGCGAACTGGTGCCCTTAACTTTTAGCGATCTGGTAATAACAAGCATGCTGCGCGGCAAAAAGGTGATGCATCTGTTTGATAAACCGGGGTTTGATTACCTCCCCGGCGAAACCGTTATAGTACCGCCAAATATTACGATGAAAATTGATTTCCCGGAGGCTACTATCAACCAGCCATCTCAGTGCACAGCTTTGGCTATTAACCACCAGGAAATTACCAATACGCTTGATTTCTTAAATGAGAATTATCCAAGGGAAGATAAGCGGGTTTGGCAGCTGAACTATAACCAGTTCCACTTTTTTAATAATTATGAGCTGGCACAGCTCATTAATAAACTCATCCGCATCAGTACCGGCGATGCGCTGACCAAAGATGTGCTGGCTAACCTCACTTTAAAAGAGTTGCTAATCCGCATTATGCAGATGCAAAACATTAACGAGATCAGCGATAACCTGCATGAGTTATCAAGCAGCAGCCGATTTGCCTTTGTACTGGAATACATTAGGGTGCATTTAAGCGATAAGCTTAATATTGATGCATTGAGCCAGATGGCCTTTATGAGCAAAGCCAGCTTTTTCCGGGCGTTTAGGCACGAGTTGGGGATTTCGCCGGTTGACTATATCATTAAAGAGCGCCTGCAATTAGCCAAGCAGCTCATGAACAATCCGCATAACAGTATCTCTGAAGCCTGTTTTAAAGCCGGGTTCAATAACCTTAACTACTTTAGCCGCGCATTTAAAAAGATAGAGGGCATTACGCCAAGTTATTACAAAGCCAGGCTGCGGGGTGGGCACCTGAATTAACAGACTAATAAAAATATTATTCGGAAAGTAAGAAGCAATCTTATAAGTGCGCTTAGCAAACACTTATAAGATTGCCGTTGTGTAAGACGTTTAACCTCCTGGTGCTTATGCCGATCTGCGGCTATTGCTGATCAATGCTGATTCATAAACAGTGCTGATGATGTCTTCGGCAGAAAAAGTGCCCAGGAAATCCCAATCGATATGGCTGTAGATAACCTGTTTTGATGGTTCAATAATATAGGTGGCCAATAACGGCGCATTTTCGTCGATGCCCGAAAACCTGTCCCACACCGGGTAATCGTCAGAATAAACCCTGAATTGCTGTGCTAATTCTTTATCGGCATCGTGATAAAAATTAAGGGTGAGGCTTTGCTCCCATGCCCATTTTTCAAGCTCTTCGGTGCGCTCATCACTAATAATAAGCAGGTTGCCGCCGCTTGCCTTAACCTCATGCTGCAAATTATTCAGTTGTTTAAGTTGCGCCAGACCTTGCTGCCCCCAATGACGCGAATAAAAAGAAATAACCAGCGGTTTATTTAATAAATTTCTTTGCGAAATAGGCCCATGTGTTTCGCCGCCATTGTAAAATTGCTGCCAGCGGCTATAATCGTTACTTAACTTAAATTCAGGGACCAAATTGCCCGCTTTTACAGGATGTAATGATTTCAGCTTACGAAACTTAAGATCGGGTTCGGCAACAACTTCAAGCAGGTCAAAAAAAGGATATTTATTATTATTTGTGGTTTGCATTTTAAAATAGATTTATGATGTTACGGATAATGTTTTTAGGTAATCGTAGTTAAGTTGTATTGTTCAACAACAACGGCATAATCCATAAATTATCCGGTAACGCATGAGCAAGCCCGGCGGGATGGCGTTGCTTAATTGTTTATTGCGGGATGTATTCATAAAAATATATTAATTGAGGCCAGTAAATTTAAAGGTGCGTAACAGCTTATTTTGTATTGGAGAGAATTTCAACAACAGCAACACATGGGCATGTACAGCCCCCGGTTTTCGGCTGGTGCATATTTGTTGCTGCTGATTAAACTGTTGCCTGTCATCTGTTTTTGAATGTCACACAACAAATATACTATAATATCTATAAACTTAGTAGTGTTTATTTAAAAAATATTCATCCTTTTTTTCAATATCGGGATTTCCTGTGCTCTACGGGTATTTTATATCGGTTAACATTCAGTACCCTTTCCTTTTCCAAAACAAAACCTTGTCATTTACGTTCCGTATAACTAATAAATTAGCTATGCAGAACAGGCTGAAACCACAATATATTATCGTACTTGCTTTAAGTGTTTTAGTCCTCTCCAACTGCAAAAACAACAGCAAAAAACATCACAATTATATAGCTGATTCCCTAAAAAAGAAAATGGTTAAAGAGTGGACAAAAACCATTCCCGGTAACTTTAGTGATCAAACTGAAGTTGTATTTGACAGTACCCGTATCGTCACATTTCTTCAAAAGCACCCCGCTTTGGTCCCCTATGAGCAGGATCTGCGGAGTTTTTACCGTAAGCGTAAATTTGCATATGCATGGTACGAAAAAGGCACCTTAATTGAACAGGCCGGTAACCTGAACGACAGGCTTATGAACCTGCAAAATGAAGGCATATATAAAGGTATCCCCTATCAAAAAGATTTAGACTCCCTGATATTTGACAATCATTCAAAAACAAGGGTCAAAAAACCTGATATCGGCACCGAGTTAATGCTCACTGCCCAATATTTCGCGTTTTCAAAACTGGCTTTCCGGGGCATGAGCGATTCGGTTAGCCGTTCGGTAAACTGGTTCCTGCCGCGTAAGAAGATAGCATATGATGATTACCTGGATACGCTCTTAAAAAGACCTTCGAAAACCCCTGCTATAAGCGAGCCGGTATACCGTCAGTACGATCTGCTAAAAAGCTTTCTGGCCAAATACCGCCGGCTTGATGCCCATGAGAGCTGGGAACCAATTATTATCAGCAAAAAACTCAAACCCGGCGACTCGTCGGCCGTAGTTGCCCGCATAAAAGCCCGCCTATATAAACTGGAAGATTTTAAAGGCGATACGCTCAACAATAGGTTTGATGACGAGTTTAAAGCGGCCATAACCCAATTCCAGCTCAGGCACGGCCTTAGCGCCGATGGCTTACCCGGCCCCGGAACTATGGCCGAAATGAATGTACCGCTCAAATCACGGATCAAACAGATCATTGTAAACATGGAGCGCTGCCGCTGGCTGCCTGTAAGTTTAACTACCGACTACCTCGCTGTGAATATCCCCGAATTTAAACTACACGTCTACCATGCCGATAGCTTATTATGGAGTTGCAATGTGGTAGTGGGGGAAAAAGTACATCAAACAGTAATATTTTACGGCGAAATGCAGTACGTGGTATTCAGTCCTTACTGGAACCTGCCCGAAAGTATTGTGCGCAATGAAGTGTTGCCGGCCATGAGCAGCAACCCAAATTATCTTAACGAGCATAATATGGTCATTACCGGCCGGGAAAACGGACTTCCGGTAATTCAGCAAAAACCCGGACCGGCAAACTCTTTGGGGCTGGTAAAATTCCTGTTCCCTAATAGTTACAGTATCTATTTGCACGATACGCCTTCAAGGTCGTTGTTTGGCGAATCCTCACGGGCGTTTAGCCACGGCTGTATCCGCGTTGGCGAACCGGTAAAACTGGCTTCATTTCTTTTAAAGTACGACAGCACCTGGACAACCTCCCGCATTAATAAAGCCATGCATCTTGGTAAAGAACAGCAGGTTACACTCAAACAAAAGATGCCTGTATTTATAGCTTATTTTACCGCCTTTACCGACAGGAATAATCTGCTCAACTTCCGCAAAGATATTTATGACCGCGACGAACAGCTTGCATCCATGATCATGTCAGGCAGCGGGCAATATTAGTGTTAAGTTAATAGTACTAAGTCTCAAGTAAAAAGTTAAGTTTAGTCTTTTTTGACTTAGAACTTAAGGCTAACGACTATCCGTCATTACATGATTAATATCACGCCGCCCCCTATCTCCCTGTTTACTCCTTATGCAGTTTAAAATACCGGTAATTAATAATTGCAAAATATTTTTCATGGGTTTGTAGGCAATCACTGAAATTTAATTGTCCTCACTTTAAATCACCATAGTGCTCCCTACAAAGGATAGTTTTCCTTTAGCACAGTGATCATTAACCAAACTATATGACATTATTAATAAACCCAGGAAAACTGATGCCTATGTAAAAAAAGCTTACTCTCCCCGCTACAGGCGATAATTACCCGGAGGGAATTACTGCCCCGAAAAAGATTTTTGAATGTTTATAACTGCGTTGTGCTTCCAGGGCGCTTCGCTATTAACTCCCTTTAAATTCAATAAAATATGAAATTTTTCAAACACCCGGTGGGTGTACACAGGCCATGGGTATCACAATCCCTCAGCCTGTGTAAATTTGCCCTTGCAGGTATGGTGCTCTTGAACGTGCAGGCTTCGGCTGCTGAAGCGCCAAAAGCAAAAGCCAAATCAAACATTAATTTTAACTTAAACTTCGCTAAGCTTACCGGTAAGGTTGTTGACGAAAAAGGCGAACCACTCGTAGGTGTAAGCATCAGGATCAAAGGCACCACCACCGGTACCCAAACTGATGCAAACGGTAACTTTACACTTGATGTACAACCTAACGCTGTATTAACTTTAAGCTACATAGGTTATGCAACTGTAGATGTAGCGGTAGGCGGTAAATCAACTATTACCATTACCCTAAAATCAAACACTAACCTTAATGAGGTAGTAGTAACGGCTTTGGGTATTAAAAAGGAAGAAAAAAAATTAGGTTACGCTGTAACAACAGTAAAAGGCGACCTGCTTGATAAAGCTAAAGAAACCAACGTTGCCTACTCATTAGAAGGCCGAGTTGCAGGTGTGAGCATTAGCGGTGTTAGTGGTGGCCCGGGTTCATCAGCTCGTATTTTATTACGTGGCGTTACCAGCGGCGGCGCGGGCTCTCCATTATTTGTAATTAACGGCGTACCGATGGATAATACCCAACGTGGTTCATCGGGCGAATGGGGCGGTGCCGACTACGGTGACGGTATCAGCAACATAAATCCCGACGATGTTGAAACTATTACCGTGTTGAAAGGCCAGTCGGCATCTGCGCTGTATGGTAGCCGTGCATCAAATGGCGTAATTTTGATCACCACTAAGGGCGGCAAGAAAAATTCGGGCTTCGGTGTTGAATTTAATACCAACTACCAGGCCGATAAAGTTAATAACACAACTGATTTTCAAACCACCTATGGCCAGGGACAACATGGCGTAAAACCTGCCTCCGTTGATGGTGCGCAGCAATCAAGCCGTTTAGCATGGGGTTCAAAACTGGATGGTTCTTCAACTATACAGTTTGATGGCAAATCGTATCCTTACTCCGCAGCAGGTACTAATAACCTGCAAAACTTTTACCGTACAGGTAACACTTATACTAATACCGTATCATTTGATGGTGGCGGCGAGAATGGTGCTTTCCGGTTATCGGTTTCTGATCTGAACGCAGGATCAATTGTGCGCAACAGTAATTTAGGCAGGAAAACATTCAACTTAAACGTAAACCAAAATGTTACACCGAAGTTGAACATAGCTGTGGTTGCCAACTATTTGATCGAAAATTCAAAAAACAGGCCAAGCCTGAGCGACGGTCCGGGTAATCCTAACAACATCTGGTTCCTTGCGCCAAACATCAATCAATCTATCTTAAACCCGGGCATAGCGGCTAATGGCTATGAACAAGTATGGACAGATGACCCTTATGTTACCAACCCTTACTTCGCGGCTAACAACTTTATAAACAATACTGGTCGTAAACGTTTAATTTCGTCATTAACCGCCCGTTACAACTTTACCGACTGGATTTATGCGCAGGCCCGTTTAGGTTATGATAACATTAATGATAGCCGCTTTAAAGTTACCCCTACCGGTACCGCTTATTACACCGGTTTAATGGGTGGTTTGGATGAACAATCAACCGCACAAAGCTTTGAGTTTAATGCCGACGGTTTGGTTGGTGTAAAACACACTATTGTAAAGGATTTACTTGCTTTTGACTTTTCAGCAGGTGCCAACATTCGCAAAAACCAGTACGAATACACAAGCTTAAGCGGTGGTCCATTTACACTGCCTTTCTTCTATAGCTATAGCAACGTAAGTGTTAAAAACCCGGCAAACTACCAATTCAATAAATCGGAAGTTCACTCAGCATATTATACAGCCGATTTTAACATTAAAAGCTTCCTTACGTTAAGCACAACCGGCCGTTACGATGCTTATTCAAAACTGCCGGCTAATAACCTGAGCATCTTTACACCTTCGGTATCAGCAAGCTTTTTGTTTTCCGATCTGTTGAAGCTTCCCACACTTGATTTTGGCAAACTTCGCGTATCATACGCTAAAACCAGTGGTGAGCCCGATAAGGCGTACAGCACATCAGCTTACTATAACTTAGGTAATCAAATCAACGGCACTACTATCGGTAACTACTCGCTGGATCTTTATAACCTTAATTTAAAACCTTACACGCTTGACGAGTTGGAAATTGGTACGGAGTTAAAATTCTTTAACGGTCGTTTAAGTGTCGATGCTGATTACTTTAGCCGTAAAACACACAATGAGCTATTACGCAGCCAACTTGACCCGGCAGCTGGTTTCAACACACGCCTCATAGGCACACAATCATTCCAAAACCGTGGTGTGGAAGTTGAGATTAAAGGTACACCTGTACAAACCTCAACTTTCTCATGGTCGCCGTCAATCAACTTTACTTATGTTAAAAACAAGGTATTAAAAACTGATGATTTCGGTACTACACAAACCTTAGGTACTTACAGGCCATTGAATGCTAACCTTGCCTATGTTGTTGGCTTACCTGGCCCGCAAATTATGGCTAACGATTATAAACGGGATGCCGGTGGCAATATTATTTTTAACTCAGACGGTTATCCTGAAACTACAGCCCGTATCCCAATGGGTTCAACCGTGCCAAAAATTTACGGTGGTTTAAACAACGATTTTAACTACAAACATTTTAACCTGTCATTCCTGGTTGATTACCGTTTTGGTGGCAAAATTCTGTCTGCAACCAATGCTTACAGTATCTTCCGCGGTTTAAACAAAATCACTCTGGACGGACGTGAAGGCGGCGTGGTTGGTAAAGGTGTTACCGAAGCAGGTACTCCAAATACAAAAAGTGTTGACGCTCAGGACTACTACCAAAAAGGTTTATACAATGTTTCAGCACTTAACGTGTTAAACGGCGATTTTATCAAATTACGCCAGGTTACTTTTGGCTATACCTTTACCAGCAGTTTCCTGAATGGATCACCATTCAACGCCATCACGGTTTCTGCAGTAGGTCGTAACCTTTGGACTATCATGAAACATTCTGATAACATCGATCCAGAATCAGGCTTCTCAAACAATATCAATTATGCAGGCATCGAAGGTACCAGCTTACCAGCAACCCGCACATTCGGTATTAATGTTAACTTTAAATTTAGAAAATAACGGAGATGAAAAAGAGACTTATATATAGTGGCCTTTGCCTGGCAGCAACGCTGTTTGCCGGTTGCACCAAAGACTTCACTAAAATAAATACCGACCCTAATGCTACGACCGCCGATCAGTTTAATCCAAACTTTTTGCTGGCCCAGGCACAATTGAATTATTCGCAAACGGGTTACTCGCAGCTGCTGTTTCAAAGTATGTGGACACAGTCATTAGCATCAACATTTAGTTATTACGGCAATGGCGATAAATATCAGCAAAGCGGATCGTTTAACGATTACATAGGCCGCGTTTACAGCGAAGGTTATGGTGCTGAGACCTACGTTGAGGAAATAAAAAATCTTACCAAAGGTAAAACCGGGTATGACAATCTGAACAATATTGCCACCATTATGAAAGTATTGATTGTACAACGTATAACAGATACTTATGGTGATGTGCCTTACTCAGAAGCAGGCCAGGCTAAACAAGGCGTTTTCTTCCCTAAGTTCGATAAACAGCAGGCTATTTATACAGCTATGTTAACCGATCTCGATGCGGCCCTGACTGCTTTGAATCCGGCCAAAGACAAGCCAAGTTCTGATTTGTTTTACAGCGGCGACATTGCCAAGTGGAAAAGGTTTGGTTACTCACTAATGGTACGCGTAGCTATGAGGTTAACTAAAGTTGACCCGGCAACGGCTCAAAAATATGTTGAAAAGGCTGCCGCAGCCGGTACCATGGCCAGTATTGATGACAACGCTAAAGTAAAAACAAATAATGCTAATGGCTATTCAAACGCTATTGTAAACGCGTTGTTAACTGTTGATGATTTCCGCGAGGTACGCTGGTCAAAAACCCTGATTGATTACATGAAATCAAAAAGTGATTCTTTAAGAGTACGCGCGATTGCAGAGATTGCTACAGGCAATGGTAAAAAAGCAAATGAAAATGAAACGGTTGCAGGTGACACCGCCTACGCTAAACAAATTGGTTTACCTAACGGCCTCGACTTAAACGGCGGCGCTACCGATGTAACTACCGATCCGAATTATCCGGGTGCTACTCCTGCTGACCCTGCTGTCGAAAAAGATGCTCCGGCGCCTCTGGGCAAATATTCACGTCCGCGTTTACAGGTTTATTACACAGCAACAAGTACCATTAACCCTGTTGACAAAAGCACTATCAATATGCTTTTAACTTACGGCGAAACAGAATTATTACTCGCCGAAGCGGCAACGAGAGGCTGGAGTGTAGGTGGTAGCGCGGCTACGCACTATGCTAACGCATTAGCTGCCGACATGAAGTCGATAGCGCAGATTAACGCAGCTGCTGCCATAAGCGATGCAGCAGTAGCAGCATACGTTGCAGCCCACCCGCTTGGTGCATCAGCTTTACAGCAAATTAATACTGAATATTGGGTTGAAACCTCAACATTGTTCATGTTTAACGAAAACTGGACCAACTGGAGAAGATCAGGTTTCCCTGTCTTAACCCCAGTTAAATATCCATCTCAGTTTGATACTGAGATCCCGCATCGTGTAATTTATCCAATTACGCTCCAATCAACAAACCCTAATGGTTTGTCAAGCGGTGTTGCATCATTATCTGGTGGTGATAAATTTTCATCACGTGTATGGTGGGATAAATAATACCCCTATATAATTCACTTTAAAAACAAGGCTATGGCTTCATAGCCTTGTTTTTTGGTTTTTACAACAAAAAGGATTAATCATCCGGTGGCAATTATCAATACAAATAAGTAAATTTAAATCCCCTGCGGCCCGGAAAAATAAAATCTGTTGATAATGTGTTGTTCTTCTCCCCTCGTTAATTTTAAACTTAAAAGGTTAAACACTTTTACATTTTGTACTGTTGCGCTGTTTACATTACAAAGTATGCGCGGTAATGCGCAGCAACCGCTTTTTAAGCTGCTTACCCCCGAAGAAACCAGTGTTAAATTCCGCAATGACCTGGTTGAGGACGAAAAGCTCAACGTGCTCTCCTATGAGTACCTGTACAATGGAGGCGGTGTTGCCGTTGGCGATATCAACAATGACGGCCTCGAAGACCTATTTTTTACCAGCAACCTTGGTCAAAATAAACTGTACCTCAACTTAGGGAACCTGAAATTTAAAGATATTACCCAGCAAGCCGGCAGCGGCCTCGCGGGCAGGCCCGGCGACTGGAAAACCGGCGTTACCATGGCCGATGTTAACGGCGACGGTCTCCTGGACATTTATGTGTGTTATTCCGGCCTTGGTGATAACGCCAAACGCCGCAACCAACTTTTCATCAATAAAGGCAACAGCAAATTTGTTGAAATGGCCAAACAATACGGCCTTGATGATCCCGGCTATAGTACCCAGGCTGTATTTTTTGACTATAATAATGATGGCAAGCTGGATATGTTCCTGCTTAACCATAACGTTAAAAAAATCAGCAACCTTGAATTTGCACAGGCCAAAGCCGAAACCGACGAATTGGCCAGCAATAAACTTTTTGAAAACCAGGGTGGTCATTTTGTTGATGTATCCAAAAAAGCGGGCATCATTCAAAATCCCCTCACCTTTGGCCTTGGCGTTGCCATAGCTGATATGAACAAAGATGGATTACAGGATATTTATGTAACCAACGATTACAACGAACCCGACTACCTTTACATAAACAACGGAAACGGCACTTTTACCGAGGATAGTAAAAAGTGCTTCAAACATTTGTCACAATTTTCAATGGGGGTTGATATAGCTGATATCAATAATGACGGCCTTCCTGATATGATGACGCTTGACATGCTGCCTCCTGATAACCGGCGTCAAAAGCTGTTGCAACTACAGGAAAACTACGAATCGTTTGAGCTGATGCTGAACCAGAACCTGTACAAACAATATATGCGCAACATGCTGCAGGTTAATAATGGTGATGGTACTTTCAGCGAAATCGGTCAGCTGGCAGGCGTTTCCAATACTGACTGGAGCTGGTGCCCGCTTATTGCCGATTTTGACAACGACGGCTACAAGGATATCTTCATCTCCAACGGTTACTTCCGCGATTACACCAACAAGGACTTTTTACGGTATTGGGGCGATTATAAACTCAAAAAAGCTATGAACCGCGAACCCTTCCTGCTCATGGACCTGGTTAAAGCTATGCCCTCTACTACACTGTCAAACTATATTTTCCAAAATAATCATAACCTTACCTTCACCGATAAAAAACAAGATTGGGGGATCAATAAAGGTGGCATTTCCAGCGGCTCCGTTTATGCCGACCTTGATAACGACGGCGATCTTGACCTGGTTACTAATAATATCAACAGCGAGGCTTCCATATTACAAAACATGACCATGGAAACCGGCAAAAAGAACTACCTGGCTGTAAATCTTAAACAACCGGAAGGAAATACCAATGCCATAGGTTCAAAAGTATTTGTATATAGCGGTAAGCAAGTACAGTACCAGGAGGTTAACCCTAACAGGGGATATCTTTCATGCGTATCTACAGTTTTAAATTTTGGATTGGGTGACCAGCAGGCAGATTCAGTACGGATCATCTGGCCCGATCAAACATCGCAATTGCTTAGCGACGTTAAAGCAAATCAACGCTTAAACATCACCTATAAAACAGGCAATTCTATGTTTAAAACCTATAGCAAAAGCAATCAAAAAGCCCTGTTCTCGTTAGCTAAACCCGCTATCGATTACACCCATACCGAAAACAGCATCAATGATTTTAAGCGCCAGCCTTTGATGCTGTTCATGAGCTCAAAAACAGGGCCGGTGATAGCCAAAGCTGATGTAAACAAAGATGGTCTTGAGGACCTATTTATTGCCGGTGATCAGAATACACCGAGCAAGATATTTATTCAAAAAGCAGGCGGCAATTATGCCGTTCAGGAGATATCGGACGTTAACAAAGAAAACACATCAGCAGCGGCGTTTTTTGACGCCAATGGCGATGGTTTTCCCGATCTGTACATAGCCAAAGGCGGCTATTCACTATTAGAACCCGGCGCTAATGAGCTGCAGGACAAGCTTTATCTGAACGATGGTAAAGGCAATTTCAGCCTTTCAAGCACCTCCCTCCCGATATTAACCGCCAGCAGTAAATCATGTGTACGCCCTTGTGATTATAACAACGACGGAAAAATTGACCTGTTTGTCGGATCAAACGTTACACCGGGTTCTTATCCATCTGCACCAAAAAGCTACCTGCTTACCAATACGGGCGGTGGTCATTTTGAAACTACCGATGCACCATTTACAGGCATAGGTATGATCAAAGATGCTCAATGGGCCGACTTGAATGGCGATGGCCGTAAAGACCTGGTAGTATGCGGCGAATTTATGCCTATCATGGTTTTTACTAACACCAAAGCCGGTTTTGTTGATGAAACAGCCAAATACTTTGATCATCCCGTTAGCGGTTTCTGGAACACGCTAACCATTACTGATGTGGATGACGACGGCAAACCGGATATCATAGCAGGGAACCTTGGCGAAAACACGCAGATCCATGCCAGCCAAACAGAGCCCGCCGAAATGTATTTTGCTGATTTTGACGGCAACGGCTCAATCGATCCGTTCTTTAACTTTTATATACAGGGCGTAAGCTACCCTTTTGTAAGTCGGGACGAACTGAACGACCAGATTTACCCCATGCGTAAAAGATTCGCTTCATACAAAGCTTATTGCGATGCTACCATGAAGGATATTTTCACGCCCGAAGAGCTTGCCAAAGCCACTAAGCTTACAGCTAATGAAGTTGCAACATGCCTGTTCATGAACCGTGGTGGTAAGTTTGTAAAAGGTGAACTGCCTTTACAGGCCCAATACTCATCGGTATCAGAGATCCTCACCGGCGATTTTAATCATGACGGCAAAACAGACCTCCTGCTGCTGGGCAACCATTCAGATAACCGCCTGAAATTGGGAAGCTTTGATGCAAATTATGGCTGCCTGCTTACCAGCGACGGGAAGGGTAATTTCACATACCAAAGCCAACCGGTTGCAGGGCTATCAGTAAACGGTGACGTAAAATCGGCCACGGAAATAAAAATAAACGGCGCAAATTATGTAATGATAGGTGCATCGGGCCAGGCTTTGCAGTTTTATAAGTATTAAGTTTAAGTAACAAGTCTAAAGTCTGGAATCGGGAGCTTTAGTGTGTTAGAGAACTATTAGCTTCTGCCTTAATGCTTGAAACTCGAAACAAAAATTAAAATAGATGATCAAACAAATATCCATATTGTTTTTAGCGCTGATAAGCACAACAGCCTATGCGCAAAAGAATAAAAAAAACATTCTTCCGTACCTGCATATCGATCAGGCTGTAAATGCTATTTCGACGGTTATGATCCATGATGTTGTAAACCCGCCCGCTGCTTCCCGTTATTATGCCTATATAACCCTGGGGGCTTATAATTTGGTTAGCCTAAACAATAAACAGATAATACCGGTTGGCAATTTTATCAAAAGTTACACACAGGATAACCAGATCAGCATCCCGGCCGATAAGTACGATTATCGCATAGCCGCTATGTATTGTATACTGGAAACAGGAAAGCAGATGCTCCCATCGGGCTTTATGCTGCAGGATGATGAGGATAAGTATGTAGCCCTTCTTAAAGAGAACGGAATCAGCGAAGATGTGGTCAAGCAATCGATAGCCGCTGCCACCGAAATGACGGCTAAGATTATTAAATATTCTAAATCAGATAATTACAATAAGTTGAGCGGCCGGCTTCGGTATTCGCCTATTAAAGGTGGTAAAAACTGGTTCCCTACCCCGCCGATGTATATGGAGGCCGTTGAACCCAACTGGAAAACCATTCGCCCGATGTTTATTGACTCAGCCGATCAGTTTGTGCCGGTTAGGCCCGCAGTTTTCAGCACAGATAGCACCAGCGAGTTTTATAAAGAGGCCTATGCAGTTTACACGGTATCCAAAAACATGTCGGCAGAGCAGATCATGATCGCCAACTTCTGGGATTGCAACCCTTTTGCTGTCACCACATCGGGGCACATGATGATCGGTTTTAAAAAAATCAGTCCGGGTGGGCACTGGATGAATATTGTAGGTATTGCCGTAAAAAAAGCCGGGCTTAGTTTTGATAAATCGATACAAGTAACGACGCTGGTAGCCATGACCGAAATGGATGCGTTTATCAGTTGCTGGGACGAAAAATATCGCAGTAACGGCATCCGCCCCGAAACCTATATTAACAAATACATTGATATTAAATGGGTGCCCATGTTGCAAACCCCGCCATTCCCGGAGTATCCAAGCGGCCATGCCGTGTTGTCAAATTCGTCGGCTGGAGTATTAAGTTATCTGTTGGGTGATAACTTTGCTTACACAGATGATTCGGAAATCCCCTATGGTGTTGGCCCCCGCGATTTCAAATCGTTTAAGCAGGCTGCTGAAGAGG
Source organism: Mucilaginibacter sp. NFR10 (assembly GCF_900100445.1). Lineage (NCBI taxonomy): Bacteria > Pseudomonadati > Bacteroidota > Sphingobacteriia > Sphingobacteriales > Sphingobacteriaceae > Mucilaginibacter > Mucilaginibacter sp. NFR10. The sequence continues at coordinate 845,175 of NZ_FMTV01000001.1, read as the reverse complement.
CTTCTTTGTCCCGTTTTTATGGCGGTATTCATTTTAATGATGCCATTGTCAACGGCAACCAGCAGGGGCGCGATGTGGCAGCAGCGGTTATTAAAAAATTAAAAACGGCCGGAATAAACTATTTGGGTAAATAAAGCATAGTTAAAAGTGAACTGCTTTTTAACTATGCGCACCAAGTAAGCGGGGTTACTGCACTTTTTATCATACCGGGATCCCGATCTTAATTCAGGCAACTGTTAAGATTCGAGGAGACGTTCGAAACGTTTATCGGGTATAAACCAACTCCCGGCTACCACTACATAAATTACAACGCTGACAACAGGATTTAGCCAGGTACATAATATAGCAACCGCGTACAGCACCACAGAAATTTTCCCCTTAAAATCATTGCCGAAGGCTTTTGCTATTAACGAGTCTTCACCGTGATGTTTAATGAGCATTAACGCCAGGATGCGATAGGCAATACCATTCATGATGAGCACCACACCATAAAAGAAAACCGGCCATTGGGTGAGGTGGGTCTCTCCCATCCAGCCGGTTACAAAAGGTATCAACGATAGCCAGAATAACAGGTGTAGGTTGGCCCACAATATTTTACCGTTTACAGAGCGTACCGCCTGCAAGGTATGGTGATGATTGTTCCAGTAAATACCTACATATACAAAACTGAGCAGATAGCTTAAAAAAACCGGGATAAGCGGTTTCAAAGCTTCCAGGCTTTCGCCATGCGGAACCTTCATTTCCAACACCATAATGGTAATAATGATGGCTATTACGCCATCACTAAATGCTTCTAACCTACCTTTGCCTAATGCCATGCAATAAATATAGCGTTATTTAGCAAAAGCTTTATAACGCTCCATGGCCTCAACAAAGTAATAATCGGCATAAGTTAAAGGTACGTCAACTTCGGTACCTGCCGGAAAATGGCCCACGCTGTGTTTCAAAATAAAACCTCCGTTAGTGTTCAAGTCAGCTTTATATGCCGGTGCAGATAAGTTTTTGATAATAGTTTGAGCTGTATTAAAATACTCCTGGCCATCCTTTTTATCAACATAACGGCAAAGTTCAAGCAAGGCCGAGGCCATAACTGATGCTGCAGAAGCATCGCGCAACGCATTGGGGATGTTTGGTGCGTTATAATCCCAGTAAGGTATTTTATCGGCAGGCAAGTTTGGATTGGTCAATATAAAATGCGCTATATTTTTTGCCTGCTCAAGGTATTTTTTGTCTTTAGTTTCGCGGTACATAACTGTATAGCCGTATAGCCCCCAGGATTGTCCCCTTGCCCATGCCGACTCATTAGCAAAGCCCTGTGCGGTTTTCTTTTCTTTTACCGCCCCTGTTTGTTCATCATAGTTAATTACGTGATACGAGCTAAAATCCGGGCGGAAGTGGTTTTTCATAGTGGTATTGGCATGGGTAACCGCTATTTTATAAAAGCTCGAGTCGCCGGTTGCCTTGGTAGCGTAAAACAACAGTTCCAGGTTCATCATATTGTCAATGATCACCAGAAAATCATTAGCCTTTGAATTCCATGAACGGATACAGCCAACCGTTGGGTTAAACCTTGTTGAAAGTGATTTGGCACTATTAATCAGAATTTCTTTATACTCAGGTTTCGGCTCAAGATGGTTTGCTGTACCGAAGCTGCAATACATCATAAAGCCGAGGTCATGCGTCCCTTTATTATATTGTTCTTTTTCGAGGCCTTTCAAGTTTTCATTAGCCTGGTTAAGCAGCTCAGCATCTTTAGTTTGCTGATATAGATTTAGTAATGTGCCTGAATAAAAACCACTGCACCACCAGCTACTGTTGCTTGTTTCAAACTTATCGGTATTAGGGTGATACGTTTTAGGAAATTGCTCAGGCCCAAACTGTTTGGCCATATACTTATATTGTACATCCGCATTAGCAAAGTTTTTTTTGACGGTTGCCAATACATCCTTTTGGGGTTTAAAACTATTTTGCGAAAAAGAATTGAGGCTTAGCGCTAATAAACATGCAGTAATTGTTGATTTGTACAGGTGTTTAAATTTCATAGACTATAAATAACTGGTTAAAGTGCTTATGCAGGGCACATTTCAAGTTATAAAAGTGCAGATTTTGGTTCAATAAAAACAAGCACAGGACAGCCATTTGACTATATATTTCTACTACATCGATGTAGTTAGGGCGATTTTTTGCAATTGAAGCCTTGCGAAGTTTAAAAACCTCGCAAGGCCGGACAGAGAGCGCACAAATCCCGTTAGCATCATTTCTTAATTAAAAGCTGTTACAACAAGATTTTTGTAAGCACCTTTGGGGCAGTTTCCATGCCAATAACCTACCGCACCGCTTTTCAATGACGGATCAAGCGGGGTGTACACCATCGCCGGCTTCGGGGCATTATCCACATAAACCTCCATTTTGCTGCCCCGAACCACCACTTTAACATGAAACCATTTATTTTGCGGAATTATGGCTTTAGCCTGGTATTTTGTTGCCTCATAGTCCCACCAGTTAAACTCGGCCTTTTTTTCGGGCATGTACTGGATAGCGTTAATAGTACCGGATGATCCCGGCCTGAAATAAACTGTTTCATAATGATGGGCATCCCGGATATGAAAAGCCAAACCAACAAAGCCTCCTTTAGGATTTACACAAGCTACATCCATTTCAATAATCCCATCCTTGAAATTTAAACCCGGCTTATACGCTAAACTGGCAGATTTGTAGTCACCGATCTTCCGTTTGATGAGCAACGCCTTTTGCCCCTGGAAAGTGCCGAGCTCATAGCCAAGCGTATCGTTTTTAGGAATGATCCATTGTTTAGGGTATACAACCGAAAGGTTGTATACCTGGTGCTTTTGTTGTGCCCGTGTTTCCACGGCAGCAAACAGCGTTAACATTAAGACTAATTTTTTCATGATGATGGTTGTTTTATACTTATTGAGTAATAACAAGGTTGGCAAAATCGCCCGGCAACCCGGACGACCAAAGGCCAACGAGCCCGCTTTGCCGGTTATTCAGTTTTTTTACAGTAAGCGATGGTTGATGGGAATGGTCAACATACACAACAATATTATCGGCATTAACTACAATGCGCGCATGAAACCAGGCCTCCGCCAGCGGAAAAGGATTTACTGCATTTTCATAAACCAGCGGATGCTCCTTACGGAGTTTATCCCAGGGAAAATCAGGCTCGCTGATGTATTGTACCGTATGTTTGCGGCGAAGCGTATCTGCGGTCTGAAAATTAAAAGGGCGGAAATAGATAACATCATTGGTTGTAGTATCAATACCGTGAAAAGCTATGCCTAAAAAGCTTTCCTGAAAAACATCCCTGCCCCGCAAATCAATATCAATGGTGCCTGTTTTAAAATCCACATCCTTAAGCCATAAAATACCATCTAATGTCAGACCTTGTTTATTGCCGTCGGTAAGTTCTTTAACAGTTTGGCGGGTGTAGGCTTTCACCAGTTTATTTTCCTTCAGCAATTGGTTAATATCATATGTAACTTTCTTTTGCTGACTGTAACAAAAGCCGCTGCCAAGCGTCATGCTTAGTATGGCAAACAATAAAATCTTGTTGTTCATGGGTTTTGATTTTAACTTTAATCAAAACTTGCAAATTGTCATTACAATAAAGCACGGGCGGCATTTCAAGTTAAGTTCAAGTTTGTTCAAAGCGTTTTAGGGATTTTTAAACCACATTATTACCTGTAGATCAATGGAAAAGGAAAAACAATTGCTTTTGTTATGCCGGCAGCTTATTGAGCGAACCTTAAATTGGGGTGATAGTGATATTTGGGTTAATGATGACTTTGAGCAGCTAAGCCAGCAAATCTTTGATAAAACACGGGTACAGCTCAGTGTATCAACTCTGAAAAGGATCTGGGGTAAGGTGCGCTACGAAAGCTTCCCCAATGCAGCAACGCTGAATGCCCTTGCCCGTTTCCTTGACTACACCAGTTGGCGCGATTTCAGGCAGCACCACCAGGTTAACGGCGTAATTGAGTACCCGGTTAAAATAAATGATTCAGATACCTCAGTTGTGGCTCCGCTTTCAAAACCCGGTTTACGCTATATATGGTTTGGCAGCACATTGCTGCTGGTATTGGGCGCATTGTTTTTCATGAGCAGCAAGCGCAATAAGCCTATTGATCCCGGCTCAATAAAATTCACCAGCAAGAAAGTTTCTGACGATTTGCCTAACTCAGTTGTATTTAATTATGATGCCTCAGCATTTCATTCTGATAGCGTTTTTATTCAGCAATCATGGGACCCTAATCGCCGCGAACAGGTACCCGGTGACGGCAAACAGTATACCTCTATCTATTATGATCCCGGTTATTTTATAGCAAAGCTCATTGTAGACAAACATGTGCGAAAGGAAACATCGGTATTTATTAAAACCAAGGGCTGGAAAGGCATCCTCGATCACCAGCCCATACCTGTTTATCTTTCGCCGGAAGAAATTAAAGGGCAGGGCTTTATGGGAATTACAGCAGATGTCATGGAGCAAAAATCAGGAACACCTGTTTTTAACAATACCTGGGTAAAGTTTGCCAACATCCGCGAATTTCCGGGAATTAATGCAGATAATTTCACCATGGATTGCACCTTGCGCAATACCTCAACACCCGGCCAATCGGCCTGCGCCAAAGCCGACCTAACCATTTTAGGTAACGGTACCGCCATTGTAATCCCCATAGTAAACAAAGGATGCATCGCCGATATGGGCATTTTAACCGGTGAAGAATGGGTTGATGGAAAAAACCATGACCTGAGTGCTTTTGGCACAGATATGTCGCAATTTCAAAACCTGAGATGCAGCGTTAAAGACCATTATCTGAAAATATATCTTAATAACAAACAGATCTTTGAATTTAAACAGGCTCACACCATGGGCCGTATTGTAGGCATCCGTTTTGAATTTGAAGGGCCGGGGCAGGTAAAACATTATAAGCTGCAAACACCCGGAGGAGCGGTTTATGAGGAACAGTTTTAAGAGAGGCCGCTCGCGATCGTCAACTAAAAGACCTTAAACAACGTCATTGTTTCATACCTTATAATGACGTTGTTTTAATGTGGGCGATTATTCCTAATTTACCGAATTATCCTCTACCTTAATATCATACCCCTGGACAAGCAGATCACTCACGCTCGTGGTAAATGGTTTAACAAATTGCTCAATCTTAGCATAAGCCTCCTCAACGGCATCTTCATTCTGCGGGTCAAAAACAAGCTCATCCAAATTACTGATCGCCTTATTATCGCCACGATGCACATCGGCAATTAAAAATATACCTTTAGCATCACTTTTATGGTCGGGGTAATTTGGTTCTGTTTGAGCATTGATGGAAAATACCAACCCATAATCATCATCAGAGATATTTTTTAAAACAGTGACCTCCAATACAAGGCAAAAAGCGCCATTATCGCTGTAACATTGCTGCGTGTACTGGCATTTGATCAGATCCTGAAAATCATTTTCGGCCTTTAACCGTATCTGCTCGTACAAATCAAAAACTGCTTCAAATAAATCCATAAAGAGGTGTTAGTCGGTTAATCCAAAACAAACATAACTATCTCCCGACTTACTTCCAATTTTTCCACCGCCACAGGCAATAACTATGTACTGTTTACCATCAATTGAATAAGTTGTCGGGGTAGCATAACCCGCCGCCGGCAAATTAGCTTCCCAAACCACTTTGCCGGTACGTTTATCAAACGCACGGATCTTTTCATCCTTAGTTGCAGCAATAAAAATTAAACCTCCCTTGGTAACCAGGGGGCCGCCATAGTTTTCGGTGCCGGTTACAGGGATTCCTTTTTTGGTTAACTCAGGATACTCACCCAGCGGCACTTTCCAAAGCAACTTGCCCGATGTAAGGTTGATAGCATTGAGCGTACCCCATGGCGGTTTTATACCGGGATAGCCATCCTTATCTAAAAAACGGTTATAACCATTCATGGCATAAGGTACTTCATCAAGCATTTTCTTTTCCGCCTCCGAACTGGCGGAGCGATTGCCGGTTGGTTCTTTGGCTACCTCTTTCGCCCCCTTAGTTTCCGGGATCTTGAGCAGGAAAGCAAGCAGGTTCTTTTTATCTGTGGGCGAAATCTGTTTAAAAGAAGGCATCATGTTGCGGCCGGCAGCAATAATACCGCTCACCTGATCGGCAGTATACTTTTTGCCGATGTTCACCAACGATGGATAGGATGTGCCATTACCCTTCAGTTCGGCACCGTGACAGCTGATGCAATTGGTATTATACACTACATGTCCCAATGCCTGCGGTGAATGATCGTTAGTGTTGGTTTTAGGTACATCTATCATCACCTGCGCCCATGGCATTTCAGAGCAGTTTACGTATAGTATCTTACTTTCAGGATCGACAGCAGCTCCGCCCCACTCGCCCCCGCCGTCAAAACCGGGGAAGATCCAGCCCCCCTCCTTGCTTGGCGGGGTGAACATGATCCGGTTTTTAACCTGGTTATATTTTGACAGCATTTCCCTGTGCACTTCGGGCGTACGGCCGGTAACATCTTCGGGATTAAACATTTGCCGGGCGAAAGGTTGCGGCAAAGTTGGGATGGGTTGCGTAGGCCAAACTTCTTCGCCGGGAAGGGCTTTGGTTGGCACAGGTGTTTCCACTATCGGGAATATAGGTTTTCCATTCGTTCTGTCGAACATAAATACATAACCATGCTTGGTGATTTGTGTTACGGCATCTATCTTTTTACCGTCTTTAACGATGGTTACCAGGTTTGGATTGGCGGGCAGGTCACGGTCCCATAGGTCGTGATGCACAAATTGGTAATACCATTTCAGCTTACCCGTAGCTGCATCAAGTGCCAGCAATGAATTGGCAAACAGATTTTGCCCTTTCCTGAACCCACCATAAAAGTCACCACCTACTGAGCCGGTTGGAATGTACACGATCCCCCGCTTTTCATCCAAAGCCATACCCGCCCAATTGTTAGCTCCGCCAAATTTTTTGTAAGCCGTTGTATCTTTCCAGGTATTGTAACCCACTTCGCCGGGATGCGGTATGGTGTGGAAGATCCATTTTAGCTTTCCTGTACGGGCATCGTAAGCACGCACATGCCCAGGGGCTGCATCGGCTGATTCGGATACACGGTCACCAACAATCAATACATCTTTATAAACCACGCCGGGCGTAGTTCCTGCGACAAATGATTTGGTATCCCTGTCTAAATTCTTAGTAAGGTCGAGATAGCCACCCTTGCCAAATGAGCGCACCGGGGTGCCGTTTTCGGCGTCAATAGCCCAGGTTTTAGCACCCACGCTGTAGAAAATTCTTTTTTCGCCGCCATTATCATTTTGCCAGTATATTACTCCACGGCTCACTTTATAATAAGCCATCGGGTCGCCGTTATTGGTGGTATCATCCTTAGCCGGGTCAAACAGCCACTTTTGCTGGCCCGTGACAGCATTGAGCGCAAATAGCTTCAATTTAGGACTGGTGCCATACAAAATACCATCAACCATAATGGGGTTACATTGATTTTGGCTGCGGTTTGCGGTATCCTTATCGCCCGTACTAAAAGTCCACATCACTTTTAGCTTATTTACATTATTTAAAGTAATCTCTTCGTTTGATGAATATCGTAACCCTTCTTTTGAACCCGCATAGGCGGGCCAACCGCTATAGTTATTGTTTTGATTGCCTTGCTGATTTTTACAGGACGTATAAATACCTGCCACAAAACACATGGCTATAAAATACCGTGGCTTAATCATTTATAAGGATAATATTGGTGTTAAATTGGTTATGTATAAGGAAACGTTGCCCTCTAATGTATGAATAAAAATTATCTTATAAATAGAAGGAGGCGGTATTATAAATGATAAGCTTCATTTTTTAATCCAAATACCTTAAGCGATATTATAGTTTCTATTAAATTAATTTTTCTAACAAAACAGGGGTTAACAGGGTTAACACAATTCAGGGTTAATATTTATTTAAAAAATTAACAATCAATTAATTGGTATAATTTTATAGCAAAAATGTGGCAACCCCTTTTGTATAAATATTATCGGCTAATTTTAACTCATAGGTAACACAGCACCGGGGTTGTCAATTTGACTTATGACGCAGCTTCTTCTATATAAACATCCGTTCAAACGGACACAACGTCCCCCAAACAGTAAAACGCCATTTACTTCTTTACCAAGCTTACCGGTTCAACTTCCTGGCTCAGCAATTTGCCAAACAATTCCCAACGCTTTGCAGGAGCTTTGGCCGTGCCTCCGTTTGATTCAATGTAGTTTTTCACTAAATCCTGGCCGTAATTGTAGTTGATTACATAGCTGCGGTATTTTTTGATAAAGCTGATTGATTTTTGAGCCGTCTCATCGTTCATGAGGCAATACTTTCTAAGGTACGACAATGCTTTATCCTGGCTCATGGTATTATTGATCAAGCCTCTTGCAGCCTCATTACGTGCATAGTTTAAAGTTCCTTTTATGGCGAGGGCCTTGAAATACAGGTCGGCACCGGCGGTATCCAAACCGGCCAGCGGCAGCAATACATTTTTGGCAAACTTTATTTTATCATCACCGGGGAACGCTACCTCAATACCGTAATTGGCACTGCCCTCGGCAATTAACGATTGCGGACTAAACAACGGGTACAGAGAAATTTCAACCCAGCCTTTATCATGGTAAAGGTTTTTCTCCAGCAGCATGTTGTATACATGGTGTCCGGGATAACTTTCATGACTGCCCACATCAATAGCGCGGTCAATAAAGATCTTCAGATCGGTATTGATCTGTACGGTACTTTTGTAACCTCCTTTATACCAGTTATAGCCCGACCATGGCTTATTAGTTACGTACTCCAGCGTAAATGTTTCGCCGGCAGGCAGTTGGTAATGTGCAATTGTGCGCTTGCGGGCCTCGGCAATAGCCGCTTTTATAACAGGGTCTAATTTATCTTTTGGGATAATAAACTTATTGGCCAGTTTTTGAAACCTATCGTTCACGTTACCTTTACCCGGTAAAATGCTGTCGAGCAGGGCAATCTGTCCTTTAAAAAAGTCGTCGGTATAAACCGGGGCTGCTACACCGAATAACTCGCGCGATTCTTCATCAAAAGGCCTCTCCTCTCCCGAAAAAATACGGATCCGGCGACTGAAGGCCACCAGTTGATCGGCCATCCAGTTAGCACGGATTTTATTAGTATCAATTTTTGTAGTGTTGGCGATGGTACGCAGGTCATTCATCAGGCTGTTTGCCGATGCCAGCAGGCTATCCTTAGGGAAAGTTTTAAGAGGCTCGGATTTGGGTTTAAGTGAATCCGGCCCGTAATAAGCATCTACAAAATCGCCGTCGTATTGCCCTATTGCAAGGCCAAGCTTTACATATTCAACGGCAAGGCCGTTGAGTTTTTTATTTTCGAGTTGCTGTGCCGGGCCATGCCCACATGAAAATAGTAATAACAAGGGGGCAAAAAACAGTAGTTTTTTCATGGAGATTGATCTTGTGGGGTAAATGTGGCGCAAGATAATAATTCCATTTAGTATAAAAGGAATGCTGGCCTCAGCTTAAGGGTTGTACAAAATGCTTACGGCTTTCTGAACGAATTAAGATTATACGTTACCCCTACCGCTACGCCTGTAGACTGCAGTTTAATATCAGAATATCCAACGCCCGAAATTGGCACTTTCATATACGGCTGAACGCTTATCCCAAACTTTGAGTTTATCTTGTGCTCATAGGTTGCATTTATATTGACAATACTCAATAAATATCCTTTACTGTTAGGTACAGTATAAGTTTGGGGCCATGCGGCACTATTAGCACCATCGCCATAATTATAAGTATATTTTTCGTGCAGCATCAGGTATGAGGATAAACCAGTACCCACCGATAATTTATTGCGAAAATTACCGTACACCTGGTAAGCTATATTAACTGGGATATCAAGCATTTTGCAATCGGCAGTTACATCAATTGGGTCATGCTTAAAGCTATATGTAGTATTATAATTAGCAAAGCTTGTACTGTAAGGCTTTGACGAATACACAACACCACTTGTAATAGTTAACTTTTTAGTGGCACCAAATGAAAGCAGTAAACCATAGTTGCTGCCAACTTTACCCTGAAAGGAATTTGTACCATTAACATCAGATGATGCCAGCGCCGTAATAGCCCATTGCGGCCGGTAACCAAAGCTCTGTTTAGTTATTTTTTTATTAGGTTTTGTTGCAGATGCTTGAAAAGGTTGCTTTTCAATATTTGTTTTAAAATCAGGAACAGCTAAAGGAGAAGATTGTATGTCAAGTGATAATGCCCTATTTGCCAGCAAATTTGAAATGGTACCATTATTACCAGTTGGCTCGGTACCTGCCATCAGGGCGTGATCGTGTTGCATAATGGTATCCCGGCTAATTCCCTTTTTGTTTACACCTGGAATATTATGGTGGGAGCCGGCAACAGATGGTATTAAGCTTATTTGACCTGTATGAGCATGATTGCCTGTATTGCTGTTGGCAGCTATGTTGCTGTTCCCGGCCGGCCGGGTTGTTAATAAACTGTCTGTTGGTGGTTGCGGCGTAACCCCGCCACTGGTTCCGGGATTTGTTTTAGGCGTAGCGGGCTTAACCTTAACCTGTTGTTGCCCTGCTATATTATCATCCTTTACATTAGGTTTAAAAAACCACCATCCTAAAAATAGCAGCAACATCGCTGCTATTCCGCTTGCAATTGGCAGCCAGTAAACAATTCCACGACGTTTCTTGCCCTCGTCAAGCATTTGCTCAAGCGCATCCCAGTCATCCTCGTTAAACGATCGATGATTTGCCGGGTCTTCCAGCCTCTTCTTAAAAATGTTATCTAAATCTTCTTCGCTTTTCATCCTCTGATACCATTATTAAAAAAAGTTGTCCTTACATCTATACCTATGCCATTATAGGCCACAATCGGGTTAAAATCCATACCCCTGTTGTAATTGGTTTTATTAGCAGTTTCCTCTGCTTTTAATATCATTTGTTTTAGTTTATGCCTTGCTTTATGCAGGTTTGACTTTGATGTGCCCGGATTGATATTTAACATTTCCCCTATCTCTTCATGAGAATACCCGTCAATCGCAAAAAGGTTAAAAACAGTACGATAAGCCTGCGGCAACTGCTGTACCATAGCCAGCAGGTCTTCATAATTTAAATTTTTATCTGTCAGGTCCCCCTCGCTCACATTTTCTGCTTTTTCCAAATCCTCGGTATAAGCCATCTTTAAATTGGCCCGGTAATAATCAATAGAAACATTCATCATAATGCGGCCAATCCATGCTTTAAACGGCCTGGAAGTATCAAACCTGTCTATATGGGTAAATACCTTCATAAAGCCCTGGTTCATTACTTCTGCAGCCTCATCACGGTTGCCCGCGTAACGCAGGCAAATACCCATAGAAAAGCCATAAAACGCCTTATAGAGCATTTTCTGACTTTTCCTGTCCTGCTTTACGCAGCCATTGATCAGTTGATGTAACTCTTCTTCGCCCATATGGGGTTTATAAACTCAGAATCAAACACATAAATTTAACCTTATCTACGCACATCACGGCAACTATTATTAAAAGGTTGCCTGTTGTGCAAAATAATTTAAATTTTTCACACAGTTGGATAATATCATGCACACTTTTCTCACCTAAAGAAATCATTTATACAAAATGTGGACAAGTTAACACGTCCTGAATAAATCCTCACAAATAATTATATTTTTGATAATAAGGCAACCGGTACGTGTGCTTATAGCGTATGCCATATAAATCCGCCTGCTTTAAAGGCCTTTTATGAGAATCGATATAAACCCAAACTTCCCTGTAAAAAATTGTAAAACCTGCGGGACACGTCCGGTAATTGAACAAACTAAAGATCGCTGGATTATCCTGTGTCCCAATCCGAATTGTCGAAACGCCATTTCTGATAAGCTGATTAATGTAACAGAATGGAATAAGCAAAATCCATAATGTTTTTTCGCCGGTTTATTTATTTTAAGGCAACCATCCCCGGAACATGCACGATATATATTATAAAAGGGCAAAACAAGCTCTTTATAATTTATATACTAATACTACTGCTGCATGGTACCGGTGTCTGTTGTGATCATTACTAAAAACGAAGCTGCCTTAATTGAAGATTGTATAAAAATGGCTTCTTTAATTACGGATGATATTGTTGTGATTGACAATGACAGTACCGATGGCACGCCGCTTATTGCCTCCCGTTATGGCTGCAGGGTGTTTCAAAAAAGCTGGAGCGGATATGGAGCAAACAAAAATAAAGGGGTAGCTCAGGCCCGCTACAACTGGATCTTTAGTATTGATGCTGATGAGGTACCTGATTTGGAGCTTATTAAATCGCTCCATAATTTAACCTTTGACAAACCGAATGTTGTTTACGATATCAAATTCAAATCATACTTTGGCAAAAAGCTGATCCGTTTTGGTAATTGGGGAAATGATCATCACCTGCGTTTGTTTAACCGTTCATTGGTAAAATGGGGCGAAACCGAAGTACACGAAACCCTGCTTTTACCTTCCTATGCCCAGATCAAAAGCATAGCAGGTTATATCCAACACCACTCTGTAACTGATATTGACGACTTTAAGCGTAAAGCTATTCTTTATGCGCAGCTAAGCGCAGCCAAATATTACAAAGCCGGTAAAAAGGCTACCTTTATCAAACTACATTTCTCGCCCGCTTTTGGCTTTTTACGCAATTACATTATCAGACTTGGTTTTTTAGATGGAGCCGAAGGACTGGCTATAGCGCGTGTTATTTATAAAAACACACGCCTTAAATACGCTTATCTGAAACAATATAAAGAGCTGTCTCAAACACGAAACACCTATCGCAACGAGTTGGCTATAGAGCAGATTAACTAACCAAGGTATGGTATCGTATAGTTGGTAGTCTGAAGTCAAAATTAAACAGGACTTTTGGCTTTACAACTAAGTACTATCGACTTAAAACTATTTATCCAGCACCTGTTGGTAAAACTGCAGGGTTTGCCTCGCCACTATATCGATATCAAAACATTCTTTCACTTTTTCGTAGCCGGCTAAAGCAAGTCGCAGGCGTTTTTCAGGCTCATTGAGCAATGTAATTATTGCCGATGCTAATTCCTCAATATTGTCTGGATTTATCAGCAGCCCGTTAACGCCATCATCAATAAGTTCGGTGCCGGATGTTCGGTTTGAATTGATCACCGCCGTTCCGCATGCCATAGCCTCTAACGGCGCAAGTGCAAAAGCTTCGGCATATGATGGGAATACCGCCACTGCCGAATTACTTAAACAGGCATAAAGTTCATCCCTCTCCACATGTCCTTTAAACACAACACTGCTTTTTGCATCCTTCTGCAAGCAGGCGATTACTTTACTTACCGGGCCTTTCCCCAGTATCAGTAACCGGGCATCAGGGACCTGTTTTATAACTATATTCCAGGCCTCCGCTAACTGAAAAATCCCTTTCTTTTGAACAAGGCTCCCCGTAAATACCACCTGTTTGGTATCGGCCGGTGTACTGTTTCCAACTGCTAAGTTTATATCTATACCATTATATAACACCGTGATGAACTTGTTATACGACAGGTAATCAGCGCTTTTTTTTGCAGTATAGGCGCTTGCGCTGCTAACAGCCGCTGCGCGGTTTAAAATATCCTGCTCCATTTTCAAAACATACGGTGCCACCGGTGTTCCTGCCTCAGCATTGAAGTAAGTAATGGAACCATTTAATTTAACAACTATAGGAACAGGCAATGTGGGGAACGGCACATATGATTTACAAAACCTGATATAGTCATTATAATCGGGCATTTCAATAATATTGATCTGCTCATCGGCTATCATATGTTCCAGTTTTTTTTGATAAGCCGCAAGGCTTCTTTTTATATCCCGTTGCGTGATACCTGTATCCAGTAATATCCTGTTGAGCATCCGTACCCCGGCAGACCGCTGATTTTCAAACCACTTATCATCAATGCTCCAGCGATATCTCAAAACTTTTACACCTTCATCCTCAAATTCATCCGCGCCTCCGTATCCGCGGCTATACAACCCGGCAACAATTACCTTATGTCCCAGCTTTACCATTTGCCGGGCAATGAGCCGCACATAGGTTCCAATACCGCCATGCGGTCCGGGAGGATATTCATCGCACAGGTATAAAATGTTCATTGCGCTAAAAACTGTTTACTGTTTTGAATATTACGACTGCTCAATTGTTTTGATATTAAAGCTATTAACAGATAAAAAACTATCCCCAATAAAAGCCTGAACAAGAAATGTATGTTGATTGAAGCTGTTATAAACCAGCCGGCCAAAGCAGCAGGAAGTAGTATCACAAATGGCCGTAAGCTGATATGCATAATATTTTCATTCACCAACCTGTAATAAAGCACCGCCTGTAATATATTGGTAATTAAAAATGCCACAGCCGAACCAATACCATCCAGTAGCGGGATCAATATCAGGTTAAGCGCAATATTTGTTGTAGCACAGATTACGGTAACAGATGATACAGCCTTGTACTTTTTAACGCTAAAACTTAACGACCAAAGCAGGTTTATGAAAAACTGCAGGGGTATACACAATGACAGGATCAAAAATTCGGTAGCATTGGCAGCGCCATATTTGCCGCCGGTTATCATCCCCACTACAGGTGTCCAAAGTATATTAAGGACAAGTGGTAAGAGCATAGCCAACAGCAACTCGACTGTATTAAAGGAATTTACCTGCTCCTGCAATTGGTTAGATGGCTTTAAGGCCATCAGCCTTGACAGGCGCGGTAAAATAACGGGAGCTATAACAAGCATGGGCAGGCGCGAAAGCTCATAAGCCCGGTATGCAAAACTATAGTCGGCCAACACGGTTTTGCTTGCCATAAAACCCAGCAACAGCCAGTCCATCCGCGACAAGCTCATATCAAATATTACCGATACATACTGCGCCGAGGCCTCTTTAAGCAACTTTTTATAAGCCCGAAGTTGAAATTTAAAACTAAAATCTGTTTTCGTGATAACATACATGAGCAGTGCCAGCAATTCGGCCCCGGCTGTGCCTATCATTACCATTACTACAGAACGAACTTGTAATTGCTGTATAGTAATAAGATAGAATGCACCACAAACCCTTAAGCTGTTACTTATAACGGCGATTATACCATAGGGCGTAAATTTTTCCTTTGCGTTTAGAAACTGTTTTAACGGAATACCCAGGAAAAGCAGGCCCTGGGCTATAAAAAACCATGGCAGCGCCTGGTAGATATTGTCGTGCAATATTAAACTTAATAATAACAATACGCCCAGGGTTACAAAAAAAGTAGCGAGCGAATGGAACAAAAATGCCGCCGCCGCCCAATCCGACCGTTGTGAGGCTGCTATACGCCTGATCACTACCTGTTCCAGTCCAAACCCCAAGATGGTGGTAACAAATATAGATAAGGCATTCATCCAGCTAATGGCTCCAAAGCTGTCCTTACTCAGGTAAACAGAAATAATATAAAAAAAGATACTGCCAAGCACCTGCAAGGCAAGTGCCTGCAAACCTGACGAAAAAAACCTGATGAACGCTTTACTCCTGAACAACGACGTATATGTTTATACTCTTATACTATTGTTTTTATCGGCCGGTTGCCTGTAACATTTTAATATCCCGGTTAAATATCTGCATATATCAGCACATTAACGAGGCAACCATTCCATTTTTTGGCACGTAACCTATTTAAACGAAACAATTGCGACAAGGCCGGCAAAACCGGGAAATGAACATCAATAAATACAAAGGAATAATGACAATCAGTTTGCCGGGTTTTGATATTAAGAGGTGGAAAACTTATGCCGATTGGCGGCTGCTGATCTTCCTGCTGCTGTTTATCAACGTGCGGATCCCATTTAAGATAGTTGCGTTGATTTTTGTTTACATAAGCCAGTTTAACTTTCAATTTGGCTTTAAGCTGCGCAATTCAAGGATCCCGTTATTCTATCTGCTGGTTTTCCCTATAGCTATTGCCGCAGCAGTCATCAACCAAAATTTTTCCAACCTGTATTATATACCTGTTTTTGGCTGGGCTTTGATATGCTGGGCGCTGGCCCTGCTGGCCGTTCACCAGGTTAAGCTGATGGTTGATAAAACAGATGCCGAAACCATTTACCGTACACTGATCATTTTTTTTATCATAAACGCAGTTTTCTCGGCAGGTAACCTAATGCATATTATGTGGATCACTAAAAGCATTAACCCCTATGCTTTTATGGGAATGCATCAGCGCTATTATATCAATACCGGCGATGATGTAATGGGCATAAGCTTTGACATTTCATCAACCAATGCTGTTATCTGCGCTTTCGGTGTGTTTTACTTCATTTATAAGAATAATTTGCCCATGATGATCGTGTGCATGAGCACGCTGGCACTTACCTACAGTAACCTCATCAGCATTTTGGTACTGCTGCTCCTCGCTTTCATTTTTGTTTATAAAACCACGCGCAATCAAAAAAGCATGATAGTAGTGGCATTGCTGCTTTATGTGATCTCCCTCGTCAAAATATCGCCGCAAAATGAAAAGTATATTAACGAAGTGACTAAAAGTACGCTGCGGGAAAATCGTATTGAAAAACAGGGCCATGCAGCAGGGCAGGCAACAACTGCCAATCCCGGCGGGCGATTCATAACCAGGGATGAACAAAGGAGAAAATTTGCACAAAACTATCTGGACAGCCTGAGCAGGATAAAGGCCCAACAGGAAAAACCAAGCGCACTTGACAAAAAGATCAAAAGCTTGCCGCTTACCGATGACGGCAGGCTATACATCCCGGGGCCAAACACACACTTTGCCGAATTTTATAACACCGGCGAAATGACTCCCGACAGGCAACAGCTTATCGACTGTATAGCTGCTCACAAGGATCAGCTACCACTTTGCCGGCTTGAGCCCTTCAATCCTGCATTGCCTGGAAAGATTACCGGTGCAATACAAACCTTTAATTATCTTATCAGTCATCCTTTACAAAGTATAGTGGGTTTAGCTCCCGGAAATTTTTCATCCAAAATAGCTTTCAGGGCGGTTGGTGCCGGTATAAGGGGCAATTATCCCCAAAAATACATCTATATCAACCCGGCATTTATGCACAATCATTTAGACCTGTACCTGAGCTTTTTCAGCAAGGACGCAGGTTTCCGTTCGGTACGCAATAACCCCTACTCCACTTACGATCAAATGCTTAGTGAATACGGTATCCTCGGGTTGCTTGCCCTGCTTATATTTTACATTGGCTTTTTTGCCCGGCATTATAAAAAGCTTAGTTATGGTTTGCCCATCCTAATGATGGTAACGGGCATATTCTTTCTCGATTACTGGTTCGAGCAGCTCTCGGTACTGGTAATTTTTGAATTGATGTTACTCCTCAATATAAAAGAAACTACTACACCCCACTTGAAAACAAAAACTACAGTGCAGGAGGAACTTGCGTATGCATAGCCCTCAAATTACTGTTTTAATGCCTGCTTATAATGCCGGTAAATATATTCGCGAAGCTATTACATCGGTACTTGAACAATCGTTTGCTGATTTTGAATTGCTGATTGTAAATGATGGCTCAACTGATGACACGGCAGATATTATTAACTCATTTAACGATGAGCGTATAGTGATTTTGAGCCAGGAAAACAAAGGCGTAGCTGCAGCCCTCAACAACGGTTTACGCCACGCGCGGGCGCCTTATATAGCCCGTTTCGATGCCGACGATGTATGTTATCCTTACCGCCTGCAGGTGCAGTATGATTTCATCACATCTCATCCCTATTATAGCATTATTGGTTCGGGAGTTGACTATACCGATGTTAACGGCGATCTGATATTTACCTGGCAACCTGACGCCCTGAGCCATAACCAGATAAGGCAGCTCAGTTACAGGATTTGTCCCTTCATTCACTCCAGTGTATTTTATAAGCGTGATACCGTTTTAAATGCCGGTGGCTACAATGAGTTGGCCTACACTTTTGAAGATCATTTTTTGTGGGCAGGTATCCTTAAACACGAAAAAGCTTTTAACCTTAATCAACCGCTCATTAAGGTGAGGCTCAATGCCGAATCTGTTACCATTGATGAAAAATGGCGTACAGGTAAATTTAGGCAGATCAAGTACAATGCCCTGCGCAAGGGGAGCATTACTGAAGCCGAAGGAAGGCAGTTGTCTGAGATCGGCATTAAACAGTTATCTCCACGCATCAAAAAAGGAGCTTATTATGCCCTGCTCGGCAAAAAATACCTGTGGAATAATTATCAGCCGGAAAAGGCAAGGGAAAACCTGCTGAAAACACTTTCTATCAGCCCGCTGCATCTCAAAAATTATTTTTTGCTGCTGATGTCATTTCTGCCCGAGCGTATGCTGATGAGTTTATACCAATTAGGTAAACGCAATTTCCGATTAGCCGACGCCGAGCTGCCAACCGCTGTTTTAAATCAAAACGAATTGAATTATGGCAGCTAAAAAGATAAAACTGTTTGTTGATGCCCACTCCTTTGACAAAGAATTTCAAGGAGCGCAAACTTTTATACGCGAATTATACAACCATCTGCTGGCCCACCGCCCGGACATAGATATTTACATCGGCGCCCACGATACCGATAATGTCCGCAGATTGTTCCCCCTGCTGCCGCCGCAAAACATATTGCCTTATAAAAACAGGGGAATCAACATCCTGCGCTTTGTATTTGATATACCGGCCTACATCAAAAAATACAGGTTTGATTTTGCACATTTTCAATACGTCAGCCCTAAAAAAATGGCGGGCTGCAGGTACATAGTAACCATGCACGATTTGCTGTTTAACGATTTCAGGACAGATTTCCCCATCCTGTTCAGCTTAACGCGCAATTACCTTTTTGGCCGCAGCATTAAAAATGCAGATATCAAAACCACTGTATCCGACTATTCAAAAGACAGGATCTGTGATTATTACCAAATCCCCGCTGACGAGGTGCATATTATCCAAAACGGGGTAAGTAACTCATTGCTGCAATACCAGTCATCAAAACCAGAGGCAGAAGATTGGATAGCGGAAAAATTCGGCATAAGAAATTTCATCCTGTACACCAGCCGCATTGAACCCCGCAAAAACCACCTTTTGTTACTGCAAAAATATTTGAAACTGAAGCTGTACGAAAAAGGCATTGGCCTGGTGTTCATTGGTAAAGCATCCATAAAAACACCGGGCTTAGCCAGGCTCATCAAGAGCCTTACGCCTGAGCAAGAGCGGTTTTTCAGGTGGATACCGCAGGCAGAACAGGCCGATCTGGCGGCCTTTTACCGGGCCTGCAGGCTGTTTGTATATCCCTCAAAAGCCGAAGGCTTTGGGATCCCGCCGCTTGAAGCAGCCATTTGTGGTGCACCTGTATTATGCTCGGCAGAAACGGCTATGAAAAATTTCTATTTTTTTGCGCCATATACTTTTAACCCGGCCAATCATGCCGATTTTGAGCAAAAGCTATTACTTGCCGCACAGCAACCACCCGGCGATGCCTTCACCAGCCAAGTAGCGCGGCATGTTGAACAGCAATACCACTGGCAAAAAAGCAGCACCATATTTTACAACTTGTTACAAGCAAATTTTCATTGTCATGAAACTAAAAATAGCGATCTTAGGCACGAGGGGCATCCCGAACTACTATGGCGGGTTTGAGCATATTTCCGAATATGTATCGGCCGGCTTGGTAAAAAAAGGACATTCAGTTACCGTTTATAACTCCCATAACCACCCTTATGAAGCCGATACCTGGAACGGCGTTAACATTGTACATTGTTACGATCCGGAGTATCTGATAGGCACTGCCGGGCAGTTTGCCTATGATTTTAACTGCCTTATGGATGCCCGTAAACGTAAGTTTGATGTAGTACTGCTTATGGGCTACACCAGCAGCTCGGTTTGGGGGCACCTTTACCCGTCCAACAGCGTTATCATTACCAATATGGATGGACTGGAGTGGAAACGCTCCAAGTACTCAAAGCCTGTACAACAATTTTTGAAGTACGCGGAAAAGCTGGCCGTGAAACATAGTCAGTATTATATTTCCGACTCAAGGGTAATCAGGTCATACCTTAAGGATAAGTACGAGGTCGACAGCCGGTATATCCCCTATGGTGCCGATCTGTTTTCAGACCAGGAACGTGAGCAGTTTGATAAAAGCGAGGTGCTTAAAGAAGATTATTTTTTGCTGATGGCCCGCATGGAGCCCGAAAACAACATCGAAACTATTTTAGAAGGCTTTAACAACAGTTCATCAAAAAAAAGCTTTATGGTTTTGGGCGATACCAGCAACCGCTTTGGCAAATTCATAACCCACAGGTTTAAAAACGATGACCGCATCCAGTTTAAGGGGGCCAATTTTGATAATTCGGTTGTGCGCGCGCTACAGAATAACAGCTACCTGTATTTCCACGGGCATAGCGTGGGTGGCACTAATCCGTCGCTGCTTGAAGCCATGGCCAGCGAAGCCCTGATTGCGGCCCATAATAATCCCTTCAATAAATCGGTACTCAATTCAGATGCTTTTTATTTTGATAATGCTAACGAGGTACGCCATTTGGTTGAGAATGTGCAGCGCAAGGATACCGAACGCGAAATGGTGAAAAATAACCTTCATAAGATACAATACCAGTTTAGCTGGGAGGTAGTGATCAACGATTACGAAGATTTTATACTGGAATGCTATCAGCAACAACATGGAAAAGCTATTAAAGCCTGATGATACGCTAAACAACAGGATAAGCTATTACCTGCTGATGCTGTTATTGCTGAGCCTGCCCTTCAACCTGTTTTACAGCCACCTGTTTTTAATAGGCCTGGCCCTGCATACTATTATCCAAATTCGCAAAACAACTATAAATCCGCTATTAACAAGGGCTAACTTTGCTTTGGCTGCTGTTTTTTTTGTAACACTTTTGAGCATTATTTACACCACCAATAAACCCCAGGCTTTTACAGAATTAGGCAGGCAGGTTACCATTTTGCTTATCCCATTAATCTTTTGTTTTAACCCGCTCGATCTAAAAAAATACCGGCATAATTTTTTATTCGTATTTTCATTAGGCTGTACCATCACTATCACTTATCTTTTTTTACAGGCGCTTGTTACGATAAAATATTATCATCTGCCTTTAAAAGCATTAGCGTCCCCAGCGTTCACAAACCACAATTTTTCGGAACCGCTGGAAATCCATGCTACATTTTTTTCCATGCAGATAGCCATAGCACTGGTTTATCTGCTGTATGTTTTAGTAACGGAAACAGTAATGCCCCGTAAATTTTTCTGGCTTACTTGCTGCGGTATTTTAGCAATGGGCATTTTGCAGCTTAGTTCAAAATCGATATTTATAGCTTTGCTGCTTATTATAAATATCGCGCTGCCTTTGTTTATACTAAAAGGGCGAAACCGCTTCAGGTTTATGGCCATTAGCGCAGCATTATTTATTGTGGTGATGGCAGGCATTTATACCCGGGATACTTTTAAGGAACGTTATGTAACCGAGCTAAAAAAAGACCTGAGCCAATCAACCGACGCCGAACTCACCGATCCGCGATTAGCGCGCTGGAGCGTGGCCATTAGCGTGGGAGCACAATCGCCTGTTATAGGTCATGGCGCAGGCACTGAAATTGGTTTGCTCAAAGACCCATTTTTTGACCATCAATTTTACCGGTCGTACCTGGCCGGGTTAAATGCACATAACCAGTTTATCAGCTTTTTTATTAAATCGGGGGTCGTTGGGTTGATGGTTTACCTGTGCGTGCTGGCATTTGGCATCAGGGCAGCCGTTACAAAACGCGACCTATTGCTCATGGCTTTTATGGTTATTATAACCGCCGTTTCCTTTTCAGAAAACTTTTTAGATGTGGATAAAGGCATCTTTTTTTACAGTGTATTTTTCTCACTACTAATATTTTCTGCAAGCTCAGAAACAACAGCTACCCACGCTAAGAATATTGTGTAATTAGTTTATTAACAGGCAACCAAAGCTGCAAGGGGTACGTCATCATTATATATACAAAGACGTGAAAAGTACAGTCATCTTAGTTGAACAAAACAATAAACGATTGTTAAATACCAGGAATAATATTTTAGCTACCCTTGCCTATTTTGACATGTGGGACTACCCGTTAACCTACGGCGAGATATTCCTGTTTTTGGAAAACAAGTATGGCCGACATGATTTCACTGAAGCGCTTGATCAACTTATCGTCAATAAGCTGGTATTTCATTTCGATAGGTTTTATTCGCTCAAAAACGATTATATGATAGCGGTGAGGCGTAATAAAGGAAACAAAAAAGCTGCCGGGCTAATCAATAAAGCTAAAGAAATAGGCGCGTTCCTGATCCGGTTTCCTTACGTTCGTGGTATAGGCATTTCAGGTTCTTTGTCCAAAAACTTTGCCGATGACAATTCGGACATTGATTTTTTTATCATTACCGAACGCAACAGGCTTTGGCTTGCACGTACGTTTATGCATATGTTCAAAAAACTTACCTTTTTGGTTGGTAAACAGCACAACTACTGCATGAACTACTATATTGATGAGGCCCAACTGCAGATAGTTGAAAAGAACATTTATACAGCAATTGAAGTAGCAACTATTATCCCATTAGAGGGTGACCTTACCTTTGAAAGCTTTTATAAATCTAATGCCTGGACCTCCGGTTTCCTGCCTAACAAATGTATGCGCCTCGCTACTGCTAAACCATTAAAAAAGCGGTGGTATAAAACATTTGCAGAAAGCCTGTTCAATAATCCATTCGGCGATTGGCTGGATAATGTATTGATGAAAATCACCTCCGGGCGATGGAACAAGAAAACTGAAATGAAGAAATTGAATATGCGGGGTACGGTAATGAGCATGGCCGCAAGCAAACATTTTGCCAAGCCCTCTCCCGAGAACTTTCAAATTAAACTGATAGAAAAATACCGGATTAAAGTTTCCATGCTGTTACAGCAATTTGAAGAGCGGATGGCGCAATAAAACTCCTCCTTATCGTCATACCGAAATTATTTCGGCCCTAAAATGCTAAGTCTAAACCCTGTATACAATACCTGTTCTATGGGTTCCTGAAACAAGTTACTTTTGGCATAATTTAAAACAGCTGTCATGCTGAGTGATTTAAATCCCGTGGCCTCTGAAGGTAAAATGACATCTGCGTTCATGTCATTGCTTCAAGGAATGAAGCAATCCCCGACAGGCTGGTAACGGGCTTCATTAGTATTTGACTTACATCGTCGCGCTCTTGCCGCGCGGGGCCAGTTACTTTTGTCGCCACAAAAGTAACCAAAAAGGCTTGCAGCAGAGAGGCTTCTTTGCGCACAACCTGGCCCCGTAGCCATCGGCGCGGCCTTCACCCTGCAAAACGAACAGAACCACGGGCTGCAATTATTTTGCCCCGATTCGCACGCAATGCCTCCGCTTCTGCAAAAACTTGCTATGCCCCTGCAGCCGCACCGCCCAGCATCGTTCTGTTCGTTTTCACCCGAAGCTGATCTGCTGCGAAAAACCACATTTTTTATCTTGTCATGGGTAGCCAGTCGAAGCATGGCGGGCAAGGCCTCTGCGCGCGACCCTTCGACAAGCTCAGGGTGACCACATCTTTTTGTCATTAGCCCTTCACAGTCCGCTGGATTCCAAAACTCAGCATGACGTTCTCAATTACATTTTCCTCAGCGAAATAATATAATAATCGCCCACGTACTTAAACGGCCAGGTGGCCTTCAACCTGTTCTCCCAACGGGCAAGTGTTTTATAGGCACGCGGATGTTTTTCGGCAAAGCCTTCAATATATGATGGCGGCACGATGGTACACAAGCCCTCAACATCCAATACTTTAAAGTCGGATTTTAAACGTTTTTTAATGTAGGATGGGTTGTAATAGAAACAATCAAAGTATACACCTTCAACATGCGCCTTGCGGCCATTACTGCTAAAAAACCGGCGAAAAGCAGTTTTAAATTTCCCTTTAAATACCAGTAAAGTTTCCCAGAGGCAGAATTTGGGCAGCGCCACCAGGGTCACCGTGCCTCCCGGATTTAGTAGCCCGGCAAATGAGCTCAATACTTTTTCCAGTTCGCCGGTACAATTGAGGCCTGCAAAGTTGGAAAAGATCAGATCATAAGGGCCTTTATTGTTTAGCTGTTCAAGCTGCGTATATGAACAAAGCTCATTGCTTACGGCATGCTGCATATCATACTTTACCACCTTTTCGCGTAGTTGCTGCTGCATCCCTTTTGAAATATCGGTAGCATGTACTTTAAATCCTTTTTGTGCAAAAAACAGCGCATCTTCACCGGTACCACTATTCAGTTCAAGGATGTTGCTTCCAGGCTTCAGGTATTGCAGGATATGATCACGCACGCGTTTGCGCTTGTACGCAATTATCGTGTCGCCTGAGTACAGCTCATCAAAAACTACCGACTGGTTACTGAATGCAGCCTCGGCAAATTGTTCGTTTATAGGTGATGCGGTGCCGGTCATATTGCCTTTTCAAATTTTTCCAGCTTCAACTTTTCAAGATAAGTAAGCGGCGCATAATAAAACACCGATAACGCTTTCCTGATATTTTTTACCGAACTCCCAAACGGATCTTTTAGCAGTTTTTGGAAGCTGTTTTTAGCCAGGTGCTTGTGATAGTTGCGGTGTACATATTTATGTAATTGCTTGTAGTAAAAAGGCGGGTAGGTGTTTTTAAACATCAGCGCCATCTCGTCGGAGTCTGTCCAGTTGGTTTTCTTTTTCAACTCGGTTTTAACGCGCTCGTAAAAACCGGTACCCGGCAACGGATAGGATACCGAAATACCAATCTCAAATGGCAGCAACCGGTTAATCATATCTATGGTAAGCGTAATATCATCCCGCGTTTCTTCGGGGTAGCCAAACTGGATAAAGAACGATGGCTTAATGCCATGCGCTTTCATGAGGTGCGTAGCCGTATGGATCTGATCGATAGTGATACCCTTATCCATGGCGTCCAGTACCTTCTGCGATCCGCTTTCGGCCCCTATCCACACGTTTTCACAACCGGCGGCGGCCAGGGCTGCTACAGCTTCTTCCTCTGCCAATAAATCGGCCCGCGACTGGATCTTGAAACGGACCTTAATTCCCTCCTGTGCCAGCAGTTTGGCAAATTCCTGCACCCAGCCGGGTTTCAACCCAAAAATATCATCACAAAACCAGATATGATCCATCTGGCACCGCTCCTTAAGCATTTTAAGCTCATTAACAATATACTGCGGACTGTGAGAATTATACCGGTTGCCATAAATAGGCTTGGCGCACCAGTTACACTTGAACGGACAACCGCGGGTGGTTACCACATTAATTGAAAAATAGCCTGCATTCTTCATCCACATATCCCGGTAGGTATCCATATTCACCAAATCCCAGGCGGGCATTGGCAAACTATCCAGTTTCTTCATTACCGCGCGGCCGGGTGTTTTAATAATCTCGCTGCCGCTCGTGTAAGCTAATCCTTTTATCTCAAAATGATCAGTATTGCCACTTCGGATATGGTCAGTAAGTTCTGTCAGCGTTTGTTCGGCTTCACCCAATATCACAAAATCAGCTCCTTCGGCAAGATATGCTGCATACCTGTCGGTTGAATCTGAGCTGGAAACGATAACTGTACAGCCACGTTCCTTAGCCAGCTTGCACATTTTAAATGCAGCCTCGCGCATATTGGTGAGGCACATTTTGGTCAGGTAGTTGAACCCATCATCATAAACCACAAAAAAATCCGGTTTATTCAACTCAATAGCGGCTATCACCCCGTCAGGATTGCTCACAAACATGGTATCAAACAGGCTTACCCGGTAACCGCGCTCCCGCATCAGCGCAGCAGCGTATATAGTACCCAGCGGCGCATAAGGTTGCCCTATGCCCCATTGCTTTGGGTCGAACCGTAAAAAGTAAGAATGTGTAAACAGTATATTGTTCATCGTGTTTAAAGACCTGATTTCATTCCCCTCTTGAGAGGGGGCGCGTGAGGCTGTGTAATTGCAGGGTGTGTTATTCCGCATGCGAGCAATCTTGAAAGAAACGCCCCCCCTACATCCCTCTCAAGAGGGAATCGCACAAATCCCGTGCTGTTATAATTTCTATTTATCAATCCAACCTCGCCAGCGGTGATAAATTAAGCGAGCATACACATTTAACACAGGTAGGGTCATTAGCCATATCCAGTGTTTTGCGAAAATTGATCGCCTCTTTGCTGTTCAAAATATCATTTAATGAATTATCCCTGATGTTACCTATCGCCTCATGAAAAAAGCAAGGCCTTACCGCGCCATCAGCCTCAATCACTGCCGACACCCATGGTGCATTACACTTTTTAAACGGGAATGCATTATGGCCATAAAAAGCAGCATAATAACCATAAATATCCCGGATCTTAGCCGGAGATTCGGCAATGAACCTGTTGGCAAAATCGCTTTTATTAGCCAACACCTGGTTTGTCATTTCCTGAAATTCGGCAAGTTCATTTTCAGTCGGTAGTATCTCATGTTGCCGAGGCTCGGCCCATGCAGTTTGGCGGTTAAAGGCATGGCTGCTCACATCGGCAGGTAAAAAGCTCACCTGGTCAATACCCATTTGCCTTGCCGCTTCAATAATGGCCGGCCAATTCCTGAAATTTAAACGGTGAATTACGGTACGGGCTGTAATGCGGTATTGGGGTTCGAGAGATTTAATGTACTCCACTCCCTCCTTCAATTTATTGAATGCCCCTGGAACATTTCGGATGGCATCATGTAAAAGTTCATCGCCATCTAAAGAAACAATCAAATCATCAATCCGTCTTAAAATATCGAACGCGTTTTTCTTGATAGACAAACCTGTCGACAGCAGCGTAACCTTGATCTTTTCAGCACGCAAAATTTCGCAAAGCCTGAAAAAATTGGCATTCAGCAACGCCTCCCCACCCGACATCAATACCTGCTTTGTACCAAACTTTCGTAAAGCGCCTAACAGATCAGTTATATCTGCTTCGGTAAGCTGCTTCAGGTTTTTATTATCCTTCCAGATATCGCACATTACGCAACGGCAGTTGCAGGCACTGTGCGGCATCAAAATCACGATGGGTAGCGCAGCGACGCGGTGCGTTTGCAATGTGCGGAGACGCTGAAAGGTATGATATAACGATTGGCCTGTCATCTGCATAAATTAAAATCCCTGTATTTCGGGTTGCCTGTAACGCCAAACCTTTTGTAGCAACTTTATTTCATAAGGATAATGGTACATGCTCGCCTTATAGCGCATGGTAGCTACCAGTTTAATGGCCATACGTTTAATCATATTGAGCCTGATATCCGTTACCGTTGGATACACCCCGTTCAGCACCGTTTCAAAATTCCTGATCTTATCGATCATTTCCGGTGTAAGCCATGGCGTGAGCGGATTTTTACGAAGATCAAAGGCTTCCCATGCCGGGCTTATCCAGTCCTCCAGTGTTTCGGGAAAACGGAAGCCGCTTTTCATTACCTGCTTAAACAATTCTGACCCTTCCGTAGGCACAGGACTGTAGGTATAAATCACGATCTCGGTTTTAGGGTTAACAGCCTTTACCTTTTTTATAAAGTCTATTTCAAAATCAATTTGCGACTGAACCTGTTCCTGGGTTGGCGCCGGAGTGCCTAATACAAAAGAATATTCGGGTATGATGTCAAACTTTTTAAGACGTTCGGCAAACTCAATGATCTGGTCGCCTGTTTGCGTTCCGCCCTTATCCATCTGTTCTAAAATGGCATTGTTACCACTTTCGGCTCCGAAAAAGATGATCTTACATCCTGATTCGCGGATTGCAGCGAGGGATGAATCTTTAAATTTCGACATGGTATCGATACGGGCCATACCCCACCAGGTCATGTTTTCGGGTTTGATTAAACGGGCAAACTCAACCGCGCGCTTTTCTGATACAAAAAAGTTGTTATCATGAAACTCAATGGCATCTGCACCCCATTTATCTTTAATATATTTTACATCCTTGTAAACATTCTGAGCTGATTTTGCCTTCCACCTTGCCTCATATATCGGCACTACAGCACAAAAGGAGCAGGTGAAGGGGCAGCCGATACTGGAGTGATAGGCCATTGTTTTTTCGCCCAGATAGGTTTTACCCAAAAACTTGGTAATGGGATAAAAAGTGTTCAGCTTATCATATGGTAAAGGCGGCAGATTATCCTGGTCTAAAAGGTCCTCCTTAGCGGTTTTGATAATCTTACCATCGGTTGCTTTATAGATGAGGTTGCGGATAAACTCATAAGGTTCGTTTTTCTCCAGGGCATCAATCAAGGCGGGGAAAGCGTGATCACCAGGCCCGTTGATAATAAAATCGACATAACCGGAATATAAAACCGCGTTAGGCTGATTTGATGGAAAATACCCGCCCCAGATCATTTTGGTATTGGGATATCTTTGCTTTATAGTTTTTGCCGCAGTAATAGCCTGTTTTAACTGCGGACCGGGCATAACTGTAAACCCAAAGTATTTAAACTCGCCGGTGCTTAAATAGCTATCTATCTTAATCATAGGGTCATGCTCACAATTGCCGTCAACAATTACCCAGTCATATTTTCCATCAACTGAAGCCGCTATATTTAGTATCGAATTAGGTATGCGATACTTGTTATTTGCACTGCGCGGGTTAAATAATAATATCTTGTTCATCTGTTAGTATCAATACTTTGCTTTCAATCCCCCCCGGCAATGGGTTTATCTTTTAGTTTAAGCAGCCTGTAAAGCACCCCTGCCATTACAAAGTCTGCACACAAAATAAAACCCACTGCCATACCCAATCACAAATGGGGGGATTGCCCATTCAACAATTAATCTGAGCTTCTACACTATCACTTTCACACTAATAAATACGCCCTGGCTTTCACACAGGTTGCCTGCCTTTATAAATAAAATAGCTGGCAACCATTATTATTTAACGGCCGTATTTGCTGATATAAGATGTTACTAATATCCCGCAATTGTGATCCAAACTGTAAAAAATTATATTAAGCAGCGCTTTTTCCCGCCCAATATCATAGAGAAAAACTCGGTGGATGCCTACGATATCTGGGCCGAGCATTATGATGCGCAGCCAGGTAACCTCATGCTCGATTTGGATGAAGTTTTGTTTCCCCGCCTGGTTACGGATACAGTTATCGCCGGTAAAAACGTGGCCGATATTGGCTGCGGTACCGGCAGGCATTGGGAAAAAATGTTTGCGCTAAATCCAGGGCGGTTAACCGGCTTTGACACATCTGCCGGGATGCTGTCCCGTTTACAGCAAAAGTTTCCATCGGCAAATATTTACCGCATTACCGACGACCTGTTCGGTGACATGTCATCGGGGAGTTTTGACACCATAGTTTCAACCCTTACCGTTGCGCACATCAAAAATATTGAAGTTGCCTTGCAGGCCTGGATGCGGATCCTAAAACCGACCGGCGACATCATCATTACCGATTTCCATCCGCAGACACTGGCAAATGGCGGCAAGCGGACATTTAAACATGGCAGCAGTTTTATAGCTGTCGAAAACTATGTGCACCCCGTAAATACTATTAAAGATGCGCTGCTGAACAATAGCTTTATACTGGTTGCCGAAGAAGAAATTAAAATAGATGAAACCATGAAGCATTATTACGCCAATAAAAACGCGCTTCATGTTTATGATAAGTATAAAGGCTTTCCCATTATTTACGGGCTGCACTTGAGGAGAACTGATGGTACTGAATAATGTGATGATACCGGGAAATGATGCCGTGGTAAGCATAAGTATAAGTGAGGGTAAAATAAAACAGGTTTCCCCTTCACATACTGATGACCGCGAACAGCTGACCTTTGTGGATGCCATTGCCTTTCCGGGCCTGATCAACTCGCATGACCATCTTGATTTCAATCTTTTTCCGCAGCTTGGCAATAAAACCTATGAAAGTTATACCGAATGGGGAAAACACATTCACCGCGTTTACGCTGATGAGATTGCATCTGTGCTAAAAATCCCTATTGCCCTGCGCGAGCGCTGGGGTGTTTATAAAAACCTGCTTTGCGGCATTACTACAGTAGTAAACCATGGCGAAAAAGCTACCATAAATGATCCTCTCATCACCATATTTGATAATTGCCAGAGCATCCATTCTGTCCGCTTTGAAAAAAACTGGAAAAAACGGCTCAATAACCCGCTTAAAATAAATAAACCGGCTGTGATCCATACAGGCGAGGGCACAAACGATATCGCCCATACCGAAATAGATGAACTAATTAAATGGAATATCCTTAAGCGTAAGCTCATCGGGATCCATGGAGTAGCTATGGATCCTCAACAAGCCAAACATTTCGAAGCCGTGGTTTGGTGCCCCGAATCAAACTATTTTCTGCTTAATAAAACAGCGGCCATTGATGAGCTAAAAAGCAAAACAACGATTTTATTTGGCACAGACAGCACACTTACCGGGCATTGGGACATCTGGCATCACATTCGCCTTGCGCGTAAAACCCAAATGCTTAATGATGATGAATTGTACAGCTCTCTTACTTCATCCCCTGCCCAAATCTGGAAACTAAATAGTGGCAGCATTATCAACGGATTTGATGCGGATATTATAATAGCTAAAGCAAAAGACAAAGCCGGTTTGCAGGCTTTTTATGATATAACACCCAATGATATTTTACTGGTGATGCATAAGGGCGTGATTTTGCTGTTTGATGAGTCGCTTTACCACCAGCTTACCGGTATCATTAACCAAAATTACAGCAAGGTTTTTACCGGCAATCATTTCAAATACGTGATGGGCGATATCCCTGGTTTGATAACCGAAATAAAACGATACAAGCCGGATGCCGTTTTTCCTATACCCTATCCAGCCCTGCCAGCAGCATGAATATCGTAAAAAAAATATGGTCAAAATCGAAACGCAAAGCGATTTATTTAAGCGGTGGTGGATGCCACGTTTTGGGCCTGGATAAAGACCTTGATACCGCTAAATAAAAATAGCGTTTGCTTTTGCCTCCATTGATGCTTTTTAAATGAGATACGTTTTTGCCAGTTATGTGTACACCAAAGAGTTTAACCAGCCACAGGCCTGGTTAAAGCGCATTAACATGTATACCGGCATATTAGATGCCCTTGCCAGAAGCAACGAGGTGATCAGCATTGAACAAATTAATTACGAAGGTGAATTGACACAAAATGGCGTTAACTATCATTTCAGAAGATACCCAAAAGCAGCGCTCAAATATTTTCCATGGGCTTTGCATTTGTATATTAAAAGCCTGAAACCCGACGTGGTAATAGTACATGGTTTGCTTTTCCCCTTGCAGGTTATCCAGCTACGGCTTATGCTTGGCCGCAAAGTAAAGGTCATTGTACAAAATCATGCTGAAAAACCTTTTACTGGTATAAAAAAAATACTTCAGCGGGCAGCCGACCGGTTGGTTAACGCCAACTTGTTTGCATCGCATGATATGGGGATGGAATGGATTGCCGCCGGCAACCTCAAATCGCCCGGTAAAATACATGAGGTAATGGAGGTTTCCTCTGTTTTTTATCCTATAAGCCGCCTGGAAGCCAACTCCCAAACGGGTGCAAAAGGCAAACCGGTGTTTTTATGGATAGGCCGCTTAAACGAAAATAAAGACCCGTTAAATGTAGTGAGAGCCTTTTTGAAATTCGCCGAAAGTTCGCCCGGGGCAAAGCTCTTTATGATCTACCATACCGAAGAGTTACTGCCGAAGATCAACGACTTATTAAACTCATCACCAAATATAGAAGCTATTGAATTAATTGGCGAAGTACCACACGCCGATTTATTATACTGGTACAACAGTGCCGATTTCATCCTCTCCGGCTCACATTATGAAGGTAGCGGTACCGCTATTTGCGAGGCCATGTCATGCGGATGCGTGCCGTTGGTTACAGACATCCTTTCGTTCAGGATGATCACTAACAATGGGGAATGCGGCGTATTGTATGAGCCGGGAAATGAAGCTGCATTGCTTGCTGCGCTCCTGCAAACCACACAAATGAATGTTGCAGAAAAGCGGAGATTATCCATTGAATATTATAATCAAAACTTATCGTTTGAGGCTATTGCCGAGAGGGTTGAGGGGATAGTGCAAAGTCTTTAAGCACTGCTTGCTTTTAGCAGTCGCAAATCCAATCTATTGTTCAAACACCTCCATCATCTTCCTTACATTATCCCTGATCTCATAAACCAATACATTTTTCCTCACCAAATCCGGTTTATCCAAAACCCAACGGATAGTTTGCCCGACTTCTTCCATATCGTTTACAATATGCCAGTTGGTAATACTATTATCCATCGGTTTAACAAAACTTACTACTTCAGCTCCCGCATACAGGGCTTCAAGGCAAACAGCGCCGAAGCCTTCATATTCCGAAGGGTGAAATAACACTCTTGAGCGCTGCATCATTTTAAGCACTTCATGATGCGGTAGTTCGCCCGCAATGGTTATGTTACTTTCAAGTTGCTTTGATTTAATCTGTTTTAATAATTTTTCCTTTTCCGGGCCATCGCCGCATATCACCGTTTTTATATCCGGGTAATATTGCTTCAGCATGGCAACAGCTTCAATAAACAGGTGAAACCGTTTCAAGGGAATAAGCGACCCTACCCCTGAAATATGAATGTCTTTTCCGGCAGATAAATCAGCAAATAATGAAGTATCTATTCCCACCGGGATAACATTCAGTGGTCTTACCTGGTAATTTTTAGCGAACTCACGTACAATAAAATCCGACAGCGCTATCAGTTCCTCTCCTTTTGGCTTTATCCACTTAGCATATTTGTTCCCGGCTTTAGCATCCTGCCCCAGCATCCAGCAACGGTGCTTAATATTTTTTATCCAGGCAAAATAATGACCAACCAAAGCACATTCGCCAAGCCAAAAGCTTAGCAAGCCCATTATTTGGTATTCCTTGCTTAAAAGCCCTAAAGCTCGCCATACTTTTAGCCAAATATTCAGCCTGAATAATTTACCACGGCTTCTTCCTCCAAAACTGATCACCCGTACACCATGCCAATCATATTCGGCAGCGAAAAAAGGATATTGAAAACTTAGCACAGTGATATGCAATTCCGGATTTTCGGCTTTTAATGCCCGTACAAAAACCTGTTGAGGCGGTAAACAGGTAGTATCGGCTTCGCTTTCGGGGAACCCGGGGCTCAGGATAAGCAATGCTTTTTTACGGTTATCATCCATTGGGCGAGATCACTTTATTACAGATAGCCAGGCTGGCCTTGTTATGGGTGATCAGGATGATCATTTTTCCCTGCCGGACCAGTTGCTGCAATTTGGTTAACAATTCATTTTCCGCATCCGCATCCATTTCGCTAAACGGCTCATCTAAAATTAACAGATCATGATTATGATAAAGCGCCCGGGCCAGCATGATCCTTTGGCGCTGACCGCCGCTGATGTTTTTGCCGTTTTCGGTAATAACTTTAGCTGTGCCTTCTGGGTACTCCGCAACCAGCTTATCTAAGCCGCAAAACTCCAGTACACTGGTCAACTTTTGCTCATCGGCAGTTTTATCGTCAAGTATGATGTTCTTTAGGATAGTATCATATATAAGAAACGGTTGTTGTTTAACCAGGGAGATGTTTTTACGGTAAAGCCGGCGCATTGGCGCGGCAGCAATTTTATTGTTTATATAAATGCCCCCTTCGGCCGGCTCCAAAAAACCGGTTAACAGGTTAATGATAGTAGTTTTCCCCCTGCCTGAATTCCCCGAAATGCCCATAATATCACCGGGAGTTATCTCAAGGTAAAGCTCATCCAAAACAGTTTTGTCCGGATAACTGAAACTTACTTTTTCAAGTTTCAATGACCAAATCTGTTCGTCAACAACCTCATTAACCTGTGGTTTATCATCTTCTTCAATGATCAAATCGGCCAGGATAAATTCATAGGTCTTCATTTGCCCGCTGCTGTTCAGTATCTTTACAATACCTGGGATGATCTTATATGCTGCCGCCACAAAAATGCCGATAGTCAGAATACTAACCACCGGAGTATCGCCCGTTAGTTTATTTACAGCGATGAGGATAAAAAAACCCAGAACGGCAAATACTTCCATCAATCGTGAAGGCAGGTTTTGCCAGGTTTGCTGTGAAGCTATATTTTGATTAAGCTGCTGTTGGTAGCTAAAAAACCGGCGACTGAAGAAATCATTTTTTTGATAAATATTGCTCTCCACGTAACCTGATAAGGATTCGTTTAAATGCTGTAGCGTTTTTTCACTCACGATTTTGATCTGCCCCCTGATAAATTTTAGCCTGGTTTTAATGAACCAACCCAAAGCCGCAACAGGCGGCAGCAGCAACACAAACAACAAAACAAACAAGGCCGGGTGATAGAACATAATAGCCCCAATAGTAAAAAGGATCAATACAGTTTGTGATATTATTAGCTGAAAATTAGTGAGCATATAATGGCTAAATTCGATAGGTTGCTGGCTGATTCGCCGGGTATGTACTGATGAATCGATGTGGATGAACTGATCAAAACCTGCATCAAGGTATGTTCGGATATTACGTTCGGATAATCTCGAAGCTACCTGGTAAAAAAAATGATGCTGCGCGTTTTGGGCAAAGAACCCGATGCAATTTTTTATCGCGAAAAGCACAAGGAAGATCCCGATAAGCCACAGCGATTTATTATCGACAAAACTGGCCGATAAAAAATTATAGTTAGTCCTTATGCCTTGCTGTGTATAAAAATTAACCATTAGCAACAGCATTGCTAAAAAAGCAACATCCAAAAGGGCGACAATAATGTCCACAATGATTAACCTGGCAAGCCTCCGCTTTTCAGATTGACTAAGGATGAGCAGAATACTTTTTAAAACTTGCTTCAAGAGGATGATAAAACAATTAAAACCAGGTTCATCACTGGTTTCATTATTAACTACGTTTTATACAGCTTTAAGGTTGCTTTATAAATGCGGGATAAAACACCAAAGCAATTAAAATAGATTGTTTAATCTGTTACTCTTGATAAATTACAGGCATAGTTTAATAATCTCTATAAAATTGTTAAATTTCGGCTTCGCATTTATAAAAGAAGTAAAACAACCTTCATGAGTTTAGAACCTTTCCTTGCCGTATTTGTGATCACTCAATTCAGGAGGCACCTGAAGAATGACGGGCTGCTAACCAAGTGGAACAAATACCTTAACATAGGCTATTATATTGCTATAGCAATCTTCATATTCGGTGTAAGTTTTGATCATGGAGAAAGGCTGACCACGATAATATCACATCTGTTCTTTTTAGGGGTTGTCATATCACCCTATTATATCGAAGATTTGAAATCGGGCAAACAACTTGCCTTCGCATTGATCCCTTATGCAATTGCCGGCTTGATACAAGATGTATTAGAAAAATGGTTCCCTAATTTTTACGAAAACCACGATAACCTGATACAAAGCCTGGTAATGTTCTCGCTTATCTGGGCATTTTCGCTTTGGCTCATCAGCCGCAAACAAACCAAAGCACTTGAAAATGAACGCAAACAACGCTTTGCCGAGCAGGAGCAGAACCGCATGATGGCAGCCATGAAGGTAAACCTTGAAAGCGAAGTTCGTGAGCGCACAGCCGAACTTACCCGCCAAACAGAAGAATTACAGCAAGCCCTGTCCGAACTTAAAAGCACTCAGGCGCAGCTGATCCAATCGGAAAAAATGGCCTCACTGGGTGAACTCACCGCCGGTATTGCCCATGAAATTCAGAACCCGCTGAACTTTGTAAACAATTTTAGCGAAGTAAGTATCGAACTGCTTGAGGAGCTAAAGGACGAGGTACTTGATAAACTGCCCGACGACGTAAAGGAAGATGCCGGCGATATTATTAACGACATTACCCAAAACCTAAGTAAAATAAACCAGCACGGCAAGCGTGCTGATGCCATTGTCAAAGGGATGCTGCAGCATTCGCGTGCTACAACGGGTAAAAAGGAGCCCACAGATATCAATGCGCTTGCAGATGAATACCTCCGGCTGAGCTATCACGGTCTGCGTGCCAAGGATAAATCATTTAATGCAGGCATGAAAACCAGTTTTGATCCTGATCTGGGTAAAATAGAAGCTATTCCGCAGGATTTGGGCCGCGTACTGCTTAACCTGTTTAACAATTCGTTTTACTCGGTAACCGAAAAGAAACGGATTTTGGGAGAAGGGTACGAACCAACCGTAACAGTTAATACCAAAAAGGTAAAATCGCCATCGGGTGTTAATATGGTGCAAATTACGGTGGAAGATAATGGTACGGGCATCCCTCAAAAGGTTCTGGATAAAATTTACCAGCCCTTTTTTACCACCAAGCCTACCGGGCAGGGCACCGGGCTTGGTCTTTCCATGAGTTATGATATTATCACTAAAGGGCATGGTGGCGAACTTAAGGTTGAAACGGCCGAAGGCGAATTTGCGCGGTTTGTAATTTGCATCCCTGTTGGCAATGTTGCCCAAAGTTAAACGCGGGTAATTTTTGCGTTTAACCACTAATAAAACCACACAAAAATTTAACTTTGAAGTACTATGAAAATACTTGTTGTTGACGACGAGGCCGATGTTCAACCCTTGTTTTTACAACGTTTCCGGAAAGAGATCAAAAGCGGCGGGATAGAGTTCAACTTCGCACTATCAGGTGAAGAGGCCCTTCATTTTTTGGAAGACCACCACTCGCAGGTCATACTAATTTTATCTGATATCAATATGCCGGGTATGAGCGGACTTGAACTATTGCGCAACATCAGGCAGCATTACGAAAAACCACCGCCGGTAGTGATGATGATCACCGCTTACGGCGATGATGAAAACTATAAACAATCAATGGAACTTGGAGCCGACGACTTTTTAACCAAGCCGCTTGATTTTAGCAACTTAAAAGACAAACTTAAACACTTAGAACAATAATGGCCAAGATACTGGTAGTAGATGACGAGCAGGACCTGGAATTACTGATCAGGCAAAAATTCAGGAAAAAGATACGGGAAGGCGTGTATGAATTTGTATTTGCCCAAAATGGTTTTGAAGCATTAACTCAACTGGCCTCCCACCCCGATATTGATGTAGTTTTAAGCGACATCAATATGCCGGAAATGGATGGACTAACCCTGCTTACCAAACTGCCCGATGCTAATCCTATATTAAAAGCAGTGATGGTTTCTGCATATAGCGATATGGATAATATCCGCACGGCCATGAACCGCGGCGCATTTGATTTTGTTTGTAAGCCGGTAAACTTCGAAGATCTTGACATTACTATTGAGAAAACTTTACAACACGTTATCGAACTTAAGAAAACCATGCAGGCCATTAAGGAGAACAATATCCTGCGGATGTATGTGGATGAAAATGTACTTAACTTCATGACCCATAAGGAGTTTGAGAACAGCCTTTTGAGTAATGAAACTATCGAGGCAACTGTGCTATTTATTGATATCTGCGGCTTTACCGCCATAACCGAGCATGTTGCCGCCAATACGGTTGTAGGTATGATCAATAAGTACTTTGATGTAATGGTACAGGAGATCATTGCCCAAAACGGTCATATTGATAAGTTTATGGGTGATGCCGTAATGGCCGTTTTCCGCGGTGAATATCACCTTGACCGCGCTATTGACGCAGCCCTCGCTGTTCGCGATAAAATGCACGAGGCCGATGAAATCCAGGCGGGTGATAAAACTTTCAAGCCTTCTGTTTCTATCGGTATCAATTCGGGCGAGATGATCTCAGGCAATATTGGTTCGGCCACATTAAAGCGGCTCGATTATACAGTAATTGGCGATGCGGTTAACCTGGCCCAGCGCCTCCAAACCGTGGCACAAGCCAACCAGATCATTGTAAGCGCCGATGTTTATGAGCAGGCAAAAGGCTCTTTCGCCCTTACTAAAATTGGCGAAGTAAGTTTGAAGAATAAATTAAAGCCGGTTGAGATTTACGAGGTGATTGATTAATAAAAATAACTACCGCGGGTTTAGCATAGTGTAACCCGTGTAGCATCATTGAAGTTTCCAACTTCATCCATCCCATCACTTAAACTATAGATAACGAACACATGGCAAGAATTGGCCGTTGTTGGTGTTCTAATCTTTTGCGCTTAAACTGGAAGCTTAAGTAATGCCCACTCCGGGTTACGCTCCGCTAAACCCGAAGCAGCTTTGTTATTTAACAGCAATGCCATCCTTTTGGGATGGCATTGCTGTTTTTCGCGGTAAACGACTTATGACTTGAAACTAAATACTTAGAACTTCCAATTAATGATCCCTTACCTTCTTCTTCAACACTCCGCCTGCGGCTTCTTTAATACTACTTGTAAAAACGAATGCCTTTGGGTCAATGCCATGTACGAGGTTTTTTAACCTGCGTACTTCCAAACGGGTTACTACCGTAAAGATGATATCAACCGGTTGATGAACATCAAAACTTTCTTTCATAAAGCCACGTTCACCTTTGTAAATGGTGATCCCGCGACCGAGTTCCATAACCAGTCTTTCTTTAATAATCTCACTTTGGCCCGAAATGATATTTACAGCCGTATACTCCTCTAATCCGTCTATTACAAACGTTATTGTTCGTGATGCAGTGTAATAAGTTAAAATAGAATATAATGCTGTTTGTAAACCCAACTCAACGGCTGCTATCAGGAAAATAATAATATTGATACCTAAAATAATTTCGCTAATGGTGAAACTACTGCGTTTTAAGGTGTATAAAGCTAATATCTCGATACCATCCAACGCGCACCCTCCACGAATGGATAGCCCCACGCCCAGGCCCATAAATACGCCACCAAAAATAGACACCAATAGTTTATCCTGAGTTATTACTGGGTATTCTATAAATTGTAAACATAAGCCAAGTCCAATTACACAAGCAAGCGTTTTTAGTGCAAATGATTTATTAACCTGGAACATGCCCATGATAATAAAAGGGATGTTGGCTATGATGATTACATAAGCTATGTTGAAATGATACAGCTCGTGAAGAAGAAGAGAAATACCGGTTACCCCGCCATCAAAGAAACTGTTAGGTACTAAAAAACCTTTTAGGGCGAACCCACAGAATAAAATGCCGATAATTACTGTGACTACGTCTTTCAAAATTTCTTCAATTTTTAAACCCGGTTGTGTCATTAATAGCAGTATTTAAATTTTTTTTGTGATAATTTTCAAATGCTCGTTTTTACCTTCAGCCCTGAGCCTGAGTGCTGTTTGGGTGAAGTAATGATGGCTTTGCAGGAACTTCACCTGCTGCCTGTCCCACTCCAATTCCGATTCAAGGTGATCTGTAATTACAAGTTCCGAAAATAACCTTTTACTAAGGATAAAAAAATCATTTCGGCCCAAATAATCTAAATCAGCATCACAAATTATCTGGCCTAAATGATTGTGAGGGTTTTGCGGCATTTTGGTTGCCATAATAATATCGCAAACCTGCTCAATTTCGTCACTCGTATAACCAAAATCAGGCAGATATTGCCTAGCATTTTTGCATGAACCAGCCTCGTGATTCACCTGGCCGAACAAAAAACCTGAATCATGATAGTAAACGGCCGTAAGTAATAGCTCCAATTCGTCTTCGATTATCCCCTCACCCGTCGCAATTTGTTTTGCAGCAGTATAAACATCAAGCGCATGATCAGCATTATGGTAATGAAAATGTTCGGGGAGTTCTTTCTTTATTTTGTCGAGGATAAAGTCCCCGGCTTGTTCTACTTGCATTCAGTATTTATAATAGGCGCTAATATATTAATTTGAGGGATACTGATATTAGCAAAATTCAAAACCGCGAAGACATATTACCATGCCTCTGCGCTGCACAAATTAATTATCTTAGCACAATGAACAGCTGGTTTAAAAACTACAAAGGCATCATCCTATTAATAACAGGCATTATCATTGGCAGTATCGCCGGAGCTGTTTTAGGCGACAAAGTAGCCGTGCTCAAACCCATCGGTGATATTTTCCTGAACCTGCTGTTCACTGCCGTTGTGCCGCTGGTTTTCTTTGCCATAGCATCGGCTATTGCTGCATTAGACAGCTCACAAAGGCTGGGGAAACTGCTGGGCGTTACTTCACTGGTATTTGTGTCGACTGTTTTAGTAGCTGCTATGGTTACCATTATAGCTATTTGGATCTTCCCAATCCATCAGCACCTGGTGGCCAGCCCCATTACCGAAACCATCACCAAAAAACCTTTTGGCGATCAGCTAACCAGCCTTTTTACCACCAGCGAATTTTACCAGCTGTTATCCCGCAAAAGCATGCTGGCCATGATCATTTTTGCCGTGATCACCGGCTTTGCTACACTGCATGCAGGCGAAAAAGGCAAAGCATTTGCAGCTTTTTTACACAGCGGCAATGAGGTGTTCAAAAATATATTCAGCCTCATTATGAGGATTGGCCCAATTGGTTTGGGTGCTTATTTTGCTTACCAGGTTGGTGTGTTCGGTCCGCAATTATTTGGCGGTTATGCCCGATCAATGGCTTTATATTATGGAGTAGGTGCTTTTTATTACCTTGCGATATTCAGTCTGTATGCTTTTATCGCAGGTGGCGTTAGCGCGTTTAAGCGATACTGGAAAAATAATATTATACCATCGGCTACAGCAGTAGGAACTTGCAGCAGCATTGCCACCATACCGGCAAATTTGGATGCCGCAAAAAAAATGGGCATCTCTGATGCTATTGCCAATATTACCATTCCGCTTGGTGGCACTTTGCACAAAGATGGTTCAAGCATTTCGTCAATAGTAAAAATGGCTGTAGTTTTCGCGCTGTTTGGTAAAAGCTTTGACAACGCTGAAACTATAATCATAGCCCTTGCTATGACAGTTTTAGTAAGCCTGGTTGAAGGCGGTATACCCAATGGCGGTTATATTGGTGAGCTGCTTTTTATTTCGGCCTATGGTTTTCCGCCCGAAGCGCTCCCTCCTGCCATTATTATTGGTACGCTGGTTGACCCAATGGCCACATTGTTGAATGCAACCGGCGATACGGCTGCTGCCATGCTGGTAGCCCGCTTTACGGAAGGAAAGGACTGGATGAAACCGCCCCCCGCTAAGGGAGAACTATAGCATATTCAATAAAGGTTTATTATATTGGCGTATAAATAAACCCTTCACTACCTGTATGCTTCACATTCTCTACATTATAGCCATTATTGCCGAAGCAATGACAGCGGCATTATCAGCCGGGCGCCGGGATATGGATTGGGTTGGTGTTTGTATCATAGCCTGGGTTACAGCTTTAGGCGGCGGCACCGTTCGCAACATATTGTTTAATCATTACCCCATGAGCTGGGTCGAACATCCCGAATATTTAGTGATTACCGCAGCAGCAGCGATATTGGCCGCCATCATCGCACGCCTCATGACCAAAATGAAAACGCTGTTTCTTTACCTGGATGCTTTGGGATTGGTAGTATTTACTATTATAGGCTGCCAGATAGCTGAGCAGATTGATCTGCCATGGCTTATCATTTTGCTAAGCGGCATGATAACTGGCTGTGCAGGTGGTGTGCTTCGCGATGTTTTGTGTAATGAAGTACCTTTGCTGTTCCGTAAGGAGGTTTACGCCAGTGCATCCATTGTAACTGGGGCATGCTATTTAGGTCTCGAACATATGGGTGCCCCCAATGGAGTGGCAATTGTAATAGCTTGTATTATTGGTCTTGCATTACGTTTACTTTCTATTAAATATAACTGGCAAATGCCCA
This sequence comes from Mucilaginibacter sp. NFR10, assembly GCF_900100445.1. Classification (NCBI taxonomy): domain Bacteria; kingdom Pseudomonadati; phylum Bacteroidota; class Sphingobacteriia; order Sphingobacteriales; family Sphingobacteriaceae; genus Mucilaginibacter; species Mucilaginibacter sp. NFR10. Next base: position 803,397 of record NZ_FMTV01000001.1, on the reverse strand, counting down.
AATTTGTGTACCGGGAAGAATGGCATTAATTCTTGATTTCGGAATTGGGATTTTCGATTTCGGATTTTGTTTTTACGTCAGCTGAAAGCTGACACGATGGTTCACCACGGGCTGAAAGCCCGCGGCAGTAGCCGTTTAACAACCAAGGCGAGGATTTACCTCGCCTTGGTTGTTATTAAAATATCCACCATTGTTCCCCCTTCAGGGGTTAGGGGGCTACTCCGTACTCAACGAATATGGAACATCACTTACCTTCACGCCTCTTGCCTTATTAGGCTGAGGAGCCATATTAAAGTTAAGTACCGCTCCTTTTTTAAGTTCCGAATGGCTTAACCAGGTTAAATCATATGGCTTGCCGTTAACGTTTAACGTATTGATATATTTATTAGCCGGACTGTTGTTAGCTGCATTGATCACTACCTTTTTACCATTCTCAAGATTTAGCGTAATTTTCTTGAACAGTGGTGTACCCAAAACGTACTGATCACTGGCCGGAGTTACCGGGTAAAAGCCCATAGCCGAGAACACATACCATGCCGATGTTTGGCCATTGTCCTCATCGCCACAATAACCATCCGGAGTAGCTTTGTATAACTTCGCCATAGCATCACGCACATGGAACTGGGTTTTCCATGGTTCACCTGCATAATTGTACAAGTAAATCATATGTTGAATAGGCTGGTTGCCGTGGGCGTATTGCCCCATATTCATGATCTGCATTTCGCGGATCTCATGAATGGTCTCGCCGTAATAGCTATCGTCAAACACCGGTGGCATGCTAAATACCGAATCCAGCTTGGTAATAAATTTCTGACGTCCGCCCATTAAATCAATCAGGCCCTGCATATCCTGGAAAACGCTCCAACTGTAATGCCAGCTATTACCTTCGGTGAAGGCATCACCCCATTTAAACGGGCTGAATGGTTTTTCAAAAGTACCATCCTGGTTTTTACCACGCATCAGTTTTGTTTCCGGATCGAACAGGTTTTTATAGTTCATGGCACGTTTTTTATAAATGCCAATCTCTGATTCGGGTTTGCCCAGTGCCTTGCCTAATTTATAAATCGCAAAATCATCATATGCGTACTCTAAAGTACGGGCTGCGTTTTCATTGATCTTAACATCGTAAGGCACGTAACCCAATTTGTTATAGTACTCAACTCCCTCTCTGCCTGTAGCCTGCGGACCGGCATTATTTGCGCCGTGCACCAAAGCTTCCCACAAAGTACTGATATCATACCCGCGTAAACCTTTCAAATAAGCCTCAGAAACCACCGAAGCCGAATTATTACCGATCATCACCGCAGAATACCCCGGGCTCGACCACTCAGGCAACCAACCACCTTCTTTATAATCATTGATGAGGCCTTCCTGCATTTCTTTATTGATGGATGGATAAACCAGGTTCAGGAAGGGATACAGCGCCCGGAAGGTATCCCAAAAGCCGGTACCGGCAAATTTATAACCCGGGAATACTTTACCTGTCGATGCGCTATAGTGCACAATCTTGTTATCCTTATCTATCTCATACAATTTGTTCGGGAAAAATACCATGCGGTAAAAGCATGAGTAAAAGGTACGCATCTGATCAACAGAGCCGCCTTCAATCTGCAGGTGGTTTAGGGTTTTGTTCCAAACAGCTTTTGCCTTTTGACAAGTTACATCAAAGCTGTCTTTACCCTGCTCACGCTCCAGGTTCAACTCGGCCTGTTCAATGCTGATGAATGATGAAGCTACGCGCAAATGAACTTTTTCGCCTTGCGTAGTTTTAAAACCTATCAGAGCGCTTGCATGTTCAGCTTTTAGCTCCAGGCCATCAGCTTGCGTAGTATCGCCGAAAGTATGTGCATAGGTGATTGGCTTATCCACATAAATAACAAAATAGTTTTTAAAGTTTTTAAGCGGGCCGCGCGCATATTTGGTTGAATAGCCTACAATCTTCTTTTGATCGGGCATGATCTTTACGTATGAGCCTTTGTTCAGTGCGTCAATAACGATAAAGGAGCTATCAGTTTTAGGATAAGTAAACCTGAACTGTGCCGAACGCTCAGTTGGAGTAATTTCGGTAGTTACATCATGATCGGCCAGGTACACACTGTAATAGTATGGTTTGGCAGTTTCGGCTTTGTGCGAGAACCAGCTTGCCCTTTTATTTTGGCCTACTACTGCATGTTTGGTGACCGGCATAATGGCAAACTGCCCGTAGTCGTTCATCCATGGTGATGGCTGGTGGGTTTGTTTAAAACCGCGGATCTTGTGCGCATCGTAAGTATACGCCCATCCGTCGCCCATAACACCGGTTTGCGGTGTCCAGAAATTCATCCCCCAGGGAAGGGCAATAGCGGGATAAGTGTTACCATTTGAAAGGTCGTAGTGCGAGTCGGTACCCATCAACGGATTGATGTATTCAACAGGATCGGTAACCTTATTTACCTGCTGAGCAAAAGTACCGGACGCCAACAACACTGATGTGATAAGTACCAGGGCTTTTTTCATTGTTTAAATATTTGATTTTTGATGAAACGTTTTACCAAGCCGTAAATATAAAAGACTGGCTTGATATAGCCAGTCTTTTAAGTGTATTATTTGCATTATACAATTACCAACCCGGATTTTGGGTTAATTTACTGTTAGTGCTGATTTCACGCTGTGGTATAGGCCACAGGTAATATTGAGTTTTAAAGGTTACGCCCTGCTCTGTTTGCGAAGCGGTAGGGTCGGCAAAAGTGTTTGATTGCGGCAGGTAGGCCATATGGGTACGCTGCATATCAAAGTATGCCTTATTTTCATAAGCGAGTTCATGGTAGCGCTCCCTCCAGATTGCCTGGCGGAAGGTATCTTTGGTTAAATTACTCAATGGCGCAAGTTTAGCGCGTGCACGGATAGCATTAACAGCGGCATAAGCTTCAGCAGTTGGCCCGCTCACCTCGTTAGTTGCTTCAGCATAGATCAACTGAGCTTCGGGCAAACGCAATAAAGTCCAGTTCTCATCACTTCGACCGCTTTGAGCAGCACTTTCAACATGGAAATATTTATAAAGTGCATGTTCACCAAACTGAATGATGTTGCCTGGGTTACCGTATTGAGGATAGCTTGAGAAATAAAACTGGCGCTCCTGTGTACGCAGGTCGCCCGCCTCATAACTTGCCACAAACTGATTGGTAGGGATCATAGCGCCAAGGTGATCTCCATATGCACCAACCAACAGGTTAAACGGAATAGTTAACTGAGGGATAGCATTAGTCTGAGTGCCTACCAGGTAATTAATCTGGAATATTAATTCCTGCTGATTTTTGTGCGCATTATCATGCAGGAATGCATAATCAGGAAACAAAGAATACCAGCCTAAAACAGGCTCAATTTCTGATGCTGCCTTAGCATAGTTTTCGGTTTGTTTTAGCGGGAAGCCTGCTGTTGTTAAATAAACGCTGGCCAATAAGGTTTTAACAGCCCCCAATGAAACGCGACCGCTTGCATCAGTATTCGGCATACCTGATTCTTCGGCTGCCTGCAAATCGCTGATGATTTGTTTATAAACATCGGCCACAGGTGTACGTGAAGGATACAGATCAGGGCTGCTCACTGTTTGCGACGCGGTAATCAGCGGAACATCACCATATAAACGTACCAGGTGGTAGTAATAAAATGCCCTGAAAAAGTAAGCTTCACCTATCAGTTTCTTTTTTAAGCCATCATCCATTGGTGATATGCCGGGGATCTTTTCAATGGCAAGGTTTGCATTGGCAATCCCCTTGTAACAGTTATACCATACTGTTTCAAAACCAGGATTAACTGCATCGGTACGCTGATGGATCACGTTACCATTGTTTACGCTCTGTCCTAACGAAGTGGCATGGCCGGCAAACAACTCCAATGTAATAAAAGGACTTTCACCATAAGCATCTCCATTTTGAAAAAAATACATTACGTTGTACAAACCGTTTACAAAGGTTAAAGCCTGGTTTGAACTGACAAAATAATTATCCTTAACAAAGTTGCTTTTATTTTTTTCATCAAGATATTTCTTGCAACCACTGCCTGTAGCAGCAGCAAGGATAAGTAACAAACCACCTACCCTGTATTTTTTAAAGTTAAATTTCATAATATGATGTTTTAACATTTTTTAATTAAAGACTAACATTAACACCTAACAGGAAAGTACGTGGTTTTGGATAATCATAAAACTGGATACCCTGGGTGAAGTTGCTTGAGGCATTGTATGTTGATACCTCTGGATCATAACCTGTGTATTTGGTTATCAGGAACAGATTTTGTGCCTGCGCATAAACCCTTAAACGGCTTAACTTTAACTTTTTAAGAATATTGTCATTAAAAGTATAACCAAGTGTTACCGCCCTGCCGCGAATAAAATTACCGCTTTCAACTTTGGTTGAATAAATTTCGGTTTGATAACGTACATAAGCGGGCCTGCTTTCGGCAATGCTGGTGTTTTGGTTAGTCGGTGTCCAGGCGTTAAGTACGGTAGCATAGCTGTTTGCCTGACCAGTGCGGTCCTGGCCCGAGTGGCGGGTAAGGTTCATGATCTGATTACCGTAATTAAATTGCAGATCAACACCCAGGTCAACGTTTTTGTAGCGGAAGTTGTTGCTGAAAGTACCATAACCATCAGGTATTGATTTACCTAATACCACTTTATCGTCAGCGCTAACTTTGCCATCGCCATTGGTATCCTGTATTTTCAGGTCGCCTGGTAACAAGCCATATTTAGCAGCTTCGGTCGCCTCAGCAGTTCCCCATGTTCCAAGCACTTTGTAACCATAAAAACTACCGGCCGGAAGACCAACCCGCATCAGGTTAAATTGCGAAAGGAAGGTTGGAGCAAGGAAGATATCATCATTAGATGCACCTAACTGCAGGATCTTGTTTTTCAGGAATGAAATATTAAAGGTTGAGTTCCAGGTGAAATCCTGTGTTTTTATAGGAGTAGCATTGATCGTGAACTCGAGACCTTTGTTTTGCAGCTTACCTATATTTTTATATACGGTTTGAAAGCCGCTTGTTTCTGGCAGCGGTGCATTTAAAAGCAATGCTTTTGTCTTTTTCAGATAAGCATCTGCTTCAATGTTTAAACGATTGTTAAACAAGCCCAATGAAAAGCCTAAATCATACTCCGCAGTTTTTTCCCATTGCAAATCCTCGTTACCTATCGAGGTTTGCGTAGTACCTACCGCACTGTTGCCGCCAAAGGCGTAGCCAACTGTATTAATATTTGCGAGTGAGCGATATTCACCAATTTCGGAATTACCGGTTAACCCGTAGCTCAGCCTCAATTTCAGATCTGATATAGTTTTATTATCCTTTAAGAAATCTTCCTGAGATACGCGCCATGCAAATGCAGCAGAAGGGAAAAAGCCGTACTTTTTGTTAGTACCAAAGCGTGAGGAGCCGTCTTCGCGCCCCGTTAAAGTTAACAGGTATTTCTCGTTGTAGTTATAGTTCAATCTGGCAAAAAACGACTGCATTTGCCATGCATCATAATCAGACTCTGGTTTGTTAGGTACAATACCAGCAGATAAGTTATAATACTCATAAAAATCGTCAGACAATGTACCTGTTGATCCTTTTAAACGAAGTTGCTGATAGTTTTGACGTTCGGCACCTGCAACAAGGTTTATAGTATGTACCTTGTTAAAGGTTTTGTTGTAGGTAAAATAGTTTTGCCATTGCCAAAACGTCCTGTTAAACTCCTCTATCGAGGCCGAGCTATAGCTTTGTCCTGCAACAGGGCCGCCAACAAGCCCGCTTTGAGAAGCCGGGTTATAATTGGCAGATGTAGTTACACCCAAAACGCTGCGGAATTCCAAACCTGGCAACAGATTTAAATTCAAATAACCATTACCGCTGAAGATACGGTTGCGGGTAAGAGATTGAATTTCGTTAGCTTGTGCTACCGGATTATCACCGCCTTCAAGGTTAGGGTAATCGGTACGTTTGCCGTAGGTTCCGTCGGGATATCTGACAGGAATAAAAGGCACCATCTCAATTAACATACGCGGGATGTTGTTACCGCCTGTGCCCTGATCCTGGTTGCGGCCATCCTGGTAGTTGTAGTTTAATGTAGCCCCAACTTTTACCCATGGTTTTATCTGGTTGTCAACCGTTAAACGCACATTATAACGTTTCAGGTAGCTATTGAGGATAATACCTTCGTCATCAGCATAGTTCAGAAACAAGCCATAGTTTACATTTTCGGCGCCGCCGGTAAATGCAACGTTGTGGTTTTGGCTTACCGAAGTACGGGTTGTAGCTTTTTGCCAGTCAACGTCATATAATGGATTTAAATTTTGATCGAACAGTTTACCGATAAGGGCTGTTCTTTGCGTTACCGGGTTACGGTCGGTATAGTCGCCCGCAGCCCAGCCGGTAGGGTCATATTTTTTGATATTGGCGTAAGAAACATCCTCAATCTGCATAAACTGTTTTGAGTTAAGAACGGGTATCTCCTTAAACATATGATTTACCGCCATATAGGCATCGTAAGAAATGGTACCGCCTTTTTTACCTCTTTTGGTGGTAACCAAAATTACGCCGTTTGCACCACGGGTACCATAAATAGCTGTTGATGATGCGTCTTTCAGTACGTCGATAGTTTCAATGTCATTAGGGTTAATGGCGTTACCACCTTCTGTCCAAACCACACCATCCACAACATATAACGGATCGGTGTTGGTATTAATGGAGCTGTAACCACGGATACGGATTTTGGTTGCGCCACCCGGTGCACCTGAGTTACTTGATACGTTTACGCCGGCAATTTTACCAGACAATTCCTGCTCAAGATTGGTTTGCGGGCGCTCCTGCAATTGCTTTGCACCTACGCTACCTACCGAACCGGTAAGGTCGACCTTTTTTGCGGTACCGTAACCAACCACAACCACCTCGCTCAATGCTTTTGGTTCTTCTGCCAATACAACATCAATCTGGCTCCTGCCGCCAATAGGCACATTTTGGGTTGTATATCCTATAAATGTAAATACCAGTGTTCCGTTGGCATCAGGCGCGTTGACGGTATATTTACCATTAATGTCAGTTTGTACACCAACATTGGTACCTTTAACCTTAACCGTAACACCAGGGATAGGGCCTTTGGCATCGCTTACTGTACCCGTTACTTTAATTGGGGCAACAGCTACCTGCGACACAACAGGCTCATCCTTCTTTTTAACAACAATGGTTTGATCAAAAATTTTGTAGGTAAGCGGCTGATCTTTAAAGCATTGATCAAGCGCATTCTCTATAGATACGTTTGCAACTTCAATGTTGATTGCTCCGGCCTTTGATACATCCTGCTTATCATACATGAAATGATAGCCTGTTTGTTTTTCAATTGAGCGGAGTACTTTTTCAACGGTAGTGTTTTTTTGGTGCAAAGTAACTATCTGGCTATAACTTTTGGCACTCACATTGGTAAGGGCCGCAATTATAATAAAGGCAGTTAGCTTCATGGCCAATATAAATTTGCGTAATTGAGGCCATGCCATAGGCGTGGCCTTAGAATTAAAATTCATAAGTTTGTAGAGTTTGGGTTAAACATTAACTTTCAATTCATCGATTGTAGAAATTTGGGACCCAGATGTTTATGCCGGGAATGTACTGCGAATACTTCCCGGTTTTTTCATATGCTGGTTTTGGAATTTGATACACATGTTTGAACGCATGATAAACCGTTTTACCAATTTGATCCCAAGGGTCGGGCTAACTTATCTCAGGTATTTCTTCCATCATAGGGTTGTTTAAATTGTTAACAATTGGTTGCTTAATATAGTAGGTATAATAATTATGCTATTGTTGTATGGTAATGCGCTTATCCTCAATTTTAAATTTTACCCCGGCATAACCAAGCATATTCATTAATTGAGATGCTTTTACGTTTCGGGAGATTCGGCCTGTAAATTCTCGTTGTGGTATTTTACCTTCGTAGGCCACCTCAACATCATACCAACGGGCAGCCTGCCTCATAATGGCATCTATCCCCGCATCCCTGAATTGAAAAATGCCGTCTTTCCAGGCTATTTCATCATCTACATCAACATCGTTAAGTACTTTGAGCCTGCCTGCTTTATTGAGTACAGCCTGCTGTCCGGGTTTTAAAATGCCGATTGCAGTGCTGTTACTTATTTTTACTGATCCTTCTAATAATGTGGTTTTCATTTCGGCCTCGTCATTATAGGCCATGATATTAAAATGCGTACCTAAAACCTCAACTGTAGTGTTATCGGATTTAACCCTGAAAGGCATTTGCGGATTTTTGGCAACCTCAAAGTAAGCTTCGCCGGTGATGGTGACCTCACGAGTTTTGCCCGTAAACCTGGTTGGAAAGCTTAATGATGATGCCGAATTTAAACAAACCTTGCTCCCATCCGGCAAAACCAACTGGTATTGACCGCCACGCGGAGTTGAAACAGTATTTATTACCGGAGCATCAACATTAGTACCGGTTTCATAAACCAGCTGACCGTTGCGGGTTTTATTGATCCGGGTGGTACCCTGTTGCGCCAGCAGGCCGTTTTGCGCACTGTCAAGCGTAATAGTTTTGCCATTGGCCAATGTTAAAATTGCTTTGTTGCCACCAGGCAAAGCATCATTTTTAGGATGAATTTTGGCAATGTCTTTTTTTTCAATAACCAGCTTTTTTTGATTGCTGTAAATGTAAGCGCCGAATCCAACAAGTAATAAAAGTGAAGCGGCAACCCCTAACCTTCTCCAGGGGAGGTTATTATTCTTTACCGGTGCAGCAACAGATTGTTCGGGATTAGTTCTTAAAATCTGCATGAGCATATCCTCGCTTTTCGAGCGGTCAAAAAGCGGCCCATGATCGTCTAGCTTATCCCAGGCATGATGTATGAGCGATGCAAGCTCCGCATCGGTTGCCGATGAGTTGATGATCTCAAATAATTCATCGCGCTCGGCTGGCGTAGCAGTGCCATTATAATAAGTGTGAAACAAATAATCAAGCCGGGCGTAAAGTTCGCTCATAGTAAATGTTTTTCAGTATAACTGTATAATTGGCTACAGTGAGTTGGGGCAGATCTCATATACATGACACCTGTGAGATTAAAAAAGGGGGTATTACTTTTTGAAAAAAATAAAAAAATGAATCAGCGCCATTACTAACGCTATCGCCTCCATATGTTCATGCACATAATCTTTTATGGATGAGGTGGCAATTTGAAGGTATTTCTTGACGGTTTCGCGGGATAGCTCGAGCTCATCGGCAATCTCATGATACTTTAAGCGGTTATGCCTGCTCATGAGGTAAACTTTCTGCTGCTGAGGCGGCAGCTGATCAATGGCCTCATCAATCAAATTATAATAATGATCTGTTTCCTGAACTTCGGCATTAAAAGGTACAATGCGGGTTTCTTCCAACTTTTTAAGCTGCATCTGCTCACGGGCAACTTTGCGCAAACAGTTTAAAGCATGGTTTTTTGAAATTACAAACAGGTAAGCTTTAAAATTATCAACCGCCGTAAGCGTTTCGCGGGTCATCCAGATCTTCATAAACACATCCTGTACAACCTCTTCAGCCAGTTCAGCAGAATGGGTTATACGCAAGATATGAACGCCTAAACGCTGGTGATAAACAGAAAACAATTGACGAAAAGCAAACTCATTACCCTGAGCCACTTGCAAAAGCAGTTCCTTCTCATTTGATTGAGTAAATTCAAACATAGGCTAATGTATGGTTGCCGCAAATATTATAAAATTCGCAGTATTTGCAGCATTAATAATTATATCGATGAAACCAACGTATAACTGTAAAGAAATTAAAAATGTTTGAAAAAATATAAAACGGTCACATTCTCAAAGTTTTTTAACTATTAAGTATGTATTAAATAAATGTCAATCAGTACAATGGTGTTGGCAAGCCATCTAAATTTACAACCCCTTTAATACCCTTATTGTATACTCCACCTGTTCGGCATGTACATCAAGGTGTGTTACAAAGCGGATGCGGTTTTTATCTGTATCGCTTGCCCTAATGCCTTTGTCTGCAAGTTTGGCAAGCACCGCAGCAGCCGGTTCAACCGTATCAAATAAAACAATATTGGTTTCAACCGGAATTACATCGCTTACCCATGGCAATCGGCCCAGTTCCTCACCCAGAATACGCGCATGGGCATGGTCTATCTTCAGGCGTTCAACATGATGGTCAAGCGCGTAAATCCCCGCGGCAGCTAAAAAGCCCGCCTGGCGCATACCACCACCCAACACTTTACGGATGCGGCGTGCATATTTAATAGTTTCCTTATCGGCTAATAAAACTGAGCCTACGGGTGCACCCAATCCTTTTGACAGGCAAACCGAAATACCATTAAAATATCTGCCATACTCAACCGCAGCGTCACCGGTATGCGTAAGCGCGTTAAAGATCCGGGCACCATCAAGGTGAAGTTTTAAACCTTTCTCCCGGCAGAGGTTGGCAATAGGTTTGATATTTTCAAGCGTGTAGCAGCTGCCGCCGCCTTTATTAACCGTGTTCTCGAGCACCACCAAACTGGTATGCGGGTAATGGATGTTTTCAGCATTGATTTCCGGCTCTATCATTTCGGGCGTAAGGATGCCCCGGTAACCATTCAACAACCGGGTTGATACTGCCGAATTAAAAGCAATGCCCCCGCCCTCGTACCTGTAAACATGTGCGGTTTGATCGGCAATAAGTTCATCAAGCGGTTGGGTAAAACATTTGATAGCTATCTGGTTGGTCATGGTGCCTGATGGGCAAAAAATAGCAGCTTCCATACCAAACATAGCGGCAGCTTTAGCTTCAAGGGCATTTATGGTTTCGTCTTCGCCAAAAACATCATCCCCTACTTTGGCGCTCCACATAGCTTCAAGCATGCCTGGGGTTGGCTTGGTTACAGTATCGCTTCGGAAATCAACAGTGATCATATTAAAAAGTTAAAATTTGCGTTCTTTGTATCAGAATTCAGAACTCGTTATGCGCTCAATTTTAATCATTTTATTTTTCATGCTGTGTTTTGTATCAGCAAAATCGCAAAAATGGCAACAGGGTAGCTTTACTGATGTAAAGGGCAACCGCGAAACCGGGCTGATCCGCGCTAATCCTTCAGGAAAAGGGCCAATAAAAGGCGAAGGTTTCATTGAGTTTAAGGAAAACGAAAAAACTAATCCATATAAATTAAGCGCCAGCGACTTAAGATCGTATGTTGTTGGTCAGGACAGCTTTGTTGTGGCACACGCCCCGGCAAACGAATCGTGGACCAAGGAAGAAACCGACTTTGTAAAAGTGGTGCTTGATGAGCCAGTGAAACTGTTCATGGCAAAGGGCGGCAAAGGCGGGGGAGGCAGTGGCTTTGGTATTACACCGGGGATCTCAGCAGGCTACGGAAGCGGTGGTTACGGCGGCGGAATTGGCGGCGGCATCGGCATTAACCTTGGCGGCGGCGGTGGCCGGGGCGGCAGTTCAAAAACAACCTACTATTACGGCGAAACTACTGCTGGCATGAAACGCCTTACCGACGAAAATTTTGAAGATATCATGAGTGATATCATGGGCGATCAACCCGACTTGGTCGATCAGATCCATGAGCATAAATACAATCTTAAGAGTATCGATAAGCTCATTGCAAAATTTGACGAATTGCAAAAAGCCCGGCAATAAATCTCTTTATCAAGCGGCAAACGGATAGATGACTACCTGATACATCAGGGTGGTCGTTTCTGTTTATAGGGATGCATAATTTACTTTTCCCAAAACGCTTAATCTCAAATCTTGCGTCTCAAATCTGCTACCCTCCCCTCTTTTTTTCTTCCTGAACATCACGTGTTTAAGCACAAATGTTAATAAATCAAAACTATTTTACGTAATTAAAAGTTATTAAACTATAGTAATTCACCAAATAAATAACTCTTAATTAATTTATATCGATAAAAACGACTACTCATTACATTTTAATTCACTAAAAAAACAGAAAGAAAGATGAACATGAAAAAGTCAGTTTTAATAGCCGTTGCTTCATTAGCTATTGGTTTCTTATCAAACAAGGCAATAGCCCAAACACAGGATACAACCAAAAAGGACACTGCTAAAACAACTGCTGCTCCTGCAGCCACTTCTACAGCTGCCGCATCTGGCGATGTGGTTGGCGTAATGGCAACTTCAACTAACTACGCGCCAATGGCCCTTGCAATAAAATCAGCTCAGCTTGAGCCAACATTGCAGGCAGCCGGCCCGTTCACCATATTTGCGCCCAATGATGTAGCTTTCAGTAAATTGCCAAAAGCACAATTTGATGCCCTAATGAAAGATCCGGCTAAATTTGCTCCGATACTGAAATATCACGTGGTAGCAGGTAAATACACTAAAACCGATATCATTAAGGCCTTAGGTGCAGGCAAAGGCAAAGCCGACCTGAAAACCATCGACGGGCAAACATTGCATTTATCTGTAAATGATAAAAGCAATTTGCAGATCACCGATGCCAAAGGCAATGCAGTGTTGGTTACCGCATTTGACACCGAGGCCAGCAATGGTGTTGTACATGGCATTAATGGCATCATGATGCCTTAATCACAAAATACTTAGTTTAATTTTAAATCCATGAAAAACCCGGCCTCAACAACCGGGTTTTTCGTTAAGATGATCTTGTTAAATAGTCAGCTTTGGTTAATCTAAAATCAAGATATTTACTTTTAGTTTCCTCGTCCGTAAAATCTCCGGCAAGTGAAAAGCCTGTCTTTTTTAATAGCTTCACTGAACTTTCGTTCCCTTGTTTCGGGCAGGCAGTTATCAATTCAAAATGCTGATCATTAAAACCAAAGGCCAAAACCGCTGAAATGGCTTCCTGCATGAAGCCCTGCCCATGATAATCCGGGTGAAGTTCATAACCTATTTCTGCACTTTTATTGGCAGCATTCAGGTTCCAGTAACAAATGGTTCCTATCAGCTCATCCTTGTCTTTTAAGGTTATAGCCCAATAAAAACCTTCGTTATTACTCACAATATCCTCTATCTTTTTAATAAATGATAACGCTTCATCAACAGTGGTATTAGCAGCACGGTCAAGGTGTTTGTTCACTTCGACATTGGAGCGGAGAGCCAATATTTGCAGGGCGTCCGACTCAAGTAATCCGCGTAAGCCCAAACGGTCGGTATTTAAAAAATGCATTCCAATCATAACTATTTGGATTTCTGGTTTTCCCTATCGGCAATGAAAACTACGGGTAAACCCACACAAATTATCAGCGTTAACATCCCGGTCAGAATAGTACTTACCGGGATATGATATCCCGGCTTCATGGTTATTTTGCTCAAAGGGACAACTCCTAAATTCATTATGAGCCAGGCAGCTATCCCGTAAACAACAGCCACGAAATATTTATTGCGCAGTCCGTTATAAAAAAAGGGATACAGCAGAAAAAATACCGCGCTGAATAGAAAAGCTATCACATAATGAAAAATAACCCCGGCAACTATAATTTCGGCCCCGCCTGCAAAGGCCGCCGGTCCAAAGGCCCCGCTGGCAATAAACTTAAAAATAACACCAGGGTTTACTTTATAGTTCAGGATCATGGCTGCAAGTCCATCAAGCGTACCCGTTATAAACCCGGCGAACAGGATATTGACAAGTTTACTTTTCTTTCTCGGGTTTTCTTTTTTTAACATGGCAGAAATTACAAAAGCGTAAATTTATGCTTTTAGGATTCGATAAATTGTGTATGAAACATATTTTTTACCTATTAGCTTTAGGAGCGTAACTTCCATTTTAATCAGTTGATCTGATTATTACCTCAGATATTCATCCATAAAATAAAACACTCTTTTCCTGATCTCTTCGGCATCAAGCATTACCCCGTAATGAGGCGCGTTGGGTACAATAATAAGTTCATTTTTAACACCGGCAAGTTTAAGGTATGAACTCAGCAAAACCGATTGGGTGTAATTGACCGATTCATCCTTTTCGCCCTGAACAATGAGAAATGGCGGATCGTTTTTATCAACATAAGTAACCGGACTGGCTATATTGGCCAGATCGGGCCGCTCAATAGCATAAGCGCCAAGCAGGAGGTTAACCGGGCTCTTAGGATCGTTAACATCGGTACCTTTAAGCGACAGGAAATTTGACGGCCCGTAAAAATCAAGCGCCAGTTTTATTTTAAAATGAGGTTTGTTTCCGTTGGGATAAAACTCTTTAATATTATTGTTATTGGATAAAGCAAGTAACGATGCCAGATGCCCTCCGGCCGAAAAACCAATCACCCCAAACTTATCCCTGTTGAGTTTATATTTTGATGCGTTTTGATAAAGAAATTCAACAGCCTGGTTACAATCCTGGATCTGTGCCGGAAATGGTGCAGAAGTGCTCCAGCGGTAATCAATAGAGGCCACAGCGTAACCATTATCAATAAAACCCTGAACAGTTTTTTGCATATAGCCCATATCGGCATATTTATCATTCAGCATCCAGGCGCCACCATGGATCCAGATAATAACCGGATAGCTTTCTTTGACTACCGGAGGCAGATAAACATCTAATAAGTGTTTTTTTAAGGTATCACCGGCATAATTAACATCACCATACAATAAGCTGCCTTTTGGGAAAAATGGCTGTTTAGGACTTGATGTTTGTGCACAGACCGATATAGATAGGGTGCTAATCGTAATGACCAGCAGCTTTCGGGTTATTTTTTTCATAATTGGTTAATCGCTTAAAGATAATCTATATCCTTAAAAATCACCAACTAAATCCCGATTGAAAAATATAATATCCAGGCTATGAACAACAATTGTAAAGGGATCCGAAACCAAAGGTAACCCGGACCGCTGCCATCATAAGTAGCTTTTTCTAAATCCACATGCTTCATGGCTGCATTGATATTAGCAGGCAGCATGACCACAAACAGAACAAGCAAGATAATCCCTGCTATATGCCTTGTAGCGTTAACCACCAGCAAAGCGCCGAGAACTATTTCCATTATCCCGGTTAAATAAACTAACGCTCCTTTAAACGGGATAAAGGAAGGCATCATCATAACCATCCCTTTGGTAAACATAAAATGCCCCAATGAGGTAAACCAAAGCATCAGCATCATGGCTACATTACCGCTAAGCATAATATTCCAGTCGTCAACAAATAGACGGGAAATAACGGTCGTAAGGATAAAACTTATGATGAGAACGAGCAGGACTTTCATAAGGATCAAATAAAGATTAGATGGTAAAGTTAAGAGAGTTCCTTTTTTATTAAAGGAATCAAGAAATCGTATTCATTAGCTGGCAGTTTCAACTCGTTTGCAATAGCAGTTGCCATTGAATAAAACGCTTTGTTTATCGCAACATCATATTCATGAATTTGGGTTATCACGCAGTCAAAGCTTAATTCCAATTCGTTATATTCAAGACATTCTTTGGCATTCGTTATATCCTTTTCATTTAAACCTAACTGCTCAGCCAAATTTATCAGTGTCAATATCCGACTCTTTGTTTTTCTTTCTTTTCGCCAGCCAAACATAACGGTGATATTAGGCTTTTATCAAACGCTCCCCCTCAATTTTTTTCTGCAATTCTAAAATAGCACCAATTAAGGCTTCCGGTCTTGGCGGACAGCCTTGTACATACACATCAACCGGGATCACCCGGTCAACGCCTTTTACCACATGGTAGCCATGCTGCCAGTATGGCCCGCCGCAGTTAGAGCATGAGCCCATCGAAATCACATATTTAGGCTCAGGCATTTGCTCATACAGGCGTTTAATGCGTTCGGCCATTTTAAAAGTAACGGTACCTGCAATAATGATTACATCGGCCTGGCGGGCAGATGGGCGCGGGAAAACACCAAAACGATCGAGGTCATAGGTGGAGGCCATAGAGCCCATCATTTCAATGGCGCAGCAAGCTATTCCAAAACTTAGCGGCCATAATGAGGATAAACGTGCCCAGTTGAGCAGATCGTTCATTTTGGTTACCACTACACCACCGTTCTCACTGGTTATATCGTTACTCATTTGCAGGCTTTTTAAAAGTTGGCTTAAACATAGGTTTGCGGGCTGGTTCTGGTGAGGGAGTGGCGGTTGCAGTTGCAGTTGATACTGTATCAGCGTTGAAAGCTTTTACTGTAAAACTGCTTTGTTCCTGGTTCAACTGTTCGTACAAGGATGGCGGAATATGCACATCGGTATGCGGCACAATCGGGGTTGGCTTGATCCAGTCCAGGTCGCCTTTGCGCCAAACATATACTAAACCTATAATCAGGATGCCCAAAAACACAAACATTTCGGCAAGTGAAAGCCAGCCCCAGCGTGCGTCTTGTGCTGCAAGCTCATGACTGCCAAATACGGTTGCCCAGGGAAAAATAAACACCATCTCCACATCAAAAAGCAGGAAAACCAGCGCTATCACATAAAAGCGGGGATTAAAGGGTAACCAGGCATTACCGGTAGGCTCTTCGCCACATTCGTATGAGCTTAATTTTTCGGCGTTGGGATTATTGGGGGCCAAAAGTTTGTTGATAAAAAATATCACGCACACCATTATTATCCCCGTAATAATAAAGATGAGTATCTTTCCAAATTCTGATATTTGCGAAACATCCGTCATGAGTACAAATTTAGTAAAACAAACAGATTTTGACGCTATAATAATTGGCGGAGGCGCATGCGGCCTCATGTGCGCCGTACAGGCCGGCTTTTTAGGCAAGCGGGTATTGGTACTCGAAAAAAGCGACCGTGTTGGCGCTAAGATCCTCATTAGCGGCGGCGGGCGGTGTAACTATACCAACCTTTACGCTACCGATCAGCAGTTTATTTCGCAAAACCCACACTTCTGTAAATCAGCCTTTTCACAATGGACGGTTGATGATACCATTAGCTTTTTTGAAACCTACGGCATTACCGGTAAGGAAAAAACGTTAGGCCAGCTTTTCCCGGTAAGCGATAAAGCTAAAGATGTAGTCGAAGTTTTCACCAACCTGTGTGATGACCTTGGGCAGGAGATCTGGCTTAATGCCGAGGTTAAAATAGTTGAAAAAACTGACGGTGGTTTTACAGTGCGTGCCGAAGTTAACGGCAAACAGGAATATATAAGCGCTGCCAGTGTAGTGATGGCTGCCGGCGGTTTGCCCATCCCCAAAATGGGCGCTACTGATTTTGGTTTACGAACGGCGCGCAATTTCGGCTTAAAAGTTACCGACACCGCCCCTGCCCTGGTGCCCCTTACCATTACCGGCAAAGACCAGCCCTGGTATGAGCAATTATCAGGCAATAGCATTTTTTGTAGGGTTTGGAACGATAGGGCAAGCTTTGAAGAAAACATCCTATTTACCCACTGGGGCCTCAGCGGACCAGCCATATTACAAATCTCCTCCTATTGGAAACCAGGAGAATCCATTAACATCGATCTCCTGCCCAATCAAAATATTGCCGGCCTGATCCAACAGGAAAAGGAAACCAACGGCAAAAAAATGCTGCTTGCATACATCGCATCTTTATATACCCGCAAGTTTGCCGAAGCGTTGAGCGACAAACTCCCCGCCGAAAAAAACATGGCATCGCTCACCAAAACCGACATTGAAAACATCAGCACCCTCATTCATGATTTTAAGGTAAAACCTGCCGGCGATAAAGGTTATGACAAGGCCGAAGTAATGCGCGGCGGTGTATCTACAGATGAGCTTTCGTCAAAAACACTGGAAGCTAAGAAAGTCCCCGGGCTGTTTTTTGGCGGCGAATGTGTGGATGTTACCGGATGGCTTGGGGGCTATAATTTTCAATGGGCCTGGGCAAGCGGCTTTGTGATAGCGCAAAACATATGACCGTTGACTTTTTTGCGATTACGCTGATTTCGTTGATGCTATTTTACCAGCTAACCTGCCACTATCATTCATTTGCCGACGTTCGGTGATGCCGGGAAATCCTCCTTTGCAATTGTAACAAATCGGGTGTCCCAATTTTTTGATTCTCCAAAAAAAAATAAAAAAAAAGCCCGGCGTTCTTTTTTAAAAAAGAGGACTGTTCCATTTTTTGAGAGTGAAAACGCGGAACGCTTTAAAAATGAAACACATTGATTATCAAATACATAATATTTTACACGAAACACCGTTAAATATCTAATTATCAACAATTAAAACTTTAAGGAGTAAGCGCTTCTGGTTTCACATACGGGCTAAAACACCCTTTTTATTTTGCCATTTTTTAAGCCTTTTTGGATTTTTTTGATATTGACCGCGCCGGTTAGAAATAGCGCTGACAAAATAGCGCCACCAAAGTTATGAGTGTAAATACCTATTTTTAATAGCGTTTTTTAACTACCGCTCCACTATCTTATAATTCCTGTACTCACCAACGCGCCAGCCCGTAAGGTCTTCAATCTTTTGCAGTGCCTTACGGCGGAAGTCCATACCAGCCCTTAGTTTTTTGGAGTCAAAATCGATATTCCAGTTAGTAGCTGTTATTCGTTTTTGCATGGTTGCCGGATGCGTGCCGGTAAAGCGGATCAGGCGATCTGCATTGCCATAATCAAACTCATAGGTTTCGGGCAAGTGTTCAGCAAACCAGGTTTCGTCGTGATAAAACTTATTAAAGTTACGCACCTTATGGGTTAACCCTTGTGGTGGCTTTGCCCAGCCATAGTGGTATATATAAGCATCAATAAGCTTTACATTTATCTTACGATCATCAAGCCTAAACCCCTGAGCATCGCGATATGAATGAACCCCTTTAATATTCTTCAGCAAACGGATCTCGCGGCGGTACCAGCGCCTTGAATGCCCGTAATAGTCATATGAACCATAAAAATGCAGGTATTTAAACAGCAAGCCTTCAATATTTGATTTATTTAAAGCTTCATGCATTTCCTTTTTAATAAGGGGATGATATTTTTCATGCACCGCTTCGTCGCCCTGGATATAGAAACACCAGTCGGCATCAGCTGATATCGCTGCAAAAGCCTTATCTGTTTCGGCAGCGAAAACCTTCCCTCCCTCCTTCAATGATTCATCCCAAACCGAATCAATGATTTTTATAGCCGGCGAGTTGATGCCCTCGATCAATCCCCGGGTACCATCATCAGAGTTACCTACTACTACAATAAATTCATCGCAAAGCGGTAATATGGATGTAATGGCCTCAACAATGGGATAATCATTACGTACAGCGTTCCTGATAAAGGTAAAACCGGATACTTTCATAAGCGGCGTAAAGATAATAACAGAATCAAGACTTCAGGATACAAGATTCAAGACATCGCTTCCCAAGCTCAACAGATTGCAGGTATCTTCAATTTGTGACATTGGGATTAGGGCAGTTTGCATCCCGATGCGTTACTTTGCACATAATAATGTACTGCACAGTTAGCGGTACCACATATCAATAAAATATCACTATGAAGGCACTCGCCAGGCAACTTTTCAAAACTTTTCTTTTTTCGGTAATCATATCTATTGTAGCAAGTGCGGTTTATTACTCGCTGCAGCACAAAGGTGTAAGCCAGGACCTAAACGGGATACTCCCCTCCTTGTCCGAAAGCGTGGCTTTACTCAACATCTTTATTTTAATAATGACCCTACCCATGTTGTTTTTAGCCAACCCGGCGTATTACAACAATCTGTCTATAAGGCTGGTGCTTTATTTTTCGGGCTCTGTTGTATTTGTCATTACCGCCTTCCGTTTACAGCTAAACCCCGAAAACAAAACGCTTTACTTTATTACGGCCATTAGTTTTATCATAGTACACAGCGTTTTCTATTATCTAATGACCAAAAAACGACGTTGAACCATTGTTGTTTAAAGCATTTATAGGCTTTTTGAAAGATTTAGGCTAAACTTGCATCTTCAAATATGAAAGCATTTTACGGAGATTTAAAACTGGGTATTTTAGGCGGCGGACAGTTAGGCCGTATGCTGATACAGCAAGCCATAAACTATAATGTTACTGTTAAAATTCTTGATCCCGACCGCGAAGCGCCTTGCCGCAAACTGTGTGACGAGTTTACCGTAGGCTCATTAGGTGATTATGAAACCGTTTATAACTTTGGTAAAACTGTCGACCTGCTTACCATTGAAATAGAGAAGGTTAACGTTGACGCCCTTGAACAATTGGAAAAAGAGGGCGTACTGGTTTATCCGCAATCCCGCATTATCAGGCTGATTCAGGATAAAGGTTTGCAGAAGCAATTTTTCAAGGAAAACGATATCCCTACTGCCGATTTCCAGATCATATCATCACCCCAACAGCTACAACAAAGTTTAATCCCTTTCCCTTATATTCAAAAACTACGTAAGGATGGTTATGACGGCAAAGGTGTATATAAAGTAATTGATGAAAGCTACCTTGCCGGCGCTTTTAAAGAGCCGAGCCTGATTGAGCAATGGATAGATTTTGAAAAAGAGATTGCGGTAATTGTGGCCCGTAATGAAAACGGCGATATCAGCGCTTTCCCGATGGTTGAAATGGAGTTCAACCCTAAAGCCAATTTGGTGGAGTTTTTGATCGCTCCTTCTACCCTTCCATTCGCCATCCAACAAAAAGCAGAACAAATAGCTAAAAAGATTGCCGATAGTCTTAAAATTGTGGGCTTGCTGGCGGTTGAAATGTTTTTAGATAAGCAAGGCCGCATCCTGGTGAATGAGCTTGCCCCGCGCCCGCATAACAGTGGTCACCAAACTATTGAAGGCAATGTGGTATCACAATTTGAGCAGCATTTGAGGGCGATATTTAATCAGCCTTTGGGCGATACAGCCTGCCTTAACAACGCCATTATGGTGAACGTTTTAGGTGAAGCCGGTTACGAAGGCCCTGCTATTTACCAGGGTATCGAAAAGATTTTGAAAGTACCGGGAGTATATATTCATCTTTACGGCAAAGCGCTGACCAAGCCTTTCAGGAAAATGGGCCACGTCACTATTGTTGACGCAGATCGTGAAAAAGCGATTGAAAAGGCACGGTTTGTGCAGAAAACTTTAAAGGTAATTAGTTAATTAGTTCATAGTTGATAGATCATAGTTCATAGTAAAACAGATGGCATTTAGATTTGAGGACCTTCAGGTTTGGCAGAGAGCTATGGACTTGGATGAACAAATAAATCAACTAACGAAAACATTTCCCAAAGAAGAAATTTATATTTTAACATCACAGATAAAACGTGCGGCTGATTCTGTTGTTCTGAATATCGCTGAAGGATCAACTGGACAGAGTAAAGCAGTTTTTAAGGTCTTTTTAGGTTATTCACTAAGATCTGCCATTGAAGTGGTAAGCTGTCTTTTTATTGCAAAGAGAAGAAACTATATCGCTGAAGAAAACTTTAAAATTTTTTATGCTGATTATGAAGTATTGGTAAAAATGATCACGGCGTTAAAAAACTCCATATAGCTGATCTTCCCATGAACCATGATCTATGAACCATTAACTATGAACAACACTACAAAAGTCGCCATTATAATGGGCAGCAAATCCGATTTAAATGTAATGCAGGATGCTGCTGATGTTTTAGCCGAATTAGGCGTTGAATACGAAATAACCGTGGTATCGGCCCATCGCACACCCGATAGGATGTTTAGCTACGCCCGTGCCGCTGCCGATCGTGGCATAAAGGTAATTATTGCCGGTGCAGGCGGTGCCGCCCATTTGCCGGGCATGGTAGCTTCATTGACGCACTTGCCAGTGATTGGCGTACCTGTAAAATCAAGCAACTCTATTGACGGCTGGGATTCCATCCTATCTATACTACAGATGCCAAACGGTATCCCGGTAGCCACCGTAGCTTTAAATGCAGCCAAAAACGCAGGGATCCTCGCTGCACAGATCCTGTCAACAGGAGATGAGTACCTGGTGAAAAACCTTATCGACTTTAAAGAAAACCTTAAAAAGAAAGTTGAAGAGTCGGCAAGGGAAATGGAAGGGGAAGAATAGTTGCCAGTTTGCAGTGGCAGTTGTTAGTGGCAGTTGCAGCAGCAATCAGATTATAAGAACTAAAGGGCAAGTTTATGAACACGCCCTTTTATTATTTACTGCTACTAAAAGCTGCCACTGTCACTAAAAACTGCAAACTGCTATTAAAAACTGCTGCTGCAACTAAAAGCTGCCACTAATTCAACGCCGGATTTTCCGGAAAATTAGCGATGTGGGCATAGCGCTGACCGAGGCTGATCACCACCTGGCGCCAAAGATTTTGCTCATCAAGGGTGAACAGTGTTTCTATATCAAATTTATCGGTTACTATCCAGCTATCATCTTTTATTTCTTCATCAAGCTGTTGCGGTGTCCAACCAGAGTATCCGGCAAAAAATTTAATTTCTTCGGTACTTAACTGGTAATTGGATACTAAATATTTCACCTGCTCAAAATCGCCGCCCCAGTAAAGGCCATCGGCTATTTCAATGCCGCCTTCTATTTTATCGGGGGCGCAATGGATAAAATGCAGTGTATTTTTGGCTACCGGGCCGCCTTCATAAACAGGCATTTCGGAGTATGATACATCGGGCAGCACATCACCCAGTAAATATTCGCTTTGATGGTTCAGGATAAAGCCCATAGCTCCTTCTTCAGAGTATTCTGTTAAAATGATTACGGATCTCCTGAAATTCGGATCCATCATAAAGGGTTCCGAAATAAGTAAATGGCCTGCCGCGGCCGCTATTGGACTAAGCATAAAGTTTAGCTGTTTAATTACGTAACAAGCATAGTAAAAATATGTTCAATTACGAATAATGATTTACATCATTATATACGGTTTAATTAATTTGTAAGTTTGCATTAAAATGAATCAGCAGGAAATACAAAATTTAAGGCAGGATTATAGTGCCTCTACCCTATCAGAAAACAGCACTAAGGGCGATCCTATTAAACAATTTGAACAATGGTTTAACGAAGCTTTGGAGGCAAAATTGCATGAACCCAACGCCATGACGCTTTCAACTGCCACCGTAACCGGTAAACCTTCGGCACGGATTGTACTTTTAAAAGGCTTTCATGCAGGCGGTTTTATATTCTTTACCAACTACTTAAGCCGCAAGGGCAAAGAGATTGCCAAGAACCCGCAGGGCGCGCTAACATTTTTTTGGGGAGGCCTTGAGCGCCAGGTGCGTATTGAAGGTACTATTGAAAAAGTAAGTAAAGAAGAGTCTGAAAAATATTTCCATTCGCGCCCTAAAGGCAGCCAGGTTGGCGCAATAGTATCTCCCCAAAGCCAGGAAATTGAAAGCCGCGATGCATTGGAGCAAAAATGGAACGAACTGGAAGCCGAATATGCTGATAAGGAAGTGCCTAAACCATCGTATTGGGGTGGATATATCTTAAACCCGCAATTGGTTGAGTTTTGGCAAGGCCGGCCAAGCCGCATGCACGACCGCATCCTGTATAAAAAAACTGATAAAAAAACCTGGAAAAAAGTACGCCTTGCACCATGAGTTTTGATGATATTAAAAACCTGCTCACCGAAAAACTTGGTGATACCGTAATTACCGGCGAAGAAACAGGCGGTCTGCAACCCGCCTTGTTAATTAACCCTGATGATATTGCGGCCGTATGCCTGGAATTGCGGAACAATCCCAAAACTTATTTCGATTTCCTGTCGAGCCTGAGCGGTGTGCATTATAATGACGAAGCAAACCGCTATGGTGTGGTTTATCACCTGGCATCAATCCCCTATAAAACACAGCTTACTTTAAAAATAAGCAAAGCCCATCCAAAAGAAAGTAATGAACTGCCCGAATTTAAAAGCGTGACCCCTGTTTACCGCACTGCCGACTGGCATGAGCGCGAAGCCTATGACATGCTGGGGATTTACTTTGAAGGCCACCCTGATCTTCGCCGGATTTTACTGCCCGATGATTGGGAAGGTTTCCCTTTACGGAAAGATTACCAGAACGCTGAATTTTACAAAGGCATCAGGATAGATTAACCTCCAATAAACTTTCCTGGCATTAACGGAGCAAAATGAGCCAAAGGCAGGCTATTAAATAACAGCTTTGTTTACTTCATTTTTACAGCGAAAGTAGCCCATAAATAAAAAAAAAAGCTGATTTTTGGTATCCGGCAATATGCCCCAAGCAATATATGACCGGATATAAATTTAACCGGATATAAAATTGGTCATTACAAACCCCAAATACGAAGAAGCACTCCTCAGGTATAATAAAAAGATAGCCGGGGCCAGCGTTGAGGATATGGTACTTAATGTAGGTCCGCAACATCCCTCCACTCACGGGGTTTTGCGCCTGGAATTAATTACCGATGGCGAGATAGTAAAAGAGGTGATCCCCCATATTGGCTACCTGCACCGTTGCTTTGAAAAACATGCCGAATCATTAACTTACCAGCAAACCATCCCTTTTACCGACAGGATGGATTACCTGGCTTCTATGAACAACAGCCACGCCTTTGTAATGGGTGTTGAACGGATGATGGGTATTGACAAGGATATTCCTAAGCGTGTGGAGTACATCCGTGTGCTGGTTTGCGAGCTAAACCGCATAGCATCGCACCTGATAGCCATTGGCACTTACGGCATTGACATAGGCGCCTTTACCCCCTTCCTGTGGTGTTTCAGGGACAGGGAGCATATTATGGGGATGCTGGAGTGGGCATCGGGCTCGCGCATGTTATACAATTACATTTGGGTAGGCGGCTTATTTTACGACCTGCCGGTTGGCTTTGAAGAACGCTGCCGGGATTTTGTGGAGTATTTTAAGCCTAAAATGGTTGAGCTAAACCAATTGCTTACCGACAACCAGGTATTTATTTCGCGCACAGCCAACGTGGGCGTTTTGCCGCTTGATGTAGCTATTAACTATGGCTGCTCGGGCCCTATGTTACGCGCATCGGGCTTAAAATGGGATTTGCGGCGGATTGATAATTATTCGGCCTACCCCGAAATTGATTTTGAAATCCCGATTGGGCAGGGCCTGATGGGCAAAGTTGGCGACTGCTGGGACAGGTACAAGGTACGTGTTGATGAAATTGAGCAATCATTAAGAATAGTTGAACAATGCCTTGACCGTTTGCAGAAAGAATTGAAACGTACGCCTGATTTTGATCCCCGTGCTAAAATGCCCCGCAAAACAATTCCTAAAGCACAGGATTATTATGTACGCTGCGAAGGCGCCAAAGGCGAACTTGGCTTTTATTTTATTACAGACGGCAAATCAGAGATCCCAACCCGTGTAAAATCCCGCGGGCCAAGCTTTAATAATCTTTCGGTGCTGCCCGAGCTATCCAAGGGTGTATTAATTGCCGATTTGATAGCGATTGTAGGTTCTATCGACTTTGTTTTAGGCGAGGTGGATAGGTAGACGAAGTTGTCTGAATCAGAATTTACAGAATTTTAGGATTAACAAAATTCATCCGGTTTTATAAAGGACGCAGCATTGTAGTTTACCATATTCTGAAAATTCTCAAATTCTGAAAATTCTGATTCAGACACAAAAAAAGAGACCCCTCACGGTGTCTCTTCTCATTTTAATATATTAATTTTTATTGAGTGGGCTATTGATGATTACTGGTTATACACTTTAACCATAAACACATAATTTTTGAGTTTGCTACTCTGTTGAGTACGGCTTAATCCAGCTAATTTATTCTTAGTATTCAAATTAAGCGTTTTCGATAATGAATCGGTTGGGATATTTTGTATCGCTTTTAACAGGTAAGTTGATTTTTTAGCAAAATACGCACCTGCAACCTGGGTTTGACGCGCGGTAATTACACCTATTACGTTTCCTTTTTCATCAAGTAATGGTCCACCTGAATTGCCGGGGTTTACCGGAACAGAAATTACATATTCGGTAGTATCGCCCGAATAATTTGCTGCCGATGCTAAATAACCTCCTCCATAAACCATATTATCGGCCGGGTAACCGAGTGTGTATACGCTCTCTCCAAGATCACCTTCGGCCCTTTTAACGTTATATGGTATAGGGCCAAGGTTTTTAAATGATGGATCATTGATCTGTAAAATAGCCAGGTCATACTGTGGTTCGGTATAAATAACCTTAGCATGAAATGATTCGCCCACGGCATTCTGCACATAAACCGAATCAGCATTTTTAATCACATGGTAGTCTGTAGCCAGGTAACCATTTGATGTAAGCGCAAAACCGGTGCCCCTGAAATTAGCTGGTGTCCTGGTTATTTTGGGTTTTACCGGAGTACGTCCATGGCCTATCTGAGCAACCGTTTTCTCCATGTTGTTGATCTTTTCGCTCAGTTGCTGATATTTTGACTTATCATTATTCAGCTTACCTGTCAGGATCAGGATAGTCAAAACGCCAAAGATCGCAATTGAAGCGGCTACCGATATTTTTGAATGATGATTACGCCACATGCGCACAATCCATACCGGATGGATCATTACTTCTTCTTTCAGCGCATGAACATCAATTTCATTATGAATGGCGTTTAAGCGATTCTCAAGCTCAAGGCGTTCGCCATATTGCTTCAGTAAGCCTATAAATTTAATGTGTTCGGTAACTTTACTTTCAACAGCCGCATCGTTTTTGCGAAGCAGC
Organism: Mucilaginibacter sp. NFR10; assembly: GCF_900100445.1. Taxonomy (NCBI): domain Bacteria; kingdom Pseudomonadati; phylum Bacteroidota; class Sphingobacteriia; order Sphingobacteriales; family Sphingobacteriaceae; genus Mucilaginibacter; species Mucilaginibacter sp. NFR10. The sequence continues at coordinate 776,913 of NZ_FMTV01000001.1, read as the reverse complement.
TCAAATTGAACACGTTCTTCGGCGGTCATGCTACCGTCGAGGTACCGTTCAATAAATTCTGTTAGTTGGTTATCACTCATCTCTTGATCTCCTTATTTCTGCTGAAAAAATAGTTTCTTCAGCCTTTGCAGGCATTTGTACTTCTGCGTTTTGGCATTATCCGCATTGGTGTAACCAAACCGCTCACAGATCTCCTGCATCGATCTGTTTTTTATATAAAAATCTTCCATAATGGTTTTACAGGGTTCGCCTAATAACTGGAGCGCACTCTCCATTTTACCAAACTGGATATCCCTGTCGTTATGGTTATCAATTTCTTCTTCAACGGGTAAGTGTTCTTCAAAGTCCCTGATGTCACCACCATATCGGTTCATTTGGCTCAGCCTTTTAAGCCAAAGCCGCCGGCAAACTGAGTATATATATGTTTTAAGCTTACTGTTTAGCTCAAAATCACCCGCTTTAATTTTATTGTAAAGAACGATAATGGCTTCCTGATAAATATCCTTCGCGTCATCCTCATCGCCATTGTTGTTAATGATCAACTGTAATATCATCGGAAAATAAGTTGTGTAGAGCCTCTTCAGCACTATTTCCGAGTTATTAAGTATTCCAAGAACTATTTCACTATCTGTTGGAGCCGAAGCTTTTAAGTCTTTATTCACTCTTAATACTATTTAGGTCAAATTGTAACCCACTATTATCAAAAAAAATCAAACTAAAATAAATTAATAACATTGGCATTACATTTCATTACCTGTAACAATTGTGTGCTGCATTAATTTAACGTTAATACCGGCAGGTAAACAAGGTAACCCAATGTTAAAAACTATGCAGGCAAATCTGCAATAAAAAAACCGCTTGCAAAAACCGGTACGTAAACTACAAACCCTATGGAATTTACAAAGGTTTAATTTTTATGGGTTACCTTTTCAACTAATGCGTATTAAGTAACAAACGATCACAAAACGTTAACATTTTAAAAATTAAGAAAATGAAAAACACATTTAAATTAGCATTCGTAGCATTAGTTCTGGCAGCTTCTTTTTCAGCTTGTAACGGTGACTCTAAAAAAACTGAAGGTGATACTACTAAAACTACTGTAGTTGACTCAACTAAAGTTGTTACTGACTCTACTAAAACTGACACTACTAAAGTTGTTGCTGATACTACTAAAAAAGACACCACCAAGAAATAATTATTTCTGATAAGATAGAAAGTAGTTAAATATCATTTTTAATCTTTTTCTATTGATTTTTTAGTTATCCATCAATAAAAAAGGTGACTTGTAATTTTTTTTCAAAATTATGGGTTACCTTTTTTTATTTCTGGTATTAAGCTGTAAACTATTAAATCACTTATTAAAAAAATTAAACATGAAAAATTTCAAATTAGGCTTTTTAGCTTTAGCTATCGCTGTTTCTTTCGCTGCTTGTAAAGGTTCTTCATCATCTTCTGCTGCTGATTCAACTAAAGCTGATTCTTCTAAAATGGCTGCTGATACTACTAAAGCTGACACTTCTAAAATGGCTGCTGATACTACTAAAGCTGACACCACTAAAAAAGACACTACTAAAAAGTAATTTAACTTTTTATGTTAAAAAAAACGCCCCCGGTTTTCCGGAGGCGTTTTTTTTTTGCTCAAAACCGCCAAACAATTTCTATTGGTATTGCTTAATGTGATACATAATAAAATATGAAATATTCTGAATGGAAAACGCTTAGTGCCGAGGAGCGTAAAAGTATTGGCTGGCACCGCCATCCGCATATACGCACTGCTACCCTTTTTGCCATAGTTTTTGCGATAACATTTATTATTGTAGTGCTTGGCATAAGTAAAAACAGCGCAATTCATCTTAACCGTAAACCAACTGCAAAGGAAGCTTTTACCATGGCAAAATTATTTGTAAAGGAAAAGCTGAAACAACCTCAAAAAGCGGTTTTTCCTAACAACAGTTTTAAATCGGTTATTGATACAACAATTAATAGCTACGAGGTACAATCAACAGTAAAAATTGAGAACGATAGTGGCAAAATGGAACAATCAGCCTGGGAAGTTAAAATGTTGTATACTGATGGTGACTGGGCCGAGAAAAATAGCTGGCAAGTTAAAAATATAAACATTATCCCTCAACCATAAAACCAACCGCTTAACAGTAATCATAAAAAAGGAGCAGTTATAAAACTGCCCCCCGGTGGTTAATTAGTTATCAATAAATTTAGTGAACAGTATCCCGCAGGGCTTTAATCTCGTCATGAGCGTCAAGCAGTTCACTTTCCTGCTGGCTGATCGTTTCGCGCAGGTAGGCCGGTAAATTTTCGTCTTCAAGCGCGGTACGGTATGCTTTTAAAATGGCATCTTCACCAAATTCGCATTCCTCCAGTACGTTGTGGGTATCATGCCCGGTAAACGCGGCTTTAACATCAAGCCAGGCCCTGTGTATTTTGCCGCTGGTAGTTGTGCTGGTTTCAATGTCTTTTCCAAAAGCACTAACCTCTGTACCCAAAGCAAGCCTGTAACCCTGACTTTGGCCAATAAACCTTGTAAAAAGCGATTTCAGTTCGGTATCGCCATCCTTCAAATCTTTTGAGGCGCGTTGATAGCCCTCAATCCTGTCATTGTTGATCTGTATCAGATCATTTAAAATCTCTACGGTTGCTTGTGTATTTTCCATGATTAGATGTTTTTATATAATATCAACCCCTTTAAAATTAAATTGTTTAATTAATTATATAAAAAATAATCCAAAATGAAAATTAGCTTTTCCCTCTAAATAAAGAGATCACCCAAATAATAATAGCGATAACAATTATTACAGCTATGATACCGGTTACTGCCCCGGCTTTAAAAATATCGCCTATAACCGAGCACCCGCTCATAGTTAATAAGGCGAAAATGAATAATAAAAAATGTGCGTTTTTCATGGTTAATGTTTGATAAAAAGGCATGCAATAATCAGGCCTTTTTAACCTCAGGCTTATTGTCGAAAACCAATTTCGATAACAGGATATTTAAGCTGATTAATTGTATAGCTATATATACAATATGTTTCCGGGGAGGATAAATAAACTGCCGCCTTTAACCGGAATTTAATCTTCGAAATATTTTCTAAATAATCTCAAATTTTTAAAACCAAACACTGCCATAAAGCGTTCATATATATAAGTTATAAACCAATTAAACATATCAATTAATTTATAGAAGGTTACATGTTTACACCGGCTGCCCACAGCAGGTGTGCTGGTTTAGTATAAAATAATTTATTAACAATTTATCTCCAACCAACTATGATAATACCGGTACAACCAAATATTCAATGTGAAAACTGCATTAAATGCGGTAACAGGCCTCATGTTGAACAGCATAAAAAATATTGGGTACTTACATGCCCTAACAAGAGCTGCAAAAATTTTGTAAAAGCGCTCACTATCGACTTTGCCACCTGGAACCGGCTTAACAAAAAGGCCAACGAAATACCGGCTACAACTGAAACCTTAAAACGCACGGCTTAATTACAGGAGAAGGATAGCAAGCGCCATAAATCCACAAAAATTTTTTATGGCTTTAACTCAGATGAGTACATTTACACGCTACTCTACTGGCTAAGTTATGACAAATGCACTTCTATCAATAAATAAAGCAACTGTACGTTTTTTAAACACAACATTATTTACCGGCTTAAGCTTTAATATAAACAAAGGCGAAAGCTGGGCCCTTATCGGCGAAAGCGGATCGGGGAAAAGTGCCCTGCTACAAACCATAGCCGGGCGTTTTAATATCACAGGCGGCGAAATAGTTTATCATTTCTGGAATGATTACTCCAAATTTTTCAAGGCCAATGATATTGCCACGCCACATAAGCTTATAGCACTGGTTGAGCCTAAACATCATTTCCGCAACCTTTCAAACACTACTGATTTCTACTACCAGCAACGCTATAATTCTTCCGATTCGGAAGATGCGCTTACGGTTGCAGATTATCTTAATACGATACCACACTTTCCCGGCACCGGTACATTCTGGACATTTGAAAGAGTGGTTTCATTATTACGGCTCGAACCACTGCTCAATAAACAGATCATCAAACTATCAAACGGCGAAACCAAACGCTTGATGCTGGCAGCCGCCCTGCTTAAAAATCCCGTATTATTAATGCTCGACAGCCCCTTAACCGGCCTGGATGTAAAAACCCGTGAAGAATTTAATGACATTATTGAGCAGATCATGGTATCAGGTATTAACATCATAATAGCCACCTCCATCCATGAAATTCCAACTGCTATTACCCATGTCGCCGTGTTAAGCAAAGGGGTTATTATACACGAAAGCCCCAAACAGGATTTTAAAGCAGAACTTTTTGAGCAGGATAAAAGCGATACGATTGATACCAACGAGTTGAATGCCTTACTCAACATCGATAAAAACCCGACCGCTTACAAGCACATTGTAAAAATGGATCAGGTATACATTAAGTATGGCGATAAGGTGGTGCTGGATGATGTAAACTGGCAGATTAACCCTGGAGAACATTGGGCTTTGTTGGGCCCTAACGGGGCAGGCAAATCAACGTTGCTAAGCTTAATCAACGGAGATAACCCACAGGCTTATGCTAACAACATTGTTTTATTTGATAAAAAACGCGGGACAGGCGAAAGCATCTGGGATATCAAAAAAAAAATCGGCTTCGTATCGCCCGAACTGCATCAATACTTCCCTACTGATAATAGCTGTTTGCAGGTAATCGAGTCGGGCTATTACGACACGCTTGGCTTGTTCAGGCCAAGCAATAAAGACCGTGCAGAAATTGCTTTACGATGGATGAAAGCTTTGGAAATTGAAAAGTACGCTCGCGTATTGCTCAAAAACATCCCGGCAAGTGCACAACGCCTCTGTCTGCTGGCCCGGGCGCTCATTAAAAACCCGGCACTGCTTATTTTTGATGAACCCTGCCAGGGCATGGACGATCATCAGCAACTCCACTTTAAAAACCTGGTTGATACCATTTGCAGCCTGGGTAATGTTACACTTATTTATGTTACCCACTATCAGCATGAAATACCCAACAGTGTTGATAAAGTTTTGAGGTTGGATAAGGGAAAGGTAGTTTCTTGAGGCTAAAGGCTAAAGGCTAAAGGCTAAAGGAGAATGCTTTAGATGAACGATTGTTTTGCACCGTTACATTTTTTTGTCAATTATTTAACAGCGCTCAAAATCAAATTACCAACTTGCGTATATTTGCGTGATATGAATACAGCCGATCTGTTGCAGCGCGCGTTGCGGTTTGATTTTTTAACGCTTGAAGAAGGCGTTTACCTGTATAACAACGCCTCTACTGCCGAGTTGATGTACACAGCCAACGAACTTCGTAAAATACAGGTTCCGCATGGTAAGGTTACCTGGCAAATTGACCGTAATGTTAACACTACTAACGTTTGTATAGCCAATTGCAAGTTTTGTAATTTCTTTCGCCGTCCTGGTCATGAGGAAAGCTATATTACTGATATTGAAACTTATAAAAAGAAGATCGAGGAAACATTTCGGTACGGCGGCGATCAACTGCTGTTACAGGGCGGGCATCACCCCGATCTGGGACTGAAATTTTATACCGACCTGTTTCGCGAACTGAAACAGCTTTATCCGAAATTAAAACTGCATTCATTAGGTCCGCCGGAAATTGCGCACGTTGCTAAATTAGAAGGCATGCCGCATATTGAGGTACTAAGAGCAATGAAGGAAGCAGGCCTGGATTCATTACCGGGTGCCGGTGCCGAGATTCTTAATGATCGCGTACGCCGCCTGATATCAAAAGGCAAATGCGGCGGTAAGGAATGGCTTGATGTAATGCGTGCCGCTCACCAACTTAACCTGCCAACATCTGCTACAATGATGTTTGGCCACATTGAAACTATTGAAGAGCGCTTTGAGCATTTGGTTTGGATCCGCGAGGTACAGGCCGAAAAACCGGAAGGACATTATGGTTTTATAGCATTTATCCCCTGGCCTTTTCAGGATGACGGTACTCTTTTACGTAAAGTACGCGGTATCACCAATAATGTTACCGGCGACGAATATATCCGCATGATTGCCTTGAGCCGCATTATGCTGCCCAACGTTAAAAATATCCAGGCTTCGTGGCTTACCGTGGGTAAACAGGTTGCCCAAATTTGCTTGCACGCCGGTGCTAACGATTTTGGTTCTATCATGATTGAAGAAAACGTGGTATCCGCAGCCGGTGCACCTCACAGATTTACCGCTAAAGGCATCCAGGAATCCATAAAAGAAGCCGGCTTTGAGCCCCAGCTTCGTACCCAGCGATACGAGTGGCGCGAAATTCCCGTTGAAATTGAAGAACAGGTTATAAATTATTAAGCCCTTAATAGCAGTAGCAGTGAAAAAATAACTGCAACTAAACTGCAACTGCCACTGACTAAAAATGGAACAATACATAGAGGCCCTAATTTTTGCATCAGAGCAGGCAATCCGGTTGGAGGAGATCATGTATTGCCTCCAGGCTGCTTTTGAGCGCGATTTTGATATACAAGAAGTAACCGATGCCATAGGCAGGATCCATGAAAAATATCAGCATCATAGCTTGGCTATTGAGCTGGTTAAAATTGGCAATGGTTATCAATTTCTCACTAAAAAGGAATATCACGCTGTTATTAACCTTTTACAGTTGCAGCGGTCAAAGAAAAAACTAAGCCAGGCCGCTTTGGAAACCCTGGCTATTATCGCCTACAAACAACCCGTAACTAAGCCCGATATAGAGCAGATCAGGGGTGTAAACTGCGATTATTCGATCCAAAAGTTACTCGAAAAAGAGCTAATAGCTATAATTGGCAAATCAGAAGGGCTCGGAAAACCTATCCTTTATGGTACAAGTGCTTTGTTTATGGACTATTTTGGCATTAACAGTATTGAGGAATTACCTCAACTTAAGGACTTTACAAACAATACCGCTACCATTGGCGAGCAATCAGAATAATTTTAATTTCTGTTTTAAAAAAAACCATTTTTCATTATTTTTACTATTGAATCAATAGGGTAAAAGATTTTAGAAACGCTTTTCTTTATCTGATTTTAATTATTATTATTGACAAAGTTTAATTTATAAAATCCATTACAATGGGAGCGCCAAAGAAACCGAACACTAAAAAGATCGAAAACTCAGATAATGATCCTGATGATGATGATGAGTTTGACCCAAAAGTGAAAAAGAAGGTAGTTGATGACGATGATGATGATTTTGACGGACCATTAGATGATGATCTGGGCAGGGGTTACGAGTCATTCGATGACGACGACGAAGACGACTATTAATTCTTTTTAATACATAACATTTACAAAGCATTCAGACTATGCCTCTGGATGCTTTTTTTATTATCTACCGGTAGCGTACAATAAATGAAAGTAACAGAAGTAAAGGACAAAGCAACAAAAAAGGCTTTTTTAGATGTGGCCCGCATCATTTACAAAGATGACGATAACTGGGCTTGCCCGCTTGATAATGATATTGAAGCTGTATTTAACCCGGCAAAAAACAACTTTCATCAACATGGTAAATGTACCCGTTGGATCCTGACAGATGACAATGACCATCTAATTGGCCGGGTTGCTGCTTTTATTAATGAAAAAAAGGCATACAATTACGAGCAGCCAACCGGCGGCATGGGTTTTTTTGAGTGTACCGATAACAAAGAAGCTGCCTTTCTTTTATTTGATACCGCGAGAAACTGGCTTAGGGAAAACGGCATGAAAGCCATGGACGGCCCCATCAACTTTGGCGAAAACGACAACTTTTGGGGCTTGCTGGTTGAAGGCTTCACTCCTCCCTCTTATGGTATGAACTATAATCATCCGTATTACCAGGCCTTTTTTGATGAGTACGGCTTTAAAACCCAGTACGCGCAGATCACTAACCATGTTGACGCTCATAAACCTTTCCCCGAGCGATTTACCAAAATAGCTAATTGGGTAGCAAAAAAGCCCGGATACGATTTCAGGCACTTTGAAATAAAAAAAATAGAAAAATTCGCAGCTAATTTTATTGAGGTTTATAACGATGGATGGAAAGATTTTGAAAACTTTGTTCCTATCACATACGATACGATCATGGAAAGCTTCGAAAAAATGAAGCCCCTGATGGACGAAAAATTGATCTGGTTTGCCTATGTAGATGATGAACCAGCATCTTTTATGATCATTTTACCCGATGCCAACCAGATGCTTAAACCGCTAAACGGCAAACTGGACCTGATAGGTAAACTTAAATTTTTATACTACCGCTGGAAAGGGGTATCCCGCATGCGGGCTATTGTGATGGGCACGAAACAAAAGTACCAGAAGCACGGCCTCGAATCGGCGATGTTTATAAAATTAAAGGAATATGTATTGCCTCTCAAGCGTTATGATGAGCTTGAACTATCCTGGGTAGGCGATTTTAACGACAAAATGATAGCCATCCATGAAGCAGTTGGTGCTACATTTGGCAAAAAGCATTTAACAATGCGTTACATTTTTGATTAGCCCGGTCAAACCGGGCCAACAAATTATGCGGTTACTTTTGAATGTCGAAGTTCTTCAAATAGCTCAATTACTTTTTTCTGCAAATCGATTACTTCAGTTTCACGGTCCATTAAACGTTTGTTAACGGTTTCCAGCTCGTTAACAAATTTCTGATCCTGTTCGGTGTCATTAAATGTAAGTAACTGAACTACTGACATTTCAAACAGGTTTGCTATCTGCTCAAGCCTTGATAAATTAATATCTGTGATCCCTGTTTCAATTTTTGAGAAAGCAGGAATTGAAATATCCAATCTCTTTGCAACATCCTCCTGGCTCCACCCCTTTTGATGACGTAATAATCTGATTTTTTTTCCGAGAGTTTTCATTTGATTAAATTAATAGTGTAGGTTTCGCAAAAGTTAATTACTTTACAATAATATTTATTATCACGCTAATTATCAACTAATTTGAGTAATTTATTATTTTAAAGTGTAGTTAATTGTTGCGATTGGCAAATCCCTTAAATTAAAGCAAATAAATCATTCTAAAACATACCTGCTACACGGTATTTTTTAGAGTAATTTAGGTTTGGATTTTCATCCCATTGTAATTTAGTGCGCAAAAAAGCGCAAAAAATTCTTCTTTTTAAAATTAAAATTTCATTTTTGTACTGTAATATTTTTTATTACAGATAAATGAACGGACAATTTCAAATAGCAACCCATGTATTAACCCTGCTTTGCAAACAGCCGGGCGAGCTATTATCGTCTGACTATGTTGCCGGCAGTATGAATGTAAACCCTGTTCTGGTACGTAAAGAAATGCGCAAATTACGCGCCTGTGGGCTTATTGAAAGCAAGGAAGGTAAAACCGGCGGTTATAGCCTTGCCCTCCCTCCGCAAAAAATCACCCTTGCAGATGTTTATAAGGCAGTAAAACTGCCGCCGGCTTTAGGCCAGGCTAAAAATAAGCCCAACCCTGCCTGCCCTGTCGGCAAGCAAATTGGCACTCACCTTGATCATTTGGCCGATGAGGTTGAAGCAGCCATCGTCAAAAAACTAAGCACCATAACCATTTTTGATTTTGTAAATCAATTTGATTAAAAAAATTTAAAACAAACTGTAACAAATTTAATTACAATATAAAAGCAAAAACAATGAAAATCGCATTAATTGGAGCCACAGGTTTTGTAGGCAAAGCCGTTTTAAACGAAGCGTTACAACGTGGATACGAAGTAACTGCCATAGCCCGTAACCCGAAAACAGATATTGAAAACCCTAAATTAATACTCAAAGCCGCCGATGTATATAACGTTGATGAGTTAACCGAAACATTGAAAGGTCATGATGCTGTTGTAAACTCATTTAACGCCGGCTGGGCTAATCCTAACCTGTACAATGATTTTATTAAAGGGTCGGAGGCTATACAACAGGCCACTAAACAAGCTGGTGTAAGCCGCCTGTTGGTTGTAGGCGGTGCAGGCAGTCTTTTTATTGCTCCTGGCGTACAATTAGTTGACAGCCCTCAATTCCCTGCCGAATGGAAAACAGGCGCCACAGCGGCCCGCGACTATCTGAACATTATCAAAAAAGAAGAAGATTTAGACTGGACCTTCCTGAGCCCTGCCATTCACCTGCATCCGGGCACCCGCACAGGCGTATACCGTACCGGTACAGATGAGCCTGTGTTTAACGACAAGCACGAGCATGAAATTTCAGTAGAAGACTTAGCAGTTGCTATTCTTGATGAACTGGAAAACAACCAGTTTGTGAAGAGAAGATTTACTGTGGGGTATTAAGCCCCCTCTAAATCTCCCCCTAAAGGGGGAGACTTTTAAAAGCTTCATTTAAAGCCCTCTCCCTTTAGGGGAGGGTTTGGGTGGGGCTTTTACTTTATAAACTTAGCAGCTACCCATTCTTTATCTTTTTTATGGGTAATATATTTCAGGCCGTACTTTCGGGCTTCGTCGATAATGATATCCAGGTCGGGCGACTCATAGAAACCACTGAAGTAAATCTCGCCATCGGTCTTTAACGCTTCAGCATAACGCGGCATCTGGTCGATAAGGATATTGCGGTTGATGTTGGCCAGGATAGTATCATATTGCTCATCCGGGATAACTTCTTTTGACCCGCAAAGTGGTTTGATATTACCCACATTATTCAAAGCCGAATTTTCGATAGTGCTTTCATAACAAACCGGGTCGTAATCAATGGCGGTGATATCGTCGGCACCCAGTTTGGCTGCCATAATAGCAAGGATCCCCGTACCGCATCCCATGTCAAGCACTTTTTTACCGGCAAATTCATTTTCAAGCATCAGCCCCAGCATCATAGCTGTGGTTTGATGATGCCCGGTGCCAAATGCCATTTTAGGGTCTATCACTATCTCGTATTGAAACTCGGGTTTAGGTTCATGAAAGGTTGCCCGTACATAAATCTTATCCCCTATCTCTATAGGTTCAAAATTACTTTCCCACACCTCGTTCCAATTTTTCTGCGGAATGAGTGTTATCTCGTAACTAAAAGTGAACAAGTCTTTATAGGGTAATAATTGCTCATCAAGCGCCTGCTGGTCAAAAACACCTTCTGGAATATAAGCTTTAAAGCCAAGCTCAAGCTCTTCAAAAGTATCAAAACCTATCTCACCCAAAGCATTTATCAGCAGATCCTGCTGGTAATCTTCGGTGGTGATGGTAGTAAAAAACAGTTCGTAGTAATTCATTTTGATTTTTTCGTTGTTAACCCACACCAGAAATCCGATCGGCCGGCAGAGAATTTAAGCTGCAACTGCGGGTTCAACCGGCTCGCTATCTGCGCTTGTCCTCTTCCTGTCGAGTAAATACAGTACAATAAAGTTAACAATCCAGTAAACAGCTTGTATTTCGGTCATATACCACCAAAAACTAAACAGGGGGCTATATCCATCTTCCGGCAACCATATAATATAGCTTAGGGCCCCGGCAAATAATATACAAACCAGGGCAATGCAGGCTCCGGCAATAAAGCGCGCCGAAGCTCCTTTATGTTTAACCCAATTCCAAAGCGGTATGATGATCAGGTACTGTGTGAGAATTCCATCTGCAAGCAATAAGGGCCAAAAAAGGCTGAAGTAGGCCATGAGGCTATACAGGTTACCGTTACCAATTTCGCCAATGCGCATAGGGTGATCGGGCATATTGAGATATACAACCGCCCAAAATACGCCAAAATCGACCAAAACGGGTAAAAGAACTTTTAAAAGCTTCATGCTTCTGTTAGATTTGAGACGTGAGATATGAGATTTGAGAGTTTATTTTCATAAACAGCTCAAACCCGCTTTGGTTTGGGCCTTGTCTCAGATCTCATATCTAAAATCTCATATCTAATATTAATTAAATGTTTTAACGATATCTGTAAAGTCGCGCGATTTCAGGGAAGCACCGCCGATAAGGCCACCATCAATATCAGGCTGGGCAAACAGTTCGGCAGCATTGGTCGGGTTGCAGCTACCGCCGTATAAAATGGTAGTAGCATCAGCAACTTCCTGGCTATACTTAGCGGCAATTTCTTTACGGATAAATTCGTGAATTTCCTGTGCTTGTGCTGATGTAGCAGTTACACCTGTACCAATAGCCCAAACCGGTTCGTAAGCAATAACCAATTTAGCAAAAGCTTCAGCATCAAGGTGAAAGATGCCATCTACCAACTGAGTTTTGATCACATCAAAATGTGTATTGGCTTCACGCTCCTGCAAAGTTTCGCCAATGCAGAAGATAGGGCGAAGATCATTTTTTAAAGCAGTATCCGTTTTTTTGGCAAGCAAAGCATTGGTTTCGCCAAAATACTGGCGGCGTTCTGAGTGGCCAAGGATCACATAAGCGGCACCTGTAGATTTGATCATCTTAGCAGAGATCTCACCTGTGTAAGCACCTTTTTCTTCCTGGTGGGCATTTTGTGCGCCAACAGCAATTTTGCTATAACCTTTTGACAATTGCACCAGGCTATGAATGTGGATGAACGGACTGCAGATCACTGCTTCCTGCGTGCCGGTAGCCTCATCTTTTACCATGTTGATGATTTCTGAAAATAAAGCTAAACCTTCATTGTAATCAAGGTTCATTTTCCAGTTTCCGGCAACGATTTTCTTTCTCATGATTTTATTATTTTATTTATTAGTGAATGGTTGATTGGGTTGATTAGGTGAGTAGTTCATAAAGTTCAATTAAATGGTGATATTACCCCACTCACCTAATCAACCACTCACCAAAATCAAAACTGCCTATACTTCTCTGTCTGTTCAAATATGGCTGTTAATAAGTTCTGTTCGATTTCATCAAAATCACGGTGATCGCGGCGGTCGAATACTTTCTGGGCGGTTTCAAACATTTTATTGATCAAATAAACTTCGAAGCCCTGCGCGCCTCCCCATGAAAAGTCGGGCACAAAGTTACGCGGAAAACCTGCTCCAAAAACGTTGGCCCCTACCCCTACTACTGTACCGGTATTAAACATGGTATTGATCCCGCTTTTTGCATGATCGGCCATAATGAGGCCGCAGAATTGAAGGCCCGTTTTACGGAAACGTTGTGTACTGTAATCCCAAAGTTTTACTTCGGCGTAGTTATTCTTCAGGTTTGAATTGTTTGTATCAGCGCCGATATTACACCATTCGCCTAAAACCGAGTTGCCAAGGTAGCCTTCGTGACCTTTTGAGGAATATCCCCAAATTACCGAATTATTTATTTCGCCCCCAACCCGGCAATACGGCCCAACGGTGGTAGCACCATAAATCTTAGTCCCCATTTTCACCTGCGAATGTTCGCAAATGGCAAATGGCCCGCGGATATGTGTACCTTCCCAAATTTCGGTATTAGCCGAAAGGTAAATCGGTCCGTTAGTCGTGTTAAATGTCGAACATTCGGCAACAGCACCTTCCTCAGCAAAAAAATCGTCGCCTATAACAATGTTAGTTGAACTGATAGCCGCGCTTGTTCGTCCTTTAGTAAGCAGCTGAAAATCTTTACGAAGCTCGATGTCGTTCTTCCTGAAAATATCTTCAGGGTATTTGATCGATACAAAAAGGTTCGAATAGTTTACCACATCGCCAAAATCAGCATTAGCATCAAAGCTTTCCGCATCCGCGGCATTAAGTTTAACGGCTATTAACTGATCATTGTATTTAAGCGCCTGCCCGGTTTGCAGTTTATCAATTGCTTCAACCAGGTTTTCATCCGGACATATAGCGCCATTGATCAAAACGTTATCAGCCTCAATATTTACCGGGAACTTAATCTTTAGGTAATCAAGCGTTTGAAAAGAATGAGCGCTTTTTAAATGCCTGGCCCATTTTTCGGCAATGGTAAGCATCCCGATACGAAGATCGGCAACCGGCCGGGTATAGGTAAGGGGTAACAGCGTATGGTGTGCGTTATCGTCAAAAAGGATAATTGCCATGGCGCAAAAATAAAAAAAGTCCCGACTGCAAAGCCGGGACTTGTAAATATTAATTAAACAAAAATTACTTTTTGTTGTAACGTGAGCGGAATTTGTCAATACGACCTGCAGTATCAACCAGTTTCATTTTACCGGTGTAGAACGGGTGCGAAGTGTGAGAAATCTCTAATTTAACCAATGGATATTCGTTACCATCTTCCCATTTAACGGTTTCGCGGGTATCGATGCAAGATTTAGTGATAAAAGAATAGTCGTTTGACATATCTTTAAATACAACTAACCTATAGTTTGATGGATGCAGATCTTTTTTCATTATATTATATAAACTTACCTTCTGTACTTTACTTAAAAGAGGTGCAAATGTAATAATAAAAGTGAAAACTGGAAAAGCAAATTAAAAATAAAATCAACCAGATACGATGCCTATCAATTTACTTTTAAATTTATATTTGGGGAAACAGTCTCCCTGCACTATTTGATAGCTTTTTAACGATAGCTACAATAAAACCGGCTGTTTGTTGTTTTAATAATCAAACTTGAACCATATCCACAAACATGAATAATAAAAGATTTATTCCCGCTTTATTACTTATTGGAATTTCAACTTCTGTAGCATTATTTAGCTGCAGTAAAGATAAACCAGCCCCGGGCACGGATGACAACCCCAAATTAGAAAATCTTCCGGGACATACTTATACCCTTGCAGGTAATGGCACGTATGGATATATTGATGGCCTAAGAGCAAATGCAGCACTCAATAACCCTAATGGTGTAGCGGTAGACGCTGCCGGCAATTTGTATGTTACCGACCAGGGCAACAATGCTATCCGCAAAATTACGTCCGAAGGCATTGTAACTACGCTGGCGGGCGGGACGGGGGCCGGACTGGTTAACGGCCCCGCCAAATCGGCAAAATTTGATAATCCCATAGGTATTGCGCTCGACTCGAAAGGAAATATTTTTGTTGCCGATTTTGGTAACAACGTAATTAGAAAAGTAGCAACCGACGGCACTGTGAGTACATTTGCAGGTTCGGGAGTAATAGGCTTTAACGATGGAAAAGGCCCATTAGCAACCTTTAATGGCCCGGCGGGAATAGCAATTGACCACGCCGACAACCTGTATATAACAGATAATCATAACATTATCAGAAAAATTACGCCATCACAGGATGTTACAACATTTGCAGGCAATGTGCATTCGGGCCCCGGTTTTGCAGACGGAACCGGTTCAGAAGCTAATTTTCGGTTACCGGAAGGCTTAGCTATTGACGGTGCTGATAATATTTATGTAGCCGATTATAGTAATAATATGATCAGGAAAATAACCCCCGCCGCGGTAGTTACAACAGTTGCCGGCAAGCTTGCACCCGGATCTGACAACGGTGCTTCAACATCGGCAACCTTCAACGGGCCTCTGGGTGTAGCTGTAGATAAAAACGGAAACATATATGTAACCGATAACCTAAGCTTGATTAGAAAAATAGCGGCAAGTGGCGAAGTAACTACGCTTGCAGGCACAAAAGAAAGAGCCTTTTATGATGGTGCAAACTTGCAGGCTAAATTTAACGACCCCCATGGCATAGCGGTAGATGCCAGCGGTAACATATATGTTGGCGACGAACAAAATGCCAGGATCAGGAAAATTATCCCACCTGCAAAATAATATCGATTAAAGTTTAAATTTCCTGGCACAGTTCTATTAGCACCCCATTAGCATTTTTGGGGTGCACAAAGCATACCAGTTTATTGTCAGCCCCTTGTTTAGGCTTATCATTTAACAAAACAAAACCCTCACTTTTAAGGCGTTTCATCTCCTGTTCTATATCATCTACCTCAAAGGCTATATGATGGATCCCCTCCCCTTTTTTAGCTATAAATTTAGCTATAGCACTATCGTCATTCAACGCCTGGAGCAATTCAATCTTATTTGGTCCGCTTCGCAAAAATGCAGTAAGCACATGTTCGCTTTCAACGGTTTCGGTTTTATATACCGGTGTGTTCAATAATTTAGCGTAGATCTCGCCTGCTAATTTAACACTGTTAACTGCAATGCCAATGTGCTCCACTTTGTTCATGTCCAAATATTGTAAATTATTGGTCAGCTTTGGTTATTTGCGAAGGATTTTAGCTGAATTTCAATAAAAACTTGTGTATCTTTGTTTTGTTAATATATTTCAAAGGACTATGAATATCCCAATTTATTTAGATAACAATGCAACTACACCAATGGACCCAAGGGTACTGGAGGCTATGTTACCATATTTTAACGAAAAATTTGGTAATGCGGCAAGCCGTAACCATGCGTTTGGATGGGTTGCAGAGGAGGCGGTTGATTACGCACGCGAACAGGTTGCCAAATTGATAGGCGCATCTGAAAAAGAGATCATCTTTACCTCTGGTGCTACAGAATCAGATAACCTTGCTATTAAAGGGGTGTTTGAAATGTACAAAGACAAAGGTAACCATATCATAACTGCAGTTACAGAGCATAAAGCTGTGCTTGATGCCTGCAAACACGTAGAAAAACTGGGCGGTAAGGTAACTTATTTACCGGTTAAAGAGGACGGTCTTGTTGATCTTGCTGAGCTTGAAGCAGCAATGACGCCTGAAACCATCCTGGTATCGATTATGTATGGCAACAACGAGATAGGCGTTATCCAGCCAATTAAAGAAATTTCGGCCATAGCCCACAAACACGGCGCGTTGTTTATGACCGATGCTGTACAGGCTGTAGGTAAGATCCCTGTTGATGTTAATGCTGATGGTATCGACTTATTAGCTTTATCAGCACACAAAATATATGGCCCTAAAGGTGTTGGCGCTTTATACGTACGCCGTAAAGGCCCAAGGGTTAAAGTTACCGCACAAATGGACGGTGGCGGTCACGAGCGTGGCATGCGTTCAGGTACCCTTAACGTACCGGGTATTGTTGGCTTAGGTAAAGCCTGCGAACTTTGCGGCGAGGAAATGGAAAGCGAGGCAAAACGCCTGTCAGCTTTACGCGATAAATTGCAATCAGCTTTAACCGTGTTGGAAGAAAGCTATGTAAACGGTAACGTTGAACACCGCTTACCACATGTTGCCAACATTTCGTTTAAATATGTTGAAGGTGAAGGCTTGATGATGGCCATGAAAGATCTGGCTGTATCATCAGGTTCGGCTTGTACTTCTGCTTCATTGGAGCCATCATACGTATTGAAAAGCTTAGGCCTGTCTGATGACCTGGCCCACTCTTCTATCCGTTTTGGCTTAGGTCGTTTCACTACCGAAGAAGAAGTTGATTACGCAATTGAAGTAACCAAAAAAGCGGTTACCCACCTGCGCGACCTTTCACCACTTTGGGAAATGTTTAAAGAGGGCATCGACCTTAACTCAATTGAGTGGGCAGAACACTAATTTAATTTCGGATTTGGAAGGTTCGATTTCGGATTTTTCATTCCAGATACAAAAAATAAATATTACGAGTTTAAATTATTCAATAATTCACTAACTCACTAATTCAATAATTAAAAAGACAATGGCATATTCAGATAAAGTAATCGATCACTACACTAACCCCCGCAATGTGGGCACTTTGGATAAAAGCAGCCACAAAGTAGGTACCGGCTTAGTTGGTGCACCTGAGTGCGGCGACGTAATGCGCCTGCAGATCCAGGTTGATGATAACAATGTTATCACCGATGCAAAATTCAAAACTTTCGGTTGCGGTTCGGCAATCGCTTCATCATCATTAGCTACCGAGTGGCTTAAAGGCAAAAGCATCGACGATGCAATGAAAATCGACAACATGGATATCGTTGAAGAGCTTGCCCTTCCACCGGTAAAAATCCACTGTTCAGTTTTGGCAGAGGATGCTATCAAAGCAGCGATCAATGATTTCCGCGTTAAAAACGGTTTAGCGCCAATTGAAAGCGAAAAAGTACATCACTAAGAAGATGTGAGATATTAGATGTGAGATTTGAGACTCATATCTGATTTGTATACGTATAATTGATTTTGATGATTTGCGGTGTGACTTGGTCTCATGTTTCAAATCTCATATCTCAAATCTAAAAAAATGGTAACTGTAACTGATAAAGCAAAAAGCAAAATAGAACACCTAATGCAGGATGCAGGGCTTGATGCCTCGTACTTTCTGCGTGTATCTGTTCAGGGCGGTGGTTGCTCTGGCTTATCATACAATCTTGATTTTGATAACGAAGAGAAAAAAGGCGATCAGTTTTTTGAAGACCAGGGCGTACGTATGGCGCTTGACATGAAATCGTTCCTGTATCTTGCCGGTACCGAGCTTGATTTTTCAGACGGGCTTAACGGCAAAGGCTTCAATTTCCACAACCCTAACGCCAGCCGTACCTGCGGCTGCGGCGAAAGTTTTTCGGTATAAATTCAACCTTAAAATAATTGAAAAGAGGCGCGATGAGCGCCTCCTTTTGTTTTACAATCTGCCACGGGCTTTCACAAGCCCAGGGTTTAACATGGCTTCAGCTTTCAGCTGAACTCACTAAAACATATCCTCTGCTATAACACCATCAGGTACAACCTGCTCTACACTCCAGTGTTCTGCAATTTTACCCTTAGCCACCCTGAATATCTCATAAAATACAAACGTTTTGCCGTCCCAGTTAAACTGTGATTGAACTGCAGCAAAATTACCTTCAGCTATAATCCTGTGAACCTTAACGGCCCGTTCCGGGCCCGCAAGATAGTCTGCCAGTCCAATACCCGACGTAATTACAGAGGCATCATGCTCGATGTAAGCGGTATCAATAAACCGATTAGCAGATTGCTTACCTATAATCGCTTTGTAAAATTGCTCAACAATAAGTTTGCTATTTTCCGCAGACGCATTATGATCAATTTCAGTTGTGCCATTAGTGGCAGTGACTGTTTTCCCGCTTTCATCGGGCAAAGGCTGGATAGCATCCCAATGTTCAGTTAACATCCCATCCTTTAATTTAAACAGGTCGATCACAGCCATCCGCCTCCCCAAAAATGAAATATCAAGATGAGTCACTACTAAGTCGCCATCCTGTATCGCTCTTATAATTGGCGACTTTGCATCTTCGGGCGGTGGTGGTAAAGTTTTCAGGTAATTGACCATTTCTGTTATGCCTGCCCTCCCCTGCTTAACGGTAGGGTTATGTTGTTTATAATCTTCGGCTATAAATTCGGGGACCAGCTCTGTTTTACGCTGCCCTACTATTTGTTTATAAAAGGACAATACTTTTTGTTTATTGGTTATGGTATCCATACAGGTATGAGATTTTGCTTCCCGGGCAATGCACGTAAAAATGCAGCAAATGCCCAAAGTAAATATTTGAGTAATTTTCATTACCGGTTAAATAAAATTGATCAGAATTTTGAGACAATACTAAACACTGCCGCGAATTGCAGCGTGTTACCGAACCTGTATCAACAGGCCGGGGCCTTAGGCAACCCTTGTTTTATATGTGGAGATAGTAATTATGAAGTGAAGATAAGGAAAGTTTGGAAATTACCAGACTTACGAAGTTTCAAAAACTTCGTAAGTCTCTTCCGGTTTTGACAAAGCTTATCAAAACACCTTGATCACCTGTCCTGTAATGGCCCCAAGTACGCTTTTAATGTAAGCGTTGGCTACCTTATCCATAGCAACGGGTTCATGGCCGGGGAAGTATTCAAAATAACCGGGCGAATCTTCAACAACACCGGGACTCACCGCGTTGATCCGCACACCATTTTGCAATTCAATGGCTGCACCTACTATAAAGGAATTTAGTCCACCGTTAATGGTGCCCAAATTCACGCCGTTTACAACCGGATCTTCCGATAAGATACCTGAGGTAAGCGTAAATGAGCCCTTAGGATTAATATGATGCTGGCCTATCAGTACAAGATTTATCTGGCCAAGGAGCTTGCTTTCAATTCCTTTTTTGAAATCGGCAGGGGTTGTACTCGCCAGTGGGCCGAAATGCCCCGATCCGGTAGTACTCACCAACGCATCAAACGGGCCAACCTTTTCATAAAACCTTTCAATCGATTCGGGTGAAGTAATATCCAATTGAAAATCACCACTTTTTGAGCCTGCTGTAATAATCTCGTTTTTGCCTTGCAATGCTTCGGTAACTTTTTTGCCAATAGTGCCCGAAGCACCGATAATAATTATCTTCATAGCATATGTTTTTATCCAAGTTAGTAAGCTTAACGTAAATCAGCATCATCACAAAGTAAAACATGTTCAGTTGTCAAATACCCGTATCAATGCTTGTTTTTATAAAAATAGATTTAGATTTGTTTCCAATATCCAATTATTTAAATGAGTAAAAATACCGAGCTTTCAACTGTTCCGAGTTTCATTCGCAATACCGTTGCAAAAATCCATCCTTTAGATCATACTTTCCTGCTTCATAAAGTTAAAGATACCTGGGTAGAGATCAGCTACGGTGAAGCCTTAGAAAAAATAGACGCGATTTCGGCCTGGTTCCTGCACATCGGTATCAGGAAGGGCGATAGGCTCTCACTCATCATTGAAAACGGGCCCAATTACGTTTATTATGATCAGGCCCTGCAACAGATTGGTGCCGTTAACACCTCTATATACCCCACCCTTACCGAAAACGAGATAGAATATATCCTGAATGACTCAGGGGCTCGTACTATCATCTGTGGCAACCCTTTCTTGTTCAGGAAAGTTTTAAAGGTGGCAAACAACTGTCCGGAACTAATCCGCCTGATCCCGGCATTTGATGATTTTGAAAAATTCAGCGATAAGGTAAGCTTAAATGCCGGCGTAATTGGCTTTGACCAGGTAATTACCGAGGGCAGCAAATTGCTGGAGCAATATCGCCATGCTATTAATGCAGCACGTGAAGCTATCTTAACAACTGATACTTCATGCCTCATTTACACTTCGGGGACTACAGGGGTACCTAAAGGCGTGGTACTAACCCACCATAACCTCACGCAAAACGCTATCAATAGTTTAATTCAGATTCCGTTTGTTGAAAAAACTGATAGATTTCTGTCGTTCCTGCCGCTATCGCATGTATTTGAGCGCACCATTTACCATATAGCAATTTACCGTGGCTCGCAAATAGCTTTTGCCCAAAGTTTGGAGCTGCTGGCCAAAAACATGGCCGAGGTTAAACCTACTATACTTTGCTGCGTACCGCGGTTACTGGAACGCATCCACGACAAAGCCATCAAAAGCGGCACATCGGCAGGTGGCCTTAAAACAAAAATATTTCTTTGGGCATTTGAGATTGGTAAAAAAGTACGCCTGGTGCAGGAAGCCGGTAAATCGCCTAATGTTATTTTAAAGGCGCAGCACGGAATTGCCGAAAAGCTGGTATTCAGCAAGATCAAGGAAAAAACCGGCGGACGGCTGAAATTCATGGTATCAGGAGGTGGCGCACTGCCTAAAAACATCGGTGAATTTTTTGGCGACCTGGGCATTGTAATTTTGGAGGGCTTTGGCTTAACCGAAACATCACCCGTAATGGCGGTTACAGAACGCCACCGGGTAATTTATGGCACCGTTGGTCGTATTATTCCCGGTATTGAGGTGGCCATCCAGAATGTGGATACCAAACACATCTACAGCATACAAACACACGATAACTTTAAAGAAGATACCCTTACCGAAGAAGGCGAGATCATCGTTCGCGGGCATTGCGTAATGAAAGGCTACTGGAACAAGCCCGAAGAAACCGCCACCGTTATTGATTCGCACGGCTGGTTCCATACCGGCGATATCGGCAGGTTTTTCCGCGGCAATCTTCAGATTACTGATCGTCTCAAAAATATGCTGGTGAATGCTTACGGCAAAAACATCTACCCGACTCCGGTAGAGAACACCTACCTCAAAAGCCCTAAAATTGAACAGGTATTTTTGGTGGGCGATAAACGCGAATACATTGCCGCCATTATTGTGCCGGCACGCGAGACCCTGCAGGAAACTTTTAACCTTCAAAATGATTTCTTTGAACGCCCTGAGGTATTCATTAACGATAAAGAAATAGTTGACTGGATAGGCGCCGACATCAGGAAATACAGCAATGAGCTGGCCAAGTTCGAACGCATCAAATCATTCAAAATAAAACGTAACCCTTTCAGCATGGATGAGGGCGAGATCACGCCTACCATGAAAGCCAAACGCAAGGTCATCGAAAAGAAATACGCATCCGATATTGACGAATTGTACGTTGGAGAGACGGAGGAAGACTAAGCAGAACCATGATTTTGGGGATTTAAGAATTTCTTGATAGATAAAGGCAGTCCATCAGGTAATCGTTAATCAGGCCAATCAAGGTTCAAATTTATATCAGGAAATCCTTCAATCAAGTGCATCAAGGTTCTGTTTTTTTACTAACTTTGTTAGCATGAAGAGATCGGGCAGTGCTGACTTACCTTTACATTATGGCTATGTACCACAATGGCTTGCTGAGCGAATGGCTAAGCTTGGCCTTGCAGTGGTGGAAACCATTGTAATGGATTATGGTAAGGATGAAGTACTTCGCCGGCTAAGTGATCCATTTTGGTTTCAGAGTTTGGGCGCTGTTATGGGGATGGACTGGCATTCGTCGGGCATAACCACTTCTGTAATGGGCGCTTTGAAAAAATCCATCAACCCGCATAGCCGCGAATTGGGCATTTATATTTGTGGCGGTAAAGGTAAACACTCTACTCAAACACCTGCCGAACTGGTTAAGGTTGGCCAAACCACGGGACTTGATGCAAATTACCTGGTAAAATGCAGCAAGCTGAGCGCCAAAGTTGATAATACAGCCATACAGGATGGCTTCCAGCTTTATACCCATAATTTTATTTTAAGCGACACCGGCAAATGGGCCGTGGTTCAGCAAGGCATGAGCGATGTAAGCCGTACGGCCCGCAGATACCACTGGCATTCCGAACAGTTAAGCTCATTTGTTAACGACCCGCATACTTTTATCTATGGTAAAAACAGCGGCTATATCCTTAACATGACAGATAAGGGAGCGGATGGTTCGCGCAATGGTGTTATGCAGATTGCCGCCGAAAACCCGGGCATCATGATCAACGAGATCAGTAAACTGGTGATGCCCAGCCATCATGAAGTACATGCCAAAGATGTCGACCTGAAACGCCTTGGTGCCGTACTTTGGCTGGCTCATGAAAAACAACCCAAAGATTTTGAAGATCTGCTATTACTGCAAGGCTTAGGTGCCCGCACCTTACAGTCGCTGGCCCTGGTAAGTGAAGTGATCCATGGCACACCATCCCGGTTTAAAGACCCGGCGAGGTTTTCCTTTGCACATGGCGGCAAAGATGGCGCCCCATTCCCGGTGCCTACCAAAGTTTATGACGAAACCTTAAGTACCCTGCAAACGGCTATTCAAAAGGCAAAAATGGGCAACAGCGATAAAAATGAAGCTATCAAACGCCTTTCCCAAATAGCCGAAAGGGCTGAAAAAGATTTCACGCCCAATGCCAACTTTGATAAAGTTATTGAAAAGGAACGTAACGACTCATGGAAATATGGGGGCCGTACCGTTTTTGGCAAAGCCAAACCACCTGTTGAGCAGCAATTAAAGTTATTTTAATGTACTGCTAATCAGCTTTGCAGTATCTAAATGAGCCTGTAAACCAGGTAACATTTTATTTGCAAAATCGGCAAGGCTCGTATTTCTCCGGTCTTTTCCCGCCGTTTTGTATAAAGCTATTTGTTCAGTATGATCGTTTATAACCACTTGGATATAGGCCTTGTCAAACGCGCCGGCACGTTTTGTATCCAAATCATTAATAATTTGCTGATGCATAGGGCTAATAACAACCGAATCGGCAATAAAATTATCGGTCCTTAGTTTTTTGAAATCATCTGCCAGCATAGTATGGTCATCAATCATGAGCTTGGCAAACTGAATAACGCGTTGATTTTTTGAATTTGCGATTGCCAAACCAGATGCTTTTACAGAGGCGAGGGTTGATTCTTCCCCGCTTTTAATAAATAATAAACCGTTATCATCAACCAGGGCCTTGTTATAATTATTGGCATGCCGGTTACTTTGGCATGATTGTGCCATCACTAAAGCAAATAGGAATAATAAAAAGCTGGTTAATCGGCTCATGTTAATAGTTTAGTGTTTCAATATAACAAAAAAAAGTCGCAGTGGTTTTTTTACTTATTCCGTCTAAATTCAGAATCTAATCATCGTTTAAAACAACTTGTTCACAGGCACTTAAAGTTAATATTTTACTGCCGATGGCGGCCTCAAAAAGAAACGGATTGTCAGTTTAAACATACACTTGGGCTATAAAAAACACATTTGTATTTATAGTTAATCTTTTTTATATTTAAATTAATTCGCATAACAGCTGCAGTTATAAAAATGTTAAAATGCAACTATTTTAGTCCATAATTATAATCAACTCAGCATTAGGGAATTGAATTTTATAAGCCTTAACAATCCTAACAAAATAGAAGCTGCTTTGTAAATATTTAACTACAAACCAACAAGGGGCATCAATGTTGAGGCAATTTAAAATGAACTACTAAACAAAACCTTTACACTATGGCCAGCACCGAAAAAATCACCTGTTATTGCTTTAATAAAGACTGCGCAAACTCCATATATAACGATGCCACCTGCTTATCGATACAAGTGCCACTTGAGGTTGCGTTATCACGTACCTTGAATTGCATTGAATGCGGTACCGAACTTTTGTCTCCGTTACTTATCGAAATCAAAAAAGATATCCTCAATCTTATTAAAGACGATCGGCACCGTTCGGTTGCTATCATTGATGATGACATTATTTTTCATGAAACGGTTAAAATCATATTGAAAGATAATTGGTTAAATGCAAGCTTTTATATGGATCCGGAACCTGTTTACAAAGCATTATATAACAACCGGGATAAACATGCAGAAATACCCAACATTATTTTTCTTGACCTCGATATGCCGGTAATGGATGGGTGGGAATTTTTAAAGTTATTCAATAACATTTACAGCTCATTAGTAAAACCTGTGTCGGTTTATATTATTTCAAACTCTGTTGACCCTGCCGATCAGAAACGGGCCAAGGCGTACCCCTTTGTTAAAAGCTTTATTTCAAAACCATTAACAAGGCATTTTTTGGGTAAGATAAATGAAGAGCTTTCAAGGAATACAATTGCTCTTGAAGCAAAACCGGCACCTAACTGGCAGCAATAAATTGTTAATCGGGATATGAAAAGGAAAAATTCAAGTTCCCTTTTGTGTTTTATGTGATTGCACAAAAGCCGGGCCTAAGCTTTACCTTTGCAAAATGGACTATTTTAAAAAACTGCTCAGTTTACTGCAAACTGAGCAGGACGAAGACCGCCAGGCTTACCTCAAACTAACTGAAACATCTTCAGCTGCCGAACGCCGGGCAGCAGGGCTTACATGGTACCCCATAGCCATAAAAGGCACCGAAGTAGGCCGCGGCGATTACCTTACAGTTGAGGTGGAACGGCCTTCTCACCAGGACCTTAGTCACCAGTTCAGGTTCGGCGCTTCGGCTGCATTGTTCTCCAACCATGATCCTAAAACCGATCGTGTAAACGGCACAGTATCGTACCAGGGCGGCAACCGGTTAAAATTAACTTTGAACACCGACGAGCTGCCCGACTGGACCAGGAGCGGCAAGCTTGGCATCGACCTGCTGTTTGATGACAATAGCTATGACGAGATGCAGAAGGCGCTCAAACTATCTGCCAAGCTTGTTGATGATCATAAAGAAGGCCACCTTACCCGGGTGTTAACCGGGCAAAGTACGCCGGCTTTTATCCCCGAAACAATTCATCACCCGCTTAATGGTTTAAACGCTTCACAACAACAAGCTGTTCAAAAAATAATTGAGGCACAGGAACTTGCCATAGTTCACGGCCCTCCTGGCACCGGTAAAACAACCACGCTTGTACAGGCTATCAAGGCACTTATCAGACAAAACAAACAACAGATCCTTGTTGTAGCGCCAAGTAATACAGCGGTTGATTTGCTAAGCGAAAAGCTGAGCAATGAAGGTTTAAATGTACTCCGCATTGGCAATCCGGCAAGGGTATCTGAAAAGTTAATGGCTTTAACTTTAGATAGCAGGATAAGTGCCCATAGCGATATGAAGGAGATTAAAAAGCTTAAAAAGCAGGCTTCAGAGTACAAGAACATGGCGCACAAATACAAGCGCAATTTTGGCAAAGCCGAACGTGACCAGCGCAAGGCGCTTTTTGATGCAGCCCACCAGCTCATTAAAGAAGTGGATAAAACCGAACAATTTATTACGGAGGACCTGATTGGTAAAGCGCAGATAATTACGGCAACCCCTGTAGGCGCTAACCATTATACCATCCGCAATTTAAAGTTCCATACGGTAGTTATCGACGAAGCCGGTCAGGCGCTTGAGCCCGCCTGCTGGATCCCGATATCGAAGGCGCAAAAAGTGATCCTTGCCGGCGATCATTTGCAGCTCCCGCCTACCATTAAATCGCAACAGGCAGCCAAAGATGGCCTTAGTACTACCTTGCTCGAAAAATGCGCTGCCCTCCACCCCGGAGCGGTAATATTGCTCGAAGAACAATACCGTATGAATGAAGCCATTATGGGATTTTCATCCAAAGAGTTTTATGACAACAGGTTAAAAGCGCACCCCATCGTTGCCCATCAGTTGTTATTTCCCGGCGATTTGCCTATAAGCTTTGTTGATACTGCGGGCTGTGGTTATGATGAAAAACAGGAAGGCACCAGTACGGCGAATCCCGAAGAGGCCTCATTCCTGTTCAAACACTTGCATAAGCTGGTAAGCGAACTCACTGGATCTTATTCAACAGAAAACTTCCCAACTATAGCAGTTATTTCCCCATACAAAGAACAGATCAGGATTTTAAACCAATTGCTACTGGATTCACCGGAGTTGATGGTTTACGCAGATAAAATTGCCGTGAACACGATTGATAGTTTCCAGGGGCAGGAACGCGACGTGGTTTACATCAGCCTCACACGCAGCAATACCAACGGAGAGATAGGCTTCCTGAACGATATCCGCCGCATGAACGTGGCCATGACCCGCGCCCGCAAAAAACTGGTAATGATCGGCGATAGTTCAACACTTGCGTATGCTCCTTTTTATGGAGATATGATCAGTTATGCGGAACAGCTAAACGGTTATCAAAGCGCATGGGATTATGCAGGCTACGATTAAACGTCAATTGTTTGTTACATAAGCTTTAGCCCCATTCCAGCGTAGGATAATGGTTAAATTTATCCTTTCATCATTATCCACGCCTGTATGAATTTTAAAGCACACTATTTAACAAAACTCACCACGCTCGCAAGCTTTTTTATCTTTTTAGGGCAAACAAACAAAGCATCGGCCCAGATCACCCCCGATGATCCGCATCTGGGCATTATCCCTGCCCCTGCTTCCATTACCAAAAATAGCGGCACGTTTACATTTAGCCAGCTTACAGCAATCAAGGCCGATAATCCGAAAGATAAAGCTGTTTTATGGTTGAAAAGCTATCTGCAAGATATCCGGCACCGGAATATTAAAGTAGTTAAATACAATTCAAAGCTTAAAGCCGCAAAAAGCAGGGGGTTAATCTTAACTGCAAAGGGAGCCGATAAATTGCCCGTGGAAGGTTATAAACTAACTATCACACCACGTAATATCATCATAGTTGGTAAGGATGCAGGCCTGTTTTACGGCATCCAAACCTTATTGCAACTTTTCCCGGTTGAAAACGCAGCCGTTTACAAATTGCCTTGCGCGGTAATTGAAGATTCGCCCCGCTTTGGATACCGGGGAATGATGTTGGACGTATCGCGTCATTTCTTCACCATTCCGCAGGTAAAAAAAGTGATCGAACTTATCGCCTCTTACAAACTCAACACCTTCCACTGGCATTTGGTTGATGGCCAGGGATGGCGTATCGAAATCAAAAAATATCCTAAACTTACGCAGGTGGGTGCATTCCGTCAGCAAACCATGTTTGGCAGCAACCGCGACTGGCCCGATTCGGTTAGCTACGGCGGCTATTATACCCAGGATCAAATTAAAGATGTAGTAAAATTCGCGGCCGACAGGTATATCAACGTTATCCCCGAAATTGAAATGCCTGCCCATTCCGAAGCTGCCTTACGTGCTTACCCTGAGTTTAAATGTGATACAGTTGTTGGACAAAAAGCCCCGCGCGATATCAATAATTTGTACTGCCCTACCGAACAAACGTTTACCTTTTTACAGGATGTACTTACCGAAGTAATGGCACTCTTCCCAAGTAAATACATCCACATAGGCGGTGATGAGGCAGGTAAAGAACCATGGAAACAATCGGCATTTTGCCAGGCTTTGATGAATGAAAAAGGACTAAAAGATGAAAAGGAATTGCAAAGTTATTTTATCCAAAGGATAGAGAAATTCATTAACTCAAAAGGCCGCAGTATTATAGGTTGGGATGAGATATTAGAAGGCGGTCTTGCCCCTAACGCCACCGTGATGAGCTGGCAGGGTGAAGAAGGAGGCATTAACGCTGCCCGTCAAAAACATAACGTGATCATGACACCGCAAACCACCGGTAACTACTTTGATCATTATCAAAGCAGTTCGCCGCAGGAGCCTGTATCATTTGGCCGTTATGCTACTTTAGAGGAAACTTATAATTATGATCCTGTTTCAAAGCAGCTTACTCCCGACGAACGGAAATATGTTATAGGCACCCAGGGCAACCTTTGGACGGAGTATGTGCCTACAGTAGCCAAGCTTCAATACCAGATCATGCCGAGGGTATTCGCCCTTTCAGAAGTAGCCTGGAGTAAGCCGGAGAACAAGGACTATACCAATTTTTCCGAAGTAAGGCTGGCCAAACATTTTGCAAGGCTTGATGCCATGAACTACAATTACCGTGTGCCAACCGCGTTAACTACTATTGATACCATGGTTATAGGCCCTCATTTTGTTTACACGCTAAAATCGGTGGTGCCCGGCGCCAGGATCTATTATACCTTGAACGGACGCGATCCCCTGGATACTGATCTGCAGTACGACGGGCCGATCACTTTCTCCATTCCGCAAAACGAAAAACGGGAATTGCGGACAAGGGTAATTACGCCATCCGGTCGCAGGAGTATTGCTACCCGCACTTTAATGTACAATAAAGCGCCACTACCTCCGGTAACCTACACGACTAATAAACAGGGGCTCAAATACAGGTGGACAAAAAATACATTCACCTCACCCGATCAGCTTAGTTATACAGCACCTCAAGATTCGGCTGTCAGCAATAAACTGGATGCTGAAGCTTTGAAAAAAGACAACCCGAATTTTGGTGTAGTTTATGACGGTTACGTGAATATATTGGCCGATGGTACTTATAACTTTACCCTTGCAAATTATGCCGCCAGTCAACTGTTTATTGATGGCGTACAGCTAACAGAAGCTGAATACGCGTTGCCGCTGGCAAAAGGTTTTCATCAAATAAAGGTAAAGTATATATACAACGCGCCGCCACCGCCAACCGGCAGGTACAGGCCCCGCGTAGCGCCGCTTAAAGTATATGTTACTGCTCCGGGAAGTTTTGAAAAGAAAGAGTTGAATGCAGCTGATCTTTATTATTGATACATGGAATTAGGTATTAGCACCTTTGGTGAGATCCACCCCGATGGGACGAGCGGCAACGCCGTAAATGCCCATAAGCGGGTTCAGGAGTTATTGGAAGAAGTAAAGCTGGCCGATGAGGTTGGTTTAGATGTATATGCCTTCGGCGAGCACCATCGGCCCGATTTTGTGATCTCGGCACCTGAAATATTGATATCAGCAGCAGCAGCTATTACCAAAAACATCCGGTTGTCAAGCTCGGTTACCGTATTAAGTTCGGTCGACCCTGTGCGTACATTTCAAAACTTCGCCACTGCCGATCTGGTATCTGGCGGTCGCGTGGAGATGATAGCCGGTCGGGGCTCCTTTATTGAATCTTTCCCGCTTTTTGGTTTCGACCTGGATGATTACGATGCATTATTTACCGAGAAGCTCGAAATGTTTTTGCAGGTCAACAAGCAGGAAATTGTTTCGTGGCAGGGTAATTTCAGGGCACCAATCCGGAAACAGGGCGTATATCCTCGTCCGCTGCAACAGGAAATTCCGGTTTGGATTGGCGTTGGCGGAACCCCTGCCTCAGCAAAACGGGCAGGAACGCTTAACCTCCCTATGATCATCGCTATTTTGGGCAGCGCGCCAAAACATTTTGTACCCTTTGTTGAGCTTTACCGCGAGTCGGCGGCCAAAGCCGGGCACGATGTAAGCAAGCTCCAATTGGCCATCAGTTCACAATTTTATATTGCCGAAAACTCACAACAAGCAGCCGACGAGTTTTATCCAAGCTATGAAGCCCTCATGACCCGTGTTGGCAAAGACAGGGGCTGGTCGCCCATGACAAGGGAACAATTTGAGTACCTGCGCGATTTTGGGCCATTGGTAGTAGGCGATCCGCAACAAGCCATCGACAAGATCATGCAACAATATGAGCTTTTTGGTAACACCCGTTTCGTAGCCCAGTTAGTTACGGGCTTTACCAAGCACAAGGATATTTTAAAAGCAATTGAACTTTACGGCACCAGGGTTGCACCTGTTGTACGTAAAGAAACTAAGGCAAAAGCTTAAGCTTTTGCCTTAGTTAAAAACTCTTCAATGATAGTTACCGCCGGGTAGTTCCCATCTTCACGAACCTCACTAATCTCACCTATATAATCGCCATGGCCTGCGGGCAAAATACAAAGTTGGGCATCGGGAAGCATGCGGTATAGCTCAAGCGTATGCTCAGGCCTGATCACGTCTTTATCCCCGGCAATAACTAATGCGGGCATGGTGATAGAACGGATAGCCTCATCACTCCAATCCTGAAAACCCTGCATCCTATGAAGGTCACGCTTATGCATTACTTCTAAAGCGGCCTGGTCATTGTTTATGGCGAGGAAAGCGTCCTGCAAAGGTTTGGGCATACTGTCAAGGGTCGCGTTCTTCATAAAATCCCAAAACCAGTCATCAAAACCACTGCGTTTATAAAACGAAGAAGCGATCACTATTTTATGAACCAGTTGCGGATGCCTGATGGCTATTTGCATGGCGGTATTACCTCCGTTGCTAAAACCCATAATATCGGCCTGTTTTATATCCAAATGCTTGAGCAAAGCGGCTACGTCATCAGCATCCTGCTCAAAAGAGGTAGGTACGCCCCTGTCCGGCGTACGCCCGTGTGCCTGCAAATCAACCCCTATTACCTGGTGATTTTTCGCAAAGCCCGACAATACCCTGCCAAAAGTAACGCCGATATCTGAACCGCCGCCATGGATTAATACCAGCGGGAAACCCTCGCCGTGAATTTCATAATACATTTTCAGTCCGTTAACTGTGGCATAGTTACCGGAAACATTTATTTGTGTCATATCCATAGGTTTTAATTTCAATACAAACTTATCAGTATGAAGATAAGGCGCCGAGTAGTAAATACGACAATTTGAGGTATAAAAAATGACAACTCCCAATTACTGCTGCACAGCCATAGCGGTAACGGCCTGCAAATACCAGGCGGCATGAGGTAACCATTGTTCTGTCCAACGCCATTCGTTGCTGTTGTCTTTTATTTTAAAATCGATACCGCTGCCGTCGGGATTTTCCTTTTTACCGGTGATTCCGTTAGAAATCCCACCCTTGCCCGATCCATGGCCGAAATTTGAACTCATATAAGGCACATTGTTTTTACCATACTGGTACATAAAGCACATTTGATAAGGGTTACAACCCAATATCCAGGCTATCTGGTGCGATGCATACTCTGCCAGTTTTCTTTTTATGCCCCAGCCTCCTTTTTCGGGATATACTAACCGCCCGCCTACTAATGCCGCCGCTGCCAGCGAGCCCAGGCGCGCATTTTCACCTTGCCACCACCAGCCGGTTTCATTTTCATGCGGGATAAAAAAGCCATCTTTTACAGCACCCCTAAACTTAAAAGATTGGCGGGCATAGCCAAACGGATTATCCACATTAGCGGTTACCTCCAGGTTATAATCCAGTGCTTTTTTTATGGTTGATAATGCATTGGACCGCTCATCAGCTTCTTGCTCCTTATCCAGGTACCTGCATAAAGCAATAACGGGTAAGCCGGCATCTGCTGCGTGCCAGAAAGGCCTGTCGCCGTCGTCAGCAATAAAATACCCCGCGGGGCTCATTCGCTTGTTCAAACTTAGCGCGCGTTTTCGGGCTTCATCACGATAAAGGGAACTATCGGTAGCAATCCACAATTCGGTAGCAGCCATCAGGGCACAATAGTCGTCAATGATATTTTCCTTGCCGTCGTCATCATATTGGGTATTGTTTGCCAGCAAGTGCGCGAAAGCCCATTTGGCAGCGGCAAGATATTCCGCCGACTTAAAGTCACCGTCTTTTTTCAGTTGCGAGATTCGCGCCAACGATGCAATAGCCATCCCACCTCCTTCTCGAAAAGCAGCCTGGTACTCATCTGTTGTAACGCTGTTTGCTTTTAACCCTACAACACGCCTGGCTTTAGGATCTTTATTAAAATAGCTGAATACGATCATGTAAAAATAATCGTCTTTTGACAGGGCGCGCATCATGTAGTCGGCCCCCCAAAGTGCTTCATTCATCATGCCATCATAAATCCCCAGTTTATTTAACAAACCCGGCGCGGTTTGCATTGTATTGATCATTGACCAGGTTACGAGGGGTATTTGCTGGGGCGACATAAAATTAGCATAAGCCAAATGCGAAAAGTATTTGCTTACATCGCCCGACGCATCACACCAGCCGCCATGCAGATCAACTGTTTTATCGCTGCCATAAAGCTGAACGGCTGCGTCGGCCTGCAGCTCCGTTGGTGTGTTAGCCCGCTGCTTATTATAATAACTCAATACCGATGGGATGGTAGTTACTGCCAACGCGTTTTCCTTGATCTGAAACCAATCGGATTGGGAATGAAAATCTTTAGTACCAATGTAAACCCTGTATTTTCCCTCCGCTTTGAATTCCGAAAAGTCAGCCTGGTAAAAATATCCGTCCTTGTCCCATTCCTCAACCTTTAACGGGCCATTTAATGGAGCAATATATACAGCATTACCATTTGAGTTTTGTAACGCGAAAAGTATACCCGGCACAAGTTTGGTGTCGCAACGCACAACAACAGTTTTTGCTCCCCGGGCATCATACCCTACCTGGTTCATGTAAAAAACAGGATCCGCTTTGCACAGACAGCAAAACAGCGAAAAAAAAGCTGACAGGATAATTCGGCGAACAAATGAATTCATGTAAATGCAGTTTAATGATCAATGCAATTTACAGTATTTATAAACCGACAGTTAGTAACCCTGGCCTAAAAAGCGGCAACCATACCCCTAATTTACCACTACAATTTATCCAAAAAACGCTTTATAATTTAATGGGGTATTAAAACAAACTATAACATGCTGCCTGTTTACCCGTTTTATTTAGGTAACTTTGAAACTTATAAAAATTGGCCGTTACATTAAGCTGATTTATTGAGAACTATTAATGACGGGAGGTGTAACAACCTCTTTAACCCGATAACCGAAGCCCTTGTATAAATACTTTACGAGGGCTTTCGCTTTTACAAACACTATTATGGACGAAAGAAATTATTTAAGCACGTGGCAAAAGTACATGCCTGTAATACGCCTGCACTTGAAAAGAAGTCTGCAAGACGAGCAGCAGTTTAAGTTAAATATAACTGATTTTGAAGCGGCCGGCAGCAAGGGGAAATCCGGTTATACCTTTAATATCAATATCGAAAACGGCAAGGTCACCAACAACATCAGCGGATCGGCAGTGGCGCGCGATTTGTACGAACTCCTTAAAGCCGATGAAGCTGTTAAAGCGATTTTAAAGGATAAAACTGTAAAGATAAGCGTTGGCAAATCGTTTGTCCTCAGTATTAAAACTACGCACTTATCTTCGTACAGATAATAATATCCGGAAGTAACTTCAAAAAGGAAATAACCTGTCAGGGGGCTATTTCCTTTTTTTATGAGATGATTTTTTGCTTTTACCTGAAGAAGAAGACTTTTTTGAAGATGATGACTTCTTAGAGGAAGAATGCTTTGATGAAGAAGAATGTTTTGACGAATGAGAGGTTCTTTTTGAAGACTTTCCATGTCTTCTCCTCGGGCGGTATCCTTCATCTTCTATATTCTGATCTGCCGGTCTCTCCATTTTCCTGATCTTCGGACCAAAATCAATAGCCTCATCATGAAAAAACTTATCAAAAGGATTAAAATAATAGATGTTAGCTGCATCGTAGATTTTGATACTTGCTTTTAAACGGTTATTGAAAGCTTCTTCGTCCTTAAGCTCAGGGGCTGTCCATCCAGCTTCGGCCAAACCGGCTATACGCGGAAACAGCATAAAATCAAGGCGCTTTTCAGAGCCGATCATTTCAGTCCAGACATTGGCCTGTACACCAATGATCTGTTTTGACTGCAGGTCTTCGTTATTCTGCATCTGCCTTTCAGGGAAACCATAAACGCTACCCACGGTATTATACACACCTTTCCACCTGCGGCCCGAGATATGATCAGCATCCTGCACAAAATCAAAATACATAGGCAGGCGCGGACAAAGCACTACCTGGTAACCTTTTTGTACTGCTAAATGCAGCTGGCCCGGTAAATTTTGCCTCCACCAAAAAATAATGGTTTTATCAGCCGGCAGGTTTGTTCCGGTTGCTTCATCCCAGGCCAGTACTTTATTACCTGCATTTATGGCGGTGTCGGCTACGCGCTTAAAGAAATAACGCTCCAGCTCGCCTACATCAGCAAAGTTATTCTTCTGCATAAACCCGGCTATTGAAGGGTTAAGCGACCAGGCCTTAACACCCAAAGCTACTTCATCACCTCCTAAATGGATCATTTTAGAAGGAAAAAGCGTGCTGGTTTCCTTAATGATATTACCAAGAAACTGGTAAGTGCTATCGATTGCAGGATTAAAGGTAAAATTAGGGTATCCTTCAACACTGCCGCCACTAAACTGCGGATAAGCTTTGTTGGCCGCTGTAGCATGGCCCGGCATATCAATTTCGGGGATCACAGTTATAAACCTTTCCGCGGCATAAGCAATGATCTCTTTGATCTGTGTTTGGGTATAATATTGAGGATCAGCAATTGAATCACTGTAATTACCGATTCCGCCAATCAGTGTTAGCTTAGGATATTTCTTTATCTCCAAACGCCAGCCCTGGGCATCGGTTAAATGCCAGTGAAATTTATTAAGCTTATAGTAAGCCATCCAGTCAAGGATCTGCTTAACTTTTTCCATCCCGAAAAAATGGCGGGATTCGTCAAGCATTAGTCCCCGCCATTGATAGCGCGGAGTATCGGCAATGGTTAACGACGCTAAGCTGATGGTTTCGCCCCTGGGCTGATCTTTGATCATTTGCAACAAGGAAATCATCCCATAAAACACCCCATCACGGTTTGACGAAGAAATGGTAATTTCATTGGCAACAATTTTTAAGGAATATGCCCCGGCGGTGGGATCGCCGTTGGTTAACAACAAATGAATAACACTGCCTGCATCTTTATTATCAACGGCAAGCATAAAACCAGCCGACAGGCTTACCTGTTTTTGGAAGTAACGAGCTATTGGCAACAACGAAGCATCATTTACACCAACGGTGCTGTGATTACTAAAAGTAAACTGCCCTGTACCATTAACAACAGACTTGGGCTGCGGGATTATATTGACATTTTGCGCCCGTACGTATCCGGAAAACAAAATAAATACAAGTACGATCTTAAATTTCATTTAAAAAACAACTCAAATAGTTTGGGGCTGCTATGATATGAATTTTCTTTGAAAAACCGGGTAATTTGTTTGTAACAAAGTGTTTAACCCCTGCAACCGGGCAGGTTGTTATCCGTAAGGTCATGAAATCACCTGTCAATGCACTCAGGGAGTTGTATAAATTGTTTCACAATTTTTGAGATACGATTGCGGAGTTAGCTATAACAACATGTAAAGCGTTACTAAAATTACCACAGCGCGAAGAACAATCGCAAAACGAGCGTTCCGGATAAATTGCAAATTACTAAATTATAGCAATTTACATCAGCACAAGTATTGCATCCTATGAACCAGGCTCGCATCAAAAGGGCGGGAAGGAATATTTCTGGCCTGTTATTCCGCAACAGATATTTCGTGATTGCTTCAGTAGTAGTTGTTGTTTTAGCAGCTTCAGTTTATTTACTTTTTTCATCTCCTAAATACAAAGTGAGCATAGAGTTGGCTGCTTCCGGCGATTGGGAATTACTAACGACAGCAATTAAGGAGCTGCGCTCTGAAACCACGATAGAAAAAGCGGTCAACGCGTTAGGGCTCCAGGTAAGTTATTATCGTAAGGGAACTTTTACAACAAAAGAGATTTACGGGGATTCATTACCCATTAAGCTTATACCTGGAAAGAGCAACTTCTATTCTGCTCCTGTTGAGATCACCATCAATTTAATTAATGGCAACGTTTACAGGATTGATCAGAATAATGTACTCACAGATGTACCTCTATACCACCCGGTTAAACACGGATCTTTACGCTATACCATAATAAAAGGGCCTGCCTTTAAACCCATACAACTACCGCTGATTGTAAAACTCACTTCCTCCGCCGATTTAACTGAACAATTTGGCAATAGTATGCGTGCGAAAATTTTGAGCGATAGCATTTTTGAATTGAGCATAAACGTGAATAATGCTCAAAAGGGGCATGATTTTTTGAATAAGCTTGTAGAAATTATCAATGCCCAATATGCCAAGCCCAGTTCAAACACTAAACCGGCAGTTGATACTGCATTGCTTCTTAAATTAAACGATAGTATAACCTACTATAAAGCAATGGCAGATAAATATCATGAACAGCAAGCCATACTGAATAACATCAAAAAACCAAGGCAAATGCCAAAGCCGAGAGCTATTCCGGTACTGGTGACGGTGAAGACTGTATTGACTGAAAAAGAAAGAGCCGGCTTAAATGCACTTACTGCCGTTAAAACATACGCCTTGAAACCTAATGACGCTTTTGTTATCATACCGGATAATCATCAGGTTAGCGATTACCGTATCGAAGCGCTCATACAGGATTTTAATAAAGCGCAACTCAATAAACAGCGGGTAATGCAGGATTCGGACAATGCTGATGCAAGCGTTTACGCTTTCAAACTCGAACTTAATTCAATAAAAGAAGCACTTGTTAACAGCATAACGGTAAAAGAACAAAAAATCAGAAATGCTCATCAAATTAAAGATGTCCGCCAACTTAAGTACATTGACCAACCAAAAGATGTTGAGCAACCTCAAGATAGTGTGCAACCAAAAGATGTGGATCAACCAAAAGATTCAAAATCAATAGCATCATTTTTATCGCTGCAATTGAATGATTCTATCGCCCAAATAAACACTATAATTGAAAGTAAGCAACAACAGTATAACAGGCTGTTACATGGATCAGGCAGGCAAGACCCCGGGCCAAGGCTCATTATAAATGAAACGTGGCACACGCGGGAATCAATGATCTCCAAATCATTATTAGTATATTTTTTTGCATTACTGACGGGTTTGCTGCTGCCCGTTTTATTGCTGATTATAAATGAATATATAACATCAGTCAAAAAAAGGCAGGCGTAATAAAATGCAGGGAAAGACAAACCCCTAACATGCAAAACGGCCGATCAGGATTTCTGATCAGCCGTTTTCCGTTTTCACGGGGGTAGATAAAGCTTATTTCCAGCCGCCGCCTAATGAGCGGTAAAGCTCAGCGTTGGCACTAAGTTGAGCCATTTTAATAGATGCTAATTCAAGCTCACCTTGCAATACATTACCTTGCGCAGTAATCACCTCAAGATAGGTAGCAAGACCGTTTTTAAACAACATGCTCGCATTGCTTGTAGCTTGTTGCAATGTTTTAACGCGGTTAGCTGCGATTGTTTGTTGCTCTTTAAGCTTTTGGAGCCTTACCAAAGCGTCAGATACCTCTCCTACTGCATTTAATACAGACTGACGGAATTGGATCACTGTTTTTTCGCGGTCAACTTTAGCAACTTCATATTGGGTACGCAGTTGTTTATGCTGTAACAACGGTTGCGCTATACCACCTGCTACTGTACCAAATAATGAAGCAGGGATGTTAAACCAGTTGCTTGATTTAAATGAGTTTAAACCACCCTGACTGGTTATAGTTAATGAAGGGTAAAGCTGGGCTTTAGCGATACCAACCCTCGCGTTAGCTATATTTAAAGCCAACTCCGAACTGCGTACATCGGGCCTGCGGCTCACCATTGCTGATGGTACACCTGCCGAAAGTGTTTCGGGGAAAGTAATATCATTAAGTTTAGCGCTACGTTCAATGGCGTCAGGTAACCTACCAGCCAATATGCTCAAGCCATTCTCCTGAACATTGATATCGCGTTCAAACTGAGGAACCAATTGCGCGGCAGCTTCTAACTGGGCCTGTGCCTGCTGAACACCTAATAGAGTAACCTGACCTGCGTCGTACTGCAATTTGATGATGCGCAATGTACTATCATTTAGTTTTACGTTTTTCTTAGCTATTTCCAGTTGCTCGTCGAGCATCAGCAAGTTATAGTAACCTTGTGATACACTTGATACGATGTTGGTTTGGATAGCCCTTTTAGCTTCGTTAGTTTGCAGGTACAGGGCCAAAGCTTCACGGTTTTGACTGCGGATTTTACCCCAGATATCAGCTTCCCATGAAAGTGAAAGGTTAGCATTATAATCTTCAACATGTTTAGTACCAATATTGTATTGTTTGATACTTAAACCGGTAACACTGTTATCAGACGGGCGGTTGGTGCTTGCAGTAACGTTTAAGCCAAGAGTAGGAACATAATTCCACTTAACTTGTTTAAACTGCAATTGTGCAGCCTCGATATTTTTTACGGCCACCTGCATATCGTAATTTTTAACGATAGCACTGTCAATCAGCTTTTGAAGAGCAGCATCGGTAAAAAAGTTTTTCCATTGCAAGTCGGCAATGCTGCTGGTATCGCCGGTGGTAACCGCGTTCCTGAAGGCTTCAGGTTGCGCGTCCTTTGGCGTAGCAACATCTTTTGAAACTTTACAGCCGGCAAGCACCACCAGTGCAAGAGCCAAACTGCCTATTATATTTTTCATTGTTATATCTTTTTTAAACTATCACGGATTTTAAAGGCCGTGATAGTTTTAGTTGATGTTTTGATTGATTAAGCTGAATATTCGTTTTCAAGAACTACAGCATCCTTACCATGGTCGCCGGCAGCGGCAAGCGGCTTAGGTTTGCCACTAATGCGTTCCTGCAAGCCCTGGAATATCACGTATAGTACAGGTATGATAAATAAACCTAACAATACGCCTGAAACCATCCCGCCTGCTGCACCAATACTGATAGAGTGGTTACCCTGTGCAGATGGGCCGGTAGCGATACTCATCGGGAATAAACCGAATACGAAGGCCATGGAGGTCATGATGATTGGACGGATACGGAGCTGAGCAGCTTCGATAGCCGACTGAACCAGTCCATGCCCTGCCCTTCGCCGCTGTACCGCGAACTCTACGATCAGGATCGCGTTCTTCGCTAACAAACCGATAAGCATGATTAGCGCAACCTGCACATAGATGTTGTTTTCGATACCGGTTAAGCCTAACACAATGAATACCCCGAATAAACCTGTAGGTATTGAAAGTATTACCGCCAATGGCAGGATATAACTT
Organism: Mucilaginibacter sp. NFR10; assembly: GCF_900100445.1. Classification (NCBI taxonomy): domain Bacteria; kingdom Pseudomonadati; phylum Bacteroidota; class Sphingobacteriia; order Sphingobacteriales; family Sphingobacteriaceae; genus Mucilaginibacter; species Mucilaginibacter sp. NFR10. Next base: position 737,212 of record NZ_FMTV01000001.1, on the reverse strand, counting down.
TCATACTGTGCAGACAGCAGGAAGTATACAAACACCAAACATAACAGGAAGATCACAGTCGACTGACCACTTGAAGCAATCTCCTCGCGGGTTTGGCCGGTAAACTCATATGCAAAACCTTGCGGCAATTGCTCCTTAGCTGTTTCCTCAATCGCTTTGATGGCATCACCAGAGCTGTAGCCCGGTTTAGGGATAGCATTTATTTCGATAGAGTTGAACAAGTTATAACGTGAAGCAGTTTCTGAACCATACACACGGGTTAATTTAACCAGGGTATTGATCGGCACATTTTCGCCCGATTTATTTTTAACAAATACGCGGTCAATTGCCGATGGATCTGTCCTATCTGCAATATCAGCCTGAACAACCACGCGGTAGTATTTACCAAAGCGGTTAAAGTCTGATGCCTGTGCGGTACCAAAGTAAGCCTGCATGGTTGACAGGATGTCTTTAACACTTACACCCAACTGGTTGGCTTTTTCGTCATCAACCTCTAATTGTAACTGGGGATAATCAGCTTTGTATGAAGTAAAGGCGAAAGCAACAGCCGGCTTTTGCATCAGCTTCATGATAAAGTTATTGGCAACGCCGCTAAATTTATCCAGCCTGCCGTTGGTTTTATCCTGCAGCATTACGTCAAGCGCTTCCACGTTGCTGAAACCAGGAACGGTTGGGAAACTGAACACGAAGAACGTACCACCTGGTATGCCTGCTAATTTGCCCCTAACAATATTCTGGATAGCATCAATATTTTTAACCTCGCCCCTTTCGTCAGTAGGTTTTAACAACAGGAAGATAACACCTGCTGATGGGCTGCTTGACTGTGTTAAGAAGTTAAAACCAGAAAGCGCGGTAACAAATCGTGCTGACGGCAATGTTTTCAACTGATCTTCAGCCAGTTTAAAGGTTTTGTTAGTTCCTGCTAATGAAGTACCTGATGGTGTATTTACTGCTATCGCCACAAAGCCCTGGTCCTCGGTAGGAATAAAGCCTGTTTTGGTTTTGTTTACCATGTAAACTGTAGCAACAACTACTAAGGCAAGGCCGGCCATACTGATCCATTTATTACGGATCAGAACTTTCAAGCCGCCAACATACCTGTTGGTCATATAATTGAAGCCGCCATTAAAGCCCGCGTAAAATTTCTCTACAAAGCTTTTCTTAGGTGCGTCATGACCGTTTCCGCTATGTTTATTCTTTAAGAATAGCGCAGCCAAAGCCGGACTTAAAGTTAACGCGTTAACAGCCGATATAATGATAGATATAGCCATAGTTAAGGCAAACTGGCGATAGAAGATACCAGTTGAGCCTGTCATGAAACTCACCGGTAAAAATACCGCAGCCATAACCAGGGTAATGGATATAATTGCACCTGTAATTTCGTGCATGGCCTCAGTAGTTGCCGCTTTAGGTGTAAGACTTGGGTCATGCTCCATTTTGGCATGCACCGCCTCCACCACCACAATGGCATCATCCACCACAATACCGATGGCCAATACTAATGCGAACAGCGTTAACAAGTTAACTGAGAAACCGAAAAGGTTCATAAAGAAGAACGTACCGATAATAGCAACCGGAACCGCTATCGCCGGGATCAACGTTGACCTGAAATCCTGTAGAAAGACGAATACCACGATAAACACAAGGATGAAGGCTTCAACCAAGGTATGCTCAACCTGGTTGATAGACTCATCAAGGTCGGTTTTAGTACGGTAGAACTGATTGTATTTGATACCAACAGGGAAATCTTTTGATAGTTTCACCATCAGGTTATCAATCGCTATCTGAATTTCGTTGGCGTTTGAACCTGACAATTGGATAATACCGATGATAATACCATCGTGGCCGTTCAGGTTACTAACACTATTGTATGAATAAGCACCCAGTTCAACACGTGCTACATCTTTTAAACGCAATACAGAACCATCTGCATTAGCACGGATGGCGATGTTCTGGTACTCCTCTGGTTTGGTAAGTTTACCTTTATATTTAATTACATACTCAAATGCTTCGTTGCTGCGCTCGCCAAATTTACCTGGCGCTGCTTCAAGGTTTTTGTCCTGTATAGCTGCGGTTACTTCGGCCGGTGTAACATTGTAAGTTGCCATCTGGGTAGGATTTAACCAAACACGCATTGAATAATCCTTAATACCACCAAAAATACTGGCAGAACCTACACCCGGGATACGTTTAATTTCCGGAACGATATTGATCTGCGCATAGTTGGCTACAAAGGTCTGATCGTATTTTTTGGGGTCTTCAGAGTAGATGGCCATAGCACCGATAAAGCTGTTTTGCTGTTTGGTAGTTGTAATACCATATTGCAAAACCTCGGCTGGCAACTGGCTTGAAGCCTGTGAAACGCGGTTTTGAACGTTTACCGCTGCCTGATCGGGGTTAGTACCCTGTTTAAAGTAAACGGTGATACCCAATGTACCGTCATTACTGGCGGTAGAGGTCATATAGGTCATATTTTCCACACCATTGATCGCTTCTTCTAAGGAAGGCGTAACGGAACGTAAAATAGTTTCGGCATTGGCACCCGGATACACGGCTGATACTAATACCGACGGAGGGGCAATATTAGGAAACCGCTCTAAGGGCAGTTTTGTTAAACCAAGCACACCCACTATCACCAACAATATGGAGATAACAGTTGAGAGTACCGGTCTTTCTATAAATTTCTGAAACATGACTTTAAAGTTTAAGTGTATGTATTATTTCTTAACTACAGCGGCTACTTTATCTGCAGCTTTTTGAGGCTGGATAACCATGCCTTCCTGTAATTTATCAATGCCCTCTAACACAATCTGGTCGCCGGCTTTAATGGCTTCTTTATCTTTAACCAGGTAGTGATCGCCTGATTTACCAATTATGTCGATAGGTTGTTTTTTCACTTTGCTGCTATCGCCAACTACAAATACAAATACTTTATCCTGCATTTCGATAGTTGAAGCTTCCGGAACGATCAAAGCATCTTTATGGCTCAGGCTTAAACGGATCTTGCCGGTATTACCAGAGCGTAAAAGACCGTCAGGGTTTGAGAAATTTGCCCTTAAAGTGATAGCGCCGGTGTTTTTATCAAACTGACCGTCTACAATATCAATTTTACCTTGTTTAGCATATTCTGTATTATCAGCTAACAATAATGATACTGATGGTACATTTTTCAATTTATCTTTCAGGTTAGCGCCGGGATATTGTTCTTTAAAGGCAACAAAATCTTTTTCGCCCAATGAAAAGTAAACGTGTACATCATGAACATCTGATAATTGAGTTAGTGGAGCAACATCCGCAGGAGCAACAAGGCTACCTTGTTTCTTAGCAAGCAGACCGATATAACCGCTTACAGGAGCTTTTATTAAGGTGTAACCCAAATTGATCTGCGCGGTAGCTACGTTAGCTTTAGCCGATTCGATGTTGGCTTTCGCTACATCAGCTGCTGCTTTAGCCGTTTTTAGCTGGTAGTCAGAAACTACTTTATTAGCTACAAGCGAAGTTAATTTTTCAACTTCCAGTTGCGCATTTACATGTGCTGCTTCGGCGGCGTGTAAGCTTGCCAATGCGTTATTTAAAGCCGCACGGTATGGTTGTTCGTTAATTTTAAATATTGGCTGACCGGCAGATACGAAAGCGCCTTCGTCAACAAATACTTTATCTAAAGTACCGCTTACCTGTGGCCTGATCTCTACGTTAACGGCACCTTCAATTGAAGCAGGATATTCCTGGTAAGTAGTTTCGGTACCTGATACTATAGAAGCAACCGGTAAGGCTGGCGGTGGAGGTGCTGTTGGAGCCTGCGGTGCAGATGAACATCCGTATAATGTTAAAGCTGCAACTGCTGCTAAAAGGAGTGTTTTCATGAGTGATGATTTTAAGAGTGGTGAATGAATAGGATTAGAAAAAGCCGTTGGGCTTGTGATATATGATGATTTGATTGTTTTCATTGTTTTACTGTTGCCGATCATTTTCAATTGAGATGCCAGTTATATAATTAAACTGATTATCAATTACTTATATTTATAATATTTAATTTCCAATGCCTTATATCGTTATTTTCACGATTTTTCATGACGATATACCGAAACGATGTACGCTAATTACAGCAATTGCATAAATTAGATGTTACAACACCGTTAAATCGTTTAACACTGTTAAATAGATTGCGAGGGTTGTGAGTGAGCTTTTTCATTGTATTAAGAGTTTGTTTTAAAAGTGCTTAACAATTGCCTAACACTGTAAGGTAATTTAACAGTGTAGTTTTCAAGCCGCAGAAAGAATTAATCTTTCATCGACCTGATGATACCGCCTATGGTATCTTTTAAAACCTGGCGGTTAACTTCGTCAGAGAATCCCCTGCTCAGTAAGTTGATGGATACCAACCCGTGCACAACCGACCAAAAGGTATAGTATTTGGTGCAGATCATTTCGTCATTGATATCCTTTATATCCATCAGTTGCATAATAGCCTCGCTAACCATAGTGGTAGGGAGCTGGGCTTCAGGCATTGATTTTACCATCTCGCAGCAACAGTTCATCTGTACGCCAAACATAACCTGGTAAAGTTCCTTATTGTCAAAAGCAAAGTTCCAGTAAGCAAGCCACATGGCCTCCAATTGCTTTTCGGGCAGGCGGTGCTTTTCTTTGGCTTCCTCCATGTCCTTTGCTAATATCAAATAGCCTTTGCGGGTAAGTTCCATTAATATAGCATCCTTATTTGCAAAGTATTCATATATAATGGGCGCGGTGTACTCAATTACATCGGCAATCTTACGCATGCTTAAGGCCTGCCAGCCTTCGTGCTTAACTATGTGGAGCGCGGCATCCAGGATATTAACCCGGGTTTCCTCTTTTAAGCGCTGAATTCGTTCTTTACTTGCCATTTTGATTACACTATTAAATCATTTAACAGTGTTAAGCAAAAGTATAACGGTTTTCAGGATTATTTACCATCCCTTTGTAAAAAACGTTTCATCCAATTGTCACGGATTAAACCTTTTGAGTCAAATCCGGTCGGTTAACGCTTATTTTTTTAGCAGGTAAACCAATTGCCCAATATGGTAACCCTGGTGTATAGTACGATTAATCAGGATATTTAATCTGTTACGGTGCGGCTCTTTTGCAAAATCATCTGCCGCGATGGCGCTATGCGGCTTAAACCAGTCTTCGGGCTGCATGGCATTCATTCTTTCGGTTAAAACGTCATTTACTTTAGCCCAATATTGTTTAAGCTCAGCCAGTGACGGTTTCTCCAACCCAGAATTTTCCGGACTTTTAACAAAAATTTGATCCAGCTGGGGATAGAGCCTTTCGCCCAAACCTAAAAAAGTAAACATTCCGTCGCTAACAGCAGTAAGATGACCCAGCAGGTAAATACCGCTGTTTCGGCCGGGAGCAGTTTCGGCAGCAAGAGCTTCGTCAGTTAACTTATCGAGTAAACCGTTTAGGCGACTGTTTTGCAGTTCCCAGTTGCAGACTACCATTTTGATAAATAATTCTGTTGACGGCTGTATGCTGGTTTCGGTAATGTTTGTGCTCATTTGTTGCAGATGTTATATCAAACCAGTGGATTTGATGACACAATTATAAGCTAAAACGGGGCTGGCGTAAATACTAAGCAGCTTATATGACAAAACTATGATACCACAGGCTCATCTTCAATTTTACGCACCAGCCATATCATCATGGCAGCAAAGGCGGCAACAACAAAAAAAGCTATTTGCAGGTTTGCTGCCTGAGCAATAAAACCAACTATTGGTGGTACTATAACAAAACCCAGGTAACCAACTGTTGATATGGCGGCCAGTGCCTGGCTGCTGTTCATTGTTTTTGATTTACCGGCCATGCTAAAAATCAGCGGCACTATACATGACACCCCCATGCCTATCATGGCGTAGCCCAAATAAACGGTTAAAGTATATGGTAAAAACACAGATACCAGCAAACCGGCCAAAACCAGCGAGCTGCTATAAGTTAACACCTTTTTTATACCAATGGCCGATACTACCCTATCGCCCGCGAAGCGGCCAATGGTCATGGTAACCATGTAAACTACAAAGCCGGCCTCAGCGAATGATTTGGTGGCATGGACTACCTTTTCAAAATAAACACCGCTCCAATCGTACAGCGTGTTTTCGCAGGCCATAGAGGCGAAACATATTAAAGAAAATTTAAGCAAGTGTTTATCGGGCATGGAAAACACCGATTTATTGGGTGTTTCGGCAGGCTGATAGTCATATGTTGAGGGATAAAATATTACCGAGAGGATCAGCATCGCAACTCCCACACCTAATAAATGATATGAAGGAGCCACGTTAAATAATACCATTAAATAGCCGACAGCAGCGCCGCCAAAACCGGCCAGGCTCCAGATGCCATGGAATGTTACCATGATCGATTTATCATACAAAGCCTGGATCCCCACGGCCTGCGAGTTCATAGATAAACCTAATATATTACGGGTTGAGCCAACAAAAAATAAAACTACTATCAGTTGCCACATATAAGCTGCAAAACCGGGGAGGCAAAGCACCAGGCTAAAGGCCAGTGCACCTATCAGCATCATTATACGGCTGCTGAAATGCTTGATCATTTTAGCCGTTAAAGGCATGGTAAGCATCAGGCCAACAGGCATGGCAAACAGCACAACCCCTAACTGGGCTTCATTTAAATTAAGCTGATGTTTTATGGATGGAATACGCGAGGCCCATGAAGAATACCCGAAGCCCGAAACAAAGAAGAAGACACTGTTGGCAATCCGCATTTTTGATTTGCCCGCAGCCGTTAGCTGATCCATACTTAATAATTAAGCGCAAATTTAGCTATAATTTATAAGTGCGGCTGCCGTTATCTGCAATTAAATGCAGCTTACATACATGGCTGAAGCTCGCCGCAGGGCTGATTGTTTCGCACTGCTTTATGAAAAACTTTATTGAAACCTTGTTGTACGTAAGTTAACCCGAGGTTTAAAAGGGCTGATACCTGCAGTGGTGTGGTATCCGGCAGGGTGAGTGATATGAGGTGTGATATGAGTTTCATGATTACATTATCGTTTCCGGCTGCAAAACTGCTACAATAGTTTCAAAAAAAATTTACCCGGATCAACAACTGACTTTAGGAAGATAATTGATAATGAGTATGATAAACCGTTGACAAACGGCCTACCTAATCCTCTCTTTGGGAGAGAGTTTGGGATGAGCCCTGCTCATCCAATTGCAATATTGATGCGTTAGTTTGTTAGCATGTTTTTTTAGCTTTACTTTTGAGATAAGTATTTAAATGAAAGACACCACCAAAACTTTGAGTTCAGGACCTACATATAAAGCAGCCGGTAAAGTAGCAACCATTATCGAAAGGCATTTCAGGCATTTTCACGCCAAAGCCCTCGCCGATAACGATGAGATAGACCTTGCTCCTACCCCCAGCTGCACCACTATTGAATCACTTATCGATATCTCGTTTTGGGCAAGCTTGCGCCGGGAAGAGGGATTTTCGCCAAAATTCACGCTTGCTTTTTTGCCGCCCGAAGCTGCCGGTCAGCCGTTGTTGTTTGGCGGTAAAATTAAACTCGCGCCTAATATCCTCACCAAATTTGCTTCGGCGGTACAACAGCCGGGCATCCATTTGGGCATCTGGATAGAAGATGATGAACTCTACATCTGGGGGACCACCCTGGCTATCCCGGCTTATTGTTTTGTGCTGGAAGTAATTGAACCCGGATTATTAGTGATCAAACATCGCCGTATAGAGGGCTTTGGCAAATTTGTAAACATAGCCATATTAAAAGGCGACGATATTAAAGTAGTTGACGAGCATGGCTCCAGCATTTCTGATTGCCCTAATGTACTTTCGGCCATGCTTGATTTTACTTTACCATCCCTATGGAACGATCCGGTAAACGTATTAGTTCAGCTGGCTACCTCCATGCAAGCCCACAAACGTGGCGGCATATTATTAGTTGTGCCCTCCGGAAACGAAGAATGGCGCGAATCTATCATTACCCCGATCTCCTACCCTGTCGATCCTCCGTTTTCGGGCCTTACCGATTTGATGATTCACGAAGGCATCGACCGTTACCACACCTCATGGCAGGAAAAAATGCGCCGCGCGGTTGATACCATAGGCGGATTAACCTCGATAGACGGCGCTACGCTAATAAATGATAAACACGAGCTGCTGGCTTTCGGCGCCAAAATAGGTCGTGCAGCAAAAAGCTCACCTGTCGAAGAGATCGTAGTGACCGAGCCTATCGTCGGTTGCTCAACCAGGGTGATCCACCCGGCGCAAAACGGCGGTACAAGGCATTTAGCGGCAGCACAGTTTGTCTTCGACCAAAAAGATGCCTTAGCACTGGTAGCTTCTCAGGACGGCCGGTTTACGGTATTTGCATGGTCGCCGGTTGTAGGCATGGTGCATGCGCATCAGATTGATATTTTGTTGTTGTGAGTTAGAGGTTAGTGGCTGGAGATTAGAGGTTAGTGGCTATCGGTGTGATTTCATCGAGGTTGCCTGAACCTGAATTTACAGAATTAAAGAATTGGCAGGGTAAAAAGGAAAGACGAAAGACACATTCTATAAAATCCTCAATTCGTTTAATTCGAGCAAAAAAAATCTGTGAAACCTGAAAATCAAAAAATCCAGGTTCGGACTTAATCGCAATTCAATAACAAATCGTAATATTTCCGCATCAGTACGGTATCGTAGTTAACCAGCGACTGATAAGCTTCTGAAACCAGCTCATTGAGGATAGATGATCCAAGCTGCCCGCCTCCATTGGGGATGGAGTCGTAATAAACAATGATTTCCTTCACCCTTATTATTTCGTACAGTAACTGCTGAACCAAATCCGTCTGAGTACCCGTCTGCATACCAGCCGAATTGCTATTCAGGAAATCTAAAGGATCGTTAGCAGCAGGGGTCATTTTTTTATCAAACAGGATCGGAATTATGGTTTTATCAACTACGTATTAACAGTTAATAAGTTTAAACATCCGCTTTTTGTTTTAAAAAAATAAAAAAAATTAAAACAAAATAGCAAAACCCTCATAAAGAGGGTTTTGCTACTGTATAAAAACACTTAATTATTTTGCTTTGGCTCAGGCTTAGGTAACAGAACCTTGCGCGATAGCTTCAGTTTACCTTGCTTATCTACGTCAAGCAGCTTAACCCTTACCTCGTCGCCTATCTGGAAGATGCCATCCATCGTTTCAATACGGCGGTGATCAATTTCAGATATGTGCAGCAAGCCATCTTTACCAGGCATAATTTCAACAAACGCACCGAAAGGCATAATTGATTTTACTTTACCTTCGTAAATCTCGCCCACTTCTGGTTTTGAAGCGATAGCGCGGATGCGGCCTAAAGCGGCGTCGATAGATGCTTTGTTATCAGCAAATACCTGAACGATACCCTGGTTGTCTTTTTCCTCGATAGAGATGGTTGCGCCTGTTTCACGCTGCATTTCCTGGATGATTTTACCACCTGGCCCTATAACCGCACCAATAAATTCTTTATCAATTTTAATGGTAACGATACGCGGAGCATGTGGTTTGTAGTCGGCACGTGCCTCGGTAATGGTTTTAGCCATTTCGCCAAGGATATGTAAACGGCCGTCTTTAGCCTGGTTTAACGCGTTGGTTAATACTTCGTATGAAAGGCCGTTGATCTTCAGGTCCATCTGTACAGCAACGATACCGTTTTTCGTACCGGTTACTTTAAAGTCCATATCACCTAAGTGGTCTTCATCACCAAGAATGTCAGAAAGGATAGCATATTTGGTACCCATTTCGTTGGTGATCAAACCCATCGCGATACCTGATACAGGCTCTTTAATTTTAACACCTGCATCCATAAGCGCCAGTGTACCGGCACAAACTGTAGCCATTGAAGAAGAACCGTTTGATTCCAAAATATCAGAAACTACACGGATAGTGTATGGGTTTTCATCTTCAGATGGCAATACTTGTTTCAATGAACGCATGGCCAGGTTACCGTGGCCAATTTCACGGCGGCCGGCACCCCTGTTAGGCCTAACTTCGCCGGTAGAAAAACCAGGGAAATTGTAGTGTAACAAGAATTTTTGGTAACCGTTAATGAACGCACCGTCAATCATTTGCTCGTCATCCTTAGCACCTAAGGTAACGGTAGTTAATGATTGTGTTTCACCGCGGGTAAATATCGCCGAACCGTGAGCAGATGGTAAATAACCAACTTCGCTCCATATCGGGCGGATCTGTGTAGTAGTACGACCATCTAAACGTTTGCCCTCGTCTAACACAAGGTTACGGATAGCATCATACTCCACATCGTGGTAATATTTTTTAGCAAGGCCTTTAGTAATATCATCTATCTCACCTAAGGTTTCGATATAGGCGTCACGCACTTCTTTAAATTTAGCACTCCGCTCTTCTTTTGCAGATGCAGCAGAAGCAATGGCGTAAACCTGATCATAAGTAGCAGCGTAGATAGCTTTTTTCAAGTCCTCATTGCTATGCTCATGGCTGTAAACACGTTTTTCGGTTTTACCAACTTCAATGGTCAGTTCTTTTTGAGCTAAACATTGCAGTTTAATAGCAGTGTGGGCAAACTTGATGGCTTCAACCAATTCAGCTTCCTGAATTTCTTTTGATTCGCCTTCAACCATGTTGATATCATGCTCGCTACCTGCAACAATAAATTCTAAAGTTGCATTTTCAAGCTGGCTTAATGTAGGATTGATTACTAACTGTCCGTCAATTTTAGCAACACGTACCTCAGAGATTGGACCGTTAAAAGGTATATCAGATACAGATAAAGCTGCAGATGCTGCCAAACCGGCCAATGCATCGGGCATAATATCTTTATCGGCAGAGATTAAAGAGATCATCACTTGTGTATCAGCGTGATAATCTTCAGGGAACAAAGGACGTAAAGCACGGTCAACCAAACGGGAGATCAAAACCTCATAGTCTGATAAACGAGCCTCACGGCGTAAAAAACCACCCGGGATACGGCCTGTTGCAGCGTATTTCTCCTGGTAGTCAACCGATAAAGGCAAGAAGTCAACTCCTTCTTTAGCTTCAGGCGATGATACAACAGTAGCCAGTAACATGGTATCACCCATTTTTACTACTACCGAGCCATCCGCTTGTTTGGCCAGTTTACCTGTTTCGATCTCAATGGTGCGTCCGTCGCCCAGATCAATAACTTTTTTAATTACGTTTAAACTCATCTTTTTTTGTTTGTGATGCACTTTTCATCTTCGGGAGCGCATCGGATTTTATGTGTGTAAATATATGTTGCAAAAGTAAAAAAGCCATCCTAAAATGGGGATGGCTTTTAAATAAAAAAGGAGAGAATTACTTAATGATATCCCTTAGCTGTAAAGCTTTGATGATAGCACGGTACCTTTCAATGTCTTTATTATACAGGTAAGCAAGTAACGCACGACGTTTACCTACTAATTTTTGTAGCGATAATTGAGTTGAAAAATCCTTTTTGTTTTTTTTCAAATGCCCTGTTAAATGAGCAATACGGGTAGTAAATAAAGCTACCTGACCTTCGGCCGAACCTGTGTCAGCTGCTGATTTACCGTGTTTTGCAAAGATCTCCGCCTTTGCTTCTTTACCTAAATACATTACTTGAATAATATTAAAGCGTTAACTATTTTATTAATTGTGGGTGCAAAGATAGTGATTAATTATGCAAAAGCAAGGGGGCGGATGGATTTGTTTTTGGGGTTTGTTTTAATGGTGAATGGCTGATTGGGTTGGATTAAGTGAGTGGTTATCTTTTCAGGAGTGAACGGTTGGCTGGTTGATTAAGTGAGTGGTTGGTTTATGATGAGATTTATGATGAGTAGTTAGTTTTTGAAGTGAAGGTGGTTGGGATGAGTTCGATAAGTGCCTATTATAGTCTGAACTCAAATTTTTGGAATTAAATAATTGGCAGAATTCCAGGCAAATTCATAAATTCCTCAACTCGTTCAATTTCGGTTAAGCTATAATAAATTCGAAATCAAAAATCCCGACTCCGAAATCAATTATGGCGTTACCTTCGGCCCGCGCTATACGCTCATACTGCACAGGCATTAGCCACGAGGCCGGTACCCGCTACTATCGCTAACGCAAATTGTCTGAATCAGAATTTACAGAATTTTGGAATTAACAGAATTTCTTGCGACTCGTTTATAATTTTGAAAATTCTCAAATCCTGTAAATTCTGATTCAGACAACAATCAACGCCCCTCCGTCCAGCTTTTAAAGATAGCCGATTGCAGCTGATCAGGATTTGGTAACGGAGTTATCCTGAATGATTTTTCACGCTTTTTACCAAGCGCTACATCAATATCTTTGGTAACTCCATCTTTCAGAATGGTAAACTTCACTACATCGCCTTCTTTGCGGCTATCCAGTGCTTTACCCAAAGCTTCTGGATTAGCGGTCTCGCCATTAACCTTCAAAATAACACTGCGCCCACGAATGCCTGCATTCCAGGCAGGTGATTGATAAGCTACCGTGGTAACGCGCATGGAATCCCGCACCTGACGCATGTTTAGCCCGGCCCAGGCATTAGAAACTGTGGTCGTAGCGGTATCTACAGCTAAACCGCCTAAGGCGAAGTACTTTGGATAATCAGGCGGCTTTACAGTCGATGCATATTCAAATACCTCGGTTAAAAGTACGCCCGCCATTTTCTCACATTCATTCCTGAATTCCTGTTCGGTAAAACCGCGGTTCAGCTTTTTGTAATACTTATAATAAAGCAGGCGCATTACATCATCAAGCGTTTTTTTATTTTGCGTTGCATGGCGGATGCTGAAATCAAGCATCAAACCAAGGATTGGCCCTTTATCGTAGTATGAAATGGTTTTATTAAAATCGTCGCCCTGCCTGCCGTTAGGTCCGTCATCCCAGGTGTTATAGCTTGCTTGCGTTGCCGATTGGTACAAATGGCCGGGCTCATTTTCGTAGTTACGCAGGTTATTCTGAAAATCGCCAAACATATCTTCATTATTCATTAAACCGGCATGCCTGGTTATCATATACTCATAATAAACGGTAAAGCCCTCTGATACCCAAAGCATATTGGTATGGTTCTCTTTCGAATAATCAAACGGCCCAAGCTCCACCGGCCGAATACGTTTAACATTGTAATGGTGAAAATACTCATGCGCTATAAAGTTGTACAGCTTTTTACGGGCTTCGGGAGTATTAAACCCTTCACCTCCGCTAAAACTTAACGAGGTTGAGTTTAAGTGTTCGATACCGCCCCCACCTGCGCCAATTGATAAAAAGGTATAATGCGTATAAGGAATTTCGCCTATGATGTTGCTGCCGGTCACTACTATCTTTTTCAGGTCGTCCATAAACGCCTGCCTGTCAAAAGCAGGCAACTTATAACCGATAAAGTTGTGTGGTTTATTCTGCACGCTGAAAGGCGGCAAAACTTCCAGCTCGCCCATTAAAAAAGGGCTGTCATAAAGTACATCAAAATCGGCTGCTTTGTAAACATGGTATTGTCCCTTCAGGGTATCCAGCCCGGTTGCTACCAGATCGCTCCATTTGCTGTAAGGCTTCATTTGGATGGTGACTGGATGGCGTAATTCCTGGTCGAGGTACATGAACAGGCCTCCGGGGGTAATGTAGCCTCTTGTTTCGTCAAGATAAACGTTGCCCACAAACGGCACAACAGCTTTAACATCGTACGAGATCTTTACATCGCCGGCCGAAGGGTTAATAACTTTCCAGGTATCCTTAGTAGGCTTATCAAATTTAAGCGAATTGCCTTTTGCATCGGCAACAGTAAAATTTTGTACGGCTCCGGCAAAATTGATTAGCTGGTAATATCCCGGTGTCCAAACGCACATCTTAAAATCGAGCGTTTTGAGGTGGGTTTTATTGGCCAACTCAACATGATACAAATGGTCGGCCGCCTTTTCCATCGACACCGAATATTGCATATTAACAGGTTGCTGGGCCCAAACGCCGGCACAAAAAAACAGGCAAAATGACAGGGTTAAATTAGATAGTGATTTCATTATCTGCTTGGGTTTTGCCGAATATAATAAACAGCGATTTATTTATTTCACCAATCACCGGAAATTAGCCCGAAAAATGCCTGTATTTATCCACCGGGGATAAATTTTACCAGATGTTTTAACTTAAGAAAACAGGCCATGATCAGCTTATTTTCCGAATAAACTACTCCTTCGGCAGCCCATCTTCAAACCCACAATCGCCACTGCTTGCAGCTATATCCAGGTTCCAGGCCGAAGTTAGGAAATAAGGCGCTGTGCCATCGGCATTTTTAGTACTATAGGTGCACTTGATCACCCTGCTTTCGCCCGGTGCCAGTGAGATATAGTTGTCGCTGAAGATCACTGGTAAAATATCGTCACCACCTTGCCCTTTTAAAGCGCGCAAATGTACAAAAAACGCAACTGCACTGCCTGTATTTTTGATAGTTACCATATGCGAAGTGCTGTCCCTTTCAGCTTTACCGGTTTGACTAACCACTAATTTAGTTTTGGGTAAAGATTGCAGGGCCGAATAATCCGCGTAGGCCGATTGCGGCGTAGTAAACCAGTTTGACTTTTTCCAGTTGAGCTCATCGCTTTTTTTGGAGAGCCAGTACCAGTTGATGCTTTCAGTTTCGCCGTTTTTATCGCTTAGCTCAAGGCGCAACAGGTAAGTATCCGTTAAACCGGTAATGGCGGGCAGGGCGAATAATCTTTTTGATGCATCGGCACCTATATCGGCAGTAGTGGTTTTACTAAATTTATTTGCCCCATCGAGGTTATAAACATCAGCCTTAACTCTTAAACCAGTAACGGTTTTTAAATAGGAGTTGATAATTGCTACCTCATTAGTTTTGTAAGAATACAGCACATGCAGCGGCTCCATCGCCTTTTTCATGCCAAAGTAAGTACCGGCCGGATACAGGTAATAATCATATGTATGCCAGATAATGCCTGGCCACGGATTGCTCAGCATCCATTGAACTACGCCCGTGGCCGTTCGATATTTATTTAACCCGTAGGCTTCCATCATGGCACGGTGGGCCTCGTAGTTTTGTGCCTGAGCTTTGGCTACATAATTTTTAATGGATACAGTTTCGCCGTAACGGCCGTAAAGCGCTTTGGTGAATACCTTTGTGGTGCCAAATGAGCCTGTACCGCAATGATAGTTCCAGGCGGCCGAGGTCACGTTCAGCGAATCTTTAGGGATAAATTTCACCAGGCTTTCATACGGCGGGATTGACGGACCGGGCGAAATCTCGGTAGCAAAACTGTAAGTACCGCCATACTTTTTGGCGGCATCGGTTTCCCAATAAACAGGCGGCACCCACTCATACGGGCCGGCCATTTTTACACCGCTATAGCCCGATACCTTTGACTTACTTTCATTAGCGGTTGCTAATAAGGGGTTAGGCCATTTTAACTGCTTTTCAATCTTCAGGTAATCGCGCTCAACCGAGGTATCTGTCGGCGGCATATCGCTGCCATTGAGCCATACAAACAAACTGGCCTTGTTGCGCAGCCAGTACATCACACTACTATCTGACGCCATGGCAACTTTTCGTTCGGCCGCATCCCATTTTTCAGGATGCTGCCAGGTGCCGCAGCACATCCAGCCGTTCATCACCATCAGGCCGTATTTATCACACAGATCGTAAAAATTATCGTCTTCCATTTTACCTTCGGAGCGTACAATGTTCATGTTCATATCCCGTACCAACCGGATCTCCTGCTCCTGCCTTTCGGGCGAACGGCGCTGGAAAATATCAGGCGACCAGGCCGCGCCCCTTAACATAATAGGCTTGCCATTCACAATAAACTCGCGCGACTGGTTATTATCAATAATCATGGATGTAAACTGCCTGATCCCAAAATTCTCGCTCACCGAGTTGCTCAGCTTTTTATTAACCACAGCCGATACTTCAATGCGGTTGAGGTTTGGCTTACCATATTGCCAGGGCCACCAGATGGATGGATCTTTAATATTAAGCTGCTTAAACTCCAAAGGTGAAAAGTTTACATTCTTCGACTCGTTAGCCAGCAGGTGTACTTTTTTTTCGAAGGATATATTTTCATTGATCCTGCCTTTGATCACCGCATCCTGTGGTTTATTGGTATAGTTGGTCACCTGGGCATCTACTGTTAAATGGGCTACCGCAAGCGAAGGCAGATCAAAATCTGTTGTAACCAATGGAAACTTCACACCTACTTTATTGTAAGTTCTCACTTCAACGTTATTGATGATTCCACCATTATAATCCTGCGGATAGGGAATCCAGTCGGCATAATCAATGGCAAGGTCACCATCACGTTTGTTTGGGGTAAAAGGCCTAAGCACTTCAATAGCTAAAGTGTTGGTGCCGCTATAGTTGATATTTTTGGTGAGGTCAAGATCAATGATGCGATATGGGCCCTTCACTTTTGTTGAATCGGCTATTTTAACCCCGTTGAACCAAACGTTGGCTTTATAGTTGATGCCATGTAAACGAAGGATCACGTTTTTGCCATTTTCGGCAGCAGGCAGGGTAAACTCCTTCCTGAACCACCATGGTTTATCCAATTTAGGATCTGCCAGTTTTTCAAGGTTCCTGCCCATAAACGGATCAAAATTATATACATGATTGGCCAGTAAGCCAGCTAAAATGGTTGATGGCACGCTTACTTTATACCAGCCCTGGGTATCAAATTTTTCTTTCGAAACCTCCGTAGCAGTGGCAGGCACTGTAAGTGCCGATTGCATCTGCCAGTCATCCTTCAACAGTAAGTTAAAATTTTCCTGCCGCTCCTGCGCAAATACCCTTGTACTGAGCAGGACCATTACCGACATTAGTAATATTTTTTTCATGATAGATTAACTTTACTTCTGATCGTCGTAATACAAAGCAGCCGCACCTATGATACCGCTGTTTTGCAGTTCCGAGATCTCGATTTTTATACGTTCAAGTGTTTTTGAGTAGGCAAAGGTTTTCACCTGCCGCCACATGGTATCTTTAAAATATTCAAAAGCCTGGCTTACCGATCCGCCTAAAATAATCAGCTCGGGATCATAGGCGTACATGATCATTTTTACTGCATTCCCCACATGGTTTCCTAATTCGGCATACAGCTCCAATGCCTTCTCTTTGCCGGCCTGAGCATCTTTAAATACCTGTACGCCATCCAATCCGTACACATTGTTAAAAAATGAGCCGCTGCAATAGTACTCCAGGATGTTATCGATATAGGGAAAAAGACCTATCTCCCCGGCACCGCAATTGTGGCCTGCATACAGTTTGCCATTGGTGATAATGCCGGTGCCAAGCCCGGTGCCAAGGGTCACGCCAACCATGCTGTCAGTATCTTTTCCCTTTCCAAAATATAACTCGCCTACGGCAAAACAATTGGCGTCATTATTTACATATACCGGGATGTTGTATCGCTCCTGCATCAGTTTTTTCAGGTGCACTTCCTTCCATGAGGGAATATATTGCACGTCATAAACAATACCTTCGGCTACATCAACTACGCTGGGCACGCCTATGCCTATGGCGCTGGCCCTATCGTTTTGCAACAGGGCATCAACAACGGCATAAATATCGTTCAGCACATCTTCTACACTGCCGTCGCTTTTTATCCGTTGCGATACAATATTACCGATGGTGTTATTATTAACAACCGCTCCGCGGATATTGGTAGCACCCAGATCAATACCTATAACTTTTATATTGCTCATTTATTTATTATGCTTTATTATCAAAAATAGTTTTGTTGGTAACCAGCGGCTTAGCCCAAAAGCCGATACTAAGCATGTAGCCGAATGTAATGTACAGGAAAAACATCCCCTGCCTTAACCCAAACAGGCTGCCCAAGCCGCCTATCAAGAGCTGAACCACCGCGCCGCCAATAATACCGGTAACCAGGATCCCGGCAAATGAACCGTGATCTTCAGCTATCGAACTCAACGCCAGCGAGAATATAATGGGATACATTACCGACATGAAGAAGCCAACTATTGAAAATGAGTACAATGATGTTTGAGCGCTGCCGAACAAACCAAGCGTGAGGAAAATGAGTGCCAAAATGGTAAAGATCACCAGCAGCTTGCGGCTATCCATCAGTTTAAGTAAAAACAAGCCTAAAATGCCGCCGGCGGTCATCAGTCCCCAGAAATAGGCTACCGCGCTGGCACCTGTGGTTTGCGGATCAAACTTGTGGTAAACAAGTAAAAATTGCGACATCCAGTAGGATACGCCCTGCTCGCTGCCCACATAACAAAACAAAGCTATAAAGTAAGCTATAACAACGGGCTTTTTAAAAAGGTCGACGTGGGTTTTCCATGGCCCGGCTTTTTCGTCGCTGGCCAGTTCAACCTTCGGAAATTTAGATATCAGCATGATCACCAACATACCTAAACAAATAACCGCAAACAGCCAGTAAAGCGAGATCCAGGGCATGGCTGTGGGTACGTGCGCCTCAAGCAAAGGGAAAATACCACCTTTGCTGCTCCCCATGTTTTTAACCATGTATGAATAAACCAGCGGACTAACAAACGACGCCCCGCCAAATATGAGCTGCGCCAGTACCGAGGTAAAAGCATAATTTTCCTCTCCGCCCGATGTGCGGAGCAATGGATTAATCACCACCTGCAGCATAGCCATACCGCAGCCAATTAAAAACAAGGATATAATGGCAGTAAGATAATTAGGATAAACAGCCAATAGTAAAGAGCCAAAGAACGCCACCACAAAAGCAGCAACCATAATGGTTTTCTCATTATACTTTTGAACCAGCATGCTCGACGGAATTGACATAACACCATAGGCAATAAAAAATGCAAAGGGCAATACCCCTGCCATTACATCGCTCAACTTGAAATCCTTAATAAACTCGGGAGATAACGGCCCGATAATATTGGTTAAAAACGAAATAACAAAAAACGTAAGCATGATCAGCGTTACGATGTAGTAGTTTTTCTTCATCAACTGGAGGGTTATGGTTTTTGGTTCGGTATAAACCTAAATATCGGTAAAAAAGCCGTTGGCGGAATAATTTTACAAAAACTCATTTAAATTGTTACACTTCCTTTTTAAAACATTTTAAAAAGTTTAAAAGCAATCGATCTCAACCTCTTTCGTAATATCTTGTTAACTTAATTCAATCAAAACATTTAGAGTACATGAATGTGTTAATGGAACAAATACCTGCTATATGACCCCAAAAAAAGAAAAAGAGCTTACTTATATCGAAAAAGTATGGCACACTGTTGCTATTGTTGCCTTATTGGTTGTAGTGATACTGATAGCCCGGGTGGCTTTTAACGTACTGCTCATGGTACTTTCAGGCGCACTGATCGCGACTTATTTTCATGGCCTTGGCGACCTGATAGAGCGTAACACTAAAATGCCGAGGCGGTATGCAATGATCATATCTGTAGTTGGTTCATTTTTAATTGTAGCAGGCTTGTTTTATTTAATGGGCACAACCATACAGCACCAGATAGCTTTACTTAAAGATACACTCCCGCATACGGTTAATAATTTTAAGGCTAAGCTGGCTTCAAACCCAACAGGGCAGCAAATACTTGATTATTTTTCGGGCGATAATGATCCCGATAAAGTTGTGGTTACTGTACAGCACTTTTTCAGCACCAGCTTTGGCGTGCTGGGTGATATTTATATCATACTGTTCCTGAGTATTTTTTTTACTACCAATCCCGATGTTTATAAAAATGGCATTTTAATGCTGCTATCAGATCAAAAAAAACCTTTGGGGCAGGATATTATGGACAGGATCAGTCTTTCATTAAAAGGCTGGCTTAAAGGGATGCTGCTCTCTATGGTATTATTGGGCTTGCTGCTTACCACGGGCTTGAGCATTATGGGAATTCCGGCGGCATTGATATTAGCCTTATTTGCAGGTATGTTAAAGATCATCCCTAACCTGGGCTCGGTTATAGCCATGATACCGGGTGTATTACTTGCACTCACCATGGGCACAAATACAGCTATTATAGTGGCGCTCATTTATGTAATATCGCAAACCGTAGTAAGCAATATCGTAGTGCCTATAGTACAAAACCGTATGATCAACCTGCCTCCCGCGCTTACCATCATCAGCCAGGTGGTTATGGGAACGCTTTCGGGGGTGCTGGGTATCATATTGGCAGTTCCTATTGTGGCCATTATTGTGATTTTGGTTGATGAATTGTATGTTAAAAAACTTGGCGATGCCGAGGTAATAGCGCATTAAGGAATATGACCTCATCAAAAAAATCGATATATAGCGCACTAATTGCCAACCTGCTCATAGCAATAACCAAATTTATAGCGGGCGTTATAGGCCGAAGCGGGTCTATGATCTCCGAGGGGATCCACTCGGTAGTGGATACCGCTAACGAATTGCTGCTATTGCTTGGTCTGCACAGGGCCCGCAAAGAGCCCGATAAAACCCATCCTTTTGGCTACGGTAAGGAGCTATACTTTTGGTCGTTCATTGTATCTATCATGATATTTGGCCTGGGCGGAGGGCTATCTATTTACCAGGGTATATTACATATCCGCCAACCCGAACCCCTTGGCGATCCTACGATGAGTTATATCGTTTTGGGATTATCCGTCATATTTGAAGGCTCGTCGCTCATCATCGCCCTGAAAGAATTTAACGCCATAAGGGGCGATCAAACCTGGTGGGATGCCGTAGTTAAAAGCAAAGACCCATCAACCTTTTTAGTGATGTTTGAGGACAGTGCAGCCGTTGCAGGGCTTTTTATTGTTGGCATCTGCATGTTCCTGAACCATCGTTACCACATTCCCGTGCTTGACGGTATAGCATCATTATTGGTTGGTTTAATTTTGGTTGGTGTTTCGGCCATATTAGCCCGGGAGAGCAGGAGTTTGCTTATGGGCGAAGGCATTTCGTCTGAATCGCGTACGAAGATAAGCACCCTCGTTGAACAGGA
Source organism: Mucilaginibacter sp. NFR10 (assembly GCF_900100445.1). Classification (NCBI taxonomy): domain Bacteria; kingdom Pseudomonadati; phylum Bacteroidota; class Sphingobacteriia; order Sphingobacteriales; family Sphingobacteriaceae; genus Mucilaginibacter; species Mucilaginibacter sp. NFR10. The sequence goes on along the minus strand of NZ_FMTV01000001.1, from coordinate 716,279 downwards.
TAATGCCGTTTTAAAGGTGATGCACATGCTGTCAACCTATCAATCGCCCGATGAAATTATTTTGATGCTGATAGTAGCTTTTAAAGATGATCTGGATACCCAGCAAATCAACGAAGCTATCGGCCGGATCCGGGATTGTATTAAGCAGGAGTTTAGTTTGGTGCGCTTTGTATTGGTACAGCCCGAAACATTTTCGGCAGAAATTACTGAAACAGGCAGCGTACTTTAATTGTATATTAGCTATTGATAACAAACATCTATCTCATGGAAGAACAAAAATTTCATTACGCAACGGTAACCGAAGCTATAACCAAATTAAAAGAACAGGGCTATACCCATGAATTTAGCCTGGAAGGTGATCACCTCAAAGCAGGCGCGGAAAACTTCCCGGTAAAAGAATTTGAAATAGTGGACCTGTACCGCTACGAAGGCCCCTCCGACCCCGCCGATGAGGCTATTGTTTACGCCCTTGCTTCAGCGGAAGGTGTTAAAGGCACACTGGTAACGGGCTATGGGATCTCTACAGATGAGGCGACTATAGAAACGCTAAAGAATTTACATTATAAGTATCAGCAGGGCCGGCAATAGTCTGGCCCTTTAATCGCTCCTACCTCAGTTCCAACACACATTTCGGGCTTAGCTTTAAAGGAAGGCAGCCATCCAGGGATAGTAAATTGGCCGAAAGAAAAGAGGGATTATTTTAAATACTCTTCGTAATACTTTGTTATCAGCACCTGCTCATGAAACGTCGTTCTGATAATTTCGCGGCCATGCTTGCGGATGTGATCTAATTTTTGCTTTGCAAGGTGAGCTTCGTTCAGCTTTTCAACAATGTTAACGGTATCTAATTTACAGACCCACCCGAGATTATTTTCAATAACAAAATCGGAAAGACCTACATTTTCGGAAATTAAAACAGCTGTACCCATATGCAATGATTCAACCACCACATTCGCGAAGTTTTCATTAAAGGAGGTGAGGACACACAGATCAGACTGGTTAAGCCGTTCAAATTTCTCCTCCCGGTTTACCCATCCTATCCAGTCAATTTTTGAAGCTATATTTAACTCAATTGCAAGTTGTTTCAATTGCTGTACGTATGCGTCCTCTCCATCGCCCGCAATAACAAGTTTCAGGTTAAAAGAAAGCTTGCTTATAGCAATAAATAGTTTTTCAAGTCCTTTTTTATGATGAATGCGCGACATAAAAATAACCGTGAAGTATTCATTGCGGGGCGCCTTTATTTCGATATCAGGTAATGATAAAATATTAGGTAATACAAAGCCCTGCCAGCCCGGAATCAACTTCCTGCATTCCATATATTCGGATTGGGCGGTAGCGTGCAGCACGCATTTCTTTAAAATTTTACGGCCACCTAATTTATGGATCAATTTTTTGTAGCTGCTGTTTCCGCTTTCAAATACGTACCCGCTTAGCATGCCGCGGGGCGCCAAAATCACTTTGGTTTTACTGAACAAGGCGATCCGTGCAGCTATTACGCTTAAAATGCTCCACCACGAATGGATGTGGATTACATCATAATGGTTGGCAGTTTTAACAAGTCTGCGCCATAATGCCGGACTAACGTGTGTATGATCACCGGTGATCCGTTTAAAATAAATTACATTAACCCCTTCAACATTCGTTTTAGCTCCGGGTATTACATCCAGTTCGGTTTTACCGTTGGCTGTAGTGGTATAAACGTCAACAACATGCCCATTAGCTGCTAACCCCTCGCAAAGCCGCGATACAGATTCAGTTGGACCTCCGTAGCCGTAAGCGGGTTTATAAGCAGGTATAATGTGCAGTATTTTCATAAAACATCATTAGCAATATGAGAATGCAAATATGCATTCCGCGGAGGGATTATTTAGCCTGCTTCAATTTTAAACCTAAAATTATCGAGGTATAAACGGAGCAGGCAAATCCCGAAGGAAACCAACGATACTACCTTCCAAAGATTACCTGAGCTCCATGCCAGGACGAAGTAAAAATAAAAAATGTTTAACGCTGCAGTCAATAAAAAGAAGCAGGGTTAAACATTTTTTGTCAGATCTTAATATTTTTAACCGGCAACTTTGGTTTGGACGGGTTTAAAATTAACATCGTATAATACCATACTATCTTCTATCACCTGATGGCCGTAACTTACCCCCATCCAGCGTTCAACGGTTACGTTTTTGCCTTCCAAAACCTTGTAATCTTTAAAGAAGCACTCAATCTCTTTAATAGTATGCGGCGGTAATTCGCTTAAATCATTTATATAATTAACCGACATATCATTATTGGCAACAGCGATTATTTTATCATCCTGCTGGCCATTATCAATCATATGCATTACCCCAATCACCTTTGCTTCAATAATAGACATCGGAAAAACATCAACAGAGCATATAACTAAAATATCAAGCGGATCCTCGTCATCGCAATAGGTTTGAGGGATAAATCCATAATTGGCCGGATACATTACTGAAGAAAAAAGCACACGGTCTAATTTTAAAAGTCCGGATTCTTTATCAATCTCATATTTAGCTTTTGAGCCCTTGGGAATTTCAATAACGGCGTTTACAACATAGGGAATTTTAGGCCCGGTTGAAACTTCATGCCATGGATGCTGTGTATTCATTGGTAGTAATTCAATATTTTGGTTATTTTTTTATGAAAGTACTAACAATTTACCGATTCGATTAAAATATTTTCATTTTATTTCAATTCACTTTATTACCCAAATGCATCAAAGAGCTTGTTACCGTTCAGTTTCAAGGGTTTACGGCTTTTATAAAAATGCAGGCGGTATGCATGCTTTTGGTACATACCACCACTGCAAACTAACATAATAAACCAGCAATCGATAAACCACAAAGGCAGGCTGCGGGTTTAACTCAGTGATCTGCCAATGTAAAAGTATATGGTTATAAACCATTTTTTATCCATTAACTGTTATTTAATGATCAACAACCAGCCTTTACCCTTTTCAACCGGGATCCTGTCATTCAAGCCAAATGTTTTGCCCGGCTGATAGCTTTTAATTTCGGGAGCAGTAATAGTTGCCTTAGCCGGATCGATGCCTAATTTTTTCCAGTCGATATTTAACTGAAAATCGGTATCAGCATCTTCCCAACTGGCAACAGCTACCATGGCAGCTCCGTCTTTTTTGTAAACGGTTGCTATAACTTTGGCCTTATCGGTTTTTACCGGATTATCATCAACCCAGTAACCAATCATTTTTGTGCCTTTCATGCCAAAATTATCCCATGCTTTCCAGATCGGGCGCGGATCAGCACCATCGCTCCATGGCATACGGTTGGTCATACCGTAAACCATACCACGCCATTTGTTGCCACCGCCTTGCAGCATCTCGCCCATTAAACCAAACGGAATCCCGCTTACTTCGGTCAGGAAGAAATCAGGATCATTTTTTTCGTAGTCAAAGTATTCACCAAACCATAAACGGTTCAGGTAAGGAAAATGCTCCATATACAGGTTGGCGCTGTTGTTAAAACCGTCGCTCTTGTTGTATTGATTAGCCGAGTGCAAATCAATAATGCCGGGATGACCATTTTTGGTCAACACGCGTTTGATACGTTTCATCGTAACGCGGTCGAACGCCACGTCATCCAGGTAAATACCGTCGATACCGACGTTTTGAGTAAGCCAATTCATGCCTTCCACGTAGTAATTGTGCCAGCGGTTCATGCCGCTGTTGATAATAGCCGCATCTTTAATTTCGGGCACAAACCATGCGGCTATGTAATCATCGCCCACATGCTCCTGTAACCAGCTGAAACCGCCGCCCTTGCCCGGCGAATAAATTTCATGGCCTAAACTACGCAATGCAAAAGTTTCATAAGCATGATTTGACAGCTCACGAATGGTATTGTAGATCTTCACCTTTAACCCGGCAGCATGGGCAGAATCATCATAGGCCTTCATTTTTTTCCAGGCGATGAACGGATAGTTGATGGTTGGATTTATTGCCGTTGCGTGATGAATGTTGATAAGCGTTGCGCCTGCGTTTTTTATGGTATCAATAGGTTTGTACGAGTGATAAAACCTTGTAGCCCACTGAAAATCGGTATTGATGGTATGGAAAGGTGTTACCAATAAAGTAAAGTTGTAATAAAGCTCTTCCCCTTTTTTCAGGTCGCGTTCGCCGCTGTAGTTGTTGGCTAATACCGCTTTACCATCAAAAGATACCTTAATACCGCCTTTATTATCATTGCCCCATGAGGTTGGCAGCAATAAAGGTTTTTGCAGGTAAAAATTGGTATTCAGCGGACGAACATATTTTTCGTCCCTCAATGAATATTGTAAGCCGCCGTTCACATTGCCTATCCAGGCGCCGTCCTGGTTTTTATGGGCAACATCCCATTTCCATTCAAAGTTTTCAGGGCGATAGCCTCCTTTTTGACCAAGGCCCATCATGTATTTGGCGAAATCCTTTTTAAAAGGAATGTGCATGGTAATATCTTTCAGGCTAACATTCTGAAGGGCTTTTACTTTTACAGTATAAGCCATAAAGCCGTCAAACTCCAATGAGGCAGTTACATCCATTTGTAGACTATCATTGGCGCTTACTGCAGTCCACTGAACTGTGCCGGCTTCTTTTTTAGAAAACTGTACACCCTGACTTTTCAGGTTTATCTTTTTGCCCGCAACATCAATAAAATGAAAGTGGATGCCTTCGGTAAGCAGGTTATTAGGCGCTGCGGCGTACTCCGTCATTTCGGGCGTGAAATAAGTTTGGATCTGTTTTGGGAAACCATCTTTATTCACCTCCACTTTACGGCCAAGCAGGCTAATAGTATTGCCGCTTATTTCAAGCGGCGTATACGGCGAAATAACGGTATTTTGTTGCGCCATGGTTGAGTTTAACCAGCCCAGGCGGGTCATTTTATAAGGCTCGCTTACACCGCCATCTTTCGATATTTTGCTATTTACCTTAACAGATAAGGCAATTGTTTTTGCAGGTTTTCCGTTGATGCTAATAGTGGCATTACCGGTATAAATAGCAGGAAGAACTGTGGCAGGTACATCTACTCCACACCATAATGCCTGGATGTCGCCTTTAGCAACATTAACAATCTTGGTAAGTGGTTTTGCATCATAAGCAGTGCCCCCGGTATTGATACAAAATAGTGCCGAAGCCGGGATTACCTTACCAGTAGCCGATTTAAGGTCACTGAATGTTACCTGTACATTTTCGATATTTTGCAGCGCGTAAATGCCCAACTGAAATGCAAAGTTTTCGCCTCGCGCAGCTTCACCGGTATATTTATTCTGCGGACCAAGCTCTATCCAGCGTTGCGGCAAATCTTTGGTCATGCGGATGGAGTTCATCCTATCTTCCGGGAAAACCAAAAATGCTTCTACTTTATGTTTACTAATCAAAGCTTCAGTTTCTGCTTTAGTGGCAATCACCTCCATCGGGTAAAAACTATTAAAAGCGTCAATAGATTGAAATTCTTTTACCGCAGCTAACTGCACCTGGCCATTTACTGCACTAAGCCATTCGGCCGAAGCTGTATTTTCGGGCTTTAGATAAACGCCCTTGGGATAATTGGAACGGCCCTCATTTTTATAAGGCATGTAATACACAAAGTATGTGCCCTTACCCGATGTTGGCTCAAAATACAATTCGCCACTTTCTCGGTTTACTGTACCGATTTTTACGTTGGTAATCTTTTGTTTGGTTTTCGCATCCTGAATAATGATCCGCTTATTTTCGGGCTCATTATCCCTGCGTCTCCAGTTGATTATTGCTTTAGCCACTTTTCCTGTACCGTTAAAGGTTAACACTACACGATGGTTACCCAATGAATCGGCCAGCCAGCATTTATCGCAATTGGCATAAGGCACCTTTTGTGCCGAAGCAGCAAAGCCCGATAAAAGGAATGTGAGCGCTAAAAATTGTTTTTTCATGAAATAAATTTAGTCAGTCTTTTTATAATAAAAACTATGTCATTGCGAGCGCAGCGCGGCAATCTCGTAGCCAATGCATCTTCAATAGGCATAACTGCGAGATTGCTTCGTCGTCCCTCCTCGCAATGACATAGTCGGTTTTGTATTGCTATTTAAATAGCAGGCGTAATCCCCTTACCTTCCCAATAATCAATGATCGGCTTGTACGGCCCGTATTTATGCTGCTGTTCGGAAAAAGGATCTTTAAACGGCCCCTTGTCGTAATCAATCGCTTTTTCTTCGTAATGCGGATAATCAACCTCCTTAGTAGTCTTAGGCAGCGGGCGTTTATGTTTTTTATCGTCATTAACAAAAGCAGCTATATCAAGCGCCTGGGCATCGGTCAGGAAGGGTTTGCCTTCGGCTGTTTTATCATAAGGCATGTTGCCTTTTAGCCATTGCGCTAATTTAACAACCCTGTGCATACTTGAACCCGGGCGATAGGCCAATAATCCCCATACCGGTGGATATTCGTAAGTTACGTTATCAAAACGCATTTTGCCTTCGCCGTTTTTGGCATGGCAGCGCTCGCAGTTTTGCGCGTATAGCACTTCGCCCCTGCCTGATGATGCCGCAACATCCGGCAGTTCGACTTCCATATTCTTTAACCCTTTGGTGGTTTTAGATACGTTTGATGAATCACTCAGAAACTTCAGGTAAGCCATGATTGAAACCATCTCTTTACTATCCAATGGCAGCGGTCTGCCTAAATTAGGGCGCATTACACAATTGTTGATGCGCTCGGCCAAAGATAAAATCCTGCCCTCTCTTGCCCTGTACTGCGGATAATCACGAAATGACCTAACCAAATTAAAAGCGTATGGTCTTGTACCTGCATCGCGGTGGCAATTGGTACAATTCATTTTATTGCCGGTGTAATGACCGTTAACCCCTTCGGGGCCAATATAGTATGCGGTATGCAACATCAGTTCGCGACCATAACGCACCGCATCGCCGTATTTACCGCCGGGCATTTTGCTGGTATCCACAGCAACCAGATTATTCACGGCTGACGAATCAGCCTTATCCGCCTCTTCGGCCCTGCTCCCACTGCACGATACTAATTGCATAGCGTTAGCCAAAGCAAATAATAGCAACAGGAAAGTTATATATTGATATTTCTTTTTCATTTTTAATGATCTATGGTTTTAAATATGGATCAAGCTGTTCGTATTTTATAAAACCTGCACGGTAAGTTGGCACCGATGTTTCCATCGTCCATTGCAAAACGCCTTTATCATTTGCCAGCACCACAATATGCCTTTTGGAGCAACATACCAATGTGGTTGTATCATTGATCATGTAGGCACTGCCCATACGTCCGTTAAAAATTTCTTTAGGTAATTTAATGTGCATGGCAATGGTCGACGTTTGATTCTTCTCATCAATTTTCATTGCATACACGCCAGACTGGTGTTTCTCCACTCCATTATCAAAAAACATCAGATTGCCCTGTTTATTGATATGGGCGGCATGGGCCTGGGTAAAGTTGCAATCGGCAGGCATGGCTATGGTACCGCCCTTGCCAAATTTGTAGATAACCTTACCATCGCGCGAGTTAATTTTCCAGATCTGCCCGTTGTTGTAGAACGACATCAGATAATTGCCGTCTGTATCATAGCTGAGACTGTTGGCATGCATCCAGTCCTTTTTTGTTTTCAGGATTTTTGGATCTTTCAACGGATCCATTACATCAAACACGCTCCATTTATAAACCTGCCTGCCGGTTTTATCCATCACCATAATACCATCGCCGTTAACGGTATCCTGTTTACTACCTCCAACAGATGTGAGGTCCATGATTTTTTGATCAACAAAAATGGTTACCAGCTGGCCTTTACCATTCTTCAGGATTTCGTGGTGAATGGTTTGCTTAAAATCGCCTTGTCCTTTGGTAAGGTGCAGCAAAGTGTCGCCATGCATATTGATCTCCAATATCTCGCTACCGTAACTGGTAGGTTCGTCATTGCGGCCTAAAATAGAGAGCAGGGTTTTATCCCTAGTAAAATTGATCACTTTAAAACCCAACCTGTCAATCATGTGGTACCACCTGATTTGCCCTTTGGCATCAACCAAAAACGCCACACCGGGCGCATAACGTTTGTTGATAAGCATTAAGCCGTCATTAAACTGTACCGGCAGTGTTGCTTTTGCAGCAGTTTTTGCATGAAACTGTTCCTGTAAAAACAATGGCAACTCGTGCGATTTAAAAGTATGAGGTTTGCTGACAACCGTATCTCCACCGTCAACGGTTACAATATGGTATGAATAAGTGGTATCGGGCAAAATATTGCAAAGTACAAGCTTATATGATGTGCCGTTACTGGTAGTAGTCGACCGGTATTTAACCGGCTGCTTGCCTTCTATCCAGTATTCGGCGTACAGATCAACAGGCTTGCTGGTCATAACATCAAGCTTAATTTTTAGCTCGTTATTATTATACAGGCCTATGTGAATTTCTTTTATCAGATTACCACCAGAGCAACCACAGATGATCGAAATCAACAGCCCCTTCGCTAAAACTTTAAACCAATCCTTCATCACTAATTTTGTAATACCGGTTAAACAGTAAAGAATATACACCCCATTGAAGGCTGTATACTCTTTACTAATATTTGAATTTTATGCTTATTGCTGCCTGCCCGCATTATTCAGCTTGGGGTTGATGTTAACCTGGTTAAGCGGATATGGGAAATACTCGTCGCGCGGCAACTGTACGGTATTGGTTTGGCCAACACGTTTCAGATAGGCGTTCACGATCACATCATATTTGCCAAAGCGTTTCAGGTCGGCCCTTCTTTTGCCTTCATAATATAGCTCCCAGCCGCGTTCCTGTAACAATGCATCGCGGAAAGTTGCCTGGGTCAAATTAGCCTGCACCAATAATTTGGCATGTGAGCGGCCTTTAACCTGGTTTACTAATGAAACAGCCTCTGCGGTTGGACCATTCAATTCGTTTAAAGCTTCGGCGCGACTTAATAACACATCTGCATAGCGTAAAACATCCACACTATGGCCATCATAGTAAGTGTTGGCCCCATTTGGATCGGCATACTTCATAGTTGCAACATCCGGCATATACAATACTCCATCCGGAGCGGTAGCGCCCTGCGAAGGGGCTTGTTTGTGGGTTAAGCCGTCGACGCCCTGGTATTGGGTGAAGAACATCTTTTTACGGTCATCCTCATCGCCATAGCTGTTGTAAAAATCCCAGGTTACAGCGTAGTACTGCCACCTGTCGGTTAACACCGGATGGCTTAGCGGACCGAAGTGGTTCAATAACTCTGTTCCGTTAACGTTAGCATCGCTTAATACCGAGAAGATATTTTCAGCACACCAGGTGTTTGATTCTTTAAACAAACCATCATAGGTTGGATATAACTGGTAAATACCCAAATCCATTACCTGTTTGGTTAAATCAGCAACTTTTTGCCATTGATGCTCGCGCAGATAGATCTTGGCCAGCAGGAACATCGCTGCACCTTTGGTAGCGCGACCAACATCATTAGTTGTGTAGATATCACTTTTGGTGTAATCTTTAGGCAATACATTGATCGCATTTTGCAGATCGCTGATCATTAACGCATCAACATCCGCAACAGGGCTTGGCGCAGTTTGAGCCTTGTAATCAGGATTGGCTATATCTTTTTCGGTGGTTAAGATCACTGGTCCCCATGCATCGGTAAGGTCAGAATAAGCAATAGCACGTAAAAATTTCATCTCAGCCAAAAACTGATTTTTCTGGGCATCTGTAATACTTTTCATTGCTGAAATATTATAGATAGCGTTGTTTGCGTTGGCCACCAATTTATAGATCTGCCTATAATCTTCAGCTATCAAACCGTTGGCCGAGTTCCATTGTACCAGTGATAATTGTCCCGGGTCGCCGGCGTAGCTGCAGTGGCCCACATCGGTGGTTAAGTCGGTAAGGGCGAAGTGCCTTACCGTCCAATAATCAAAATTGTCACCAACCGCCGGACCTTTTAAGCGGGCATAGACTGAGTTAACCGCTGCAATGGCGTCAGACTTGGTTAAGAATGCGTTTTGGCTTGTTAAGCTGCTGTATATTTTAGGCTCGAGGTTGGTTTTGTTACACGAAAACTGTGTAACTACCGCGGCTGCTAAGAGTAGAATATTATATTTTTTCATTTTGACTAAAATTTTGTTGATCCCCTAAATGGATAATTTCATTAATGGATAGATGCCTTAATACCGAATGTTATCGTTCTGAATGCCGGGAACGAGTTAAAGTCTAAACCGCCACCGGTAGCACCAGAATGTACGTTAACTTCCGGGTCGGTACCTTTATAGCCCGTAATTGTCCATAAGTTTTGTGCTTCCGCATAAACCCTTATTCCCTGTAAAATTTTCAGGTGCTGAAACAATGATGAAGGGAAGTTGTAAGCCAGTGTAAGTGATTTTAAACGTACATAAGAAGCATTTTCAACAAAGCGCGAGTTTACATAGCTGCCGTAAGTACTTAGATAATAACCTTCGCGAGGGATAGAGGTATTTTCGTTTTTACCTGCAACAAACCTGTTTAATCCAGCTACACCTGTAGTTGACTCTAATACCATGGCATTCATGTTGTACAGGTAATAATCAAATGCGCCCTGGAAGAATATCCCCAGATCAATGCCTTTGTAATGAAAATCGTTACCAAAACCTGCCATGTAATGCGGGTTAGAGTTGCCCAGGTAAGTGCGGTCGTCCGGGGTAATTTTACCGTCGCCGTTCACATCTTTGTATTTAGGGTCACCTGCTTTTGAATTTGGCTGCGGTGCATATTTTTCACCGGTTTTCACTACGCCTTCGTAAACGTAGCCATATAGCTCACCTAATTCAATACCCGGTACAACCCTTGTAAATTCCTGTCCGGAAACAGTACCGCTTGGGTTCGCAGTATTGGTACTGATCACGGTTACTCCCGGACCTAAATCCAATGCTTTTTGCTTATTGTAAGCAAAAGTAACCGTACTGTTCCATGACAAATCTTTACCACGCACATTGTTGGTATTTACAGAAAGCTCGATACCACGGTTTTGAATAGCGCCGCCGTTTACATACTGATTACTGAACCCCCATTGCTGTCCTATAGGGATCTGAATTAACAGGTCGGTTGTTTTTTTACTGTAATAGTCGATACTTGCATTAATACGGCCATTGGCGAAACCCATATCCAAACCAACATCAAACTGCCTGGTGCTTTCCCATTTTAGATTAGGGTTAGCCAATGTTTTTGGTTCTATCCCTGTTTGAAGATTACCGGTTTCATTCAGTACTACACCATAAGGCCCAAATGTTGAAAGATATAAGCTCGCAGGGATACGGTCATTACCGGTAACACCGTAACTAACACGCGCTTTTAAGTTTGAGAAGGTATTCAGATCTTTTATAAAATCATCATCGGTAAGTTTATAAGCTACTGCGCCTGCGGGGAAAAAACCTGAACGCTTGTTTGAACCGAAGTTTGACGAACGGTCGTCACGATAAGAGAACGAGGCTAATAACTTATCCTTATATGCATAATTAAACCTTGTAAAATATGAGGTCAACATAGCCTCTGCCTTACTGCTGCCATAACCATTTACCAATGATCCGGCACCAAGGTTGTAGTATAAGAATGCATCGGTTGAGAAGCCTTTAGCACCGGCACTTAACCCTTCGGTAACATCTTTTTGATTTGATGTGCCTAATAAAACAGTGAAGTCATGATCCTTAGCAATGTTGAACTTATAGGTAAAGTAATTTTCAACTATCCATCTGAAAGCTGATGATGTTTGCTCACTGGCAACACCACCCTGCTTGGCGCCTGCTATGGTAGTAGTAGGCAGGTACTGGCCTGCTGTAGTTTGAGTGTATTCGGTACCGGCCGTAAGATGATAAGTTAAGCCATTAATTATTTTATAGTCTAAGCCGATATTGGCGTTAATCAATTTATTGCCGCTATTGTTTGTTGGTTCCAAAAGGCCGGCCAAAGCGTTAGTCTTTGTACCTTGGGTAACGTAATAATTATAAGTACCATCGGCATTATATGGTTTTACGTTTGGTGGTGCAGTCAATAAACTAAATAATGGCGCGGTTATATCGCCGGAGTACGATTGCAATGTTGAGCTTGAGCTGGCACCATAAAAATTAGCGCTGATCTTCAGGTTTTCATTCATTGTTTTCTCAGCTCCTATCCTTGCAGTATATCTTTCAAAACCGGTATGTTGCAACACACCAACCTGTTTAATATGATTACCAGCAACATAGATCTTTGAATTCTGATCACCTGAACTTAAACTGATGCTTTGATTTTGAACTGTTGCGTTGCGGGTTGCAAGCTTTAACCAATTGGTGTTGGCCACCTGGAAACTTGACGGGTACGGCTGTGGTTTACCATCTTCAATAGCTGTAGCATTCTGAATATCAGTATACTGCTGCCCGGTTAACAGATCCGGCTTATACCTTAGATATTGCGTACCGCCTGATATATCGGCATCCAAAGAAACCTTGCCGTTTTTTCCTTTTTTGGTGGTGATCAAAACAACGCCGTTACCGCCCCTTGCTCCATAAATGGCTGTTGCAGAAGCATCCTTTAATACCTGGATATCTTCGACGTCATTAGGGTTAACCTGGTTGCCATTATCGCTGATAAAACCGTCAACTACATATAAAGGAGAGGTAGAAGTATTGATAGAGTTGCCACCCCTTACAGTGATATTAATGCCTGAACCAGGTGCAAAACTGGTTTGTTGCACCTGAACACCGGCAGCTTTACCCTGAATGGCCTGACCGATATTAGTGGTAGTACCACCAAGTGTAAGGTCATCACTTTTAATAGAGCTAACCGAACCTGTTATATTGCCTTTTTTAACGGTACCGTAACCTACTACCACTACTTCGTTCAGTTTATTAAGGTCCTCTTGTAAAATGATAGTAACGTCTGAGGAACCGTTAATTGATACTTCCTGTGGTTTATACCCTACATAAGAAACAACCAATATTGTTGAATTGCCCTTTAACGTAATTTTAAATTTACCGGTAACATCAGTAGTAGTGGTATTTTTAGCACCTTTTTGGGTAACGGTAGCGCCAATTACCGGGCCGTCTTTATCTTTTACGCTGCCGTTGATTATTGTTTGCGCGCTGGCAAGTACCGGCAATAATAGTAGCAGGCAACAGCACATCAACTTAAAAAGGCCATTGATCTGCCTCCTTAAATAAATGTGTTTGCTGAAGCCCTGATTGGGGTTTGAGTAAATTTTAATCATACGTGGTGGGTGTTAGTATTAATTAATTGTTAGTTTTTTGTTGTGATTTAGCCTTGTTTTTGAATATTGGAAATTAGAGATACAGGATTTTGAAAACAAAAAATCGCCCCTCCAAACACAGCGCAAACGTTTGCTTTGGGTAAAAACAGGCTTACGCAAACGTTTGATTCAAAGTATTTTGCAGTGAGAAAACTTAATTTTCAGAGGCGTTCAGCGCGTTAAACAGGTAATGGGAGGGATAAAATGGGCATCAATTTTATGGATTCTGCTTATTTGAGGATTAAGTCTGAAGAATTTGATTATAAGCGCGTTGGAATATCATTTACAATCACGCTCGCCACTGCCCGGCCGGCGCTCATAGCAGTTAGCATAAGCGGACAAGGGGGTTAACAGGGTTAACACAAATTCAATTATTCATATATAAATATCTAATAATCAACTAAATACAAAAAAACAGGAGTTACACTAAAAAGCCACCGCTGTGCCGGAGCCAGGGGCAGCTATGATTGTTTTAAAAAGCAAAGCCCGGCTTTTGGCCGGGCTTTACACAAAACATGCAAAAAATATAAACGATAATTAAAAGCCGCTATCATCAAGCGCGAAGGTATTTTTGCGCTCTTTCCATTTACCCTTAGTAAAATCAGGAAACGCAACACTTGCATTACCTTCTTTCAATGACTTTGTTGACAAAGGTGTTATTACACTCATGGTAACAGAATCATAAACATCAATAGGTGTCTGGCGTTTTTGCTTTACTGATTCCACGAAAGCGTTAAACACAAACCAGTCCATGCCACCATGGCCGGCACCTTCGGCAAACTTTTCATATCTTTTCCAAAGTGGATGGTCATATTTATCAAACCATTCTTTTGCCGGATCCCATGAATCATCTTCTTTTGATTTATGGTCGATATACACGCTTTTGTTTACATCCATCCACAAACCCTTAGTACCCTGCACCCTGAAACCTAATGAATATGGGCGCGGCAGGTGCGTATCATGGCTCAGCATTATGGTTTCGCCATTGGCACAGTTGATCATGGTGGTAGTGACATCGCCATTTTTATAATTGATCTTAGCGTTCGGGTGACCGGGCGATAATTCTTCTACGTATGCTGCCAAACCCTTTGCTTTGGTGCTGAACGATACCAGGTTGGTAAAACGGTTACCTGCATTGATATTGGCATAGTGCATACATGGGCCTGCACCGTGAGTTGGATAGATATCGCCATCCACATCGATATTGAACTGCGTGCGCCATTGGGCTTCGCTTAGGGCTTTAGGGCCAAACTCAACGCCACCGCCATAATATTGCTTACCGTTATTGAACAATACACCTCTTAAATTATGCTGATATCCGCCTTCCAAATGGATGATCTCACCAAACAAGTCCTGGCGTACCATGTTCAAGGCAGCCATCACGTCACGACGGTAACAAACGTTTTCAAGCGTCATGTATGGGATTCCTGTTTTTTCTGAAGTGTTAACGATATCCCAGTGGTCTTCAACCGTAAGACCGGCAATTACCTCACAGCCTACATACTTTCCGGCTTTCATAGCATCAATAGCCTGTGGGTGATGAAACTGCCATGGTGTGGCAATAATTACCGCATCGATATCTTTATGGTCGAGCAGTTTTTTGTAGGCATCCAGTCCGCCGGTGTATTCCTTTACGGGTGCATGGCCTTTTTTGGCGATGTATTCGCGGCAAATCTTCAGTGAGCTTTCCTGTGTATCACAAATGGCAACGATCTCCACATCATCGCGAAGCAAACCTTCGGCAATATGGCTCATGCCGCGGGCACCTACGCCTATGTAACCTAAACGGACTTTCGCAGGTGCCGATGCAAACAGCCTTCCTGACGGTAAAATGCTAAAACCGGCTGCCGCAATCGCGCTGGTTTTCAAAAATTGTCTTCTTTCCATATATAATATTGAGGTTTTTGGGGCTTATTTATTAGGGAGTTTTTCAAAATCAATTACAGGCTTTTGCTTTGTTGCGTTGCGATCGTACGGAGTTTTAAGCGGTACGTAATTGTTAAAAAAACCTCCGTTTTGAAGAAAGAACTTGTCGCCTTCCTTTCCTCCTGCATAATCCTTACGATAGTTGGCATTAGCCGTAGCGTCGCCGGTATAAATGGCATGGGTAAGCTCCTGCCAGTTGTTTTCGCTGTCACCTATCCACTGGTTAGTAAAATAAGCTTTGCGGATCTTATCGCCATTTTCAGGTTCAAAATTTTCCACAAACGAATACAAATGAGTTAAATAAGTGGCCTTCTGCGGGCGGGTAAAGCTGGCTATTAAAAACCATTTCCCGGCAGTTACATCTTTAAAATATGCGGTATAAGTGGTTGTGTATTTTGCATTATCCGGCTCGGCGCTAAGCAAAAAGGCGTAAGCTTGCCCGGCTTTCCATGGGAAACGCATATAACTTTGGCCTCCCGAGCCCTCATTCCCGAACTCACCTATATGCACATTACTGCCACTCTTAACCCGTTTAATGCGCATGCTATCCGGGATACTCTTCGGATCTTCAGTATTAAAAGGGCTCCATACTGAAAATAGCACCCTTCGTTCGGTTGCGGAATTTACCTGCATACCGAAATATCCTTCTCCAAAACCATCTGCCATAAAATAAGAGCCTATCACGTCCTGGCCTTTGGGCACGATAATCTCGTTATAAAACCATTTTACTTTATTCTCTTTGTCGGTGGGGACTGGGTAGCGTAAATGCACAGAAGGCCCCCTTCTGCCAAAATGAAATGAGCTGCCTTTTGCAACATATGAAATATCATTATCCGGCTTTTGCAGGGTAATTACCAGGTCAGATACATCTGCATAAACAGTCCCGGTTTTACTGATGCCTTTTAAACTGATCTTTACATAACCCGGCCGACTGATGTGAACCTTCCCAAAACTGACAGTATCAAAGCTTGTGTTGCTTATTTTTTTGACGACAGCATTTTTTCCTGCCGATACCAGCAGCGTACTGTTCCCCTGCGGTACCCGTACCACCAGAGCAAGCTCAAGGTCCTGTGCAACACTAACCCTGAAATAAATATTACAGGTTGATTTTATGCTTCTCAGGCCAATCAAACCTTCATCGGTTATAGTATCCGGCGCGCTTACCCAGGCATTACCACCAAAAGGGATAACATGACGCAGTTTTGAAGCATCAATGTGTACCGTCTGTGCAATGGCAGCTCTATTTCCTATGCAAATAAACAATATTGAAAGACAAATTATAACGGTTTTCTTCATCATTGGGTTATAACACAAGTATCGTTTTAAATGTACTCGCATTAGTGGCTTTAAGAAAAAATAAATGTTTCAATTTCAACGCAAACGTTTGAAAAATGGGCATAATTATCCCTTAACTGGCATTAATTGAAAAACAGATATTTATCAAACATTATGGGTTGATGACTTCGGCTTCTAAAATTGGAGGTAAATATGCCTGCTAAACGATTATTTCTTTATTGCAGATAAGCGAGGCTCTCTAAATAAAATTAAAAGGGACTATATGGCATTGCCAATATTCAAATCTCCACTATACTAACCGGCCAACCTATGCAAACCGATGATTTAGCCACGCAAACGTTTGCAATGCAGTTAATACAAGCTATTTCATAATAATCGCTTAACTTTAACTATAAAAACAACATTAGCCCGTAATTAATGCAAACAAAGCCAACTACTATAAAAGAGATAGCACAAATATTAGGCATCTCGGTTTCTACAGTTTCAAGGGCCTTGCATGATCATCCGAGCATAGGACTCACCACAAGGGCGAAAGTTAAAAAGCTGGCCGGCGAGTTAAACTATGAGCCTAACCAAACCGCTATTTTTTTGCAAAAGGGCAAAACCCTCACCATCGGGGTCATTTTACCCGAGCTTTCGGAGGCTTTTTTCTCCTCGGCCATAAGCGCTATTGAAGATACTGCCTATAAAAAAAATTATACCGTATTGCTGGCACAATCACATGATGATGAGCAAAAGGAAAAACAGCTGGTTGAAAAAATGAAAAACCACCGGGTTGATGGCCTGCTTGTATCGGTAGGGAAAAATACCTCCTCGTACCAGCATTTTGAAAACTTAAAAAAATACAATATCCCGGTAGTTTATTTCGATAGGATCCCGGCTATACCCAACATCCATTATGTAGCCTGCAATATGGAAATTGGCACCATTGAGGCAGTGAGTTACCTGCTAAAAAAAGGTCACCGGGCAATAGGCATGATCAACGGGCCGCAAACCATGGTTGCTACCGGTGAGCGTAAAGAGGGCTACATCAAAGCCATGACCAAAAACAGGCTTAAATATGACCCTTCACTCATAGTTTCGTGCGACCTTACCGAAGAAGGCACCAGGAAAGCGTTAGATGAATTATTGGCCAGCAAACGCAAACCAACCGCTATAGTAACCTTTAATGATTATGTAGCACTTTTTGCTATTAAACATGCCAGTAAACTAAACATCAGGATCAATAAGGATCTTGAATTTGTAAGCTATGCCAATTTACCGCTAATCAATTATATGGAGAATATTCCCGCCGCTTCGGTTGAACAATTCCCATATTTACAGGGACAAAAAGCAACTGATATTTTGATGGACCTGCTGCACCACCAGGGTACCGGCGGCAATGAACCAAGCGCCTTTTACAAGGTGATCATTGAATCGCAACTGGTTGAAAACAAAAAATAAACCTAAACAAAAAAACACTCAAACGTTTGCGCATGGCTATCGTTTATGAAATTAGCTATGTTTGATGAGTTAACGTCTATAATATGTTTGATGATATCCTTATAAATTTTGGATTAAACGTTTCTGAATACCATATCCGGCCTTTTGGTTCGGGTTTAATAAACTATACTTATAAAATAAGTGGTGCTAACCATTCCTATATTCTTCAGCAAATCAACGTCGCTGTTTTCAAAAGGCCCCATCATATCGACAGCAACCTTGTACTAATCAAAGAGTATCTTGATAAACACAAGCCAGGTTATTTATTTGTAGCCCCGCTAAAGAATCAAAACGGGAAATCGATCATTCAAGCCGCCGACGGTAAGTTTTACCGGCTTTTCCCATTTATTGAAGGGTCACATACAGTAAACTTTTTGCAGGATACAAAGGAAGCCTATAGCGCCGCGGTGCAGTTTGGCCGGTTTACCCGTTTGTTAAATCATTTTGACATCAGCAAACTCGAATACACGCTTCCGGATTTTCATAATCTAAAATTACGGGTTGCACAGTTTGAACAGGCTTTAAAAACAGCCGAACGCCGAAAACTGGAACAGGCAGCTAAGGAAGTAAAAGCTGCTGATGATCATATCAACATATTGCATACCTATAACCTATTTACAACCAATAACGAAATCCCGCTCCGGGTGATCCACCACGATACCAAAATAAATAATGTGCTGTTTGACAAAGAGCAAAACGCGCTATGTATTGTTGACCTTGATACAGTAATGCCCGGCTATTATTTAAGTGATGTTGGCGACATGATGCGTACCTATTTGTCGCCCGCCAACGAAGAGGAAAAAGATCTGGATAAGATTATCATCAGGACAGATTTTTTCAGAGCGATATATAAAGGTTATATGAGTGAAATGAGCAACATCCTTACTGAAACTGAAAAACAGTATTTCACCTTTTCGGGCAAACTAATGATCTATATGCAGGGCCTCCGTTTTTTAACAGATTTCTTAAATAACGATATTTATTATGGTACACAATATGAAGGGCATAATTTGATCAGGGCTAAAAACCAGTTTAAACTACTTGAAGGTTACATCAATGCCGAACCTGTATTTAGTGAAATAATTGCCGGTGTAGATAAAGAATTACTGACCACTGCCAACGGCATTTAACCTGTCGGGCCGCACAATGTTACCAACAAACCTTGCACAGGCCTCGCTAAATTCATACTTTCGACGCCCGTATTGGCAGCAACCGGCCTAAACCGGGGCACGGGAAACAACATTTATGAAAGTTATTATAGCCGAAAAACCATCTGTAGCCAGGGAAATTGCCAAAGTTTTTGGGGCAACTACAAAGAAAGACGGTTATATTGAAGGCAAGGGTTTCACCTTTACCTGGGCTTTCGGTCACCTGCTGCAGCTTGCCGCCCCGCAGGAGTATGGTTATTACGGCTGGAGCGTTCAGCACCTGCCGATGCTGCCTCAAAAGTTTAAGCTCTCTATTCGTAAAGTAAAAACCAAGGATGGTTTGGTGGATGATCCATCAGTAAAAAAACAACTGGATACCATTCAAAAGCTATTTGATGAATCCACTGAGATCATTGTAGCAACGGATGCCGGGCGCGAAGGGGAACTCATCTTTCGCTATATTTACTATTACTTAAAATGCAAAAAGCCTTTTAAAAGGCTCTGGATCTCATCGCAAACTGATGAGGCTATCAAAGAGGGCTTCCGTAACCTGAAGCCCGGCAGCGATTATGATACACTGTTCAATTCGGCCCATTGCCGTTCCCAGTCGGACTGGCTGGTAGGTATGAACGCCACGCAGGCACTTAGTCTTTCATCGGGGATCCGTGGCGCGGTACTTTCATTAGGCCGGGTGCAAACCCCCACCCTTGCCATGATCTGTTCTCGGTACCTGGAAAACAAAAACTTCGTACCCGAAACATTTTACCAGGTAAGCATTCACCCCGATAAAGACGGGCAGGTATTTAAAGCGATATCTGCCGAAAATTATAAAACAAAAGATGAAGCACAGGCCGTGCTTGACAAGGTACAGGATATTGAAGGCGGCTTTCCGCAGGGCGGTCATATTTTACAGGTAGAAGCAAAACCACGTAAAGAACCACCTCCTTTGCTGCACGACCTGAGCAGTCTGCAGCAGGAAGCCAACAAACGCAAAGGTTTCACCGCCGATCAAACCCTTACCATCCTCCAAAACCTTTACGAAAACAAACTGGTTACCTATCCCCGTACCGGCAGCCGCTATATAGGCGACGATGTTTTTGCAGGCGTGCCTGCACTGATTGAAAAGCTGGAACAACATCCGCTGTTTGGCAAACAAGCCATTGCGTTGGGCAGCGCTACGCTTAACAAACGAAGTGTAAATGCAAAAAAAGTAACAGATCACCACGCCGTGCTTACTACCGGCGAAAACCCGCACCAGCTTTCGCCTGATCAGCAAGCTGTTTACGACATGGTGGCCGGCCGTATGCTCGAAGCATTTCATCAGGATTGTATTAAGGAAGTCACAAAAATTGTGGTGCAATCGGGCGCTAAATTCAACGCCAGCGGAACGGTGATCCATACTGCCGGCTGGCGTTCTGTATTTAACGATAAGGAAGACGACAAAAAGGACGAAGAGAACGCAACGCTGCCTAAAGTAACCCAGGGCGAAAACCTCCCGATAACAGCCAAAGCCCTGCTCGAAAAGCAAACCAAACCCCGGCCACTATACAGCGAAGCCACCCTGCTTAAGGCATTGGAAACGGCAGGCAAAGAGATTGACGACGAAGAGCTGCGTTATGCCATGAAAGATAGCGGCCTCGGAACGCCGGCAACAAGAGCAGCCATCATCGAAACCCTGCTTAAACGCAATTATATTATCAGGGAAAAGAAAAACCTGGTACCCACAACTACCGGCATTGCCGTTTATGAGGTAGTAAAAAATCAGCAGATAGCCCAGGCCGAACTTACCGGAACATGGGAAAAACGTCTGGAAGAGATCCGTTCAGGAGCATCCGTTACCGAATTCCAGAACGAGATCAAAACCTATACACGAGCCATCACTTCCGAATTACTGGCGCAGGGAAAATCATTGAAAATCCCGGCTGTGGAAGCAGTCGGGAGTAAAGTTACAGCCTAAAGGATGGCGACATGAATAGCGCTATCAATAAGAATAACAGGGCCTTAACTGCAACTACTCCGGCGCTGGTTAAAACGTTAAGTGTCGATTTTACTTTGGTAACACGATAAATTTGATATTCGTCCGTATAAAAGCTTACATTCATTGCATTATGGATCTAACCACGCTTATTGTCATTACCATTATAGTTTTTATTATAGCATTTGCGGCTTTCAGGTTATTTGATGTTAAGAAGAAAAAGAAGAAACTTGAATTGGAGCGATCAGCAAGGATTTTACCACTTTATAAAAAGGCGGAAGCGTCTGCAGGTTTAACCGCCGAAGATGTTTTGCCCTTTGCCCAAAATCTGCTTACCCGCTACGACACCTTTTTGTATTTAAAAGAACTTGAGGAATTACACTTGTTCCCGGAGGCATACCTTACGCTTATTAAAGGGGCGGAAAGCTCACTGGCCCAATGGCTGGAGTTCCCTACCGAATTGGATGCCTGCCCCGACGAAATTGAACATATTAAACGGGTTACCATTGATTTTGACGGCAGAAACAATTTTATCCACTACGAGGTGTTTAAATACCGTGTAAACCCACCCCACTGGGCTGCTAAAAACGGGTGGATGCTTGGCGTTGTCGGTCCGTTTTTTGACGATAGCAAACCTTATGATTTCCCCGGGGCTACTTTTAGCAGGGTAAACAGTACCATTGATAAAGTAACCCCGGAAGAAGAGGCCAAATGGGTACACGAAAACATTGGTATGCGGAGGTAAGCGCAACAAGTTTTGAACCAGACTTACGAAGTTTTAAAAACTTCGTAAGTCTTCAATTCTTAAACTCATTCATCATCCTTCAGTTCAATCCAAACCGGTGCGTGATCGCTTGTTTTTTCCCAGCCTCGTACATCCCGGTTTACACCTGCAGCTACCAGACGTTTTTCCAGGTGAGGGCTCAGTAAAAAATGATCGATCCGTAAACCGGCGTTACGGCCGTAGGCATCGCGGAAATAATCGAAAAAGGTATAAATCACTTCGGTAGGATAAATTTTGCGGATAGCATCCGTCCAGCCCTGTTCTACCAGTGTTTTAAAGGCTTCGCGTGTTTCAGGGCGAAAGAGCGCGTCATTTACCCAGCGCTCGGGTTTATAAACATCGAGCTCGGTAGGCATTACGTTATAATCGCCGGTTAATATAACCGGTTTATCAGCAGCAAGTAAACCGGCTGCGTGAATTTTAAGGCGTTCAAACCAACCTAATTTATAATCGAACTTGGGTCCGGGTGCAGGATTGCCGTTAGGCAGGTACAGGCAGCCAATGGTAATACCATCAACAAGTGCTTCAATATAACGGCTATGCTCATCTTCCGGATCGCCGGGAAGTGCGCGGCATACCTCTGTAATTTCCCTGTCTTTTGCCAGTATTGCAACGCCGTTCCAGCTTTTTTGGCCATGCCAGATGGCTTTATAACCTGCATCAAGTATGGCCTGCTCCGGGAAGTTTTCCTGTGGAGCTTTAAGTTCCTGCAAGCAGGCAACGTCAGGGGATGTTTCCTTTAACCAGCGGAGTAAAACAGGCAGGCGCCCATTTACACCATTTACGTTATACGTAGCTATTTTCATGATGCAATTTAAATAGTTTAGGTTATATCATGCATGTTCCAAAATATTAAAAGCACGGCCACCCATCGCAAGCAATTAGTTGCAATGATTCATGAGCGGTAAATTATTCCCTTACTTTTCAAACTCATCCGGGTCCACTTCAGGCTGGCTTGGCTCAGTATCGGGGATTTCATTCGGGATATTTTCCGGCGCTTCTTCGGGCATTTCCGGCTCTCCGGGGTCCGTAGGCTGCCTGATCTCCGGCCGCTCCGGGTTTACCGGCATTTCATCTGGCTCGTTTGGCATGGTTCTCTTCTTTGACATATCTTAATAACCACCAAGCCCGGGATAGGTTTTCCTAAATGACTATTTAAGGGCCATAATGTGCCTTGTTTCCTGCAAAAACTGGTCTATCTTTTTCGTGCTGGAAAAGCTTTTAATAACTAATGCTTTTTGCTTGTTAG
The DNA here is from genome assembly GCF_900100445.1 of Mucilaginibacter sp. NFR10. Taxonomy (NCBI): domain Bacteria; kingdom Pseudomonadati; phylum Bacteroidota; class Sphingobacteriia; order Sphingobacteriales; family Sphingobacteriaceae; genus Mucilaginibacter; species Mucilaginibacter sp. NFR10. The sequence continues at coordinate 693,163 of NZ_FMTV01000001.1, read as the reverse complement.
ATCCCGGTACCTGGAAATACATGTTAATATCGGTACCCGAGTAAACGAAATTATAGGTACGCCTGGTGATTTGAAAATTAATAAAATCGGCAAAGGCAAAAGTCTGATTACCGACACCAAGCGGATTGATCCTGCTTACAGTCTTGTTCGCCGTATCGAAAACTATTTTAGTAAAGGCGGAAAACACAAACGCTGCTCCCCCCAGCAAAAATCCCCCAATAACTAAAACCTTATGAAAAAGGTCCGAATCATGAGTCATAGATTGATTGATGAATTCATTTAAAGCAAGGGCTATCAAACATAAACCAATCAATAGCCCGCCAATCCACTTACGCTTAATTGCATAATAAGGCGGGTGGGTGTCATAAAATTTATAATCGGTAATAGCTGTATCGGCATAAGTGGGCTCAATGTAACCCGTCGAAAGGAATTGCATAATTACCGGGAACGCTTCCTGGGTTAAGGCAATTGCGTTCGCATCATCATTCTTTGTATAATTTGCCGATACTACAACCCCTTTTCCATATTTGTTTCTTTTTGGAAAAGCGCGATAATTATAGCCCCCCATGGTATTACGCACAACGCCTATGTTATCCAAATCGTCAAATTTTTCAGAACGAATATTAAGCCAACCAAAAAGTTTTTTACGCATTACCCGTGCACTGCTATCAAAAACCACTGATGTACGGCCAACTCCCCACAATATGCCAACAATAATCGTCAGCCCCAGGAACATGGTTATCATAAGCGATACGGATTGCGAGGGGTCGGGATAAAGTGTTTTACAAAAGAAAATGATAAATGCCGTAAATATTACCGCGAAACCAATGCTGAGTACATTATAAATACGATAAGGATACAATGTCACCCGCTCGCTTTCAATATTCCAGCGGGTTTGTGCAATTTTTTTTAGTGCCATAAAGGTTTAAATTAAGTATCCATTAAACAAGCCTTTCTTAGCAAGGTTTTAACTATGCGGTAATATTTCCAACCTGACTAAACCTTATTGCAATATGCTTTCATGATCCGATTAAAAAACCTCTTGCATTTTAAAAATGTTTAATTACATTTGCAGTGTACTACCACACTAATACACTAAACCATGATTCAAATAAGTAATTTGAATTTCAGTTACAACAGCAAAAAGCCGTTGTTTAAAAATCTAAACCTTTCACTAAAGGCCGGCCATATTTATGGCTTATTGGGTAAAAACGGCGCGGGGAAGTCAACCCTGTTAAAAAACATTGCCGGTTTGGCCTTTCCTCAATCGGGTAAATGCCTTATCAACGGAACAGAAAGTTCAAAGCGCTTGGTATCCACCCTGCAAGACCTTTACTTTATTGCCGAAGAAGTTTACGTACCGGCATTAACTCCCGGCCAGTTTTTAGCCCGGACAGCTGGCTTTTACCCTGCCTTCAGCATTACCGACTTTTACAGTTATCTGAAAATATTGGATATTGACCCGGATCTGTTAATGACCAGAATGTCATACGGGCAGCAAAAAAAGATGATCATCGCTTTCGGGCTGGCTACCAATACCAGTGTACTGATACTTGATGAGCCCACCAACGGGCTTGACATCCCTTCAAAAGTTCAGTTCAGAAAGCTGATAGCATCTGTTTTAAATGAAGATCGCTGCATCATTATTTCAACCCACCAGGTAAGGGATTTGGACAGCCTCATTGATACCGTGTTGATTTTGGATGACCACCGCATCGTGATTGAGAATACGGTAGACGAGCTTACCGAGAAACTATTTTTCGGTGTTTTTAAAGACCTTACCGGGATGAATGTACTGTATGAAGAAGATACTCTTATGGGTAAGTATGCCATTGTGCAAAACACGGCAGGTAAATACGGTAAAATGGACCTTGAATTATTATTTAATGCCGCAACAACCAACAGGAGCAAATTATTAAACGTACTAAAACCAACTGCAACCCATGAATAACTACTTCAGTTTTAAACGCTTTGGCCTGTTATTTATGAAACACACTGTAGAGCATTACCGCACTTATTTAATGTCGGCAGCGGTTTTGGCAGGGGTGTTTTTGCTTGGCGGTTCGTTTATATTTTATATGATCCCCGGGCCGGTAGACGCCGGTTTTCAAATGGCCATATTTGGAGTGCTGATTTTGATAGCAGGGCCATTATTTACAAGCACCATCTTTACCGACCTTGGCGATAAACGCAGGGCAATTCCGGTACTAACCTTACCTGCTTCACAATTTGAAAAGTTTATGGTTGGCTGGGTTTATTCATATATAATATTTATGCTGGTTTATACCGGGATCTTTTACCTGGTGTTATCCATACTGCTTAACCTGAAGCATTGGCCGGGGCATCATCCCGAAATGCTTTCCCTTTTGCAGGATAAATCGTTATTAGTAATAACTATTTTTTCACTGCTGCATGCCATTACCTTGTATGGCGCCATCAGTTTTGAGAAACTGCATTTTATTAAAATAGGGTTTAGCTTTTTTATTTTTTATGCATTACTGATCCTGGCTGATACATTATTTCTAAGACTGATTATTGGCAGGAAAATTTACCCGGCCACGCCTTTTGCATTCCTCAATTTTCCGGAGGGTACAAACTTTTATTCTATCGGTTTAAATGAGCAGCAATCGGCCTGGGTTTTTATTGTAATGCCTGTTGTAGTGATCCTATTTTGGATTGCGGCATACTTTAAACTAAAGGAGAAACAGGCTTAATAAAAGACGATAATGGAATTTAAAGATAACGAAGCGATATACCTCCAGATAGCGGCTTTTGTAAGCGACCAGATCCTGATGGGTAAATGGCCCGCCGGGCAAAAGATACCGTCGGTACGTGATATGGCCGTTGAGCTTGAGGTAAACCCGAATACGGTCATGCGATCATACGAGTTTTTACAGGGACTTGAAATTATTTATAACAAACGGGGCCTCGGCTTATTTGTGGCCGAAGACGGTTTTGATAAAGTAAAAGCTTATCGTAAAGAAAACTTTGTGCGCCAAAACCTGCCCGAACTTTTTAAAAACATGTACCTGTTAGGTATTTCGATAGATGAGATCAGTCTTCAATACCAAAACTTCCAGGCACAGCAAAAAGAAGAACTAAACCAGGCAAACAACGATGAAAACAAGCAATAAATTTTTACTTACGGCAATATTACTACTGGTAATTTCGGTAGGAATCTACGATTTTCAGCTGAAAGCCGAATACCTGAAAGGTGATTATAAAAACCCCTACAAGGGTTTTGTGACCTTAAATTTCAGGGATTTTAAAGTCATTGAGCTTGGCTCGTCAACAGCTATTAATATCATGCTGGTAAAAGGTCCCTTCAAAGTACTTGCCGACCCAGACGCTATGGAGTTTATGAAAACTGAACAACGCCACGACTCCCTTTTTATCCGCGCTGCGTTTAAGGATAATTTTCATAATGTGCACTCACAAAACGTTCTGTACATATCTCTACCGCGATTGGAGGGCTTTTATGCCGATGCAAAGTATAAAGCCGGCGAAGGTCAAATTACGGATACGACAGCCGCAGAAGACTTTAAATGGCGTCCAACTACTATCAGTGGTTTCAGCGGGGATAAACTCAATGTTACCCTGGACCATGCATCTACCATATTATTAAAAAACAACAAGTTCAATATTTTAAACGCCACTACCGGAATTAGTAATGGCAGTGCTTCAAATTTATCTATTGAAACGGGCAACCAATTTGCAAAAACAAATCTTGATATCCGGAATAGAAGCCGCTTATGGATCAAGGATGACAGCCTCAGCAGTATAAACTACAAACTTGCCGACAGCGCCAAACTTATCCTCAACGGAAATACAAAGATGATCCGCAACAATAAATGACCAAAACTTAGCAAATCATGAAATTAGTAATCAACTCATTATCTAAAACCTATGCCAACGGCGTACATGCTTTAAAAGATGTTTCGCTGACCCTAAATAATGGCATGTTTGGCCTGCTTGGCCCAAACGGCGCCGGTAAATCATCACTGATGCGTACCATAGCCACCCTACAGGAGGCCGATAAAGGCAGCATTTTTTTAGATGACCTGGACGTATTGAAAAACAAAACCGCGGTACGCCAGCTGCTTGGTTACCTGCCGCAGGAGTTTGGGGTTTACCCAAAAATATCGGCCGAGCGAATGCTGGACCATATTGCCCAGCTAAAAGGAGTTGGCAACAACGCCGAACGCAAAGACCTGGTGCTGCAATTATTAGAAAACGTAAACCTTTATAAAGACCGGAAAAAGCACCTTGGCACCTACTCCGGCGGTATGAAACAGCGTTTTGGAATAGCACAAGCATTAATCGGTAACCCTAAACTTATCATTGTTGACGAACCCACAGCAGGTCTTGACCCGGCTGAGCGAAACCGTTTTTACAACCTGCTGAGTCGCCTGGGTGAAAATACCATCGTGATCTTGTCGACCCATATTGTTGAGGATGTAAGCACGCTTTGCGCTAATTTCGCTATTATTTGCCAGGGCGAGGTTTTATATGCAGGCGATCCGGAAAGTGCGGTAAATGAGTTGAACGGAAAAATTTACAGCAAAGTGATCACCCAATCCGAGTTGGGCTTTTATAAAGATGACTACCAGGTAATATCAACGCAACTTAAAACCGGAAAGCTCCACATCCGCATTATCAGCGAAGCCGAACCCGGCAATGGTTTTATGAGCAGCACGCCAAACCTGGAAGATGTGTACTTCAGCAACATCGCTACACGAATAGATGTAGACACCATTTAAAACCACTATAAACCAATAGTTTATGTTTCTTAAAATATTTCTGTTCGAGATCCAGAATAGGGTCCGCAGGCCAGCCGTTTACCTATATTTTTTGGCAGCACTTGTATTTACGGTGTTCACTTTTTCAACAGGCTCATTGCCTTTAGGCGAAAAAGAGCACATCAACGCGCCTTACGTACTTGCCTTGTGGTGTTCAGGCATCACCATGATGATAACACTTGTAAGTTCATCAATTATGGGCACTGCTTTGTACCGCGATATTGAGTACAACACAAAAGATTATTACTTAACCTACCCTATCACAAAAGCAGGTTATTTCTGGGGCCGTTACCTGGGTTCGTTCGTTTTCATGATCTTTATAGCATCAGCCATTATTATTGGTGCATTTATAGGTACTAAGCTTGGCCCTGCCATGCGATGGACGGATGCGAAACAATACGGCCCTAATAACCTCATTTACTATCTGCACCCGTTTTTTACTATCGGTCTGCCAAACGTGTTGTTCACCTCTTCGTTGTTTTTTGGACTGGTAGCCATTACCCGCAATGTGAAAGTTATCTACTTTGGGGGGATTCTGTTATTCCTGTTTTACTTTATCGCATTATTTTTCCTTAACCATGTTAACAATCCAACAGTAATAAACCTCAGCGATCCATTTGGCCTTAACGGCATCAGGATGCAAACCAATTCTTCAAGCACTATTGAACAGAACACTACGCTGTTCCCTGTAACAGGTACGTTTATGCTCAACCGTATAGTATGGGGAGGTATCGGGATAGTTGTTGTAATTTTCACTTATATCAGGTTTAGCTTTGAGCGCTTCTTTAGCGGCAGGCGTGATAAGGCAGCTATTGACGAAGTCGGGGTTAAAACCCAAAATGCCATATCCATTAAACCGGAAGTTAGCTTTACCGGCAAATACAACAGGAATACGCTGCGCAACCTGGTAAAGGTCGAATTGCTAAACATCATTCGCGATAATTATTTCTGGATCATATTAATAAGCGGCAGCTTATTCCTTGGTTTTGTATTCTGGCTTGGCGAAAGCCGCAATGGGGTACCTGATTTTCCGCGTACTGTTGTGTTACTGGGTATTTTTAATGAAGCCTTTCCCTTCTTTATTTTCTTCATCCTGATGTTTTATACCGGTGAAACCCTGCACCGTGACAGAACTACCCGTTATGCCTTTATCAATGATTCACTCCCACCGCCAAACTGGATCCTAAATGGTTCAAAACTTATTAGCTTATTGCTTATCGGTACGGGCCTATCTGTTATTCCTATCATAACCGGTGTTATTGTTCAATTATTAAAAGGATATCATGCGCTGAACCTATCGGCGTACTTTACTTATATAGGCTATATACTGCTGCCTTCCTTATTAGAGATGGTTGTATTTTGCTATACGGTACACGTTATTATCAATAACAAATTTGCAGCCCATGGCATAGGGGTGTTTTTATGGGTCATCTTTTTCTTTTTGCGTAAAACGGGCATTTTTGATTATAACCTGCTGCTGTATTCGTATACGCCATCGTCAGGGATCTCTGATATGACAGGCATGGGCCACATGGCAACGCCTGTCAATTGGTTTAATTTGTACTGGCTGCTGTTTGCAGGCTTGCTCATCATTGTTTCGGCATTGTTTTATTACCGAGGAGTAACATCCTCTTTTAAAGAACGGTTACGTTTGTTGCCCCAGCGCTTTAACAGCAGCACAGTCCTGATCACTACCATAGTAGCTATAGCGTTTTTAGCTGTTGGCGGGTGGAATTATTATAACGTAAGTTTTTTAAATAGCTACCTTATCAAAAGTGAAAACACGGCAAGGGCGGTGATGTATGAAAAAGCGCTGAAAAAGTATGAGCATCTTCCGCTGCCTAAAGTGACCGGGATAAAAATGCAGGCAGATCTTTACCCGGATAAACAACAGGTAGCCACACACGCATTGGTAACCATCATCAATAAAAACAAAGTTGCCATATCACAAATGCTGCTCGACGGCGATGAGCTCACCAATTATTCGCTTAAAACCAATGGCGTATTGGTTCCGTTTACTACCCCGCTGCTTTATCCCCGCGGATTTTTCAACTGGTTCAGGCCGAAGACAGATACTGCTGACTTCCGGTTATACAAGTTCATAAAACCGCTAATGCCGGGCGATTCATTAACATTAGAGATCAACTCAGAAATAGTGCATGAAGGGTTTACCAATGGCATGTATGCTGCAGCTCTCATTAACAACGGTACCTTCTTTAACGGAGGATTACCGGGTTTAGGCTACGATGAAGATGACGAATTAAACAGTCCTTATGAACGCAAAAAGGCCGGTTTGCCCGAAAAAAAGCAGGAGGAAATACAGCAAAATAATACTGAAGGCATCAATACACTTAAAGCAGGTAGGGCCGCCGATCTTTTGAAACTTGATGTTACAGTTGGCACACTCGCCGGTCAAACAGCTATTGCTCCGGGGCAGCTCGTAAAAAACTGGCAGCAGAATGGCCGTAACTACTTCCATTATGTGCAGGATAAGCCCGGCATGTACATGCCGATGGGTATTATATCAGAAAGACTGGCCGTAAAAAAAGCCGCTGTTCAACTGGACCACAACGTAAATATCGAGGTTTATTATAATCCTGAGCACAGCACCAATATCGACAGGTATATCGCGGCTTATAAAGATGGTTTAAATTATTACAGCAAGGTTTATGGTGCCTATCCGTTTAATGATATCCGACTGGTGGAAACGTCTGTTTACGGTCCGCAGGATGCCTCCATCACAACGCTGGACACTTACGCAGAATACTTTGGCTGGAATGCCGATTTCAGGGATCCCAATAGCTTTGATTATTGCTATGCCAATACAACAAGGCTGCTGTCGCAACAATGGTGGCGTTTCCAGACAGCCCCAAACAGCACTGTAGGAAGTTTAGTAATCCCCGAGGGCCTTTCAAACTATGATCAACTGGTAATGTCCGAACATAAATACGGTAAGGACAACATGCGTTATATCGTTTTAGACCAGTTATGGTATTACCTGTTTATCAGGCGGCACCTTAATGAAAACGAGCATCCCTTGATCAAGGCCAATCAATGGTTTTTATGGGGTGGAAAAGCAAGCGTGGCACTGTATGGTTTGCGCGACCTGATTGGCGAAGACAGTCTGAACGTGGCACTGCGCGAATTTAAAAAGGCCTATACTTTTAAAACAGACGGCCCGTTTGCCGGCGCCAACAATCTTTATCAATGCCTTCAAAAGCATGTGCCCGATTCGCTGCAGTATTACCTTACCGATACCTGGCAAAAGATCACACTATATGATAACAGGGTGGTTGAAGCCAGCAGCAAACCGACAGGTAATAAAAATGAATATAAAATTACTTTTAAGCTTGATGTTGGCAAAGTTTGGAAGGATGCCAAAAACAACGATATCCCGGCTGTAAACATGAACGATTATATTGATATCGGGATTTTCGGTAAGCAGGTTCAAGGTGCCGGTAACCGGATGGTGAGTAATACCCTGTACATCAAAAAGTATAAGCTTAAACGCGGGGTACAGCAAATCAGTGTTATTGTTAAAGGCCAGCCCGCCTCTGTAGGCATCGATCCGTTCAGTAAACTCATTGACAGAAATCCTAACGATAATATCAAAGACCTTTAAAAGCAAAAAACGGGGTTGCGCAAAACGTACCCCCGTTTTTCATAATCTCACCAAATTTTACGGCTTAAATAATTTGTTCTCCCCTTCTATTTCAACATTAGCCTGTTCAACTATAGCCTTGTATTCATAATCGGCTTTTAGTGGAATGGTCGCTTCAAAAGTGCCATCAGTCTTAATATTTACCCAGGTGCCGGCTGTCCACTTACCTGCATATAAAGTTTCTACCTGTCCATGGTAAGGGCGATAATCAAACCGGGCCCTTTTTGCCGAAATACTTTTGTAATTCAGGATTTTACCTTTTAAAACTGCACCGGTCTTTATTTTTGAACCCGCACCTGTTTCAACAATGGCGGCTTCTTTAAAAATGGGGTCAACGTTTTCCAGTTTGATCACTACCGGATTAGGCCAGCGGTGATCATCATAAATACGCTGCGCCTTTACAACAGATACTTCAAGCCCCTTATCGGTTTGCTTATACCGGCAGCTTACATCATCGGTTTTATATTCAATCACCTTACTATTTTGCCCCAATACGCTTACTTGAGTCTGATCATTGGCGATGGCCGAACGGATCAGAAAAGTTTTGCGGCTCCCCTCCTTCCAATCAGCCGCATTGGTAACAATGGCATAAAGTGTATGCCCGTTTTTAGCGGTAAACCAGGTATCGCCCTCCTTGCTGATCACCCAGCTTCGCACACTGTCGATACATTCGCGGTTAACAAAATACCAGGTCGACACTTCCCGTAACCGCTCTTCCTGTTCAATGGGCAAGGCGCCATCAGGCTTCGGGCCAACGTTTAACAACAGGGAGCCACCTTTGGCCCTCGCCTCTATCAATAAACCTATCAACTGGGTGCCCGATTTATAGCGCTCGTTAGTTGGCTGATATCCCCAGGCAGTGCCCATAGTAATGCATGACAGCCATGGCTCATTGATCATGGCACCCGGCATGATCTGCTCAGGCGTTTTGATGGCGCCGCGGGTTATCAGCAAGTCCGGCTGTAACTTCCAGCAGGTTTGCTTTACCACTTCTTTCGGATCGCCATCTATAAAAAGTACATCTATTTTACCATAATTGGTCATCAGTTCCTCGCATTGCTTCCGGGTGTATTCGTCATATTCATGGCGGGTTTGGGCATCCATCTTCACATCGGTACGACTTATAGGTATATGATGATCGCGAAGAAAATTAAAGTCCTCGGGCGAAAAATAAAATCCTACCTGCAAACCTGCTTCGCGAGTGGCATCCACAAACTCTTTTAACAGGTCTTTCTTGTATGGTGTATGGGTTATACTAAAATCGGTTGTTTTGGTATCCCACATACAAAAACCCGAATGATGCTTGGTAGTAAACACAATGTATTTCATACCGGCCAGTTTAGCCAGCGTTGCTATCTGGTGCGGATCAAACTTGGAGGGATCAAAAGTTTTGGGCAGCTCATTAAAATAACGGTTTACGTAATCGTCACTTGCCCCAACCAGCGAGTGACTGATCACCACACCCAGCTGGCTATCCATACTAAAATGAATAAACAAGCCCAAGCCGGTATTTTTAAGCCACAGTTCGCGCCCGGGTTTGTTCAGGTTATAATTACTTGCATTATCATCCTTAACCAAATCATTTTGTGCCGATACGCGCTGAATACAACAAAGCAGCAGCAGGAAAAAAAGGTATTTCTTATACATCAAAAAAAGGTTAAAAAAATCAGGGAAGGCCCCACGCCCTCCCCGAAACAACATCAACTAATTTAACAAATCAAACTTTAACATTATTGTTTATCCCACCACATCCTGGTTAAAAAATCATCCGGTCCCTGACGGGAGATAGCAGCGACATATGATGCCGCGTTAAGGTTTTGCTCGCCAACAGGGTATAACATCCGTCTGAATATTTTACCGCCTGTAGCATTACCAACATAATTATTAGGCACCAGAGCAGGATAACCTGTACGCCTGTAGCTTGCAAAAACCTCCTGCGCATCAGGGAATATGCCAACCCAAAACTGGGTATAGATCTGCTCCATTTTTTGATCAAGCGTGCCACCTGTATTAAAAGGATGCGCGTTGATATACGAATTGATCTGAGCTGTTGTTATGGTGCCTGCGCTACCGGCAATAATGCTCCATTGACGCATGGATGCGGCAATGCCATTTTGATATAATGACTCGGCAGTAGCAGCGGTATACCATCCCCTTGCTGCAGCTTCAGATAACAGGAAATAACTTTCGGCAGCGGTAAAAACCAATCGCGGAGAATTTAACAGCAATATCGTTTTAGGATTTGGCTCTGAATAGGTTACAAAATCGGCTGGTTTGGCATTTAATCCTGCTGACATACCTTTTTGAATAGCTGAAGTAGTATCAGCTACGCCGCCGTTCCACACTACAGATACTACGGCCAGGCGCGGATCTTTATTGGCTTTCAGATAATTAATAAACACATCCTGGTACTTGCCTCCTTCGGTATTGGTACTGCCGTTACCTGCAATATAATCGTTGTTGTAAAGATCAAGCGCCAAAGGGTTTTTATTGATATCCTGGCCGGCACCAACGTAAGCTACTTTGGCAACATCGGCATCATCCAAAATAACACCACCTGCAATAGCTTTTGCCGCCCAGGCTTGCGCTTGAGCGATATCAACTTTGGTCATGCGCATGGCACACCTGAGCATAAGCGAATAGGCAAGCTTTTTCCATTTTACAGTATTACCACCGTAAATTAAATCAGCCGAACCAAATGTTGTTTTAGCAGCGTCAAGGCTTTGGGCGGCCTGGTCAAGCTCCTTCAATAAATCGGCATAGATATCTTTTTGTGCATCGTAAGCCGGCTTATATATAGCCTGATTATAACCCTGTGCAGCCTGCGAATATGGGATATCGCCATACAAGTCGGTAAGCCTGCTGAAGCAATATACTTTCCAGATCCTCGCTTCGGCCTGCAGGTTTACCTGTGAAGCATCGGTGCCAACCGCTTTTAAAACCTCACCTAATTCGTTGATCTCATTAGGATAAGCATTGGTGAAAGCTGCCGCCGACTGCGGGCCCTGGCTCAATACATATTTTGACCCGAAACCGGCCACGTCATTAAAACTGGTGGTGTACTGCATGGTGCCCAGTAACAAATCAAGCATACGTGCTGTACCGTCATATTGAGATTTGGTAAAAATGTACTGTGGTACCGCTTTTGATGATGCATCAGGGTTGATGTTTAGCGTATCAAAGTTTTTAGTACACGATTGTGTGGCGATAATGCCAAGCATTATTAGTGCGTAATAAATATATTTGGTTAAATGTCTTTTCATCGTATTCAATTTAATTGTTAAAACTTAACAGCCAGGTTTACACCAAGTGAACGTGTACGCGGTAAGCCAATAGACTCGAAGCCCTGAGTTTTACTATTGGTAAAGCTTTGCTCCGGATCGAAATTATCTGTCTGCTTATAAATAGTCCAGAGGTTCCTGGCCACAAAAGATATACTGGCCGACTGGATCTTAACTTTGTTTAAAAGACTTGTTGGAAGTGCATATGACAGGATAACCTGGCGAAGTTTAACAAAGCTGCCATCGTGCAAAAACAGTTCGGAATACGTTTTGTAATTATCATAGTATGACCTCAGACCACTTACAGGTACCGTGCGGGTGTAAGGAGCACCAGTTTGATCAACACCGTTCAATACTAAGCCGTTTTCCCTTCCCGGCAATGTTGATTTCATTAAGCCCAAACGAGTGGCGTAAACTTCCATAACCGAAAACACCTTGTTACCAAACTTACCGTCAACCAAAAAACTTAACGAAATTCTTTTATACCTGAATTCGTTGGTTAAACCCATGGTAAGCGGGGCAACGCTTTTACCTAACTGTTGCAGCGGGGTTTGTACCGGTAAACCTGTTGTAGCATTAAATACTACAGTACCATTAGCATCCCTTTGCATGCGGGTACCCACCAGCATGCCAAAGGGCTTACCTTCAATGTTATCTAAAATACCCCAGTTACCTACCGAAGTGGCCAGCTGAATGGTATTAAGGCCGGGGGCCAGCTTAACTACTTTATTATTATTATAGGCTACATTATAACTCGCGCTCCAGGTAAAACTGCTCGTTTTTACAGGCGTACCATTCAATAATACTTCAATACCCTTGTTGCTTACCTGACCAACGTTCAGGATCACGTTATTATAACCCGATGTTGAAGAAATTGCCGTATTTACAATGTCGTTGGTTGTTTTACGATCATACAGCGTAACATCCAAACCTAAACGGTTCTTAAGCATCTGCAATTCAAAACCACCTTCAAATGTTGTTGAAGTATATGGTTTAAGAGTGCTGTTGGTAATATTATTACTGGTGACATTTTGCAGAGGTTGCCCGGCACTTGGCACATTACTATAAGTAAGGTTGATAGCATATGCATCAGGATCGCCTCCGCCTACCTGGGCCCATGAGCCACGCAGTTTTACAAGATTAAAAAAATCAGGGAGTTTAACTGCATCCGAGAGGATGAAGCTTCCGCCCACGCTTGGGTAAAATATACTGTTGCTTTTAGGACTAAGCACTGAAAACCAATCTTTCCTGCCGGTAAATGACAAAAACACCAGACTCTTGTAATCAAAATCGGCGGAGCCAAAAATCGAGTTGGTCACAATCTTGGCATTGTATGGTAGGGTTGATGAAACTGCAAGGTTGGTGAAGCTGTAAAAATATGGAATCGTAAATTGCGAACCATTAAGCGTTAGCTGATTGGTTGTGTATTTACGGCTGTTTACGCCGCCCAAAACATTTACATTTAAATCACTAATGATCTTTGTTTTATAACTAACGGTAGCTAACTCGTTGGTTTCAGACACATCCGATTTAATGCCTGCATATTGGCCATTAGGTATGTACAATGTACCGGTTGGTAGTATATTGGTATAGTTGTAATTGAAAAAGTCGCGGCTGATGGTGGCTTTGAAAGTAAGGTTTTTTATGGGCGAGTAAATAACTGATCCCTGGCCAATAAAACGGTTCTTCACATCATCCTCTTTGTACTTATTGATCACAAAATATCCGTTTGACGCGATGGATGCATCGTTCCAGATCTGTTCATTGCCCATAGCATCATAACCCGGCTTCAACCAGCGAACATCAACGGTGTTAGCAACCTCAAGCGGGGTCCAGTTTGGGTTGCCCAAAGCATCGCCTGCGCCTGTACGGTTATGACCGGTTTCAACGTTGTATTGTGCTAAAGCCTCAATCGATAGCTTATCGCTCAGTTTGCCGTTCAGGGCGAGATTAAAAGTTTTACGATCATAGGTAGTACCCGGCAAAATACCTTTACTGTTCAAATCGGCAGCCGAAAACCTGTAGGTAAAAGCTTCGTTGCCGCCCAAAAAAGCCAGACTGTTGGTATAAGTACTACCTGTTTGATAATAGTTTTTAAGATTATTTTTCTGTGCAACATAAGGGTGGGTTTTCCCATCAACAGCTACATAATCAGTAGAGCCGTCAATTTTCGAACCCCATGAGCGCCTTCCGCTTGCCTGCGCAGCCGCCAAGGTGGTTGGTTTTACGCCGCCATCGCCCTGCCCGTACTCGTACTGGTAATCTGGGAATACAGCTACATTATCATAGGTGGCTGTCGAGTTAAACTCAACCCCTACCCCTTTCTGGATCCGGCCTTTTTTGGTGGTGATCAAAATAACACCATTTGCAGCCCTTGAACCGTAAAGCGCGGCAGCAGTACCACCTTTAAGCACGCTGATTGATTCAATATCGTCGGGGTTTATAGCTGCTATACCATCACCGCGGTCAACATTATTGGTAATACCATTAACCGTAGCAGGGCCACCGGGTACGCTGTTATCAATCGGCATACCGTTCACCACATATAATGGCTGGTTATCACCGGCAAGACCGCCGTTACCCCTGATCACCACGCGGCTTGAACCGCCCGGACCGGTTGATAAGCCCGCCGCGTTAACACCGGCTACTTTACCGGTAAGCGCGTTGGCTACGTTATTTTCACGGGCCTGAGTAAACTCTGTACCCTTAACCTCAGTCACCGAATAGCCCAATGATTTTTTTTGTTTGCTGATACCAAGCGCGGTAACTACAACCTCATTAAGTGCTTTGTTATTGGGGGCCAGTTTGATTTGTAAAGGCGATGCAGGATCGTTTACGGCAACCTCTTCCTGATTATATCCTATAAAGGCTACCACCAGGGTTAATGGTTTCCCCGAATACTTATCGGGCACTATCAATCTGAAACTGCCTGTAATATCGGTAATTGCCCCCACCTTATTATCCATTTTTAAATAAACCGATGCGCCAACAACCGGCTGACCATCGCCTGCATCCACTACCTTACCTGTTAATGTAACTGCTGCAACAGATACATTGTTCGGGGTGAGGTCCTTCACTGTAAAAATTGAGATCTGGTTATCATTTATCTTACGATATGTTAACTGAAAGGCTGATAACAATTGTTTCAAATTATCGTCAAGCGTTAACTGGCTGATGTTGCTTGTTAAATTTGCAGGCACAAACTTGTTATCAAGCAAGCCTTCCTGGTAAGCTATCTGCACATTGAATTGTTTTTTCAAGTTTTCAAGTGCGTCTTTTAGGAGTACCTTGTTTTCAACAGCTTGCGGATCTGTATAACCGTAACTTTTTGCGTGGATCCTGTTGTTACTGGTTAATGCCATTTGGGCATAGCCGTATGCCGACCGGCCAAGCAATACCATCAGGAAACAGCAACATCTTAAAAAAATGAATGAGTCGAGTTTTCTCATAAGTTATTCGTTTAGGGGTTTAATTTTGTTATAGTGATATTTTTGTCTGTTCGGGTAATTTTCACCGGAAGTGTGGTGGATATAGTTTCAATTAATTCCTCAACATTAGGCACGTTGATCTCACCTTCTATTTTGAAATTGGCTAAGTCAGGGCTTGAAAAATCAACCTGATAGCCGTAATCATCGGTCATGATCTCGCTGATCTGCGCCAGGCTGGCATCATTAAATAAAAGCTGGTGTTTTGTCCATTTGGTGATTTTTTCAGGAGCGGGAAGAGTAATGCGGGTAAGTGCTTTTTTATAAGTATGCTGCACGTAATCGCCCGGTTTCATAATAAGCGATTGTTTCCCCGTTACGGCATCAACGTAATCAAGCCTGATCTTTCCCTGAACTAAACCTACGTTGGTTTTATTATGCCTGCTTCTGACATTAAAAGTTGTGCCCAACACCTCAATATCCATATCAGGGCAATGCACAATAAATCTTTCAGAAGGCTTAATATGGGCTGGGTCTTTATTGATATGCGTTACATTGAACAATCCTTCTCCATTTATCCAAACCTCTCTTGAATTTTTATCCCAGTTATCGGAGTAAGTTAATTTCGAGTTACCATTGAGCACCACGGTTGAGCCATCGGGTAATGTAACGGTACGCAGCTCGCCAAAAGCAGTATCAATTTCATTTTGCCTGCCTTTAATCAGCCATAAGGAAATACCGATAGAGGATACCAGCAATAACATTGCAGCAACACGGAGGTATTTGTTTAAGCTGAATATTTTTGGTTTGACCTGGTCTTTTTGCAGGGAGGATTCAATCCGGAGCCAAACTTTTGATTGATTAGCTTCATTAGTAAAAACATCCTGTTTACGGTATGCTTTAATAATTTTCGAAGCTTCGGCAATTATTTCTGTCTGCTGCGGATACTCTGCAGCAACTTGCTGCCAAAAAACGGTATCATTTTGTGAAGGGCTAATCACAAAAAGGAGAAAATCATCATCCTCTAAAAAATCCGGCAGGGTATAATTACTGTATTTGGCTATCTGCATTATCTATAAGGTGTTATTTACTCCTTATAGACAGCACCCTACCCCAATTATCCCTACAAACTGAAAAAAAATTTATTTTTTAATGATTATTTATGCAGAAGCATGAATACAGGGCTAAAACAATAGCCAATTTTGAAGTTTTTAGCACCTCCTGAAGGTTATCGAATGCTTTATAGATCAGTTTATAGGCCGAACTAATGTTTATTTCCATGATATCGGCAATTTCATCATAACCTAAACCCTCATAAAAACGCAGGTATATAATTTCCTGCTGCCGTGCCGGCAAAGCTTTAACATGAAACTTAATCTTCTTCTGCAATTCCTGTTCTTCCTCATCGGCCATGAGCTGCTGATCGAATGAAATTTCAAAGGGAAAGTTATGCTCCGCTTCATCCTCAATATCAACAAAGCGCGATTTCGACTGCAGCTTACGGAAAATAATGCTGCGCAACGATTTGAAAAGATAGTTTTTTACCGATACAGGATTGCCAAGCCCCGCCCTGTTTGTCCAAAGCCTAATAAAAAGATCATGTATGGCATCCTCAATTACATTAACGTCCCTGGTAAATTTGTGCCCGTAGTTGTTGAGTACCTTAAAATATTGGTTATATAATTGCGTGTAAGCATCCCAATTGCCTTCTTTAAAAGCAAGCCAGACAGCAGTATTATGATCGTCATGAACAATTTGTTCGTGAGACATAGCTTAACCAGGGGATAAAACGTTTTACAATTGAAATCAGGTACAATGTAATAATTATAACAATAATTTTACACCTAATTAAAAATCAATAATACAATTAAATTGATATAAAATTGCTTTTGCCGGAATTGAAGAAGTTATCGCCAAAAAGCCACACCCTTTTGACAATGGAAAACACTCAAATATTTCAATTTTTAAAATAACTTAGCCCGTATCAAATATTTCCAGATATTTAAAAACCGATGGCCACGCTAAATTATGTTTGAATCAGTTACTATTAAGGATATTGCCAAGGCTTTAGGTGTATCAACATCAACGGTATCAAGGGCGCTTAACGGAAGCTATGAAATAGGCACCGAAACCAAAAAGCTTGTCCTTGAGTACGCTGAAAAAATCAACTACCGGCCTAACCCTATTGCTTTAAGTCTTAAAGAACAAAAAAGCCACTCCATAGGCGTAGTGGTTTGCGAAGTGGCTAACGATTATTTTTCGCAGGCTATTAACGGCATTGAATCTATAGCTTATAACCGCGGGTATCACGTTATCATCACCCAAACGCACGAATCATTTGACAGGGAAAGTGCCAATGTAAAACATTTATTATCGCGGCATGTGGATGGTTTGTTGGTATCGCTATCAGCGCAAACAACCGATACATCTCAATATAAATACCTGCTGGATAAAGGTTTCCCTATCGTATTTTTTGACAGGGCAGCGCCTGACCTGAATACTCACAAAGTGATAGCCAATAATTTTCAGGGCTCATTTAACGGCACCGAAGCTTTGATCAATTCGGGTTTTACCAAAATAGCACACCTCACCAATTCAAATAACCTGCTTATCAGCCACGAGCGCTTTGAAGGCTATAAGGCCGCACTTGATAAACACGGTATCGAATTCAGGCCCGAATACCTTAAACATTGCAACCATGGCGGTATGATCCACGACGAAGTGGAGTTTGTACTGAAAGAATTGCTGGCATTGGATGATAAACCGGAGGCTATTTTTAGCGGCAGCGACAGGCTAACCATCAGCAGTATGTCGATATTAAAAAAATGGGGCTTAAAAGTTCCGGGAG
Source organism: Mucilaginibacter sp. NFR10 (assembly GCF_900100445.1). NCBI lineage: Bacteria > Pseudomonadati > Bacteroidota > Sphingobacteriia > Sphingobacteriales > Sphingobacteriaceae > Mucilaginibacter > Mucilaginibacter sp. NFR10. Next base: position 675,149 of record NZ_FMTV01000001.1, on the reverse strand, counting down.
ATATCGCGATAGCAGGCTTCACCAATTCGGATGTGGTTGATCTGTTTGATCCACCATTAACTGTTGTACGTCAGCCAGCCTTCCAGATTGGGCAAATGGCTACAGAAATGCTTATTAAAACTATAGAAAGCAAATGGCCGGTTGAAGAATTTACGACTGAGAAAGTGGATACGCAATTGATTGTGAGGTCATCTTCAGCGAAAGGTATAGTTTAAAATTAGCTTCGGTTAACACACCCAATAATGCCATATTCAAAGCCCAAAGATGATTTTACCATAATAACAGCAAGATCCAGACTTTTAGCCTTGGAGATGAAACACGGCTTTATTGATTGTGTCCATTTGTTTTTGGCGATGTTGAAAGAGACATGTTTAGCGGGTAAATACTTACAGGCCATTGATGCAGAGGTTTTAGATAAACAGATAAGAGACTTATATCCGGCTAATGGCACTCAAACAATAAAAGACGACTTCGCGTTAACGGTTTGGGCTGAACGTACAGTAAAGCACGCGTACACTATTGCCAGAATAAATGAACAGCGGTCAATAAACAGTATCCATTTGCTGCTGGCTATCCTCAGTTTTGAAGATAAAACAATAACAGGGCCTATTGAGAGGGCTGGCATTTTAATTGAAGATATAACCGAAGACTATTTCAAAAAGAAAATTAAAAAATTCTCAGCCCCTTTCGATGTCATTCGAGCCAAAACATATAACAAGGTTGAGATTTTCTTACTCGAAATAACGGGAAAAAAGAATAAAAAAATACAGCAGATTTATGAAACTGCGGTCGCTCTCTATTACTATTATCAGTTTGAAGATGTGACTAAAATTTGCGAGACCGGTTTAAGCCTATCCCCGGGTGACTTGAGTTTTAAAAACTTGATAGCCTGTGGCAAATACAAATCAGGTGATTACCAATCGGCAATAAAGTTAATAGACGAACTAATTGAAAACAGACCTGATTCGGATAATATTAATTATGAAGTTACAAAGGCCTATATCTATGATATAATTGGCAACCATGATAAATCTGCAGTTATCCTTGATAAACTGCTCGCCATGAATCCCGACGACAAGGAACTTTTAAACCATAAGGGTTTCAATCTTTCAAAACAAGAACAATACACAGAATCTATTCCTTTCTTTGAAAAAGCCATCGCCATGGATGCAACTGCTTCTTTTACGTTGAATAACCTTGGCTTTTCAAAATTTAAACTTGGGGATGTAAACGGTGCCATGGCACTCATCGATAAATCCTTAGCATTACATAAGGGTAATGCTTACGCTTATAAAAACAAAGGGATCATTTTAATGGAACAAGGCAACAATGAAGATGCCTTACAAAACTTTGACCTTGCATTAAAATTTGGTTATACAGAAAAATATGGAGACGAAGTACTGCAATTAATAAAGCAGATTAATTGACTTCTAACTATATACCATTAAACCACCGTTACCTTCACCCCTTTTTCTTCCAGCATATTGAGCATTGCCGGGCTAATACCGCTATCGGTAATAATTTCGTTGATTTGATCAAGCGCGCAAATTTTTGCCAGGCCCCGCTTACCAAATTTGGTACTATCGGCCAATACAATGGTAGTTTGGGCCGCATTGATCATTTTCCGGTTAAGCCGGGCTTCGGATAAATTAGTAGTAGTCAGCCCTATTTCCGGGTCGATACCATCTACACCTAAAAACAATACACCGCATAACATATCGTCCAGCATCAGTTCGGCATAATTGCCTGTTACCGATGAGGAGGTACTTCGCATTTGCCCGCCCAATTGAACAATATCAACCTGCGGATGCTGTAGAAGCTCGAGCGCTACCGGCAAAGCCGCGGTAACTACCGTAAGATGCCTGTTTGGCTGCATAGCACGGGCAAGGGCGAGCATTGTGGTTCCTGAGGCTATAATAACCGAATCATTGGTATCTATCCTTATCGCTGCTTCTGCGGCAATTTTTCTTTTTTCGGGGCCGTTCAGTTTCTCCTTTTCGGCTACCGGCCTGTCATTAGCATAAGGGTTAGTTTGGCTTGCACCACCATGCGTTCTGAAAAGTAGGTTTTTATCTTCCAAAAGTTTCAGGTCCTTCCGGATGGTAACTTCCGAAACACTTAACTGGTTGCTCAGGTCCTGCACATTCACAAAACCATCTGTCTCAACCTTTTGCAGGATAAACTTATGCCGGTCGGTGTTTTTACTCATAATCGCTAAATTAAACAGAAAAATTGACTGTAATGTTTTGCAAAGCTTACTGTGCTCCGTGTTAGTCAAATGTAACCAAATAAAATTATTTTTAATTTCATTTGGTTTTATTTTATTTCGATTTTATATATTTGAATAAATATCGAAATAAAATGAACTCATTTACAAGAGAAGCGAACCTTAGCCACCTTAACGATACCGAAAAGATCTGGGACCTGGTCATCATAGGTGGCGGAGCTACCGGACTTGGCGCTGCAGTTGATGCAGCCTCGCGCGGTTTCTCTGTATTATTACTGGAACAAGCCGATTTTGCAAAAGGAACATCAAGCCGTGCCACCAAGCTGGTACACGGCGGAGTGCGATACCTGGCACAGGGCGATATCGGCCTGGTGCGTGAAGCCTTACGCGAACGGGGATTACTATTGAAAAACGCGCCTCATCTTGTAAAAAACGAAAGTTTTATTATTCCTAATTACTCCTGGTGGGACGGTGTTTTTTATACTATCGGCCTCAGCATTTATGATCTACTGGCCGGGAAGTTAAGTTTTGGCCGGGCAAAACACATTTCCAAAAAAGAAACCACTAAACGACTGCCGGGAATACAAGAAAAAGGGCTTCATGGCGGGGTGGTTTATCACGACGGGCAGTTTGATGATTCGCGACTGGCAATTAACCTGGCGCAAACCGCCGTTGAACAGAGTGCAACCTTGCTCAATTACTTTAAAGTAACCGGATTAATCAAAGATACTACTAATAAAATCATAGGCGTAAAAGCCACTGATACAGAGACAGGCGCCGGGTATCAATTAAAGGCAAAAACAGTGATCAATGCCACCGGCGTTTTTGTTGATGATGTACTAAAAATGGATACCCCCGAAAAGAAGCCCATGGTTAGGCCAAGCCAGGGCGTACACCTTGTACTCGACCGTTCATTTTTACCGGCCGACGATGCGCTGATGATCCCAAAAACGGAAGATGGGCGCGTACTTTTTGCAGTTCCCTGGCATGAGAAATTATTGATAGGCACTACAGATACCCCAATCAACTCGCACAGCCTTGAGCCGGTGGCACTGGACGAAGAAGTGGAATTTATACTACGAACCGCGGGCAAATACCTCACCAAAGCCCCTACCCGTGCCGATGTATTAAGTGTATTTGCGGGTTTACGACCGCTTGCCGCCCCACAAGATGGATCATCAAAAACAAAGGAAATTTCCCGAAGCCATAAATTAATCGTTTCCGCGTCCGGCTTAATTACCATAACCGGCGGCAAGTGGACCACCTACCGCAAAATGGCCGAGGATATTGTTGACAAGGCTATTGAAACAGGCGGGCTTACAAACACACCTTGTAAAACTGCATCTCTACCCATCCATGGCAGTCGCCCCACCCCCGACCGTACCAACCCTATGTTTGTTTATGGTGCCGACATTGAAAAGATTGTAGCACTGCAAAATGAAAACCCGGATTGGGGAAACCCGGTTCACCCTAAAGATAGGTATACTAAGGCTGAGGTAATCTGGTCGGTAAGGAATGAAATGGCGCGTACTGTTGAGGATATCCTGGCGCGCCGTACCCGTGTACTATTTTTAGATGCCCGCTTAGCTACCGAAATGACTGCCGAAGTAGCACACCTTATGGCCGCTGAGTTGGGAAAAGATGCAGCATGGGAAGCCGCACAGATTAATGCATTTAACGAAACAGCAAAAAATTATATACTAACACCACATTAAAATGAGCAAATTTAATGTGATATTCAATAAATAAACCAAGGTAAACCAAACCAAATTATGCAGGAATATATTTTAGCGCTCGACCAGGGCACTACCAGTTCGCGGGCAATAGTTTTTGATCATACAGGTAAAATTGTTGCTTCGGCACAAAAAGAATTTAAGCAATACTTTCCTAAGCCCGGCTGGGTTGAACACGACCCTAATGAGATTTGGGCAGGCCAGATTGGGGTTGCCGCAGAAGCTATTGCAAAAGCAGGCTTGGGTGGCGGCAATATTAAAGCCATAGGTATAACTAATCAGCGCGAAACCACCATAGTTTGGAACCGCAAAACCGGCGAACCAATTCATAACGCCATTGTTTGGCAGGACAGGCGTACCGCCGCCTTTTGCGATGAACTAAAGCAAAACGGTCATAGCGAAATGATCCGCGATAAAACCGGCCTGGTAATAGATGCTTACTTTTCCGGCTCAAAAATAAAATGGCTCCTGGACAATGTTGAAGGTGCCAGGGCACAGGCCGAAGCCGGTGAACTGGCTTTTGGCACGGTTGACAGCTGGCTCATCTGGCAGTTAACCCGCAGCGAAGTTCACGCTACCGATGTAACCAATGCCGCCCGTACCATGCTGTTCAATATCCGCACACAACAATGGGACGAGGAGTTGCTACAACTGTTTAATATCCCAAAAAGTATCTTGCCCGAAGTAAAACAATCAAGCGAGCTATATGGACAAACAGCCAATAATTTGTTTGCGCAAAGGATCCCGATTGCAGGTATAGCCGGCGATCAGCATGCAGCATTGTTCGGGCAGATGTGCATTGATAAAGCGATGGTTAAAAACACTTATGGCACAGGCTGTTTTATGCTGATGAATATCGGACATGAGTTTATCAAATCAAAAAACAACCTGCTTACCACCATCGCCTGGAAAATAAACGGCGAGATCACCTACGCCTTTGAGGGCAGTATTTTTATAGGCGGTGCGGTAGTGCAGTGGCTGCGCGACGGGCTGGGCATTATCAAAACGTCGGCAGATGTTGAAAAGCTGGCTACCTCAGTAAAAGATACCGCGGGCGTTTACTTTGTACCCGCGTTTGCAGGTTTGGGTGCTCCCTACTGGGACCCGGAAGTCCGGGGGGCTATAGTTGGTTTAACCAGGGGTGCTACAGCAGCCCACATTTCAAGGGCCGCATTATCATCAATAGCCTACCAAACCATGGATGTGCTTAAAGCGATGGAAGCTGATGCAGGCATGGAGATAAAAGAACTGCGTGTGGATGGCGGGGCGACTGCCAATAACCTGCTGATGCAGTTTCAGTCAGACGTATTAAACTGCAAAGTGATCCGGCCCGAAGTTACCGAAACTACAGCACTTGGTGTAGCCTATATGGCCGGGCTGGCTGTAGGCTATTGGAAAGATATAGCCGAAATTCAGCACTTGTGGGCCGCCGAAGCGGAATTTACTCCGGCCAACGATCTTGACGAAGTAAAATCGGGCATTGCCGGCTGGAAACGCGCGGTAAGCACTGCTCAATGCTGGTCAAATTCCGGGCATCCTGTAACAGTTATTTAATATCCATCTTTAAAATATTTTAACATGTCTCCATTTGTAGCCGAACTGATAGGCACCATGCTCTTGATATTATTAGGTGATGGTGTAGTGGCCAACGTAGTTTTAAAAGATACTAAGGGAAATAACAGCGGATGGATAGTAATTACCACTGCCTGGGGATTAGCTGTTTTTGTAGGGGTAGTTGTTGCAGGTCCGTATAGCGGCGCGCACCTTAATCCTGCCGTAACCATAGCACTCGCTATTGCGGGTAAGTTTGCCTGGGCAAACGTTGTGCCCTACATTATTGCCCAATTTGCGGGCGCTTGTATCGGTGCATTTTTAGTTTGGGTAATGTATTATGATCATTTTAAACGCACAAATGATCAGGCCTCGATACTGGCCGTATTTTGTACGGGGCCTGCTGTACGTAATTACGTTTCAAACATCGCCAGCGAAGTGATTGGCGCATTTGTATTGTTGTTTACCATCTTTTACATAGCAGGTGCTGAAATTACTCCTGCTAAAACGCCTATTGGCCTGGGTTCAGTAGGTGCCATCCCTGTAGCATTACTGGTTTGGGTGATAGGCCTGTCATTAGGTGGCACTACAGGCTATGCTATCAACCCAGCCCGTGACCTTGGCCCACGCTTTATGCATATGCTGCTACCGATAAAAGGCAAAGGAACCAGCGATTGGGCTTATGCATGGATCCCGATTATCGGCCCATTGGTTGGGGCTTCCATTGCTGCTTTATTGTATCTTTCAATTAAGCTATAAATCTCATCAAAACAGCATTAGCCTAACGAAGTTTTAAGGGCTTCGTTAGGCTTTAAAAGCTCAGTTAAGCTACTGCAGTTACTGCAACAACGACTTAATCTTGTTAAAGATCTCGGTATTACTATAAACCCCTCTGAAATCCAGGGAATGCGGGCCGTAGCTAAATACCGGAACAGGGGTACCGGTATGATCGTTGGTGCTAAAATCGCCCCATACATAACCGTTGTTGATACTGCCATCAAGCAGGGTTAAGCCGCCTGTTTCATGATCGGCGGTTACAATTACCAGGGTTTCGCCATCTTCATCAGCAAACTTCAGGGCGTCGCCAACTACACGATCGAAGTCGCTATTTTCGGTTATTACTTGTTTCAGGTTATTTGCATGGCCGCCATGGTCTATCTGCGAGCCCTCAATCATCATAAAGAAACCTTTGGGAGCATTTTTGAACGTTTGGGTTACTTTATTAAATGCCAGCGGCAGATAACTCCCCCTGCCTTCCATTTTCGGGCGGGTTACGCTGTCATCCATCAAAGCCAGGATTTTTGGGGCCGAGCTATTCAAAAACTCATCAAAGTTGCGAATTACCGTGTATCCCCTCTTTTTCATTTTATTAACAGGGCTTTCACCATTTACCGGCCAGATAAAATCTTTGTATCCCGAGCCCAGAAAAATATCAATAGGCGATGAAGTAATTTGATTGGCAATGGCCGTAGAGTGGCTCCGTTCCGAGTCGTGCGCATAAAAGGCCGCGGGGGTAGCGTCTGTCAATTCACAGGCCACAATATCGGCAGTCTTTTTGCCTGCTTCGGCGCTGTAATCAGCCAATGATTTCAATGGTTTGCCTGACGGATCAACACCTACTGCCCTGTCGTTAGTTTTTTGGCCCGATGCAAAAGCGGTGGCGCCGGCCGCCGAATCAGTGATATAAGCATCGGCAGAATTAGTTACTGAAAAGCCAATGTTGAGTATCTGGAAAATATTCAACTGGCCTCGGTTGGCGGTATAGGTCGAATAAATCTGCGATAAGCCCATGCCATCGCCGATACACAAAATGATGTTTTTAACTTTCTTAACCGCACCGTCCGATTTATAAGTTGGCTTATAAATGCCATACCCTTGTGGCGCGGTATATTCACCTGCTGGCTTCTTGTTCAGAAAATCGCCAAGCTCTTCTATTTTATCGGTGCCAATTACATCAACGCCTAAACGGATTAGCGCCAGCCAACTGCTTTTGGTATCGGGAGTCTCCCAAAAACGCACCTTTTTACCGGAGTTATGTACGCTATCGATCCCCGCTTTTATCCTCGCGATCTCTTCGTTATTCAATACACCTTTACCGTTCCAGTGCATGTATTTGCCAAACGGAAAGCTTACCATGCCAATCTTTTTCCATTGCGCCGGTGTAAAGCCGTTCATATGGTCAACATCAAACGAGATCCAGGCCGGATAATTGGTCATCTCTGCCGCAGGGGGCACTGCTCCTGTCATAACTATAGATAGCCGTCCCGGGTGACCTTCATAATTAAAATACTGTTCTAACGGTTTCAGTTCTTTGATCACCAAGGGCAATACCGCCTTATGATCTTCCTTAATTTCGATAAGCAGCCTTAAATGGCGCTGTGGGTCGCGTTTAAATTTTTCAATCAGCGGATCGATGTACAAGATCTTTAACGACCGCTTAGCGTCAATCTCCTTTTTATCGTGAGCCACCATCAACTGCCCGTTAACGGCATAACAGTCGGCCTCGATAGAACCGAAACCTTTTTCATAAGCCCTGTAAAAAGGAATGTTGTTTTTGTAATCATTGTGGGAGTGTGCGTCGGCTACGGTGTAGTTTTTAACCTGCGCATTGGCCGTTAAACCAATGTTTGCCAGCAGCGTCGCCAGCGTAATTAGGGTAGTACTTTTTTTCATTTGGTGTAGATATAGCAAAACCGGGCTGAGCCCGGTTTTGTAAGTTTCAATATGTCAATTACCAGCCGGCATTCTGTTTCAGCTGGCCCTGGCTTATCTGGATATCTTTTGGCGGAATTGGCCAAATGTTATCCCTTGCCGGGTCAAAGTTACGAGCTTTCCATACAATTGAGCCATCTGAACCGTGTAACGGTTTTGCGTAAATTGCCTGTGCATCGCCCCAGCGTACCAGGTCAAAGTTACGATCGCTCCACTCACCTGCCAATTCAACGCGGCGTTCGTGTTTGAGGTTTGCCATCGTAGCATTAGTAATCGTGGGCAATCCTGCACGTACACGCACCTGGTTAAGCGCGGCATCACCGTTTTTGCCCTGCATGATCTGCGCTTCGGCTTTAATCAGCAGGATCTCGGCATAACGCAACAATGGTACGTTTAAATCTGTAGAAGGCTCATCGCCGTTAGGGCTTACGTGAATACCACCTGCATAGCTAAACGGTTCCATATATTTATTAAACTGGTAGCCGGTTAAGCTGTTGCTTTTACCACCAATTGGGTAAGTATAAGTTTGACCGAAATACTGGAAGCTATCGCCTTTTTGCAGGATAGTAGCCGGAAGCCTTTTATCGCCGGCCTCAAACTCGTCAACAAGCTCTTTAGTTGGCTGATAGTAACCGAAACCGTTATATAAGCCCCAGCCTTTGTTCTCCAGCATAGCACCCGGTAAAATGCTCTGTCCGTTCAAATTACTTGCAACCGACCAGATATATTCTGAACTGTAGTTATTAGCGATCTTAAACACATCAGCATAATTGCTTAGCAAAGCATGTTTTCCGCTGAGGATAACCGAGTCGGCATATTTTTCGGCGTTAGCGTAATCCTTAGCATGCAGGTAAGTTTTAGCCAAATAAGCATAAGCAGCAGTTTTATGAGCGCGGCCTTTATCGGCAGCGGCAAGCTTATCAAAGTAAGGCAGTAAAGAAGCTGCCTTTTTCAAATCAGCCTCGATATAAGCGTAGTTATCTTTAACTGAAGGCAATTGCGCCGGGAACGCTAATGGATTGGCGCGATTTTGCAAAGGAGCGCCTTGTTTGTCTGATCCGTATAGATCGGCAATTTCCAGGTGCATTACAGCATGAATAAAGTAAGCCTGCCCCAAAATAAAGTTTTTGGTAGCCGCATCCATGTTAATGTTCGGCACGTTGTTGATCACGTCATTAGCACGTTTCATCACAACAAAGTGCAACTGCCATGGAGCGTAAATACTACTCTCGTTACCGGTACAGATAAAGTTTTTGATATTTTCCCTGTCGGCAGATGTACGGCCAACAACCATGTCATCGCTGGCATTAATGAACCAAAAGAAACCGCGGCCATAAAGGTCTTCGCTGTTACTTTGTTTTTCATACAAACCATTGGCCGCTGCCTGGGCGTCATCAGCAGTTTTCCAGAAGTTGGCGGTAGTTGGCGAACCTGCTGGTTTAATATTATCTAAAGTACCTTTTTTACAGCTTTGGGCCAGTGCAATAATCATTACACCCATTAAGCCTTTGCTAATTATATTTTTAAATTTCATCTCTGTATCTCCTTAATTATGGTTCCTGATTTTTTATAAACCTACGTTAACACCTACTAAAATGATCCTTGATTGTGGATACAAGCCTAAATCAACACCATTTTGGTTGATACCAACTTCCGGGTCAAGACCTGTGTATTTGGTAAATGTGGCCAGGTTTTGCGCATTAGCGAAAATTCGGGCACTACGTACACCAATTTTAGTCAATAGTGCTTTTGGTAAGGTATAACCCAGGGTTACATTTTTAATACGCATGTATGAACCGTTCTCTACATAAAAGTCAGATACGTTGCCAAAATTGCCATTTGCATCACTTGCCGACAGACGTGGAATATTAGTGTTGGTATGGCTTGGTGTCCAGGCATTTTTTGCATCAGCCAGCAGGTTATAGTTTTGAATAGATGCATTAAGGCCGGTGTATTTAACTGCATTGAACAATTTATTACCTGCTACACCCTGCAAAAACACACTCATATCAAACGGGCCGTAATTAAAGTTGGCTGTAAAACCATAACTAACTTTAGGAAACGGTGTACCCATGTACGTTTTATCTGCTTCGGTTATTTTACCATCATGGTCCGTATCCACGAACTTAATATCGCCAGGTTTCGCATTTGGCTGAATAAGCGCTCCGGTTGGACCTTTGTAGTTATTCACTTCATCCTGCGATTGGAATAAACCCGCAGTTTTGTAACCAAAGAAAGAATACATCGCGTAACCTTGCTTCAACCAAACAGGCACCAGGCTGCCCCTTACGCTTGGGTCGGCAAGAATTGTTTGTTGGCCAGGTAAAATGTCATCAATTTTATTTTTGATGTATGAACCATTGGCAATGAAATTGTAATGAAGTTCGCCCACGTTACCCTGATATTTGATAGATAGCTCAATACCTTTATTCTGGATCTTTCCACCATTAACATACGGCGGGTTTGATACACCATAAACAGCTGCAACCGGTGGATGAAATATAAAATGAGTATTTGTTTTTACAAATGCATCAGCTGTAACATTCAGCTTGCCGTTCATCAGGCCTAAATCAACACCAACGTTGGTTTGTGCTGCTTTTTCCCAAATGAGATCAAGATTAGCTAAACCATCAACAGCTGCACCGGTAACTCCTGTAGCTGGGTTTCCGAGATATCCGGATGTTTTTGACACACTAACCGAAGTAGGGAAGTAGGTATTAAGCCCTGCAAGGTTACCTGATTGACCGTAACTTGCCCTTATTTTGGCAAAAGACACTAAGCCGTCTTTAGGGAAAAAATCTTCTTTGCTAACTATCCAACCACCGGAAACCCCCGGGTAGTTTTCAACTCTGTGCTGCGCTGCGATGCTTGAAGTAGCGTCACGACGAAATATCCCATTAATAAAATATTTTCCTTCAAAATCGTATCCTACCCTTCCAATGTAAGAAATTAAACCCTGCTCAGATTTTGCTCCCTGTAATGGCAAACCTGTAGGATTAAGTGTGCCATTAATGATATAACGAACCGCTGGATCTTCGCTCTGATAATTATCAGTATTTACGCTGAAAAACTCGTTCATATCATCCTGATAAGTGTAACCTGCCAATGCCGATATGTGATGTTTTTCGCCAAATGTTCTGTCGAAGTTTAAAGTTTGTTCGGCGAGAATGGTACGCGAGTTGTTCTGCTCCTGGAACAGGAAGTTGTCAAAAAACTTTTTACCCGGCTCCAATATCCTTGTGCTGAAGTTTTTGATAGTTTCTGAGTTTTTGGTAATACCTAAATTTGAGCGGAATTTTAAGCCTTTGATCAGGTTTATTTCAACATAAGGGTTAACGTTGAAGCTGCTTACACCATCACTGTTATCTAAACGTTTCAGGTAAGCAACCGGGTTAATTACGTCGCCGTAAGAACCCGCGTAGTCAGCCGGCACACCGCCAAAACTACCATCGGCATTGTAAATAGAAGCGTTTGGCGGATAAAATATAGCTGATAAAATAGCACCGGTATAAGCGCTTGTTGTGTTAGCGCCCTGGCCGTTATTGTAAGAGTATGACATACTTTCACCAATTTTTAACCAGTTGTTGATTTGGTGATCAGAGTTTACGCGAAAGTTATAACGGATAGCATTGGTATTTAAAAGAATTGCGTTGTTTTTTCGATAACCGCCCGAAATATAAAAAGTAGATTTTTCGCTGCCGCCGCTGATATTCAGGTTATAATCCTGTATGTAGCCTGTCCTAAACAAGGCGTCAGTCCAGTTAGTACGTGTGATGCGCGAATCGGGATTTACAGTAGCATCAAAGGCCGGCAAACGCTTTTTGCCTGCATTATCATAAGCTGTGTTGATCGCATCGGCATAATCAGCAGCGTTTAAGGCCTGTAATATTTTCAAGGCGTTTTGTACGCCGCCTTTTGCGGTAATATCTAAATTGGTTTTGCCTTGTTTACCGCGTTTGGTTGTGATCAGTATTACGCCACCGGCAGCTTTGGCACCGTAGATGGCGGCGTATGAATCTTTCAATACGTCAATTGATTCGATATCGGCCGGGTCAATAGGGCCACCATTATAAACGGTTCCATCAACCACAATCAGCGGGCCTTCAGTATTAAAAGAGCTTTGACCGCGTAGCCTGATGCTTGGGCCCGAAGTTGGATCGCCACCTTCGTTTAGTACGGTAACACCTGCAATTTGTCCCTGCAGCATTTCGGTCACCGAACCTACCGAACGATCTTTAACATTACTAACTTTTAACGAACCTACCGAACCGGTTACATCGGTATTTTTTTGAGTACCGTAACCTACCACTACTACGGCGTTTAAACCCGTAACGTCGGCCTCCAAAGTAATGCTAAGCGGCGATTGACCGGCAGTAACTTCGCGGCTTTTGTAGCCGATAAAGCTAAAAACCAGCACCTCGCCCTTTTCAACAGTAATTTTAAAATTACCATTAACATCGGTTGAGGTAGCGGCAGTTGAAGTTTTGCTGCGTACAGCCACGCCGGCCAGCGGACCGTCTTTATCGGTCACTGTTCCGGTCACCGTAATTTTTTCGGGTGCACGTACCACCTTTTTGTGCGAGATGATAATAGTGCCGTACTTTTCGCGGTACTCCAATTGCGTATTGGCAGTTAAAGCGTTAAGCACATCTTTTAATGGTTTGTTAACAAATGAATTTGCCTTTACTTTTACCACGGCCACATCATCCATCTTGTAGTTAAATGCAACGGTATTTACCGCTTTTTTGAGTTTCTCGAGCGAGGCGTCCATGGTTTCATCGGCAAACTTTACGGTTACCGGCTGATCCATCAGCGACACACTACGCTCGGCGAAGGCGCGTGAGGGCAATACTGCCGTCAGGGTTGTTACCAGCAACAAAATTGCTGAGATTAATCTTCTTGAAATCCGGGTTAAAGATTTTTCCATACATTTGTTTTTAAAGTGATTAGTAACTGCCTGTTGGCTTTTAGTTTTGGCAGCTACACTTAATTGAGCCAGTGCCTGTTGGAGCAGGCATTGGTTTTCCTTTTATATTGTTATTTAATATTTACTGTATCTCCGTTTAACTTATACTTTCGGCCATCAATAAACTGAAGTATATCCAGCACCTGCCTGATATTCAACTTATTTGAAAACCTTACCGAATAATGCTGCTGCGCCAGCCGTTTTTCATTGTATTTAAAATTCACGCTGTAGCGGTTTTGCAGATAAACGGTAATCTCCTTAAATGACACATTATCCAGTATCAGCTCATCACGCATCCAGCTTAGTGAATGATCGGCCGTTAGTTCCTGGCGTGTAAAGCTTTCATGTTGTTTGTTATAGATTAACTGCTGCCTGGGCGTGTAAAAACCCAATGTATGGCGCTGATCATGCACCTCAACCTTGCCGCTGTTCACATAAACCTCTATATCGGGCAGCTCCTTATAAAATTTGATATTGAACGATGTACCAAGTACTTGAGTAATAACTTTTGCGGCATGCACCATGAATGGCCTTTTTACATCATGCTTTACATCAAAAAAAGCTTCTCCATTTATCAGCGTTACTTCTCTTTTTGAATCGCCAAAACTAACCGGGAACTTTAACGATGTACCCGCGTTTAACTGAACAGTTGAGCTATCTGGCAGCATTACCTGTTTCATGCAGCCTTTAGGAGCGGTGATTACCTGGTAAGCAATTTGCTCATTTTTGTGGGTGGCTAATTTTGAGTAGAACAGTCCGGCACATACAGCTACCAAAACAGCAGCGGCAACTTTCAACCAGATGGTATTTAGCCTGCGGATTTTACCTCTTTCTATGGTTTGTTTTTCTATCCGCTCCCAAAGCGGTTGCTTAAGGGCTTTAACATTGTCGCCGGTTTTGGCATCCGTGTCAAGGTTATGCATCAGTTGTTGTAAAAGCTGCAATTCCTCGTCGGTGCATTTACCGGCGTTAAACTTATTGAGTAGTTTTTTTATTTCTCTTTGATTCACCTAACAGGGGCTTTATACCTGATAAGTGACCTGAGACGGAGGAGTGTACTATAACTTTTTGAAAAAAATTATCAACAGCAAAAATCTGCTATAATTATCAAAGGGGATGACATCGTAATACTTCTGAACAGATTTCTTCAGCCTGCTTAAAGCATTACTGATTTGGTTGCGTACGGTTTGGTGCGATAAGCCTAAAAATTCGGCTATTTGCGGGCCGGTCATATCCTGCTCGCGGCTGCACAAATAAACCTGTCGCATTTTCTCGGGCATATCCGCTATTTCCTGGTCGATCAAAAAGTGCAATTCGGCAAGGGAAAGTTTTTGATCGGTACTGTGTTCATAAGTTTCCTGTAATTCGGAAACATCATCTAACGGGCGCGGCTTGACACTTTGCTTTTTGTACCACTTATAGCTCATGTAATTAACAGAAACCATGAGGTAGGCTTCAAGCGCTCCATTTACCTGGATGGTATTACGATTTTTCCATATGGAGAGGAACAGCTCCTGTACCATATCCATCGCTTCATCCTCGTTTTGGGTTTTCTTTAACGCGAAGGCAATCAACCTATCCGCATAACGCTCATAAATTTCCCGGAATGCACCATCGTTACCGCCCTGCAGTTCAAGTAGAAGTTGTGCATCCGAATATTGTTTCACAAGGGGTATTTTTATGGCATCAAAGTAACGGCACTAATGTTAAGCTAAATTTAAATATATATTAATGCTTTAGAAAACACAGGCTAATAATTGGCACTATTTTTTAAAAATAGATTTTGCCCCCAAAATAACTTTTATTTCTCAAACAAACCTATACATTTGCAATTCATCTGATGATTTACAAATGAGCAAAATTATTAAAAGATCGCTGGCACAAGAGATAGCAGAAAAACTGAAAGAACAGATAAGCAGCGGCCATTACCGGGTAAACGACAAGTTGCCTACCGAACCCGCACTCATGGCCGAGTTTGGTGTGGGGCGCTCAAGCATCCGCGAAGCAACTAAAAGCCTGGTACATTTGGGCCTGCTCAGAATCCAGCAAGGTGCTGGGACTTTTGTGGAACGCACAGCCAGTAATCCTGAGCCTATGGAAGCCCGTTTAAAACGTGCCCGCTCTCAGGACCTTGATGAGGTAAGACAGCTTTTAGAGATGAAAATAGCCGAAAAAGCTGCTATAAACCGCTCGCAAAAAGATATTTTTAACATGAAAAGCCATTTAGAAACCCGGAACAGAACTGCCGAAGCCGGGCTATTGGAAGAGTGTATTGACGCTGATGTTAAATTTCACATCGCTATTGCCGAAGCATCAAAAAACGAGATCCTGAGCGATCTATATAAAACGGCAGCCGTACATTTAAAAAACTGGTTCACTGAAATCCACCCTGATACGCGCATTTTTATCGAAACTCAGCACCTTCACGAAAAGCTACTGAAAAACATTCTCGATTGCGATTCGAAACAGGCCTGGAATACCGTTATCGAAATTCATCAATATTAAAAAATTTCATCAAATTCATCTGATGTTATAATGTTTTATAATTTAATCTGTTGCTAATGGAATCTACATCGCCAACAACTATTATCCCCGAACCTAAAAAATTGGTTCAGCAAACAGTGTATTCAATTTTGTTTACAATAAGCCTTGCACACTTTATCAATGATATGCTGCAATCGGTTATACCGTCCATATACCCGCTTATCAAACAACGGTTTAGTCTTAATTTTACTCAAATAGGGCTAATCACCTTCACCTATCAAATTACCGCTTCTATTTTGCAGCCATTTGTAGGCCTTTATACCGATAAAAAACCCAAACCATATTCATTGGCAATTGGCATGGGTTTCACTCTATCCGGACTGATGCTTGCCTCTTTTGCCGGCAACTTTTCTATTATGCTGATGGCCGTAAGTCTTATTGGTATTGGCTCATCCATATTTCACCCGGAATCATCGCGGGTAGCACATTTAGCATCGGGAGGTAAAAAAGGGCTGGCTCAATCTATTTTTCAGCTGGGTGGTAATGCCGGCAGCGCTATTGGACCGCTGCTTGCAGCTCTTATCGTGATCCCTTACGGACAATCAAACGTGATCTGGTTTTGCCTTATCGCCTTCGCCGGAATTTTGGTGTTGTTCCGCATAGCTAAATGGTATGCCGAACGCCTCAGTTTTAATGCAAAAAACAAAAATGCTAAAGAAACCGTTCAGTTGAATATCTCCAAAAGGAGGGTGATATTCTCCCTCGGTATTTTGCTGGTGCTTATATTCTCCAAATATTTTTACCTGGCCAGCATCACCAGCTATTATACTTTCTTCCTGATCAATAAGTTCCATTTAAGCATTCAGCAATCACAAATTTATCTGTTTATGTTTTCAGGATCGGTAGCTGCGGGAACGCTTTTCGGCGGGCCGTTAGGTGATCGTTTTGGCCGTAAATACATCATTTGGATTTCGATATTGGGTGTAGCGCCCTTTACCATGCTCCTGCCCTACGTATCGCTATTTTGGACGGGCGTTTTATCTGTGTTTATCGGCCTAATCCTTTCATCGGCATTTTCGGCAATTTTAGTTTACGCTACCGAACTTGTACCAGGAAAGGTAGGTTTAATAGCGGGCTTATTCTTCGGCCTGGCTTTTGGTATGGGCGGTTTAGGATCGGCTATATTGGGTAAAGTTGCTGATATGACCAGTATCAACTATGTATTTAAGGTTTGCGCGTACTTGCCGCTGATAGGTATCTTCACCGGCTTATTGCCTAATATTGAAGGGAAGAAGGCAGTGAGTTAAGATTTTAAATGCCCTTAATATCTCGCGCTCGTTTTCAACGAGTGCGTAACGTGGGTTTGCGTTTATAACGCAATGGCGATACAATCGCCGAACCATATTAAGCGCTCGTTATAAACGAGCGCAAGATGATCGCCTTAAAAACGGCATCAATTTATTAAAACCGTCATTGCGAGAAACGAAGCAATCCCCTATTAGCAAAGCAGCTATACAAGTCTCTCTGTACAGTTTGCGATTGCTTCGTTCCTCGCAACGACGTTTTTTTTACAACTCTCTTACCCAAACATTACGATAACTGATCGGTTCACTTTTATCACCGTGCGCCTGCAGCTTTATGGGAGCAGCACCATGTTTACGGTATTCAGGCTTACCAATGTAAGGGGTATCTCCTATTAATGAGGTATTGTTTTGAACCAGCACACCATTGTGAATTACGGTAGCGCGGGCGGCCGATTTTAACGAACCATCCTCATTAAAACGGGGAGCTGTCCAGATCACATCATAAGTTTGCCACTCGCCGGGTTTGCGGCAAGCGTTTGCCAAGGGGATGGCTTGTTTATATAAACTGCCCACCTGCCCGTTCACATAGGTTTTATTATTATAGTTATCAAGCACCTGCAACTCATAACCACCGGCTCCCCATGGCAGGGCTGCCAGGAAAATGCCGCTGTTACCGCGTGCTTGTCCGCTGCCGGTTATGTTTGATGGGATGCGATATTCGATATGCAACTGAAAATCCATGAATTTACGTTTGGTTTGGATATCGCCTGCGGTTTTATCTACCGTAATAATTTTATCGTCAACTTTCCATTTATGGTTTGATGTGCTATCATTTGTAGCTACCCATTCGTCGAGGTTTTTGCCATCAAACAAAATGATGGCATCAGAAGGTGCATCTCCCAGAGTTTTACCAGGGGTAACTACAGCCGGCACCGGCGACCAGATCTCGGTATCCTCCGGCTTCGCATTTTGCTGCGCGAATATTGTTAAAGAACTGCCTGCTAATAAAGCAGTGAAAATAAGTTTGCGTTTCATTTTTAAAACAATTGATCAGGGTTAAATAATCAGATAACTATTCATGTTTAGCTGAAAGCCTAAAAGCTTTTAAGGCAGGGCCTTTAGCTTTTTGCTTTAAGCCTTCGGCTTTCAGCTTTATTTCGCAAGCGATTTGATCCATAAAGCTATCTTACGGGCCTCTTCCTTAGGAACCTGCGGCATAGGTGGCATAGGCGTTGAATAATCTGGCCAGTGCTCGGGCTTCGGACTACGGATCAGCTGGATCAATTCGGCCACGCTATATTTGCGTTTAGCTACATCCACGTAAGCCGGACCAACCTGTCTTTTTGTAGCGTTATGGCACGAAAGACAGGTATTTTTCAGCAGGATCGGCTGCACCTCTGCATAAGTAGGAACCGCGCTTAACCCAACTGCAGATTTTACTGCCGCAGCTTTTTTACCGGCAACGCCTTTTTTCAGATCGGCCGCAGCTGCGGCTTTGGCGGAATTTATCGTACTTACCTCCGTCATGGAAAGTTTTTGCCCTTCGGGGATATTATTCAACGTATAATAAGCCGTTGGGTGAACTAAATTGAAATAGTTTTCCTTATCGCGGATGCCTGCAAGCGTAATGGTGTGGATATAATATTTACGCAGGTTATTCACAATCAATCGCGCTTTTAAACCATCTGCCGATACCTTCACACCTGCTATCGGGCATTTTTCGGTATTCACCGGCGGACTGCCATATACGCCATGGTATTTATAGATATAGCTTTCTACAGAGTATGAAGCAATATCTTCAGCTACTTTCTTATCAACCGGCTTGGTAAACTCTATCTCAAAACCATCGGGCATTGCACGGATAGCACGCATCTCAAACGGAACTTTATTGTTCCATACCAATCGCTGCAAGCCCATAGTGGCCTCCCCGGCAGATCCCCAGCCACGGTTGGTTTCGCCTGTAGCCAATGAACCATCAGGTAACCAGGCCAGCCTTACTATGCCCGATTGGAAACCGCTTCTAAAAGCCCAGGCCGCGCCCTGGTATTCGCCGTTAACCTTCTCTAAAAACACCCTGTCAACCATACTTTGACCCTGGTCGCAGATCAGTAATTGCCCGGCAAAAGGGCCGAATGCGCCTTCCGGGATTTTAACAATTTCGGAGTTGGAGATTCCTAAGATCCCATGCGGTAACCAAACCGCGGGCAGTTGTAATTCAGGGATTTCCTTTTTAGCCTCAAACTCCGTTTTAAATTTTTCATTAACAATATCCTGCGGCTTTACTGGTTGGCCGTTTTTATCAAATTCTATCCTCGGGTTGTTTTTGGCAAAGAATTGCTCGGAAGTGAGTTTTAGCGGCGAGTTAGGCAAACCCGTCCAAACCAGGCTTGAAGGATGCCCCATAAAAGCTCCTTTTTTGATCGGCATGATACTACCTGAACCAACCCAGTCGCCCTGGTTATCTGAATACCAAAGTTCGCCATCAATCATGCTGATACCGCAAGGCGAACGCAAGCCCGCCGCCCATGGCGTAACAGTGCCATCTTCCTTAATATTTAAAGCCCAGCCCCGGTAAGGCACAAAGCTTTTCGGGTGCCACCAATCGGGCGGGAACCCGAGGTTCAAAGTCACAAAGAATGAGCCATCGGGCGCTATTTTAGGCCCGAAGCTATACTCATGATAGTTACCAGATAATGGCCATGCATAAATAGTTTCAAAAACATCGGCCTTACCATCCATATTGGTATCAACCAGCTTGGTCAATTCGCCGCGCTGAACAACGTACAACGCACCATCTTTCCAGGCGGCACCCAGCACCTCATGCAAGCCCGAAGCAAACTTGCGGAAAAAAGGATGCTGACCGGTTGGATTTTCGACCATAAATATATCCCCGCGACGGGTGGTTACTGCCAGCGTGCCATTAGGCAGCGTACACAAACCGCCAACTTCAAGGATAGTACCCTCGGGCGCGGGCACTTTCATGATCTTAAAAAAGTCATCTTCTTTAGGCGATTCGGCCTGGGCAAAAGTATTTTTGATATCGCTCAACAGCGCGATAATTATAAGCGTAAATAAAAACGTGCCCTTGTTTATCATTTGTTTTAAAGTATTGTTCATGATCAAGGCAGCTTAAAAAATGATAGAATAGGTTAATTTCTTTTGAATGGGGATGATGAGTTCCTGCTTTCCTCCCGCATCCCGAACAATAGGTTTGGCGCCTGCTGCATCATCAATACGGATATAGTAAGATTTATCGTCAATGACATATAATCCATTGCCAAGCGTTTCGATATTGCCCGATGCCAGATGATAAAACAGGCCGTCTACTGCATTGGCAAGTGTTACTTCCCGGTGAATGCCTTGCCCTTTATCCATCACACTGCTGGCATCATTTACCGAAGTGCCATAAATATTGTACTTAAATGTCGGAACATCGTCGGCATTCAAAACATAGCCTTTTGGCCTGTACCCTGTACCGGCAGTATCCAAAGCCCAGGCGGCATTTGCATCGCTCAACTTTTCGATAGCGGGGACAGGTTTGCCAAGATATTGTACAGAACCAGCCGGGCGCGATGAGCCATCGCCCCTGTCATGCCACATGGGTGTGGCATCTAAGAAACCACCACGCCAAATCTCAACAATCATTCCTTTATCCAAATCGTAAGTGTAATGCAACAGTTCAGGGCTGCCTACATTTACACCATGGGTAACCCTGATACCTCCCGGTAAATCAGAAAAGCTCCGTAATACAGTATTTGAAGTTGCATTAATCAAAATAGGATCAACAGGATCATTGTTGCTTACATTGGCATCGCTCAATAAATACTCGCGGATGCCCGGGCCTGACACCGTAAGCCCTAAAGCCAGCCTGGCCCATTCGACAGTTTTTGAGTAGAGTAATTCAAACGGATGATCGCCGGGCTGTAACTGGGTCTTGCCCTCTCCCCTGTTTTCGGCTAACATAACCGCATCAGCGCCGTCAATACGCAACTTGCCTTTACCACCCGGTACATTTAGTTTAAAAACGTATTCGCCGGCCTCTTTAATTTGAATACTGCCAGTATAACGGATTAGGAAATCATTAGTAAGCTTACCCTGGTTTGATGATAATACAGGCGAAGTTCCTTCTGATTCGGGTTTTAGTTTCTTATAACTATCTCCCTCAATAATCCCATCTTTATAAACCCCGTATTTCAGGTTTAAAAGTGCAGGGTGAGGCTTGTCAAAACTGGTTATCCTGATATTCCTGAAAGCTACCGGACCATGATCACCCTGTAAACGCAGCGGACCGGTGGCGGCCTCCTTAGTATCAAAAGCTCCGCGGGTTGGTCCGGCAAGCTCCACATTATCCTGGATCAAAACACCATTGAGCCAGATGTAAAGGACCTTGGCATTGCTAATCTTTTGGCCATTGCCATCAAAGCGCGGCGCTTGAAACGAAATTTTCATGTGCTGCCACAAACCCGGCGCACGGCTGGCATTTTGCCTTGGCGCATGGCCATCGTAACCTTGCTGACCTTCGGGCTTGCTGTCGTCCCAGCGCTCATAAATGCCCCCATTATCCCCCGATTTCGGGTTTACCGTTCCCCAGCTATCCAATAGCTGGATTTCATACCTACCCTGCAAATAGATGCCGGAATTTGAACCCCTGGCCATCATATAATCAAGCTCCAGATCGGCATCGCCATAAGTGGTTTTGGTAAACAGGTCTTTCGCGTCCTTTTTGCCGGGCAGGTTTACCAAAATCCCGCTACCGTCTTTAAGGGTTAAAACTTCATTCTGCGCAATATCAGCCTGTACGCCGGCCGCTACTTTCCAGTTAGGTGATGGATTATCAAAAAAAGAAAGATCATTAAGTGATACCGTGTTTTGCGCCCTGAGTTGCTGGCAACCCAACAGGCAAACACATGCTATCCAAAACTTTTTTCTGCCGAAGAGTTTAGGAGATTGATTAAAGCAATGCATTGATTTTTAATTATAATATGGTTTATTGGCTAAGGCGCATAGTCGACCTTACATTAGCACCGCAAGATAATTAATTTACGCAATCGATTACGAATATTTTAATCAATTTCCGGTATAATTTCAGCCGATGGTAAAACACCTAATTTACAAGCCTTTGATTACCCTTGTCATCAAAAATGGTAACGCTTAATATTTTGTCATTAAGCTGTATAAACCTTGCTGATTGCGACAAAAAAGATGAGCCAAAATAAAATTCCTGCCTTGAGGTATTACCGTTCTTATATTTAATCAGTGCATAAACATCATTGGCCTTAACCGGGATAGTTTTTGTTTTATTTTTTGATCTGAAAACTTTTAAAACATCTTTGTGCTGACTGGCGGCCAATATTACCTGCCCATTTTTATCGCGGAACTTAACCAGGGCCTTACCATCTCCCGGAATATAAATACCGCTTTGCACAATGCTTAATGACTTAAAGTTGCCTTTGCCGTCACCTTTCAGCATTAAACCGTTAAGAGCGTCATAACGCCCTATAGTAGCATCACTGCCATAATCGTTGCCATTGATAACTACATCGAGGTTTCCATCTCCGTCAAAATCTCCGGTTTCCATACCGTTTAATACCGATACCTGGGCTTCAACCGGCAGCGGGATAGCTGTAAATTTACCATTACCATCATTCCTTAAAAAACATGATTGTAAGGTATTAGCTTTCAGCCTCAACGCCCCGCTCCTCTGTTCGGGTGAAAGCACCTCATCCATAGTTGCCAAGGCGTACGAGCGATAATTGGTAAACTTTTTTCTCATGCTGATCATTTGCTTCAGCATATCATCGCGACCGTACATTGGGTACTCTTTTTTGTCCCCGTTTTGATCGGGCAGGAAAATAGACGGAATCGCGCTGTAGATGCCGCTCTTATCAAATTCTTTAGCTGTAATGTAAACTGGATATTGGTCACTGGCTTTGATCAGGCTATTCTCGCCCAAATTCCCGACAATATAATCCGTACGGCCGGTATGCCTGAAATCTCCGGCTACCAATGAGTTCCACCAACCCAGCTTATTGCCCAGGCCGGATTGAACTGTGGTATTAACAAACTTACCATGTTCATTTTTAAGGAATGTTACCGGCATCCACTCGCCGGCCATGACCAGGTCGGGCCAGCCGTCGTTATCATAATCGGTAAACAGGGCATCACAAATCATGCCTATGTTTTTCAAAGCCGGGGCTACCTGTGCTGTAACATCTGTAAATTTTGCATGACCATTTTCACTATCGTTCCGCAAAATAAAACTCGAAACCGGGTTGGGGTATTTCCATGGTTTAACTCTTCCTGATACAAACAGGTCGGGCTTGCCATCTTTATTATAATCACAAGCCCGTACGCAAAGTTTGCTGGTGAGGTTTGAAGGCAAAGCATCCGTTGTAAGCGTAAAATTGCCTTTGCCATCATTAATATAAAGCCTGTCCTGGTATTCAGGGCCATTTGCTGCAAATTCGTAACCTCCACTGGCTGCATATAAATCGAGTTTGCCATCACCATTGGCATCAAAAAGCAACAAACCCTCGTCTTGAAAGTTATGGACAGGATTAATATTGCCTGTTAACAGGTTACGGCGGTTAAATTTGCCGTCGGGCATCTGGAAAAAAACCTGGGCCTGATCGTAAGCGGTGCCGCCAATGATCAAATCATCAAAACCATTGCCGTCGATATCGCCCACGGCTAAAGCCGGATTATACTCAGAAAGTTTGTGCGGCAGTAGTTTCTGGATATTAAAATCAAGAAAACCGCTTCCCTTGTTGGTATAATGGATCCCTATGGAATCGGTTATTTCTTTAAATAAAGCGTTCGCGGCTATTTGCGGCTGAACCAGGGAATAAGGCTCCTTAGCGTTTTTTATATCAACCTTTATTAACTGATCTGCTTTTAGCTTTGTCAGCTTTTCTCTTTTGCCATTCGGCCATTTGATCAAAACCGAATCTATTGTGGTAACTTTACCCAGACCGAAATGCGCTATACTTTGTACCGATGAAATATATCCCCGGTAGGGATCATTTTCATATACCTGTGTCTTATCCTTATCGTAAAATATCTCGGCCGTAGCACCTAAACCATTAATATTTTGCTTATCACCTTTAAAGGTAATTTGCAGGTAATGGGTTTTATCAAGCTTATTTTTATCATCACGCGATGTATTGCGGTAAACCAGTGCTTCATCGTTGATATTGTTAACCACCATATCCATAGCCCCGTCATTATCCAGGTCCACGTACACTGCACCGTTTGAAAAAGTAGGCAGGCTTAAGCCCCAATCCTTACTCACATCGGTAAAGGTGAGATTGCCATTATTCGCAAAAGCGTAGTTATGCAGTTTAATTTCGGGGATCTGATCCAAAACTTTTTGTTTGGAAGTAACTGCATAGGCCTGCTCACGGTAAGTCATAAAGTCATGGTCAGACACATCCTTAGGGAAGCCGTTGGTTATGATCATGTCCCGGTAGCCGTCATTATTAAAATCGGTGATCAGCGGTGTCCAGCTCCAGTCGGTTTGAGCAATGCCACTTAAAAAGCCCATTTCGCTAAAAGCGGGGGCGCCAATAGCTCCATTTTGCCCTAAACGCGGCCCCTGGTTTAATTGCAGGGTATTGCGTACATATTGGTACTGGGTACCATAAATATCAAAGTTTTGATAAGTTTGGTAACTATTGGGGCCGAGGATCATCTTTTTGCGATAGTTGTCCTCCGGATTCATGTCCAGTTCAACAACATCAGGCAAGCCATCATTATTGATATCGATAACATCCTGCCCCATAGCGTTGTAGGATGTATGTTTAAAATATTCTTTAGTGCGATTGGTAAAGGTACCATCACGGTTGTTGATGTAAAGGATGTTGTTTGATATAAAATCATCCGATACGTAAATGTCTTTCCACCCGTCGTTGTTAAAATCGATCGTTGTGGCTGCATGGCCGTAACCATCCAGGTTAATACCTGCCTGTGCGGATACATCATGAAACACGCCATGATGTAATTTTTCATTCCAATCGTTACGGTACAACCTGCCCCGGCTATGATTTGCCGTATAATTTGAATTACCGAATAAATTAGGGTTGTAACTTGCTGTGGCGCTGTTTACTGTAAGGTACATATCCAGGTCACCATCGTTGTCATAGTCAAAAAAGCTGGCCATGGTTGATTGCGCGCCAGCTTCCAGACCATATTCTGAAGCCTCATCTTTAAAATGAGGAATACCATCGTTGCCTTTCCCCTGGTTAACGTATAGTATATTCCGCCTTTTTAGCGAGTCTTTGGTTATGGTGTTGCAAACGTAAATGTCCGGTAAACCATCATTGTTGATATCAACTACTGCAACACCTCTTCCCCATCGGCCCGCGCCATTTACACCCGCGGCATCGGTAATATCATCAAACTTAAAATCACCTTTATTAAGATATAGCTTACTTGCCACTATATTACCCGTAAAGTATAAATCGGGCAGGCCATCGCCATTAAAATCGCCAACCCCTACGCCTCCTCCATTGTAAATATTCACCAAGTCTAACGGGTTAATCGAATCGTTTTCGATGATCTCATTTTTAAAATGAATGCCCGAATGAGATGATGAAACCTGCTGAAAAAGTGAAGCTTTTTTACAGGAGAATAAGGCAGATGAACATAGTATAACGATGGATAAAATTTTCTTCATCGACAAAACTTACAATAGTAAAAGGGTTTCTCCCGATTGGAAGAAACCCTTTTAGCAAGATAAACAATATTAATACCCCGGGTTTTGAGTTAAATTGGGATTAAGGCCTATTTCAAACTGAGGGATTGGATATAACTCACGACCTGCAGGTATGGTTACGCCGTACACATTCTTAACAAATTCGGTAGCTACACCGGCTCTCCTCAAATCGTAAAAAGTTGAATATTCACCAGATAATTCATGCCTGTATTCACTGTAAATCATTTGTAAAGGATCAGTTATGACTTTGCCATCGCTAATGAAAGTTAACGGTGCTGAGCCGCCAAAAGCACGGTCACGAACCAGTTTCAGGGTAGCCAACGCACCAGCGGCATCGCCCGTGCGGGCCTGGCATTCAGCCTTGCTTAACAAAACTTCGCCATAACGTAACAGTATCTGGTTTTGAGCACCAAATATGGTTTGATCGCCTGAGTTACCTACCAATGTAGGGTCTCTCCAGAATTTTTCGTTGTAATAACCGGTTCTCAACTGCGTGTTATCAGAACCAACCCAAGGATGTGTTTTTGTACCGCATGTGTTGATGATCTTTCCATCATCACCTGTATACTTTGCCTTTACAGCTGGATCAGTACTTGCAAAACCGGCAATCACTAAAGGATATGATTTTATGCCTCCCCTTGCTTTGATACCCGGGCTTGGGTTTTCATCGCCAGGGCCTATCACGGTGGCACTTCTCCGCAAATCTCCAGTCTGGAAAGAACCAGCCAAAGCCGAGTTAGCATAATCATAACCAAAGTTGGTTACCTCTTCGGGCATACCAAAAGTGCTGATCCATGCCACCTCATTACTCGCGCCCCAACTTTGGGTGCCGGCAACATCAAATTGAACCTCAAAAAGTGATTCGGCATTATTTTGCTTGTCGTATTCATTTACATCAATGAAGTTAGGAAGCAGGGTATATTTTCCTGTTAACTGGTTGTATGACACTAATGCATCGGCATATTTTTTAAGCCACATTTGTGCAGCACCCAAATAACCCAGGGCAGCCCCTTTAGTAGCGCGGCCAGTTTCTGAAGTTGGTAAATCTTCTTTCCATGGTAATAAACCGGTAGCTGCTGTAAGGTCAGATACTACTTGCGTAAATACCTGGTCCTGTGTACTACGTGCCGTTAAACCAAGGTTGGTACCATCTTTCAACTCCAAAGGAACACCACCAAAACTTGCTGCCAGGTAATAGTACGTCATTCCTCGTAAAAAGTAAACTTCGCCGGTCAGCCTATCGGCAAGGGCCGCTGTTAAAATGCCCTTGGCTTTCATTTTCGCAATGATAGGCAAAGCAGAGTTTGCACGGGCAATCCCAACATAAGCGCGTGTCCAGAAAACTTCGATAGCACCAAAGGTTGAAGGAATTGCATATGTATTGTAAAAACGATCCGCACCCCAGTTAAAAAAGTCATGTGACTGAAAGTTGGCATAATACCAGATAGATTTCTTTAATAAGTCCGCATTTTGATACGTATCATAAATTGCATTAACAAGCGCTATACCGTCTTCAGGCTTATCAAATAAAACCTGTGCTGTAGGATTCTGAGAATCTGTTTGATTCAAGAATCCCTTTTTACAGCTTAACGGGAGTAACACAGCCAGTCCTACTGACAATATGTATATATATTTTTTATTTATTTTCATGTTTTACTGTTATGTTAAATGTTAGTTAAAAAGTGACATTTAAACCTAAAGTGTAAAATTTAGAGGAAGGATAAGTTCCCAGATCTATACCTGAAGCCGTTGGATTGGTGGTCGATACATTATTGTTATTCGGATCCGTCCCGGTAGCTTGTCCAATTTCAGGATCAAGCCCGGTGTATTTGGTTATTGTGAACAGATTTTGAGCTGCTATATAGAAGCGGATCTTGGTAACAGAGAACTTTTTAGTTAAAGCGGATGGCAATGTGTATCCTAAAGTAACATTGCGCAAGCGCAGGTAACTGCCATTTTCCACATAAACGCTTGATGCAACGTTATTGGCACTGATATCATCATTATAAGTAACCCTTGCATATCGGTTTGATGGGTTAGTTGGCGTCCAGCGGTTTTGATAATATTGCACACTAACATTTTCAACACCTACAAATCCCGGCGCCTGGAAACTTTCCAGATTACGTTCCTGGTAATTGAAGATCTTATTGCCATAGCTTCCGTAAAAGAATGCGTTAAAATCAAATGCCTTATAAGAAAGATCAATGTTCATACCTCCATAAAACTTGGGGATTGGGCTTCCCAAACTAACGCGGTCATCAGCAGTGATCTGGCCATCGCCGTTTACATCTTTAAACTTACGGTCACCCGGTTTTGTTGGTTGTGATGCTGTACCTTGATAATGCCCTGTAGGCGACTTTGAATCTAATGCGGTTATTTCCGCCTGAGTTTGAAATATCCCTAAAGCCTGGTAACCATAAAACTCGCCTACCGGCTGTCCTATATTGGTTTGGCTGAAGGTTGACCAACCCATTGCATTTAATGGCAGGTTAACAAGATTTGTAATAAACTTAGTATCCTTATTGATGCTTAACAGTTTGTTGCTAACTGTTGTGATATTAACACCTACGCCGTAATTGAAATCCCTTACTGAATTTCGGTAGTTAACAGCAAATTCAAATCCTTTATTACTTATGCTACCCACGTTTTGAGCAGCACTTGTAAAACCTGTTTGTGCCGGAGTCAGGATGTTTAATAAGAAATCTTTCGAATCCTTTTTATAATAATCAACAGTTAGCGTAAGCTTGTTGTTTAAAAACGCGGCATCCATACCAATATCTGTTTGTTTGGATGTTTCCCATTTCAAATTAGTATTGTCAAGGTTTAATAATGCTAAGCCATTTTGATAAGTTTTATCAAACGGATATCCCACGTTAGTGCCCGAAGCGGCAGGTCCACCTGATGTGTAACGCGCTAAATACCTGAATAACGGAATACCTGCCTGGTTACCTACTTTACCATATCCACCTCTGAACTTCAAATCTGATAACCAGTTAACATCTTTTAAAAATGACTCTTCTTTGGCTTTCCATGCTATTGAACCTGATGGGAACACACCATATTGATTGCCCTGGTAAAACCTCGAAGATCCGTCCCGGCGCACAGTGGCAGTTAACAGATATCTATCTGCAAACTTATAACTTAACCTGCCAAACTGCGATGCAAGCGTATAGGTTTGTTTTCCGCCGTAGGCAACAAGATTTTTAACCTGCGATAAGTCCCTGATAGCGTTACTTGGCAAATCATTACCGCTGCCACCAATGTTGGTAACAGTATTACTTTGTTGAGATACACCACCAACAAAATCAATACTGTGCTGACCAAAAGTTTTGGTGTATGAAATGGTATTTTCCCATAGCCACTCATAAGTGGTACTTGCATTTTGCGAATAAAAGCTGATGCTGCTTTGGTTGCCTACACCATATTGCTGAATTGCACGGGTATCAGACGGCGTAAAGTAATGGCTGGAAAAATCCGTAGTATTGATACCAAAGCTTGTTTTAACTTTTAAACCCTCAATCAAAGTAGCTTCTAACGAACTATGGCCCAGAAAATAGTTTGTCGCGTTTTTTGAATCCTGTGTTTCAATGGTATAAACAGGATTGTTCCAGCTTTTAGTGTAGATATTTACCGGGTTATAGTAACCGTAATTGCCATTGGCATCTTTAATTTGATCGGTAAGTTTGTTACCCGTTATAGTAGGGATCAGTTCACTCAGTTGTGACAAAGAACCTGTTCCGAATGGATTGTTACTATTTTGCCTCGAAAACACAGCACTTGTTGACGACTTTAACCATTTATTAACACTATAGTCGATGTTGGTACCCAAGTTAATACGTTTGAAGAATGAACCTAATACGATACCTTTTTGGTTATAATACCCGGCCGAAAATGCCGACTGTACTTTGTCATTACCTCCGCGAATAGCCAAATTATAATTTTGTTTTAAGCCCTGACGGTAAACTGCATCTTGCCAGTCTACACTGCGTAAAGCTGATGGATTGCTCCATTCCGGCAATTCTGTAAATCCTTCATTAGCATGAACTTCATTAGCCAGCGTTGCCCATTGTTGTGCATTTAATACCTTATAGGTTTTAGGTTTTGATTGCAGCGAAGCATAACCATCAAGAGATACCTGTGCACCGCCATCTTTTTTCCCTTTTTTGGTAGTAACAATCACAACACCGTTTGATGCCCGAACCCCATAAATGGCTGTAGCCGAAGCATCTTTAAGAATGTCAATTGATGCAATATCGTTTGGATTGATATTATTGAGACCGCCTGTAATTGGATAACCATCAACCACATATAAGGGGTCATTATTTGCCAAACTGCCTATCCCCCTGATCAATACACTAACGCCGCCACCAGGTGCACCATCATTATTGGTAACCTGCACGCCTGATGAACGGCCTTGCAAAGCCTGATCAAGTGCGGTAACAGGCACTTTAGCAATTTGCTCGGCTGTAACCGAGCTAACCGAACCTGTTAAATCTTTACGCTTAGTAGTACCATAACCCACAACAACTACCTCGGTCAGTGTTTTATTATCGGGCACTAATGATACGTTAATAACCGATCGGCCGTTTATGGCAACTTCCTGGTTTAAGAAGCCAACAAAGCTAAAAACAAGTGTTTCATTATTACCGGCGGTTATTGAGTAGGTACCATCGGCCTTTGAACCCGCAGCCTGCGTGCTCCCTTTTATCTTAACGGTAACACCCGGCAAAGGTAGTCCGTTGTCCGAACCGGTGATCTTACCGGTAATCAATTTACTTTGGGCTTGCCCCGACAGGCTTATCAACACGAATGATAAGCTTGTACAGATTAAGGCCACAACTTTTTTGATACGTAGTTTTCCTCTCATACGTTTTACTTTAATTTGTTAAAATTGGTTTAAAGCACATGATCACTTCTTAACAGTTGTCGCCAAAGAGATTATATGCTAAGTAAAAGTAGCCAGAGGTAACAATCGATTATAATACGATATGAGTGGTTTTTTGTATTATTTTAACACAACCTAAAAATATAAATTTAAAATTTCAAATAACTAACTATCAATTAGTTAAAACTTCAAAACAAAACCAAAAGCCAATATATTATCGCCATCGTGATAAAATAATACATGTCAATGTTAAAATTAAATCACCGAATAAATGTTATTTTAACAATAAAATTGATTTTAATTTTAAAACATTACCCTAACGTTGTGCAGGTTGTATAAACAAAAATGCCTACCAGTTAACACCGGAAGGCATTGATCATTTTTAACTTTTTAAATCCCCTATTTTAGCTTCACAAAATAGATCCTGTTCCTGTCAACCGAATTTGTAGCAGGCAGAATTTTAGCTGCAAAGCCATTTTTACCGTTATCAACAACACCAAAATCGTCGTCATTTGATATAGCGAGGATATTACCGGGCAACAAAGCCAAACCTTCGGCTTTATCATGAGGGTATACCTTTGGCAAATCTTTAAGTAAATCGAGCACCAGTGTTTTGGTAACCGGGGTAATACCGGCTGCCTGTAAACCGGCGGCATCATTAAGCTCTTCGACAGTTTTGGTGTTATATAATTTGCCGTTAGCACCGTTCGCGGGGTCGGAGATATCGGTAGCATTGCTGATATCTATTTTAAATACTTTTTTAAACGTAGCTGGATCGGTAGGCGCACCTCCGAACTTACCATCGCGTTCAATAGTTAAAAATGTAGTGGCATTAACAGCGGTTATATCGCTAACGCCTGTTAATGAAGTATTATCCATAAGGTAAGCATACTGTTTTGTATTGCCCGTTGCAATATCAAAGGTAAGGATGCGCAATACAGTTGAGTTAGCAACCTTTGCTTTAGATGGGTTATACATTGGCGATTGCATCATGCCAACCAGTGTTTTGCCATCGGGTGTGATAGCCAACCCTTCCATACCGCGGTTAGCCCTGCGGGTAGCAAATACAGCCGGGATTTTACGGCCACCGGTTCCTGATCCGTAAGGGTTAATGCGTTCGATGGTTTTGCCGCTGGCATCAAAGTGAACAATATGCGGACCGTATTCATCGCTTACCCAAAAAGTACCGTCGGCTGCCAAAACCAAACCTTCCGAATCAATACCATCGGCACTTGGTGATAACTGATTTCCGCTCAGATCAAACGGAATTTCGCCCGAAGCTCCCATTCCGGCGGGGTTTGGTAAACCATTTAATTTCCCGCCGTTGGCATTTTTTAACTCTATGGTTTGTTCCAATACCAGTTTATCATCCTTTAACCTGAACTTACCTATCTGCGGATCAAAGTCTGGTTTACCGATGATGATGGAATTGGCTGTCTGCCCGGCAACGTTTGAACCACGGTCGGTAAGCAGGTAAAACACATCTTTCTGGTTAGGATCTGCTGCCACTGCCGATCCAAAGCCGCCATTATAAACCTTTACACCGTCGGCAGTGGTGAAAAGGATAGCCGGATTTTGCGCCTCGGCCATATCAGGATAGCTGAATGGGTTTATCTTATTATCATCGTGGCAGGAAGAAAGGATCGCCGCGGATAACGCGATGACGCTAAGGAATTGTTTTTTCATTTGATAAGTGATCGATTAGTTTTACAAAGGAATCGGCCATATGTAAACCTATTGTTAATTCTATAACAATAATTTAACCTACAGGTACAAATTCTATTAAATCTTAACATGTCAACAACTCAACATTTTGCAATATTTATGTTACTTACCAATATCGTTTAAGATAAAACGTATTACCTCATCCGCTTTTTCATATTTTTAACCTTATGAAACATATTTACCATTATACCTGCAACAACCTTTGGAACAAGGCAAGGCCTTTTGTTTTGGGCATGCTGCTTTGCAGCGGCATAGCTTCGGCACAATCAACTAACCCGGTTATTAACAGCATCATGACCGAAGAAACCACCAACTCTCAACTGGAAAAGCTGGCGCATGAGCTGTTTGATGGTATCGGCCCCCGTTTGGTTGGTACGCCGCAAATGAAACAGGCAAACGACTGGGCAGTTGCTAAATACAAAAGCTGGGACATCCAGGCTAAAAACGAAAAATGGGGCGAATGGCGCGGCTGGGAACGCGGGATCTCGCATATTGATATGGTATCGCCAAGGGCAAAATCATTAGAAGGCACGCAACTGGCCTGGAGCCCGGGCATGGGCAAAAAGACCACTACTGCCGAAGTAATTATTCTGCCGGATGTGGCTGATTCGGTGGCCTTTCAACAATGGCTCCCCAACGTAAAGGGTAAATTTGTAATGATCTCCATGCTGCAGCCAACCGGCAGGCCCGATTATAACTGGCAGGAGTTTGCCCTGAAGGAATCATTTGACAAAATGAAAGCCGAACGCACCGCCCAAACCGATGCCTGGAAAAAACGCATCAGCAAAACCGGGTTTACCAATAAAACTTTGCCTGTAGCATTGGAAAATGCGGGCGCAGCAGGTATCCTGACCAATAACTGGTCGGCCGGGTTTGGGGTTGATAAGATCTTTGCTGCTTATACCAAAATTGTGCCTACGGTTGATATTGCATTAGAAGATTATGGTATGCTTTACCGCCTGAGCGAATCAGGCAACAAGCCGGTGATCAGTATTCATTGCGAATCAAAAGAATTAGGCGTAGTGCCAACCTTTAATACCATTGCCGAAATCAAAGGAAGCGAAAAACCTAATGAGTATGTAATGCTGAGCGCGCACTTTGATTCGTGGGATGGCGGCACGGGTGCTACTGATAATGGTACAGGTACCTTAACCATGATGGAAGCGATGCGCCTGCTGAAAAAATTCTATCCTCACCCAAAACGTACCATATTAGTAGGCCATTGGGGCAGCGAAGAGGAAGGCCTGAACGGCTCACGTGCTTTTGTTGAGGACCATCCCGAAATTGTTAGTAATCTGCAAGCCCTGTTTAATCAGGATAATGGTACCGGCCGCGTAGTAAACCTTACCGGGCAGGGTTTTGTGGAAGCTAAGGATTATTTAAGCAGATGGCTTGCCGCTGTGCCTGATACGATCAAAAACCGGATCAAAACCGTATTTCCTGGTCAGCCGGGCGGTGGCGGGTCTGATTTTGCATCGTTTGTAGCTGTTGGTGCGCCGGGCTTTTCTTTGGGTTCGCTTAACTGGTCGTACGGATCATATACCTGGCACACCAACCGCGATACTTATGATAAAGTTGTTTTCGACGATCTGAAAAACAATGCCATTTTAGCCGCCATCATGGCTTATATGGCCAGCGAAGACCCGCAAAAAACCGTTAATACCAAAACCGAAGGCATTAAATGGCCGGCGCAGGTTAAAGCAACGCGCCGCGGCGGATTGGATAAGTAGGCTGAAGATGAGATATAATAAAACGGCCTTATTTACATTCCTGTTGCTGCTCTTAAGCTTTAGTTTGCAGGCACAGGAAAACAATAAAACCAAATTTGTGCATCCTGGTATTTTAAATACCAGGGGCAGTTTGGACCTCATCAGCACACAACTAAAGGCCGGTGATACAATGCGCACCGCGGCCTACCAAAAGGTGCTGGATTTTATTAAAGATCATGAGTACCCGGCGTCGTTCCCATCCACCATCGTTGTAGGTTCAAATGGGGCTA
Organism: Mucilaginibacter sp. NFR10; assembly: GCF_900100445.1. Classification (NCBI taxonomy): domain Bacteria; kingdom Pseudomonadati; phylum Bacteroidota; class Sphingobacteriia; order Sphingobacteriales; family Sphingobacteriaceae; genus Mucilaginibacter; species Mucilaginibacter sp. NFR10. The sequence continues at coordinate 640,850 of NZ_FMTV01000001.1, read as the reverse complement.
CATCACCGTCAAAAACGCAGATCAGAAAAGATTGCGAGCTGGTGTACGCCTTTGCATTGGCCTGGGCTGCTACCGGTAACGCTGATTATGCAAAAAAGGCGATAGGCTTACTTAACGGTTGGGCATATGCTTTCAAGGAGTATGGCTTGCTGGAAGGAAAAACCAATCCAAACCAACCCGATTTGGAAGCTTCATGGACTACCCCGTGTTTTGTTGCCGCCGCCGAGATTATCAGGTATTATAAAGTTAAGGGTAAATCAGCGGGATGGACGGCCGCTGACATTGAGCAGTTTAATAAATATCTTATCAATGTAAAGGATAATTACATCAGCAAGATCCCCGACTATAAAAACAACTGGGATGCATCGGCAGGATATGCAAAAATGGCTATCGGTGTATTTTTAGATCAGGATTCGGTTTATCGTGCTGGGTATGATTTGCTGGTAAAAGAATTGCCCAACATCATTCAGCCAGACGGTACGCTGCCTGAACTATGCGTTCGTAAAGATTGCGTTCATTACCAATATTCGCTAACGGCCTATGTGTATGCTGCTGCCATCGCCAAAATAAGGGGAGATAGCAGTTTATGGGAGATCGGCAATAAAAACATCAGTCTTGGATATGATTTTATGCGGAAAGCCTATGAGCAGAAAACCGGCTGCGATTACTGCAACTTAAACAGCCGAATTTTTCCGGGAGTTGAGGTTGCCTATGGCCACTACGATACCGGTAACTTAAAATATTTAAGAGGGTTACAAGCACCGCTTGGTGTCCCTATCGACAATACTTTTTTAGGTTTTACTACCTATACCCATTACAAAGTTAAGGGGCTATAAAAACAAGCCAACAAAAACGCCGCCCGAAAAAAGGCGGCGTTTTTGTTTTATGCTACCGGATGCTTCTCCAGCTCCGGCGTATATTTGCCATCACGGGCAATGGTGTTGATATGCGCACGTTCATATAATAATCTCTGGGCCTCTTCAATATTTTCGTCCTTACCACCCCATTTTTCAAGGGCCGGTTGTTGCACAGCACGTGAATATGAGAATGTTAAAGCCCAGGGCAATTTACCTTTAAAGCGCACATGCATAGCATTTAACCGTTCGGAAGCCAACTCGGGCGATTGCCCGCCCGAAAGGAACGCGATACCGGGCACAGCGGCAGGCACACAGCGTAAAAAACAATTGATGGTAGCATCGGCCACCACATCAGCACTATCCTGTTGGGTTGCTTTAATGCCGGGCACAATCATATTGGGTTTCAATATCATACCCTCAAAATTTACCCTTTGCTGGTACAACTGGTTAAATACAGCATGCAAAACCTCATTAGTTACTTCAGCACAAGTTTGAAGCGAGTGATCTCCATCCATCAAAACCTCGGGCTCCACAATAGGAACAATCCCGGCTTCCTGGCATATAGCAGCGTAACGGGCCAATAAAAACGCGTTTGCTTTGATACTGCCACTTGTCGGGGTATTTTCACCTATGGTTATAACCGCCCGCCATTTGGCAAAACGCGCACCTGCTTCATAATATCCGGCCAAACGTTCCTGCAAGCCATCGAGGCCCTCAGTGATTTTTTCGCCGGGAAAGCCATCCATATCCCTCGCGCTTTCATCTACCTTAATGCCAGGGATAATGCCCTTCTCCTTCAATATATCTATAAACAGCTTACCATCCACAGTACTTTGTTTTATGGTTTCATCAAACAAAATAGCACCGCTAATGGCTTCCTCAAGCCTCGGCGTAGTCACAATCAGCTCGCGATACTTTCGTCGGTACTCTTCCGTTTGCGGGATATTAAGTGCTTTAAAACGTTTGTTACAGGTAGCGGTGCTTTCGTCCATTGCCAAAAGGCCTTTATTACCGGCCATCAGCTGCTTTGCGATATTTTTCAGGCTTTGCAGTTCCATAAGTCATTTGCTTGATTGTTGCTGAATAACACAAGTTAATTCATACTTGTTTCAAGCGGCAAAGAGAATATCGCAGGTTTACTTGTGGATGACTTTAGCAGGTAATTTGATGTAACGAACCGGTCGTTAATAATTGTCACGCCAGCTTACAGTCCAAATCCCTCAGGTACAAAATCAAGAGAAACGGAGTTCATACAAAACCTTTTATGTGTTGGCGGCGGACCATCATCAAATATATGCCCCAGGTGCGAATCACAGCGGGCGCAGATCACCTCCGTACGCTGCATGCCGTACGAGTTATCCTCTTTATAAATTACACTGTTTTTGCGCACAGGTTCATAAAAACTCGGCCAGCCACAGTCGCTTGCAAATTTGGCATCTGAGCGAAAAAGTTTATTGCCGCATACCGCGCAGTAATAAGTGCCTTTAGTATCCTTGTTCCAGTATTTACCGGTAAACGCGCGTTCGGTTTCCTGTTCTCTCGCGGTGGCGTACAAAGCAGGCGGCAGGATTTTTTTCCACTCGGCGTTCGATACATTTAAATGCCGGGTATCGGTATTGGAGTAATAAGGATTATTTTCGTGCCCCTTTATTGTCTTTGCCTGCTGCGCAAACACTCCCGTTGTAAAAAACAACAGCGCTGCTATTATAAATACCGCTTTCATTATTGCTTCAGTTTATCTTTAAATACTTTTTTAAACTTTTCCAGTTCGGGTTGGATCACATATTTACAGTAAGGCTGACTGCCGTTCTGGTTAAAATAGTTTTGGTGATAGTCTTCGGCCTTGTAAAAAGCTTTGTATGGAACTACCTGCGTTACTATCGGATCTTTATAAGCTTTTTCGGCATTCAGCTTCGTAATGTAATATTGGGCCTTTTGCTTTTGCCGGGCATTATGATAAAATATAGCCGACCGGTATTGTGTGCCTACATCATTACCCTGCCTGTTTAATTGCGTTGGGTCATGCGCCACAAAAAATGCAGCCAGCAATTCGTCGTAGGTAATTTTTGCCGGGTCGTAGATAATATTGCAAGCTTCTGCATGACCGGTTGTACCGGTACAAACCAACTCGTAAGATGGGTTGGCCACATGCCCGCCGGAAAATCCGGAGATCACTTTTTCAACCCCTTTTAATTGCTGAAATTTAGCTTCGGTGCACCAGAAGCACCCTGTAGCAAAAGTGGCGGTATCTAACACTTTTTTAGGGGCAGATGCCGACACGGAGAAACAAGCCGTTAACAGTACAGCTATGAAACAAGTTATTTTTTTCATGTATAACATATGGGTTTTATACGATGCGTATCTATAGCAACTAACGTAAAAAACATGGGTAGCGTTGAGCAAAATTACCATATTAATGCTTTGTGATAGTTGTTTGACAAAACATGCTGTTTTACTTCGAAAGAATAATGGAAATTTAAAACATTTTGAGATTTTGCTAATTGTATCAATATCAATTAACCAATTAAAATTTCCGTCATGAAACATGCATTCATTTTTGGGACTACCATATTTTTGTGCGAGCAAAATACGCTTACTTATAGCGATGGGCTTAGTAATATTGAGTTTTTGAGGATCCTTTCATTTTATAATGAGCAAAAGGGCAAAGTGCTTACCATCGAGGCCAATATCAACGCTCCTAACGGCGAAACGATCAGGATAAGTGCTAATGCTAATGAAAACGGCGCTGATATACGCCTTGATGTAACTAAAGGCCGTGTTAAGATATTTCAACCCGGACACGCGGAGCCTGTGCTGGACGTTTACCAGTTCGATCCGCATGAATACAGCGGTTTATCAAGCCATGTGCTGAATGAGATACACGCGCAGCATCCTGATCACGTATTAACCATTAAAGGAAATTTCTTTGTTGGCGGAGCGCATTTCCTGATAGAAAACGAAAAGATGTTCATAGATAATAATGGCTATGCCAACGGTGTAGTGAATGCGCATAATGGGATAATACTATCGGCTGCTGTGGCTTAGCAACTAAAATATGTGAGGATAGCACAATATGATTACGATGAACTAAGCAATCCCCGATCTGCAAAGCCGTTCTGCATAGTTTGGGATTGCTTAGTTCCTTGCAATGGCTCTTTTTGCCATAGATTAACATACCTTACTCAAACACACTCTTCGCCTTTTTAATAGTTTTTTCCAGGTCGATGCCTTTTGCCAGTACACCTTTAAAAAGGTCGCCGGTTTCTTTAAGGCGGTCGATGGAATTAAAAATGGTAAAATCTTTCATGGTGAGCCCAGGTTTCACTTCGTCCCAATGCAGGGGCATAGAAACAGTAGCGCCCGGTTTAGGTCGCAAGGAATACGGCCCCGCTATGGTAGCTCCCGGACGGTTCTGCAAAAAATCAAGGTACATTTTACCATTTCGCTTGGCTACCATACGTTCCAAACTTGTATAATCGGGAATTTGCTTATGAACAATGCCCACCACGAGCCGCGCAAGCATCTGTGACTGATCATAATCATACTTCGCGCCCAACGGGATATAAATATGCATCCCTGTTGATCCCGATGTTTTACAGTATGAAGGTACATCTATAGCGTCAAGCACTTTTTTTACCTCCAAAGCAGCCGCGATCACCTGGTCGAACGTGTTTTTATCCGGATCGAGGTCGATCACGCAGTAATCAGGATTGTCCGGCGATTGTACCCGGCTAAACCAGGGATTCATTTCAATACATCCCAGTGATGCCATCCATAGTAAATAAGATTCATCAGAACCTACTAAATATTCTTTATGTTCCCCTTCGCTGGTGGTGTAAGGGAAAGTTTTAGTAATCCAATCGGGTGCTTTGCCTTTCACATCCTTTTGGTAAAAACTTGGCCCATGAATACCATTAGGAAACCTGTTGAGCGACATAGGCCTGTCTTTTAAATAAGGTAAAATATATTCAGCGACCTGGTAATAGTAGTTGAACATATCCCGCTTGGTTACACCATCTTCGGGCCAGTAAACTTTGCTCAGGTGTGTAAATTTGAGCTCATGCCCGCAAATTTTGCGTACCTGGGTTTCATCTTTAGGATTAAGCAGGGTTTTCCGATCAGTATTTTTCACGGGTTTAATGGCGTTAGCGTGTGTATCGTTATCAGCCCCTTCGGCTTCCTCAACCGTTTCGGCCGTATGCTTCGGAGTTTCCAGTACAACATCTTTTGCTTTTTTATCGCTACGCATCCCTTTAAAAGAGGCTTGCCTGAACACCCCATCGCTGGTTACTTCGGCAAATGCCACCTCGCAAACCAACTGGGGTTTAAGCCAGGTGGGTTTGGCCCCTAAGCGCTGCGGCCTGAACCTTGATGGCTTATCCACATCAGGCTCCACCTCAAACGGACTTTTATCGGTAATAAGCGGCTTAAACTGTTCCATCATTTCTTTCTGCAGTTTATCGGAAAAGCCTGTACCTACTTTACCGGCATACTGCAGTTTACCTTTATCATCATATAAAGCAAGCACCAACGCGCTGAACGATTTGGAAGTGCCCGCGTTTTTAGTAAAGCCGGCAATGATCACTTCCTGCCTGCGCTGCACTTTTATTTTAAGCCACTCTTTTGAGCGAAGATCAGAAGTATAAACACTGCTGGCCTTTTTAGCGATAATACCTTCCAGTCCAATCCGTTCGGCGGCGTTAAAAAATTCAATCCCGCCTGTATCAAAAACTTTGCTTTGACGGATGCGGTCATCATTGGTGGGAAGAACCGCACTTAAGATAGCCTGGCGTTGTTTAAGGGGCAATCCCATCAGGTTTTTACCCTCGTACCAAAGGATATCGAAAACGTAATAAACCAAATTGCCATCGGCCTCGCTCCGCCAGTTTTGCAGCGCTCCAAAATCGGAAACACCTTTATCATTCAATACCAGGATTTCTCCGTCAATTACTGCATTGATCTGCCAGTCTTTCAGTAATTTATTAATTGGATAATATTTATCAAAAGGAAGATTATTACGGGAGATCAGCTCCGCTCCTTTTTTGTCGATCACGGCAATGGCCCTGTAGCCATCCCATTTAACCTCGTAAAGCCAATCGGGGTCATCAAAAGGCTCGTCTACAAGGGTGGCCTTCATTGGCTTTATGTTAGCTGGCGCTTTTGATTCAGGGGCTTTTTTCAGAAGTTGCTCAACATCAAAATCCTCCGTATCATTAGTGTCTACTTTCTTTTCCAGTTGTTCAACGGGTTCGCTCGGGACTTTTTTTTTACCTGTTTTTTCAGGCTTTTCTACATCCTCTTCATGCCCGTGCTGCCAAACCTTTTCGCTGGTTTTTTCCATACTTTCAATGGTTTTGCCGGAAAGAATGGATTTATCTTTTTTGGTAATATCTTTAACCGACGCAAATTGGTCATTGTGCTTAATGAGCAGCCAACCGTTTTCGCCCATACCATGGGTTTTAACAAGGGCGTATTCACCCTCCAGCTTTTCGCCATGGAGCTTGATCTTTACCGACCCTGCCTCGAGTTGTTTAAGCAGGTGTTTTTCCTGGGCTTTTTTGCCTTTGATCTCTTCAATGGGTTCATAAGTACCCTCATCCCAAACTATAACGGTACCGCCGCCATATTCACCTTTGGGGATGAGGCCTTCAAAATTCCGATAGTCAAAAGGATGATCCTCAACCATCATAGCAAGGCGCTTAACTTTAGGATCGGTTGAGGGGCCTTTGGGTATAGCCCAACTTTTCAGCACGCCGTCCATTTCAAGCCTGAAATCATAGTGTAAACGCGAAGCATCATGCTTTTGGATCACAAACATCAGGTGGTCTTTGTCTTTGCTCCTCCCCGCTTTAGGTTCATGGGTTTTGCTAAAATCGCGTTTTTCCGCATATTTTTCCAGGCTCATAGTGATACTATTTGTTGTTCAAAAATTTGGCTACCGCGGCGGCTGAATTTCCAACGGCACGTACCGCTGTTTTTAACCTTTCCGGGCGAACACCAAATTTGTTTGCCCAGTATTCAACCTCATAATTTTCGCTGGTATTGATGAGACTGTTGTCATGCAATCCCGCTTTGTTCCTGTTGTTCATGATTAGTTTTATGATTGATATATTAACAGATCGGCCAATTAAAGGTTTGATTATTAATTAATAAATTATTGTAATAAAATTTATTAATCAGCACATGCTTACTCCCACCCATCACTTTGTTCGGTGTAGTTTGGCATCATCATATAAACCAGTATGGCAAGGCAGGCAAGCAATACTAAGCGGGTTGCCCAGAATATAAATGTTTCCATAGTTATTTTTTAGATGTTTTAATTTTGTTTGTTGTAAAAAACTGATACATACCGCGTGCCATTTACTAACTATTTAAACATCAGTAAATTATACCGAACCACTAATTAAAATTGACCATATTTCGAGTATCGACGATTGTTTAACGATTATTAGTGGCAAAACAACCACCCCCTTTTATTGATGCCATAAACAGTTTTTAAATCACATTCAGGACAGTTTCAAACAACAAAGCCTGAGAAGTTTCGCTTCCCAGGCTTTTAGATAAAACGCTTAAAAGAATGTTACGATCAGGCGTTTATGTTTTGCCTGCCGGCCTTATGCCCTATTGTAGAATAAAAAAGGATAAACAGGTAAATAGGAATGAGTAAAGTATAAGCAGACTGTGCCGAAAATTTTTCAGAAAAATAACCGTAGAGCGGGGGTAAAACAGCGCCGCCCGCAATACCCATAACCAATAATGAAGATGCTATTTTAGTAAAGCGGCCTAAACCCGCCAATGCCAGCGGCCATATAGCAGGCCACATTAATGAATTGGCCAAACCAAGCAATGCAATACAAAATACCGATGCATAGCCATGGGTTAACAATGTTGCAATGGTTAAAATGATACCCAAAATTGCCGAAGCTACCAACGCTTTTTGTTGTGTGATCAGTTTTGGGATACAGAAAACACCAACCAGGTAACCAACGATCATGGAGATCAAAGTACATGATGTAAAAAATTTAGCTGTTGATAATGGGATATGTTGAGAAGTGCCGTAAAGTGAAATCGAATCGCCGGCAATAACTTCGGCACCTACATAAACAAACAGGGTTGCTACGCCAAGCATCAAATGCGGAAACTGTACAATACTTGTTTTATTGGTATTTGCGGCAGCTACGGTTTCGTCTTCATGCTCGGTGTTGATTTCGGGTAATGATGAAAAATAAATAAGGATGGCCAGCAAAATCAAAACTACCACCATGATACTGTAAGGCATAATCACCCTTGATGCCAGCTCATTTAACTCCAGTGCTTTTTCTGCTGCACTTAAAGTTTTAAGCTTTTCGGTTATCGAATCAATATTGGCGAGTACTACAGTACCCAAAATAACAGGTGCTAAAGCGCCGGCGATCTTGTTACAGATCCCCATGATACTGATCCGCCGGGCAGCAGTTTCGACAGGCCCCAAAATAGTGATATAGGGGTTTGAAGCGGTTTGCAGCACGGTTAGCCCAGTGCCCTGAACAAACAAGCCTATTAAAAAAATCCCGTAAGTACGGGTCATTGCAGCGGGGATAAATATCAATGCGCCTATGGCCATTACAAACAAGCCTATGGCCATCCCGTTTTTAAATCCAAACTTTTTGATGGTTTTTCCGGCGGGAATACCCATAACAACGTAAGCAATATAAAAAGCCGTAGTTACAAAATATGCTTCCTTGGTACTCAGCTCGCACGCTATTTTTAAGTAGGGAATGAGTGTTCCGTTCATCCAGGTAACAAAACCAAAAATGAAAAATAAAGCGCCGATAATTACAATTGGGTTTATCGCTGATCTTTTTACCGGCGATTCGATTACTGAACTTGTTGCCTGGGCCATAGTATGTTATTTTATTTAGAGGTATTTTATTTTAAATGAATTTTACCGTACCAAAAAACTGCGGCAAATGAAAATCAGGCACGGGGCTATTTATATTACTCCAGCTTATAAAATGCGGCTCGGGCAGGTCATCACCGCATTTAAAAAAGTTTGCCTTGCTTGTAGTTCCGTTCAATGTTTTAACATCGTGATAAACAAAAATGGAGAAAGGGACTAACAATGTTAACTCCCAAGTGTTAAAACCGACTGGGTCTTTTGCCCACTTGATATTACTTAATGTTTTTATACCACTCACCTTATCATCAGGTACCGCTTCCCTACCGTTACGATCTTTACCAAAGCCAACCAACGCGGTCCCGAGGGCATTAAATTCCAGGTTGTAATAATTTTGGTCGTCAGCAAAACTTATAAAAAGTTCTACGCAGCTATCTTTATAAACCGGATCATTTACTGTTTTATAAGTTGCCTGTGTATACTGCTCTTCTACAAAATATTTTAGAGCGACACCGTTTTCGACATGAGCTATTGAAAAATTAACTGATGGAAAATATCCGGTATCGCTCCATAAAAGATTATCGATAGCGTACTTTTTTCCTTTTTCGAGCAAAACCGATAGCTCATCAAGGTTATTTTCATTGTAACTACCCGGAATAAAAGGGGCGTAAACTTCCTTCACTGTTATTTTATAAAATGTTTAGTTTCAATTTACTAAAAGCGCATCCCAAATCAATGATTCATGCAGAATTAATACGCTAATGTTAATTTTTCTACCAAAATAAACAAAAAGTTTATAAATTATTTAATAATCTCTATTTACTTATTAAAAAAATATAAAAACTTTTCAATCCTTGTACTTACCGGAGAACCACCTGCAATTTCTCTTTCAGTTCTGCTTAATAATTAGCTACCTTGTACTAACCAATTTGTTATGAAAAGAAAAACTTTCATTCAATTAAGTACTACCTTGATGGCGTCTCCCTTATTATCATCATTCGAATCATTCGCGCAACAACCCCGCCTGCAAAACTGGTCGGGCAACTTAACTTACAGCACGGACAATGTATTTTATCCAAAATCGGTTGAAGAGGTACAGCAGCTCATTAATAAACACGATAAAATAAAAGCATTGGGCACAAGACATTGCTTTAATACCATTGCCGACAGTAAAGATAACCTGCTCTCTACACGCGACCTGAACAAGGTGGTATCACTTGACAGACAAAACCATACCGTTACGGTTGAAGGTGGTATAAAATACGGCGAACTTGCGCCATACCTGCATAAAGAAGGCTTTGCCCTGCATAACCTCGCCTCTTTGCCTCACATTTCAGTAGCAGGATCAATTACAACGGCCACGCATGGCTCGGGCGTAAAAAATGGCAATCTTTCAAGCGCCGTGGTCGGCTTAGAGATTGTTAAGGCCGATAGTAGTATTATACATCTTTCAAAAACAAAAGATGCCGCCAAACTAAATGCAGTGGTAGTCGGGCTTGGAGCTTTGGGTGTAATTACTAAAGTTACGCTGCAAATACAGCCAACTTATATGATGAAGCAATATGTATTTACGGGCTTGCCTATGAGCGAGCTAAAGCAGCACTTTGAAAAAATTGTTTCGGCCGGGTATAGTGTTAGCCTGTTTACTGACTGGCAAAGTGACCATATTAACGAAGTTTGGATAAAAAGCCGGATGGGTACCGATAAAGACGAAAACCTGAAGGAATTTTACGGAGCAAAAGCAGCTACAAAAAACCTGCACCCAATTATAGGGCTCTCTGCCGAAAACTGCACCGAGCAAATGGGCGTTCCGGGGCCATGGTATGAGCGGTTGCCACATTTTAAAATGGGCTTTACGCCAAGCAGCGGAAAGGAACTGCAATCAGAGTTTTTTGTGCCTTTTGATCATGCCGTTGAAGCTATCGAAGCAGTGGCGCGATTAGGGAAGCAGATTGGCCCTCATCTTTTCATCACCGAGATCCGCACAATTGCCGCTGATGACCTGTGGATGAGCCCTGCCCATAATCAAAAATCGGTGGCTATCCATTTTACCTGGAAACAGGAAACAGAAGCTGTATTGAAATTGCTCCCTCAAATTGAACGTGAGCTTTCTCCGTTTAAAGCAAGACCACACTGGGGTAAGATCTTTACCATCCCTGCTAAAATATTAAGAGCACGTTACGAAAAGATGGATGCTTTTAAAGCCCTGGTAGCCGAATACGATCCGCATGGAAAATTCAGAAACCAATTTTTAGCAAACGAGCTTTATACTTCCTGAAATCAGTGGGCTAAGGCTGCTGCTAATTAAAAAATCAATTTATTAGCCTTTAGCCTCGAGCATTTTGCTTTAAGCTTTTCGAAAAAGCTTATGGCTGCTGCCTGCGCGGGCGTTTTGCTCTTACCGGAGCCGCAGCGTCCTGCTGCTCATAGCGGTTATTTTCGCGCGGAAAGCGGGGTTTGTTGTAACCTTGTGGCTTTACTTTGTTAAAACCCGGCTTAGGTTTTGAAAATTGCTGCTTTTGTTGCGGCTGGTGCTTTTGTTCTGCTATCCTCACGCTTATCTCACGCTCATCGATAGTAGCACCATTCATAGCGTCAATTGCACGTTGAGCGCCTGCCTCATCAGTCATTTCTAAAAAACCATAACCTTTACTAATGCCGCTGTCTTTATCGGTAATTATCCGCACGGTACTTACCGTGCCATAAGCACTGAACAGTTCAACAAGTTCAATTTCTTCCATGTCCCGCGGAAAACCCACGATAAAAAGCTTAATCATACTCTACCAAGTAATTGCAATAGGTAACCAGTCAGCAAATATAGTGCACAAAAATGGTTTAGCCTATTGCTTAACCATCTGTTAAAGGCTTATTTACAAAAAAAGCGTTCCGGATCTTATCCCGGAATGCTTTTTCACACTAATTGTGTAGCCAATTGTATTGGATTACTCCCATTCAAGCCTCTTTAGCGTCCGAATTATTATTTCAACTCATAATCAATCACTTACTTTTATTTAGCTGCTCACATATACGCGAGTGTTATGCCTGTGAATCGATGCTATTCAAAGAATCGATATAGTATGGGGTACCGCTTGACAATTTACTGCTTCATTTTCTTTTATCAAATGCTCTTAAAGCCAGGCATTACCATTTAACTGGTGAAATTTGCTGATAAATTTACCCATAGTTCCCCAATATTGTAATGCCTGGTTAAAACTTATTAAACGCCGCTTAATTATTTTGCCTTGCGGATATAAAGACTGCCGAAGGTGGTTTTCATCAATAATTCGGGACCGCCACCAGCTATCTTCCCGTAAACCCAATCCTCCATTTTCAGGCTGTACATTCCTTTTTCACCGTTATTTTTTGTAACAACCGGTTTGCGTTGTTCGGTTACCACATCAAAATCGGTAAATATATCACCCTGGTCTGATTTTAACTTTACATTGGCCTTAAGGCTTGCAGGGAACGTAACATCAACCTTACCGTTGAGCGTTGAAAATGCCATGGCCGCTTTTGCATCAATGCTTTTAAAGGTGACCTCAACATTGCCGTTAACCGTATTGGCCACAACAGATCCTGATATATTGTTTAGTTTGATATAGCCGTTAACATTCCGTATTTCCAGGTCACCGCTCAGATTGCTGGCATTGATGTTACCATTATTTACTGTGGATAATTTAACGCTTGTACTATTCATGGGCACTTTAATAGTCAAATTAGTAGTTTTATTAGGGCTGCCATGAACGCTTATCTGGTTATTGTTTTCCTGAGCCTGCACATCCAGGTTGCTCCCGGCCGATAAACGCCTCATTCCGCCCGGTGCCGGTTCCTTTTCACGGTGTTTTCTTTCTTCGCCCTGGGCATCAATAATAATATCCTTGCCTTCATACCCTGTTATGGTTATAGAACCATTGATCAGTCCTACTTCCAGTTTATATGGCTTTCCCGGATCACTTAACGGCACAACCAACTGCCCTTTTTCTCCATCCTGCGCCCAAAGCCTCGTGCTTAACAGCGCAGTTAGTAGTAATATACCTGTAAATCTTATCGTTTTCATGTTGTTATTTTTTATTGTTGTTTTTTGATATAAATATTGCCGTTAAGTGTTTCAAACTTAAATAGCTTTCCGCCCGCCCCTATTCGCACGCCATTATTTTTACTAAGCTTGTAAGTAGTGCTGCTGCCGCTTTTTGATTCGGTTTTACTTACTCTTGTAGGCAAAATCTCAGCATCTGGAAAATCGGTATAAAATTGACCATTCATGCTTTTAAATTCCAGATCCGCGGCCAGATTACCGGGGTAAGTTACTTCGAGTTTACCATTAAGTGTATAGTAACTTGAGGCGTCCGGTGGTACCGACAGGTAAGTTACATTAAGCGGCCCGTTAATGGTATGTGCACTGGTTGTACCTTTGGCATTGGCAATGGTTATGCCGCCGTTTACATTGTTTACTTTTAATGCCCCATATACATCTTTAACTTCAACATTACCATCGTTTACGGTTGATACGCACAGGTTCATACCATAGGGCACTTTAACAGTATACTCTAATTTTACCGTATAGTCTATATGATGACGATCCTCCCGGTTCCAGTTGCGGCGCGGGCGGGTATCATAGGGTTCGGCCGTGTAAGCGATAATACTATCAGCCTTTTGATCAAATCCCAGTTTTACTTCTTTTTTACCGGTTTCAACATCACCGGCGCTTTTGCCCCGAATGGTTTCATCTACCTCAATTGATACCTGGTTGCCTGAATATCCCTGCACGGTTATAGAACCCCAAATATTGTAAATAGCCAGCGTAGTGCCCGAAGCCGCTCCCTGCAAAGTGAATTGTTTACTGATATGCTCTTTATAATCCTGGGCATGGGCCGAAATTTGGGCAAGGCAAAGCCCCAGACCTGCTAAAACAGGCAATAGTGATCTTTTCATGATTTGGTTTATTTTTAAATAAGTTGGGTTATCGTTTGTTTGATTTTATCGCGAACGCCGTTATCAAGGCCTTTTTGCTTCAGCAGTTCTTTAAATGATGTTACTGATCGTTTTTCCTGCAGTTTCAGCATGACATCAGCAATGGCCAGTTGCATCAGCGGCGAATCCTGCTCAACTATTGATTTGATAAGGCCTTCCCTTACTTCCGGGTAACCGGTAAGGTGTGTCAGCGCATCAAGCGTGCTCAGGCGTACATTTACATTTGGGTCATTATTCAATGTAGCCAGTAAAGCATCTATCACCTGCTTATCCGCATGCTTGATCTCGCTGGTATAGCTCACCCCCCTGATCCTCTCGGAGGCTGATGGATTTTCAAGCAGGGCCAGCATCATGGTTTGTTTAAGCTCATGCACCTGTGAACTTAGGGCTTTCAGTTGTTTATCCTGGTCATCACTTTTGCTTTTACCGAAAAACAGGTACCCTGCACCCACTAAAATCACAACCATTGCCAGGTTATAGGCCATGGGCCAGCGTGGCTGCCACTCCCAGATCCGGCTTACCTGGTATTTAATATCAGCCCATAAACTCCTTTGCTCATTCACCGATTCCTTGTAAGTATTCAGCATGGCATAAAACTTCACTCCCATATTGGCCGATGGTTCGGGCGTTTCGATTTGACCCATTGTATCCCACATTTGCTGAAGTCCCTGCAGCTCTTCGCGACAATTGGCGCAGCCTGCAATATGGCGCTCTAAAGCCCCACTTTCTTCAGGACTTAATTCTTTGTTTATCCAACCGGTAAACAGCTCCTCATATAACTCACATTTCATCTTATTACTGTTTTATCGTTCCATTTTTACATAAATACTTTTAAGCTCCTGCATAGCGCGGTGGATGCGCACTTTTACCGTACCTTCGGTCATACCCAGTATCTCGGCTATTTCCTGGCACTTTAGTTCCTGGAAACGGCTCAGGGCCAAAATTTCCCGCTGGCTTTCACTTAGTTTTTCCATGGCCCGGTGCAGTTCGGCTTTGGCTTGCTTTTTTTCAAAAGCTTCGTCAGGTACCAAGCCCCCGGCTATGGTTTCGGCTGCTTCCACACCCTCATGCTGTACCTGCTGTTTGTTTTTTCGCCAGTGATCTTTTAACACATTGCGGGCGATAGAGTACATCCAGTGGATATATTCGCCGGTGCCGGTAAAGGTGTGCCGGTACTTGAGCATCTTATAAAACACCTGCTGTACCATGTCCTCGCTTAGTTCGCGCTGGTAGGTCATGTGGAACAGAAAACCGTACAACTGCCGATTGTAGCGTTCAAAGAGCATACCCATCCTGTCAAGGTCGCCGGCTTTCACCTTTAGCATAATGGCATTGTCTGTAAGCGTGTTCAATCAGTTTGTAATTATGTAATATACCTTAAGTACTTCGGCGGCGTAAAATGGTTACAGAAAATTTTATTTTTTTTCGGAAGATGCAATTGCAGATCAAACTTAACAGAAATTTAAACCAAACAGGCAATTGGTTTGAAGTGTTATTAACTAACTTTATATAAACAATTAAAACCATAAGATCATGACCACCACCGAAGTAGCAGAAAAATTAGTTCAGTATTGCCGTGAAGGCAAACATACCCAGGCTATTGATGAGCTTTATGCAGATAATATTGTGAGCCGGGAGCCAAAAGGTTCGCCAATGGAGCTTACTGAAGGTAAAGAGGCAGTTAAAGGCAAAACAGAATATTGGTATGCCTCGGTTCAGGAGATTCACAGCGGCGAGGTATCTGACCCGATTGTTACCGGTAATTTTTTCGCGGTAACCATGGATATGGATGTTACCTATAAAGAAGGCGGCCGTATGCCAATGAATGAAATTGCGGTTTATGAAGTGAAAGACGGAAAAATTATAGCCGAGCAGTTTTTTTATAATATGGGCTAAGCGCACCTAACCAATAATAAATGACAAAGGCCTTCGCTCTCCGCAAAGGCCTTTTGTTTTTATTTTCGGAGCAATAAAGATCACTATTCCATTGAGCGGATAATACCCAGCTCAAGCCCTCTTAATTCGGCAAGACCGCGAAGCCTGCCAATGGCCGAATAACCGGGATTAGTTTTCTTTTTAAGGTCGTCAAGCATCTGGTGACCATGATCGGGGCGCATAGGGATACTTAATTTACGTTGCTTCATTACCTGTACCAGTTCTTTTACCACGGCGTACATATCCACATCACCCTCCAGATGGTTATCCTCATAAAAATCGCCAAACTCATTGCGGCGGGTGCTGCGCAGGTGAATGAAATTGATCCTGTCGCCAAATTGTTTTACCATGGCTGGCAGGTCATTATCCGGCCTTACGCCGTAGGAGCCTGTGCAGAAGCATAAACCATTGTTTAATGATGGTACAGCCTCAATAAGCGCATGGATATGTTCGGCGGTGCTCACTACCCTTGGCAGACCCAAAATGGCGTACGGCGGATCGTCCGGGTGGATAACCATTTTTATATTATTGGCATCGGCAACCGGGATAACCTGCTGTAGGAAGAAGATCAGGTTTTGCCTCAGCCTTTCCGCATCAATGCCGTCATAAGCAGCAAGGGCATCCCTGAATTTATCCAGCGTAAAGCTTTCTTCACTGCCTGGTAAGCCAGCTATGATATTGCGCTGCAGCAGTTGCTTGTCATCATCGCTCATGCCATCAAAACGGGCTTTGGCGCGGGTAAGCTCATCGGCAGTATATTCCTGTTCGGCACCTTCCCTTTTCAGCATAAATACATCGAAGGCAATAAAAGCAGCTTTTTCAAAACGGAGGGCTTTTGAGCCGTCTTCTACTGTAAAAGCCAGATCGGTACGGGTCCAATCAAGCACGGGCATAAAGTTATAGGTAACGATATGGATCCCGCAGGTTGCCAAATTTTGCAGGCTTTGCTTATAGTTTTCGATGTATTGCAGGTAGTCGCCGGTTTGGGTTTTGATGGCTTCATGTACGGGTACGCTTTCAACTACGTCCCAGGTAAGCCCGGCAGCTTCAATGATCGCCTTGCGCTCGTTAATGGCCTCAATTGTCCATACCTGGCCGTTGGGTACCTGGTGCAGGGCACTTACTACGCCTGTACACCCCGCCTGCCTGATATCGGCCAAACTTACAGGATCATTAGGGCCATACCAACGCATGGTGTTGATCATGCTGAAGGCATTGCTTGTATTGGTATCACTCATTTTATATAGTAGTAGATTTAATATTCAAAAACAGAGTGTTCAATTTTAGAAAGGTTGAACACTTCAAAAAAAAACCAATATTGATAATCAAGTACTTAGGTGTTCAAAATATCACAACAAAATATCTAAAACGCTAATAATCAATAAAATAACATTTAACAGCTTATTTCGTTGAACACCTGATTTTTAAAAATTGAACAGTGACACAGCCATGTCAGTAAACACAAATCAAGCTGCAATTATCACGCGCCAATAATCGTTATATTTTTTTAATCGACTAACAGTTAATTACAAATATTTTGAGTTGCGAATACGTAATAGGGATTTCTTCACGCATTCCCCGGACAGGTTAAGAAATAATCGCCACGGGTTTGGGAATTCGGCAGGTTGAAAAGTGAATAAGTGAAACGGGGAAAGACTTACGAAATTTTGAAAACTTCGTAAGTCTGGGTTCTATAGCTTATTATGGGTAATAACGAAACATACTCTTGCCCTGTATAGCAGTTCTGCATATTGAAGAAGATCCTTCGCTACTCAGAAAAAATGGATGTCATGGATAGCCAGTCGAAGCATGGTAGGCAAGGCCTCTGCACACGACCCTTCGACTGGCTACCTATGACAACTTAAAAAATGGGTGTCATACTGAGCCCGTCGAAGTATGGCGGGCAGGCCTCTGCGCGCGAGTCTTCGACAGGCTCAGACTGACAGGCCCTCTTTTGTCATTTCACCTTCAAAGACCCCGGATTTAAACACTCAGGGTGACAAGCCCCTCTCTTGGTTTACGCCCAATCAAAATCCACCACCCTGCCGTTTAGCTTCCATTTGGCAGGCGTTAATGTTTCCATCCAGTCCAATGGCTGGCCAAGCGGCTGTACTTTGGCGGCTTGTGCAAAGGCTGTTTTTACCGCTTTCTTTTGCTCTTCGCCCATGGCTTCGGGCTGACCGGAGATGAACAGCGGCGCGCCGCTTTCGGCTAATAGTTGCAGCCACTGCTTGTTCCTTTTCCATTCAATATCTTTAGTAAGACCTACGCAATCGCCATCTACCGCATAAAAGGCATTGTGCTGCGGCAGGCGGAAAGCGAGCGTATTAACGCCCATTTTACGGGTACGCGCCCATTCATGACCGCTGGTATCATCGCCGATACGGCAAAGTTCAAACACCCCGGCCGACAGGTGGCTCATCGTATTACAGCCAATCACATAAATGCCATCACCCGCGGCTTCACGGATGGAGCGGTACAGGTGCAGGATGATCTCGGCATTGGTCTTGCTCCTATCGTTAAAATGCCAACCCGGCGAAGTAAAGCTATCCTTCATATCAAAACCCCAGCGACCGGAGATATCATAAGTTGAAAAATCGTGCTTCACCATTTCGTAGCCCCATTGCTTGTATACATCGAAGTTATGTTGGATGCGTGCTATATTTTCGGGGATAGTTGGATCGAGCGTTGGATTTTTCGGATCATCCCTTCCGGGAATCTTCGGAGCCAGCAAGCTGGCCTTTTCATCATGCTTAGCACAAAGCGGACGCATCCACAAGCCGGGGCGCATACCCAATTTTTTGATCTCATCGCCCAGCGCATGCATATCCTTAAACTTATCGTTTGGCTTTGAAAAGTCATCATTCCAGCCACCATCACCGGGTAATAACGGCGAATAAGTGGCCCAACCGGCATCAATTACCGAAAATGGTTTGTTGCTATGATCCGTAACCAGTTCGGCCATCATCGCGGTGGTTTTTTTGATAAGTTCGGCCGAGTTGTTGCCATAGGCAAAATACCAGTCGTTAATACCATATACCGGTTGTTTGGGGATCCGCGGCTTTTCGCACATTAGTTTACAAAAGCGATGGGTCGCGGCAAAAGCATTCTCTCCTGTTTTAGCATTGGTGGTTATGATATCGGCAGCATGCAATTGCCTGTCGCTCAGCAGCACACCTACCCCACCCGAAGTTGTATCCAGGGTAAGTTCAATGCTGTCATTATTTACGCCCCACCAGCAAATACTATTAGCACCGGTTTTTACCCCGAAGCATGCCGTTTGCTTATCATCATGAATAATTACATACCACGGATTTTTAATGCCGGCAGCTATGGTTTTCCATTGCAGGTCCCCGTAAGATCGCTCCCAATGATCGCCCAGGAATTTAGCGGAAGCAGCGGTATTGTGTTTCCATTTTAAGCGTACAGCATTTAATTCCTGCTTTGGTGATGAAACATATACGCCAAGTGCATTGCCGTTTGTTTTTAAACTTACGCTGATTTCTTTATGCCTGTAGTGAGACCCGTTTGAGGCAGTGAGTTTAACCCAGTCGGCACCTGATTGTGCCCAAACTTCATCGGGACCGCTCATGATTGCAGCTCCGTTAGAGGCCGAATAAGTAAGTTTACTGAAAAGCATGGCAGCCGATGTAGCTGCAGAAAGTTTTATAAAATGCCGTCTTTGCATAGTAAATGTGGTTGCAGTGATTATCTGTTAAGGTAACATTTAAATTGGTTTACAACATTACTAAAAGGATTAAGCAAAAGCTAATACAATGTTGAATTTTTATTGAAGTTACCCAACCAATTCATCTTGACTGCTTTTTCCACGGCGGCCGGAGGCCGATTTATAATTTCTACCCGGCTGGAGCCGAGCAGCGGTGGAGGTATTGATTTTTTATGTTATTGCGAGCGCAGCGCGGCAATCTCGTAGCCAATGCTTGTCCGATGTGAATAGCTACGAGATTGCCACGTCGCCCCAAATGCTTTCGCCTGTGCCGCTCCTCGCAATGACATAACTTTTATTAGTATACAACCATCACTTCAATATTTATAGCCCCGTCGCCTATGTTATCAAAAATAAATCACAAACTCCGTCTGCTGATCGGCAACGGTTTTCAACGAAAACTCAAAGCCGTGGTTCAGCATGATCTCGCGTACCAGGGTTAAGCCTATCCCCTGCCCGTCTTTTTTGGTGCTGAAGAAGGGAGTAAATAGGTTGGCATTTTGCTCGGCTGTAATGCCTTTGCCTGTATCAGTGATAACGAGCTTTTTTTCTTTGAGGTTGATGGTAAAGGTTACTGATCCCTGGTCATCAATAGCCTCAATAGCGTTTTTTACAATGTTAATGAATGCCTGCTCCAGTTGTTGTTCATCAGCCATGATACCAACCGGTTCTTCGGGTAAATGAAGGACTAACACCACATTTTTTTCTTTGGCACGGATATCCATCAGCTTTACTACCGATGCTAAGAGCTTTTGCAATACAACCGGTTGTTTGTTGGCCGGCGGCAGCTTCACCAAATCGGCAAAATTGCGCATGAACAGGTTGAGGTTCTGGTTCCTGTCCATTGCAACCTGCAGGGCATCTTTTATTGGGTCGAAATCATGACCGGCCCAAAGCTGGTCGGTCTTCATAGCCGATTGCACGATGGAATTTACCGGGCCTATTGTATTATTAACCTCATGTGCCATCATCCTGATCACTTTGCCATAAACCTTCTTCTCAGCTGCCAGGATCTCAGCGGTCAAATCCTCCAGCATAATAAAATGGCGCGAAAATCCCCGGTCGATAAAATGCGATTTTTGGAGTTTGAATGAGTTGATACCGTCCAGCTTAACTACCTCCGTTTCGCCCGATTTAAGAGCTTTGATATGTTCAAAAATCGGGTTGGTTAATTCACCAATCAATTCACCAACCACCGCTTTTTCATCAATACCCAAAACCTGCAAAGCTTTAGGGTTTATTTGCTGCACACGGTCATCAAAATCAAGGATGATGATACCTGTTGGCGAGGTGTGGATGAGCTTTTCTAAAAAGAAATGCTGTTGCTCCTGTCGTGTCCGTTCGGTTCTTAGCTCGTCCATCATTTGGTTATAAACATCAATCAGCGCGTCAACCTCGTGCTTGCCGGTTGAAAGGAATTTCACATTAAAATCTTTGTCTTTAATAGCCTCAACGCCCTGCATCAGCATTTTTAGTGGCTGAATGAGCTGCCGGTAAAGCTGCACGGCAATTACCGAAGAGATGATCACAACCACCTCGGATATGATAAAATAGATCTTGTTATCGTTGAAAATAAAATAAGTAAGCACCAGGGTTAGCAGGTGCAGGATCACCACGAATAAAATGTATTTAGTCCTCAGCTTCATCGTACGGGATCTGATATTTCTCGAGCCGCCGGTACAGGGCGCTGCGCGTAAGCCCCAAAGCAGCGGCAGCCTTGCTTATCTTGTTTTTATGATGATCTAAAGCCCGTTTTATCATCTCTACCTCAACCTCTTCTAAAGTTAAAGTACCCACGCCCGGCAACTGGATGTTTCCTTTTTTAACAGGTGATAATTCCAGCTGCGACCGGAAGTCATCGATACTCAGTTCATCCCTGCGGCTCACCAAAATGGAGCGCTCCACCAGGTTTTTCAACTGCCGTATATTGCCCGGTAAAGGCAACTGCTGTAACCACTTCATAGCCGATGGTGCTACCGACAAATTGGGCCGGTTATAGATCTGCTTCAAGTTATTAATAAAAAAGCTAACCAGCAATGGAATATCCTTTGGCCGTTCCCGCAGGGCCGGCAAATAAACTGTAATGAGGTTGATCCGGTACAATAAATCCTCGCGAAAAGTACCCCGGGCCACCATCTCGTTAAGATTTTTATTTGTGGCGCAAACAACACGGGTATCAACCGTTTTTGTACGGCTGCTGCCCAATACTTCATAGGTGCGGTCCTGCAATACGCGGAGCAGCTTTACCTGGCTGCCGGCATCCAGGTCGCCTATTTCGTCTAAAAAGATGGTGCCTTTGTTGGCCATTTCAAAGCGGCCTACCCTGTCAAACCGGGCATCTGTAAACGCGCCGCGGATATGGCCGAACATTTCGCTTTCAAACAACGATGTTGAGATGCCCCCAAGGTTTACTTTAATAAATGGCTTATTACGGCGCAGGCTATTTTGGTGAATAGCCTCGGCTATCAGCTCTTTACCTGTGCCGCTTTCGCCCATGATCAGCACCGATGCATCGGTTGAGGCTACCCGGCCAATGGTTTCCAGGATATCGAGCATCCGGGGATCTTCGCCTACAATATTTTCAAAGTTGTAGGTTTTATCCAGTTGCTTACGGGTATGGTGTTCGGTCTTTTTATCCTGCAGATCAAGCAGGGTTTTAACTGATTGAATAAGGTACTCGTTATTCCACGGCTTATTGATGAAATCATTGGCGCCCAGTTTCATACCTTTAACTGCCAATTCAATGCTCCCCCAGCCGGTGATAAGAATCACGGGGATAGCGCTGTTAAAAGCTTTGATCTTTGCAAGCAGTTCCATTCCCTCCTGTCCTGATGTATCTATCGAAAAATTAAGATCTAAAATGACCAACTCAGGAGCCTTTTTCTTAATGATCTTAAGGGCTTCGGCAGGCTCATCGGTACCTGCAGCATCATACCCCTCGCTTTTTAGCAGCAGGATAAGCGAGGTGCGTACAGCAATATCATCATCAATAACCAATATCATAACAGGCGGTTAATATCGTAATTATTCTTCGTGTAAAGCAACAGCGGGGTAAATAGCCGCGGCCTGTTTGCCGGGATACAATGAGCAAAGAAGCACCAGTGCATAAATAAAAACAACCGACAACAAAATAGCCATAAAGTAAACTGTAGCCGGCATATCAAAAACATTCATCAGCGGGAACTGCACCGCAAAAAACGAACCCACAACTAACGATATTGTAGCCAATATCAATGATTCGCTCACCAGTTGCCATGATACCGATTTACCAGTTGCGCCAATTGCCCGCCTTAGCCCGATCTCCGAGCGGCGCTTGTTAATATTATACCATAACACACCAAACAAACCCAAAGCTACATTGATGATCAAAAAAGTAGCTACCACCAGCAAAATGATGGCCGGTACAATGGATACCTGATTTATCTTTTTAAGTTTATTATCTAAATGCTCAATTTCTACATTTGACTCTTTCATGGCGTTCGATACGGTTTTGTACAAACGGCTTTCAAAAGCAGCATCGGCGGTGGGGCGCACCTTTACCAGGATAGTGCCTATCCACTTGAATGAGCCGGTATCCAGTCTATTATAAAGGCCAAGGCCGGCAGGTTTATAATCGCCTCTTATTTTCATATCGGCCACTACGCCAATAATGCGCATTTTATCGGCTTCTTTATCTTTTTCATTACCTAAAATCTTACCTATAGCGCTTTCTTTTCCAAATACCTCTTCCTTAAGCGATTGATTAATAACCACCGGCTTATTTTTGTACACTATATCCTGTTTGCCAAACCAACGCCCTTCAAGTACTTTAACTTTCACAACATTTGGGTAATCATTATCCCCTGTAAAAAAATCAACGCTATTAAGATGTCTCTTTTCATATTCTACTCCGCCATTGCTTTGGTTAAACGAAAAGGGCGAGTTACTGCTTACGAAGCTTGCATCCTCAATTTGAGGCATTGATTTTATAGTTTGCTTTAATGTTTCATAAAACAAGCTCAATGAATCGGCACGGGTTGATTTTACAGAATTACTATAATTAATTACCCAAACCTTGTCATAGTCAAAGCCCATAGCGTTTTTGTAGTTACTGTAGTAATACACAACCAGTGTGAATACTGCGAAAATCACCATAAAGGAGATCAGCATCTCGGAAATAAGTAGAAAGTTTTGTTTCTTTTTATTCCAGATTAGTTTAAATAAGTGCTTAAACATAATATTTTGATTAAAATGTCAATTGATTTTATTACGCCTTTAAAGCCGTTACCACGTTGAGCCGCGACATGCGCCAGGCCGGATATACGCCCGATAGTAGTCCGAAGAAAATACAGGTGAGCAGGCTGTAAAACAACACGGTAAAGTTTAAAGTAAGTTCAAGATGGGCTATAAGATTGGCCCCGTTAATTATTTTTATAACAATAACAGATAATACCACCCCGATAAGCCCACCTAAAAATGTAAGAATAATATTTTCGATAATAAACTGGTAAACCAGTGTTTTTGACGAAGCACCAAATGCCTTACGAACACCAATCTCCGACGAACGCTCCATAATGCGGGTGATGTTGATATTCACCAGGTTTAAGGTTGGCAGCAGTAAAAACAGGAAAACGAATATAGATATGATGACAACGAACGTGGCCATCCCGGAATTCTCCTTTCTACCGGCCATAGTACGCACAAGCGTGTTAAAATAACTATCGGCATAACAATACAGGTGGTTAAACTGCTTGTCTTTCATCGAAATGCGAGAGATAACATTTGCAAACTCGTTTTTCATTTTGGGAAGATCGTCTTTTGAATTTCCCATTAAAATAGCCGAATAGTTGCCGCCGAAATCTTTATTCCTGTAATCATTTTTAGATACGGTATATGGCAGATAGATATCTGCATAAAGGGTAAACAAAGTTGCAGGCACATCTTTAACCACGCCTAAAACCCGGTATTTAACATTATCTGCCTCGATGTATTTACCAACTACTGATGGTATATCGCCAAAGTAATCCCTCCGTGTATCTTCAGATATAACTGCTACCTTTTCGGCATTATCAATTTGCTGTTTTGTAAAGGGCCTTCCTTCTAAAAATTTATAATCAAGTACATCCCAATAATCGGCGTTGGCAAATTTCAGGCTGATACTGATCTTTTTATTATTCACATACGTATTGGTAAAAGTGAACATTGATGAAATGGCGACCTTTGCCGGTGTTTTCATACTGGCAGCATAGTGATTGAGGAAGTAAAACGACATGGGCCCTTTATTCATCCCCTGCGTTTTATCATCAAACTCCTCATGTTCAATCACATATAACGACCTATCACGCTTGTTATCCGGGTAATTAGGACCAAACATCTTATCGGCAAAAGAGGTAACTACCATTAATATGGTAAGTGTAAAGCTAATCCCGAACAAGCTGATGAATGTAAAAAACTTGCGGCGCTTAAGTACCGCTATGGCTATTTTAAAATAATTTTTAAGCATAACTTCTAATGTTAAAACCGGTTAATTACTGAACCTGGGCGCCATCAAACAGGCGTACCAAACGGTGGGTTTTATGGGCCATATTTTCATCGTGGGTTACCATTACTATCGTAGTGCCGTCGTTGCGATTAAGGTTCAAGAGGATCTCCATGATCTCGTTGCCCATGGCGCTATCCAGGTTGCCGGTAGGCTCATCGGCCAAAATAATTTCGGGCTTGCCTACAATGGCCCTGGCTATAGCCACACGCTGCCGCTGACCACCAGACAGTTGTGTAGGAAAATGTTTCAAACGGTTAGCAAGCCCTACCTTTTCCAGTGCTTCGGCAGCCAGCTCACGGCGCTGTTTGGAGGTGGTATCCCGGTAAAGCAACGGCAGCTCTACATTGTCAAGCACCTGCAGGTCGTTAATAAGATGATAGCTTTGAAAAATGAAACCTAGCTTTTTATTCCGGAAAGTTGCCAGTTGCTTATCATTCATACCTTCTGTTTTTTGATCGTCAATCCTGATCTGTCCTTTTGAGGGCGCGTCGAGCAGGCCCATGATGTTAAGCAGGGTGCTTTTGCCACAGCCCGAGGGGCCCATGATGGATAAAAATTCGCCTTTGGCAATGTCAAGGCTTACGCTGTTCAGGGCCAGGGTTTCTACGGTATCAGTACGGTATACCTTTTCAATGTTTTGTAAACGTATCATGAGTGATTAATTATTGATTTAATGAATTAGTGATTTTTATCGTTTATGTGTTTAGATTTCTGTTAAATAAATTATTGATTTAGTTATAGGTGATTTTTTTGTTTGTTTCAAAATCATAGAGCGAAAGATAACGCAACTGGTAGTAAGCTCCCCAAAAATCACGGAGGGCGGCTACATAATCGCGCTGGGCCTGGTCATTTTCGCGGAAGGCAATGCCAAGGTCGGTAATGCTCAGGTCGCCTAAAACGTAGCGTTCACGTGCTATCTGGTATTTTTCGGCGGCTATACTATCGGCCTGCGCGGTATAAACCAGTTGTTCTTTCATTACATTAAAAAGCGATACCTGGGTTACTATCTGCTGTTTAAAAGTTTGTTTATCCTGCTCAACAGCATATTCGGTAAACTGCTGGTTGGCTAAAGCCGTTTTAGCACGGGATTTGGATCTGCCCCAATCCAGTATCGGTATAGAAAGCTGTACCTGCAGCAATTGCTGGTTTTGAGGGTTCTTGTATACATCAGGAATATTGGTAGCTGTATTTGAAAAGCCCAGGCTGGCGGTAAGCGTGGCGGTTAAACCATTTTGCCCTTTGGCTTTAGCCACATCCCGTTTTGCTTCTGCAATACGGCGTGAAAAAGCGATTGCATCCGAGCGGTTGGCATAAGCTTCGGCCAGCACTTTATCTGATGATACGATCATCTGGCTAATATTTTTCGGTACTACCAGTACTATCCGCTCACTCCCTTCCTGCCCCGTAAAACTGCGCAGGTTCAGTGTTGCAATCTCCATATCGCGCCTGGCTGTACCAACGGCTTTCTGCGCGTTGATCTTTTCCAGCTGTAGTTGCAGGATCTCGTTTTTTGATACCTTTCCTAACTCGTACTTGAGGTTGGCTACCTTTAAGATTCCCTGAGTATTAGTTAAGTTGGTTTCGGCAATCTTGAGGTTTACCTGAGCCAGCAGCAGGTCGAAAAAGTACCCTTCCACGTCAACAGCAATCTTTTCCTGGGCTTCAATGTAAACCTGTTTGCTTTCATTAAACTTTAAAGGCTCAATTTTTTTATCCCATTTTAGGCTGTTGAACTGAAACAGCGGCTGTGAATAATTTATACCGTAAGGGATACCGTTATACAATACATTATGCCTGTCAAAATCATCAAACCGCTGTAATTGTGTGGTGCCATAAATAGTACCGCCGGTAGCTGTAATACTTTGGCTAAAGTTAAGCTGTAATGATGAGTTATCGTTATGAATAGGCTGGAAAAGTATAGTACCGTCAGGCTGCTGCACCTGCGAAAATGTTTTAGTATATCCAGGTAAAGTACCGCTTAATGCCAGCTGCGGCTGGTAGTTTGATTTGTAGGTGCGGTATTCCCAATATTTGGTTTCGCGTACAGTAGCAGCCTGCTTGGCGGCTATTGAATTGGCTTTGGCCATGTCAACCACCTGCTGCAGCGTTAGCCGCAGGGTATCGGCACCACTGTGAGCCAGCGCTCCCGTGGTTATGGTTAATAATAATATGGTGTATAGAAATTTCATGATAATATCTTTTTAAATAAACAGCCACCCCCTCTAAATCTCCCCCGGAAGGGGGAGACTTTTTTATAGCCCTCTCTTTTAAGCCCTCCCTTCTGGGGAGGGTTTGGGTGGTGCTGATGCTTATTTTACCGTCACTTCCTTCGAGTTTTTATATTCGCTCATATCTGATGTGATTATCACATCATCGGGTTTTACGCCATCCCGAATCTCCACATAGTCAAAATTGGTGAGACCAATGTGTACCGTGCGGCGTTCGGCTTTACCATTGTTCAGTACAAAAATGTCCTGAACGGAAGGGCCTTTAAATGCCGGGCCGTTAGCCACGCGCATAATTTTATTATGTGTAGCCGTCACCAAAAAAACGTCGACTTTCATATTGGGCCGGAGCAATTTGCTGGCCCGGTCATCCAGCTGCACATCAAACGAAATGATGCTGTTTTGTACCGATGGGGATATATTGCTTACATGCCCCCTTAGCTGGGCATCATTGATCCGCACAATAACCGGCAAGCCGCTATGCAGCTGATCGGCAGAGTTATCAGAAATACTGCCCTGGATCCTGAAACTGCCCAGGTCGGCGATACGGGCCAGGGTTTCACCTTCGTGGATATTGGCGCCAATATTTTTGTTTACATAGGTGATCACCCCTGCCCGTGTTGCCACCACATTGGCCAGGTCAAGTTTGCGTTGTAATTCTTTAAGATCATTCTGCTGGATATCTGCAGCTATTTCGGCTTCTTTAATCTCCAGCTGCATGGTTTGCTGCTTGCTTTTGATCTCGTTTTCCAGTTGCTTTTTTTCAAGCTGTGCAACTTTGAGGTTAAGCTCGGCCTGTTCAATATTTTCGCGGGTACCGCCGCCGGCTTTATACAGGCGTTTGGCATTTTCAACGGCATCGGCAAGGTTGCTGATGTGGAGTTGTTTAATATTATTATTGGATTGAATGTCGTAGAAGCTTTTGTTCAGATCGAGCTTGAGTTTGCTGATCTCCGTGCGTTTGGTTTCGAGCTGAAACTTCTGTTTTTCAAAATCGGTTTGAGTAGCCGATTTATCCAGCGTTAATATCGATTGGCCGGCTTTAACCTTATTACCGGCATCCATCAGCGCACTTTTGATAGAAGCATTTATCGGGCTGGTGATGATCTCTTCAAATTCCGGCAAAACTTCGCCGGTGGCATTGATGGTATTTTCGATATTGCCGATTTCAACTTTGGCGGTTATAATTTCGGCCCTGGTAATGGTTGATTTAATATATCCCCGCAAAAGCATTACGGCAAGCACCAAAACAGTTATGCTGATAATGATGACTACCGCGCTTTTTTTGCGTTTGGCAGCTGTAACTTCAAGTGTAATTTCCTTATCCATTGTGATAAATTTGGATAAGGTTTTGCAAGAGCTATACCAATATTAAAACATTAAATATCAATAAGTTATATGTTTTTAATTTTGAAAAAGTGATCGATATCGGACAAAATATTCAATACCGACCGTTGATTGATTTTTGATTGCGTTGATTCCGCTGATTTATTTTTATACCGTTGAGTTGTTCCAAACGGAGATGTTGTGTAACCCTGGCACACTAAAAATGCAATTCATTTAGATGCTGTTTAAAAATGAGAGGAATCTCTTTTGTAGAGACGCATAATTGCGTCTCCCACATGCAATTTAAGATACTGCATTTGATCTGACGTGATTTGCAACCAGGAGACGCAATTATGCGTCTCTACATTCAAAATAGTCATTTTTAAATAGACTCTTAGATGCTGCAAACCTTTTGCACCTCTGGTGCAAGTCCATAAGTTGAACCTGCCGGCAACCTAAAAATCAGAGTAATCTGCCGGACGGAGAAAGATAATATCAGCATGGGAAACATTATGCTGGTACTCGGCTTTAGCCGAAAGCGTTTTCCAGTAAGCATCTTTACCAAAAGTGTCCCAATGTTTGTCCCGGTCTTCTTTACTGTTAAAAGTGGTCATGTACATTAAATTAGGCATGTGACTGCCCGCAATAACCTCCGAATAAAAAACGGCATTAAAACCAAGCCGTTTAAACAGGCCTATTTCATCGCCCACATTAAACATGGTTACCTTATTGACATTGTATTTTTCGGTAGGACTTTCATAGCTGCGCAATTCATAAACCCTGTCGGCTTTTTTAGCGGTCAAATTAGGCACCGCTGTTGAAGGCATACCCGGAAAAGCCTGTAGTATAATAGTTTCCAAACGGGTATAAGGCTGCTCATTATAAGCGGCGTCAATGTAATCCTTTCCATCGGCAAGATACGCCGCATCGGCCTGTAACTTTTGATCGATACCCATCAACTTATCCCATGATTGAAAGGGTGTAAATACATATAACAGCTTCGCGGTATCTACCTGGCTTACAGGCTTAAACACACCCACATTCTTAATACCGGCCCGGTGCAGCGCAGGTATATAGGCCTGTTGTAAATACTTTTCAATGGTATTTTCCTGCGCCTGGGTTTTGTAATGGTATATTTTAAGTTGATAATAATTACGCGCCGGTGCATTTGCCAATGCCACTGCAGCGATAAATAAACAGGTAAAAAAAGCGATAGATGATTTAACAAAAGGGTTCATAACTGCGTTATATTTTCGAAGTAAATATAACGTCAATTCATTAAACCTTTATTATGTCCGTTTATATATTTACCCCATTTTTCAAGCATCTCCATTAAATCAGAAAGTTTCATGGGCTTGCTCAGGTAATCATTCATGCCGGCGTCAATACATGCCTGCTTATCTTCGGGCATGGCGTTAGCGGTCATGGCAATAATTACCGGCTGGTCCTGCATATTACTGCGGATAAAGCGCGTTGCTTCCAAACCATCCATATCGGGCATTTGTACATCCATCAAAATGAGGTTGTAATGTTTTGTTACCATAGCATTTAACGCAGCATGCCCATTTTCCGCAATATCGGCGCTATAGCCCATTTTACTTAACATATGCATAGCAAGTTTCTGATTTATTAAATTATCCTCGGCTATCAGAATGCTCATGGGGTAATTTTTAGCAAAATCTTTAGAAAACGCTGTTTGCACCTGCTGATACTCAGTTTTAATACCGCTGCCGGCTTTTAACTGCTCAACTATATACTTATGTAACAGATTATGCTTTGTAGGCTTAGTCAATACCGCATTAAATACGTTGTCTTCCCGTTTACTTTGTTCACTGCCTATCGAGCTTAATAATACAATGGGCATTTCAGGAAATTTCCGTTTTACTTCTTTAGCCAGTTGCAGGCCATCCATTTCGGGCATACTCATATCCGTTATCAGCAGGTCAACATGCTCATCCTGATCGTTAAGCACTTTTAACGCCTCAGTTGCCGATGCCACAACTACAGGCTCATATTTCCACTGCCTCAGTTGCGTGTCAATTATATCGCGATTGGTGGCATTGTCATCAACAAATAAAATCCGCTTGTTTTCCAATTCGGCAAGGTTAAGGTAAACGTAATTTCGTTTTACCTTTTGTCCCACTTTTGATTTTATGGTGAACGAGAAAGTAGTCCCTCTGCCTATTTCGCTTTGTACGCTGATTTCGCCGCCCATTAGCTTAACCAGTTTTTCGCTTATAGCCAAACCTAAACCGGTGCCCCCATACTTACGTGTGGTACTTGAATCAACCTGCGAAAATGGCTTAAACAAACGCTCCAGTTTATCCTCGGCAATGCCGATGCCTGTATCCCTTATTTTAAAGATCAATTCCAGGTCGTCATCTTTTTGCTCTTTTACCCCTACCAGTATAAAAACTTCGCCCTGGGTTGTGAATTTCACCGCATTGCCTACCAGGTTAATCAGGATCTGTCGAAGACGTATCGAATCGGAAATAATTTGTACCGGCACATTATGCTCAACCTGGTAAACCAGGTCAAGATTTAACCGCGAAGCCTTTTCGGCAAAAACATCCAAAACGCCTTCTATACAATCACGCAGGTCAAAATCCTCTTCATCAAGATCCATATTGCCCGATTCAATTTTAGAGAAGTCAAGAATATCATTAATCACGGTTAACAGGGCATCGCCGCAATTTTTTATGGTTTCGGTATACTCCTCCTGCTCACTGGTAAGCCGGGTACTGGCCAGCAATGTTGCCATACCGATAACACCGTTCATAGGTGTCCGGATTTCATGGCTCATGGTAGCCAGGAAAATACTCTTGGCTTTATTGGCGCTTTCGGCTTCTTCACGGGCTTTTTCTGATGCCTCGCGGGCCAGGCGTTCATTCGTTGTCATTTTTACCAGGCTTTCGGTACGTTCCTTTACCTGGCGCTCCAGTACGGTTTTTTGTGCCTTCAGAAATTTAATCCGGTATTTAAAAATAAAGTATACCAAAGCAATTATGGTTGCCGCGGCAATTAATTTAAACCACCAGGTTAACCAAAACGGCGGCACAATGGTAATTTTTAATCCCGCTGAAGGCGGCGACCATAACCCTGACGTATTCTGATACTTTAACTTAAAAGTATATTCGCCCGGTGGCAAATTGGTATATGAAGCAGTATTCCGGCTTCCCACATTGTTCCAGTCTGTGTCGAAGTTTTCGAGTATGTAACTGTACTTCTTTTTATCAGATGAAGAGTAATCAAGCGCCGCGTACTGTAATGTAATTACGGATTGAGTATAGGATAATTTGATTGATTTGGTATCACTTATATCTTGTTTCAAGGGGGATGGGTCATCCTTGCCGCGGGCAATTTTCACGGTTTTATTGAACAATTGAAAATTGGTGATAACCAGGGGCATAAAGGCTGATGGTTTTAAAATCTGTCCGGGTGTAAAGGAATTGAAACCGTTAATCCCTCCAAAAAAGATCCTGCCATCCTTAGTTTGCAGGGCCGAATGTGATTTAAACTCTTCATCCTGTAAACCATCTTCAATAGTATAGTTTTTAAAGGTATTCTTAACCGGATCATAGTTGGATAAGCCATTATTGGTGCTAACCCATATGGTGCCCAACTTATCTTCGCGCACAGCATAAATAACATCGCTTGGTAAGCCATTTTTGGTTGTAAACGCCGTAAAATGTTTGGTAACCGGGTTAAATAGATTAAGCCCCGAAAGTGTACTGATCCAGATGCGGCCCTTACTATCCTCAAACAAATCGGGGACGCTGTTATTGCTGATGCTGTTACGCTTCTCATCGTGCTGAAACCGGGTAAAGGTACCTGTTTTCCTATCCATCAAATTGA
Source organism: Mucilaginibacter sp. NFR10 (assembly GCF_900100445.1). Taxonomy (NCBI): domain Bacteria; kingdom Pseudomonadati; phylum Bacteroidota; class Sphingobacteriia; order Sphingobacteriales; family Sphingobacteriaceae; genus Mucilaginibacter; species Mucilaginibacter sp. NFR10. The sequence continues at coordinate 608,557 of NZ_FMTV01000001.1, read as the reverse complement.
GGCCGGCATCAAAAGTGCCAACCCAAAAATTGCCGTTATGATCTTCAAGCAGGGAATAGATCCTATCGCTGCTGATACTTTTAGGATCATTAGGATCATAATTAAAAGCCGAAAATGTACCCGATTTTTCGTCGTACAGGTCGAGGCCGCCGTTATAGGTGCCTACCCAAATGCGGTTATCGCGGGTTTGGGTAAGGGCATAAACATTATTATTACTTAAGCTGCCGGGTTTTGCCAGATCATGTTTAAAGCTGGTAAATTTGCCCGTGGTGGGATTAAACCGGCACAAGCCATCAGCCCAGGTACCTATCCAAAAGTCACCCTTAAAATCCTGGATGATGTTCAATACATAATTTCCTGCCAGACTATTGGCATTAGCCGGATCATTCACATAGTGTTTAACAGTACCATCCTTGTTAAACACATTAACGCCGCCCCCGTCGGTACCTACCCAAATATTACTATCCTGATCTTCATGCAGACAAAGTACAAAATTATTGGCCAGGCTGTTTGGCGATGAGCTATGCCTGAAATGCGAAAAGCTTTCGGTACTGCGCTTATACAGGTTAATACCGCCACTAAATGCCCCCAGCCACATATTACCCATCCTGTCCCGGCAAATACTGTAAATGGAATTACCATTCATACTGCCCCTGTCAATATCATCATGCTTATAGCCTGTTATTTTTCCGGTAACCGGGTTCAGGATATTAACGCCATTATTTTCGGTGCCTACCCACAAATTACCGTTCAGGTCCATGCTTAATGCCAAAACAGTATAGCCCGAGATGGTGCCCGAATCTTTTTTATTCTGGAGGTAATGTTTAAATGTGCCTTTTCCCGGGTCAAATAAATTAAGCCCGCCATCTTCGGTTCCTACCCATAACCTGCCCGCAATATCTTCATAAATCGTACTTACATACCCTCCTGAAATGCTGGCATTTACTCCCGGCTGGCTTTGATATCGTGTAAAAGTTTCCTTCTTTCTGTCAAACAGGTTAAGACCGTGGCTCAGGGTACCAACCCATAAACGGTGTTTGGAGTCTTCCTTTAACGCGGTAACATCATCGTCACTTAATGACGACAGGTCGGCCTCGTTGTGTTTATAATGGGTAAATTTATTTTGGTAGATATCAAACCTGTCGAGCCCGCCTTTTTGGCTGCCTATCCATAAAATACCATCATGATCAAATATCAGCCTGTTTACAAAATTACTTGAGATGCTGTTTGAATTGGCGCTGTCATGAAAGTAATGTATAAACTTACCTGTTTTACGGTCGAGTTTATTTAGGCCAAAAAGTGTAGCGAGCCATATGTTGCCCTCTTTATCTTCGGCAATATCTGATATCAGGTTACTGCTTAATGAATTGTCATCCTGGATACTGTGTTTATATATCACAAAGCTGTACCCGTCATACCGGTTAAGGCCGTCGCGGGTACCTATCCACATAAAACCCCGGCTATCCTGAATTATGGTACTTACATTAATTTGTGATAAGCCCTCCCGGGTACCGATATGTTCAAACTTAAGGTTCCTATCCTGCGAAAACCCATTTCGGGCACTCAGCAAGGCAACCACAACAAACAAATATTTATAGATATTCAAAATAACAGGCTGTGTTGAGTTTTAATGTTCCTGAAAATCCGCTCCTTAAAAAGAGAAACAGAAATGGTTTATAGTTAGCTTATACGGCTATAATATTTATAAGTTTAATGTAGACAAAAAAAACCAATCATATAAAACTGAAAGCGGAATGCGCCAAACTAAAGCTAACAAACGGATTAGCAGATAGCGATATATAAACGAATACAGCGTTAAGCATCCGTAGAGTCTGCCTTTAGAATATTAAATACGGTACCACAAAAAAAGCCTCCCGGCATTACCGGGAGGCTTATCATATGTTCAAAAATTAGTAGCGTTGCTTACAGCTCTCTTACCCAAATATTGCGGAAGCTAAGCGGCTCGCTCTTATCGCCATGGGCCTGTAACTTAATTGGCGACGGGCCATGTTTTTTACCTTCATAAGATGGTTTGCCGATGTATTGAGTAGGACCAAGCAGCTCAAAGTTGTTTTCAACCAACACGCCATTGAAAAATACGGTAGCCCTTGCTGCCGATTTCAATGAACCGTCTTCGTTAAATACAGGAGCGGTCCAAATTACATCATAAACATTCCACTCGCCGGGTTTGCGACCAGGGTTTGCCAGTGGGATCACTTGCTTATACAAGCTGCCTGCCATGCCGTTAACATAAGTTTTGTTTTCGTACGAATCTAAAACCTGTAGCTCATAACCTGCATCACCTTTACCTATCGAAGCTAAGAACACGCCGCTGTTGCCGCGGGCCTGCCCGCTGCCTGTAATGTTAGCAGGCACTTTCCACTCAATATGCAATTGGTAATTGCTGAAAGTTCTTTTGGTTTCAATATTACCGGTAGCTTTATTTACGGTAAGTACATCACCTTTAACCAGCCATTTAGCCGGGGTTTTATCTTCAACAGAAACCCACTCGTCAAGGCCTTTACCGTTAAACAAAATAATTGCGTCTGAAGGGGCATCGCCTAAATTTTTGCCCGGCGTAACTACTTTAGGTACCGGTTCCCAAATCTCGGTGTCTTCAGGTTTGGCATTTTGCGCGTTTGCCATGAAGCAGCTTCCTGCTAAAAGGGCGGTTAGTATTAATGGATATTTCATCTCTCTAAAATAATTGGTTTAAACGTGAAGCGTATTTTTAAGATATGAAGCGCTTTTTGCAATGCTCACATACGGATCAATATTGGTATAGTTTTCCTGCTCAACAATAAAGTGCTTAATGCCCGCAAGTTTAGCTTTACCCAATATGGTTTTGAAGTCGATATCACCGTTACCTATTTCTGTATTTAGTTCGGCATTGGTTTTATCCCTGTCTTTAACATGCACAAAAGCGAAACGGCCGGGGTGTTTTTCAAAAATCTCAACCGGGTTTTTACCGGCGCGTACTACCCAGTAAAGATCCATTTCCATGGCCACCAGTTTAGGGTCGGTGTTGTTAAGTACTACATCGTAAAAAGTAGTATCACCGACAGGCGCCCACTCAAAGTTGTGGTTATGGTAACCTAATTTTAAGCCCGATGCTTTCAGTATCTCGGCAATCTTATTCATTTTCTCGGCAACGCCTTTGCAGTCGTCAACCGTTTTAATAAAGTTGTGGTTTAAAGAAGGGATAATAATGTGCGACTGGCCAATGGTATTGGCAACCTCAATGTATGCGTTCAGGTCGTCAGTTTTACCAGAGCCAAAGTATTCGTCCAGTCCGTAATGACCGCTTGGAGTTGTTAAGCCATTATCTTTTAATAGCTGACTAAATTCTTTACCTTTTAATCCCCAATATCCTGTTTCTTTGTTAAAGCCAAAGGTTTCAACCTCATTATAACCGGCTTTTGCCACTTGTGCAATAACACCTTTTACATCTTTGGGTAATTGATCGCGCAGGCTATACAATTGCAGGCCCACTTTATTTGAAGCTTTCGCCGATACCAATTTCGGTGCAAGCATTGCGCCTGCTGCCATTAATCCGGCTTGTGCTAAAAATGTTCTTCTGGTTGTCATGTATTTGTTTTATTAGTTTAGCTTTTTAGAGTGATAAGGTGATGTAAGGTTTAAACATCACAAATATGCACCGCCTTTTTAAGCGAAGCTATTTTATCTTTCTGTTTCGGGATGAACTCCTGCGCTACAAAACCCTTATGCCCTACCTCAACAATGGCACGCATAATGGCCGGATAGTAAAGTTCCTGTGTTTCATCAATTTCGTTACGGCCGGGAACACCGCCGGTATGGTAATGAGCGATATACTGATGATTAGCGCGGATATTGCGGATCACATCGCCTTCATCAATTTGCATGTGATAAATATCATACAGCAATTTAAAGTTTTCCGAACCGAGCCTGCGGCAAAGTTCCGCGCCCCACTCTACCCTGTCGCACTGGTAATCTTTATGGTCAATTTTGCTGTTCAGCAGTTCCATTACCAATATTACGTTGTGTTTTTCGGCAAGGGCTACCATAGGTTTAAGGCCTTCAACGCAGTTATTCCAGCCTTCCTCGTCGGTTTTACCGCGACGGCTGCCGCTAAAGCAGATCAGGTTTTTATAACCGGCTTCTGCCACCAGCGGGATCATTTTGGTATAGTTTTCATGCAGCTTGGCATGAAACTGTTTATCGCCAAAACCATCGGTAAGGTTGATCTCGGCACCGTTGCACATTGAGGAGAACAAGCCATATTTTTTTAGTGTAGGCCAGTCTGAAGGGCCAACCAGGTCGATCCCTTTTATGCCGATATCCTTAGCGGCGGCACAAAGCTGATCTACCGTAAAATCGCCGTAACACCAGCGACATACAGCATGGTTAATATTGCCTTTGAGCTTATCATCAGCCTGCATATGTTTTTCAGTTTCGGTGGTAAATGAAGATAATACACCCGACGCGCCAATTGCGGCCGTGCCCGCGATCATGCTTTTAATAGCCGACCGCCTGTTTTGATTTGATGCCATAATTATATTTCGGTTTGTGCTGATGGTTCCTGAATATCCAAACCTGGTTTTGTGGCCATGCTTGTTTTATCTTTAAATAAAGCGAGGAATAATATCAATACCACAGCGGCAATACCTGCCGGTATAAGCCAAATGGTTTGCCAGTTATGTGATGTATCTGATACTTTCCAATGATCAACAATAGGGCCTGAAATGTACGAACCTATAAGCATTCCTACGCCATAAGTTGCTAAGGTAATAAAGCCCTGGGCCGCGCTTTTAAAACGCTCGCCCGCTAAATTATCGGTATAGATCTGCCCGGTTACAAAGAAGAAATCGTAACAGATACCATGCATTACTATACCCGCAATAAGCATCCAGTAGCTTGAACCTGCGTCGCCGTAGGCAAAGAATATATACCGCAGTACCCAGGCCAGCATACCGATAGCCAGCATTTTTTTTACACCGAACCGCACAAAAAACAAAGGCATCGCTGCCATGAACGCCAGCTCGGATACCTGCCCCATGGCCTGTACACCGGCAGCGGCTTTAACGCCCACTTCATTTAAAAAAGGGTTGGTAAAGTTGTAGTAAAACGCCAATGGTACACATATAGCTACCGACGCCAAAAAGAAAATTAAATACGACCTGTTTTTTAACAAGCCGATTGAATCTAAGCCAATGATATCGCCAAATGTGGTCTTCTGCCCTCTTTTTACCGGAGGGGTATCAGGCAATGTAAAGCTCAATAAACCCAATATGAGAGATGCTATTGATGCCATTTTGAAGGTGAGCACAAGCGTTCCGCTTTTCTCCCATCCTAATAAGCCGATAACTATCCCTGCAACGATCCACCCGGCTGTGCCGAACACCCTGATTAAAGGGAACTCCTTACTGGGGTTTTGCATCTGCTTAAATGAAACCGAATTTACCAGTGCCAGTGTTGGCATGTAAATGATCATGTAAAACAGGATATTAGGGTAAAACTTATCAAAATCAGCTATGGTAGTTGCATAATAAAGTGAGGCAGCGCCCAACAGGTGCAGTACACCCAGGATCCTTTGTGCCGAAAAGTATTTATCAGCAATAAGTCCGATCACAAAAGGAGCGATAATGGCACCTAATGATTGCGTTGCGTAAGCACCAGCATTTTGCGTTCCGGTAGCTTTTAACGTAACCGTTAAATAAGTGCCCATTGTTACAAACCACGCGCCCCAGATAAAGAACTCCAGGAACATCATTGTTGAAAGTTTTACCCTAATTCCGATAGTCATAATTATACTTTAAGGTCGGATTTAATTACCCTTATTATTTTTTTAATGATAAAATGTACTGTACAATTTCTTTGGCATCACTTTCAGGTAATGAAGGGTGCGGGGTCATGGCTATGTTGCCCCAGTTACCGCTGCCGCCACTGATGATTTTTTTGGCAAGCATATCGATATTAGCCTGTGAAGCATCATATTTTTTAGCGATATCCTGGAATGCAGGGCCGATAACTTTGGTATCAACTTTATGACAGGTGCTGCAATCTAACGTTGCTATTAATTTTTCGCCGGTTGCTGAACCTGCAGAACCGCCTGTTGATTCGGTACCGGTTTTAGCTACAACTGTATCTGCATCAGAATTTGCCGCTTTAGCAGATTGATTTGCACCCTGGGTACTGTCGCTGCCACCGGTGTTTTTTGATGAATTTCCGCCACAGGCAGCAAAAGCCGCGCTGATACAAAGAATAACGAATACTTTTTTCATAAGAGTTTAATTGTTGTTTTCGATGATAACCTAACAGAAAATCTGTTCCTTAACAAAGCTCCTGGTATTTTTCATCATGTAATTTTAATTGGGTTGGTTAATGAGGCGAAAATTACAATTTTTTATCATAATTAAAACCCTATTAAACCGATATAGCGCCTAATGAAGCAGTTTTTTTACGTGAGCGCATGTAAATTACCAATCCTATAAATGCCACGATTAATACAACCGGTATAATCAGGGTTGTGTTTAACACTTCCGGACCGGCCGCCGACCGTGCGGCATCGAACGCCTTCGCCATTTCAGAGCCAGCCGGCGCCGAACGGTAAGCATCCAGACTGGCACCTGCCGGTAATTTCGAAGCCATTATTTTATCGTAAAAACCGCCCATAAATATCATATAAATAGACACTCCGAACATGCCCGCGCCGCCCATCAGGTTTAGGCCTACAGCACCGGTACGCGGCAGGTTTTCGGCCACAAAGCCTATCATGCAAGGCCAAAAGAACGCTACCCCTAAACCAAAAACTACTGCTGCGAAGTAAATAGCATCACCATGCAGGTGTACCATCAGATAAATGCCCAATGCCGATAATATGGCCGAGATTAGCAGCACTCCCTGAGGTGCCAAACGATGAACTATCGGGCTTGCAAATGCGCGGCCCAATACCTGTACCGAGGCAACAAAAGTTAAAATAAGGATGGCGTTGTCCGTAACTGTTTTGAATAAAACGTCAGTCCACTGGTTGGTGAATAATTCGGTAATAGCTGTTCCGAACATACAAATGATCATGAACAGGAACAAGGGGTTGATCAATGCCTTATACATATCCTCGGTACTTACACCGGCAGATACACGCTCGGTAACCGGGAAATCCAATTTCGAGAACAGGTACCCATAAGCAATGGTAGGAATCAGCATCAAAGCAATTTCAACCTGCGAGATCCAGTATGGTTTGGGCGATACGCCATGGGCCAAAGTGGTATCCAGTCCGAACACGATGAGCGTACCGATCACGATGCCCGCCGGGAACCAGAGGTGAAAGTGATTAAGCTTTGTAGTTTTATTATCTGTATATAGCGAAGCTACAAGCGGGTTACATGAAGCCTCAACCGTACCATTAGCAATACCAATCATTAAGGTAGAAAGAAACAGCGTCCAGTAGCCATTGGCAAAAATGGTAAGCAGGATCCCCACCAGGTGAAATACGAAGGCTGACACCAGCAGCTTTTTCATACCAATGATATCGACAATAAAGCCGCCTACAATGATAGCCAGCGGAAAGCCCCAGAAAGCGGTTGCTGCAATGGTACCCAGTTGCGAAGCGTTCAAATGAAATCTTACGCCCTGGTCATTCAAAATCCCGGCACGGATACCGAATGATAATGAGGTTACCAGCAACGACAGGCAGCTTGCCCTGAATAGCTGTGTACGGTTAATAGTTTGCATTTTAAATTATTTAAGGTTATTTGATAATTGGTTAATTGGCTGTATCAAAATGCTTTTTTGCCGAAATTATTTCAGCGATATATTTCCTTTTAGTAACAACCCTATACTTTACCGTTGGGGTTATTTTATCATTAAACAAAGTCATTATCGCGAGCGCAGGCCTGTTATCCTGGACCTGTCAGAGGGTCGCGCGTAAAGGCCTCCCACCATGCTTCGACAGGCTCAGCATGACACTCGTTTTAGACTGCGTAGTTATAGAATTCATACTTACGAAGTTTTAAAAACTTCGTAAGTCTTAAATCATGTCGTCATGCTGAACTTGCTTCAGCATCCCACTTGCCAGGCAGCCATACTAAGCACTCGCATACCTATCTTATGGGGTGCCGAAACAAGTTCGGCATGACGCGTTTTTTAAATTCAATAAATCCGAAATCGAAAATCCGAATTCCGAAATCGAAAATTAGATCCCTAACGTTTTCCTGTTGAAAGCATCATCAGAACCTGATGCTGCGAAATCATCAAAAGCACGTTCAGTTACACGGATAATATGATCTTTGATGAACGGAGCACCTTCCCTTGCACCATCTTCCGGATGTTTAAGCGCGCATTCCCATTCAAGCACCGCCCATCCCTTATAATCATATTGTGTTAATTTACTAAATATCGATTTAAAATCAACCTGCCCATCACCTAATGAGCGGAAACGGCCGGCGCGGTTAACCCAGCTTTGGTAGCCGCCATAAACACCTTGTCGCCCGGTTGGGTTAAACTCAGCATCTTTAACGTGGAACATTTTTATGCGCTCATGGTACAGATCGATATATTCCAGGTAATCCAGACATTGCAATACAAGGTGCGACGGATCATACAGCAAGTTAGCACGCTTGTGGCCTTTTACATGATCAAGGAACATCTCGTAAGTGATACCGTCATGCAGGTCTTCGCCCGGGTGAATTTCATAGCAAAGGTCGATGCCGTTTTCTTCGTAGACGTCTAATATTGGCGTCCAGCGTTTAGCCAGTTCACCAAAAGCAGTTTCAACAATCCCGGCAGGGCGTTGCGGCCACGGGTATACCATTGGCCAAAGCAGGGCGCCACTGAAAGTAACGGATGCATTTAAACCTAAATTTTTTGAAGCCTGCGCAGCATATTTTAACTGTTGTACAGCCCATTTCTGCCTTTCGGCAGGGTTACCGCGCAAATACTCAGGGGCAAAGCCATCAAACAAATCGTCATAAACAGGGTTCACTGCAACCAACTGGCCTTGCAGGTGGGTTGAGAGTTCGGTTATTTCCAAACCGGCAGCATTTACAATGCCTTTGATCTCATCGGCATAAGTTTTGCTTTCGGCGGCTTTTTGCAGGTCGATAAAACGGGTGTCGTTTGTTGGCAGCTGCACACCTTTGTAGCCTAAACCCGCTGCCCACTGGCAAATTGATTCAAGGCTGTTAAATGGTGCCGCGTCGCCTATAAACTGTGCTATAAATATGCCAGGTCCTTTTATAGTAGTCATGTTTTTTATTTTAAATAGATGGTGGATTAAATAGTGAAATCAGTCCATTTAACGTCCGATTTACCTGATGCTATCACATTTTCGATAAAGGCCATTCCACGAACGCCTTCTTCGATACCCGGAAAATCAAGTTCTTCGGGAGTGGCCTGCTTACCTTCTAAACCGGCTTTAACTGTCAAAGCAAAATTACGGTACAGGTTGGCGAATGCCTCCAGATAACCTTCGGGGTGACCGGCAGGCGTACGTGAGTTATGCTGCGCGAATGAGCTGGTATAACCACCACCAGTGCGCCAGGTTTCGGCAGGTTTATCAGTATACATTACTGTAAGCGAGTTAGCATCGCTCTGGTGCCATTCCAAACCGCCTTTTTCACCATAAACCCTTATCTTCACATTATTTTCTTCGCCGGCTGCTATTTGAGTTGCAGTGAGCACACCACTTGCACCGTTGTTAAATTTCAACAGGGCAGCGCCGTCATCATCAAGTTTACGGCCTTCAACCACGATGTTGATATCGGCACAAATTTTAGTAACCTGTAAGCCGGTGACATACTCGGCCAGGTTAAAGGCGTGTGTACCGATATCGCCCATGGCACCTGCAATCCCGCTTTTACCCGGATCGGTACGCCATGAGGCTTGCTTGTTATCTTCTCCTTCTAAAAAGCTGCTCAACCATCCCTGCGGATATTCAACATAAACTTTTCTAACGGTTCCTATCTTACCTGCTTTGATCAGTTGCTTGGCTTCTTTAACCATTGGATAGCCGGTGTAAGTATGCGTAAGGCAAAAAAGTTTACCCGATGCACTTACTACTTTCTCCAGTTCCTTAGCTTCTTCAAGTGAAAAGGTCATCGGTTTATCAAGCACCACATGAAAACCATTTTCGAGTGCCATTTTGGTTGGGGCAAAATGCACATGATTGGGCGTTACAATGCTGATCACCTGCACACGTTCATCCTCGGGCAGTTGCTTTTCTTTTTCAATAAGTTCCTGGTATGAGCTATATGAGCGGCTTGCCGGTAAACCAAGCAAAAGACCGCTGGCCTGCGATTTTTCGGCATTACTGCTAAAAGCACCGCAAACCAGTTCATATTCGCCATCAATACGGGCAGCTATGCGGTGTACGGCACCAATAAAGGCACCTTGTCCGCCGCCTATCATTCCTAATCTTAATTTCATTTGTTTTTGTTGGGGTTGATGTTTTTTGATGATTAAACGCTTCTCAATCGATTGTATACATCAAAAACAGCATTATTACATAATGCTGTTTTTGATAGCAATTCAAATTTTATAAAAATCAAAGGTATAATCAATTGATATTGCAATTTTTTAGGTTGCCCAGGCTTTATCACCTTTTTTGTATGGCAGGTTACCGTCATATTTACCAGGAACGGCTATATAACGTAAGGCCTGTGTGGCACCCGGTTTTGAAGTGAAGAAACCCAGCAGGGTTAATTCCTTCAGCATCCTGAAGTAATGGTTAGGATCTTCCGGTTTTTTTGTTTTGGTATAGGCTTTTTGCTCTTTGTCAAGCTCGGTTAACAGTTCTGTACGTTGCTCAGGTGTAGCCTCTAAAAACTTTTTGCCAAATTTTTTGTCGCTCGCATCATTCAGGTCTTTAAGGCCTTTAGTGAAAATTTTCTGATCATCGGCAGTATAGCAATCCTGTACCATTACGGTCATAAATTTGCCAATTTCGGCAGCTTTAGCACCCGGGGTTGAAGTTGCAGGTAAAATGGTTTCACCGATTTCATCCATCAGGGCCACATCATCCTGTGTAAAAAGGTCGTTTACTTTCGGCGAAGATGGTTTACATCCGGAGATGAAGAACTCGGCGCCGATGATGGTACCGCCAAGGATCAAACCTACCCTGCCTATCGCTTCTCTTCTATTCATGTTTAATTATTGATTTAATGAATTAGTGAATTAGTGAATTAGTTGGGTTAGTGAATTAGTGTTTACCGGAGTTACGAAGTTTTAAAGCTTCGTAACTCTTTTCCCAGCTAATCACGTATTCCTAAATTACGCTTTTAACACGAAACCTTCGCGGTAATCGCGTTTAATATATTGATTAACAGCATCAAAGTTGGTAACTTTCATAGCCTGGTTATCCCAAACTAATTTTACCCTGCCGCCATTTAGCTCATGACCGCGAACCGCAAGGTTAGCCATCAATAAAGCCTCAGTAAGCGGACCAGCCTTATCAAACGATGAGCTTAGCTCGGTTTTACCATAACCGGCAATACAGCCTTCAACCCACTGTGCATAGTGGCCGTTAGCACCGCCCGGTACACGTGCCCATTTCTGCGGAGCTTTAGCGCTTTTGGTAAGCGATTTCGGCAATAATGTCGCTGCATCAGAATAGGTGCTCGCATACATTTTACCTTTTGTACCGATAAACAATGTACCGTTACCTTCTTCACCGCCAAAATCTTCGCTCGCTAATAATTCAGCAGGCCTTTCCGGTTGGATACCACCGTCCATCCAGTGCAGTGTAACATCACCTTTGGTTTTATCGGTTTTAGGGAATGTTAACGTGATGTGGCTTGATGGAGGGCAGCTTTCGGGGAAGTGGCCTTCTTTAAACTCATCTACATAAACACTGCCAACACTGGCCTGTACATCCTTAGCATACTGAATACCCAACACGCGGAAAGGAGCTTCAACCAGGTGACAGCCCATATCGCCAAGGGCGCCGGTACCGTAATCCCACCAGCCGCGCCAGTTAAACGGAACCAGTTTATCAACGTAATCTTTTTTAGGCGCAGTACCCAGCCACAGGTCCCAATCCAGTTCTTTAGGAATATTTGGTTGTGGCGGTGGCCATGCAATACCTTGCGGCCAAACGGGGCGGTTTGTCCAGCAGTAAACGGTGTGCACATCACCAATCAGGTCGGCATCATACCATTCTGACAGTAAGCGTGTACCATCATTTGATGAACCCTGGTTACCCATTTGTGTAACCACTTTATATTTTTTGGCAGCCTCTGTTAATAAACGGGCCTCCCAAATATCATGCGTCAGCGGTTTCTGAACATAAACGTGTTTGTTCAGCTGCATAGCATTATAGGTAATAATGGCATGGTTATGATCGGGCGTTGAAACCGATACCGCGTCAAAATGCTTGTGTTCTTTGTCAAACATTTCGCGCCAGTCTTTATAATACTTTGCCTTAGGAAAATCGCTGCGTGATCTTGCCGCTCTGCGGTCGTCAACATCGCACAGGAAGGCGATCTCGGCTTTGCCGCTTTTGTAAAAATTAGCAATATCGCTTTGCCCTTTACCACCGGCACCTACGCCGGCAATCAATAACTTGTCGCTTGGAGCTATAAAACCTTTACCGCCCAAAACATGGCGCGGAACTATCATAAAACCAGCGGCTGCGATAGCGCTGCTTTTAATAAATTGCCGTCTCGACGGGTTTGGGGTTTTGTCCTTTTCTTCAGTCATAGGTGTTTTTATTAGGTTGTTTTTATGTGATGTTGGTTAAATTTCACCTTTTTTAAGGATCTCAACAGCATGGTTGGCTGCACGTGCGGTTAATGCCATATACGTGAGCGACGGGTTTTGGCATGCAGCCGAAGTCATACATGAGCCATCGGTAACAAATACGTTCTTAGCATCCCAAACCTGGTTCCACTCGTTCAATACTGAAGTTTTTGGATCACGGCCCATACGTGCGGTACCCATTTCGTGAATACCACGGCCAAGGAACGGATTAGTGCTTGAAGTTTGTACATCTTTAGCGCCAATGGCTTCCAGCATTTCTTTGCCGTCTTTTTCCATATCGATACGCATTTTCAGCTCATTCGCTTTCAATTCGGCATCAATGGCAACAACAGGCAAGCCCCATTTATCTTTTTTGGTTTTGTCGATGGTAACCTTGTTTTCATGATAAGGCAATGTTTCGCCAAAAGCGCCCATACCTATATGCCATGAACCTGGCTCGGTCAATGCATCCTTAAACGCACCGCCAATGTTCAGTTCGGCAATGTCACGGCTCCAGCCTTCGCGGCTTGCCGAACCCTGGTAACCGAAACCACGGATGTAATCACGCTTTTCGCCGTTAAGGTTACGATAACGCGGGATATAGAAGCCATTTGCACGGCGACCGAAATAATATTTATCCTCATAACCTTCAATCCGGCCATAAGCGCTAACATTAAGGTGGTGGTCCATCAGGTTATGGCCAAGCTCACCGCTGCTACTGCCCAAGCCGCCTTCCCAAACGTCGGTAGCTGAATTCATCAGGATCCAGGCCGAGTTAATGGTTGATGCGTTTACGAATACGATCTTAGCGAAGTATTCATAAGTTTTATTGGTTTCAGCATCCAATACCTCAACGCCTTTGGCTTTTTTGGTATCCTTATCGTACAATATTTTGGTAACGATAGACCATGGGCGAACGGTTAAATTACCGGTAGCCATAGCCGCAGGCAATGTAGCCGATTGTGTGCTGAAATAAGCACCGAACGGACAGCCCAACCAGCATTTGTTACGGTACTGGCAGTTGGTACGGTTGTTATGCGGTACAGTGATATTAGCCGTACGACCAATGATCATGTGACGCGCTTCTTTATAGAATTCTTTCAAGCGTTTTGAAACGTCTTTTTCAACCACGTTCATTTCCATAGGCGGCATAAAATCGCCATCAGGAAGGATAGGTAAACCATCTTTATTACCGGAGATCCCGGCAAATTGCTCGGCGTAGCTATACCACGGAGCGATGTCTTTGTAGCGGATAGGCCAGTCAACAGCGATGCCATCCTTTAAGTTGGCTTCAAAATCAACATCAGCCCAGCGGTACGATTGGCGTCCCCACATCAGCGAGCGGCCGCCTACGTGGTAACCACGGAACCAGTCAAAACGTTTAATTTCTGTATAAGGACTATCTTTATCACTTGCCCAATAGTCAAGGTTGGTTTCATTTAACGGATAGTCGCGTTTAAGAACCGGGTAATCATCAATCATTTTCTGGGTACGGCCGCCTCTGTGCGGAAATTCCCATGGATCTTTGGTTGCGTTTACGTAATCTTTAATGTGCTCAATATTACGGCCACGCTCAAGCATGATGGTTTTCAAACCCTTTTGTGTTAGTTCCTTGGCAGCCCACCCGCCTGAAATTCCTGAGCCAATGACTATTGCGTCATAAGTGTTTGCAGACATACGAATAATATGATTAGTTAAATTTGTTTAGTACTTGGTTGTGTCGTTAAATGTATGAATAAAATTCATTTTCCAAATATTACATTGTGTTTTTTTTACACGAAGGACCTCACCCCGGCCCTCTCCAAAGGAGAGGGAGCCCCCCTTACGCCGCCCTTTTTAAGTCCTCTCCTTTGGAGAGGATTTAGGAGAGGTTCCCCTTCTTCATCTCGCTCATGGCATAATCGGCGGCCCTTGCCGTAAAGGCCATATAAGTTAGCGACGGATTTTGGCACGAGGTTGACGTCATGCTGGCGCCGTCGGTAACAAATACGTTTTTAACGCTATGCACCTGGTTCCATTTGTTTAATATCGATGTTTTAGGATCATTCCCCATGCGGGCACCGCCCATTTCATGAATATCAAGCCCCGGTGCTCGTTTATCGGTACTTGCTTTAATGTTAGTAAAGCCCGCGCTGGTGAACATCTCAGTTAACTGCTCCACATAATCCTTCTTCATCTTCTCATCGTTATCGTCGTAATCAATGTTCATCTTTAATAATGGTACGCCCCAGGCATCTTTTTGCTTGTCATCAAGACTTACAAAATTGCTTTCCTTCGGGATGGTTTCGCCCATCATGTGCGAGCCTACACGCCACGGGCCAAGCTCTTTGTTAGCCAGGTTATCTTTCAGACTGCTACCTACGCCGTCCCAACTACGCTGCGGGGATCTGTAAGCGCCAAAGCCTGAAGCATAACCGCGTAAAAAGTCGGTTTCTTGTTTGTACACATTCCTGAACCTTGGGATATACCCCCCGCCGGCAGGATTACGCCCATCAGTTGTCCATTCTTTAGCGCCATCATACTCGGCTCCAATATGGGCCGAATAATTATGGAAAGCTACATATTTACCCAGCACACCGCTGTCATTGCCCAAACCATTAGGGAAGCGGTGTGATTTAGAATTAAGCAATATCAGGTTGGTATTTAACGCCGCTGCATTGACAAATATTACTTTGGCGTAGTAGTCGATAGCTTCTTTGGTATTGGTATCAATAACCCGCACACCGGTAGCTTTACCCAGCTTATCATCATATATAATAGATTCCACTACCGAAAATGGCCTTAATGTGGCGTGACCAGATTTTAAAGCCCAGGGGATAGTGGTAGCGTTAGCGCTGAAATAGCCACCAAAGGGGCAGCCACGCTCACAGATCGTTCTCCTTTGGCATTGTACCCTGCCCTGATCAAGGTGGATTTGATTAGGGGTTGACAGGTGGGCGCAACGTGCGCTGATCACGTGGCGGTTTTTATATTTGCTTTTTACGTGATCTCTAAAATATTCTTCAACAGTATTTAATGGGAATGCGGGTAGGAACTCACCATCCGGCAATTCGGCAATGCCATCACGGTTACCCGAAATGCCGGCGAATTTCTCTACATAACTATACCATGGTGCGATATCTTTGTAACGGATAGGCCAGTCTACCGCGAAACCATCGCGGGCGGGGCCTTCAAAATCAAAATCGCTCCAACGCTGGGTTTGACGTGCCCAAAGCAGGGATTTACCGCCAACCTGGTATCCGCGGATCCAGTCGAAGGGTTTATCCTGTATGTAAGGGTGCTCTGCATCTTTAACAAAAAAATGCGCGGCGCTTTCTCCAAAGGCATAACAGCGGTTTACAATAGGATTGGCTTCCTGTACCGCCATCGGCAATTCGCCCCGGTGTTCAAACTCCCAGGGGTACATATTGGTAGTCGGGTAATCCTTAATGTGCTTCACATCGCGGCCACGCTCCAGTATCAATGTTTTTAACCCTTTATCTGCAAACTCTTTAGCAGCCCATCCCCCGCTCATGCCCGAACCAATTACTATCGCGTCGAAAGTGCGTTCTTTAACGCTGTCGATATTTAAATTAGCCATTACTTATACTGCTTGCTTTTGTTTGTAAGGGAAATGCGCATTGTACCTGCCCGGCACAAGCTCATATACCACCTCTTTAGTCATAAAATATTTTGAATTGGTATAACCGTTTATGGTTTGCCTTTTTACTATGCTGTAAAACTTCTTAAGCTCGGGCGAATACTTGCCTGCAGGAGGAGTGGCAGGTGCAGCATCTTTTTTATCACTGTTTTTCCTGGCCGCCTCTTCTTCCGCTTTACCTTCTTTTTCTATATCCAGCAAAAATTCTTCGCGCGTTTTAGTATCCAGTTGGTCAAACGTTTTACTATATAATTTTTGAGATTGATCTGCGAAATGGCCCATGCCAGTTACAAATGCCTGCTGATCTTCCTTTTTATAGCAGTCATCCACCATTTTCAACACAAATAAATGCAGCTGCAGGTCTTTGGCACCCGGCGTTGTTGTTTTAGGAATAAAAGTTTCCGAAACATCACCTATCAACTGTTCCTGATCGGCAGTGATATCGATATTTTTGAGTGCAACCTTCGACTTTGCTTTATCCTGCGAACAGGCCGGGAGCAATGCAGCCCCTCCTATTATTAAAGCCAGGTTTTTAATGACGGTACGCCGGTCCATTGTTTAAACTAAATTGTTTTAGCTAAGCCCATTTATCTGCCACAAAACTTTCAACTTACTGAACAGGTAACGAGAAAGGCTTAATATGATTTATAATGTGTTCCCAAACTTAATAATTACAATTCAAAATAAAAGGCTGTAAAAATTAAATCTTCACGGGTGTAAGTTAGTCTTATACTATTAATAGCCCCATTTTTTCATGATTTGTAAATCAATTTTTACACAATCGATTGGGTCTTTGCCCTGGTATGCTTCCTGCTCAATAATGAACAACGAGGTGCCGCCTTTTTTTGCCCCGGCCTTTACAATATCCCTAACTGGCAGGATCCCGGCGCCTAAAATGGTGCTTTCAGTATCATCGCCACCGTGTGGCGGTACTTTAATTTCGTCCTTTACGTGCATGGACTGGAAACGGCCGGGATATTTATTGATAAACTCCAACGCCCTGCCACCTGTAGTGTACATGTTACCGATATCTATTTGCTGGGCCACCAAAGCCGGATCGGTATTTTGGATGATATAATCATAAAGGGTAATATCCCCTACTTTGGTACTGATCTCAAAGTTGTGGTTATGGTAGCCAAACATCATGGATGATTGCTTGCAAAGCTCACCGCATTTGTTAAACTGCTCCATAGTGCGTTTCAGGGCATCGGTATCTGTACGTACCTTTTCATCAAGCCAGGGGCTTATCACAAACTTTTGCCCCATAGTGGCCGCGTCTTCAACAGTATACTTCCAGGCATCGGTAAAATCATTTTTGGCTGCATCCCAGTGCTGAGGTGTCATTACGGTATGGCCGCTTGGCATTTTAAGGTCAAGATCGGCCAGGATCTTTTTAAATTCTTTGGCGGTATAGCCGTAAAATTTTCTGTCGATGTAATTAGCATGCTCCACATGTGCATAACCTGCATCAGCTATCTTTTTAAGCGTTCCCTGCGGATCGGCCTTCATGGCATCGCGTACACTATAAAGCTGCACCCCTACCCGTTTAAGTTTATTATCCGTAGCGGCAAATAAACTATCAGGAAGTAGCGCCGCCCCGGCTACTGCCATTGCGCCGGTTTTTAAAAATGATCTGCGTGATGTATACATGGTTATATGTTTAAGGTTATTTTGCAATAGGAAATACAGGGAACAATAAATCAGAGTTACTTACAAATGCCAGGTGCTTGCTATCCGGCGCCCATGACGGGGTGTTGATAGTACCCTGGCCACCGTACAGGTAGGCTACTACTTTTGACGGACCGCCATTAACCGGCATTACCCGTAAGTATACGTGTTTATAAAAGGGGTGATCGCCGGGAGATACTTCGTTTTTCAGGAAGGTGATATAAACTATCCATTTACCATCCGGCGAAATATGCGGGAACCAGTTGTTATAGTCATCGTTGGTTAATTGCGTTTGTTCACTGCCGTCGGCTTTCATGCGCCAAACCTGCATCAGGCCGCTGCGTACAGAATTAAAGTAGATGTATTTTCCATCGGGCGAATATTCAGGGCCGTCATCAAGTCCGGGTGTGTTGGTAAGGCGCTCTTCGGGACCACCAGCGGCGGGGATGCGGTACACATCAAATTCCTTATTGCGCTCACCACAAAAAACGATGTACTTTTTATCAGGCGACCAGCCATGCATATAACTTGCGCCGTGCCCGGTTTGGGTTACCCGTGTAGCCTCGCCACCGGCCGAAGAAACTGTGTATCCTATTGATGGGCCACCATCGCCGCTGCTGATAGCCAGCATTTTGCCATCGAAGGAAAGCACATGGTCGTTATTATTATTTTTAGCGATGCCGGTATTGAGTACCGTTGGTGTATGCGATTTAAGATCGAATTTATACAATGAACCTTCGCTGTTATAAATAAGTGATTTGCCATCAAGCGTCCAGTTTGGTGCCTGAAGTGATTTTGGTGATTGATAAACCACCGTTGCATTCTGACTTTCGAGGTCAAGCAACTCAATGGCGCTGCCTAAATATTGTTTGTAAGGTATCAATGTGGCAGGCGCAGGTGTAACTATACGTACATTGTTGAACACCGCTTTCTCGGTAACATCCGCATTGTGCGAGCAGATGAAAATGCCTACATAAACGTCGTCGCCCAGGTCAAGACCGGTTACTTCCTCGCTCACAAAGAGATCGCCTTTGCGGGCTACCGACATGGTATAGGTATTACCTTTGCGTTCCAACTGGATCACATCGGCCGCAGTGATGGACGCTTTCTTTTCTTCGGTAATGCCGCTTACCGTTTTACGGTATTGCAACGAGGTTAAGCCATCTCCATGCACAACGGCATTGATATGTTTTGAATTTGAATCAAGCGTTGTGCGAACCATTAGTCCAACCTTGCGATGCGCTTCAACACCTTTGCCTATAAATGCGGCGTTGGTGCGAAGAATGAAATCGCCTTTCATTTTCTTCCACACAAAGTGAAAATCATCATGCGTAGCCCAGATATTCTGGCCCGAACCAATAAGCGTATATTGCTGTAATTTAGTATCATATGCCCCACTACCCTGATGCTTAACCGTACCAACATCGGTTTGGCCTTCAAATATTCCCACGTCCTGAGCACTAACCCGGGCAGAAAACAAGGCAATGCAAGCCATGCATAACACAACATTTAATATTTTACAGCGCATTGGTTTGGTGTTTAGTGTACACTATAATCGGTTCACTAAGGTATATAATCAATTCGCTATTAAGATAGTACTATTTTAACAATTCTCCACATTTTTGATATATAGCCAGATTTTTACAAAGTGTATTTTCAACACGGAGTGGAGGTTAAAACAGGACGCTGTTGTTATTGGTATTGTCACATTGCCGTTGTTGGTGTTGTCACCAACAACCACCAGATAGGTTAACGCATCGGATGACATAGAGCGGAGATCACCAGTTGAATTGCACAGCGCATAGTTGTTGGTGACAACACCAACAACGGCAAAAGTTTTTCAATTCCCTCCCCTGGGAGGGGTGTGATGGAAATGTGTAATGGCAGGGAGGGGTTCATCTGCTATTTCCGGTATAGGCACGTCGACGAAACCCCTCCCTACACCCTCACAGGGGAGGAAATCGCACAATCCCACGCCTTTTCTTCTTTCCACAAGATGACGATGACAATACTAACAGCAGCCAAAGTGGCGGCAAACCAAACAAAAAGGCCACAGCACTTATCTTGCTATGGCCTTTTAATGTATTTAATAACAGCTTATTCCGCCGCTACCAATATTTCAGCAACTGGTATAGCCGCTGGCGCTACTACCGGTACCGGCGTACAATATTCCTTCAAAAAATCAGCTTTTGAATCGCGGTATGAGCTTACAGCTCCCAGCATACTCATCATTTTAATATAACACCAGGCCAAATCAAACTGATATGGTTTAAAGCCAGAGCGGGCGCTTTTAGGATATAAATGGTGGTTATTATGCCACTCACCTGCTACATAACCCGGCCACAACTGATTGATTGACATATCCTCGCGGTTATGGTCGATACCTTCACGGCGCATATCTTTTCCTTTACCATGACCTTCGTAGTTAAATGTACGTACGCCAACTGCCCAAATACCGGCAGAGCCAAATACAGCACAAGCCAATGCCGGTCCGCCTAAAAGGTAGAAAGCCATAAACCAAAAGCCCCAGTTCAGTATAATACCAATGATGGTGCGGGTTGGATTAGCCAGGGTGCCCCATTTTTGATACTGCTTGTAAGTATTTGTATTTACCCCTGTATGTTTCATCAGGTTAACACATTTTTTGTAAGTGGCTTCGTCCATGTTTCGTGCTATTGGCTGGTGGTTAACATCAGCTAAAAAGCAATACATAAAACCGCCTTGTGCATTGTAAGGATCGCCGGGTTGATCAGATAACGCATGGTGCACATGGTGCGATACAGCGTAGATTTCTTCAGGGATAATTTTAAGCGTAAGGTTTTGAGTAAAAAACCGCCAGAATTTATTTTTAAAGGTGTAAGCTCCGTGAGTGCAATACCGGTGGTGCCAGATTGTACCATGGGTACCCATAATAATCATACTGTATACGAAGGCAACAATAAGCCCGGTGATACTGAAATATTTAAAGATGAACAGCCCCAGGAACGGCACTAAAGTCAGCACCAGCGACCAGCTTAAAAACGAAAGCCAGTTTTTTTTATCCCTGAATACATTTAGCCGTTTAAAAAATTCTTTTACAATTTGTGTGTTAGTAGGTTTTGAGAGGTTGCCAAGTCCATCTGTCCAACCATATGCAGGTGGTTCGAGCACAGTGTTTAAAAATGCCATTAAGTGTTTGGGAGATTAGTTAAAATTGTCGGAGAATTTTTATAATTGTCACAATATAGTAAAAAGTACTTACTGCTTATACGTAACAACGGGATAAATAGATTTAAATTACCCAACAAATGATTAAAACTTTTTCAAAATAATTAAATTTCTTTATAAGAAATTATAAAAGTTAATATCAGCTACATATTACTTAATAAGCATTAATCGTATAGCAAACCGCTAATTTTAAATAGGAATAATTTTTGAGGAAAACTTAATCCGTTACCAAAGGAAGACTAAAGCTGAAGGTGCTGCCCCTGTTTAATTCTGAATTTACCCAAAGCCTGCCGCCGTTAAACTCAATAAGCTCCTTGCATAAAAACAAGCCAATGCCGGTGCCTTTCTCGCCGGAAGTGCCTGTGGCTGTGTATTTCGTATTAAGGCTAAATAACTTGCTAAGTTTTTCTGCAGGAATACCGTTGCCGGTATCGTTAACACTAATCACCAACATGCCTTCGTCAACTGTGCTTAATAAACTAATTATGCCGTAATTGCCCGTAAACTTAATAGCATTGCTAACGAGGTTACTTAAAACTACTTTTACATGCCTTTCATCGGCCTGTACACACATCCCGGGTAAAGCCATGTTTTCAAACCTGATATTTTTTTGCTGAAAAAGGTAACCAAAGATCCTGTCGATTTCATTACCAACTAAATAAATGTCGACCGCTGATGGCTCATGATTAATTCCCTTAATCTGGCTGCCTGCCCATTCAAGCAGGTTTGAAAGGGTTAATTCGGCACCCTGTACTACCGGTTCTATTTCCTTCATCAAGTCCTGAACTTCATCATCGCTTAAAACACGGGTGTTGTATAAACGTAATATAGAATTCAGATTAGCGAGCGGTGTGCGCAGATCATGCCCTATTACAGCCAGTAACTTATCTTTAAGATTATTAATATTTGCCAGGTTTGCCGATTGGTCTTCTATCAGTTCTTTTTGAATTAATAAGGCTTTATGCTGCTTGCGCATTCGGTTATTTAAAACCCGCTTTTGTTTATAAAGGTAATAGGTAACCGACAAAGCCAATATTACAACCAGCAATGAAATAAGCAGTGTAATGATTATAACCTTTTGCAAATGAATTTTTTCGCGGTATTGCCCTGCCTTTTCCTCAACCGCGGCAATAGCATTAAGACGGCTGTTGAGCTCAAAATAACTCTGTATGAGCTCCGTACTTTTACGCTTATTGGCAGCACTAAGGCTATCAAGCGCCTGGGTATATTTTTTTTGATAGGCTAACGACTGCACCATATCGCGCTTTTGCTCAAAGCTATAGGCCATGGTTTTATAAGCCGACGAAATGCCATCCATAACACCGATGCTATCGGATAAAGCAGCACCTTTTTTTGCAAGGTTAATGGCTTTGTCGAACTGGTTTAACGAATTATAAATAACAGCACGTTCAATAAATGAGATAGCTCTTAAACGCCTGTTATTAACAATATAACTCATTTGCAGGGCAGTGTCTGAATAAGCTACGGCCTGTTGATATTGTCCCTTTAACCGATTAGCATTAGCCAGCCGGCTATATAATATACATATTGCGGGCTGGTCATTTACCGTACGGCTAAGCTGCATAGCAAGTTTGGCAAGAGTAATGCCTTTATCATATTGTTTAAGCCTGGCGTAAATAAATGAACGTTCGTTATAAACTTCGGCAAGCATTTTAGGATCATGGCCAGCAAAGCGGGCGGCGATGTCTAAATTTTTTATAGCCTTGCTATAGTTTTGCAAATCTGTATAAGCCCTGCCGATAGAACTATAACAGTGGGCCAGTAACAGCGGCTTGTTTTTGGGCAGATAATTTAAAGCCGAATTAAAATAAAACAAACTGATAGGATAGTATGACTGCGACCAGTACACATGCCCTAAATTTAAAAAAGCGGCGCCCGTACCTTCATTATATTTTATTTTTTCCGAAAGCAGCAAGGCATGTTCAGCACTTACCCTTGCCTCGTAGGGAGCACTAACATAGGTTTCCTCAACCAATTTGTTAAGGCTGTCGATGGTTTTAATTAGCGCCGGCGATTTTTCCGGCTCAATTCCGCTTGTTTTTTGCGCATAAACAGTACTATGCATCAATAACAGCAATAATAAACCAAGGGGCCTTGTCATTCGCTAACAGTTTCAGACTGCAATCTAATAATAAACTTAATATGGGCAATAGCTATCCGGCAACAATGCACCGCTCGCCCTGCAGCAGTTCAATACAGTTCTCATAATTATCGGGCATTTGAATTTGTTCAACCTCTTTCATATAACTCTGCTTAATCTCTTTACGGCGGCGGGCTTCAATAAAACGCCTTACCTGCTCCCGGTTTTCCAGAACCAGGCCGGGCACTTTGGCCGGCTTGTTAAAATCATCTTTAGCTACCATAGTAAAATAGCTGGTATTGGTGTGTTTTACCGAATGGTTTTTGATATTTTCAGATATCACCCGGATCCCTACCACCAGCGAAGTATTACCTACATAGTTTACCGATGCCATGAGTGATACCAGTTCCCCTACTTCCACGGGCTGTAAAAAATCCACCGTGTCGATAGATGCTGTTACACAATAATTACCGGCGTGTTTGGCAGCACATACATAGGCTACCTTGTCCATTAGCGAAAGCAAGATCCCTCCATGGATCTTTCCGCCAAAATTAGAATACGAAGGGATCATCAGTTCGGTAATGGTGGCCTGCGAAAATGCCACGCTTTTATAGCCGTCTATATCAGGTAGGGGGTTCATAATATATGGTAATATAGTATAAGGTTAAGCACTAAAATACAATATATGCAACATTAGTATTACATAGGGTTAAATAGTTAAACCTTCGTTAAACTTTAATGGTCAATAACCTAAATTGACCCTAAACTATGAAAAAACACTTACTGCTCGCGTTTATCGGTATTCTTTTTTTATCAACTGCCTATGCCCAGCAAGCCCGCGAAGTGCGTGGTACGGTAGTTGACAGCGTGGGCGCCATACCCGGAATTACGGTAAAACTGATATCCGACAAAGACAGCGTAGTGGTAGCAACCAGCACTGCCGGGGCATTTTATTTCCCCGCCGTTGCCTCCAAAAACTTTAAACTCACCATCAGCGGTATCGGTTACCAGCCCTTTACCCGCCGTTATGTAATGGATAACGATACCAAACCCATTAACCTCGACCCCATCAAAGTAAAGGTACAAACCAATATGCTAAATACGGTAGTTGTTTCGGCAGTGATCCCTATCACGATTAAGGAGGATACCGTAGAATATAAGGCCAGCGCCTATAAGGTACGGGAAGGATCGCCGGTGGAAGACTTACTTAAAAAACTGCCCGGCGTAAGTGTTGATAAAGACGGCAATGTAACCGCGCATGGCAAACAGGTTACCAAGGTGCGGGTTAATGGTAAGGATTATTTTACCGGCGATGTACAAACCGCCACCCAGAACCTGCCTGCCGATATTGTGGAAAACATACAGGTGATTGACGATTACGGCGACCAGGCCAACCTTACCGGCATCAAAACCGGCGACCCGGACAAGATCCTGAACATCACCATACAAAAGGGAAAAAGTAAAGGTAATTTTGGCCAGGGCAGCGTTGGCGTTGGTAATGACGACCGGTATCAGGCCCGTCTTTCGGCCAATTCATTTTATGATGCAAGGCAACTGGCAGTTATAGGCACCTGGAATAACAATAACACCAATAGCTTCAACCTTGGCAGCAGCGGTGGCGGCGGCGGTCGGGCCGGACGAGGAGGTGGCGGAGGCGGCAGCAGCGCGGGCGGGGTGAGTACCGCCAATGGTATTACTACCAACCGCTCCATAGGTACCAATTACCGCGATGACTGGAGCAAAAAAGTTACCGTGTATGGCAGCTATAGTTTTGCCGATAAAGACAGGGATATTAACAGCACAACCTTGCAGCAAAACCTTTATCAATCGGGTAATATCATCAATATGGACAACAGCACTAACCATAACCATGGTATCAACCATCGCTTTGATTTCAATATCGAGTACAAAATTGATACGTCTAACTATATCAAAATAAACCCGGGTTTTTCATATGCCACCGCCGAAAACATGAGTACCGATACCTTCAGCAATACCCGTAACCAAAGTTTAGTTACAGGCAATGAGCTGGCACTCACCAATAACTCATCACAAACAGGCAGCCTTAATGTACTTTATAACCACAAGTTCCACAAAAAAGGACGGAATTTCAGCGTCAATGCCAATGTAAGCTATTCTAAAAACGATCAGGGCCTGAACGATAAATACACCACCCGGCAGGATACCGTGGTAACGCCATTGTTTCAGCAGATCAACTCTGATAATCAATCGCAAAGGGTAAGCGTGCATTTTTCATACATCGAACCTGTTGGCAAAACAACTTACCTGGAAAGCAATTACAGTTATAATTATTCAAATACCGATAATAACCGCTACAACTACCGGGTTGATCCTGTAACAGGCAATCAAACCTACGTTGATTCATTGAGTACATTGTATAACTACCAGTTCATCACCAATCGTATCGGTTTAAACCTTCGCGGGATACAACCTAAATATAATTATACGCTGGGCCTGGCTGTTCAGCCTTCAAAACTTGACGGGGAATCGCACAATTTTCATACCTCCACATCTACCTTTAATATCATCCCTACGGCAAGATTTATCTATAACTTTTCAAAAAACCATTCATTCTCGTTCAACTATAGCGGCTCAAATGCCCAGCCATCATTTAGCCAGCTGCAACTTCAGCCCGATTATTCAAACCCCCAAAACAGGGTTTATGGCAACCCTGATCTGAAACCCGAATTTACCAACAGCTTTAATGTGCGTTATAACCAGTTTGACATTGCCAGCGGCAATTCACTGTTCGCCAGTTTATCATTTGCCGAAACCCAGGATAAAATAGTTACCAATTCGACCCCTGTTACCGATAGCACCCAAAGCACAAAAGGCAACAATACCATACAGGCAACCCGCTATATTAACACCAATGGTTTTTATAATGTAAACGGCAACTATTCCTTTTCAAAACCATTCGCCGAACGCAAGTACACCGTATCCTTAAACGGCGGTGCAAGCTACAACAACAATATTTCATATATTGAGAATCAGCGCAATGAGGGTAAAAACTGGGTGCTTAACCAGGGCGTTAAGCTAAGGGTTGATCTTGACAGCATTATGGATAGCGAGATCAGCGCCAATTACAGCATTAATACTACCCGTTACAGCCTGCCATCTTCATTAAATACCGATGCCCAAACCTGGACATTAGGGCTCGACGGCCGTAATTACTTTTTTTACAGTTGGGTGCTTGGTTACAGTTTAACTCAAACCATCAATCACGGTTTCAGCAGTACCGTAAAAGCGAACCCTACCCTGCTGAGCAGCTACCTGGAATACCAGTTTTTAAACAAACATATAGCCTCGCTTAGGTTCCAGGCTTTTGATATTTTTGACCAGAACAAAGGCATTACCCGTACCGCTGTAGGCAACCAGATCATTGATACACGTACCAACCGGCTGGGCAGGTATTTTATGCTCAGCTTTACGCTCCGGCTTCAAAAATTTAGCGGCAGCCGTCCACAGGGCGGGCGTAACGGCGGCGGCAAGGGCTTTGGTGGCTTTGGCGGCGGTCGGCGCGGAGGCAGGGGATAATTTGTATCCCGCTTTTTTTGGAGATACGTGAGCCGCTGTTATATATTTACAACAATCTATATTCCTGCATTGAGAAAGCTTATTTTAACCTTTATATCGATAATATTTATCGGCAGCACATTTGCGCAAACCAAGGATGCTGCCGCTGCAAAAACTGCCCCGGAAACCGTTGTTGTAAAACGTCGCCTCACCGATTCGGTAGTTGAACGGTTTAACGTGCTTAAAACGAACAGAGGCATAAGGCAGGGGCTATACCAGGCCCTTTATCAAAAAAACTATGCCCTGGCCAGCGGTTACTATGATAATGATAAACGGACCGGCGTTTGGCACTTTTTCGACAACCGCGGACACCTGGTACAAAATTTCGACTACAGGACCAACCAGATCACCTATGAAGCACCTGAAGACAGTACTTCAAACCTGCAGTATTTTGTTGATGTAAAACTTAATGATTCGGCCAAAACAACCAAACCACTTAAAGTAGGCGGCAGATTTTTTGGATACCTCCCCTATCTGAACCTCTTTAAGCTTCCGCCCGATTTAATGAACCTTAATCCAAATGTATCGTTTGGTGCAGTGGAGTTGTTGATTAGTCCGCTGGGGAGGCTTGCATCATTCAAGGTACATGTATACAGCGGTTCGTACAAAAAAACCTTTAATATGAGCATTGACGTACCCGACCCTGCCGATAAAATCTTTGTACCGGCTACTGTAAACGGCGAAGCAGTTGGTTGCCGTGTGCTTATTAAGTGCGCATTCAGAAACGACGGGGGGCTGGAATTCTATTAAGCAGGCAAGCCCCCTCTAAATCTCCGCCGGAAGGGGAAACTTTAATAGCAACAAAATAAAAAAGGTTCATTTTGCATTATCCAAAATGAACCTTTTTATTTAAAGCCCTCTCCCTTTAGGGGAGGGTTGGGTGGGGCTTAGTGAGCGTGATGACCATCCGGGCCGTGCGCGTGGCCGTGCGATAACTCTTCGGCTGTTGCAGGGCGTACGTTAAGGATATTACCTTTAAAGTGCAGTTCCTGACCGGCCATCGGGTGGTTAAGATCAACAATAACGGCATCTTCGGCAATTGAAACTACCATAGCCTGGAAACGGTGGCCCTGGTTATCCTGTAAAGGCAAAATGCTGCCAATTTCAGGCAGTTCAGTACCCTGGAACATTTCTTTAGGCAGGTTAGCTACTGCTTCTTCATCATATACGCCATAGGCATCTTCGGGAGATAAGCGAAACTCGTAGGTATCACCTGTTGAAAGTGTGCTCAGGTTATCCTCAAATTTAGGCAGCATCTGTCCTGCACCAAATAAAAAGGTAAGCGGCTGTTCCTGGGTGGTACTTTCTACCAAAGTTTCGGTACCGGTGTTTTCACGGTCTACGTACAAATCGTAGGTTAATGATACTACGTGTTGTGGTGCAATCTTCATTGTAAATTGTTTTTAGTTGTAAAATCTGGCTTCTACCTCATTAAGGGCATCTGCCGGGTTATTAGCAGGTAATCCGCAGGTTTTATCTTTACAAATGAAAATTTGCGTTGATGCACCAAACTTATCCTGCAGCAAAGGTAAACTTCCTGTATTACCGCCCAACATAATTTTATTGGGGATGTAATTATTTTCCATTTCCTTTCTGAAAGTTTCCGCTCCGGCTCCTGTTATTGCAATTTCGTTTATTCCAAACACCTCATCCAGCAAAAGCGTCACCCAATTTGAATAGGCCGAACCATATTTTGCCAGCTGCGGCATTACATTGCGTAATAACTGTGCCGAAACCTCAATGTAACTTTCGTTATCAAAAAGCAAGCCTAACTTTTTAAGCACCCGTGCCATAACCGAATTAGAGGCCGGGATCACCCCATCCATAATTTCAGATTTGCGGGCAATCAGTTGCTCATCGTCGTCGGCAGTAAAGAAGAAAATGCCCTTTGCTTTATCATAATAATGAGCTATGGCTGTATCGGCAAGGCTTCTGGCCTGCTGCAGCCAATGCTCATTGAAGGTAACTTCATACAAAGCGATGAGCCCGTCGATGATATTGGCATAATCATCTAAAAATGCTACAGGTTTATCCGGTGACGATGTGGCGCTGTAAACCCGTGATAACCTGCCATTTTGGCCAAGCAGGTTATTTAAAATAAACCCGGCATTGTTCAGCGCAAGCTCAAGGTACTCTGGCTTATTAAACGTGCGGTAAGCATCGGTCAGTCCTTTTAACATAAGGCCATTCCACGATGCCAGGATCTTGTTATCCAATCCCGGCCGTACGCGTACACTGCGTGCTTCAAAAACTTTTTGACGGGATGCAGCTATTTTGGCAAGCAATTCATGAACAGGCAGCCCTAATTTTGCGGCCAGATCTTCATCGCTGTCCTTCCGGAACAATACGTTCGATTCCTCCTCTTCCCAGTTGCCATCCTCCGTAATATTGTAGTAGATACTGAACAAACCGGCATCATCGCCTAAAATCTCTTCAATCTCATTTTTGGTAAAAATATAGAACTTGCCTTCCTTTCCTTCACTATCCGCGTCAAGCGCCGAATAAAACCCATACTCAGGTGACATCAGCTCGCGGGTGCTGAAAGTGATGATCTCGTCAACTACCTGTTTGTACAATTCATCCGGGTGCCAGGTGTAAGCTTCGGCATACAGGCTAATAAGCTGGGCGTTATCATACAGCATTTTTTCAAAATGCGGTACATGCCAGTGCCCATCAACCGAATAGCGGGCAAATCCACCGCCAACATGGTCGTAAATTCCCCCGAAAGCCATTTTATGCAAAGTAAGTTTCACTTGCGCCGCTACTTCATCATCTTTCATTAAATAGCCATAGCGCATTAAAGCCTGCCAGTTATTTGGCATCGGGAATTTGGGCGCGTTGCCGGTGCCACCCTCCTGCTTATCAAAATATCGTTTCCAGTTGCTTACGATGGCTTGCAGATCGTCCCGCGTATGTTCTGCCTGTGCCACTACAAATTCTATCGACTCATATTTTTGAATGCCCTCGGTAAGGCGAACGGCATAGTCTTCGGCTTCTTCGGGCTTTTGTTTGTAGAAATCGGCCAGATTAAAGAGCAGCGAAGTCCAATCATTTTTACGGAAATAGGTACCACCGTAAATAGGCCTTTGATCGGGCAGGCAGATACAGTTTAACGGCCATCCGCCCCTGCCGCTCATGAGTTGTACGGCGCTCATATAAATCTGGTCAACATCGGGGCGTTCTTCCCTATCAACCTTAATACAAACAAAATATTCGTTCATTACGGCGGCTACAGCTTCATCTTCAAAGCTTTCGTGCTCCATAACATGGCACCAATGGCAGGCCGAGTAGCCGATGCTTACCAGGATAAGCTTATTTTCGGCTTTGGCTTTATCAAGGGCTTCTTTGCCCCAGGGGTACCAGTTTACCGGGTTATTGGCATGTTGTAATAAATAGGGCGATGTGGAATTGGCCAGGCGATTCATATAGCTGTGTGTTTGCTGCAAAAATGCAGATATAATTGCACCTGTAAGTTAAATGGAATTTATTTAGAAAAGTTTTAGGACAATACTACTTTCGGGCTAACTTCCACGTCAACGAATTCTTTAAATCAAGTAATGTAAGATACAGACGGGTTAATCCAAATGAGCCGATCATGCCATAGTCTTTTATTCTCTTTTTGGTTCCATCGGCAAATTCTACTATTAAATTGGCCTCTGCGTCGTCAGTCCACAAAACGCTGTAGCTTGTTTTCATTTTTTTGATATTAATATAATTTATCAGCGCTTTTATATTGTTCAATTTATTTAGCGGCACATCACTAACGTAGGTATTGTGGCTGCTATCAATTGCCAGATTCATTTCCAACGTATCGCGAAACATTCTTCTCAAGCCCGGACTATAAAATATTTTTCCCTGATTGGTAACCCTAATTGAATCAGTAACTTTTATAGAGATCGATTTGATGTTATAATCAAGTGGCTTGCGGTTATATTCAACAAAACCACCAAATAAATAAATTAGCGTATCAGTTTGCTCTGTTTCGTTCAATTCAAGCTGTTGGTTAATCATCCTAAACCTTTTAGAATAATAAGCGATCATTTGTATACCGTCTACCGTTATAGGCTTAACTAATTGGCAATAACTACCCCGGTTATTAGACAATTCAAGACATTTAAGTCCACCTTTCCCTCTATCAATTACAGCAAATATGAATAACAACCTGTTGTTGTCTTTTACGGTAACTATCAAATCGGTGAGTTTATCATGATTGAAGTCAACTTTTTCCCAGGACTTTACCTTCCAATTTATAGCAACATCATTACAGTCCAGTCTTTTGAGCAACATATCTGAAGGCACTACTTCTGTTGTGTCACTACTGCCAAAAGCCTTAATATTTATGAGCAAATCAAAAACATCTTTGTCTGTTTTCAACTTGTCAATCGTATTGGCTTTTACAACTGCAGTTTCGATAACGAAGAACAATAGAAATGAGAAACACTTAAAAAGGTGGGGCATAATGTTAGGTATAGATAAAGATACTTTTATTAAATTAAAGACAAGTCAATAATTATAATTTCCTTATTGAAGCAACAACCCCAAAACACTCCGCCCCCAATAAGTCAAAATCACTTATCTCCAACCCTTTCAGTCCTAAAAATTATCAAACTCACAAATTATTTCCCTTTATTTGCCCCCTTGTTATCAAAAATTTAAGATGAACTGTTTAAAACTGAATTATTTATTATGCGCCGTGGCGCTGATGCCGTTAACGCGACCGGCATCGGCCCAAACTACCGACACCACAAAATACAATCACCAGGACCTTTTTGGCCCAATTACCTGGCCCGTTACCAGTGGCGGGACACGCTCGGCTGCAGGCAAGCCCTCACCAAATTACTGGCAAAACCGCGCTGATTACCAAATCAAAGCTGCCCTTAATGAAGGCAAGGATACTACCATAACCGGCGAAGTAACCATTACCTACACCAATAACAGCCCTGATAAGTTGGATTATCTGTGGCTGCAACTGGATCAAAACCTGTTTAAACCAGATTCGCGCGGAGCGGCGGTAACGCCATACACCGGCGACAGGTTTGACGTTCGTGGATTTAGTCGCGGTGGTTATCATATCGCTTCTGTTGAGATTACCTATAAAGGCGAAACCTACAAGGTTGATCCTATTATAACCGATGCCCGCATGCAGCTGCGCCTCAATACACCGATGGATGGTAAAGGCGAAAAAATAGAGATCAAGGTTAATTACGATTTCGCGATACCGTTTTATGGTGCCGACCGTATGGGCCGTAAAAAGTTTAAACAGGGCTATGTTTACGAAATTGCCCAATGGTACCCGCGCATGTGCGTTTATGACGATGTGGAGGGCTGGAACACCCTGCCCTACATGGGACTGGGCGAGTTTTATTGCGAGTACGGCGATTTTGACTATTATATCACTGCTCCCGCCAACAAAATAGTAGTTGGCTCGGGCGATTTGCAAAACCCTGAAGATGTACTTACTCCAGCACAACAAAAAAGGCTGGCAGAAGCCCGCAACAGCGATAAAACGGTAACCGTCATCAGTGCAGGTGAAGTTGGCAAAGGCTCGACCCGGCCGTTTAAAGGTACGCTTACCTGGCATTTTAAAATGCAGAATACCCGCGATATTGCCTGGGGCGCTTCTGACGCTTTTATCTGGGACGCGGCAAGGGTTAATTTCCCATCGGGCCGCAAGGGTATTGCCATGTCGGCCTACCCGGTTGAAAGTTCGGGCAATGACGGCTGGGGCCGCTCAACCGAATACCTGAAAAACAGCATGGAGATCTATTCAAACTTATACTTTGAATATCCCTGGAATTCGGCAGTTAACGTATCGGGCGTGGCATTAGGCATGGAATATCCGGGCGCTATCTTTTGCCTCAGCAACCTGAAAAAAGGACAGCTTTGGGGTGATGTTACCCATGAGATAGGCCATAACTGGTTCCCGATGATTGTAGGCTCAAACGAGCGCAAATACATGTGGCAAGACGAAGGTTTTAACACCTTTATTAATGAGTACGCTACCGAACAATTTAATAAAGGCGAATATGTTGAGAAAAGTGGTTCGGCGCAAAATGTACTAGCCGGCTACCGCAACAGCAAAGACCCGCTCATGACCGCTCCTGAAGCCATTGGTCTCAATGATTACGGTCAGTATTATACCAAAACCGCGTTAGGTTTGGATATATTGCGCAACGTAGTGCTTGGCCCCGAGCGCTTTGACTATGCTTTCCGCGAGTATGTTAAAAACTGGGCGTTTAAGCACCCGCTTCCTTACGATCTTTTCAGGGCTATGAATGATGCCAGCGGCGAGGACCTGAACTGGTTCTGGAAATCATGGTTCTTCACCACCTGGAAGCTTGACCAGGCCATTAGTTCGGTAAGCTATATCAAAGGTAACCCGGCCGAAGGTGCGCTGATCACGCTTACCAATAATGAAAAAATGGCTATGCCTGTTGATCTTAAAATTGTTCAGGTTAACGGCAAAACCGAAACTATTCACCTGCCGGTAAACATCTGGCAGCGCGATGGTGTTTGGAAATTTAAATACCCCTCAACATCGGCTATCAAAAGCATGGAAATAGATCCTGATCGTCAACTCCCTGACGTTGACCTGAAAAACAACGTTTACAGGGGAGAGTAGTTTTGATTTCGGAATTTGGATTTTCGATTTCGGATTTGTGAGGAGATTAGAGATTAGAGATTAGAGATTAGAGATTAGAGATTAGAGATTAGAGATTAGAGGGAACTTCAAAAAGCGATGGGTGTTTGGGCTCATCGCTTTTTTTTGACGATTCTGTTTACTTAACTGTGAGTTGTTTTAATATCGCGGCCAGTATAAAGTTATACAGCCTTACAAAACAATAAAATACCCTTAAAAAAAAATTATATCTAACTATTAATAAGCAATATACCTACTAATACAATCCCATATCAATTTCAATTAAACACTGGAAATATTTTTAATTATAAAACATTTTGTTTATTTTTAATATTAAAGGCTAATAGCAAATTACAATTAGCATGTTAACTATGGCAAGAAATATACTCATAATTGAAGATGACGCTGAAATTTTACGGGTACTTGAAACAGTGCTCACCTTTCATGATTTTGAGGTTACCGGTCTTGACCGTACTGATGATATTATTGGTGCTGTAAAAGCGTACAACCCCGATCTGGTATTAACCGATTATATGCTGCCCGGCCTCAACGGCGGCCGCATTTGCCAGCTTATTAAAGGCAACGAAGATACCCGACACATCCCGGTGATCCTGATCTCGGCCTACCATGAACAAGCTATTGCCCTGGTTAATTTTGGATATGATGCCTTTGTACCCAAGCCTTTTGATATAAATAAGCTGGTAAAAACCATTAACAGGTTTTTGAATTGATGGAAGGAATTAGATAAGATCTATCCCATTAGAGATTATTTTAAAGCCATTTTGTTTCCATTCCTTCATTATCATCCCGAGGTTATGCGATTTTTTTACCGAGCTTATGACAAACTTTTGCTTGATGATTCCCCCATTCATCTTGGTTATCATAATTTTGTTACGGGAGCCATCACTTCTTGACCTTTTACTCCAACCAGCGTAGTTATAACAGTTTATTTCAATCATCTTCAAATCGTTAAGCATAAAAATATCCTCTCTCAAGCTCACACGGTCTTCCTGAAGAAGCAACTCCCCGTCTTTAATATAAGTTGGCATGTTTTTCCACATAGAATGAACTAAAAAACCCGCCAAGCCGACAAATAAACAAATGCTGACTACGATATCTTCAAACAGATTGAAGTTATCACCATCAAATAAAATTAAAATCAGTGCAGCTATCATTAAAACAGCAGGCCCCTGCATTAGCTTATAAATAAACGGGCGATGGGTGTAAGTATCAAAGATTTCAGTCATTTTAAGATATATCGGCGCAATTTTAAATAATAAAATGTTGATAGCTATTATAAATCATTTTTGCTGTCGCGATTATAAAATCAAAAATCCGAAATCCACAAAACCACTTTCCCCTTTCGCCCCAAAACCTTAATTTCGCTGGCTCATAGCAAAGAGGAAAAGATTTTGGATTACTTACAGGGATTAAACCCCGAACAAAGGGCAGCGGTTGAACAAACTGAGGGGCCGGTAATGATTATTGCCGGTGCAGGATCGGGCAAAACACGGGTTATTACCTATCGCGTGGCGCATTTGATACGCAAGGGTGTTGATTCATTTAACATACTGGTACTTACCTTTACCAATAAGGCCGCCCGTGAAATGCGCGAGCGTATTACCCACGTTGTTGGTACCGAAGCTAAAAATATTTGGATGGGTACCTTCCACTCGGTGTTTGCGAAAATATTACGAGTTGAGGCCGAAAAAATCGGTTATCCAAGCAACTTTACCATCTACGATACCGACGATAGCAAGAGCGTTTTAAGGGCCATTTTAAAAGAGATGAACCTTGATGATAAGCTGTACAATGTAAACTTTGTACTTAACCGCATCTCGGCATCAAAAAATAACCTGATCTCGTGGCAGGAATATAACAAGAACGAGCAGATCCAGGCCGACGACTTTTCGAGCGGCCGCGGGCAAATGGGTAAGATCTATGAGATGTATGCCACCCGCTGCTACCGCGCCGGTGCCATGGATTTTGACGATTTGCTGTATAAAACCAACGAGCTCCTGAAACTGCACCCCGACGTGCTCAACAAATACCAGCACAAGTTTAAATACCTTATGGTTGATGAGTATCAGGATACCAACTTTTCGCAGTACCTGATTGTTAAAAAGCTTGCCGCTGTTAACGAAAACCTGTGCGTAGTAGGTGATGATGCCCAAAGTATCTATGCTTTCCGCGGTGCCAACATTCAAAACATCTTAAACTTTGAGAAGGATTACCCGGACCTGAAGGTGTTTAAGCTGGAGCAAAATTATCGCTCAACTCAAAACATTGTGAATGTAGCCAACAGCATCATCCGCAATAATAAAGACCAGCTTAAAAAGAATGTATTCTCCGAAAAAGAATCGGGCGATAAGATCAAGGTGATGCGGGCTTTCAGCGATAACGAGGAAGGCAAAATAGTAGCCGAAGCTATTATGCAAGACCGCAGCTCAAACGGGCTTAAATGGTCGGCATTTGCTATCCTTTACCGCACCAATGCGCAGTCGCGTTCTATGGAGGAGGCTTTGCGCAAGCTGGGCATCCCCTATAAAATATATGGTGGGCTTTCGTTTTATCAGCGTAAGGAAATTAAGGACCTGATAGCTTATTTCAGGCTCACCTTTAACCCTAATGATGAAGAAGCTTTAAAACGCGTTATCAATTATCCTAAACGCGGTATTGGCGATACCTCGGTTGATAAGATCATTGTAGCTGCCGATCAGCATGGTATAACGCCCTGGGAAGTTATTGTTGAGCCGGGCAAATACCTCGAGGGTAAAATATCGGGGGCAGTGTCCACTTTTGCTACCATGATCCAAAGCTTCCAGGTGCTTACCAAAACCAAGTCTGCCTATGAGTCGGCTTTGTATATCGCGCAGCATTCGGGCTTATTGAAGGACCTTTATGAAGATAAATCGGTAGAGGGGCTTAACCGTTACGAAAATATCCAGGAGCTTTTAAACGGGATCAAAGAGTTTTCAGAGCGGGAAGATATTGAAGAAAAAGGCCTCGATATTTTCATGCAGGATGTGGCCCTGTTAACCAACGATGATAATGACAAAAACAAAGATGCCGATACGGTATCGCTCATGACCATCCACTCGTCAAAAGGGCTTGAGTTTCCGCAGGTTTATGTTGTAGGACTGGAAGAAAACCTTTTTCCTTCGCAGATGTCGCTTAACTCACGCAGCGATCTTGAAGAAGAGCGACGCCTGTTTTATGTAGCCGTTACGCGTGCCGAAAGTAAGCTCCATATCAGTTACGCCACCTCGCGTTTTAAGTTTGGAACACTGATTAATTGCGAGCCAAGCCGCTTTTTGGACGAAATTGACGCAAAATATCTCGAGCTCGACTACACTGCCAAACCCGCTTCGGGCAATAATCCATTTTTTGATGATGAGCGTAAAGCATGGAGCAGAGATAAGCAGCCCGACACATTTTCGCGACCAAAACCGGCAGCTGCAGCACCGGTAAAAACCACTTCGATACTGGCCAAGGCGCATGTACCTTCGGCCAATTTCAAACCTTCTGATACATCCGGTTTACAAGTGGGCATGGAGGTTGAACACGAACGTTTTGGCTTTGGCAAAGTACTCGCTCTTGAGGGTAATAAGCCCGATATAAAAGCCACAATCTTCTTTAAGGAGATTGGTCAAAAGCAGTTGCTATTAAAATTTGCGAAACTTTACATAGTTCAGTAAACATAAACCAAGAGTTAAAATCCCTACTTTGAGGAAATGATTCCCCAAGCCTCGCCACAGTCCATCATTAAATCGCCTTAATAACACTAATTTAAAGGTAATTTAATGATGGCATACCATTTGGATTGCATAAGTATCCCCTTTCCTTAATTAATATTTAATTGATATGAGCGATACTATTAAAAAACAAACAAACAAATCCGTTGGTAAAAACATCCGGGCATTACGCCATCAGCATGGATGGAGCCAGGAAGATGTGGCTAACCGTTTGGGCATCTCTATTCCTGCGTTTTCAAAAATTGAAACAGGAGTAACCGATATAAACCTCTCGCGTCTTGAACAAATTGCCAATATTTTTGATGTAAACGTGGTAAACATACTGGCCCTTGATACTGACGAAACTGATATGAAGCCGTCGAGTTTAAGCCTTGCACAGAAAAAATTGATAGACCGCGAATCAGAAATAGCCAGTTTACAACGTAAGGTAATATTACTTTATGAAGAGCTGCGCAATAAGGCCAGTGTGGCTATCTAAGTGTAGCTATCTAAAGGTGTGCAGTAAACATTACAATTTACCGATAGTGTACATTGTTTGCTTCGCATCAGTGGCCTGTTCCACCCACTACATTAAATAGTAGTTAACAATATTTAACAAAAGGAAATTCAGACAAAAAGCTTCCCGGTGTATTAGCTAATTTATCCATAATGAGCGTTTTATAGCGATTTTGGAGTAATAATTGTGGCGTGCAGATTACTAAAGCAAATTGTATGTCAAATTATCTTATTTCCATATCAAAAAACGAAACCTCGAGCGACGGTATCATCCATGATCCTAAAAGTAAGCTAAAAGTTAAGGCGTTTGATTTGCTGCGGGCACGTTTTAAACCGAGTAAAGGCGAAGTAAGGTTTTTTGTAACTGCCGGCGATGAAACAACACTGGCTTTTGAAACACAGGGCTATAATAAACACAGGCAGCTGCTGGTTTTACAAATGATATCGTGGTATTGTATTTACTTGGGGCTTATAGAAGCACAGATCCACTCCAGCCTGCCTGTACACTTTAGTTAAACCTGAAGGAGGACCGGGCGCCGGTTAAACTCTTGGCGGGTTATGTAGCATGTCGCTCATTTCGATGATCTTTTCATCAATTTCAGATACACATTTGTCCATCATATCCAAACATTCGGCCTGGTCAACCAGGCCTTCTTTTTCAAGGTTGATCAAACCGCGTAACGTAGCTATAGGCCCCCTGATTTGATGTGACAGGTATGAAGAATGCTCAGAAAGCTTTTTATTTTTTAACTGCAGATCCTTGGTACGTTCATCAATGATCTCTTCAAGATGATGATTGATCCTATCAAGGTTATCTTTTTGCCGGGATACCTCACCGTTTAGCAATGTAAGCTGTGCATTGGTTTTGGCTTTACGTTTTACATTGCTGATCAGCAAACCAATTACCACAAGCATCAAACCGGCAACTACCGTTACCGCCCAAAATTTCGACCGGTCGTAAGCCTGCCGTTCTGCAATCCTTTCGTTTTCTTTCAGTTGCTCTTCCTGCCTGCGTTTGGCCTCAACCAGGTTCATTTGCGCCGATACGTTGGTTTTATAGGTAACACTATCCTGGGTATATATTTCCCTTAGTAAATTTACCGCACGGGCAAAATTCTTTTTGTTGTACTCCAGTTCGTATGTGGTGTATTTGTAATCGTAGTCAAGCTTAGGGTCCTTTACTAATTGTGTATAAGCGGTCCCCTCCCGTACCATCTTTTCCGCATTTTTAAAATCGCCTTTGGTCATGTAAAGCGCTGCCAGCGTAAGGTCAACACTGGCTACTGACTCGTTCAGGTCACGTGCTTTTGCACCGGTATTAGCCTCCAGCAGTAAACCCAGGGCCTTATCGTAATCTTTAAGTTTAAAATAAATAACACCACGATTTTGCAAACACTGGATCAGGTTTACCGAATCGCTCAGTTTCTGAAATATAGGAAAGCTTTTATCATAAAACTTAAGCGCCATATACAGGTTATTTTTACGCGTGTAAACGTTGCCTATATTTAAATACAATGAGCCCACCAACTTGGTATCATTTATTTTTTGTGCTATCTCCAGCGATCGGTTAAGATAGGTAAGGGAGCGTTCGTAGTCGTGGTCACGAAACAGGATGCCGATATTATTATAAACCTTGGCTTCGCCCCTCAGGTTATTGTTGCGGGTAAAATATGAAAGGGAGTTCAGATAATTTTCAATAGCCTTTTCAGGCTGATCAAGGTAGTATTTACCAATACCTATAACACGGTAAGCTTCTGCAATACCATTAATATAATTGAGTTTGGTAGATAGCTTCAGCGCCCTGGTGGCATCTTCAACGGTTTGCTCCGGATTTGTCAGCCTGTTTGAATAAGCGCTGGTATTCAGGCTTATTACCTCATTAGTGTCTTTTGCAGCAACATCAATTATATCATTCGCGTATACCGACAGCGATAATAAAAAGAATAATATAAATGTGCCGATTTTTTTCATTGAAACACTTCTACGTTCTGTTGGGGTGAAAGTTATAAAATAATGCTGAATTATATTTAATGTTAAGAATAAAAAACATTGTGGAAAATTATTTTCATATGTTTTTTACTCCTATTAAAAACATATTTATATTTGCATTGTTAAATATCTGAAAAACAATATATTAAATAAAAAAACACCCTATACAATATCACTTCAAATAAATTGCAGGCAATTACAATAATATTGCAACATATATCCTGAGATTTACAATATAATTACAGTTTGTATATCAAATAAATGAAATAATGTGAAAATCGTGCAATAAATTGTATACCATACCGGTAATTAATCCAGATGATATTACATTTAAAATTAGTAATTTAACGCCATAATTAACAGTATAAAAATACGAAACAGAGAATCTTTTTTAAAATTTTAGAAAAACAGAGTTTTTAAAAAACAGAGAGTAAAATCAAACTTTTAAAATATTTGTGATAAGCTTTAAATAAGCTTAACGGATTTTAATAAATATTATATATCGTATTAATTTAAAAAATAGAATATTAAATACAATAATTAATCAATATGAAAAAAGCAGTGTTTTTTGTACTCCTTACCATAGGCGCCGGAGTGCTCTCATCGTCATCAGTTTTGTCATCATCGGCAAAAAAAGACGTACAGCCAACAGCTGTCAATTTCAACAAAACGCCGGCAGGTTTTAAACGCGACCTGGGAAGCGCCGACTGAAATCCAATTAAATCATACAGGAAGTTCCACATCGATAATATAACACGATCATGAAAAAGATAATCACCATCGCTTTAGCAATTCTGTTCACCGGGGTCATTTCATCCTGCAAAAAGGAAAGACCAAAAGCTGAGTTTGCTAACCTTCACTTATTCGCAACCGGTTACAAAAGAGACCTGGGAAGTGCTGACTGATTTATCTATTCAAGATCAATAAAATATAAAACAACATGAAAAAATTCATCCTCATAGCAACAGTAGCCCTTAGTGCAGGTGCATTATCATCAGCTACAAACAAAAATGAAAACAAAACCAAAATGGTGATTGCACCAGTGAACTCGCTGACAACCGGTTTTAAAAGAGACTTAGGCAGCGCCGACTAAAAAAAGACATTAACGAACAAGAGATTTAATAAACAAAAAATATTTACGTACCCCCACATTAAAAACATCATGAAAAATTTAACACTAATAGCAACTTTAGCATTAAGCACCATATTATCGGCCACCACATTAGCAAATGCCGCTAACGGCCCTCAACCAAAACGTGACTTAGGTTCTGCTGAT
>NZ_FMTV01000001.1:0-566499 GCF_900100445.1 Mucilaginibacter sp. NFR10 | reverse complement strand
TGGCATAATCAACAACTCTTCTATTATAAAATCATATGTTATAAACTAAAATTTGAATAGTTGACAACATGAAGAAATTCATCATTGCAGCAGCGGTTTTAATAGCTACAGGCCTTACCGCTGTATCATTAACTCATAAAGCGCCTAAACAAGAAGCTAAAATAAAAGTCGAGAAAGTTGAGTTTGCCACTAAGGCTGTCAATACACCAAAATCAGATCTGGGTTCGGCAGATTAATAATCAATTTGGGAATTATTGAATTGGTGAATTACTGGTTTTCGCGGTTAATTTCATTCACCAATAAACTAATGAACGAGTGAACCAATGAACTAACTATATTTGCTGCAAACAATAATATTATGCAGCACATAAAGCAATATGTTGAGCAAAACAAACAGCGTTTACTTGATGAGTTATTTGACCTGTTACGTTTAGCATCGGTTAGTGCCGATCCAAAATACAAACCTGAAGTATTAAAAACTGCCGATTATGTGGCAGCAAAGCTCCGCGATGCCGGAGCTGATAATGTTGAAATATGCCAAACCGCCGGCTACCCTATTGTATACGGCGAAAAGATCATAGATGCTTCCAAACCTACCGTATTGGTTTATGGGCACTACGATGTACAACCGCCAGATCCGTTGGAACTGTGGAAAACACCTCCTTTTGAACCAACTGTTCGGGATGGAAAAATATACGCCCGCGGTGCCTGCGATGATAAAGGACAGTTTTACATGCATGTAAAAGCCTTTGAGCTGATGATGCAAACCGGTACACTTCCTTGCAATATTAAGTTTATGATTGAGGGCGAAGAAGAAGTGGGTTCATCCAACCTGGGCATCTTTGTGAAAGCCAACAAGGAAAAGTTGAAAGCCGATGTGGTGCTGATCTCTGATACTTCGATGATCAGCATGGAACATCCTTCACTTGAAACAGGTTTACGCGGCCTTTCCTATCTTGAGGTAGAAGTAACCGGCCCTAACCGCGACCTGCATTCGGGTGTTTACGGCGGCGCTGTAGCTAACCCTATCACCATCCTGGCCCAGATGATTGCCAGTCTGCATGATGAAAACAATCATATCACCATTCCCGGTTTTTATAACGATGTGGTACCGCTTAGCGAAGCAGAACGCAAAGCCCTTAACAGCGCGCCTTATGATGAAGCCGGATACAAACAAGACCTTGATGTAGCCGAGCTTTGGGGCGAAAAGGGCTACAGTACTTTTGAACGTACAGGCACCCGTCCTACTCTTGAGCTAAACGGCATTTGGGGCGGCTATATAGGCGAAGG
The DNA here is from genome assembly GCF_900100445.1 of Mucilaginibacter sp. NFR10. Lineage (NCBI taxonomy): Bacteria > Pseudomonadati > Bacteroidota > Sphingobacteriia > Sphingobacteriales > Sphingobacteriaceae > Mucilaginibacter > Mucilaginibacter sp. NFR10. The sequence continues at coordinate 565,209 of NZ_FMTV01000001.1, read as the reverse complement.
CGCCAAAACAGTGTTGCCTTCAAAAGCCAATGCCAAAATCTCTATGCGTTTAGTGCCCAACCAAACGTCAGAAGCTATAACCAAACTCTTTACCGACCATTTTTTAAGTATTGCACCTCCCTATGTTAAGGTTAAGGTAACCCCGCATCATGGCGGCGAACCGGCTGTAACCCCAACCGACAGTGTGGCTTACCGTGCTGCTCAAAAAGCCATTGCCGAATCATTTGGTAAAGAGCCTATCCCAACCCGGGGTGGGGGTAGTATCCCAATTGTTGCTTTGTTTGAAGCCGAGCTTGGTTTAAAAACTGTATTGATGGGTTTCGGGCTTGATAGCGATGCCCTGCACTCGCCTAATGAGAAATATGATATTTACAATTATTATAAAGGCATAGAAACCATTCCGCTGTTTCACAAATACTTTGCGGAGTTATCAAACTAATGTCATGAAGCTTTAATTTGCGCGATAACGGCAGTTATTTTTTGATTTGGGTAAAACAAATAATATATTTATGATATTATCTAACTATACAAAAATCAAAAACATGGCAACTAAAGAATTGGACAAAGAAAAGACCGATGCATCTAAGCAGTTGCGCGATCTAAAATCATCAAAACAGGAAAAAACAAAAACAACTAAAGCCTTAAGCGAAAATAAAATGAAGCGAAAGCCTCTGCTATAAGATATTTATAACACCCCACGAGCCGGCAAGGGAAACTTACCGGCTCGTTTTATATAATTCAATTACAGCCTTATCCGCATTTCAATCATACGTTTTTTAAATCCTGCTTTTTCATAGGCTTTAATGGCTCCAATATTATCATTATATACCTCGAGCCTTATTTCGGTCAACCCTTGCTCAACTGTCCATTTCTTCAATTCTTCTATTATGGCCTGGTTTACTCCCATACCCCGGCATGCAGGCAGCACATACATAAAACCCAGGTAAGCATATTTTTCAAAGTCATAGTACGCGTCCGGGTTCTTTTTAATTCGGGCATATCCGCTGCCCGCTATCTCTCCGTCAATTTCGGCTACCAAAACCTGCACATCTGTTGAGGTTATGAACGCCTTCAAATCATAATAACTGATAGGATCGGGTTTAAGCGTGCTATCAAAAGGGCGTTCGGCAGTAATTATACCCTGCTCAAATTGAAGCAATACGGGCAGGTCTTCAATGGTAGCTTTTCTGATCAGCATATTTGTTAAATAGTAAATCGTTCGCAATCGGCCAAAAATACTTCATCGGCATCGGCGCCTATGCCTGGCGCGTCGTCGATGGTTAAATGATATCCATCATATATGGCCCCGCCAACACACGGGTCAACCAAATGCCCCAGTTTACAGGTATCCATGTCATAAAACCGGATATTGGGGCTGGCATATACAAAGTGTAATTTGGCGCTTAATGCTATCCGGCTTTCCAGCATCCCTCCCATCATACAGGGTATCCCGTATGAAGCAGCAACGTCGTGAATCCTTTTAGCCTCATAAATACCTCCAGACTTGGCCATTTTAATATTGATATAATGGCACGCCCCGGCGTTGATTTGTTTGCGGGCATCATGATGATTATACACACTTTCGTCGGCCATGATCTTAACCGGCGACAACTGCATAAGTTCAGGCAGCCGGTCATCATACCAGGTACGTATAGGCTGCTCGCAAAATTCAATATCATATTGCGCAATTGACTGCAAGGCAAAAACCGCTTCGTTAAAAGTCCAGCCCTGGTTGGCATCAATACGGATCTTCATACCCGGGCCAACGGCTTCACGGATCTGTTTAATGCGCTCTACATCCTCAACGGCGTTTTTGCCCAGCTTCACCTTTAATATATTAGCCCCGGAAGCTTTAAAATCAAGCGCTTTTAAAGCCATGGTATGATGCCCGGCAATCCCTATCGTAATATCTGATTCAACAACACGTCTTTCGCCGCCCAAAAACTGGTATAATGGCGAGCCCGCGTTTTTTGCTGCTATATCAAACAGGGCGTTATCAAAGGCGCTTTTTATAGTGGTATTACCGGCAGTAAAACTGTGAAGTTCGCCAAGCCGGGCTTCGATATCAAGCGCATCTTTGCCTTTCCATAAGCGGGCAAACTCACGCGCCATAATCAGGCAGGTATCCTGCGTTTCGCCAACAATCATCGGGAAAGCCGAGCATTCCCCTACACCGTAAAAACCGGCATCGGTATGCACACGGATAAAAACATTTTGGGCGTGAGATAATGTTCCGGTGGCAATGGTAAAGGGCTCCATCGGGATGCTGAAGCGGTAGATCTCTGTATGCGTGATAGTAATTTGCTGATTTTCCAAATTGTAGATGTTTAAAAGCTAAAATAAAACAAATATTTGCAACAATTAACCAACGTAATTTGCGTATTATAAGTATTAGTTTATATTTGCACTACTTCAATACAAGTAACAATTCAATTTTAGCCTCTTTTGCCCTTCCAATCAGGGAAATTTGCCTGGCTAACTTTCAACTTTCTTAAAAAATTATTACCATGGCTAAAGAAAACACGCCTGCAAATTTTGATTATAACTCAACCAGGAATAAACTGATCCTGTCTGAATATGGCCGTAACGTACAAAATATGGTTAAATATATTGTAGCGCTGCCAACTAAAGAAGAACGTAACCGCTACGCACAGGTAGTTATTGACCTGATGGGTTTCCTTAACCCCCACCTGCGCGATGTAGCCGATTTTAAGCACAAACTTTGGGACCACCTGCATATCATATCTGATTACCAGATTGATGTGGATTCACCGTATCCCAAACCATCGCCGGATGCTGTGCATATTAAACCAGCACCGTTAAACTATCCTCATCAGCGTATCAAATACAAGCACTATGGCAAAACCATTGAGCTGATGATTGAAAAAGCTAAAGCCATTGAGGAACCTGAACGTAAGCGCCACATGATCCAGGCTATAGCCAATTTCATGAAAATGGCCTATGTACAATGGAACAAAGACTCCGTGAGCGACGAAAGCATCCTGTCTGATCTGTATGCTTTATCGGGCGGTACATTGAAACTGGAAGAGAACATCAACCTTAACCGTGTTGATTTCCGCCCTAATAACTTTCAGCAAAACAATACCAATAATAACAACCGCGGCCGCAACAATAACCAAAACAATCAAAACCGTGGCGGCGGTAATGGCGGCAGGCAAAACAATAATCAAAACCGCAACAACAACCAAAACCGCAACCGTAACAACGGCGGCGCAAAAAAATATTAACCCCACCCAACCCTCCCCTTCAGGGGAGGGCTTTTGCTTTTCTTCTGCTTTCCCTCTTTCATAAAAGTATCTTTTGGTACAGGATATTTAGCAAGGTTTTTCCATTAATTTTCTAATCTTTGCCCCATATAAATTATTTGGCAAAACCGATCATAGCTTTTACAGTTTATCATTGGTGATTATATCAATTATCCGAAACTCCGCATGACTAACGCATTTGTAATAAATGGCGGCAAACCGCTAAAAGGTGAAATAACCCCGCAGGGTGCAAAAAACGAAGCTTTACAGGTTATATCTGCCGTATTGCTTACTGAAGAAAAAGTAACCATCAGCAACATCCCCGATATAAAGGATGTAAACAAACTGATAGAGCTGCTTGGCGATATGGGCGTTATTGTTGAACGTATCAACGAGCATACTTACACCTTTGAGGCCAAAGATATCAACCAGGATTTTTTCTTGTCTGAAGCTTTTAAATCAAAGGGCGGCGGCTTACGTGGTTCTATCATGATAGTTGGCCCCTTGCTGGCACGTTTTGGCAAAGCATCTATCCCTAAACCGGGTGGCGATAAAATTGGTCGCCGCAGGTTGGATACCCACTTCCTGGGTTTCGAGAAACTGGGGGCCCAATTTAATTACAATCCCGAAAATGGTTTCTTTAATGTAGATGCCTCCAACCTGCAAGGTACCTATATCCTGCTTGATGAAGCCTCTGTAACAGGAACAGCCAACGTGGTAATGGCCGCGGTATTAGCTAAAGGCACCACCACTATTTACAACGCCGCCTGCGAGCCTTACCTGCAGCAGCTTTGTAAAATGCTGAGCCGTATGGGTGCTAAAATCAGCGGTATCGGTTCAAACCTGTTAACCATTGAAGGTGTTGAAAAACTGGGCGGTACAGAACACCGTTTACTGCCCGATATGATCGAGATTGGTTCATTTATCGGCCTTGCAGCCATGACCGGTTCTGAAATCACCATTAAAGATGTTCAATACAAAGAATTGGGCATGATCCCTGATGTTTTCAGGCGTTTGGGCATTAAACTGGAGCTTAGAGGTGATGATATTTTTATCCCGGCCCAGGAACACTATGAAATAGAAACTTTTATTGACGGCAGTATCATGACCATTGCCGATGCGCCATGGCCGGGCTTTACACCCGATTTATTAAGTATCGTGCTGGTTGTCGCCATCCAGGCTAAAGGTTCGGTACTAATCCACCAGAAAATGTTTGAAAGCCGCTTATTTTTCGTGGATAAGCTGTTGGATATGGGCGCGCAGATCATCCTTTGCGATCCGCACCGTGCAACCGTTATCGGCCTTGATAACCAGGTTAAACTGCGCGGTATCTCTATGACCTCGCCGGACATCCGCGCCGGGGTTTCCTTATTGATCGCCGCACTTTCGGCACAAGGCCAGTCAACCATTTATAACATTGAACAAATTGAACGCGGCTATCAGCATATTGATACCAGGCTTAAAGCTTTGGGCGCTGATATAACCCGGATCTAAGTTTTAGGTTAAAGGCGAAAGGTTAAAGGTTAAAGGTAGCTGCACTTAGCAAAGCCTTTAACCTTTTTTTATTTTAGAACTTTTTCTATCAAAATATAGTACTTAACCGGGAAATACTTAAATAGTTGCGTATAAAGCGGCATTAATAATTTACTTTTTAAAGACCTTTCGCCTTTAACCTTTTACCTTTCACCTCAAAAATACTACCTTTAAAAAACCATTCTATAAACAATGCCTTACAAAAACCGGAAATCTACCTACGTTTATTTTGTACTGATATTTGTATTTATTAAAGTTGTTCTTAATCTTTTCGCCATATCGCATTTTGGTTTCCACAGGGATGAGTTTTTGCACCTTGTACTGGCCGACCACCTGGATTGGGGATATAAGGAAGTACCGCCATTTATAGCCATCCTGGCAAAAATTTCTATAACTTGTTTTGGCAACTCGGTTTTTGCGGCGCGATTGTTCCCTACCCTGTTTGGTGGGCTTATTGTGCTGCTCACCGGACTTATAGTAATAGAATTTGGTGGAAAGAAGTTTGCTATAACCCTTGCGTGTTTATCACTCATTTTTGCGCCTGCCTTTGCAGCAAGTGACTATCTTTTTCAGCCTGTAGTATTCGATCAGTTTTGGTGGGTATTAACCGTTTGGCTGCTCGTAAAATACCTCAACACTACCGATGTAAGGTACCTGTACTGGCTGGGGGCAGCCGTTGGCTTTGGCGTACTTACCAAGTACACCATGCTATTTTTCGCAGCTTCGCTGGTTATTGGGATTCTTATTAGCAAGCAGCGTAAATTACTGTTCAATAAGCATATTCTTGGTGCTGCCTTGATAACAATAGTTATCGTACTGCCTAACCTCATCTGGCAAATAACACATCACATGCCTGTATTTACGCATATGAAAGCCCTGCGCGAGCAGCAGCTGGATTACATAACCCCAACCGACTTTATTAAGCAGCAACTACTGGTCAACGGCATAGCGTTATTTGTATGGCTTAACGGACTGGCGTTCCTGATATTTTCATTCAGGCTGCGTAATTTCCAGTTTCTGGCATTGGCTTATGCGCTCATCTTCTTTTTTTTACTGATGATGGATGGCAAAAGCTATTACATTTTTGGTGCTTACCCTATGCTGTTTGCTGCAGGCGCCTTTGGTTTTGAGCGTTTATTAAAAACCACCGGCTATGTTTTGCGTACTGCCCTGGTAATATTGTTTACGTTGCCCAATGCTTTGTTACTGCCCATTTTATTGCCCATTTTACCAATGGACCAAACCCTGGCATTTTTTCGATTTGCCGATAAACATCTCCCACCTGCTCGTTTTTCGATGACCTGGGAGGATGGGAAAAAGCACGCTACCACCCAGGATTATGCCGACATGCTGGGCTGGGATGATATGGCCGCACTGGTTGATAAAGCCTACAAAAGCCTTAACCCTGATGATCAGAAACAAACTATGGTCTATGCCGATAACTACGGTGAAGCCGGTGCAATCCACCATTATCGTAAGCAATACGGTTATCCCGATGTAATATCACTGAACAGCAGCTTTACCCTTTGGGCACCCGATAGCCTCAAATGCAAATACCTGATTTATATAGATGACGGCGGCGGCAAAAACATTACAGAATTTGTGAAAGGAAAAATGATAGGCAGTTTTACGAAAGTAGGCGAAGTAACCAATCCGCTTGCACGCGAAAAAGGTACGGCTGTGTTTATCATTACACCAAATTACCGGTTAAATCAAAGGTATAGCCCCGAATTGGCGAAGAAGCGGTTGGAGTAGTTGAGGTGAAAGGCGAAAGGTTTTTGATCATTTATAATGCGTTAGTCGAACAACTCGACCGTCTTTAGCATTGAGCACAATTAAAAATCCGCCGCCCAACATTTTTTCGGGCAACGTACCATTTAATACCCAATAGCCATTTATAAAATAAGTCTCATAAGGTCTTTCATTAACTATTTGCGCTCTTCCATATATTTTAAATAGAATCGCTTCGGCAACAGCTATAGCAGTTTGTTTATCTGTAATAACCTTATCAACAATTACCTGTCGTTCCCTTTTCTCCGTCAATGCTTTTTTTAGTTCTTCCTTTGCCACCTCGGCACCGAGTATAGTGTGTTTTTGAGAATGACTAATAAACGGCAACAGAAATATGGATGTAAAAACGAAAAAATGTTTCATGCTCTAAATATAAAAAAAGGCGCTATGCTTATCACATAACACCTTTAACCTTTCGCCTTTAACCTTTTACCTCAAAAACTAAGCTGAAATGGCGTTTATAATATCATACTGGGTAATGATCTCAATTTTACCCTGCCCGTCTTCAACCAACACAGCAATGTTGTCTTTATTGATCATGGCCGAGATCCTGTCTATCGAAGTATTCAGATCAACAAACGGGAATGGTGCGGTAGTGATGTTCTTGATCGGCTGCGATTTGATGGATGGGTTTTCGATTAGTGAATCAAGAATATCGCTTTCGGTGATCTTTCCAATTACCATGCCTTTTTGCGTAACCGGGATCTGAGATATATTGAGCGATTTAATGGTGTTGATGGCTTCCAGCACGCTCTTCTCACAATCAATAGTGATGATCTCCTGCACATCTTTTTTGCTGATGATATCGCGGGCAGTTAGTTTTTCGTCTTTCAGGAAACCGCGGTCGCGCAGCCAGTCGTCGTTATACATTTTGCCCAGGTAACGGGTACCATGGTCAGGGAAGATGATCACAACCACATCGCCTTCTTTAAATTTATCCTTCATCTGTAGCAAGCCCGCTACTGCCGATCCGGTTGAGTTACCGGAGAAGATACCTTCCTTACGGGCAATTTCACGGGTCATGAGGGCGGCATCTTTATCAGTCACTTTTTCAAAGTGGTCAATTAAGCTAAAATCAACGTTTTGCGGCAGGAAATCCTCGCCGATACCTTCCGTGATGTAAGGATAGATCTCGTTTTTATCAAAAACACCTGTCTCTTTGTATTTTTTAAATACAGACCCGTAAGTGTCAATACCCAAAACCTGGATAGCAGGGTTCTTCTCTTTCAGATAACGGGCAATGCCTGATATAGTACCTCCGGTACCAACACCTGCAATAAGGTGGGTGATCTTGCCTTCGGTCTGTTCCCAAATTTCGGGACCGGTGCTTTCATAATGCGCCTGAGAGTTGCTTAGGTTATCATACTGATTAGGTTTCCATGAGTTAGGGACTTCCCGCTCCAAACGTGACGATACTGAATAGTATGATCGTGGATCTTCAGGCTCTACGTTGGTTGGGCAAACAATTACCTCGGCACCAAAGGCGCGTAAAGCATCAAACTTTTCTTTTGACTGTTTATCGGTACTGGTAAAAATACATTTATAGCCTTTGATAACGGCCGCAATGGCCAGTCCCATACCGGTATTGCCCGATGTACCTTCAATAATAGTACCGCCGGGTTTAAGCTTACCGCTTTTCTCGGCGTCTTCAATCATTTTAAGGGCCATACGGTCTTTAATGGAGTTGCCGGGGTTGGTTGTCTCTATTTTAGCTAAAACGGTAGCAGGGATATCTTTTGCTACTTTATTCAGTTTTACCAGCGGCGTATTGCCAATGGTATCGAGTATGTTGTTGTACCACATAATTTAAATCTCTACTAACCCGGTATATAAAGCAGGGTTACGCCTCAAAAATAAGTTTCTTAAATGATATTTCTTTTATGGAAAAGTAAATAGATCTGCATCCTATAAGCACACAAGCATAAATGTAATAAATTTAAACCGGTGGTAATTACCACAAAACATACCTAAACATGCAGGCAACACTAAAAAGATCGTTATTATTTTTCAGTTTCTTAAGTTTTTGTATAACTGCTGCATTGGGGCAAAAGCCGCTTACCCCAAGCCGGCAAAGCAGTTATTATACCTACATATATAAAATAACGGCTGGTGATGTGCTTAAATTTTACCGCTACCCACGTAAAAAACCTGATGAGCAAATATTACACAACCCCATTGATTCGTTTAAAACAAACGATAAATGGAACAATACCCTCCCTCCCAGCAACTATTTGAAAGTAGTTGCCAAAAAGAACGTGCTAAGCTATTCGCTTATCGAAAACCGCTCGGCCAATTTAAAACTGCTGGCTAATAACTATGACCTCCGCTTTATTTTAGTTGATCAGACAGGTAAAGCCATTAACAACGCTTTAGTGCAGTTTAATAATCATACCGTTACTTATGATTCAAAAGCCGGCTTGTATATAGCTAACCCTTCAAAAAGGGATACCATACTAAAAGTTGATTACGCGGGCGTAACCAATTACTACGCTATAAAAAAACAGCAGCGCTCATCTTATTATCATTATAATCCGTATCGCCATATGAGCTTTTTTAAAGCTACCTGGAAACGCTTTAAAAACCTGTTTAAGGGACACGATAAATATTACAGCCATCAGCCCGCAGATAATTATGAAGGCTTCATGGTTTTTAACAAGGCCATTTATAAACCACATGATACGGTAAAATTCAAGGCGATCATCTTAAATAAAAAATCAAAACAACCTGTAAACGCAGCTCAGCTTTTGGTACGGCTCAAAGAGCGGTATGAGGATGACGGTAAGATCATCGGCAAAGTAAACAGTTACCTCGACGGGGCTTATGTATATAGTTTCGCCCTCACAGATAGTCTTGACCTTTCACTTGATGAAGATTATACCATCTCGCTCGAAGATCCATCAAGCGAAAAATACAAATTGGATGATTATGAGGGCAATGACGATCAGGGCTTTTTAGCCAAACGCAAGGTTTTTCTGACGGGTCGGTTTAAATACGAAGAATACGAACTTAAATCAATAACCTTCAGCACCAGGGTTGATAAAGAAGAACACGGGCCCGGAAATCCGGCTACATTATATTTAAAAGCAGTTGACGAAAATAACCTGCCGGTTACAGATGGCAGGGTTACTGTTACACTTAATACCCGTGGCACCGGCACGCGCAGGCAAAACTACACTTTTGTGCCCGACCAGCTTTGGACACACCAGCTACAGCTTGACCCGGTTGGCGAAACCAAACTAATTATCCCCGATTCCATCTTTCCTAAGGCAGATATTACTTACACCATTAATTCAGAATTTCTGAACAGTAATAACGAACAGCAATCGGCCAATAACGATATGAGTTACCGGTACAGCCGATTTAGTATTACCGCCAAGTTAAACGGCGATACATTGATGAGTACCGCCGTTGATAATGGTAAGGCCGTACAAACTATGGCTACCATCAGCGCCCTTAACGCAAAGTATGATACCATAACCAGGGTCAGGGTAATGCTCCCGGCAAAAACCATCATCAATCCTTATGCCGATAGTTACAATATCGAAACAGACAGCGCTTATGCCGACCTCGACCTAAAAGATAATAACGCCGGCATCTCGCTATCGGGCTACCGCACCGCCGATTCGGTGTTTGTAAAGGTTGACAACCCGCGGCACCTGCATTTTTGGTATTCGGTATTTGGCGGCAACAAATTAATTGATGCAGGGCAGGCCAATAACCTGTTTTATGTACGTGCTTATAATGATCAAAACCTCCTAAACTTTCAGGTGCATTATATCTGGGCAGGCGAAAGCAAAACAGAAGCCACCGATATCATGTACCGCGATAAGCTGCTGACCATCAACGTTCGTCAGCCTGTGTCCGTTTATCCCGGGCAGCAAGCCAAAACCGACATCGTGGTTACCGATGTCAAAGGCCAGCCTGTAGCCAATGCTGATTTAACGGCCTGGTCAATGACGAGTAAGTTTGCCGACTACAAGGCGCCGTATGTGCCATACCTTGGCAAAGGTTTTACTTATCGCAAGCAAAAAATGGGTTTTAATACCGGCAATATAAATGGCGATGGGTCATTACAGCTCAACTGGAAGCGCTGGAGTAAGGAAATGGGGCTTGACAGTATTGCTTACTACCAGTTTACTCACCCTAACAAAATTTACCGGGTTGAAGAAGACGCCAAAGACTCGCTAACTCAGGTGGCGCCTTTTGTGATTAAAAACGGCGATGTACTGCCCGTACATATCCTTTATATTGATGACCGGCCGGTGTACTTCGACCAAACACAGCAGCTTAAACGCTACAGCTTCGCGGTATCGCCGGGCAGGCACATGTTCCGGTTCAGGACCAGCCATCAAAACGTTTGGGTAGATAGTGTGGATGTACAAAAATCGAAAAAACTGATCTTCAGCATTAATGCGGATAATGCGCACTCAACAAAGGTTTTGGATACATTGAGTACCTATGAATGCGATCTCATCAACCGTTACCTGATTACCGTTATCAATAATTTTGGCTGGAAGATGGCCCTCCTTACCCAAAACGAAAAGGTATTCATGATCAATCCCGACCCGAACTATGGTTACCGAAACAACAGTGTACTCATAGGTCCGTCGGCCGAAAACTTTGCCAATTTAGATGTACAAGGCAGCGGATCACGACGTTTTGTTGCCGAACCAGGTTATTCATTTCAGTTTGAGCCCGGCCTTATTAAACAAAAAAGTATCCCCACTACTTATCCCTTCAACCCCATACTATCGTCATACCAGGGCCCGGCCGATGATTATACACAACAGGTACTTACCCAACCCGAGGCCGAAAGTATCTGGCAGCAATATCTTGACCTGCGCAGCAACACGCAATCGCTTTTTGTAAACCCTACCATCACCGGCGAAACAGGTAAACTAAGTATGAGCATCGATCAACCTAAGGGCAAAAAACTGCTGGTTAAAAACCTGATCGTTTATAAATATGATGACCCGGACTTTTTATTGATCTATCCCGGCAATACCACATACATTAATAACCTTAACGCCGGCAGCTACAGGCTTTTATTTTTGCTTAAGGGCGATAGTTATGATATTAAAGAAAATGTAACCATAAAAACAGGTGGTACTAATTTTTACAATTTTACGGTGTTGCCCACGCATGGCAAAGATTCGGTAGGTGTGCGGATCAGCAACATTATCAATAACAGGACGGGCGGCTATAATCACGGTGACCGGGAAATAGAAAACGATGCCCTGAAAATAAAAGAAGCGTTTAATGATAAATACCTTGATACCGGCAACTTCGGCGATATGATGAGCGGAATAGTTACCGCCAGCGATGATAAATTGGTTGTACCCGGCGTAACCATAAGGGTAAAGGGTTCATCAACAGGTACGCAAACTGACATAGCAGGGCGCTTTAAATTAAAAGTACCCAAAACCGGCAAACTCATTGTAAGCTTTATAGGGTACGAAACACAGGAGTTAAGCATACAACCCGGTGCAACTATCAAGGTAGTCTTAAAACCCAGCTCAAAATCCTTGCAGGAAGTAGTGGTTATTGGGTATGGCGTGCAACGAAAAGCGGAAATGACCGGATCGATAGCAACCGTATCTTCCTTAGAAGGCGGGCTTGCTGGCCTGACAGTAGGTAACGAAGCCAATATCATGATCAGGGGCATTAATTCATCACCGTCGGCCCAGCCGCTGATTGTGGTGGATGGCGAGATTGTTGATAAACTATCTGACGTAAATAAAGAAGACATTGCAGAAATTAGTGTATTGAAAGACGCCGCCGCCACTGCTATATATGGTGCGCGTGGTGCAAATGGCGTCATCGTGATCCGGACCAAAGCTAAACCGGGTTTGGCTGGAGGCCAAAGGGCCGACAGTACACAAACCGGCAGTTCGCAAACCATGCGTAAAAACTTTTCTGATTATGCCTACTGGCAACCTAAACTGACTACTGACGAACATGGCAAAGCAAGTTTCATGGTTAATTACCCTGATGATATCACCAACTGGCGAACATTTATCATCGGCATAACGGGCAACAAGCAAACCGGCTTTACCGAAAGCAGTATCAAATCATATAAACCATTAAGCGCAAATTTTGTCGCACCGCAATTTGCCATAGCCGGCGACGAAATGAACTTGATTGGTAAGGTAATGAACTACAACAATACCTCCGCGAAGCTTACCCGAATTTTTAAATACAACGGCCAGACTTTGAAACAAGACGAGCTGGAAGTTAAAAACTCTAAAATTGACACACTTACCATTACTGCTACTGCCGCTGCTTCTACCAATCCTACCGACAGCCTCACTTTTGAATACACCATTAAACGGGATAACGGCTATTTTGACGGCGAGCAACGCAGGATCCCGGTAATGCCGCAGGGTGTTAAAGAAACCAAAGGAGTTTTTGAGGCACTTGACCGCGATACCACAGTGAACATGAAATTTGATCCGGCTTTGGGACCTGTCACTTTCCGGGCAGAGGCTTCTGTATTGCCTGCGTTGACTGAAGAAACCCGTAAGCTGAGGGAGTACAAGTATCTGTGCAATGAGCAGCTGGCTTCAAAATTGAAAGGCCTGCTCATGGAACGACACATTAAAAAGTTTTTGGGCGAAGAGTTTAAATACGAGAGAAATATAAAAGACGTAATTAAAAAGCTACAGGAAAACCGCAAAAGTAACGGTACCTGGGGCTGGTGGAAGGATAGTAACGAAGAACTCTGGATTAGCCTGCATGTGGTAGAAGCATTGATAGATGCGCAAAAAGAGGGTTACGCTGTTGAACTGGATAAACAAAAATTAACCGACTATCTCGTCTTTCAGCTTGAAAGTTACAAACGCAGGGACAAAATACTTTGCCTTGAGTTACTTCATAAACTGAAAGCTAAAGTTGATTACCAGAAGTATGTAACAGACATTGAAAAAGAGCAGGTTAAGGAACAAAAAAACTTCGACTATAAGTTGTCGGGTTATGATAAGTTAAGAATGATGTTATTGCGGCAGGAATCTGCCCTACCCATAAAAATGGACAGTTTAATCAACACAAGCAAACATACTATGTTTGGTAACCTATATTGGGGCGAAGACGGTTATCGCTTTTTTGATAATTCGGTACAGTTGAGTGTATTAGCCTACCGCATTATCAAAAACGAAGGCAGGCATCCCGAGCTATTAACCAAGATCCGCGGCTACTTCCTTGAACAACGCCGTCTTGGAGATTGGCGTAATACTTATGAATCGGCGCTGATACTGGAAACTATTCTGCCAGATCTGTTGACAGAAAATAAACAGGTTCAACCATCGCAGATCAGGCTTACAGGCACCGATACAAAAACGATCGACAAATTCCCTTATTCGGCAACGCTAACTGATAAAACAATCAGTATCAGTAAAACAGGCAGCCTGCCTGTATACATTACCGGCTATCAGCAGTTTTGGAACAACAAGCCCGAAAAAGTAAGTAAAGATTTTACAGTAAATACCTGGTTTGAGCGCAAGGAAAAAACAATAACCACCCTGAAAGGCGGTGAACCTGTATTATTAAAAGCAGAAGTAACAGCCCGCGGCGATGCTGATTTTGTGATGATAGAGATCCCGATACCTGCCGGATGCTCGTACGAGAGTAAGGAGCAGCAATGGGACAACAATGAAGTACACCGCGAATATTTTAAAGAGAAAGTAAGCATATTTTGCCGAAGCCTTAAACAGGGCAAATATACATTCACCGTAAATCTCATCCCCCGTTACAACGGTAAATACACCCTAAATCCGGCCAAAGCCGAAATGATGTATTTTCCGGTATTTTACGGCAGAGAGGGGATGAAACAAGTGGTCATTGGGGCATCAGGTCATTAAGTCATTTTTGCATTTTGTCAGACTTACGAAGTTTCAAAAACTTCGTAAGTCTTTTATTCATTAAGCTATTAAAAAAATGACCTAATGACAAAATGACTCAATGAATAAAATGACTAAAATTTAAGATGCTTAACCGTTAACCCGTTATTGATCAACTGCTTTAACGATTCGATACCTATGTGCAGGTGTGTTTCAACAAACTGCTCTGTTACTGACGAATCGCTTTCGGCGGTTTTTACACCTTCAGGAATCATCGGCTGATCTGACACTAACAGCAACGCACCTGTAGGAATCTTGTTGGCAAAACCGGTGGTAAAAATAGTAGCTGTTTCCATATCAACGGCCATGGCACGCAGATCTTTCAGGTATTTTTTGAAAACTTTATCATGCTCCCAAACGCGGCGGTTAGTGGTGTAGCAGGTACCGGTCCAGTAATCACGTGAATAATCACGGATGGTAGTTGAGATGGCTTTCTGCAGTGCGAATGATGGCAAGGCAGGGACCTCTGGCGGTAAATAGTCATTTGATGTACCTTCACCACGGATGGCGGCTATCGGCAGGATCAGGTCGCCTACGTTGTTCTTTTTCTTAAGGCCTCCGCATTTACCCAAAAATATGACAGCTTTGGGGTGAATGGCTGTGAGCAGGTCCATAACAGTAGCCGCAACCGAACTGCCCATACCAAAGTTAATAATGGTAATACCGTTTGCTGTAACGCTTTGCATTGGTTTTTCAAGCCCCATAATAGGCGCGTTATCATTCCACTGCGAAAACAGCTGGATATACTTTGAAAAATTGGTGAGGATAATATACTCTCCAAATGCTTCAAGCGGTCGGCCGGTATAACGCGGTAACCAGTTAGCAACAATTGCTTCTTTTGTTTTTAATCCTGATTTTATGGGCGATTGCACTTCTTTCACCGGCGGTGGTAAGGCATCTCCGTCCTTTTTAATGTTTAATTCTTCGTTCATATGATTTCTTTTTATACAGCAAACCCCGGTATGAGAACCAGGGCGCGCTTTATTTTTTAATAAATATAAGTGTTTGCTTATATACTGTGCGTTAAGCTACTTTTAACTTTTTCAGATCCGATTTTTCAAACTTCTCGCGTGCGTAATCCAATGTTACGTTCAACCGTTTCACATCCTTTTTAGACGGAAACTCGAACATAGCATCAATCATGATAGCTTCGCATATTGAGCGTAAGCCCCTCGCGCCAAGTTTAAATTCCATTGCTTTATCAACAATAAACTCCAGTACTTCGTCTTCAAAATCAAGCTTTACACCTTCATATTCAAACAGTTTTTTGTACTGTTTCAATAATGAGTTTTTAGGCTCGGTAAGGATATTGTGCAATGCTTCCCTGTCAAGCGGGTTGAGGTAGGTAAGCACCGGCAAACGGCCTATCAGCTCTGGGATTAAACCAAATGATTTCAAATCCTGCGGTGTAATATAC
Source organism: Mucilaginibacter sp. NFR10 (assembly GCF_900100445.1). NCBI lineage: Bacteria > Pseudomonadati > Bacteroidota > Sphingobacteriia > Sphingobacteriales > Sphingobacteriaceae > Mucilaginibacter > Mucilaginibacter sp. NFR10. The sequence continues at coordinate 549,307 of NZ_FMTV01000001.1, read as the reverse complement.
TTATAGAAGTTTTTAGTATCGATATCGCCCTCATCGTGCTTAAACTTGTAACCAACAGTTTGGGTACGCAGTCGATTGGCGATCTTCCTTTCAATACCATCAAAGGCCCCTCCGCAAATGAAAAGGATGTTACTGGTATTTACCGTGATCATTTTCTGATCCGGGTGTTTACGGCCACCTTGTGGTGGTACGTTAACCATGGTACCTTCTAATATCTTCAATAGTGCTTGTTGTACACCTTCTCCGGATACGTCGCGGGTGATAGAAGCATTATCGCTTTTACGGGCTATTTTATCAACCTCATCAATGTAAACAATACCTTTTTCGGCAAGGGTTACATCATAATCGGCCGATTGCAGTAAGCGGGTCAGGATGCTTTCAACGTCCTCCCCTACATAGCCTGCTTCGGTTAGCACAGTAGCGTCGCAAATGCAAAACGGAACGTTAAGTACTTTGGCGAGTGTTTTAGCAAGCAGGGTTTTGCCCGTACCTGTTTCACCTACCATGATGATGTTTGATTTTTCAATCTCAACCTCATCTTTATCAATACGCTGATTTAAGCGTTTATAATGATTATATACAGCTACCGAAAGTATCTTTTTGGCATCATCCTGTCCAATAACATACTGATCAAGATGTGCCTTCATTTCTGATGGCTTAAGCAGGGCCGGCGCCAGAGGCGATGACTTCACTTTACGTACCTTCAACTCCTCAGCCAATATTTCATTGGCCTGGTTCACACATTTGTCACAAATGTGTGCATCAAGTCCTGCTATTAACATCAGGGAATCCTGTTTACCGGCACCGCAAAATGAACACCTGATCTCTTTGCTGTTTTTATTCATCTGATTTGTCTTCTTACTCAAAGTTAAAAAATTAGTGGCAAAAAACAAAGTATTGTCCGTAAGTCGGGAAGTCCGTAAAGTCCGAAAGCAACGATACTTTCTGATTTTAACATACTTACTTCCGGACTTTCCGACTTATCGGACTTGCGGACTCAAGATTACTTTCCTTTATTACCTCTTAAAATCTCGTCAACCATACCAAATTCTTTGGCTTCTTCTGCAATCATCCAGTAGTCACGGTCAGATGCATCCCAAACTTTTTGGTAAGGTGCACCGCTATGATCGGCAATGATCTGATACAGTTCTTTTTTCAATTTAGTGATCTCCTGATAAGTGATCTCTATATCCGACTGCTGGCCCTGAGCACCGCCCGATGGCTGGTGGATCATCACCCTTGCATGCGGAAGCGCTGCCCTTTTACCTTCAGTACCAGCTACTAACAGTACTGCAGCCATTGACGCCGCCATACCTGTACAGATGGTAGCCACGTCATTTGATATAAACTGCATGGTATCATAGATACCTAAACCTGCATAAACCGAACCACCTGGCGAGTTAATGTAGATCTGGATATCACGTTTAGCATCAGCCGATTGTAAGAAAAGCAATTGAGCCTGGATAATGTTTGCAATATTATCATAAATGGCATCGCCAAGGAAAATGATACGATCCATCATCAAACGTGAAAACACGTCCATGGCCTGTACGTTAAGCTGGCGTTCTTCAAGAATGTATGGTGTCATGCCGGTTGGTACGGTTGTAATACCGCCTGTTGGCATATTGCCTCTTTCAACACCTGCAATATATTTGTCTACATAAAGGCTGTTAATACGGTGATGCTTAACAGCATATTTTCTGAATTCGTTTTTATCGATATTACTGCTCATGGTTTTTGTTTGTTGTTCGTTAGGAAATGCGGGCGTCTTACCCGCGATAAATATAGTTTTTAGTTCAATAGATTTTTTGCAAGATAGTTTTTATTACGTAATTTTTTGATGAGGGCTTCTTTTAAGTCGGAGGTCCGAAAGTCGGTAAAGTCCAAAAGTTACATGAGACTTACACTTAAGATTTATTTTACGACGATTGCGGCTATTGCATGCTTCTTGCGCTCGTTTACAACGAGTGCTTAAAGTGGTTTCGCGATTGTATCGCGCGGGCCGGATGCGTTATAAACGCCCCCCAGTTACGCACTCGTTACAAACGAGCGCGAGAACAAATAGCATGCGATATGGTAAAGACCTCATAAAATACCAAAAGCAACCTTGTGAGTTGCTTTTGGTGTTTTTATATATGCGTATTATGCAATGTTGCATAATACCATTAAGGCTTACTGCGCTGCAGAAACCAATGCACTGAAATCAGTGTAAAGGATATCCTGCTTATCTAAAGTGATCACATTTTTGATATAATCAAATACCTTTAATGCTTTTACCTCTTCAAATATTTTGTTAGCGTTGTCTTTGTTTTGCAGGTACTGAACAGTGTACTGGCCTAACTGATCTTCAGGGATAGCAGTCGGGCTGTACATTCTGAACTGCTGATCTAAACGGATCTTAGCCAATTCAAACACATCTTCATATTTAATTTCGATTGTGTTATCAGTAATGATCTTGTTTTCTATCAAAGTCCATTTCAGGTTTTGAGCAAAATCGTTGTAACCGCCTTCTAATTCCTCATCGCTTAATTTCTCGTTGGTCGCTTTTAACCAGCGTTTCAAAAACTCGTCAGGAAGGGCGAAATCAACTTTAGCGATAGCCAGTTTGTACATGTCGTCCTGCAATTTGCGGTCGGCATCCTGAACCATCATGCTTTCAAGTTCTTCAGTAATTTTAGCTGTGAACTCCTCTTCGGTAGTCACTGTACCTTCACCAAATAATTTGTCAAAGAACTCCTGATTAAGGTCGCTTTCTTCTAAACGGTTAACGTTTTTAACAGTTAATTGAAAATCGCCTCTTAAATCAGCTGCATCGTCTTCTTCAATTTTCAATAAACCGGCAATTTTAGCTGCGTCGTTATCAAAAGCTTTACGAATATCGAATGTTAACACATCGCCTTTTTTCAAACCGATCAATGAAGCTTTGATTGCTTCATCTTTGATCTGATCTAAACGTACAGACGCCGTATTGGTTATCCCACCCTCAAAAACACTACCATCAGCCGAAAGTTGAACCAATTCGCTGTAAAGAACGTCATCATCTGCCGATACGTCAGGATTTGTCATTTTGCCATAGCTACGGCGGATATTTTTGATCCTTGAAGCCAGCGTTTCGTCATCAACTTTGATTACGTATTGGGTTAATTTATCTTTTGATGAAAAGTCGATGCTGAACTCAGGAGCTAAACCTAATTCATAGCTAAACTCAAAGTTATCGGCAAAATCCCAGTTGTATTCTTTGTTATCATCTGCAGCAGGCAATGGCTGACCCAATACAGCCAGTTTTTGCTCGTCGATATAGTTATTTAAAGTATCTTGTAACAGGTTGTTGATCTCATCAACAAGGATGCTTTTACCGTACATTTTTTTGATGTGCGATGCAGGCACCATGCCCGGGCGAAAACCAGGAATTTTTGCTTTTTTAGCGTTTTCCTTTATAGCTTTTTCAACACGTGGCTGGTAATCTTGAGGGTTGATGTTAATTTTAACAACTGCGTTCAGGTCATTAATTTTTTCCTGTGTAATATTCATCTTTTTACCGGGTATTTAATTTAATCCTTTGAAATATAGCCTAAAACCTAATCCGTGCTATACAAAATTCGAGGCGCAAAAGTATGAATTTATTTTTAATTAGCGCTTGATTTTATATTGTTTTCAAATTTTACAACATGGTTACTGATGGGCTTTATTGTTTTTTATATAAGCGTAAATTGCTTCCAGATCGGACACTTTCATGCTGCCATATCTCCACCACGGCATAATGGTTTGAAATTCGCCCGGTTTTACCGGTGTCGGCTGCATTTTACCATTGGCAAATTGAGTAAAGCGGCTTACAAATTGCTCTTTTGTCCAGCTGCCAATGCCTGTTTCCTTATCGGGCGTAATATTGGCCGAAAACACTTTGCTTCCACCGGGTACTATATAACCCTGTCCGCCGGCAAAAGCCATTGCCTCATTCAATTTACCTTTATCTGATTGTGTGTGGCACTCTTTACAGGCCGCTGCATTTAATAAATAAGCTCCATATTTTACCGTATCTGCCGGATTGGGGATATTACCCAGCAGCCTTTTGCGGCATGGTATGCACAATAACATTCAGCGGAAAATCGATCTGGTGGCCCGGATAATTTTTGCCGCTGGGTTTTAATGTACGTATATATGCAATGATGGAATAAAGATCTTCCCTATCCATTTTTGCATAATAAGGCCATGGCATTATCGGAAATATAGCCGACCCATCTTTTTTAACACCAGTGGTCATTGCCCTGAAGATCTCACCGTCTGTCCACCCACTCAAATTTAACGGGGTAATGTTAGGTGAATAAACAGTACCGGGGAAACCTGCTGAGGCATCAAATTTTTCTCCGCCGGCACCGGAAATCGTTGAATCTGAAGGGCCTGCAAATTTATCCCAACTACGGGTGGAATGACAATCCAGGCAAACGGTTACATTATTTGCGAGGTATTTACCACGGGCTATACGCTGTGGAGTTGGATCTACTTTAATAGCTTCGGGCCGGGCAACGTTGGGGAGGGCCAGCGTAATGTACGATACGCCAGCAATTGCAATCAGGATAAGTACTATAACTGCATAGGCTGTCCATTTTAAAAACTTTTTTATTTTTAATTAGTGATAGGTGGTTAATAAATTAAAAGAGCCATGAATTAGTTAGATCCCGGCCCCTTTGTTATACTTAAATTATAATATCGATCAGTCAACTTTTTTGATAGATGAGGCTCCCGATTTATCGTTGTTTACAGTAGATGGCGAGCCTTTATATTGAATTTCGGAAGCGCCACTGGTATGTACATTCAGTGTTTTAAGCACATTGATTTTGCAATGTCCAATGCCCGATGTTTCGATATCATAGTCACCAACAACAAAATCAAAGGCATCTACTTTACCGGCTCCGCTCAGGTCAATTTTGTGTGATGCGGCCTGGCCTGTAAGATGTACTTCTGTGGCGCCACTGCCATCGGTTGAAACATTGGCCGCGTTAAGGTCAAGTGTTACTTTAGTAGCACCTGAAAGATCAAGCTTGAAATCTTTAGCGTTGAGCTTGCCGTCAGAATTAACTTCAACCGCGCCCGAAGCTTTAATTTCTTCAAGGTTTTTCACGCCGATGTTGATCACCATATCACCGGGATCGCAGAAATTCTTTTTTGATTTAATATGTAATACGCCACCTTCAACCGAAGTTGAAATATATTTGAGCAGGTTATCATCAGCTTTGATATCGATAGTTAACGAACTATCCTGTTTCAGGTGTACTTTAAACGCGCCCGAGATCTCGACTTTTTTAAAGTCTTCAGCTTTGCGTTTCTCTGTAGTCTGGTTTCCCGAACCATGTACGCATCTGTAATTACATGATGATAATATGGCTGTAGTTATTAACGCGCCTGCTATAGTGAAGGTAAAAAGGTATTTTTTCATAGTATGGTTGTTATGACGCCGAATGGCAGTTTAGTGTTACATCAAAATTAAAAAAAGCTATCACATTTTGAGTGATAGCTTTTGAATATATGATAGACTTTTGCAAAAGTAAGTTATTAAAGACCTGCAAACTCATTTTCAACAGTGTATTTGGCAGGAGCGTTGGTTACCTTATCGGTGAAGCTTGCTGCGGCGAAAGCGTTATTGTTTACAAATGATTCGCGGGTGTGGTTCAGGGTATAAACATCGGCTGTACCGGTAAATTCAGCTTTAGCTTTGTCATTAACATTTACGGTGGCAGCGTAAGCTTCAACATTTAATTTAACAGATGCATTGTCATAAAGGTTAACGTTAAGCTCAAGGGCTGCAAGTTTTCCGAATGATTTAACTTCGGCATTGTCATAAGCATTGATGGCTTTCAAATCATTTGCAGTTACCCAAACTACCAGTTTTTCGTTTTTGTACGAGGTGATACGTAGGGTACCGTTGTTGTTTTGTACCAATGCGCTCTCTGAATAATACTTGTTATAAACTTTAACATTGTCATTCTCCCCTGCTGATACATATACCTCAACATTGCCGCGAACTTCGATCTTGCTGATCTTGCTTACGTTATTTAAAACTACGGCTGCGCCGTTGTCAATTTTGGTTGCTGCGTTAGCTGCAGTTGATACGCCAAGTGCTAAAACTAAAGAGGCTGCGATTGTTAATATTGTAGTTTTCATGATGATTAATATTTTGATTGTCAATTATTTGTGTTTCTATTTCATTTAATACACAGATAAGACGCCCCCATTTTTAAAACGTTACAGCGGTTTCGGGCAAATTAGATGTACAGCAGGTTTTAGTCGGCGAACGGCGGAATATCATCGGTAAAAAGCGGAAGTATTTTTGATTATAAATGTGCAGATTTCAGATGTGCAGATGAAAAGTGATGACGGTGCTATTAATGCCATTCGAAACCTCTTTAATTGGGGCTGCTATAAACGCAAAAAGCGTTATTGTTCAATAACGCTTTATACATTAACAAAAGAAGATATCTATGTGACCTTCGATAGAGTTTATCCCTTCCTCACATCTTTTAAATACAGGTTTAACTTTTCGATGTTTTGCTTTAAGCCTTCATCAGCTTTAAATGTTTTTACTACCTGTACAAACTGCTCATGCGTTTCAAAAAGCATGTGCCAGCTCAGGAAAGTTTGCTCTCCCCGTTCGTCAAACTCAATAGTTGCAACAAATCTTGGACTGCTGACATGCTCGTATACTATCTTTTTAAGTGGAATAACTTCTTTAAATACGCTCTTATTTTTATAATCTGTTCCATCGGGGCCATGCATCACCAGATCCCACTCTCCTCCTGGTTTAATTTCCATTTTACTAATGGTATTGGTGAAGCCGTTGGGCCCCCACCACTGGGCAATATGTTCGGGTTGGGTCCAAACTTCCCATACCAGCTCAACCGGGGCATCTAAAGTTCTGGTTAAGCGCAGTTCACGATCTGCAGTGCTACTTTGATTGTTTTCCATTTCTTTCATTTTTTAGGTTTACTACATATTTCTCAAGGTTATCCAATTTATTTTCCCAGTGCTGGCGATATTGATCAACCCAAACTGATATTTCGCCAAGCTGATCAAGCCGGGCTTCGCAGACCCTATCGCGGCCCTGCTGTTTAACGTTTATCAAACCGCAATCGGCCAGTATCTGGATATGCAGTGAAATTGCCTGGCGTGTAACATCAAAGTTTGCAGCTATCGCATTCACGTTATGTGGCTGTGCAGCAATCATATTGATAATCGCTCTTCGGGTGGGGTCGGCTATCGCCTGGTAAACATCTCGTCTGGCTTTCATAATTACGCAAGTAAGTACTTGCAAATATAAATGCAAGCATTTACTTGCGCAAGTATTTTTTGAAAATAGTTTTATTCAATAGAAAACAAAAAACGTCGCCACCCTATTAAAGGTAACGACGCTCCAGAAAACAATTTGAGGTCAGTTCAAATTACCATGGCAGTTCTTCGCCAAAGGCTGATCGAGCAGAGCAGAAAGACTTTGTTGAGACCATCAATAAAGGTGTTGCAGATGGCGAATATCGCCTGAAATAAACGCTGCCTATTATTGAAACAACAACATAACAAAAACTTTTTTAGTTATCTCACCGGTAATAATAGTAAAGCATCTTTTAACACGCGCTCGTTTGCAACGCAAAAGCACGCAAAAAAGCCGCCCCTTTTCGGAGCGGCTACACTATATATAATTGACTCAAAAAAATGGCGCTTATAAAGTTGCAAAGTCATTGACCCTCGGCCTGGTTTCTTTATTCAAAGTTTCGGTGGCGTGGGCATATGCTAAACCATTGCTGTTTACATTTGATGTTGCGTTGCGGGTTAGGCTGTACTCGTTGGTGTTACCTTTAAGCTCGGCTTTTGCATTACCGCTTAGGGTGATGCTCGCGCTGTAAGTATCCAGGCTAAGATTTGCAGATGCATTGTTGTTCAATTTAACATCAAGCTCGATACCTGAAAGGCAACCGAATGATTTAATCTCGGCATTATCATAGGCGTTAATGGCGCTTAATTGGTTTGCAGTTACCCAAACTACCAATTTTTCTGCTTTATATGATGAGATGCGCAATACGCCTTTTTGTGACTGAACCAGAGCGTTTTCAGAATAGTAACGGTTGTAAACTTTCACCTGGTCGGCCGGGCCGCTTGATATATAAAGTTCAACATTGCCGTAAACTTCAATTTTGTTGATTTTGCTGATGTCGGTTAAAATGATGCCTGCATCATTTTTAGCATTATTTGCAGATGCGATGTTTGCGAAGCCAAGTACCATAAACAGTACGGTAGCGATGGCGGTTAATGTAGTTTTCATGGTATTAATATTTTGATTGTCAAGTGATTATTATTTTATTTCATTGAATACATACATATGACGATCTCAAATAAAAAACGTTACAGCAGGCTTGGGCTAATTAGCTGTAGGGCAGGTTTTTGTCGGTAAAGGGGTGATTTTTCCCGGTGAAATGGGGTGGAGAATTTGAGGGAAAGAAAGATAAATTAGATCGAAGCACGACACAATTAAAAATGGGGTCATGCTGAGGCACTCGAAGCATCGTGGGCAGGCCTCTGCGCGCGACCCTTCGACAGGCTCAGGGTGACAGGCCCCTTTTTTATATTGTTATTTCTCCTTTAGAGTTTCTGGGCATGGTGGACGGGTGAAAACCCTTGTTATACAACCTATCAACTCAAATAATAAGCCTCGCCATCGGTTTTAATCTTCCCTGCATCGAGCAGCAGGCGTACGGCCTCCATTTTTTCTTTTTCGGTACCGATGTTGATCCCGGTTATCAGTCCACCGATATCGGGGTTGCTGATACTAAGCAATTGAACTATTTCGGTGGTGATGTTGTCGAAGATCTCGTCTTGATTTACCCTGCGTTTTTCCTCAAGGCAAACATCGCAGATCCCGCATTTACGACCATTTGGCTCATCAAAATAAGCCAGCAACATCTGGCTCCGGCAGCGTTTATGAATGGCGTAGGCAAAAACAGCTTCCATTTTTTGGCGGCACACTTCTTTGCGCTGCTCAATATATTTCCTGTCGACGATGAGGTGACTGCCCTGTACCCGTGGTTTTAAATAGGTAACCTGGGGTTTATCAGTTTGCTGCATATAGCTAAGCAATCCATACTGCTGCAACTGTAACATCCCTTCAACAACCTGCTGAACGCTTAAACCTGTTCGCCTTGCGATATCAAACTCCTTTATACGCACATAATTTTCAAAAGCCCCCCCGTATGAGCGCAGCAGGGTTTTGATAAAAGGGTCCCAACCGGCGTTCTGGATCTGGAAGTTGTATAGTTGCTCGTTAACTACCTCAAACTGAAAACGCGAGGGTAAAAATACGCTTTCGTTAAAAGCAAGGTATTCGTCACGCTCTAAAAACTTAAGGGCGTTGAGCGTTTTAATAGCATCGAGCTTGAAGCGGCTGCAAAATTCGCCAAGGTCGAGATCAAAGCTTAAACCCTCGCCGGCCTCATAAGCTACCTGGTAATAATTGGCCAGGTTATGGTATACCTGCTTAATCTCCTCAACCGATGGAAAGTTAAGCTCATACATCTTTTCCTGTTTCAGCTTATCGGCAGGGTTATATAGCAGTACGCCAAAAGCTTTATTACCATCGCGGCCGCCCCGGCCGGCTTCCTGATAATAGGCTTCCAAACTTTCGGGAATATCCTTGTGGATCACAAACCGTACATCCGGTTTATCTATCCCCATACCAAAAGCATTGGTAGCTACGATCACCCGTACCCGGTTATTTTTCCAGGCCTCCTGCTTTTCGGCGCGCTGGTCAACAGTCAGGCCTGCGTTGTAATAATCGGCCCTTATACCGTTATCCGTCAGGAACTTCGCTATCTCAAAAGTTTCCTTCCTGCTCCGTACATATACAATGCCGCTTCCCTTAACACCGCGTACGATATTGATCATTTTACGGAACTTATCTTCCTCATGCTGCACCACATAACTGATATTGCGTCGTTCAAAACTTTGCTGGTAAACTACCGGATTTTTGAATTTTAGCTTTTCCTGAATATCGGCCTTAACATCGGCGGTAGCTGTTGCTGTAAGCGCAAGCACGGGCACGTTGGGATGCAGCTCCCGCAGATCGGCAATATGCAGGTACGGCGGCCTGAAATCGTAACCCCATTGCGAAATACAATGCGCCTCGTCCACTGCGAAGAGGTTTACTTTCATGTACTTCACCCGCTCGCGCACCAATTCGCTCAGCAGGCGCTCGGGCGACAGGTACAGGAACTTTACCGAACCATAAATGCAATTATCCAGCGCCAGATCTATCTCACGGCGACCCATTCCCGATACTATGGATATCGCGTTGATGCCTTTGGCCCGCAGGTTTTCAACCTGGTCTTTCATGAGCGCAATAAGCGGCGACACCACTATACAGATCCCCTCTTTAGCCAACGCCGGCACCTGGAAACAAACTGATTTACCGCCGCCGGTAGGCAACAGCGCCAAAGTATCATTTCCTAATAAAACAGACTGGATGATCTCGGCCTGCATGGGCCTGAAGGTGTCATGGTTCCAGTATTGTTTTAATATTTCTTCGATGGTCATGGGTAAACGCTGACCTCAAAACTATTAAATTTAAGGGAAATTTGGGCGGGTTATGGATAGAACGTTAAGGTCGGAATCAGAATTTATAGAATTAAGGATTTACAGATGCAAAGAAAATTCGAAATCGAACATCCGAAATCCCAAATTATCATTGTGGGCGTTACCTTCGGCCCGCGCTATCCGCTCATACTGCGCAGGCCTTAGCCGCTTGGCCGGTACCGCTACTATCGCTAACGCAAAACAGGTAGTTAATTAAAACTCCATCAACCATTTATAAAACCCAGGCCAGTCGCCGTTCCATTGCTTTTCATTGTGGGATGCGCCTTTGATTACAGTAACGGGGGCGTTTTCGGGTTTTACCCCTCTTGATTTCAGCAAATTGGCCATTTTTTGCATATCGGCTACCATACTGGCGCTTTCTGCATCGCCGCAAACAAAATAAAAACGGCTATTTTTATTTATTGCAGCCTGTTGTGCCTGGTCATAAATTTGCGGCGCTATCCAGAATGCGGGCGAAAATACCCCTGCATTTCCAAACACCCCGGGGTATTTAAGCGCGGCATACATCGAGATAAGTCCGCCCATGGAGCTGCCCGCAATGGTTGTGTGGGCGGCATCAGTTTGGGTACGGTAATGTGTGTCAATATATGGTTTAAGGTCGTTAATTAAAAATTGCACATAATCATCTCCCCTGCCTTCTCCGTATCTTGAGTTATACGGGTCATACTCGGTTATGCGGTACTCCCCTCCATGATCGATACCTACTATAATACTTTCCTGCCGGACCGGTATTTTTTCCATCAATTCATCAATCCCCCATTCGCCATAGCTTGAGGTGTATTCATCAAAAAGGTTCTGCCCATCGTGCATGTAAATTACCGGGTATTTCTTTTTGTCTGCCTCATAACCGGCCGGTAAATAGATCCAAACCCTCCGCTGCCTGCCTAATTGAGGTATTTCAAAGTTTTCGCTGATCCCATGTACCCTCGCTGTAGCGGTATGTTTCTTTTCAGGTATGCCAAAGTTATCCTGCCAGGCTTCAATATCCAGCTTAATAGTTGTATCTGCGGTTATTTTTAGGTTGCGGTTATCAATGGCCTTACCAGCAACATCGCATTCAACGGAGTTCCAACTGCCACGGGTCACTTTAAAATGAACGATACCAACCGGCAGGTCTTTGTTTATCACGTAATTTCCCTTCTCATTTTTAACCAGTTCCCAGGCCTTATCGGCAGGGTTCCAGCCATTAAAATCACCTGCCAGGAACAGGTGTTCAGACGGGCTTTTCAACGCTGCTATTTTGCCGGTAAAAAAGGAGATTTTCACCTGGCTAAAAAGCAAAAAATTTCGGCCAAAAAGCAAAAACGCGCAGAAAATTATTTTTTTCATCATGACAAAAAGCTAAAAACCGGGAACGTTTCCGGGAACGTTCCCGGAAATAGGTTGCATAAAAGTAAAATTACATATTGTGTAAACATGACACTTACTTATTTCACAAATATGTGTTTAAATCCAAATTTCGCATAAAAACAATAATTTTTCCCCACTTCTTTAATAATTTTCAACATTTCGTTAAAGTTAAAAAAGCTTTAATTAAACGCTTTAAAATTATCTTTTATATAAAATTTGCAATTGATATTTGTAAATGTAAATTAGTCGCATGCTGTTTCGGTCACAATAATAAACCAATTATAGACGGCAAAATAAGCCTTTTTTTATTCATAAAAATCAATAAGTAAATGAGAAAAAATTACTCAAAAAAGTATGTTCTTCTTTGTGCTTTCCTGATGATGTCATTCATGGCGTTTTCACAAACCGGGAGTATTAAAGGAAAGGTATCTGACGAAACCAACCAGCCCCTCCCCGGTGCTACGGTTACCGTCGATGGTACCACTATTGGTTCAACTACCGACCCTAATGGTAATTATGCCATTAACAATGTTAAAGCCGGTACTTACACCCTAAGTGTAAAATTTATCGGTTATATTACCATCAAAAAAACAGTAACCGTTAACGGTGCAACGGTCGAAAACTTCAGCCTCGCTCCCGAAAGCAAAAGTCTGAACGAGGTAGTGGTTATAGGTTACGGTACCCAGCGCAAAAAAGATCTTTCAGGCGCAATCACCAACGTAACCGCCAAAGATTTCCAAAAAGGCGTTATTACCACCCCCGAGCAATTAATTGCCGGTAAGGTTGCAGGTGTATCCGTAATATCAAACAGCGGCGCGCCTGGTGCAGGTAGTACGATTCGCGTGCGTGCGGGTGTATCACTGGCGGCAGGCAATGATCCGCTGATCGTAATTGATGGTGTCCCCATCGATCGTCCGCGTAACGGTGATGGCACATCGAAAATACCGGGCGTTGCAGACCCGTTGAGCTTGATTAACCCAAATGATATTGAATCGTTTTCCATTCTGAAAGATGCGTCGGCTGCTGCTATTTATGGTAACAGGGCCTCAAACGGCGTTATATTGATCACTACTAAAAAGGGCAAAAGCGGTAAACCGGTTATCGATTTCAGCACTCAATTTTCGGCCAGTAAGCTTAACAAATATGTTGACGTACTTACAGGCGATCAAATACGCGATTATGTGAATGCCAATGGCACAGCAATACAAAAATCACAGCTTGGCACGGCAAATACCAATTGGCAAAAGCAAATTTACCAAACAGGCATCACTACCGACAATAACATCAGTATATCAGGTGCAACGAAACACCTGCCGTATCGCGTCTCTGCCGGGTATTTTGACCAGACAGGTATTTTAAAAACCAGTTCATTACAGCGGTTTACCGGCGCAATTAACTTAAGCCCAAGCTTTTTCACAGACCATTTGAAAGTAACCCTGAATGCTAAAGGCTCACAGGTGAAACAGCGGTTTGCCAATGAGGGGGCAATCGGTGCGGCAGTTAGCTTTGATCCTACCAAACCTGTTTACTCGGGCAGCAATCGTTTTGGTGGCTATTATGAATGGCTGAATGATCCATCAAAACCGGCTACAAGCCAGCTTAAAGGGTTAGCCACACTTAATCCATTGGGCTTACTTGAAGAGCAAGACAACCGCAGTAATGTTTATCGTAGTATAGGCAACCTCCAATTGGATTATAAGTTTCACTTTTTGCCCGAATTGCATGCAAATGTTAACTTAGGCTACGATGTATCTAAAGGCTCGGGCAGTGTAAACATTCCTGATAGTGCGGCTTCAAACTACAATGGATTTCAGGACAGTAAAGGGATCACTCACCGCGGCCAGCGAAACCCGTATAGAGGCACACAATCAAATACTATATTTGAAGGTTACTTCAGCTATGCTAAAGATCTAAAAAACATCGCAAGCCATATTGATGCAGTTGCCGGTTACTCATACCAGGATTTTAGCACAAAAAATTACTTTTACGGATCCTATGCATTTGACGGAACCGAAAGACCAGGCTCTAATCCAAACTTTAATTTTGATGAACCAGAAAACAGGTTAATATCCGTTTATGGTCGTTTAAATTACGTATTTCAAGATAAATATATCCTAACCGGTACTGTACGCCGCGATGGTTCATCAAAATTTAACCCCGATAGAAGATTTGGTACTTTCCCTTCTGTAGCATTTGCCTGGAAATTAAAACAAGAGCAAATGTTTAAGGGAATAACTGCGTTATCTGATCTTAAATTACGCCTGGGTTACGGTATAACCGGCCAGCAGGATGGCATTGGTAACTATGATGTGATATCGTTTTATAATCTTAGTGGTAACGCCGCCCAATATCAATTAGGCGATATTTTATACAACCTGTACCGTCCGGGCGGATATTATTCACAACGTACCTGGGAGCAAACAGCATCATCAAATGCCGGGCTTGATTTTGGATTTCTTGACAATCGCATTACCGGTACCCTTGATTTTTACTACCGCAAAACATCAAAACTACTTAACAGCATACCCCAGCCAGCAGGTACTAACTTTTCAAATACCATTGTGGCCAACATTGGCGATTTAACCAGCAAGGGTGTTGAATTAAGCCTTAATGCAGATGTGATCAGATCACAGGATATGAACTGGAGCATCGGCTTTAACGCCACCTACAATACCAACAAAATTACCCGGCTTACCCTGGCTCCTGATCCAAGCTATCCCGGTGTGTTAACGGGGGGCATATCAGGCGGCACCGGTAATACAATCCAAATCAATTCGGTTAATTATCCCCGCCTTTCCTTTTACGTTTATCAACAGGTTTACGGTGCCGATGGCAGACCGCTTGACGGCGTTTTTGTTGACCGCAATAAGGATGGCATTATCAATAGCAGCGACCTTTACAGATATAAAAGCTCAGATCCTAAGGCATACTTCGGTCTTAATTCAAACTTCAATTATAAAAAATGGTCGGCGGGCTTCTCAGCAAGGGCAAGTGTAGGTAATTATGCTTACAACAACGTGCTTGCAAGCTCGGGCACACAATTAAGCGTATTTAACGGCATCGGAATTTTGAACAACGCTTCTACAAGTTTGCTTCAAACTGGTATAGTGGGCTCTTCTGATAAGATGAGGCTATCCGATTACTACATACAGAACGCGTCGTTTATAAAAATGGATAACATTAACCTCGGCTATAACTTTGGCAAAGTGTTTGGCAACACCGGCAATTTGCGCGTAAGTGCTAACGTACAAAACGTATTTACCATTACCAAATATAAAGGTCTTGACCCCGAAGTTAGCAGCGGCATTGATAACAATTTTTACCCAAGGCCGCGTACCTATGTGTTAGGTTTAAACCTTTCATTATAATATAAAGCTGATAACGCAAAAAAGATTGACATGAAAAGAAATTCATTAAAATATATATTAATAACCGGTTTGATAGCCGGGGGTTTAACATCGTGCACCAAGAAGCTTAATTTGCTTCCTACCAATGATGTAACGGCGGAGCAGGTTTACAGCTCGCCCGAGGGTTACAAACAAGCATTTGCCAAGGTTTATGCAGCATACGCGCTCACCGGTAATACAGGGCCTGCCGGCAACGGCGACGTACAAGGTATTGACGAAGGCACGTCTGATTTTTTCCGCCTGATGTGGTGTGCCCAGGAATTACCGACCGATGAAGCTGTTGTTGGCTGGGGAGATGTGGGGCTGCCGGATTTTCACAGCATGACCTGGTCTTCAAGCAACCTGTTCCTTACAGGTTTATACTATCGTTGCATGTATCAGATTACATTGGCTAATGATTTTATCCGCCAGTCGTCTGATGCTAAGCTAAGCAGCAGGGGAATTACCGGCGCCGATGCTGATAAAGTTCATCAATATGTTGCTGAGGCGCGCTTTTTAAGAGCCTATCAATATTCGATTTTAATGGATTTATTTGGAAACCCTCCATTCGTTACCGAAAACGATGCTTTGGGTGGTGCTTTGCCTAAGCAAATAAGCCGTAAAGATCTGTTTACCTATATTGAAGGCGAGCTTAAAGCAATTGATGGAAGCCTTGCTGATGCCCGCACTAACGAATATGGCCGCGCAGATAAAGCGGCTGCATGGGCATTATTAGCCAGGATCTATCTTAATGCTGAGGTTTATACCGGTACAGCTAATTATGCAGCTGCGGTAACCTATTCAAAAAAGGTGATTGATGCCGGTTATTCATTAGTTAGTGACTATTCCAAATTAATGCGCGCTGATAACAACCTCAATAAAAATGAGTTTATTTTAACCATTAACTATGATGGCTTACATACCCAAAGCTATGGTGGTGCCACATTTATGACCCATGCCCCCGTTGGTGGCTCAATGCCTGCTGCTGATTATGGTATTTCAGGCGGCTGGGCCGGTTTACGTACTACCAAAGCTTTTGTAAACCTGTTTCCGGGAGGCGCCTCGAGTGCTGATAAACGTGCCCAGTTTTATACCGATGGCCAAAATATCGATATCAATACCATAAGTAGCTTTACCGATGGCTATGCTATCAGTAAATTCAAAGATGTTAAGATAAACGGTGCCCCCCCGCAAAGTTTGGATTATGCAGATATGGACCTTCCTATTTTCCGTTTAGCCGAGCAGTATTTGATCTATGCTGAAGCTACTACACGCGGCGGTGGCGGCGATGCCACACTTGCTTTAAGCTATGTTAACAAATTAAGGGCCCGTGCCTACCAAAGTGCTACCACCGGCCAGTTAACCGCTTTAACAACCGACTTGTTGCTTGATGAAAGAGGACGTGAGCTGTACTGGGAAGGCTTCCGCCGTACGGATCTTATCCGTTACAAAAAGTTTGTAGAGGCTACCTATTTGTGGCCGTTTAAAGGCGGTTCAAAAGATGGAAAAAGCGTTGAAAGCTTCCGCACGGTATATCCGTTACCATCGGCAGATGTTACAGCTAACCCTAATCTGAAACAAAATACAGGATATTAATAATATACCGGGAGATGCTCTTAAAGTATCTCCCGTAAAACCATAAAACCTAAAAAGGATATGAAAAAAATATTTACCACGCTCCTGGCATTCGGTGGCATTGCGCTGCTGATGCTGGCGTCATGTAAAAAGGATGAAGTAAAGGTTGTAGCAAACGTGGGCAAAGTGGGTGCTTTAACTTCAACAACAACCGCCCCCGCACTATCTAAACCCAATGCCAATAATGATGCTATTACCTTTAGCTGGGCCGCAACCCCGGTAACTGGTTACAATGCCCCCATTACCTATACTATACAGTTAGATGTAAAAGGTAATAGTTTTAAAAACGCAAGAGAAGTAAGCACCGACAAGCTTACCCAAACGCTTAAAGTGGGTGTGCTTAACGATATGTTAACAGCATTGAAGCTATCTTATGACAACCCATCGCAAGTTGAGGTGCGCATTAAATCATCAGCGGCTCCAAACCTGGCTGCTACCTACTCAAACATTATTACATTAACTGTATTACCATACCAGGGTACAGGCTATATTTATGTTCCCGGTGCTTACCAGGGATGGGATCCCAAAACTGCCGACAGCCTCACTTCACCAAATAATGATGGTGTGTATGATGGCTATATCGGTTTCCCTGTTGGTAAGCTTGAATTTAAACTTACTCCTAAAAAGGTTTGGGACGTTGCATACGGTGATGCAGGCAGCGGAAAAATAAGTACTACCGGCGGTAACCTTTCGGTACCTGCCGCGGGATACTATGCGCTGCATGCCGTTATCGACCAAAACGATAAAACAAAAGGCACATTTACGGCTACCCCTGTGTTCTGGAGCATTATTGGCGATGCTACTCCGGGCGGCTGGAGCACTGATACCGATATGCTTTATGACGCTACCACCAAAACATGGAGCGTTACCGTTGCTTTAATTGGCGGCAAGGATATAAAATTCAGGTTTAATCACAGCTGGGATTTAAACTTAGGCGGTACGCCAGGTGCACTCACTCCAGGCGGAGCTAATTACACCATTACAACCGGCGGCACGTACAAAATTGTATTAAATGCCAACGCCAACACTTTTACTATTACTAAGCTTTAAGCTTAACCACTGCAGTTGATTGATTTATTTATATGGCCCCGCACGGTGAAAACCTGCGGGGCTTCTTTATCTGAACCTTAATTTTTGACGAATGATCACGCTGATTTCGCTGATTCCCTCGTTTAGTATTATCAAATAATAAGATTAGCAAATCAGCGTAATCATATTAATCAAAATCAAAAATCAGCGGTCAAAAAAAGCGATGAGGTCATCCCCCATCGCTTCCTTATTTAATGTAGTCTTTTCTTCTTCTATTACTTATGATCCATCAACCATGAACCAAAAATTTTACCGTTTTGCTATCTCCACATACTCTTTAGAGGTGGCGCCAACGTAAATCTGGCGCGGACGACCGATAGGTTCTTTGTTTTCTTTCATTTCTTTCCATTGAGCAATCCATCCCGGTAAACGGCCAAGAGCAAACAGTACAGTGAACATATCAGTTGGGAAGCCTAAGGCGCGGTAAATGATACCGGAGTAAAAATCAACGTTAGGATAAAGTTTACGCTCAACAAAATAAGGATCTTTCAGGGCAACCTCTTCCAGTTTTTTGGCTATTTCCAATACCTCGTCATTAACTCCCAGCTTTTCTAAAATATCGTCGCAGGCTTTTTTAATGATCTTTGCACGCGGATCAAAGTTTTTATAAACGCGGTGGCCAAAACCCATTAAACGGAAAGGATCGTTTTTGTCTTTCGCCTTAGCAATCCATTTATCAGTATCGCCACCATCTTCTTTGATCTTCTCCAGCATTTCTATTACAGCCTGGTTGGCGCCGCCATGTAGCGGTCCCCAAAGCGCTGAAATGCCTGCAGATACCGAAGCATAAATATTAGAATCAGACGAACCTACGATACGAACGGTGGAAGCAGAACAGTTTTGCTCATGATCGGCATGTAAAATCAACAGCTTGTTCATAGCGTCAATAACCACCGGATCGATCTCCACCTCCTCTGTACGCTGACCAAAGGTCATGTGCAGGAAGTTGGTAACGTAATCGTATTTATTTTGAGGATAGATAACAGGGTGCCCTAATGATTTTTTATAGATCCATGAAACCACGGTAGCCATTTTAGCAAGCATTTTAATAATGCTTTGGTTAAGCTCTTCGGTGGTTTGGGATGGCTTTAATGATTCGGGATAAAAAGCCGATAATGCAGATACCAATGACGACAGCTGCCCCATCGGGTGCGATTTTGACGGAAAGCCATCAAAAAACTTTTTCATGTCCTCATGCACCAAAGTGTGGCGGCTTAGCTCGTACTGGAATGATTTTAGCTTTTCGGCAGATGGCAGCTCGCCATAGATCAGCAAATAAGCAACTTCAATAAATGATGATTTTTCGGCTAATTGCTCAATTGGATAACCACGATATTTAAGTATTCCCTGCTCGCCATCTAAAAAAGTAATGGCGCTTTTGGTAGCGCCTGTATTTTTATACCCGATATCAAGTGTTACATAACCGGTTTGATCGCGAAGCTTAGAAATATCGATTGCCTTTTCACCTTCAGTGCCCTCAATTACAGGGAGCTCAAATGTTTTATCACCAATTTTTAGTTGTGCTGTTTCCGCCATAGAAATTTGTATCTGCAACAAATGTAAATAAATCTGCGTATTAATAACCGCTAATATAATTTACTGTTTGTAAAAATTTTCGGCCAAATTTATTATTTTACAACCTGTATTTGTGCTTATAGACGTTAATAATTGATTAAAAAATTACTGCAAAACATGTCGTTAAAAGGTAACTCATTGGTAATGATCCAAAACCAAGCTACCGTTTATCGCCTTTTACTCATAGGCTTATTTATTGCAAGTCCCTCGTTACACTATCTTTGCTTCCACAATTCTTACGATCCTTTTTGGCTAAGGGCTATAAACTGTTTTTTGTGTGCTATCACGCTATTTTTTTCTTTCATTAATAATAAGGTTTTTTATAAAGCGGGGATCTTTGCCACCGTTTTGTCTTTCCTGGTCATAAACAACTGCATTTTACTTGCCAAAAACGGGTTTGAACATGTGTACCTGTTTAGCGCAATAACCATTTTTATTGCGTTAACCCTTTTTTGCAAAAAAAGCAGGGAATTCATAATTATCTGCGAAGCTAACCTTGCAGCTATTATAACCGCCTATTTTACCGCGCCCAGGCTCGCCATTTCGCCCGCAGTGCTGATCGTACTTATTTTGGTTTTCACTGTAATAGCCTATGTCTCATTTTTAGTGGTGATGGCTTATCAATACCAACTAAAAAATGCTGTTAATAACGTGATGAAGCTTAACCAAAGCCTTATGGTTAATGACGCCAAGCTGCGTGAAAGTCGTAATCATCTCAACGCGCTCATTAACTCGTTAAATGACATCATTTTTGAGTTTGATGAAAACAAAACCTGTATTAATGTATGGTTTAATGAAATGACCGAGCGCGTAGTTGATCCGCGGATAGCGATTGGCAAAACGCTCGATAAGGTAGTGGGCCCGCAAAAAGCCGAAAAGTATGACAGCGCTTTAAACTACGTAATAGAAAACCGCAAACCCATATCAATAGAGTTTTTATCTGATTACGACAGCGGACATTCCTTTACAGCTAACTTTACTCCTGTTTTTGATAAAACAACAGGTTATACCGGCCGGATCTCGGCCTCAGTAGTGGATATAACCGAGCAAAAGAAATATGAACGGGCCCTTAAAGAAAACGAAGGCTTGTTACTTGAAGCTCAAAACATTGCTAAAATAGGCAACTGGTGGTATGACCATGAGAGTAAGGAAACATTTTGGTCGGCCAACCTCAATGATCTGCTCGGGATTGAAGATATCCCCACCGGCACGAACCACTTTCAATATTATATAAGCCTGGTACATCCTGACGACAGGGAGAACGTTTTTGAATATCTTGCATCCATCCGTACAACAGCACAAAACCAACTTGAGCATAAATTTATCACACCGGCGGGTAACTTAAAATATATCAGGATCCAACGCGGCGAAAAAAAATTACTGTCAGCCACAGTTACGCGCACATTTGGCATTATCCAGGATATTACCGAAGCCCGCCTTGCCGATAAAGCAGTTAAACTAAGCCAGCTTGAACTGATGGAAGCCCAGGCCATTGCTAAAATAGGCAATTGGAAATATGACGTAGCGTCGCGTCGCCTGTCCTGGTCGGAGGAGCTGAATGTCATTTATGAGCTTGACCAGGATACCTCTTCATGCCAGCGCTGTTTTATAAAGTTGCTGCTTAAGCATGTACATCCTAACGACAGGTTTATTGTCAGGAGCTTATTGCGTAACGAGTTAAGCAACATGGATTCATCCTATGAATACCGCATTATAACTCCCGGTGGCAATATCAAACACCTGAGTATTATAGCCGGCAAACGCCTTTATAATGAAGACGGAAGTGTGCGCAAAATTATAGGCACCCTGCAGGATATTACAGAACGCAAACAGGCTGAGCTTGATTTCAGAAACGTCGAAAGCAAATACCGGCGGGTATTAGAAACTGTTAATATGATAGCAATAACGGTTAACGACAGTGGCATTGTTACCTTTTGCAACAAATACCTGGCAAACCTGGTAGGATATACCCAGGCCGAGATCATTGGCATGAATTGGATGGACAATTTTATTCCCGATGATCTGAAAGATTTTTTAACGAGCTGGTTTATAAATGACAGTTTTTTACCGCATTACATTAACCCTATTATTTGCCGTAACGGCGAGCAACGGATCATAAGCTGGCAAAATACGGTTTTTTATGACGAAAACGGCGTTTTTAAGGAGACCACAGCGCTTGGCGAAGACATAACAGACCAGGAGAAAGCACGACAGGACCTAATATGGGCTAAAGAAATGGCCGAAAAGTCGTCTAAGTTCAAGTCGGAATTTTTATCCATCATGAGCCATGAGATCCGTACGCCGATGAACGCGGTTATTGGTACAACCAACCTGCTGCTTGACGAAAACCCAAGGCCCGAACAGATGGAATACCTCAATACGCTCAAGTTTTCGGGCGAAAACCTGCTGGCCATTATCAATGACATTTTAGATTATAATAAGATTGAGGCTGGCAAGCTGGAACTGAATAACTCAAGGTTCAACATTCACCAGCTAATCCATAAAATAAAGCAATCTTTTGAGCCAAAGGCGGCCGAAAAAAAAATGACGCTTGAATTGATAACAGATGATACCATTCCCGGAGATTTAATGGGCGATGCCATGCGGCTGAGCCAGGTACTTAATAACCTGATCAGCAATGCCATTAAATTTACACATACGGGTAAAGTTATTATCCGGTTGGATAAGGATGTGATAACCCCAAACACCGTTAATATTAAATTTGCGGTTACCGATACAGGAATAGGCATTTCGCCCGAAAGCTTCAACATTGTTTTTGATCCTTTTATGCAGGACCAACAGGTAATTGATAATGACTATGGAGGTACCGGTTTAGGCCTCGCTATTACTAAACGGCTGGTTGAACTGCATAAAGGTACAATTGCTGTATCAAGCGAACTGGGTAAGGGTACCACATTTAGTTTTGCTATAAACTTTACCCTCGCTCCTGAGGTCGCTGCCATGAAACCGGTTGCTGTTGCGGCGAATGCTTCAGACAACAACTTACAGGGCATGAATATTTTAGTTGTTGATGACAACAAAATGAACCTGATGATAGCCGGCAAATTTTTAAGGCGCTGGAATGCCCAGGTTCAGGAAGCATCAAATGGGCAAATAGCTGTCGACCTGGTTAACCAAAACTCTTATGATCTTATTATTATGGACTTGCAGATGCCTGTTATGGACGGCTTTGAAGCAACGGCGATGATTAAACAAACACAGCCCGACTTGCCCATCATAGCCCTCACGGCCGACGCCATGCCCGAAACCTACCAACAAGCGCTGGAAGCGGGTATGTGTGATTATTTGACTAAACCTTTTGTTCCTGAAGTACTGTACAGCAAATTGGCAAAACATATCAGGCAATCAGTGTAATTTCGGAGTTAGGATGTTCAATCTGGGATCGAGGCGAAAGGTAAAAGGTTAAAGGCTAAGGGTTTAAAAACCTCCGCTATTCGAAGTCCCCGTTATTCGAAGCCTATGAGTTCGAGTGAACTATGCCAGGAGTTTGTAACTCCAGCCCTACACACTAATTAAATCATATCACAATAGCCTATGTATTTGGTTTGCAACCACATACATAAATCGTCCATAGACGAAGTCTACAGGCGGCGAAGCGATCAGTATGCAAATCGCTTTAAAATATCATAAAATCCTTCAATCATGAAAATCATGGTTCAAAATAAAAAAAGCGACAGGGATCGCCTATCGCTTTAAATATCATAAACTTAATCAGTGTAATCAAGAAGGATCAACGGTCTTAGTTAATCTGTTCCTTCACAGTTCCGCACTCTTTCATGTGCTCCGGAAAATAGGGGTTTACAATTGGTTTTGTTGACGAAAGCCAGTACCCCCCTTTTCCCCCATCGGCCATCGGGCAAAAGTCAACATAAATTGGCGCCGACTTGAATTTCGCGCCTTTTACCAAAGCGATAACATCTTTACTTAATACCAAAAACGCTTCGCGCTGGGCTTTGATATCCGCTGCATTGCTTATCTTGTGCGCCACAGCAGCTGTTTCGCTGCAACCTTTTATATCCGAAAGCTTACCTTCTAAAGCTGTAGCAGCTGTTTTTATGCCAGCGGGGTCCGATTTAATAAACTCATCTTTTAAAGCGATATAAGCCTTAAAAACATCACTGGTGTTACCTGTATCTGCAACCTGGGCTTCGGCTGCAGGCTTGGCAGCAGCAGTCGTATCCACTTTAGCAGTATCCTGTTGTTTGGCAGGTTGATTACATGCAGCGGCAACAGCTAAAGCCGCTAAAAAACAAAATCCTTTAATTATTTTCATATTACAATTAGTTTGTACGGATAGCTTCTACCGGGTCCAGCCTCGAGGCCGAATACGCGGGAATAATGCCAGCTATCACCCCTATTATAATTGAATAGCTTAAGCCCCGTGTAACGTTAGCAGCATCAAGTATTACCTGTACATCTAAAGCGGCCTTTACGGCAAACGTGGCCAGATATACAAAAAACAACCCGATGATCCCGCCCACAAAACAAAGCAAAACCGATTCAATTAAAAACTGCAATAATATGAAATAGTTTTTAGCCCCTAATGATTTTTGTATCCCTATGATATTGGTGCGTTCCTTTACCGATACGAACATGATATTAGCGATACCAAAACCACCAACTAAAATCGAGAACCCGCCAATGATAGCACCGGCAATGTTAACCACTTTAAAAAGATCGTCGAGCTGCTGGGTGATCATGGTTGTACGGTTTAGCGAAAAATTATCATCGGCTCCGGGCCTCAGCCTCCTGATAGAACGCATAAGTCCTTTGATTTCGCTTTCAACATCATCAGTCGGGATGCCTTTCTTACCACGCACAATAATTGAAGGACCATATTTTGAACTCTGTATATCAATTAAGTTGCGGGCAAAGTTAATGGGCAGCAGCACCTCCTTATCTGTAGAGATACCAAGCATATCCTTACCCTGTTTTGAAAACACGCCTACAATGGTCACATACCGCCCCATCACCTTAATCTGCTTACCTACGGCATCGCCATCGGGGAAAAGGGCCTGGGCTATATCATAACCGATATCGGTTATAGGCGCACCGGTTTTTGATTCCATTTCGGTAAAGTAACGACCACTCTCCAAATCAAAATTCCAGGTTTTGTCATGATCCTGTGATGCAGCGTCTACCTGGGCGCCTTCAACCGTGTTGCTTTTATACTTTATGGTGCGGTTATCAATATTTATTTCGTATGATAATGCCTCGGCGGTTGTGATACGGCGCGAAAGTTCGTTAAAATCGCGAAGGTCAGATTCAGGCCTTTGCAGGTATTTCCACCAGGGGAAATCGCTCCCGCCCACCCAGGGCCACTTTTGCACATATATACTGTTATTACCCAGCTTATTAACACTATTTTGCAGGTTATTACGCAGGGTATCAACTGCCGATTGTACAGCTATGATAGTAAATATACCAATGGTTACCCCAAGCAATGACAGCAACGTACGTGTTTTGTTCTGCCGCAGGGCATCGCCGGCAAACAAAAAACTTTCCCTTAAAAGTTTTAAAAAAAGCATATAACTTATTTTGATCTTACTTGTTAATCAATCCTAATTGCACGGTTAAAGCGTGGAGGTAATAATAATATAACGGGCGTTTTTATTACTGATACGTTAAGCCGCCTGCCAATATTTTTTTAGACAACAGTACATGATTTAAGTTACAGTATTTTGCAATTAATATAACGGTAGTGTAATAAAACTGCTTCTTAAAAAAATCTGTTAAATTAACAAAAAAATTCGTACATTTGCGCCCTTGAAAATTCATAAAAACAAGCATGAAATTATCTCAATTTAAATTCAACTTACCTGAATCCCTTATCGCCCATACACCCTCTGCCACCCGCGATGAATCACGTTTAATGGTTTTACACAAAGATTCGGGCAAAATTGAGCATAAAATATTTAAAGACGTGCTGGATTATTTTGATGATAAGGATGTAATGATCCTTAATAATACTAAAGTTTTCCCTGCCCGTTTATATGGCAACAAAGAAAAAACCGGTGCTACCATCGAAGTATTTTTGCTGCGCGAATTGAATAAAGAATTGCGTTTATGGGATGTACTGGTTGATCCGGCCCGTAAAATACGCGTAGGTAATAAATTATATTTTGGCGATGACGATTTGCTGATTGCTGAAGTTGTTGACAACACCACTTCACGCGGCCGTACCATCCGCTTTTTATTTGACGGTACCGACGAAGAATTCCGTCGTAACGTTGAAATTTTAGGCGAAACACCACTGCCTAAATACATTAAACGCAAAGCTACCGCCGAAGATAAAGAGCGTTACCAAACCATTTTTGCTAAGCATGAAGGCGCCGTTGCTGCTCCTACTGCAGGTTTACACTTCAGCCGTGAGCTTATGAAACGCCTTGAATTAAAAGGTGTTGATTTTGCGGAAGTTACTTTGCACGTTGGTTTAGGCACCTTCCGCCCGGTTGAGGTTGAGGATTTAACCAAACACAAAATGGATTCGGAGCAATTTATCATTGAACAAAAACAAGCTGATATTGTAAACCGCGGTATTGAACGCAAAGCACGGATCTGTGCAGTTGGCACAACTTCAATGCGTGCCATTGAATCGGCTGTATCGGCAAACAAAACTTTGAAAGCTGCTAACGACTGGACCAGCAAGTTCATCTTCCCGCCGTATGATTTCAGCATTGCCAACTCAATGATCACCAACTTCCATACCCCTGAGTCAACACTGTTGATGATGATTTCGGCATTTGGCGGTTACGAACACGTAATGAATGCATACGAAATTGCAGTAAAAGAAAAATATCGTTTTTACAGCTACGGTGATGCGATGCTGATCATCTAATCTTCTTAGATTTGAGATATAAGATTTGAGATATGAGACCATGGTTTCATATCTCATTTTTTTTGCAGGCAATTTTGTTAGATATTAGTCAAATAAAGTCATGACAGCCTCCAATCTCACATCTCATATCTCACATCTCACAGCTCAAAACAAAAACTACGTTATCATAGTAGCAGGAGGTTCGGGCAGCCGGATGCGATCGGCGGTACCTAAACAATTTTTACTGCTTAACGGTAAACCCGTATTAATGCATACCATTGAAGCCTTTGAGCAATCGGAGGCGAAACCAGCCATTATACTGGTTTTACCAGCAGCTTACCATGCTTACTGGCAGCAATTGATTCAGGAATATTCATTTACCATTTCCCATCAGTTGGTTATGGGCGGAGAAACCCGTTTTCATTCGGTCAAAAACGGGCTTAACCTGATTACCGAGCAGGAAGCACTGGTTGCTGTACAGGATGCCGTACGGCCGCTTACTGCATCCTATATTATTGATGAAGCTTACCAATGCGCCGCCAAGCATGGCACGGCGGTAGTGGCCGTTAAAAGCCGCGATTCGATACGCCAGATAAAAGAAGGCCGCTCGGTAAGCCTGGTCAGGGATGAGATTTACCTGGTGCAAACCCCGCAAACCTTTAGGGCTTCGCTATTAAGAAAAGCTTATGAACAACCATTTGATACCCGGTTTACAGATGATGCAAGCGTTGTTGAGCAATATGGCGCCGAAATAAAACTTACCGAAGGCGATCATAGCAACATCAAGATCACCTTCCCCGAAGATATCGCCATTGCCGAACTGCTTTTAAGCAAAAAGCCACAGCTATAAAGTCTGCGGCTTTTTTGATTTGCAATACAAGGTTAAATTTGTTATGCCCGTCTGATTACACCTAAAAGTACAGCTATGATAGCTATTACTAATAGTATGTGAATCAAACCACCCCCAAATGGGTGTATAAATGCTCCAAACAGCCATCCTATAACCAGGATAACAGCGATAATGTACAATAAACCTCTCATTTTGTTATGTTTTTAGTAGTTAAGTAAATGTGTAATTACCCATACCAAAACCATTCCAAAATTAGCGGTTAATAAAAAAAACCCTCATTGCTAAGGGTTTCATTATCGTGTTTAGTACTCGTCTTCATTAAAGAAGAAGTCGTCTTTAGTCGGATAATCCGGCCAGATCTCTTCTATGTTTTCGTACGGTTCGCCATCGTCTTCAAGTGCCTGAAGGTTTTCGATAACCTCAACAGGAGCGCCTGAACGGATAGCATAATCAATTAATTCATCTTTAGTTGCGGGCCATGGTGCATCTTCCAGGTGCGATGCCAGTTCAAGTGTCCAATACATCGTTTTTATTTATATTTATAATTATCAGTAAAATTTACTTTTTCGCAAAAGTATAACATTTTCAAATTGAATATCAATATTTTTTTTCAATTTTTTAAACCCGTGGTATCCACTGATTTTCAGCTATTTTATTAGTATCAGCAATTTTGCGGGCCAAAGTGAACAGGTAATCACTCAACCTGTTCAGATAAATATTCACTTTTTCATCAACTGTACTTTCTTCGGCAAGCTGAACGGTTATCCTCTCGGCACGGCGGCAAACACATCTTGCAATATGGCAAAATGAAATCACATTACTGCCACCCGGTAAAATAAAATGTTTAAGCGCCGGCAGGCTTTCATTCATGGTATCCATTTCCGTTTCCAGCATTTCCACATCACTCATGTGAAGGTCCGGAATAATCATCCGTGACCGCTCAGGGTCGGCTGCCAGTGAAGAGCCAATTGTAAACAACCTGTCCTGTATCTGCTTCAATACCTCCTTATCATGTGCATCAATATCCTGATCACCAATAAGCCCGATGTACGAATTAAGTTCATCAACCGTACCATAGCTTTCAATGCGGATATGGTGCTTGGGCACGCGCGTACCGCCAATTAATGAGGTAAACCCTTTATCGCCCGTTTTAGTATATATTTTCATACTTAATTTAACAAATAAGCCGCCAACAATCAGGCTACAAAAAAGCCAACTCTGATTATCAAGCAATTAAAACCAAGCCCGATAAATCTTTTTTTCATGATTGGTGTTATTTCAAATCTATCATCTTAAATTTTGTATTTCATAACACTTTAGCATATTTTTTGCCAATAAAGTGTAATTTTTAATATGTTAGCTTAAACTTGCATCCGTGATATCATCAAACATACTTAGCGTGAAACTCATGAAACCGATCATATTATCATCCAAGCTGCTCTCCTTATCGCTTATCATCCTGCTTTCAACCGGCTTTAGCTGCGGCGGCAACAGTAAAAGTAGCAGTGGCAGCGACAGTAACAAGGCGGTGGCAGATAAACCGGCCCCTCCTAAAGTAAGCATGGCCAGTTTATTAAGCGAAAAACAATTTAATGATCTTTTTCCGCAACGTGATAAATTTTATACTTATGCTGCCTTTATCAAAGCAGCCGATGAGCTCGGCATGATCAGTATAAAAGTAACCCGCCGGGCAACATCCGTTTACCAGTTGATACGTACCGATAAAAAAACAGGCAAAAAGGCCGTTGTACGCCAGGATGTTGATTGGAACGAAGAATGGGCCAAAGCCAAACCAGATAGCACCTACACCATTGACTATGGCAATTTCTGCACCGAATACAGTGCCGATGTAAATAAAAAGGAACTCGCTGCCTTTTTTGCGCACATTGCGCACGAAACCCGTCATGGCATGAATGCTACATATACCGATGGCCTAATGCTGATCCACGAAAGCAATACCAGCTTGCCTTACGTTGCCGAAAATGATGAATACCCACCTGTGGCCGGTAAAAAATACTATGGCCGCGGGCCGATGCAATTGAGCTATAACGGCAATTACGGCTATGCTTCGGATTGTATTTTAGGCGATGATAAAATACTGCTCCAAAATCCCGAGATGGTAGAAACCGACCCGGTGATGGCTTTTAAAACCGCCATCTATTTCTGGATGACGCCTCAAACCCACAAACCATCGGCGCATGCTGTAATGACAGGCAAATGGCAACCCACTGCAGAAGATAAAGCCGCAGGCCGCACGCCTGGTTTTGGTATGACCATTAATATTGTGAACGGCGAAGTAGAATGCAATAAGGGCGAAAACATGTATAAGATGAACGACAGGATTGGCTTTTACCAGTTTTTCCTGAAGAAATTAGGGATTACTGATGCTAATTGCGCTTGTTCATGCGGTAAAATGAAGCCTTATCATTATTAACAGCTGTATTTTTGAATTTCAAAGCAAAAAAGTTATTATTGTATTAGCATTATACAACACTAAACTTTAACATTTGGAATCCACTATTGAAAACGCCGGTTTGTATCCCCCGGCTACCGACCAGTTCGGTGATATCCTGGACAGCCTGAAAAACAGATTCAGGATTGAGCAAACCGGGCATATTGATTTTCATTTAGAGCAGTTTAGTATTTTCAAAGACTATCTCGACATTAGTGTAAAAGAATCATACGCTATAAAAAATAAAAATAACGATAGCTATATGCTGTTCACCGAATGCCAGTCAAAACATATCGGGCATCATCACGGCAAGGCTGTAACCTACACGCCATATCAAACCTGGGCACTGGCTTATTTAAAGCATGATTTTGGCCGGATACTCATCAGGCGCGAAACATTGGTTGACAAGATCATTGAACTGATCCACCCGGTTGAGCTTGATTTTGCCGAAGACAAGGCCTTTAGTGACACTTTTTATATGCTGGTAAGCGACCGCCAAAAAGCAATTACCGGTGCCGACCGTAATTTCCGCAACGTGGTAATGGATATCAGGCTGGATGATTTTGTAATAGAGATTGTTGAGCATACCCTCATTATCGGTAATACCCACGCCATATCTGCAGAAAAAGCTATGCACCTGGCAGAGTTTGTTTCGAGGCTGTGTACCACCTGCGATTGAGCGAGTAAGGCTATTAGCCCTGCTTTACCTATATTAAACCATACCATATGAGCCTATTCGCACTAATTTTGGCTGTCGCTGTTAACACCCATGCTCATTTCAAACCCGATACTGTTGATTACTGGCATGTTAAATACAACAATAAAATAATAGCTGAATATACCGCTTTTGATAAAAAGCCAATTGTTATCAAAAAGCAACGAATAAAAGATACAGATATATTAACTGTTGAATATGGTAATGACACACCTTGCTATGAGGGTGATAAAGGACTGTATATATTAAGTAACGATAAAAAACGGATCTCAATAACTTCAGTCAAAATAAACCAGCCACTAAAAGTCTATCTAAATTACATCATGGCCACAAAAGCGTATTATCATCTAAAAAATCTTGATTTCTATTACTTCGATTGCAGACGGGATAATTTGATATTTCGATTAAAGATTGAATAACTATAAAAAGGTAAAGGCGCATTACATGCGCCTCCCTGTGTTACAATTTTGATTTGCATATTCGGAGACGCATGTGATGCACCCTAACAGAAAATCATTTTAATACCGCCGGTAAAATATAATCTTTCATCATTCTATCAACCTGCGAATGCGCGTAGGGCGTGTTGTAGGCCTCGGCGGTTATAACAACTACCAGTGGCTCATCGGTAAAAACAAAGATCTTGTTGCCGCCATTGCCTGAGCAGTAGTAAGTTTCGTAAGCTTCGTTGTTTACCCAATAGGTTTTGTTCCAGAACAGGTAACCGTAAAAGCCCTCACCTACCACATCTTTTGGTAACGTAAGGTGTTTGGTAAATGATTCCTTAACCCAGTTTTGCGAAATTACCTGTTTGCCATTCCAAACACCGCCATTTTTATACAATTGCCCGAATTTGGCATAATCAAGCGAGCGCATTTGCAGGCCGCCCGCGGTATTGGGTACATTCTGCGGTGTGTATTGCCAGCGATAATTGCTGATGCCCAATGGCTTGAACAGCTTTTCGGCCGAATATTTATCAAGTCCGCCGGGCACTGATTTATTCAGGATGTCGCCCAATATCACCACGCCGGCTGTAAAATAATTCCATTGTTTACCTGCCCTTTTATTGCTGTCTGTTTTAAGGCTGAGGGCAAATTTCACCCAATCATCGGTGGGGTACATATTTTCTTCATTCCCCGGCGAATCACTTTGATTATCATCCGCGCCAAAAACAGAGCTCATGGTAAGCAGGCTTTTTAGTGTTACATTTTCTTTTTGAGGCGAGTAGTTACTGAACTTTTTAAGGTCATAAAACTCCTTTAAGGTTTGATCAACGCTTTTGATATAGTCATCATGAACTGCTATCCCCATCACGGCCGAAGCAAATGTTTTACCAACCGAACGGGGATTGTGCAATGAATCGCGCGCGCTGCCGTTAAAATACTCCTCAATTAGCAACTTGCCGTTCCTGATCACTACCACGCTGGTGATCTGTTTAAACCTGTTGCCGGCAATAAGGGCATTCATCTCCATGATCTTCTTTTTATCAAAATCTTCTTTTGATACCTGCCAGCCGCTGCCCGGTTTTATATTTTGCAGTTCGGCGTCTCTGAAATCAATTGCCGGTACGGTAACCCTGATCTCTCCCTGTGCTATCAGCTCACCTACTTTCAAATCAGGGACAGCAACATAGGGCCTTACTTCAATTTTGAGCCGGTGCGTACCTGTAGTAAGTGCATCTTCCCCGCCATGGGCCATAAACCTTCCCCATAAAAAACGCCCCCATGAATCTTCTCCCCGGTTACTAATGAGCGGAACAAAAATGGTGGTCTTTGTATTTTTTACGATAGGCAAATTGGCCCCTTTATGCAGGTTTTCCTGGTAAACCTGCCTGCCATCTATATAAAAAACAAACTGAAAATTACCCTGGTTCAGCTGTTCAACACTTAACGACGGCGCTAAGCTATGCTGGTAATTGGTTAATGAATTGGCCAGCAAAAGCCGCATGTACAAATTATTGGCAGGTTTAGCCTCATAGCTTGTTAACAGATCGGTTTGTTCCAGTTTTTCAAGCGGGATTGTATCCGCCTCAAAAACAACCTTACCCATATTGGCTTTTTGAAGAGCGGAGGTTATAGGGTCAGGTTCGATGATATTGCCCACCTGAGCGGATAGCCTGCAAATGGTTGCAGTTATTATAAAGAATATAAGGAGAAAATGTTTCATTGCTGTCTGTTTAGATATTTACAAAACTGCCCCAATTAATACATTCAAAATAGAACAGGATTAACATGCTTTTTCAATAAAAGCTTACGATATGCAGACGGGCTATCACAGCCAAATTGCTTAAAACAACGTAAAAAATGGCTTTGATCGGCAAATCCGCAGGTAAAGGCGATATCTGTTAAGGATAACCCGCCATCTGCCAATAAAGCGAACGATTTTTCAATCCTGAGCTTGCGGATATATTCGCCCATAGTACAATTGAAATACCTGGAAAAATCACGGGATAAATGAACTGGGTGGAGCTGTAATAGCCCGGAAAGTTCGGAAAGCGTATGCTTCCGTGCAGGATCATCGGCCAGCAACATTTTCAGCTTGCCAACCCATGCAGGAATTTGTCGTGACATGCCGGCGTTGTTTACCTGCATTTTATTAAGCGTTTGCAGCAATAACATTTCTACAGTCATTGCGGTCAGCTCGTCACAAATCTTTGATTCTTTAAAAATCCGGTATAAAAGAAATTTCACATCCGGGTCCTGAATGGCAAAGCTGCCTTCCAGTTTATCCTGTTTCAAGTCCAGGTTATCGAACCAGCGCTTTTGCAATTCAATATGAAAGCCGCGGGTAAAGCCTTTGGGCTTGATGTTATAGTGCGGATCATGCCAGTTATGAAACAGCAGGCTGCCTGCCGGGCAATGATAAACTTCCTTTTTATTGCCTTCAATAACATTACCGGCCAATATAAAAGTGAAATAGGCATTTTCATGGTAATGCCAGTCCACCTTATCAAGGGTATATTCGGTGTCAGTTATGGTGATACCATGTAAATGCGTTGTTTGATTGGTTTGTCCGTAGAAGCTGCCTGTTTGTAGTTGTTTCACGGAGATAGATTTGCATTATACTGTAGATAATAAAAGCTATAACTCCCCCCTCAGTGGCTGGGGGGCTTACACCTCCTCTACCCTGCGGTCAACGGTTTGAACATTGGTATTAACGTAGTCATTCTCTATTAATCCATCGCGCATCCTCACTATGCGGTGGGCGTGCAAGGCAATATCTTCTTCGTGCGTTACCAGGATAATGGTATTACCTTTGGCGTGGATATCTTCAATAAGGCCCATGATCTCGATGGATGTTTTGGTATCAAGGTTACCTGTTGGCTCATCGGCCAGTATAATGGATGGATTATTGATCAGCGCCCTTGCCACAGCAACACGCTGTCTTTGCCCGCCCGAAAGTTCATTGGGTTTGTGATCCATACGGTGACCAAGGCCAACATTTTTCAATGCATTGCCGGCACGTTCCTTACGTTTTTCTTTATTAACGCCGGCGTAGATTAGTGGCAGCGCCACATTATCCAAAGCAGTATTACGGGGCAGCAGGTTAAATGTCTGGAACACGAAACCAATTTCCGAGTTACGTACTTCGGCAAGTTGACTATCGGTCATGTGGCTCACATCTATCCCGTTAAGGATGTACTGCCCTTTGGTTGGGGTATCCAAACAGCCCAAAATATTCATGAGGGTTGATTTGCCGGAGCCGGAAGGGCCCATCAAAGCCACAAATTCGCCTTTGTTAATAGAAAGCGAAACTGATTTAAGTGCGTGGATCACCTCGGCACCTATTACATATTTACGCCCGATATCTTTTATGGTTATTAACGGCTTGGCAGTATTTATTGGCTCCATGAATTATTTTTTATTTGGACTGCACTGGGGTGCCGAATGTTACAGTGGTTTTTATTTTTAGTGGTCGGTAGTACGTAAGTCCGATGTCCGCAAGTTTTTAGTCTAACTTACTACCGTCTTAACTTTCGGACTTCTCCGACTTACCGACTTTCCCGACTTTCGGACAAAAAACTATTTCTCAATCACTTTGGCCACCAAAAAGTAGTCTTCGTCATGTTTAGGGGCATTTTCCAAAGCTTCTTCGTGGGTAATTTGTTGTTTAACTACGTCTTCGCGCAGCACGTTGGCACCGGTGGTCATATAAACCAGCGGTTCAACACCTGTGGTATCCACCTCGTTCAATTTAGCCATAAAATCAAGGATCTTGCTCATATCCTTCATCGCATCCTGCACTTCGGTTTCAGTAAGTTCAAGGCGGGCCAGGTGGGCTACTTTTTCAACGGTTTCTTTATCTATGGTCATGCCTGTTGTTTTTTGTTTTATAATAGCGTGATCCTCATCGCGCAGTGCGCCGGCATTATCCATGCTTAACTGGGCCGCTTCAATGGGTTTATGCACAAATATATTACAAATTCCCGGTCTGCTGTCATATAATTGACTAAGCCAGGGTAGAAACAGCGCCTTCAAACTTTAAATCATTGTTCATAATTTCAAATACTTCATCCCGTAAAGCATCGGCATCGTCGATACTCAGGTGTGCCGTTTCAATAGGCTTATGAACCTTAAATTTAGAGATCCCTGGCCTGCTGCCGTGCTTAATGCCGGTGTCCCAAAGTATTCGCCAGGTATTGGCCGACGATACCGGGATGACAGGTATTTTTAACTCAATAGCCAGCCTGAAAGGACCATTTTTAAACGGGCAAAGCTGCGGGGGATAATGATCCGAAATTCCGCCTTCGGGGAAAATGATAAGAGAAACGCCTTCCTGTAATTTCTCGGATGCTTTTTTAAACGCCCGGAACGACGACATTTTACTATCACGATTAACAGGAATATCCACCGTACGGAAAAACAGACCGGTTACCAGGCCATTTTCCAGCTCATGTTTGCCCATAAAACAACAATTGCTTTTAACCAGGATACACATAGCCGAAATATCAAGGTTTGAGGTATGATTAGGACAAATGATATAAGGCCTGTTCCAGTCAATCGGTTGTTCATATTCAAAATGGTAAAATATCCCCGCGAAAGCAGAACTCACTAAGCCCCAAAGCCTTCTGAATGAATTGAGCGTGTGATAGCGTTCGGGCTTACGCGAAAAATAATAGAAAAAAGGCCATAATATAACGTAGCCCAGGGCCACGCTCACAATGTAAAGATATACGTGTACTTTTCTCAATATCATTTTCATCATTACCAAAAATAGAAAAATTCCTTACTTTCGCCACACTATGGAGACTGTTGTTAGTGGCATCCGTTCGACCGGAAACTTACACTTAGGAAATTATTACGGGGCGTTGCAAAACTTTATAAAAATGCAGGATGAATACAACTGCTTTTTCTTTATTGCCGACCTCCACTCGTTAACTACACACCCTACGCCTGCCAACTTACATGGCAACGTAAAACAGGTGCTGATAGAATATTTAGCCGCAGGCATCGACCCGGAAAAAGCTACCATATACGTGCAATCGGATGTTCCGGAGGTTACCGAATTATATCTGTACCTGAACATGAACGCCTATTTGGGCGAACTGGAACGAGCAACATCTTTTAAAGACAAGGTACGCGCCAATCCCGAAAATGTGAACGCCGGCCTGCTTACCTACCCGGTTTTAATGGCTGCGGATATTATTATCCACAAAGCTACTAAAGTGCCTGTAGGTAAAGATCAGGAGCAGCATCTTGAAATGGCCCGCACTTTTGGCAACCGTTTCAACAGGCTATATAACCATGATTATTTTCCCGAGCCTTTTGCCTTTAGCTTTGGCGAAAGTTTGGTAAAAATTCCGGGATTAGATGGCAAGGGAAAAATGGGTAAATCAGAAGGCGAAGGCAATGCCATATTTTTAGGTGATACCCCTGAAGCTATCCGCAAAAAAGTAATGCGCGCGGTAACCGATAGCGGCCCTACCGTTGAAAACCAGCAAAAACCACAGGAGATCCAAAACCTGTTCGATTTAATGAAGGTTGTTTCCACCCCTGATACCCTCGCCCACTTTGATGGGCTTTATAATAAAATGGCTATCCGTTACGGCGATTTAAAGAAACAACTTGCCGAAGATATGGTACTGGCAACGGCCCCTATCCGCGACAGGATCAACGCCATTGCCAACGACGCCGATTACCTGCGCAAAGTAGCCGAAATGGGTGCCGAAAAGGCCCGCGAAAGCGCGTCAAGAACGATAAAGGAAGTTAGAGAGATCATCGGCTTCAGGAAATTTTAAATAGCGGGTTTTGATAGTTCATAGTTCATAGTGTATATTAGTCGGAGTTCATTTCAAAACAGCGGGTGTTCTTCGTTAAAAACATCAGCTATGAACCATGAACTATAACCCATGAACTAAAATATATGCACTTAGCTATTGTAGGAAATATAGGCGCCGGAAAGACCACCCTTACCGAGATGCTGACCAAAAATTACGGATGGGACCCTTTGTATGAAGCAGTAGATAACAACCCCTATTTAGAGGATTTTTACAGCGACATGAAGCGCTGGAGCTTTAACCTTCAGATCTACTTCTTGAATAGCCGTTACCGCCAAATCATCGATATCCAAAAAAGCGGGCATAATATTATACAGGACCGCACCATTTACGAGGATGCCTATATTTTTGCCGAAAACTTGCATGATATGGGCCTGATGACCACGCGCGATTACGAAAACTACGAATCAATTTTTCAAAATATCACCGAGTTTATTAAACCGCCCGATCTGTTGGTTTACCTTAAAGCATCCGTGCCTACCCTGGTAAGCAATATTCAGCGCCGCGGCCGTGAGTATGAAATAGGTATCCGTTTAGATTATCTTTCAAAACTGAACGAAAAGTATGATAAATGGATCAACAATTATAAATTGGGCAAACTCCTCATCCTTGATAAAGACAATCTTGATTTTGCTAACAATACCGAGGACATGGCTACCATTGTGAACTTGATTGAAAGGGAGATTAACGGGCTGTTTTAATAGTTAATAGGGTATGAAGAAGTTTTTGATCTTCGCTTTATTATCTATTCTTTTATTCTCCTGCGAACATAGTTCAGAAAAACAAGTAAATATCAGCACATGGCATCTGCTCAGTTTGAATAGTTTCAAACTATGGTTGCCTCCTAACTGGCATTTCCAACAGGAACAAGGCATAGACTCTTTTGTAGGTAGAATTATTGCTCCAACCGATACTCTCTCTTTCGAAATTAGTTCGATGGGATATGCTAATCACTTATTACTATCAGAACAGGAGTATATAAAAACTAACGATTGGCAACGCGGATGTGATTTTTGCGATAGAGAACGTACATATAGTGACGCCCCCAATATAAAAGTCAAAATTTCAATACATAAACCTACCGCTAAGCAAAAAAGCAAATTTCCTAAAGCTGACTATATTGCAGATATACTTACCAAAGATAGTACAGTGTATATTCCGATAGAAATCCCTGCAGAGATAAAAGATCACAACTTTAATGAAGAGTCGAAACGAGATTTTATTGTAAAAACAGTTTGGCCAAAAAATCCTTCAAAAGGAATTACTGGTATTTACTATCAAAGTAAATCATCAACTTTAAACTTCCAACTATCAGGCAGTAATTTATCAAAGCAGGATCAGGACTTAGCTTTGCAAATGTTTAAAACCATTGTAATAAAAATCAAATGAAAATCTTAGGCATTATTCCCGCTCGTTACGCATCGTCACGTTTTCCCGGTAAACCATTGGTTGATATCGGCGGTAAAACTATGATCCAACGCGTATATGAGCAGGCAAAAAAATGCCGGAGCCTGAGCGAAGTTGTCGTGGCTACCGATGACGACCGGATCTTTAACCACGTAAACGGTTTTGGCGGCATTGCGGTAATGACAGGTGCCAACCACCAAAGCGGCACCGACCGTTGTGCCGAAGTTGCCCGCCTGCACCCCGGGTATGACGTGATCATCAATATCCAGGGCGATGAGCCTTTTATTGACCCTGAGCAGATCACCAAATTAACAGCCTGCTTTAACGATCCGGAAACCCAACTGGCCACTCTTATAAAAAGGATCCTGACCGAACAGGAACTCCATAATACCAATTCGCCCAAGGTGGTGATCAATAAATTATCCGAAGCTATTTATTTCTCCCGCGCTACCCTGCCCCATATCCGCGGCCAGGAACCCGAGAATTGGCTCGAATTTCACACCTTTTTCAAACACATCGGCATTTACGGTTATCGTGCAGATATATTGCAGGAAGTTACCAAACTACCTGTATCCCCGCTTGAAAAGGCCGAAAGCCTGGAGCAGCTTCGCTG
Organism: Mucilaginibacter sp. NFR10; assembly: GCF_900100445.1. Lineage (NCBI taxonomy): Bacteria > Pseudomonadati > Bacteroidota > Sphingobacteriia > Sphingobacteriales > Sphingobacteriaceae > Mucilaginibacter > Mucilaginibacter sp. NFR10. The sequence goes on along the minus strand of NZ_FMTV01000001.1, from coordinate 510,491 downwards.
GATAGATAATGGTTACCGTATCAAAGTGGCCGAAACCGAGCTGGAAACCCACGCCGTTGATGTGCCTGAAGATCTGGAGAAACTGAAGTTTGATATATAGTTTCTGATTCAACCCTCCCAATAGATTAACACTTCCCGTACTGATAACCTTGTTATTCTTAATACGTATAAGATTAAGCGTACTGTATTAAAGTCCAATTTAAACTATTAAAACACAATTCCAATATTTATAATTAATGAATTTTCTGTAAACAATAAGCTGTTTAATACTTTCATATTTCAAGCAATTTTTGTTTCTTAATTTATTAACTTCATCTGTAGCATCACCATATTATTAACCTAAAATCATCATGAAGATAAGGCAGCATCATTTTGTAAACAAGGGTTGGGTAAATTACTTTACAGACCCTGAATTTAGTGCTGAAAAATGTCAGTTGGTACTTGCTTTCGGTGCACCGAAATTAATTACCGGTCCTGAAATTTATGATTATCTTAAAAAGAGCTATCCTAATGCTAATGTAGTTTTTGCCTCCACAGCTGGCGAAATCATGGGCAGTGATGTGTATGACGACAGCATTGTTGTAACCGCGGTTGAGTTAGAAAAATCATCCATAGCCTGTACTGCTACCCATGTAAACCAACAGGCCAACAGTGCCGAAACGGGAGCCTTCCTGATGTCGCAATTGGATAAAAAAGGCTTAAATTGTGTATTCATTATATCCGACGGCACTTTCATAAACGGAAGTGAACTGGTTGATGGCTTTAACCGCGATAATCCGGGCAAGGTTCCCGTAACCGGAGGCCTGGCCGGCGATGCAGCCCGGTTTAACAGCACATTTACCAGTCTTAACGCTGTCCCCGCGCAAGGTAATGTGATAGCCATAGGCTTCTATGGCGATAGCCTGCATATTAGCCATGGATCAAGCGGGGGCTGGGAAGAGTTTGGGCCTCAGCGAAGCATTACCAGGTCGGATAAAAATGTACTTTTTGAGATAGATGGGAAAAGCGCGCTCGATCTTTATAAAGAATATTTAGGTGAGTATGCTAAAGAACTGCCTGGTTCGGCACTGCTATTCCCATTGTCGCTAACCATTGAAGGCTCAGATAAAAAACTGGTGCGAACCATATTGAGCGTTAACGAAGACAAAAAATCAATGACCTTTGCCGGCAATTTGCCCGAAGGGAGTAAAGTACGCCTGATGAAAGCCAATTTTGAAAAACTGATCGGTGCTTCTTCATCGGCCGCTGCCGACGCAGTAACCGGGCCGGAGCATGCCGATCTGGCTATATTGATTAGCTGCGTGGGCCGAAAACTGGTACTTAACGACCGTACAGACGAAGAATTAATGGCAGCTAAACACATCTTCGGCAATAAAACCATTATGGCGGGCTTTTATTCATACGGAGAATTGTCACCCCTTAATAAGGGGTCAAATTGTGAGTTGCATAACCAAACCATGACCATCACAACCTTTACCGAACACTGATTATGGAGTACCATCACTTATTGGATAAGCAGATAAAAAAATTGCTCCCCGAACAATGCCTGGAAGATGGCGCTATTTTGCAGTTTTTAGATGCAGTAAACAATAGCTTCAAAAACTTTGAAAAATCGATAAAGCTTGCAGACCATGCCTTTAATGTAAGTGAGCGTGAATATGTAACGGTTACTGATAACCTGCGGTTACAAAATGAGATCAAACAGCGCTCCATCTCACAATTGAAAGAAGCCATCAGGGCACTTAATCCCGATGTGGAGTTAAACATCTCCGACTCAGACGATGACCTGATCCATATCATCAGCTTTTTGCACGAGCGCATAGCTAAAGCCAAAGAACTGGAAGTTGCCCTGATCCACTCAAAAGAACTTGCCGAAAAAGCGGCCATGGCTAAGGCGCAATTCCTGAGTATTATGAGCCACGAAATCCGTACGCCAATGAACGCCGTTATTGGTTTTACTCACCTGCTCATACACCAGGACCCCAAGCCCGAGCAAATGGAATTTCTGAACTTCCTGAAGTTTTCGGCCGAAAATCTGCTGGTACTCATCAATGACATATTGGATTTCAGCAAGATAGAGGCTGGCGGAGTTGAGTTTGAAAGCGTTGACTTTAGTCTTACCGATCTGATCAAAAATATCCGTCTTGCCCTGCTGCAAAAGGCAAACGAAAAAAACATCCAGATAAAACTGATGATGGACCAGGATTTGCCCAATGCCATCATTGGTGATCCGGTGCGCCTGGGCCAGATCCTCACCAACCTGATGAGCAATGCTGTTAAATTTACCCATAAAGGAAGAGTAACGGTAACCGCATCGTTAGCAAGCAACACAACTGACTCATCAACCATTGATTTTGAGATATCCGATACCGGGATAGGTATAACGCCCGATAAAATTGATCATATTTTTGAAAGCTTTAACCAGGCCAGTTCAGATACAACCCGCAAATACGGCGGTACAGGCTTGGGTTTAACTATTACCAAACGCCTGCTGCAACTGCTTGGTAGTGACATTACCGTTGAAAGCGAATATGGCAAAGGCTCGGTATTTAATTTTACCCTTACCTTTAAAAACAGCAAAAAACAATTAAGCAGCACAGCCGATAGTGATGAGTTTTATCGCTTAAAAAGTCTTAAGGGTACAAGGCTGCTAATTGCCGAAGATAACCAGATCAATGTGATACTGGCCAAACAGTTCATGAAACAATGGGAAGTTGAATGTGATGTTGCCGAAAACGGCGAGATAGCCCTGATGCTGGTGCAAACCCATGACTATGACATGGTTTTGATGGATCTGCAAATGCCCGAAATGGATGGTTACCAGGCTACCCGCGCTATCCGTGAACTACCTGATGATAAGTACAAAAAATTGCCCATTATAGCCCTTACTGCATCTGCCATGCTTGATATCCAGGATATGGCCTTTACCGTAGGTATGAACGATTATGTAAGCAAGCCTTTTAATCCTAACGAGTTGCACCGTAAGATAGATATGTATAGCAGGCAAAGGGAGCGGGTTTAATATTTAAAGGTTAATCACCTGTAATTTTCGAGTCTTTGCTGCTCTCGCTTTTTTGTATAAAGCGATCGTTTTCAAACTGAAAAAATCCAGAAAACGTTGCTACCCAATTCTTATCACAGCAAATGCTATAATCAACCCGATATCTGTATTGGAGCTTATTGGTTTTAGGGTCGAACCTTAAAAGTATGCTGTCTGCAGGGTTATAAATATGATCATCATCAGTTAACTGTTCAAGTATAAGGCTACCGTCAGGTTCCTGTTTATCCGCGTTGGTCCCGCCCGCGGGATACTTGTAATTAAATGGGTAATAAACTAACTTTCCTTTAACAAGGGCTATTACCGTAGCTTTGCGATAATCATAAAATATAGTTCCTCCGCAGGTTACCTCTCGTTGAATAATCAGGTATTTATTCGCCCCAAGCTTAAAAATACGTTCAACAGGGCTTATCACAATGTTTTGTATTGCCTGTGCCGAATGTATAAACGCTGTATAGATACAGTTGATATGGCCGCCTACCATCTCGCCCTTTAAAACAAAGATCTTAAACCTGCCATCGGGCGAATAAGTAACTGCGCCTTCGGTATATCGATCACGGCTTCCTTCAATCAGGTTATCGATCCTTGCTTTTGTTAATTGGCTTTTATTGCCCTCATAGCCATCAACAACCAGTTGCTTATTAAGCTGGTAAAGATAGTTGTTAATTATTTTTTGATCGGTGTTTTTTTTATTGGGCGAGACCGTGTGCTGAGCATATAATTCAGCGCACATCAGGATTGCAATTACAAACGAGAACATCGGTTTCATTTAGGGAGATAGTTTATCAGTTAACTTTTTTTATCTGAAACTTGATCTGCAGCGTTAGTGCAAACTCAATGGCGGGTTCTGTAATAACCGGATTTACTATTTTATCAATTCCGCTGTAATTTATCTTTTCGTAATAAGCTGTTACGGTATTATTAAGGTCTTTTTTGACAAACCTGTCATACTGCGACGAAACCGAGCCACTATTATTGGCCATATAAGTTTTGTAAAGTTGCGTTGGATAATAACTTGAATAATCTTCAGCGTAAATTTGAGATACAGATAGCAGTTGAGCGTTTGTTGCCTGCACATATAATTCCTTTTTATGATTAATTACCTCGGTTGCGAGCTTGAATAGCCGGTCGTTTATCTGCTCAATATCCTTAGCGATATAATCAATCTTAACAATATCATAGATCTGAAAACCCGAAGCAAAAATCATCAATTTATCGAGAAGACCGATATTAGAAAGTTTTACTGTAATGTTCTTTTTTATCTCGAATCCTTTTAAGTACTGCTCTGCACGATTATCTTTCACATGGTAATCCAATACTTTATTCTGACCTATCAAATCAACATAAATCTCATTTGGTTTAATATTTAAACCGGCCAATTTGCCAATAAACCCGGCAGTACGCTTATTGATCTGTTCATTACATTTTTCGACAGATGCTGCAGAATCTGACACGGCGAAAGTTACAGCGTAATCATTGGCTATAACGTTCATAAGTACATTGGCTTCAATAATAAAAGTAGAATCGGTTAAGAAGAGCTTTTTACCCGATGGTCTGATCCTAATGCTTGAGTTATCGCCATAAACCACATTTCCGCTATGTTGCGCGTACAGTTTATCGACAAAAAAGAACAGCAGGATAATTGTGATATAGTATCTCATTTGAAGAGGTTTTAAGTTGTTACAGATAGACGGCTAACTACAATCAAGGTTTAAAACAATAACACAATTAGTTTACCCTACTGAAAATATTTTCTATTGCAGGATTACTATGCTCTATTACATAATTCAAGGAACTGCAATATAAGAACCTGTAATATAAATAGTTCCGTTTGCATTATTTTAACAGTTCCCTTTTTTTAAAAACAGATGCGCCGAAGCGTGAAAATTTTCGTACTTTTGTATCCCGTACAGAAACAATTGGCCGCGGTATAAAAGCCCGGTCATTTTCAAAAAAAATCATGACTAAATATATTTTTGTTACGGGCGGTGTTACCTCATCGTTAGGAAAAGGTATAATCTCTGCTTCTTTAGCCAAACTCCTTCAATCGCGCGGTTACCGCGTAACCATCCAAAAGTTTGATCCTTATATCAATATTGATCCGGGAACGCTTAACCCTTATGAGCACGGCGAATGCTATGTTACCGAAGATGGTGCCGAAACCGATCTTGATCTTGGCCACTACGAGCGTTTCCTGAACACTCCTACCTCAAAAGCCAATAACATTACTACCGGCCGCATTTATCAAAATGTAATTAATAAAGAACGTGAAGGAGCTTTTTTAGGAAAAACTGTACAGGTAGTGCCCCACATTACCGATGAAATAAAAAGAAACTTCCGCATATTGGGCGAAAGCGGTGATTACGATATCGTGATCACCGAGCTTGGCGGTACTGTAGGCGATATTGAATCATTACCATATATTGAGGCTGTAAGGCAATTCCGCTGGGAAATTGGATCGGCTAACTCTTTAGTTATCCATCTTACACTGGTACCATTCCTTGCAGCAGCAGGCGAATTAAAAACCAAACCTACGCAGCACTCGGTAAAAATGTTATTAGAGTATGGTATCCAGCCCGATATCCTGGTTTGCCGTACCGAACACCACCTTACCAACGATATCCGCAAAAAAATAGCGCTGTTTTGTAACGTGAATATCAATGCTGTTATTGAGTCGATTGACGCACCAAGTATTTACGATGTACCCCTGTTAATGCTGAAAGAACAGCTTGACAAAACCGTATTGACTAAATTAAAACTTCCGCACAAAAACGAGCCAAACCTCGAAAACTGGAAAGAATTTCTTGGCCGCCTGAAAAACCCGACTGCCGATGTACGTATTGCGCTGGTTGGTAAATATGTGGAGCTGCCGGATGCTTATAAATCTATTACCGAAGCCTTTATCCATGCAGGTGCTAAACAGGAATGTAAAGTGCGGATTGAATATATCCCTTCGGAACAGCTTACGCCCGAAAACGCTGTTGAAAAATTAAAGGGCATGCACGGCGTACTGGTTGCCCCAGGATTTGGCGAGCGTGGTTTTGAAGGTAAGATCCAGGCTATCCGCCATGTGCGTGAAAATAATATCCCTTTCTTTGGTATCTGTTTAGGTATGCAATGTGCGGTAGTTGAGTTTGGCCGTAATGTATTAGGATTTGAGAATGCCAACAGTACCGAAATGAACCCCGAAACCCCTTACCCGGTTATCGGCATGATGGAAGATCAGAAAAATATCACCAACAAAGGCGGTACCATGCGTTTAGGCGCTTATCCCTGCGATATTAAAAAAGGCACTAAAGCGGCGGCTATTTACGGAAAAAACCATATTTCGGAAAGGCACCGTCACCGTTATGAGTTTAATAACGAGTACCTTAAGCAATATGAGGCTGCGGGCCTTACCCCATCTGGCATTAATCCTGACAATGGCCTGGTGGAGATTGTAGAGCTTAAAAACCACCCGTTTTTTGTCGGTTCGCAATTTCACCCCGAATTAAAATCAACAGTTGCTAATCCGCACCCACTTTTTATTAACTTTGTCGCCGCTTCGCTGGCTTATGCCCGCAAAAAATAAGTAATTGTACGATAATTAGATAATGGATAAAAATACGTTTACAGGATTATTCCTGATCATGGCGATCATTGCCGGCTCGATATACTTTTTAAAGCCATCGGAAGCCGACCTTAAAAAAGAGCGCGAGGTACAGCACCAGGATTCGCTGAAAAAAGCTGGTGCCGCTGTAGCTGCCGCTGCTGCCAAAACCACAGCTAAGTTTGATACCGCCAAAACAGCCAAAGTTGATTCGGCCTTGTTAAAAATGCCTTTTGGCGCCGCATCTGTTGGTAAAGAAGAGTTTGTTACCATTGGTAATAAAGAGTTGCTTATTAAATTAAGCACCCATGGAGGCAAAGTCGCTTCCGTTGAGTTAAAAAACTACAAAACTTTTGATAAGAAGCCCCTGGTGCTTTTCAGCGGCAACAATAACCAATTTGGATTGAAGTTTGCTGCCGGTGTTGCCAATATCAACACCAACAATTACTATTTTACCCCAAGTGCAAAAGAACTTAACATAGCCGAAAAAGATTCCGGTTCGGTTACTATGCGTTTAAGCTATAGCCCTACCCAATATATTGATTATATATACAGCTTAAAAGGTGATGGTTTTAAACTTGGGCTAACCATTAAGCCTACCGGCCTTGACGGCGTTATTGCCAACAGCAGCACCATTAACCTTAACTGGGCCACCAGCCTGCGCAAACAGGAAAAAGACATCAAAATGGAGCGTCAGTATTCAACGGTGTACTATTACAATACCGATGGGGATGCTGATTACTTGAGCGAAGGCAAAGACGACCAAAAAAGCATCAGCGATAAAAAAATGGCCTGGGTTGCTTTTAAACAACACTTCTTTTCAAATGTGCTGATAGCCAAAGGCGGCATTACCAAAACAGATATTGCTGTTGCTACTGATTTTAATGATACCACCGATGTAAAACAAATGAAAGCCGACCTGTCGCTTACCCGCGGCACTGATGGTTCTTTACCGTTGGAGTTTTACTTTGGACCCAACCGTTTTAATACGCTTAAAGACCAGGGGCACGACCTTGATAAACTGGTTAATCTGGGTTGGGGACCATTAAAATATATCAACCGTTTTGCGGTATTGCCTGTATTTAACTTCCTTAACAAGTTTAACTGGAACTATGGTTTGATTATCCTGGTATTGACTGTATTGCTTAAGCTGGTATTATCACCGCTTACTTACAAATCATACCTTTCAATGGCCAAAATGCGTGTGCTGAAGCCCGAAATGGATGAGATCAAAGCTAAAGTTGGTGAGGATAACCCTACATTGCTGCAACAGGAGTACCTGAAGCTTTACAAAAAAGCAGGTGTTAACCCGTTGGGCGGCTGTTTACCATTGCTCATCCAGATGCCGATAGTTATCGCGTTCTTCCGCTTTTTCCCAAGCCTATTTGAGCTAAGGGGCGAAAGCTTCCTGTGGATGCATGACCTTTCAACTTATGATTCGGTTATTAAATTTGCTCCGATAGCTTTTCTTGGCGGTGTTAACCACATTAGCTTAATGTGTTTACTGATGACCATTTCAACGTTGATCTATACTTATTTCAACAACCAGATCTCCGGTGCTACAGGGCAAATGAAATACATTGGCTACATCACTCCGCTGGTATTCCTTTTCACGCTGAACAGCTACCCTGCCGGTTTGAACTATTATTACTTTTTGGCCAACATGTTCACCTTTTTACAGCAATACCTGATCAAATTCATGGTTGATGATAAAAAGATCCATGCCCAGATCCAGGAAAACAAAAAGAAACCTGAAGATACTAAAAAGAAAAAATCAGGCTTTGGTGCCAAAATGGAGGAGATGATGCGCCAGCAACAACAGATACAGGCTAATAAAAATAAGAAGTCTTAAGTCTTTAGTCGGAAGTCCACAGTCGGAAAGTCCGAAAGATATTTAGGCCCCTGGGAAAGTTTCTCAGGGGCTTTTTCTTTTGCCTTATTTCTGTTTTTATAAGCTGGGCAATCCCTCTTAAACAAAAAACTTTCCGACTTGCGGACTGCAGACTTTCCGACTTCCCGACTTTTTTAAACAACACTAAAATAATTAGCAAATTTATATTACATTTGAAATATCATGTATGCAATTGTCGATATAGAAACTACAGGGGGGCATGCCAGCGCTAATGGTATCACCGAAATAGCAATATGCATACATGATGGAAAAAAAGTAGTGAAGCGGTTTGAAACGCTTGTTAATCCGCAGCGTGAAATCCCTATTTACATCAGCGCCTTAACAGGCATTACCAACGAGATGGTAAAGGATGCCCCCCCTTTTGAGGATGTGGCAGCTGATATTTACCACCTCATTCACGGTAAAATCTTTGTAGCGCACAATGTAAATTTTGATTTTTCTTTTGTTCGATATCACCTCGCCGCTGCCGGGTACGATCTGCAAACCAATAAGCTTTGCACTGTAAGGCTTGGCCGAAAGATATTGCCGGGATTACCCTCATACAGTCTGGGCAGGCTATGCAAACATCTGGGTATCGATAATCAAAACCGCCACAGGGCTATGGGCGATGCCGAAGCTACAGCCGAACTGTTTACCCTGCTGCTGAACAGTGATACCGATAATCACATTAAACAATCGCTTAAGCAAGGTTCAAAAGATCAGGTGCTGCCACCCAACCTATCCAAAAAAGACATTGACCAGTTGCCGTATACACCGGGCGTATATTACTTTCATGATCAAAAAGGCAAAGTGATATATGTAGGTAAAGCCAAAAACGTTAAAAAAAGGGTAAGCAGCCACTTTACAGGCAACAACCCCGGCTTTCAGCGCCAGGAATTTTTACGCAATATATACCAGATCAGCTATCAGGTTTGCGGCACCGAGCTCATCGCCTTTGTGTTGGAAGCTATTGAGATCAAACGCTTATGGCCCAAATATAATCGCTCGTTAAAACGCTTTGAAAATGCTTTCTGTCTTTACGCTTTTGAAGATCAACGCGGGTATATTCGCCTGGCAGTTGATAAATACCGCAAATACAGCGACCCGATATATACCTGCAATTCCCTGCTTGACGGGTATAACCTGCTCAACAAACTGATAGAAGCATTTGACCTGTGCCCTAAGCTTTGTTTTATACAAAAAAACAATGAGCCCTGCGTCAGTGCAGCAGGAAGTACCTGTGCCTGCGAAGGTGTTGAACCTCCCGACAGTTATAACGAAAAGGTTAACAATGCCATCGATCAGCTTAAGCAAGCTTTACCAACGTACGCTATCAGGGATGAGGGCCGTACCGGCGACGAACATAGCTGTATTTTGGTGGAGAAAGGCCAGTTTTATGGTATGGGCTATATCTCCCATTATTTTGATGCCAATAACATACAGCAACTCAAAAGCTATCTCACACCTTACCCGGGGAATGACTATATCAAAAATATTGTAGCAACTTATGCTTCAAAATATCCGGACAGGATGGTGGTGTTTGGGTAATGATCAATATTAACTTACGAAGTTTTAAAAACTTCGTAAGTTAGACCACCACTCAAACCACCATTTATAACTAAATAATTATCTATTAAGTTAAATAAATCCACACAATTGAGTTTTTGATTGGTTACTCTTATAACATTTACCAACAAAACTTGAAATAATGGATAGTATCAATCAACAACAGCCTGAGGATAATATGAGGGACTTGAATGGACCTGAAGCCTTGGCCAAGATCAAAGAACTTGCCGAAAGCGCAAAAAGCTGCTTCTTTGTGAGCAGTCTTAAAACAGGCGTACCTGCTTCAGTGAGGCCAATGTCGGCACAGAAAATTGATGATGAGGGCAACTTCTGGTTTCTGAGTGCTAATGACAGCCATAAAAATGAGGAGTTAGCTAAAGATCCCTTTGTCCATCTGCTTTTCCAGGGTTCCGGATATTCTGACTTTTTAAACCTTTATGGGATAGCCACCATTACCGAAGATAAAGAAAAGATCAAAGAACTATGGGAACCGACACTCAAAGTGTGGTTTACCGAAGGTGTCGACGATCCGCGCATCAGCGTTATTAAAGTTGAACCAACCGAAGGCTATTACTGGGATAATAAACATGGCAATGCCGTCGCCTTTGTAAAACGCCTTGCCGGTGCAGCTGTCGGCAAAACTATTGATGATTCGGTTGAAGGAAAGCTGGTTGTCTGAAATCAGAATTTTCAGAATTATTGAATTGACAGAATAAAAAAAAGCGGCTTAGGTATAATTATCTAAGCCGCTCTTGCTCCTAAGTCTTGCTTTATCAAAAAGCTCCCGCTTTAGGGGATTGGGGGGCCAAATATTTATCAAACCATTCAATATAGCGCTTCAGTCGGTCAACCTGGTAGCTTGGTACGGTAATACCGTGATACTGGCCGGGATAAAGTACCAATTGGGTTGGTACTCCTTGTGACCGTAGCGCTTCATACATTTGCTCCCCTCCTCCCGTTGGCACATTAAAATCTTTTAGGCCAGACATGAATTGCGTTGGGGTTTTTATTTTATCAGCATGGAAAAATGGATACGATAATTTGATGTATTTATCAGCATTTTTCCATGGTGCGCCAAGTTCATTATCATATTGTACTACCCATTGATCTGATCCATAAATGGCTAACTGTAAGGCACTGCCAGCCCCGCTTGATGCTGCTTTAAAGCGGGGATCAGTAGCTATGGTATAATCGGTAAGGATGCCTCCGTAACTCCAACCGCCAATTCCCAGGCGGTCTTTATCGGCTATGCCAAGTTTAACCAGTTCATCTACAGCACCCAGTAAGTCTTTCACTTCCTTATTGCCCCAATCGGCATAAATAGCTTTGGTGTATTCGATGCCGCGCCCGGTACTGCCGCGGTAATTTACAGCGGCTACAGCATAACCGGCGCAGGCCAGTGTTTGCCTGATCTCATCAAACTCAAACTCGTCCTGATCGGTAGGGCCACCGTGAATGTAAAGAATGAAAGGCATTTTCTTAGTAATTACGCTATCGGGCGTAAAAAGTATCCCCGAAACCAGTGTGCCATCGCTGCTGAACGACTGGAAACCTTTCACATAGGCCAGCTTAACTTCGTTCAGCCACTTTTCCTGGTGAAAAGTTAAACGGCGGATTTTTCCGTTTTCAATCGCCACCAGCTCATGCGGCATGTATGGCGTGGTCATCTTCCCTACCCATACACCTAACGAATGGCTCATTATATCAGCAAAACTGCATTGGTTCCCTTTATACACCAATACCGATTTACGGGTAAGCAGGTTATACCTGTTGATATAACGGACTCTGTCGCTGTGTACCAGGTATTCCAGGTCTTTGCTGTCCCGGCTCCATGCAATATTGCTAACAGGCCTGTCCAATTGATCCGTTAACGGGCGATTATTTTTCCCGTCGGCATCCATCAGATATAAAACATCGTGCTGATAGATGAAATAATCTGCATCGCTTGTTGAACGGAGGTAAGCAATACGCTTGCCGTCCGGGCTCCAAAGGGGATTGATATCATGGCCGGTAAAAGTGGTAAGCTGTTGCGGCTCGGTACCGGGTTTAGCTTCTATCGTAAAGATGTCTGTATTTTCATTCCGATCCGGATCGGCCGTATGATTACTTACGTAGGCAATCGTTTTTCCGTCGGGGCTCCACTGCGGGGAACTATCGTCCATATTACCGCTGGTCAGGGTATCCAGCTTTTTTGCGGCCACATCATACAAATACAAATGCGAATGCCGGTGTTGCAGATACCCTTCAATATCCTGCTTAAAATGGTAACGGTCTATTTTTATAGGAGGCGTGGTTTTAGGAGCTTCCTTTCCTTTGTTTTCGGGATCTTTAATGATCAATGCCAGCCTTTTGCTATCCGGCGACCAAACATACTCTTCAAGTTCACCTTTAATATCGGTAAGTTTATGCCCCTCGCCGCCACGCCTGTCCATCATCCAAACCTGCCCGCCATTTTTCGAATCTTTTTCGGACAGATAAGAAATAAACTTACCATCAGGGGTCCATTTAGGAGTAGATGCCGGCTCATCGCCATAAGTAAGCTGAATAGATTGCTTGCCGTCAAAACTCTGCATCCACAAGTGCGATACACGCTTATCCTTAGCTGTATCCACCTCTGATAATTCGTAAACCACCCATTTACCATCCGGAGAAAGCTGCGGCGCCATCAGCGTTGGCTGTTTATACAGATCGGTAGGTTTAAGCGGCTTTTTCACAGTTTGGGCAATCAAAGGCAAAGAAGCCAATCCGCCTAAAATCAACAGGACATATTTCATAAAACACGATAAAAAAACCGTTTCGAGGGCATAAAAATATTATTTTTTTAAATACTTATCATACCATTCCACATAGCGCTGCAACCTATCAACCTGGTAACTTGGCTTAGTAAGCCCATGAAATTGATTAGGATACAATATCAGTTCGGTTGGAATGCCTTGGGTTCTCAATGCCTCGTACATTTGCTCACTGCCGATGGTCGGCACATTAAAGTCCTTCAGGCCCGACATAAACAATACCGGGGTTGTTATTTTATCAGCATGAAAAAACGGGTACGAAATCTGGATCCATTTATCAGCATTTTTCCACGGTACGCCTATTTCGTTTTCGTACTGTAACACATATTGGTCGCTACCATAAACCGAAAGCTGCAGCGCACTGCCAGCTCCGCTTGCTGCTGCTTTAAAGCGGGTATCGGAGGCTATCGTATAGTCGGTAAGGATGCCGCCATAACTCCAGCCACCTATGCCCAGCTTATCAGGATCGGCGATGCCTAATTTCTCGAGTTGATCGACCGCTCCAAGCAAATCTTTTACCTCCTTATTGCCCCAATCAGCATAAATGGCTTTACAATAATCCAGCCCTCGGCCATTACTGCCCCTGTAGTTCACAGCAGCTACAGCATAACCGGCAGCAGCCAGCGTTTGCCTTGTAGCATCAAAACCAAATTCATCCTGTCCTACGGGCCCACCATGAATAAACAGGATCAACGGATATTTTTTATTGGGAACGCTATCGGGCGTTAAAATAATACCAGACACTTTTGTACCATCAACACTGGTTGATTCAAAACCTTTGACATAAGCCAGCTGTACAGTGTTTAACCAGGCCTGATGGTGGAAAGTTAACCTGCGAAGTTTCTTATCTTCCAAAGCGAATAATTCTGCAGGGGTGTACGGGTCGGTTTTTTGTACTACCCAGTTGCCTGAAAGATTGGTGTTTATATCGTTGAAAACATAATCACCCTTATTAATCGGTGTGATTTTGCCACTGTTGATATTGATATTGGCCAAATAGCGGGTACGATCGTCCGTTACGATAAATACGATGTTCTTACTGTCTTTGGCCCAGGTTTGTGCGCCGGCGGGGCGGTCAAGCTGTAGCGTAAGCGGTTTGTTATTTTGTCCCACAACATCCATTATGCAAACCACATTTTGATCGTACATCATATAATCAGCATCGCTGGTTGAGCGCAGGTAGGAAATATACCTGCCATCGGGGCTCCATTGCGGGTTACCGTCCCTCCCCCTCCAGGTGGTTAACTGCAACATACTGGCGCCTGGCCGGGCATCAATGGTAAAAATATCGGTATTTTGATTTTTATCAGGATCGGCACTGCGGTTACTCACAAATGCAATAGTCTTACTATCTGGCGACCATGCCGGCGAACTTTCATCTTTATCGCCCCTGGTTAATGTATCCAGCTTTTTTGTGGTTACATCAATTAAATACAGGTGGTTATGCAAGTGCTGAAGATATCCTACTATATCCTGTTTAAAATGATAACGGTCAATAACTATGGGCTTGGGGGTTTTAGGTTCTTCTTTGCCTTTATTTTCGGGGTCACCTATCACCATCACCAAACGCTTGCCATCAGGGCTCCAGGCGTAGTCGCTCAAATCACCTTTAATATTGGTCAGTTTTACACCTTCCCCACCCCGGCGATCGATGAGCCAAACCTGTGAGCCTGTTTTTGAATCGCGCGAGGAAAGGAATGATAAATACTTACCATCCGGGCTCCAGCGCGGCGATGAGGCAGCCTCCTCACCATGGGTCAGTTCGATAGACTCTTTGCCATCAAAACTCTGCATCCACAGGTGTGATACACGGCGGTCTTTTGCAGTATCAACTTCAGAAACGCTATAAGCCACCCACTTGCCATCGGGCGATAACTGGGGATCGCTTACCGTTGGGATCCGATAAACATCAGCAGGTTTTAAAGCTTTTTTCTGTTGGGCAGATACATTAACGGCGGCAGAAAGCGTAAGTATAAGGATTAAGGCTAGCTTCATAAATGATGTATGTTGATAGAGCCTGTAATTTAGTAAAAGAACCTTGATTTATGGGATAAAAGGATTGCCACGATTTTGTTATAAAATTTTCGCATATTAATAACGATGATTTTCTGGACAAACAAACGCGGACACCTCAACTCCACTTTCACTTACCGGATAATTTGCGTTAATTAGGATCATGTCTGCAAAATTCAAGCTCCTTTTTGTTACCTGCCTTTTTTTATCCGTTCTTAATACCCATGCTCAAACCCCGGCTATTCGCAACAATTACCAAACCGAAGCCGGAGTGCCAAAGCTAACCATCGAACGATCAATGATCTACTCGCCGGATAAAGAATGGCTCTATAACCATCATGCATCTATCATTCATTTTAAAAACCGCTTTGTGGCAATATGGAGCAACGGAATGATCGATGAGGACTCGCCGGGGCAAAGGGTGGTTTACGCCACTTCTAAAGATTTTAAACACTGGTCGACATTAAAAACATTAGCCACTCCGGGCAAAATCAACGATACCCTCACGGTGCTCACTGCCGCCGGGCTTTATCAATATAAAGGGACCTTAGTAGCCTATTACGGCGACTATGACAAGCATCGCAATAACACCCACTTGTGGGCCAAAACCAGCACCGACGGTGAGCATTGGAGCGAACCGCTTGATATGCATTTGCCTGTTGTACCAAACCACGGTCCGGAGGTTACCAATAGCGGCAGGCTGATCATCAGTGGTAATTTCACTTTCCCTTACACAGATGATCCCCGCGGACTTTCGGGCTGGAAGCTAAGCAGTTTTTATCCTGATTCGCTTTACAAGCAGGATAACCCTGCCATGTTTTATGCCCCAGCTGCAAAATCAGGTTTACCGCCGCTTTGCGAAGGATCTTTTTTTGAAACGGATGACAAGATCCTGCACATGCTGCTTAGGGTAACCGGCAAAGGCTGGAAAGGCCATTTATGGCTCACTGAAAGCAGGGATAACGGCAGCAGTTGGTCGCGCCCGGCGGAAGCTCCATTTTCGGACAATGACAGTAAATTTCATTTCGGTCGGTTACCGGATAAGCGATTTTATTATGTTGGTATTCCTGATACATTGCACCATTATGATCGTAACCCACTAGTGTTATCCCTTTCTTCCGATGGCAAATCATTCGACAAAAACTATATCATAGCCGATGAGCTTTATCATCTTAAAAAGGAAGGTTTGTGGAAAGGCGGGCAATATGGTTACCCGCATACCATCATTTACAATGGCTATATGTATGTAATTATTTCGAGGCAAAAGGAAGCTATTGAAACGCTGAGGTTTAGCTTGAAGCAACTGAAATAAATCAAGCACCTACTTTATTAAATAACGGCGTATTTTGTATCAAAACAATAACGCCTTTTTTTATTTCAATAAACAGCCTTGCCTTATTATCTTTAGGCTGATTATTATGCCGTTTACTTTAAATATAATATAAACCTACCCTGCTCATGAAACCAACCCGTGATACTGCCTATCTTACCATTGCCACATCAGTAATAAGTGCTTTGGTATTATTGCTAATGCAGGCCATGCAAACCATTTCATTTACAATTCCGGAAAGTGTCCGGCATTTATTCTCATTTATTCCGGTCATCTGTTTTGCGTGGCTGACGATATTTGTGATAAGTATTTTAAAATATACCAATGAAAAACCTTTTATAGTGAACGTGTTCATCATTTACACGATCTATAGTGTGGTATGGGGCTTAGTTAGTGCGGCTATCGGCATTTTTCAAGTCAATGTACAATCATTAATCATCTTTTACCAGGTAAGCGGTGCCATCAATTTCCTGATAATAATATGCCTCGTGATCATGACTTTTTTGCTACGCCCAACAGAATTTAGGCTGCCATTACGGCTTTTTGCCCTGGGCGAGCTATTTATCCAGGTATTTTACATAGTTGTACCGTTAGTATTTACATTCATCGGAAATTCCAGTTATATTTTTTACATTCGATATCTCGGACTTGTATATCTGATAATTCCTGCTATTGGAATCTACATAGCAGTAACAGCCTTAAATGTTATCAATAACCGGCAATGGCAAAAACCGTTCTATGAAATGGACAACCCCAACCAACCATATGATAAACCGGAGCTGTAACTTTTATTGGTTAACTCCATCTAACAAGCAAAACAGATACATAAACCTTAATAAATGCTAAGTATCCGCAATATTGTTAAACAATACGCCGGTCACCGTGCACTCAGTGATGTAAGTTTGGAAGTTGAAAGCGGACAGATTTTTGGCCTGCTTGGCCCTAACGGCGCCGGTAAAACATCCCTTATCCGTATAGTTAATCAAATTACTGCTCCCGACTCGGGCGAGATTTATTTTAACGGCGAAAAACTTAACCAGTCGCACATTGAACGTATTGGCTACCTGCCCGAAGAGCGTGGCCTTTATAAAAAAATGGAGATCGGTGAGCAGATGATCTACCTGGCCCGGTTAAAAGGCTTAAGCCGCGCCGAAGCGCAAAAACGCCTTAAATTTTGGTTTGAGAAGCTGGGAATGGAAACCTGGTGGAAAAAGAAAATAGAAGAGCTTTCAAAGGGCATGCAGCAAAAAGCCCAGTTTGTGGCAACTGTACTACATGAGCCCGACCTGATCATTTTAGATGAACCTTTCAGCGGCTTTGACCCTGTAAATGCCGAACTGATTAAAGATGAAATACTGGAGCTAAATAAAAAAGGCGCTACTATTTTATTTTCTACCCACCGTATGGAATCGGTTGAGGAGCTTTGTAATGCCATCGCCCTCATCCATAAATCGCACAAGATATTGGATGGCAAGGTTAAACACATCCGCAACTCATACCGTAACGAAACCTACCTTATTGAGTATGCCGGTGAACGTATTGTATTTGATGACAGCCAGCCATTTGAAATAATGAGCGAAGTTATTGCCGATGATGACAGTCACAATATCAAAATAAAACTAAAGGAAGGGCATAATTCCAATGATGTGCTTCAATACTTAATTCCTAAAGCGCGGGTAAATATGCTGCAGGAGGTTATTCCGAGCATGCACGAAATTTTTATTGAAAAAGTAAACCTAAATTCCACCGGCCATGAATAAAGTATTACTCATTATACAACGCGAGTACCTTACCCGTGTACGAAAAAAATCATTTATCATCATGATATTCGTAGTACCGCTGCTGATCCTGGCCATGGGATTCGTTGTTACCATGGTAGCTAAAGACAGCGATAAATTATCATCCTTACAAACGGTTAACGTGATTGATAAAAGCGGCGACTTCGCCAATAAGTTCCATGATGTAACTAATGTAAAGTTCACCTATGCCCTCACTGATCTTAAATCGTCAAAGCAATTATTAAAGGACAGCGAAGGCATCTCTATTTTATATATCCCTGCAAACTATACGCAAAGGGATTCGGTGCAGATCTTCTCAAAAAAGAAAGCTTCTATTCCCCTCTCCGAGGAAATTGAAAAGCAGATGAGCGATATTGCTTTTTCAAATAACCTCATCCGGCACCATATTGATACAGCCCTTTTACGCAGCATAAAAAGAACTAACATATCATTAAACGCCATTGAAATTTCTGACAAGGGCGATAAAAACGCCAATATCGGGCCCAATATTTTAATTGGTATTGCCTGCGCTATCCTCATTTATATATCCCTGTTTATATACGGCGGACAAGTAATGCGCGGGGTAATTGAGGAAAAAACCAATCGTATTATCGAGGTGGTCATATCATCAGTAAAGCCGTTTCAATTGATGTTGGGCAAGATCATTGGTGTTGGTTTAGTTGGCTTAACCCAATTTGGTGCCTGGATAATTTTATCCGTAATATCTACTAAAATAGCTGGCCACGCGCTTAACTCTCCAACCAGTCCTATGATAAATGCGCTTGCGGTGTTACAAACGATTCCGTTCGGGTATATCATGGGCTGCTTTATATTTTACTTTTTAAGCGGATATCTTTTATACGCTGCCCTGTTTGCTGCCGTAGGCTCGGCAGTTGACAGCGAAACCGAAACCCAGCAGTTTATGTTTCCTATTACCATGCCCTTACTATTCACTTATATTTTGTCGGTATCGGTATTATTCCGTGCACCGGACAGCCCCCTGGCGGTATGGCTTTCCATGATACCCTTTACAGCCCCCGTTGCCATGATGGTACGGATCCCGTTTGATCCACCGCCCTGGCAGGTTGCTTTATCGATGAGCTTAATGGTAATAGGCTTCTTATTTACTACCTATGTTGCGGCGCGGATTTATCGTGTTGGCGTACTGATGTACGGCAAAAAAGCAAGCTATAAAGAACTGGCTAAGTGGTTCTTTTATAAAGAATAGTTTTTATTTCGGATATCGGATGTTCGATTTCGGATTTACAGAATAAAATCCCCGGGAATGATAAACATTTTCGGGGATTATTTATTTTAGCCGTATGAGTAAACGCGTTGCAGTAATGGACCTGGGTACAAATACTTTCCATTTATTGATTGCCGAAGGCGATAACCATGACTACCATGAAATTGTACATATCACTGAAGCCGTTAAACTTGGCGAGGGCGGCATTAATAAAGGGTATATTTTACCCGAAGCCTTTCAGCGCGGTGTAAACACCATGCAACGCTTTCAGGAACTTATACAGGCCAATAATGTTGACGGCGTTAGGGCGATAGCAACTTCGGCCCTGCGGAACGCTTCAAACGGAAAAGATTTCGTCAAAGAAGTGGAAGCAAAAACAGGAATTGTTATCGAAATAATCGATGGCGAACAGGAAGCTGGTTTTATTTATAACGGTGTAAAATTAAGTGGTTGCCTATCGGCTAAAAACTCGCTCATTATGGATATTGGGGGCGGCAGTGTGGAGTTTATTTTAGGCAATACCGATAAAATCCTGTGGAAACAAA
Source organism: Mucilaginibacter sp. NFR10 (assembly GCF_900100445.1). Taxonomy (NCBI): domain Bacteria; kingdom Pseudomonadati; phylum Bacteroidota; class Sphingobacteriia; order Sphingobacteriales; family Sphingobacteriaceae; genus Mucilaginibacter; species Mucilaginibacter sp. NFR10. The sequence goes on along the minus strand of NZ_FMTV01000001.1, from coordinate 490,683 downwards.
GCTTTGAAGTTGGCGCGGCACGCCTCATGGACCAGTTCCACCATACAGACCCTATCCCTCCGGCATCTATCGAGGCCATGAATTTGTATCTGGAGGATACGCTGAATGATCTGTTCATTGCCACCTCCGGTATTGAAATAGATACCCTTGTTGGCTCATCCGGCTCGTTTGAAACTTTTGCCGGGCTCATAGAAACCGAAAAAGCAAAATCATTTGATCTCAAGAGTATCCAACACTATGATTTTGATGAAGAAGAATTGCTAACCATCACCAATAAGCTCATCCTCTCAAGCCATAAAGAAAGATTGGGTAATCCGGGGATTATACCCGTCCGGGTTGATATGATCGTAGCTGCTTCCTTAGTTACCCGTTTTATTATGCATGCGCTGGATCTTCATAAGGTGAGCATGTGTACTAATTCATTAAAAGAAGGAGTTTTGGCGGGGATGTTGGAGCGCGGTTAAATTCCGCTGATGCTTAACATTCCTACACAGGTCGAAAATCCGATAATTAAAATCATTAAAGCGCTAAGCAACCAAATCCAACTTTTATTTACAATAGCTAATATTACACCTGTAAAAAAATGGATACCTATAAAAAACATATCAAAAATAGCACCACCGTCTTTATTTGTAATAGTACAAATAATGGTATATGCAGCAAGCACTAACAGATTGTATCCCACTATTTTCATTGCAGGTGGTCTCTTTCCCTCATTATTAACGGGAACCTTACTATTCGTTTGAGATTGTATATTATTATTGTCGCCTTCGATCATACCAAAATTTCTCCTCTTAATTGTTCCAGATATTCCCGCTTATCATCCCTGTAAAAAATGTTCATCGTTTCAAAAGGGATGATCTGCATATCTTTATTTACGATGTGTACACATGATTTTTTGATAGCGCGCACATCGAAATTTTGCGCATCTATAAATTGCATGATGATCACCCTGAACAGATTATCGTAGCTTAAACTTGGCGCGTCAATTTCAGGCAGGCAGCATAACAACGAGTGCAGATGTTCTTTAGCTTTATCAACCGAATTACCCGTGCTGAACATATTGAGCAGATGCCCTTTCAGGCGCTCATCATTTTCATAAACAATGGTATTTTTTGAATTATCTAACAGGTCATCCGGGTTTATCATCCGGGTCAGCGGGATCACTTCCCCTCCCAATTTAAGGGCATAACCCATCACCAACGCATCCGGGTTGCAGGGTACCGGGATCAGGTCGTTTTTATTGAATACACTGGTTTGTTCAAGTATCGCGTTACGTACTTCGGTTAGGGTGTAGCGGTCGGTTTGTTCATTAAAATTCTCTAACCTGCCGGCCTGTTGCGTAGGCTGGAAGGTTACGCCGCGAACGCAGGGTTGCTTCAACGCGTATTCAATAATTGTCCCTAATTCATCAGTATTTAAACCTTTTTGCAAAGTAACTACCAATGTCGTGGACAAATTGTACTTGTTAAGGTTTTCAATGGCCTTTTGCCTTACCTCACGCAAATCCTCTCCCCGCAGTTGCTCCAGCGCTTCTTTTTTAAAAGAATCAAACTGTAGGTAGATCTCAAAATCGGGCATGTATGTGGCCAGCCGCTTTACAAAATTTTCATCTTTAGCTATGCGGATGCCGTTGGTGTTTACCATTAAATGCTTAATGGGCTTTGTTTTGGCAATATCCAGGATTTCAAAAAACTGCGGATGCACCGTGGGTTCTCCCCCGCTAATCTGCACCACATCCGGCTGACCTTCATTTGCTACTACTACATCCAGCATCTGTTCAACTTCGGCCAAAGTACGGTGCCTGCCGTATGTGGGCGATGACATGGCGTAGCAGGTAGGGCAGCTTAAATTACATCGGTCTGTAACCTCCACAACGGTAAGGCATGAATGCTGCTCATGATCCTGGCACAGGCCGCAATCATAAGGGCAGCCATAATGCGTTTTGGCATTGAACTTAAGCGGCATCTCACTTCGCTTTGCATAGTTGCGGCAGTTTTTATAATATTCCACATCTGTGGCAATCAGCACCTTTTCAAAACCATGCAGGCGGCAGTTTTTAAGCATGTAAACCTTATTATCCTCAAAAACAATCTTGGCATCAACCCGTCGTAAACAGGTAGAGCAGATGCTTAACGTAAAATCATAGTATATATACGGGCGTTCAGGCATGGTTTACAAACAGCTTTTTAGGGTATAAAAATACTTTATAATAATACAAAATACCGGCGATAGAAACCAACTGAATTACCGACAAACCAAAACTGAAAAAATAATCGGGCTTAATAAATTCAACCAGTAACCTGAAGACAAGGTAACTTGCCATAAATATTTTAAATCTCCCGCCATCGGCAAAACGGTGATCTTGTTCTATAAACTTCAGCACAACCCAGAGCATCAGCCAAAATATAATCTCATACAAATTTGTGGGATGCCTGCGGATGCCGTCACCAAAATCAATAGCCCAGGGCAGGTTGGAGGCTATGCCATAAGTCCCATCTTCCAGCCCGGCTAAAAAGCACCCGGTACGGCCAATAACCATAGCCAGGATCAGCGGATAAACCATCAGATCGCCGGATGACGCGGTTACGCCCAACTGCTTTTTGGTAAGCTCAACACCTATTAACCCACCAAGCATCCCACCCACTATGGTTTTATTGCCCATAATATAGATGATATTGAAATGCGAAAACAGCAAAGGCGGATTTTCAAAGATCCCAACCAGGTGCGAGCCGATAAATGCACCTGCCGCCGCGCCAATAAAGATGATGAGCCTGTGTTCAGTACTGATCTTATCTGTCGAATGTTTACGTAGCCACGCGTAATACCGGTAACCTAAAAAGTACGAGAGTGTCTCGCAAATAAAATGTACGGGAATTGATGAATTGCCTAAAGGTATATTTACAGGAAAATGCAAGTTTAGCTTTTATAATAAAGCCCTAAAATATGTTTTTTATTTTATGCCACAGGCGATGAATAAAAGAATGGCGCACAAATACACCTCCTACCACAACAAATTGTTCAGTTAGCGGTTCCGGCTCTAATTCTATTTTTATTTGCGACCTGTCAGCTATGTCGGCAAGCCTTATTTCCTGTGTCTTAAAACCGATAAAGCCAACAACAAGGGTATCTGCCTCCGAAAGTTCCAAAAACTTAAATTCGCCATCAACATCAGTGCTTGCACTTTCACCGTTTTTACAACGGACTGTAGCGCCGGGAATCGGAACATTAGTCCCTTTTTCGGTTACAAGGCCTTTTACTAATATTTGAACACCGGTAGGGACAGGTATGAGCAAATTGCTTTTACGTTGAAACTCTCCCTGCTCAAGGCTGTGCCTGGTTTTGGCTTCAGCTTTTTCAAGCTGGGTTAAGCTTATTATTGCTGCTGTCAGGATACCAATCCATGATAAGGATCGCTTTTTATTTGCGCCAATACCCGCATTAATTTCAATCAGCTGCATTTGGCCAAATCTGCCGCAAACATTATCCTTTGCCGCAAGAAGTTTAATGGTCTCGTCATTGCTCATTACCGTAAAATCGATAACCGTTTTGCAGCAGTGATAACAATAACGACCGCTGTTAGCGGGTACCATCTGTGACCATTGCTCGTGGCAGGGTTTAGGTATGCTGATTTGTTGAATAGACATTATACCAACGTTTTAATTGATAAATATATTAATTCATCCGGGTGATTAAGTAGTTTATTATAATGATGCTACCCGGCATAAAATTCCATAATTATTTAAAACTTTTTTAACAAACTGTTTTCCGGCCATCCTTTGTATATTGGGTGCTTAATTGCACACCATGAAATTAAAATTTATCGGCATTGGTTTACTGTCGGTTTTAGCACTCGGCGCATTCGCGCAAAAAAGGAAACTCAATCCAAACGATACGTCGTCAAACTATAACTCGGCGGATGCTTTCTCGCCTATGTTTTATACCGAAAAAGGTAACGATTTCCATTCGGCTAATGGCGCACCCGGACCAAAGTACTGGCAAAACAGGACCGACTATAACCTGAAAGTTACCCTGGATACCGTAAAGAAAACAATCAGCGGTACTGTGGTGATTAACTATACCAATAACAGCCCGGATGCATTGCCATACCTTTGGCTGCAGCTTGATCAAAATACTTATAAACAGGATGCCCGCTCTAACTTTTTCACAGACCATGCGCCCAGCGCCGACCAGCATACCAGCGGCTATCAGATAGAATCCGTATCGGTTGATAATGGTGATGTGGTTAAACCTGTACCTTATGTAATTACTGACGCCCGCATGCAGGTGCGCCTTGCACATCCGCTGCAAAAAGGTGCAATAAAGCTGCGCATCAATTATCATTATACCATTCCGGGCGCTTTTGGAGGCCGTACCGATTACTGTGATACCAAAAATGGCAAGATCTACGAAATTGCGCAGTGGTTTCCCCGGATGTGTGTTTATGACGACAGCCACGGCTGGGACACCCTGTCATTTTTGGGCAGTGGTGAGTTTTATTTAGATTACGGCGATATCGATTACCAGGTAACCGTACCATGGGATATGATCGTAGCAGGCTCAGGCGAATTACTTAACCCAAAGGAGGTTTTGACCGCTAAACAAATAGCCCGCTTAGATCAAGCCCGCAACAGTGATAAAACCATCATGATCCGTGATTTGGCCGAAGTTAATGATCCGGCCAGTCGCCCGGTTAACAAGGGCACCCTCACCTGGCATTTCAAAATGCTCAATACCCGTGACGTTGCCTTTGGTGCATCAAAAGCTTACATATGGGATGCAGCGAGGGTGAACCTGCCCGGCGGTAAAAAATCATTGGCGATGAGCGTTTACCCGGCCGAAAGCTATGGCAACGATGCCTGGGGCCGGGCCACCGAGTATCTCAAAAAATCAATTGAATACTTTTCTGAAAAATGGTTTGTATACCCTTACCCGGTAGCCATTAACGAGGCCGGTATTGCCGGCGGCATGGAGTACCCGGGTATTGTGTTTGATGGTATTACCGATAAAGGCAGCGTGCTTTACTGGGTAACAGCCCACGAGATAGGCCATAACTGGTTCCCGATGATTGTAGGATCAAACGAGCGCCGTTATGCCTGGATGGATGAAGGCCTTAACACCTTTATCGATATATATGCTTCCGATGCCTTTAATAAAGGCGAATATGCCCCTAAACGTGATAGTGAGTATGCTCCCGGCGGTGGCAACCCTGCCGATGAAATTATCCCATCATTGCTTGATCCGCAATCGCCAAGTATTATGACGGCTCCTGATGCCATCCCCGAAAAATACCGCCATCCACTTACATACTATAAGCCGGCATTTGGCCTGGTACTACTGCGCGAACAAATATTGGGTAAAGACAGGTTTGACTATGCCTTTAAAAATTATATCAACCAATGGGCTTTTAAACATCCGCAGCCTGACGATTTTTTCAGGTCGATGGAGAACGGGGCCGGCGAAGACCTTTCCTGGTTTTGGAAGGGCTGGTTTTATAATAACTGGCTGGTTGATATAGCGCTTATCGACGCAAAATATGCAGGTAAAGATGCATCCAAAGGTATCACCATCAAAGCAGTAAACAAAGAGCAGATGCCCATGCCGTTTACTGTTGAGGTTAAATTTAAAGATGGCAGTAAGAAACGCTTTTACCTGCCGGTTGAAACCTGGCTGCAATCCGGGCAAATAACCTATACACTGCCTACTACACAGGAAGCTGAATCGGTGACCATTGATCCCGACAACGCCCTGCCTGATCTTAACCGCGGCAATAACAGCCAAAAGGTTAAATAAAGTGTATAACGCCAGGTGTTCAATTTTTTAATGTGGAACACCTGGCGTATTTTTCAAAACAAACAAGCACTGATTATCAAACACTTACATTTTATATAAAATACAAATTGAACACATATGCATTGATAATCAGAATATTACAATTCCGTACCACAAAAAGTTGAACACCCGTTTTTTTAAAAATTGAACACTTATCCGACGCCACTCTGAAACACCCCATGTAGCGTATAGTCATCGTCACATTAACTTCAGTTGACTAATTGTTAATGGTGATGATTGTTAAAGACACATACCCCCCGATCAAACCTGAACAGTTTTTTACCGGAAACCAAAATCCTCACTCCTAACAGGAATATTTTGAAATAGTTATCGTTGCGCAGTGATTAATTAGCCCTTACTGTAAGTTAACAGCCTGCTTATTGATTAAAAGCATAGTAGAAAATATTCCCCAAAGTGTGTAAACAATAATCAATAATTAATTTCTTCAAATTTTCCATTTTTTCAATAAAAGACATCACGACTGATGCCATTGGCAACACAAACCCATATTTGAGTTGAAATTTGTACTTTAATCCCGTTTTTATTGAATCAGCATCATTATTGACATTATTTGCCCGAAACCCTATTAATTTGAAAACACAATTACGCTGCGTTTTATTTACCGGATATCTGCTATGCCTGATCAGCGCAGTTGCGGCCCAGGAAACCAGCGATAACCTTACCTACTATTACAATAACTTTGAAACTTCCTCTGCCGGTACTACAACATCATTAGGAGCAACCGGGGTTGGTAATGCCACCCGCACAAGTTCATCGGTTACCATAGATGCATCAACTACAAGTCCTTTAAACGGCTCGGTAAGCCTGCGATCCGCGGTACCTGCAACCAACGCTATTGGCGCTATCAGGTGGGATTTTGTCGGAAGCGGCACATCAGGTAGCGTAGATCTTACCGCCAATGATTTTGAGTGGAACTTCATTTATAAAAACAACAGCAGTACAGGCCCCTCTGATCCCGACGTGATGGCTGTTGGTAACAATACCTGGCGTTATTGGCTTATTGCCAATGGCTATACCACCAATAATATGCAGGGTATTTACATAACCCACACGGGTACTACACTTAGCTTGCGGTACAGGTATGACAATGGCACTTTTTCAGGCCATTATAACGAGCTCCTTAACGCTACAATGGCCAATGATCAGCAAACGTACATGATCAAAGTGCAACGTTTGAAAGATGGCCGCTGGGCAATTTTTAAAGATGTTTTTGTGGCAGGCATGACTACGGCTAAAACGCTTGTTGCTTCAAGTACAAGCACAACAGGCGGCAGCTACAGCACATACTATTATTCCTATCTCGAATCAACATGTACTACTGCCGGTCGCTTCCAATGGGATAATTTTGATATGTATACCCGTGTGCTTCAATTTACCACCACAGGTGCAAACGGAACGGCTAATAATGTAACGCAACCTGCTTATTATGAAAGCGAAAGTGTAATCCTCTATGGCCTCAAAATAATATCAAGGGGCAACTTTGTTATCAACCAACTGGTAATGAACACATCCGGTGCAGGGTTCGAGGCCTATTTCAATAGTTCAGGGAGCTTATACCGATCAGATGATTCGTATTATTCTACCTCGTCTGATGCATTGATAAGTTCAGTAACTTACACCGGTAACGCTATACAAGACTATAGTGTGGGCGACCTTATCTCAAGCTCGGGCAATACAGATGGATCCTATTCTGTCCCCGGCTATTATTTTTATACAGGTACGGTAAAAAGCCAGCTCAATTATGGTGGCAGCCCTACAGGTACTATTACTGTCACCAGCATTAATACCCTTACGGGGAATGGAAACAGCTCGGCCATTACTTATACGGGACCCTCGTCAAATGGTAATATCATAACTTTTGCAAATGCAATTGACTGGACAGGCGCTTCAGACAATAACTGGAACAATACCGGTAACTGGAGCTCCGCAACGGTGCCAACTTCTGCTAATGTGGCACGCATAGGCGTTGTTTCATTTAAAAACCAGCCTATTGTTCAAAGTAGCGTACCCAGCATAGCATCCATGGTATTTGGCCCTTTAACCAGCACCCTATTCGGGTCTCCGTCAATTACCTTAACCATCAATAACACCTATTCGCTTACAGTAAACGGCGCCATCACACAAAACCACAACAGCAGCAGCGGTGATGTAACAACAACCATTACAGGTACAGGGAATGCAACATTAAGCTGCAACTCATTTATAGTGGGCGATAATACAACACCACCGGCGCCAAACATATTTACCTCGCCAACATCAAATACCACTACCATCAATACCACAGTCCCTGTATTTAATATCACCAATTCGTTATCGTTAAATACTACCTCGTCGGCAATTGGCTATTACGCCTTGGGGTTCCTGCAAAACTATTCGGTAAATAATGCGGCATTTCATCTAAATTCCGGATCATTAACTGCAAGCAACATAGCCACCACCAATTCAAACTATGTAAACAGGAATGATGGTATAGTAACTGTAACCAACGCCGCATTAGTTGATATGGATACCGGTACCGGCGCCTCCACATTAACTTTAACAGGTAATACCCCAATAAGTGCTGCTACAGGTGGCACTATCGATTTCACCACCGGCGGCACCGGCACCGGACTCGTTAACTACGCAGCTACCTCCGGCACGCAAACAATATACGCTACTAATGACAGCTTTATAGGTACAAACCCATCCAACTATGATAACCTTACCTTATCAGGGGCAGCAGCCAAAACTGTCGACGGAGGCGCGCTAACCGTAAGCGGAAACTGGATCACAAGCGGTGGTGCAATAGACCTTAACACGAACAACCCCGTTATAACCATTACAGGAACCTGGACCAATTCAGCAAACGTAACCCAGGGTTCGGGCAATATTAGCATTACTGGTAACGCTACTAACAGCGCTGTTATTACAGGCGGTTCGGGCACACTAACTTTCAATGGCGATTACACCAATACAGGTACATTTACGGCAGGTACCGGGACAGTTTTCTTTAGTAAAGCAGGCGCTCAATCTCTTACAGACAACAGCACCAACGGCACAAAATTCAATAATGTTACTGTTAATGGCAGCGGTATAAAAACCATGTCGGGCACGGGTAAATTCGCGGTATCATCCTCGGGTATACTTACTATGGGCGGTACAGCTACCCTTGCCGCCGGCGGTGTGTTAACATTAAACTCCGATGCAACAGGTTCGGCCACTGTAGATGCTATCCCTTCCGGAACAGCAATTACAGGCAATGTAAACGTACAGCGTTTTATAAGCGGTGGCAATTCATATAACCGGGGGTACAGGTTACTTTCATCTCCTGTTAATACAGGTTCAGCTGCCAAGGTAATCAGTGTAAATTACCTTAAAAACTCATCATGGATAACCGGTACCACAGGCACAACAGGCGGCTTTGATAAATCGGGCAATCCCACAATTTACTGCTTCAGGGAAAACATAGCCTCGTCGCAAGTGTCTTTTACAGCCGGTAATTTCAGGGGCATCAACAATATCAACTCCCCGCCAACTTATATTTTTGATACCGACGGCTCACATACCATACCTGTCGGCAACGGTTTCCTTTTCTTTTTCAGGGGAGACAGGACGGCCGCCGATCTTGCAACTTCAACAACCGCAAGCTATGTGCCCACCAACACCACTTTAACAGCAACAGGTACATTAAATACAGGTAACATTACAGTAACCAACTGGTACAGCGGCACAACCAGCCTCTTGTTCAGCAATACTACAGGCAGCCTGGTTAACGGATATAACCTGGTTGGAAATCCTTACGCGGCCACCATCAATTGGGAAAAATTTAACCGCAGGGGCACAACAACAACCGTTTCCGCCACATCATCAATTTACGGGGCCGGTTTCCCCTCAGAGGTATCTTCGGCTGCAACCCTATCTGCTCCGGGCAAAATATGGGTTTACAATCCAAAAACAAAGCAGTATGCCAGCTACATGCAAAAGGCCACTGCTATATCTACGGCAGATACGACTACCAATATTAACCCCGGTATTTCGAGCGATGGCTATGCAAGTAATATGATAGCCAGCGGGCAGGCGTTTTTTATACAGGCTACCTCAGCTTCGCAATCATTAACTTTCAGGGAATCGGCGAAGTCAACAACGCAACCAACGGCATCAAATCTGATAGCCTTATTAAGTGCCCCTGCTGATAAGGGGTTACAGAAGCTGGCGGCCACAGCTGCCGACATGGACATATTGAAGGCTGCCGAAGCACAATCAGCAGCATCACAACAAAATGCATCATCATTGGCCGAACCGATATTAAGGCTGCAAATGATAAAGGATTCCATTAATACCGATGATATTGTTATTGCGTTTAACAACGACGCCAGTACGGCTTTTGGAAATAGTAAAGACGCGGAAGACCTCGGAACCAATGGTGCACAGATAGCCTTGTCGGCCCTGTCAAGCGATAGCGTTAAAACCGTTATCCATCACCGGCCTTTCCCTAAAAAACAGCAGGAGATCATCCCCCTAACGTCTGACGCTACCTCATCCGGGCCATATCAATTAAAACTAAGAGCGCTTAGTAACGTACCTGCCATTTATGAAATATGGCTTAAGGATAACTTTACTAAAGATTCGCTGGATCTTAAACACAACAACATTTACAGCTACAATATTGATAAAAGTACCCCGGCTACTTTTGGTAAAAAACGTTTTCAGCTGATATTGCGCCAATCACCTAAATTGGGCCTGCGGCTGCTTGATTTTAATGCAGTAAAAGCAACCGGCGGCGCTAAAACAACCTGGATTGTTGAAAATGAGGCCAACTACACCACATTTACACTGCAGAGAAGCACCGATAACGGCAAAACCTGGGAAAACCTGGATGTGATAAAATCGAACGGTTTGGGAACTTACTCTTATACCGACCCTAACCCGGCAAAAGGCTTAAATAATTACCGTGTTCAGTTAACTGATTTAAACAATGATATCAGCCTGTCAAAAGAGCTGCCATTAATGTATGCCAATACAAAAAATAACATAAGCAATAGCCTGCTTACGATATATCCAAACCCTGTAACGGAAACATTAAACCTAACCATAGGGCAAACCAACGCTTCAGCAAACTATAATATTCAGTTAACTAACAGCAGTGGCGTGATACTGAAGGCAGTAAATATCACACAGCTTTACTGGAAAAACAACGTAACCGGTTTGGTACCCGGGACATATATCATAAGGGTTACCGATAACAAAACCAAGCAGTTGATTGGCACCGGTAAATTTTTAAAACAATAACAAGCGATTTGCGCATATGAAAAAAAAGTTCTTTTTAACCGCTCTTGTTTTTGCGGCCGCCACCCTAAGCTGTTTTGCCCAGTTAGATAATCCATGTGATAATGCCGACGGCGACGCTAACTGCCCGCTTGATGCCTGGGTTATTGTTTTAGCCGTAGCTGCCCTTACTTTTGCTGTAACCCATTTATACCGCAAACAAAAATCCCTCCAGGCTTAGCGCCCGAAGGGATTTTTGCATTAGTTCAATAATTGATCAGCAAATTTTTTATGCTTTTTTCATTGGCACCTGGTCTTGCTGTACCTGGTTAAGCTGTAGTTGTTCAATAATGCCGTTAACTACTTTGGGCAGTTCCTTTACAGTTTTTTGCGGGTTGTGCAGTTCGCCAACACCAAAACCACGCCATACCAGTTTGCGCGATTTGGTATCCATAATGTCGATAATCAGGGTACCTTCTTTGTAAGGTACGCGGGCATAACCGCCGCCGCCATAACCGTAACCATAAGGATATCCCCAACCCCAGCCGCCGTAGCCATAAAACGGACGATAGCCCCAGCCACCGCCCCAACCCCAGCCAAATCCTAAACCGAAGCCCGGGTAACCGCCATAGTAATAAGGATAAAACTCAGTTTTCATTCCCCGGCCGGTAACTGTGGTATAACTTACCAGTAAATCGGGGTTGTTTTCCTGGAATTTTAACCCTTTGTTTTCCAATGCCGAAATAGCCGCGTCCTTAACCTTTTCATCAGCCACTTCCTTTTTTACAACTGCGCCGGCTTTATTGGTCATGGTTGCAGGAGGCAGCCAGGCAAATGTACGGTAAGCGGATAAATCTGTTTTGTTTCGGGCTGCAGTGTAATAATTGTAACTGCTGCATGCAGACAAGGTGGCCACCAGCAGTAACACCAGCCCTGTATTAATAGTTTTTTTCATGACAAATTACTCCCTTTATTTAACACCTTAGACTATGCAGGAAACAAAGGTTTAAATTAAATAATTATTTATTTAATTGTACCGGAAAAAACACGCTTTATCAAAAAGTAACGATGTTTAGCGAAACTGTAACGACGAATAAAATGGTTTGCGAAAGGCACAAGTAATCCCCGCACAGGCAGCCGCACAATACTTGCGCCTGTATGTGAAATCTATTTGCTTAAGTTAAGCAATTGTGCATAAACCTTTTGGGTAGGTAAACCAACAACGTTGGTATATGAGCCTTCAATCCGTTCGATGCCTATCAGGCCTATCAACTCCTGGATGCCGTATGATCCGGCCTTGTCAAGCGGCTGATACTTATCTACATAATTACTGATCTCGGCATCAGAAAGCTTGCGGAAGAGCACTTCGGTAAGATCATAAAAATTGTTATAACGCCCTTTATATAACAAACATACACCGGTAATAACCTGGTGTACACGGCCCGATAGCATTTGCAGCATTTCGATAGCATGTGCGCGGGTTTCGGGTTTACCCAGTATCAGGCCATCAATACAAACTATAGTATCGGCAGTAAGTACTACCTCATCTCCTACCGTTTCGTCAAATGCTTCTGCTTTTTTACGGGCTATATGCAGGGCAACCTCTGTTGGGGTAAGCCCATCGGGGAATGACTCATCAACCTCTTTAAGCACAACCCTGAAATCAATATCCATAAGCCGGAGCAGCTCCTGCCGTCTTGGCGATTTTGATGCGAGAATTATGGGTGGGATGATGTTCATATTTTTAGTTCATGGTTGATGGTTCATAGATTATGGCAGCTGCATTGATTAGTTCGTAGCAAATGGTTCATAGATCATAGTAGCAACAAAACTATTTATAACCATGATCTGCCGGGTTAATTCCATGAACCATTATCTATGGACTATCGACTATGTACTATGGACCAAACCCTACCAGCTATACGCCTGTTTGCTCATCCATTTATCCTGAACCTTCAGCACCTTTTCAATGATATCGCGGGCACAGCCTTTGCCGCCGCCGTAGGGCGATACGTAAGCGCTAACCGCTTTGATCTCTTCAACAGCATCGGCAGGGCAAACAGGCAGGCCTGCAAGCTTCATCACTTCCAGGTCGGGAATATCATCACCCATGTATAATACATTGGTGGCAATAATGCTTTTTTCTTCCAGGTAGATCTTGAACCTTTGCGATTTGGTATGTGTGCCCATATACACATCCTGGATGCCAAGGCTGTTTAACCTGTACATGGCACTTTTTGAGCGGCTGCCCGATATCGCGCAAACATTATAACCGCATTTAACAGCTAACTGCAGCGCGTAGCCATCTTTAATATTAAAGGCGCGGCTTTGTTCGCCGGCTTCCGTTACAAAAACAGACCCGTCGGTCAAAACGCCATCCACATCAAAAATGAGGGTAGTAATATCTTTTAATTTATTCAGGAATGATTCCATGGTTGTGATTACACCGATTTTGTTTCGTGACTACACCGATTTGTTGAGGTGATTTCACCGATTCTTTGACTATAGAATGTTTGCTTCGTGCTAAACTGCTAATCGCAAATTTAAAACGGCAAACCGCCAGCTCAAAACTGCCAATTGAATTATTGATTATCCCGCCACTCGTATACCCAGGCCGACTGGATCTGCTCCAGGTGGCCTTCGTTTGATTCGGCACGGGTACCGGCAAAATTAGGCAGGCTCAATACCCATTCCAGCAGTTCGGTAAAACGGATGCGGTATATTTTTGATTCGTCAAAATCGTCACCAAACTTTTCATAAAGTTCAATGGCAATATCTTCATAATCATTCCAGTGAATTGGTAAGGCAAATTTATTATCGCTCATTGTTGTTGATTTTACGTACTACCCGGGGGTTACGCTAATACGTTGTAAATTATACGTTTTATTTATTGTTTAAACGGATTGATGCAAATATTAGTGGCCTAAAAACTGCGACTGATCCGGCAGGGTAACTTCAATGTCGCCATCAACAATCACACACTGACAACCCAGGCGCGAATTAATGCGCGGGTTAACAGCCCTGTCAATAAAATCCTCTTCTTTATCGGATATCTCCTGGATATTATCCATCCCTTTGTTTACATAAACATGGCATGTGCTGCATCCGCAAACACCACCGCAATTGTGCTGTAGTTCAATGCCATTCTCCAGGCATACGTCTAATACAGATTCTCCTTCGGCTATAGGTAACTCAACGCTTTCGTGCCCTTTTTCCTCGAAATTGATCTTTATTTTATAAATGTTCATTTAAGCAAAAGTAACAAAATTACTCGGGTGCGGTAAACCCTTTATTGTTTTTGATAATACCCTGACTTAATAAATTGTAAATATCCTGTAACATAGGCATCTCGCTCAACATCTGCATGTGAGTAGCCATAGTACCCTCATCATTACGTACCGCAGGGCCGGTTTGTACATTGCGCGGTTCCTGCTCAAGCACTTTTTGGGCAGTTTCCATGATCAGGGGGCGTAGCATGTTAAACTCCATTTGATTTTGCGCAAGCAGGTCCTGGGCAACCCCATACAAATAATTGGGAAAATTACAGGCAAATACCGCGGCAAGGTGCAATATTTTGCGCCGGGCGGAGTTAACGCTATATACATTATTACTGATGGTAAATGCCAGCTGCTTTAAATCAGCAAGTATACCATCATCAGCACCTTCAAGACAGAGCGGGACAGATCGGAAATCAACCTCTCTTATCTTGCTAAACGTTTGCAGGGGATAAAATACACCGGCCTTCGGGGTAAAAGCCAGCAAACTGTTCAAATCGGTTGAGCCCGATGTATGTACTATTAACTTTTTATGGGCCGACAACGCTTTAACAACAGTCGTTATAGCATCGTCCTTAACCGAAACAACAAACAATCCTGTATCGGGATTAATATTGTCAAGGTTATCAACAGCTTCGGCAGCTACATGGTAGGCTAAAAGCGCGGCATGCTGCATATCGCGGCTGTATACCTGTACAATACGGTGTCCGGCATTCTTAAAGGCCGCTGCCATGTGCGTAGCTACGTTACCGGAGCCTATTATGGTAATGTTCATATATTCTTTACAATAGATATAATTATTTAACTAACTGTAGTATAAATATTTCTGTATTTTAGAAACCAACATCTAATACCGCATGAAAATACTTAAAGTAAGCATTATAATTGTGATATTTCTTGTCGGGGCCGCGTCATTAATACTATACGGCTTCTATAGATATAACAATAAAGAAACCAAAACCTTAACCGATGCCAGCCGCATAAACATCCCTGGCAGCTTTATCAAATTAAGTCAGGGCGTAACCCATTACCAGCTTGAGGGCCCTGATAGTGCCCAGGTTGTTATACTTGTTCACGGTTTTAGCGTACCCTATTATATCTGGGACCCAACGTACGATTTTTTGATAAAAAAAGGATACCGGGTATTACGCTATGATATGTATGGCCGCGGCTATTCAGACAGGCCCGATGTTCCCTATAACCAGGAGCTTTACAATACGCAACTGCTCGATCTCATTAATCAACTTAAATTAAGCGGGAAAATAAATTTAGCTGGCGTATCATTTGGCGGCGCGGTGATAACCAATTTTACCTGCAGTCACCCCGGTATGGTTAACAAACTAATCCTTGTCGACCCGGTATATGAACAAAAAAAGCCGGTAGCTCCGCAATATTTCACACTTTATAACGAAGCCGTGAACTCCGACGAAAGAGCAAAAGGACAAACAACCGATTTTCTTTATCCCAAAAACCACCCCGGGTGGATAAACCGTTACCTCCCCCAAATGGAGTATAAAGGGTTTAGAAACGCGCTGGTTTCAACGCTGTACAATTACAATCAAAATGGTCGTGAGAGCAATACCTGCCTCAACAGTGCAGGCAAAAGCGTATTACTGATATGGGGTAAAGCTGATAAAACAGTATTGCCACGTTTCAGCGATTCTATCCGCAGCGTATTAAAGACCGACTTTTTCCCTGTTGATGGCGCAGCACATTTACCCATGATTGAAAAGGCCGACACCGTAAATGCTAAGATCCTTTCGTTTTTGAAGGGGTAAGAAAATCAATTTTATCTGTAGTTTTATCAGATGAAATTTAGATTGATTACCTGCTTTTCGTTATTGATAAACCTTGCCTGTTACGCAAACTGTAGTCGCAATGGTTATTATTTAACAGATACAACGGTTCATCAAAAAGTAAAACATATTTTCAAGCGAAAAATTGTACCACATGTTACCTACACACGTGAAAGTATTAAGGGCTATAAACCTGAATTTGATAATTGCATTTATACAAAAAGGTTTACTGTTGCTCAACGATTAAAGAAATATCCTTTTTCAGTTGCTGCTAAAATAATAGCAATATCTTATGTGGGAGGAGGGCAACCAAATCAGGACATAATAATAGACTCTGCAGGTAATTCGATACGAAACCCTAAACAAGCTCCGGATACGATTCCGGGCATCATTATTGAAAATCACCGTTTGAAATACGATAATGTTAAACAATCGAAAATATTAACTAATAAAGAGATAGAAAATTTCACCGATATTATCTATAACTATGGTTACAGCGGCATGAAGAACTACCTTATAGTAGGATTCACCAACTGCTTTGAGCCGCGCAACTCAATTGTTTTTCTTGACAAAAAAGGTAAAGTTATAGATCACCTGGACATTTGTTTTCACTGCCAAAGAAGTGAATCTGAATCAAGAAAAATAGATGAAGGGGTGCCGTGCACACAAAAGTATCAAATGCTTAGAGATTTTTTTATCGACATTGGTGTCTCTTACGGAACTACCGGAAAAACATATGACTTTCCGAATAATTAAATTCTTTCAGCCCAATCAATCCCTTCTGCCAATTCAGTCCTGCTAAACTCAATATGCACTACCCTACGCCGTTTGCTGTTGGTAGTACGGTTTGAGGCATGCATGAGTAAAGGCCGCATGATCATGATGCCGCCTGCCTGTACATTGCAGCTTACTTCGATTTCCTTCTGCCAGTCGATATTTTCAGAACGATAGATCTCCTTAAGATGTGAACCTGGTAGCACTTTCAGAGCGCCATTACCTTCATCGGTATCATCCAAATGGATCCGGATGGTGAAGTTATCCTGCAAAATATGAAGCGGGGGCTGAACGGCGAACTGGTTATGCTTAACCGTCCAGGGGCCGTAGCCTGTTATCTCAATTTTCTTATCAACAGAAATGGTCAGGTCCTGGTGCCAGGCTACAAACCAGTTGGATGTTTCGGGCTTATCGAAATAGATAGATTTAACGGCAAAATAACCGTCACCAAACAATTGCTGTAAGCAGGTTTTTAATCTCCCCGTAAAAATCAGTGGGCTTATTTCGGGCACAGCCTTTAAAAACTGTCTTATGGCAAACAGGTCATCTGTTTGCCTGAACAGCGGACTGGTTTTATCCGCGTTTTCAATAGCGGCGACGATGACTTTTACTTCAGAATCAGTATAAATATGCTCAACAACAGAACACCCCTGCCGGGCTATTTCATACTGATGCCTGGTAATATCCATTTAACAACAGTTAAACGGTTTTAAGTTCTTTATTACGCCTTTGGATAGAAAGCAAAAAGCCAATCACCATAATGATAGTACCACTCCAAAAAAAGTTAATATACGGGAAGCTGATAGCGCGCATCACAATCCATGGGCGTTTGTTTTGCGGCTGCTGATAAACAGTGATTTCTACTTTTTTATTCTCAGGGTTGATCCTTGAAAAGCGCAGTTTTAAACCTGCGTCCTCTACCTTGCGGGCAAAATCAAACACGTTACCGCCCCTGATCATGAATACAGGTTCGGCAGTATACACCTTGCCATCATGCGCATGAACTTCGATATTGGCGCCGATAGCCACATCGTTGGCAGTAAGCGGGATATTTTGTACCGTGGCCTGTTTGTTTAATGATTTAACCAGCATGAAGCCGTCGCGGTACCGGATGGTATCGCCAATGGCAACTTCATGGGCTACAGGCTCATCGTAGTTTTTATCATCGTTACCTTCGTCGTGACCGGCCTCGCCCTGCATGGCAAAACCTTCGCTTGGGATAGCGGTGACATGGGTATACAAGTCATTTAACAGGTAATGTTTGGTATCGGGCGATGAAGACATTCCGGCATCACGGCTGGCCTGCACTTTGGGTTTAAGCACAAAGTTTTCAAGCAGTTTACCATTGGCATCAAACTTTTTATAATCAACCCTGTAAAAATGGTATGGTGATGAAATCGAATCGCCAAGATAGGTAACTGTATAATCGCCCATTTTTACCGGGGTGTTTTTGTAGATCATAATATTTTCGCGGGCATTGCCAGCCTTGGCGTCAAAACCCTGCACATTAACTACGCCACTCGCGTTTTCAGAAACTACTTTACTGGTGCCTGCCGCTATTACCGCGCCCACCATCAACAAGCCAAATCCTAAATGCGCTACGGCCGAACCGGCCAGTTTAAACTTCCCCTTAAAAGCATCAACCAAAACTTTGGCATTGGCAATAACCGAATAAACCGAACCGCACATCACCAGATTGAACACGAAATTAAGGCGATAAACACCGGTTAAGTAAACAACAAGCGCCGTTACCAATATGGCAAACAAAAGGTAAACGCCTGTGGTAATGAAAAACCGGGTAATATCGGTCTTTTTATATTTCAGGAATTGTGTAAAGCCGGTCAATAAAGTCACCACAAATGCAAATGACGACTGGATCACGTTATAATGTTTAACAGCATCAGAGGGAGGTGCTATCTTGGTGCCAAACATGGCGTTCCATACAGGTACCGATGTTACTACAATAAGATGGAAGCATGACAGCCCTAAAAATACCGAACCAACAAACATCCAAAATTCGCGGGAGTAGGTTTCTTCATCTTTTTTGGTGATAGGCAATTCTTTCCATCGCCATACCAAAACAAAAACAGATAGCACAAGGAATATCAGGATGCCGATAACCAGTTGCCAAAACATCCCTAAATCGGTAAACGCATGTACAGAGCTTTCACCCAAAATACCGCTTCTTGAAAGGAATGAGGTGTACCATACCAGTACAAAGCTTAGCAATACCAGCAACGTAGCTGTAAAATAGGAATGACCTGTATTTTTAAATACGATAAGTACGTGCAAGGCTGCTACCATAGTTAACCATGGAAATATCGAACCGTTCTCAACCGGGTCCCAGGCCCAGAAACCGCCGAAGTTCAATGATTCATATGCCCAGAACGAGCCCATGATTACACCGGTACCCAATATCATAGAACCAAACAAGGCGTATGATATGGCGGGCTGTACCCACTCTTTATATCGCTTTTGCCAAAGCCCGGCAACCGCGTAAGCAAACGGAACTATAATAGATGCAAACCCCAGGAACAAGGTAGGCGGGTGAATCACCATCCAGTAATTTTGCAGCGATGGGTTCATTCCTTGTCCGTCTTTTATAAAGTCGAGGTAGTTTGGCTGCGAGAATATAGGCGCTTCGATACCTGAATTACGCAACAACAAGAATGGTGAGCTGCCTATCCGCTGACCGAAAATATCGATACCCAGTACCATGGTTCCCAGAATAACCTGCGACAGGGCAACAACAGTCATCACCGGGCGCTCCCATGATTTAGCCCTTGCAATAAGTACATTACCTAAAACGGCCTGCCAAAAGGCCCAAAGCAAAAAGCCGCCCTCCTGTCCGTTCCAGAAACCCGATACCAGGTAATAAACAGGCAATGAGCGCGAGGTATAAGCCCAGGCATAATGATATTCGAAATAATGATTATAAAGCACATAGAACAGGCAGGTGCCCATTCCTAAAATAGAGATAGAATTTACGTAAAAACCTAAACGGCCTAAACGCTGCCAGCCGCTGTCGGCCTTACCGGCATCATCTGTAGTAGCAAAATAGTAACTTATAAATGACAGCAGGGCTGCACCAAACGAAAGAACAATAAAAAACTGGCCGATTTGTCCCGGTAAAAGGTGTTCGCCCTTAAAAACTGTATTCATCAAAAATGATTAAATGCTGGCTTGTTTAGCCTTCGCTTCTGTAACTTCTAACTTATCCTGCGTGTATTTGGAAGGACATTTCATCAGGATCTTTGATGCATGAAACTCACTCCCAACCATCTGGCCGGTAAGTACCAGTTGCTCCGAACGCTCAAAATCTTCCGGTTTGGTACCGGTAAAAACAACTTTACGCTCTTCGCCTTTATTATCTTTCATATAAAATGAAAAATAATTGGCATCCTTAGTAGCGTCATAAACCATTTCCTTTCCCTTGCTGAAATGGCCTATTACATGCAGTTCACTGCTGGTTTGCTGCGCTTCGGCAAAGGTAGCATAGGTGCTTGAGCTTGAATAAACACTAATGATAACCGCTATGGCTATAGCGATAACAACAAGACCAAAAATTGCACTTTTTTTCATCCGCGGTTTATATTATTAAAATAACGATTTGCAAAAATACAAAACGTGCAGCGAATAATGTTTATTACAAGACATATGTATTATTTAGAATCATTCTTGATTGATTCTAAACAACGAACATTAATAAACTAAAAGCGGTGGAGGAGCGGGCTTATCTCCAACAGGAACATAAATTACATTAACCAAATCGTTATAGTAGGCGGAATTGTTACGTTTTAACGTAAACAGTATATCACTATCGTGAACAATTTCTAATGTTTGATTATCTATCCACCGGGCAGTGATATTTTTTCCAAGCTCATTAAAGTACAATATTGAACCGCCTCCGTTCTTCCAATTTAAGCTCGAACTTGTATGAATATAATTTCCATTAGTGTATTCTTCGCTCATACTAAAAGTCTTCAATCCATCCGGCGAAGTAATTTTTATGAGTTCAACAGCGGTAAAAACAAACTTTTCTTTAACCCTACGTTTCGCCTTTTCTTTGGGAGTACTTATTTTTAATAAAAACTGGTCGAGTGCCGATTTTCTTTCCTCCAATAACTCTTCATCGGCACCTAAATTAGTCCAAACTTCGAGGTCTTTTCCCGTAACAATAACCTCTTTAACTCTATTTAATAGTTCAGTATTTTGTGATTTTGTTTCCCACTGGGCTAAAGCCACCGCGAACAGCGCGTTATTTGCTGAGTCTTCGTCCTCAAAATCATCACTAAACATTGTCATTACCTGTCCAAAAGCGTAAACAGGACTCTGCCCTTTATTATAAAGCTCAAAAAAAGCAGAATAGACGTCAAGAAAAGTATCATTGCTTTCGATAGCAGCATCCCATGTTCCCATGTTATAAAAGTAAGATAAAATACATGTTACAAAAAGCGAATTGTGGGCGATGCCTGCGGCCCGGGCTCTGCGCTCATACGCCTGCAGGCTTTACGCTCAGTGGCCGGTATCCGCTGCGATCCCTATCGCGGCATGATTGAAAACAAAAAACGAGGTGAGCTTTTTCAAACCCACCTCGCTATATATAAAACTATTAAATCCTTAATTATGGCCAGATACCTAAATTTTGGTATGATACCGCTATTTTATTAATAGCGCCAACCATGGCTGCGTTACGCAGGGTGCCAATCTCAGGATTGCTTTTATAGATCTCCCTGATCTCATGGTATGAGCGGATCATCGTATCTTCCAGTCCTGAGTTTACCAGTTCAAGCTCGGATGCACCTTTAATAATGGTTGAGCGTTGTACCGGGGTTAAAGCTACGCCGGTAATACCTTCAACCATATTTACCAGGTTAAGGTTGGAGTTCTCTTCAAACCTGCGGTTCATACGGCCGAATGCTACGTGGCTCAGGTTTTTCAACCATTCAAAATAAGATACGGTAACACCGCCTGCGTTGGCAAACATATCAGGCACGATGATACCGCCGTTGGCATAAAATATGGCTTCAGCCTCTGGCGAGGTTGGGCCGTTAGCGCCTTCAACTATGATCTTAGCCTGTATATTGCGAATGTTTGCTTCGGTGATCTGGTTTTCAAGGGCTGCCGGAACCAGGATATCGCACGGCTGCTCAAGGCCTTCCATGGTATTGGTAAATTCCTGTATCGCGGCAGCATATCCTAAAATAGAACCTGTTGCCTTACGGTGCTGGAATACAGCCTCGATATCTAAGCCGTTCTCGTTATAAATAGCGCCTTCAAACTCACAAAGGCCAACTATTATCGCTCCCATTTCGGATAAAAACTTAGCCGAATAGTAACCCACGTTACCCAGGCCTTGTACAATTACCCTTTTGCCTGATAAGCCTGGCAAAAGGCCAATTCTTTGCATATCCTCGCCAACGCTTACGCACTCGCGGGTAGCAATGGCCACACCACGGCCGGTAGCTTCCCTCCTGCCTGCGATACCATGCAGGGCGATAGGCTTACCGGTTACAGCGCCCATGGCATCCAGCTGACCGGGGTTCATGGTAGCATAAGTATCGGCAATCCAGCTCATTTCGCGCTCGCCCGATCCATAGTCAGGTGCCGGCACGTCAATGCTTGGGCCAATAAAGTTCTTTTTGATTAACTCAACGGTATAACGGCGGGTGATGTTTTCCAGCTCGCTTACGGTGTAGTTTTTAGGGTTTATTTTGATACCGCCTTTGGCGCCGCCAAACGGAACGTTAACAATGGCGCATTTGTAAGTCATGAGCGCGGCGAGGGCCATTACCTCATCCTCGTTCACCATTTCGCTGTAGCGGATACCTCCTTTGGTTGGCGACTGGTGGTGCGAGTGCTCCACACGCCAGGCGTCAATTACCTCAAAACTGTTACCCTTGCGAATGGGGAAACGGAAGCGGTAAACACTGTTACATGATTTAATTTGATCAAGCAGGCCTGCATCGTGTTTGGTGAATTGGGCAGCATGATCGAAGTTTTTGCACACGTCGCTGAAGAAGTGTGTTTCCTGGTCGGCAATCAAAATATTCGTAGCCATAACTATTGTATAAATATTAATCTCTTAAAAAAGTGAGCAAATTTGGTACAATTTTTATCAATATTGCAAATATTTCTTAGTTAGTGTGCCCTATACACCAGTCAACACCGTTACGAATGATATGTTTAAATTGTTTAAACATATTATTTGAACTACTTTTCGTTTTCGACTTTTTTTAATCTGCGGTCTATAGTAAACAGGTAAATAGCCAGTCCAACAAAAATTATGGAAATAGTTGCTACAACCACGTAAATTTTTCCCGATTGGCGCAGGGCATCGGCCATTTCAACCTGCTGCCCTGGCTGTGCAAAAACAGCGGTACAAAACGTAAGCAGTAGCAATAAAAGCGTTAATTTCTTCATCTTAATTTATAGCGTTCTTCTTATTCTCAATTAAACGGATGCGGTAACGGATAGTTGCTATCCAAAGGGCAATAAAACTCCAGCCTGCCATAGCCGGGTAAAAGGCTATCTTCATACCGTTATCAAGGTCGTATTTACCAAATGCAGGGTTACCGCCGCTGCCGGGGTGTAATGAATCTGTCATGCGGGGCAAAACAAATATCAGCACAATCATGATGGGGAAAGCGAAGATATTGTAGATGGCCGAAATCTTGGCCCGCTTCTGCTCCTCATCAATAGAGTTACGGAGCACCAGGTAAGCACAGTACAACAAAAATGCAATGGCCGCGCTATTTTGTTTGGGGTCGCCGCTCCAAAATTCGCCCCAGGTAAATTTTGCCCACAGCATACCGGTTAAAAGGCCCAAGGTGTAAAACAGCAAGCCGGTATTAACACTCTCAACGGCGGCAAGGTCGTGCTCTTCTTTACCCGTTTGCAGGTATTTGATACTAAAATAAACCGATACCACAAAAACAGTCAGCATGCCCATCCACATGGGTACGTGAAAATACAAATTACGGATGGTTTCGTGAATAATTGGCAGTCTCGGCGCTTTGAAAACCAGGCCGGTGTAAAAGGTAGACAGCACCAGCAAAACAGCCGCAACCTTCCACCATGTTTGATAAATAAACTTCATATGATTTATGGCGATAAAGGTAAGGAAAAATTAGGAGTGGATACATTAATGGTGTATCAAAGCACAATACGAGATTTAAGCTATTGCTTTTAAATACTTTTTTTCGTCAAGAAACTTTGAAACGTTTTTTAAAATCCCCCGCATATACGAAACAACTTGTTTTTTTATCTCTGTAATGTCTTCAATCGTATATTCTTTACCACAATCAGAAAAAGAAATCGTTCCATGCGCTAAATCATTCCTTTTGTTCTTAACAACATATAACTTATTACCATCATTGGTAGTATGATGGGTCTTTGAAGAAAAACCATAAATAGTTGAAAATTCCTTTATTTTTCGAGAATCAACATTTCCACTTATTGTCTTAGATGCATTAAAATCCATGTTTATAACATCTTCATTGATGGTATTTATTATTTCGAGAATCTTTTCTGCCACATAAGGCTGAGACTTGAAATTTTTATAATTCACTTCAATCCATCGCTTTTTAATTTCATCTGTGACAGAGACATATTTGGCATTCTCTTTATTCAACGAGTTATAAATCTCTTGTATTGATTTTTTGAGCGATGATTCGATTAGGTTATACAAAAGTAAAAAGGCATTCGCCTTTAATATCTTAGTTAACTCACTGTCAATGTTTTTATATTTAGTTTTCTGTTTTTTGGGAAAAAGAAGCTGAGCTTCATTTTCGATAATATCGGTGATGAAATCGAAATACAAATCGATTTCTTTAACCCTCGTTTCAAACTCAACCAAAACAACTTTCATATTATTTCAGCAGGTTATCGCGTACGAATTCAATTCTTCCTTTAATCTTTGGTCGAGAGTTACTGGCGTCTGAACGTGTATGTAATTTAAACTCTTGTGAATCCATCCAAGATAAATCATGTGGAATCAAATTAGGATTTATCCGCAACGCCAGATTGACGCCGACAGAAATTGCTTCAAATCTAACTCTTGGCGTAGTTTTAGAATTAGTTCCTTTTGTGAAACCATAAGGAAAATATGTTTCAACGAATTTTAACATTAGCAAAAACTCACCACGCATTCTGTCCTCGTCGAAATCGCTTTTATTTTCCTTTAAAAAATCATTTAAAAATTCATCAACTCGATGTTTAAATTTCAAATAATTATCTGAATAGGCAAAAAAACGTAAAACCAATTCTTGTGCCTCTTCTCTTTTTCTGACTTTTTCACTAATTGGACAAAGTCTAACAAATAAGTCATTTTGGGAGCATTCAGTAACAAAATCATAAAACTTCCCAGCAAATGCCCCCTTTCGCACTTCCATCTTTCTTAAGATATCGCTACCTGTATTTATCCTTTCAAATAAATCATTCGTTACCTCAAGACTTGCCTTTTCACTCAACTCAATTAATCTAAGTGTCTTTCTCTTAAACCTTCGTTGACGAGATAAAATCAAATCAGAGAACTTCATTCCATTTAACTTTGGTAATCGTTCCAAATTCTTTAAAACCAATTCATCATTAATATACGCTGCCAAACATCGTATTCTTTGAGAACCATCAACAATTTCAAAACGTTCGCCTCGATCTGCCGTAAAGATGTATGGAATTGGCAAGCCAATTAAAATCGATTCTATAAATTTCGACTGTCTATTTTCATCCCAAACGAAATCTCTTTGGTAAGTAGGAATAAATAGTTCATTTAAATCATCATCTTTGTTTTCTTCGTATTTCTGAACGATTACCTCTATCGGATATTCCTTAGTATCATAATCAGCGAAAACTTGCTGCTGTAAGATCTGTTCTTCCGCTGAATCTTGTTCTTCTTGTGTGATAAGTCTTTTAGGCATTATAGGGCATTTTTTTTAATTAATGAATCTAAAATGATTGCAATTAATTTTGGTGGTACTGCATTTGCAATCATGGTATGTAAATCTCCTCGTTTTTGTACAAAATCAAATTTGAAAAAATCCGGAAATCCTTGAATTCTTGCAGCTTCATGGGGAGTTATTACCCTTCTTTGTAGCGGATGAATATATCTACCTTGTCCCATAGAACCAAAACCACTTGTAATAGTTTGCGCCGGTCTATTCCAGTACAATCTTCCGTAACACGACTTATAACTATGATTTTTAAATTTATGACAATCAGGACGATGTTCATCCGGTAAATCATAAAGATTTTGTTCAAATAATATGTCTATTCTCCTTTGGTTTACCTTCTGTGTTATGGATGGAGAATAGAATATTCCTTTATTCCGTTCATGTTCGGTCAAAATATCCTCAAGATATTTAGAAAGCTCTGTAGTTTCTTCTTCATAATCATTTAAATCCCAATGAATGTTTTCTTTTAGTACTGCAACCTGAAAATGCCTTTTCCTGGTTTGAGCTATCCCATATTTAGAAGCATTTAGAATTTGCGAATAAATAGTATACCCTGCTCGCTTTAACGCTTTCTCCGCTTTTTGTACAACAGTATCTTTGTCATGTATAACAGTAGAAACATTTTCGATAATAGCTATTTTGGGTCGAATAAGCTCTACAAATCTTACTGCATTTAAATAAAGATTATTTCTTGGGTCATTTCTTCTTGTGTGGTTGTTTAAATTTGAATGCCCCTGGCAAGGTGGTCCAGCAACCAAAATTTGGGTACCTTCAAAAAGAGACTGTGTTCGCAATTCTATTTCGTTAGGCTTTTCGCCTATGTTAGTCGAAACAAATTGGTTGATGTCTAAATTTCTGACAATATCTTCTTGCTTTTGAAAATTGCGACGATAAACCTCCAAGGCTGACAGATTTGTATCGACTGCAAGTTTTATATCAAATTTTAAATTATTCTTTTGTAAAGCCTCCCTAACCCCCAAACTCATTCCACCACACCCGCTATATAAATCGATTACAGATATTGTTTTAATAGGTTTTAAAACAGTCGATCTTTCTTTTGAACGAATCCAATCTATATCACACAATTCGTTTGTCTCGTTTAAAGTTAAAGGAATTGATTTAATTCTATTATTTATTTGTAGTTCTAACATTTGAATTTTTCAATTACAATGTTACGAAATCGAACTATATAATTCATATAAGTCTAATAGGTTTAGCAAAAATTTAGACTGATAATCTAATTTCATTAGTGTTTTCAATATAATTGATAACAATTTTCAAACAGTCTTGCAAATTGCTTTTAATTTGTTTATCACTAAACCTTAAGACATTAAAACCCATGTTAATAAGAGTATTATTATTCAAATTATCCTTTTGAATATTTCTCTCAATTTTAGGAATCCAAAAAGCGTGATTTTTTTTTATTTGTTTCTTTTTTTCCTCCCAATTATACCCATGCCAAAATTCACCGTCTATAAATATTACAATTTTATGTTTTAAAATTGTGATATCAGGTGTTCCTGGCAGACTTTTAAGATGCTTACGATAACGTATTCCTAACTGCCAAAGTGCTTTTCTAAACGTCAACTCCGGCTTCGTATTTTTTCCTTTTATCTTAGCCATATGTCTACTCCTTTGTTGCGTTGTAGAAAATCCATTCTCTGAAGAAAATTGCGGAACTTTTATTAATGTGGTGTCTGCTGTAGTCATAATAGACATAACAATCTGTCTGTTACAAAGTGTTATGTAACACGATAATCACATCTTCTAAGGCAACTATTTTTATCATTGATTTTGTCTATGCAAACTACAACAAGTCCTATCAACGCAGAATCAAAATTTTAATAAATTAAACAGCTGTTTATTCATAAAATACTTCCCACGACCAAACTAATCCCCCGGCTCGTAATCAATCGGCAGCAAATCGCCAAGCTTAGCCTTCGACCATGAACCCTCATAAAGCGGGCTCGGGCTTGATACCACGATACCGTTCATATCAAAAGCAATATAACTTGAATATTTGGTCATGATACTGGTTTCGTAGTTAGGCATATCCAGCGGATGATAGACGTCCTTAAACTCGGTAGTTTCCTCGCGTTTGGTGTATACTACATATAAAAAGTGCGGAAAGGTAAGTGCATAAATGCCATCCTGTGGTGTTTTACGCAAAATCTCAAACTCCTGGTAAGGCAGCTTAGCGAGGTTTTCCCGGTACCATTTGGTCATCTTCGACAGGTTATAATAACGCATGGCCGAATCGCGCGGGCCTTCCCGGTATTTTTTCATCTTTTGCATCAACACAGCTTCTTCAGGGCGCTCGGGATTAATTTGCCTTGTAAAATCATGCGCTTCAAACCCTTCTTGTTTTAACGTTCCTTTATAAAGCGAACGGTAAAAATGCTGGGCCGATCCGTAATAGGCTTGTTCGCGTTTCTGCTTCCAGAGTTTCTTTTGTGCTGCGCTGCCGGGCAGGTTTTCAAAAAGCGCACTTCCCGAATAGGATATGGTATGCTCAATAGCATCATACAAAAAGTTTTTGAGCAAAAATTTGGTACGATAGCCTAAGGCCAGGTTCTCTACCACCAAAAACTCATCGCCAGAGGCTTCCAACTGCTGCTTTCCCCTGTGGTAGATAATATTTAAAATATGTGGGTTGGTAACTTTACACTCCTTGCCGTTTTCGGTATCGCCAACAAATTCCTTGCGGAACAGTTCGTAATTCTTTTTCCAGTCGGCGCTGCTGCTGATCACTACTTCGCGCAGCATCAGCACTTTTTGATTAACCTCGATATTTAGCTTTGCAGGCTCTTTACCAACTAATACAGTTGTGGAATATTCTTCAATACTTACTCCGGTAACCACCAGCTGGTATTGGCCTGGCTTAACACCAGCCAAAGTAAAGGTCCCATCCTCGGCAGTGGAAGTGCCATAAGTGGCATTGTTTAAAAACACGCTGGCATTGGCTACCGGGCTTTTGGTATCAGCCCGCACTACCTTACCTGTAATAGTACCGGTTTGTGCCGAAACTATGAGCGGACATATAAACGCGATAAGCAAAAACCAATAAAAACGCATTAAATAAAATTAGGATATTTTTTCAATCTGCTAAAAAACGCATTTTTTATGAACGGTTAATGAATTGCCGGTGTATAATTTTTGTTGCGGTGGGTTTGTCTGAACTCGAATTTATTGAATTAGAGAATTTATAGAACTTTTATTGCGATTGTTTTTAACCACAGGTGTTGGGAAGATAAAAGCTGCATGGAAAAACAAACAAAAACCATGTCATTTCGCGAGCGCAGCGTGGCAACCGCACGGAAGCATGTCCGCCCTGTATAGCATGCGATTGCCACGCTGCACTCGCAATGACATGGATTTAAATAGGGCTTTATCAAACAAAAAAGCGGCATGAATTACTCCATATCGCTTTCAATTTCATCAGGAAATAAATTATAAGCTCTTTAAAAAGCTTAGCATCGCGTCCCTATCAACTTTAGATAACGTACTGAAGAAAACTTTTGATGATTCCGCTTCACCGCCATGCCACATAATGGCTTCGGTAATACTCCGTGCACGGCCATCATGAAGGTAATAGCCCGGATAATTGACCTTTTCAAACAATCCCAGGCCCCAAAGCGGAGCTGTACGCCACTCCTGCCCTCCGGCTAAAAAGTCGGGGCGGTTATCGGCAAGGCCAGGGCCCATGTCATGCACCAGCATGTCTGTATAAGGATGGATAACCTGGTTTGACAAAGGTTTAAAAGCTACATTTACCCCGGTTGTAAGGGTTTGGCGATGACAGCTTTCACATTTTCCTTGTTTAAATAACAGCTCACCCCTTTTATTAGTAGCATCCGTAACATCACGACGCGCCGGCACTGCAAGTGTAGCCGCATAAAACCTTACGGCATTTAGTGTACTATCTGCCAATTCCGGATCATCCTTCAATCCATCATATTGCGCCTGGCCAAAAGAGTTTTCAACCGGGAATATCTTATTAGTGATACCAATATCCTGGTTATAAGCAGCTGCTACCTGGGTAAGTATAGATGCAGTATTGGCTTTCCATCCAAAACGGCCTAATTTGCGCGATTGCGTTGCCACATCCCAAACATAGTTTGCATGCCCCTTTATGCCATCGCCGTTGGCATCGTTAGGATCGGCCATGGCAACAATGGTACTTTCAGGTATTGCTTCCAGCAATCCTAAACCATACATTGGCGGTGCCAGGCGCGGTGACAACATATATCCGGCCGACAGAGCCGTATACAAATTACTTAGTGTATAAGTAGGCGTACGTAAGGCATACGCTTCGCCATCAGGAAAGTTATATGTCACATCGTTGTATGTAATATTAACCTTACACTCAGGCGTTTTTCCAAAAACGGCTTTATCCTGCAATTGTAAATCGTAACCCGGCGCGGCAAGCGGTCCACCATGTTCGTCAGTACCGGGAATGCTGATCCGCATTAACAGCGACGAATTTGATTCGCCGGCAGTTGGCAGGCCGATCCCATCATTATGGTGGCACGAAATGCAGGAATTGTTATTGAAAATAGTTCCCAACCCCGGGTTAATAGGTGCAGGCGCAGTAACAAAGATCTTGCTGAATGCTGCATCACCTAAGCCGTGAACCTCTGCATCATAGCCCGAAAGTCCGGGAAACATATTGCCAAACGAGTGCGAGGTAATATCAAACACAGTGGCATCGCCTCCTGATAAACGCTCGTCATATTTATCTGCAGGGAACTGGGCTGCTTTCTGGCATTTTGCCAGCAGCAACACCAAAAGCACCAACGCGCCTATTACGCTTAATTTCTTCACTTTAAAAATTAGTCCTTAATATTAGTTTGTATAAAAGTGACCAAATCGCCTTCAAGTGTGGCTTGCAGGGTTGCCAGGGCAGTTTGGCTATTTGAAATTTTGTCACGGTTATCATAAATAGCTTTTTCAAAAGTTGGGGTTATCAAAGCCATCGCTGATAGTGCAGTTTGTATTTGTGTTTTGATCTTAGTATCTAAAGCCAGGTTTTTTGAAGCAACCAAAGCGCTTAAGCTTGTTGTGCCTTTGGCACCATTATAAGTGGCAGTATATACATTAAGTACGCCTTGTATATTATTTATGAAATCGGTAGTGGTATTATGCGAGTATGATGACTCATCTTTAGTCGAATCCCTTTCGGTGAAGGGCTCGGCCATTTTACCTGTACCCACTTCTTCACAAATGGCGGCCATTTGAGTAGCAATGGTAGTAAACAGTTCTTTGCGCGTTTTAAAGGCTGTACTTCCATTTCCGGCTGTAGTGATTTTGGCTGCATAGTTATCACCCGAAGCTGCCCAGCTATTCATAAGCGCAGTAGTGGTATTTAATAAACTTTGAGAAGTAAACTTCAGATAATCTTTTTGGCGGGCTGTGATATCGGCGGCTTTTCTTGTACCACCCGGGCCAAAAATAATATACTCAATGCCATGGAAGCCTTTTGAGAAACCATCCAGCCCATCTACATAAGACAATGTTATAACATCTGAACTTCCTATTAAAGCGTCAACGTCAGTCCTGTTCAAAGGCCAGCTGTCCATAGTTGGGTCATAATTATCGTCCTCAACCGGACCAAACAAAAAGCCTTCAGCCTGTTCCCATGGTTGACGGGTATTTTTCCAGGCTGTACGGGCAGCAGTCAAATTAGCATCAGTGGGCGTTGTTAAAAACGTAGTTATTGATGTATTTAACAAAGTTGCCTTTGCCTGAATATCAACATAGTTAGGATTACCTACAACATTAACAAACTGGGTTATTACTTCCTGCTCATCAACCGTTGTGTTTTGAACTGATGTTTTGTCTTTTCCGCAGCTGCTAAGGGCAACAGCAGCTATGCATGACAGGCCAAGTAAAGTGTTTTTCATGGTAAAAGATTAAGTTAAATGAATTATAATTTGATTCGATAGTACTTCTGTTGTGTATTTCTTAAGCGGACGCTCAGCAGGACCCGCAGTTACCTGGCCTTCGTTATTAAAAGTGCTGCCATGCAAATCGCACTTGTAACCGTTATTACCAACAGGAGTAAGCTGGTTATCGGCATGGGTACATTTTAACAGCAAAGCGGTATAAGTGCCGTTAGCCTCTTTTTTTAAACCGATATTGTAATACTGGTTTTTGGGCTGGATCAATTGAAAATTGGTTGTGCCGAACAACGTTTCGGGTACAGTTACGGTGTTATTGGCTACTGCTGCTTTATAAACAGGCAAGGTAGCACAGCCCGATAAGGAGCCCACCAGCATACCGGCACCAGCAGCAAGGCATAATGAGCATGACTGCCTTACAAATTCTCTTCTATCCATGTTGTTTAAGTTTAAAATGAATATCCAACACCCAGGTTTATCAAAGTATTATTGGTTTGGTAT
This sequence comes from Mucilaginibacter sp. NFR10, assembly GCF_900100445.1. NCBI lineage: Bacteria > Pseudomonadati > Bacteroidota > Sphingobacteriia > Sphingobacteriales > Sphingobacteriaceae > Mucilaginibacter > Mucilaginibacter sp. NFR10. The sequence goes on along the minus strand of NZ_FMTV01000001.1, from coordinate 458,389 downwards.
GGCAACGCAACCGGACTTGGGTTAATGATCAGCTCCGGGTTTTGCACGCCTGAATGTGCCAGCCTGATATCGCCTTTAACCACTACGTTACGGAGCGGCAGGTAAGTAAGGCCGGCCACAATAAAGTTTTTATTCAGCGTTTGATCGGTTATTCCGTTTGAAGGGATGCTGGCATTCAGGTCGAGTTTTTCATCGCGCACAAAAACAATCAGCTGTGGTGCGTTTGCTTTGCCGTAATTGCTGCGATAAAGCAAATCGTAACCTATTTCGGCATAAGCACCGTAAGCTGTTTTGGGTGTGTTGCTGGCGTATGCCTTGTTGATCTTATCGGCATCTTTAATAGAAAGTATAGTACCCAATACTTTTACCGAAAAGCCTTGCCCGTTATACTGGATATCCCCCTCGCCCATAGCAACCGGAGTACCAAAAACGCCAGAGTTTAAACCAAGACTATCAGCCTCTGTTTTACGGATACCTACGGTGCCACCGTAATAACCGGATAATTGGGCCTTAAACCCGCTTTGGTAATACTGAAGCGCACCGGTAACTGCAAGGTTTGTACCGGTTGCATTACGACCTTCAAATCTGCCATCAACAATACCTGTACCATGGGTAAAGCCGCCGGCGCTTAAACCATTCATCAACCCAACCGAATAATTGATAGGTAAGTTATTTAAGCGACCATAAAAGCCAACACCCAATTCGCGCCATGTGGCAGGAATCACCAGGATTTCTACATAGTTACGCTCGTTACCGTTAAAGGTGGTTGGCAGGTGGTTTTCGTTAAGGATACCTATCCTCGGCAAAAACAAACCGGCAACTATGTATTGGTTAGGATTTAAGTTAAATTTCAGGTAGGCCTGCTCAATGGTGATCTCCCCTCCGGGTTCGCCGCCGTTTACTTTAGCGTCTTCCAGTTCGGTTTCGGAAAAGAAAGAGATCTTATCGCTGAACTTGTGGCCAACAAACAACACAAAGCGCTCCAAATCAACTTTGGCAGTTTTTTGATTGTTATTGTACTGGTAAAAAGCGTTACCGTAACCACCAATGGTAGTATTTGATAAAAGCGAACTCTTAACGGTATTGTTATTAAGTGAATCTTCGGCAGTTGAGGTATTGGGCTGCTGTGCCAGTACCGTGTCCGAAACAAGAAAGGAGAAAATGACTAAAGTAAGGGTTTTAGCATGCATTGTTGTTTGGTTAAGTTGGCAACAAAGTAAATATTAATTTAGACTTAATCCAAATTAAAATAACATTAGAAAAAAAATGCCGATAAGAGGGCAAAAATTTACCGTTGGCGGCCATGCAAAGCATGCTCGTCCAAAAATGTCAGCATGAAACGGGATCGGAAAAAATTCAGAATGAATACCGGTCAGATGATAATGGGGCAATTAATCGCGCCACAGGTATGGGAAAAGCAGTAAAGCAGTAGCTATTACAATAGCATTGATAGCGCACAAAACGCCTATGTTGCCGTAAAAAAAACTCCGGTCTACCCCATCCATAGCGCTCTTGCTCAACTTAATAAGCACCAGTATAACAGGGATAATAACCGGGAAGCTTAATATAGCCATGAGGGTACCGTTATTACCGGCCTTTGATGCAATGGCCGAGATCATGGTGAACACGGTGGAAAAACTGACGCTTCCCAGCAACACCGCCAGGAAATAATACAGTGGGTCGCCAAGTGCATTGGGGAAAAATACTTTATAAATAATTAATGCCAAAGTGCTCAGCAAAGCCATCAGCAAAATATTATAGATTGTTTTTGACAAGATGATTGCCTGCGGACTGGCAATGGAGTAATAATATAGCAATCTGCTTTTACTTTCCTGCATAAAGCTTTTGGCTATGGCATTTACCGATGCAAACAGCATAATGATCCAGAACAATACGTTCCAAACTATGGGGTAACCGCTGCTGTTAGAAAAGCCTGGGTTTAAGTTGAGGGAGATATAACAAACAAAAACCGTTGAAACCACGTACAGCAAAACGCCATTAAAAGCATATTTAGACCGCCACTCCAGCAAAACTTCCTTTTTTAGCAGGCACCAGGTTTCATTAACAAGTTTCATCACCGCAAATGTAATAATTACCTGCGAGTGAGTAAGGGCATTTGACAAGCTAAAAAAATTAGCTTAATTTTGAATATAACATACCAATTACCATGTCTGTAGCTTATTTCCGCACGCCTGTTGGCATTGCCCGCATTACTGAAGAAGATGGCTTTATAGCATCAGTATCGATAAGGGATGAGGAATATGACATTGAACCTGCTCCTACCCCGTTGCTGCAAGCTGCTATTGATGAGTTAAATGAGTACTTTGCTGGTACAAGGAAGCAATTTACCTTTCCTATAAAGCAGGAAGGCAGCGAGTTTCAACAACAGGTTTGGGACGAGTTGATCCAGATCCCTTATGGAACAACCATTACTTACGCCCAGCAGTCAAACCAAATGAACAATCCTTTGGCTATAAGGGCAATAGCATCTGCCAACGGCCGTAACAACCTATGGGTTGTAGTGCCCTGCCACCGGGTAATAGGGTCAAATGGCAGCTTAACCGGCTACGCGGGCGGCATATGGCGCAAAAAATGGCTGCTTGAGCATGAGGCAAAGGTAATGGGCGTTGGGCAAACCAGGCTGGAGTTTTAAACTCCCACCTTCAATAACCTCGACATTTTTTCATGCAGCTGATAAGGCAGGAACGGCTTTGAAAGCACATCGTTCATCCCTGCCGATAGTGCTTCCTGCTGCTCATGGTCATAACTTGCCGCCGATAGCGATATGATTGGAATACTCCGTTTAGGCTCCTCAAAATCAACACGGATGGTTTTGGCTGCCTGGTAACCGTTCATTTCGGGCATATGGGTATCCATTAAAACAATGTCATAGTCTTTATTGGTAAGCCTCTCAATAACCTTACGGCCATTATCAACCATTTCCACCTCTACATTCCAGTCCTTTAATATTTTGGAGAGCATAAACTGGTTAACCATGTTATCTTCAGCTACCAGCACCCGTACATTATTAAACGGCGGCAATATTTTATCAGTTTTGGCAGTTACCTTAGTTTTGGGTTTAATACTGATGGTATACCAGCATACAAAGTTGAAAGTACTGCCCCTGCCTACCTGGCTGCTTACAGTAAGTTCGCCTCCCTTTAGCTCAGCCAACTTTTTCACTATCGTTAAACCAAGCCCGGTACCACCGTATTTGCTTACGGTATCTTCTTCGGCCTGTTCAAATGAATCAAAGATCCTGTTAAGCCTGTCGGCCGGGATCCCGATGCCCGTATCCTCAACACTGAATTTCAGCTTTACCTTATCATTGTGTTTTTGAAGTACGGTAATCTTAAGTTTTACATAGCCCCTTTCGGTAAACTTAAGGGCGTTGCTCAGCAGGTTCATCAAGATCTGGTTCAGGCGTAATGAATCCACCATAAGGTATTCAGGTACTTCATCTTCAATATCCAGCAAAAACTCAATGTTATTCTCATCGGCTTTAAACTTAAGCAGGTTAAAAACCGAATTTACAATCTCATAAACATTATTGGCGGTGCGGATGATACTGAACTTACCGGCCTCAATTTTTGAGATATCAAGCACATCATTGATCACACCCAATAACGATTTTGAGGAGGTATCAAGCAAATCAAGCATCCCCACTTGCTGATCGGTAAGATCTGTTTTACGCAAAAGCGAAGTGATACCTATAATGCCATTAACCGGTGTACGCAGCTCATGGCTCATATTGGCCAAAAAGGTTTCTTTCACCTTTTTGCTGTACTCCGCGTTTTCTTTCGATTTGATGAGCTGCTCCTGGTAACTTTTTTGGGGAGAAATATCGCTGATATTAATAAATATGGTTTTGTTGCGGTATGCAGCCCGGCACTCCACCCAAATTACCCTTTTATCAAAGGTTTCAAACTTAAATTCAAAAATGGCATAACTGAGGTTGTCTTTAATGATCTCGCCCAGTTTTTTGCGAAACGGCGCCTTATGATCGTCGATGGCCAGGTCAACAATACTTTTACCAATAAGTTCATCAGGCCTGAAACCCATTATCTTTTCGACGGTGGGGTTGATATTGTCAATGCGGAGACTTTGCGCGTCGACCGATGTGATAATATCGGCCGAGTTTTTGACAACTATGGCATAGTTCTGCAGCTCATCGTTCTTTTGTTTTATTTCGGCCTGGGTGCGGGCCAGCTGCACAAATGAATCAACCTTGGCCGAAGTAATATAAGGATCGAGCGGTTTGTAAAGATAATCTACAGCGCCGGTACCGAGGCCTTTAACAGCATACTTGGCTTCTTTTGAAATGGCTGTGACAAAAATAACCAGGATATCTTTGGTACGTGGGTTTGATTTAAGCATTTCCACCAGTTCAAAGCCGTCCATTTCGGGCATCTGAACATCAACTAAAGCAATGGCAATATTGGTTTCCCAGGCAATTTTAAGGGCTTCATTTGGCGAGATAGTAGAAAATATTTTGATATCATCGCGCTTAAGCAATGCCTCCAGAGCAATGATGTTCTCTTCTCTGTCATCAACTATAAGAATATTAACAGGGGTCATTTAATATTAATTAGGGGGTTGGTGATTGTCATGAAAGTAAAAGTTTAAAAATCTCATCCTGTGTTAAAACATAATCGGCAGCACCTAAATTTATAGCTGCCTTTGGCATTTCGGCCATTTCCGCGTCGCCGGGCTCCTGCGCTATGGTAAGGCTGCCGCTTTTCTTTAATTTTAATAAGCCTTCGGCGCCATCCTGGTTGGCACCTGAAAGTAATATCGCCATGCACTTGTCACCATAAACCTCGGCAGCGCTTTCAAAGGTAACATCAATTGATGGTTTTGAATACCATACCGGTTCCGAAACATCCAGGCTAAAATAACCGCCGCGTTCAATTAAGGTATGATAGTTTGCCGGCGCAATATACATAGTATCCGTTTTAAGAATATCCTTGTCCTCAATTTCGCGCATGTACATACGACTGTTCTCGGCAAATAGTTTTTCTATTTCGCTGAAAAAATTTTTTTTCCTGTGTATGATAAGAATTACGGTTTTCCCCAGTTTTTCGGGAAGATCTTTTATGATCCGGAATAAAATTTTGAACGAGCCTGCCGATCCGCCCAATAATACGATCTGGGCGGCATGCCATCTTTCCAGTAACTTTTTATCAGGTCCCAACTTTTTGGTAAATGTTTTCTTTTTGGTTGATCACCTTAAACTTACTCTTAAACGTATCTGACCGAATGGTTTCTTTACTGCCAAGGCATAAATAACCCAAAGGGCAAAGGCTTTTATAAAACAGGTCAAGAATCCGTTCCTGCAGGTAAGTTTCAAAATAAATAAAAACATTCCGGCAACTTATCATCTGAAACTCATTAAATACGGTATCAGATATTAAATTATGTACCGAAAACAGTGTATTTTGTTTTAACTCATTGTGTATCGACGCGGCATCGTACAAAATGGTAAAATGATCTGTAATTGAACCTTTTAAATCAGTGTATTGATAATTTTCCGCATAGCTTTTTATATTACGCAAACTGTAGATCCCTTTACGGGCCTCCTTTAAAACCTCGGTATTGATATCCGTGCCGTATATGAACGACTTTTTTCCCAAACCAGCTTCGTTCAGCAATATGGCCATAGAGTAAACCTCTTCGCCCGTTGAGCAGCCTGCACTCCAGATTTTGACGTGCTGATAAGTTGAAAGATACGGAACAACCTGTGAGTTAACCGCACGATAGAATGAAGGATCGCGGAACATTTCGGTTACGTTAACCGTAATTTCTTCCAAAAAGCCCTGAAAAAAGTCTGCGTCATTAATAAGCACATGTTTAAGGTCATAAAACTCAAACTTGTTGAGCAGCATAATACGGGTTAACCTCCGTTTTAATGAAGCTTTGGTATAACCCGAAAAATCAAAGCCATGAACCTTTCTTACAATATCAATAAGCTCATGAACCTGCGCATGTGATATAATTCCCTGCTCTGTATCCATAACTAATTTTCAAGCCAAAGCTGCATCAGCGAAATCAGCCTGTCCATATCAACGGGCTTGGTGATATAATCATTGGCGCCGGCCGCTATACATTTTTCGCGGTCGTCTTTCATTGCTTTTGCAGTTAATGCTATTACGGGTAATTTAGCCCATTTGTTTTGCTTACGGATATGCCTGGTAGCTTCATAGCCATCCATTTTTGGCATCATGATGTCCATAAGCACTATATCAATATCCTTTATATCCTCAAGTTTAGCTATGGCTTCTTCACCGTCATTAGCTATCTCTACATTGAGGTCATAGCTTTGCAGGGCGCTGCTCAGCGCAAAAATGTTGCGCATATCGTCATCAACAATGAGCACTTTTTTGCCCTTAATAGCATCTTTGCCTTTAGTTAATGATTTAGGCTTTGCAGGAACTGCAGGTGACACCTGTTGTGGCTGTCCATTTGCCGTTTCGCTGATCTTGTTCAGGAACAGGTTAACCTCATCAATCAGCCTGTCGGATGATTTATTGGTTTTAACCACCATGGCGTTGGCATAGTGCATTAGTCTGTTAACCGATGTTTTATCAAGTTCCATTGCTGTATTTATGATAACAGGCAATGAAGCAAAGCGATCAACCTCTTTGATCTTATCCAGCAAATCCAACCCTGAAATATCAGGCAGGTTAAGGTCAAGGATCACACACTGGTACTCGTTTTCATGCAACAACCTGAATGCCGATTCGCCGTCAAAAGCCTGGTCGACGGTAATCCCCTGGCCCTGCATAAGGTCTTTCAAGGCCTGGCTTTGGGCCTTGTGATCTTCAACCAGCAGGATCTGTTTAAACCTGGTGCCGCTTTGTACCATGATATCGGCGAAAAGCTTATCCAGCGTTTCGGTATTGATAGGTTTTTTCATGAAGTTGATGGCACCTTCGCGACGTACACGGTTTGCGGCAGCATCCCCGGCCGACATCAGGTGGACCGGAATGTGCATCGTATCCTCATCATTTTTTAACTCCTTCAAAATCTGCCAGCCGTCTTTACCAGGCAGCATAATATCCAGGATCACGGCATCAGGTTTGGCTTCCTTCACAATTTCAACCGCCCGGGTACCCTCATACACCATGATTGATTTATAACCATGATCGCGGGCATAATCCTGCAATATGTTTGCAAAGTTTTTATCATCCTCAACAATTACAACCAAAGGCTCTTTACCGGGGTCGCGCGGGGCAGCTTTAACCGGGCTCAGGAACTCTGTTACAGGCTTAAAAGTTTCGGCAGTTGGCAAAGCCTCTTCAATTAAGGCGGCGGGTGTTAATTTAGCTTCAAAAGGCACAGTAAGTACAAATTCGCTGCCTATGCCCGGCTCACTGCTCAGGGTTATGCTGCCGCCCAAAAGGAAAGCAAGTTCGCGGCTTATAGATAAACCTAAACCGGTACCGCCATATTTACGGCTCGTTGAACCATCGGCCTGCTGAAATGCCTCAAATATTACTTTTTGCTTATCCGCAGGGATCCCGATCCCCGAATCTTTGATAGCAAAGCTGATGGTTTTATCTTTAATACCCGACTTTACAATAATGGCGATAGAACCATTTTCAGAAGTAAACTTAAACGCGTTGCTTAATAGGTTTTTGATCACCTGCTCTATACGTACCTTATCGGTAAATATGGTTTGCGGCAGTTGCCTGTCTATACTTGTTGTATAATTAATTTTTTTGTTGCTGGCTACTTCGGCAAACAGCATTTCCATATCGCCAACAATATCGCTTACCTTAATATCTTCATTTTGCATATCCAGCTTGCCCGATTCAATTTTTGAAAGGTCGAGGATATCATTGATCAAAGTAAGCAGGTCATTACCGGCGTTGAAGATAACGCTGGCATATTTGATCTGGTCTTCAGAAAGATTGGCAGGCTTGTTATCTTTAAGGATCCGCGCCAGTACCAGGATACTGTTAAGCGGTGTGCGCAGCTCATGGCTCATGTTGGCCAAAAACTCCGATTTGTATTTACCCGTGGTTTCCAGTTCTTCAACCTTAAGGTTAATAGCCTGGCGGGCCTGTTCAATGGCCTGGTTTTTTTCTTCAAGCAAACTGGCTTTTTCTTCCAGTTCGGCATTGGTGGTACGCAGTTCTTCCTGCTGTACCCGGAGCTCTTCTTCTGAGGCCTGCAGCTCTTCAGTTTTTTGAACAAGCTCCTCGTTGGTAACCCGCAACTCTTCCTGTTGTGCTTCCAGCTCTTCGGCCTGCTGCTGGGTTTCCTCGTACAGGTCGTTCATAATAGTACGTGCCTGCGATGTATTAATAGCTATACCTATATCATTAGCGATTGCTAAGATGTATTCCGATTTATTTTTCGAGATCCCTTCATTAAAAGCAACCTCCATTACGCCTTTTAGCTTTTTATCAAAAAAGAAAGGTATGATAAATGATTCGGCCAGTTCAGTTTTTAATACCGATGATGAAAGCTCAAGCTTATCGTTCAGTTTACCTTTTACAACCGCCGCTTTACCATCCTTAGCTACCTGACCAAGCCAGCCTTCGGTCATTTGTACCGATTTTTTAACAAAATCAGGATTATGGAAGGCGTATGAAGCATAAAGCTCAAGCCTGTTGTTTGCTTCGTTATACAGGTAAAATGTACCTGCCGCGGCATTGGTGTAAGTACAAACTTCAGACAGAATATTATTTGACAGTTCCTTTTCAACCTGTTGGCCCTGCATCTTCTCATTCAATTGGCCGGTACCTGTAAGCAGCCAGTTTTTAGCTTCGTTATCGGCAAGTACCTTACCAAGTTCAATATTGGCAACACGCACCTCCTCTTCTGTCTTCCTTTGCTGATCAAATGTTTTTTGAATGTAGAAGAACAACATCAGGATAATGAACAGGAAGATCAATGATCCGCATGCAATTACGATCTTAGCAAATGTAGATGCTTCCTGCGAGCTTTCCTCCCTGTTGGTAAGCAATCGCTCTTCAGTGTTGGTCATATGGTCAATAAGCATACGGACCTGATCCATATTCTCTTTGCCATTTAAAAACATGCCCCGTTGCACCATGTAGTCAAGCCCCTGGCTTCCGCGTGTTTCAACGTTTGTTTTGAGTATCAGCAATTGCTCCTTTACCAGTTTATTTATCGAATCAATACGTTTTATCTGCACAGGATTGTCCTTCACTAAATCCTTCAAAGTGGCAATGCCATCAGCTATTTTAGGCAAAGAGGCGTTATAGGGTTCAAGGAATGCCTTGTTATTGGTAGCACCATAGCCACGCATACCAGTTTCGGCATCTACCAGATCCTGCAATAAACTTGTTGATGTATGAATAACCTTCTGGGTATGATCAATTAAGACATTATCCTCCTCGAATTGGCGCAGGCTGTTATAAGACAAGATGCCTACCACAAAAACAAGAATGATTGATACTACAAAGCCAGCTAAAACCTGCTGGCGGAAGGAAAACTTTGACATTAGGTATCCGTATTAATCTGAACTACAAATATGTTTAAAAAAAGCTGTAAAGTAAACGCTACAGCTCTTTTTAAACACCCGGGGAGTATTAATTTGCAGCAGGATCTGCCGTAGTTGGCATAAAAGTTTTTGACTTACTACTTAACGCGCCAATTAAAGCCAAAACCGGGCCGGCAAACATCACGTACCAACCCCATTGAAATTTAAGCTGGCTGGTTAAAAATCTGTTAATACCTTTAAACGGAATAAAGCTAAATGCCGAATTAACCTTCATAATAGCGGCAACCAGCAGCAATACTACAAGAGCCACCGAAAGCCAGGCAGTCACACGCATAATTTTAGCCTGGTTAAGGAACGATACTATGATCCCGACAACAGCTACCAGTAAAAGCACCAGACCATAAGGTTGGTTAAGCTTATAAATATTCCAGCTGGTAACGTGAAATACCCGCAGCAATGGGCAATAGGTTGCAGCAAAAAGCAAGGCAAAACCTGCAAATGATAAAATTGAGCTAAGGCGCATATTTAGGTTGTTATTTTTGAGTAATCTCCATTTTATCGGCAAAGTGGGCGCAATAATCGCGCAGGTCTTCAACAATATTTTTCTCGCCGGTAGCGCGTAAAAAGCTATCGCCCATGGTTTGCAGGGTTTCATAAAAAAAGCGCTTCATTTCGTCAACCGGCATATCCTTTGTCCAAAGGTCAATACGCAGGGTATTTTTATAGCTTTGATCCCACAGGGCAAGCATCATTGATTTTACAGGCAACGCCTCCTTGTTGGTTGAGTCGGTCGATTCCCAAAGAATGTGCTCAGGAACATTATTATCATCAAGCGTAACGGTAAGCTTTATTTCAGCGGTTTTCATTTCAAAATTTATTTAACAAGTAAGAATATAATTATAACCAGAACGATGAAGAAGGTCTCCACCATCCATATTTTTTTGGTTTCGATAAAAAAGTTGCGGAACATGATATCAATCACAAAAACCACAAAGGCAAACAGCAAAAAGATCCAACCTATGGTACCACCCCAATGTTCAAGCGGGCGTCCGGCCATACCAGCTCCATAAATAAAAACATAGGCTGCTACCGCCACCAAAAACGCGGTAAAAAAGTTTAAAGGGGTAAATCTGAATTTCATTGATGGGGCTTAGTGTCTTTTTTTGCTTTTGGATGATCGGCCTGTACCCTGCCTTGCTGCTTTTGAACCGTATTTAGCTTTATCCTTATTGGCATCAAACTTTTTGCGCTGGTTAAGGGATTTCTTTTCGTGGAAAGCCCCTTTAAAATCGGGGTCTTCTTTGCGCTTTTGCATATCTATCTCCCGGGCCTGGTCCTGGCGTTCTTCATAAGGGGTTTCCTCAATAAACACATCGTCGGGAACATGCTCAACGGGAATGGTTTGCTTGATGAGTTTCTCAATCTTGCGGATATAATACTCTTCGGATGGTGTAGCAAAAGTAATGGCCTCGCCTGATTGTAATGCCCTGCCTGTGCGGCCAATCCTGTGTACATAATCCTCATACACCACCGGTACATCAAAATTAATGACATGGCTTACATCGCTCACATCAATACCACGCGATGCCACATCGGTAGCCACAAGGATCTTCACATCATCGTTTTTAAATGAATTGATGGAGTTGATCCTCGTATTTTGCCCTTTATTGGCGTGCAGCACTTTCACTTCTTCTTCGCCAAATTTACGGGTCAGAAATTTAAATACGTCTTCGGCCACCGCACGGGTTTTACAAAATACAATCAGCTTAGTAATATCGCCTTCATTATCAAGCAACCTTTTAAGCAGGTTGATTTTGGTTTTGATATTAGGCACATGGTATAAATGCTGGTTAACCGTTTGCGCGGGCGTTGCCTGCGGGGTAACCTCAATAACCGTAGGGAACTCCAGGAAGTTAGCCGACAATTGGTGCACCTTCTCGCTCATCGTAGCCGAAAAAAGCAGGTTTTGCCTTTTCACAGGTACCACTTCCAGGATGCGGTTTATCTGGGGCATAAAGCCCATATCCATCATTTTATCGGCTTCATCAAGTACCAGCACCTGTAGTGTTTTGGTTACGATATGCCCCGCAAGGTAAATATCCATGAAACGGCCCGGAGAAGCAACAATAATATCAACCCCTTTGTTGATCTGTTCAATTTGTGTTTTAGGGCCGATACCGCCATAAAGCACTACCACGCGTAAATCGGTATTGGCGGCGAAAATTTTCACGTTCTCCTCAATCTGCATGGCCAGTTCACGCGTCGGCGAAATGATCAACGCCCGGGCATGTTCGCCCTGTGCATATTTAAGCCTCATGATGATGGGCAATACGTAGGCCGCTGTTTTTCCGGTGCCGGTTTGCGCTATGCCCATCACATCCTGCCCGTTCAATATCGGTGGAATAGCTTTTTGCTGGATAGGCGTAGCTTCGGTATAACCGGCATCGGCTATCGCGTTCAAAATTTGCCGGTTAAATTTAAAATCTTCAAAGGTTACTGCCATGCCGCAAAGATAGGCTTTTTGTTGAAGTAGGAACAATTGCCCAAAACATGGCGGTGTCAGGAATTGAATAGAAGCAGGAAGTCAAGAGTCAGGAGACAAGACGGTTGGATAAGAGATAAAAGAAATTAATATGATTTTATTGGCGCATACTAAATAGTTTAATGCACAGTGGGATAAGTCCGCAGGAGATGGCAATGAAAATGGCAACCCTTATATAGTTGAGTGTTTGCCAAAGTGAAGTTCGGTTTATCAGATCTATTGACGGAGCCTGTTCTCCGACCATTTTTTGAAAGTTTATAATATTGGGAGCAAAGAATGCCAATGTCCATACCCTGACAGCGATGTGAACTGCAAACAAAATTAAAAGCCAGTTCTTTACAGGGTCAATTTTCCAACAAAAAATAAGCGCAAGGATAAATGTGATTTCGTGAAGGGAGTGGAACCCTATCCAAAAATTTTTAAGACTTACACCTTTTCCATCCAAGAGGAGTTTAAAATTGTCTGGTGGTGAAACCGTCCATTTGGGAACAAAAACCAAGGTTTCAAATATCTGCGCTCCGTTCATCAAAAAGTAGATAAGGGTACTGACGCAAAGCCATATTTCGGCTCTTGCCAGATAGTTTGAAGTTATATTTTCCATTGTTATTATTTGTTATTTAACTTATCTGCTATTGTTTTCATTATCGCTGTTGCCCCTGTAAAATAGCGTTCAATAGTTTGGATTTCGCCGGTTGAGAACGTTGAAATGAGCTCGATAGTTTGCTGCTGCAGTTCATCAAAGAGCGGTGTTAAAAGCTTCATACTGTTTTCAACGTTAGGAACAATGATTACTTTCCTTCTGTCGTCTTTGGTAAATTGTCTTTTCAGAAGCTTCTTTTTCTCCAGGCGGTCAACCAACCCGGTTACCGCGCCGGTAGTTAACCCGGTTAGCTTTGAGATTTCACCCGCTGTTATGGATTTATGCTGTAGTATCAGTCCTAAGTACTTGTGATCTGTACCGGAAAGCCCTGCTTTTCGGGCTATCGCTTCGTGCATGAGAACAGAGGCATCGGAGTATTGCCTGCTGGCAGCCTTGAATTGTAACAGTAAATCAGCCTCATTATTTTCTCTCATTATCTAAATATCTTAGATACAAAGATATTTATTTATATTTCAATTACGCAAACTATTGTTTAGTTAATTTCTCGCTTTTGAAGCACTTGATCTCCTTAAAATGCAGGTTCCTAACATGGCAAATCGAATTACACGGATTCCAATCAGGTTAAATTGAAATTCATGTAATTCGATTTGAAGGCGTCCGGCTTAAAACTTCGTATGTAAAATTTTAGTCGAACAAATTAAGTATGATTAAAAGAATTAGCCGTTATATACCGCAGCAAACTCCCTGGCAAAATCCTGCAAACTCACCTTACCGGACGATACAGGCTTATGCTTATCATAATCCTCCCAGATCTTTCCGCTTTTTACCGCAGTGCCCATTTCAACAAAATTGCGGGTCATTTCAAGTGGAACACCTGCCTGAGATAAGCCTTCTGCAAGCTGTTCATCAGTAAACTCAATCCATGGCAAGTTAGGATTACCTATAGCCTCACCTAAAACCGCTGCAACCCCGCCGGATGTTGACTCATCGCTTACAATGTAGCGTATGCTTTTACCTGCAAAATCTTTTTGCAACTCTTCAGCAACTGCTGCCGCAATATCTTTAGGGTGTACCATGATCAGCCTTGTATTTGCGGGATAATTTGACCCAAGGATCCCCTGGTGCTTGATAAGCGGGATGTTACTGAAAAAATTGATATAGAAGAACGGTGCACGGATAAACTTAACGGCCACACCATCTAATCCGTTCAAAATCCCCTCAACATCATGGATGCCTTTTATAGGGCCTACACCGTTATCCAAATGCGCCCCGATGCTGCTTAACGCAACTACTTTTTTTATACCCGACCGTTTAATGGCTTCGGCATAGCTTTTACCGGTTTCGTTTTGGTATGCCCTTAAGCTTTCTGCACCAAAGTTTGGCGGCACCATGGCGTAAAGCGCGTCGGCTCCGGTAAATGTTTCGGTCAAAAAATCGGCATCTGTTAGCGAGCCAATTGCAGCTTTAGCCCCTAATGATTCTATCTCTGCTATCTTATCGGCGTTACTGCTGATTACGGTTACGTTATGCCCTGCGGCTGTTAAAGTTTGTGTTAAAGGTTTGCTTATATTGCCTGTTGAACCTGTTACTATAATTTTCATAATGTTTTTGTTTTTATTGAAAGCAAAGGTATTTTTGTACTTACTTTTTTACAAGTACTTACCCTAAAGTATGTATCACCATGACAGCAATAAAAGAAAGCTCAACCATACAGGAAAACAAACAAGCCGCATTTAAAGAATGCCCGGTAACTTATGTTATGGAACGCATAGGCGGGTACTGGAAACCGATCATTTTGTTTCACCTTTTAGCCGGAAGCAAGCGTTACAGCGAGCTAAAAAAATCTATTCCCACCATTACCGAAAAAATGCTGATCCAGCACCTGAAACAACTGGAAGCTGATGGTATCATCATAAGGGAATCAAAACCTGTTGTGCCCCCGTACGTAACCTACCGGCTCAGCGAATCGGGCATGGAATTGCGGCCGGTAATGTACGCAATGGCAACATGGGCCGTGAAGGATAGTGAGGCAAATGGTACTGCTATTTATAAAAGTTTGGGACAATTCCCGATAGAGCAGGAAATAGCCGCCGCTATTGAAACTTACGAAATTTCAAAAACTTCGTAAGTTTGACCTGTTATAAGCATCATAAATAAATTCGAAATCGAAATTCCCAAATCCGAAATCAACACATGTCTACAATTCTGATAAAAGCAGCCACCATAGTTAACGAGCATAAACAATACGTTGCCGATGTATTGATCAAAGATGGTTTGATAGATCGTATCGATCCGGTAATTGACGCGCAAGCCGATGAAATCATCAACGCAGAAGGCCTGCATTTGCTGCCCGGCTGCATCGACGACCAGGTACACTTCCGCGAGCCGGGCTTAACTTATAAGGCCGATATTTATTCAGAATCGAGGGCTGCTGTTGCAGGCGGCATCACTTCATTTATGGAGATGCCCAACACTGTTCCCAACACTTTAACGCAGGAACTTTTGGAGGATAAATACCAGATTGCGTCGCGCAATTCGCTGGCTAATTATTCATTTTTTATGGGCGCTTCTAACAACAATTTAGATGAGGTTTTGCGCACCGATATCAGTAAGGTTTGTGGTATCAAAGTGTTCATGGGATCCTCTACCGGGAACATGCTCGTTGATGACCCGCACACGCTCGAAAAACTGTTTGCACAATCACCAATGTTGATTGCAACTCACTGCGAAGATGAGGCTACAATCAAGAGCAATCTTGCTCATTACAAACAGCTGCTTGGCGAAAATATTCCGGTGCGGATGCATCCAAAAATCAGGAGCGCAGAGGCCTGCTATTTGTCGTCATCAATGGCGGTTGAGCTGGCAAAAAAACACAACACCCGCTTGCATATTTTGCACATTTCTACCGAGCGTGAAACACATCTTTTTGACAAGACAATTCCATTAAAAGATAAACGAATTACCGCCGAAGCCTGCATCCATCACCTGTGGTTTACCGATGCGGATTATGAAACAAAAGGCAACTATATTAAGTGGAACCCGGCGGTAAAAACAGAGGCAGATCGTGATGGTATTTTACGTGCTGTACTCGACGGAAGGATTGACGTTATTGCCACCGATCATGCCCCGCATACCATTGAAGAAAAAGAGCAGCCTTACCTGCAGGCACCATCCGGCGGACCGTTGGTTCAGCATGCTTTGCCCGCTATGCTTGAGCTATATCATCATGGCAAAATAAGCCTCGAGCAAATTGCAGAAAAAATGGCGCATAACGTAGCTACCCTTTTTCAAATAGAAAAACGTG
The DNA here is from genome assembly GCF_900100445.1 of Mucilaginibacter sp. NFR10. Classification (NCBI taxonomy): domain Bacteria; kingdom Pseudomonadati; phylum Bacteroidota; class Sphingobacteriia; order Sphingobacteriales; family Sphingobacteriaceae; genus Mucilaginibacter; species Mucilaginibacter sp. NFR10. The sequence continues at coordinate 442,467 of NZ_FMTV01000001.1, read as the reverse complement.
GCTTCATCCGCGAAGGTTACTGGGCCGACCTTGTACTTGTAGATTTAAACAAACCCTGGAACGTAAATAAAAGTAATATCCTGTATAAATGTAACTGGAGCCCGTTTGAAGGTAATACCTTCCGATCTCAAGTGGCTTATACTTTGATATCGGGAAATCTGGCTTACAATAATGGAAGTATTATTGAAGGTAAAGCCGGTAAGCGATTGACTTTTAACAGGTAATCCAAATCACAATTGCATGATTACAGAATTTTCTGGAGTCTAAACGCTATATTTTTTTTAACTAAAAAGTCATGCAGAATTTATTTCGGCACCTCACAAGCAAGATTCCACGCGGCTCTTCTGATGGGGTGCTGAAACAAGTTCAGCATGACGATAGTTAGTTATTCACTCCCACAAAAACCTCCACCTCGGCATTATCAGCATTTTGTGACCTTTCTCCATAAACATCAAAATCAGCCATATATCTTCTGTCAATATCGCTTGTCCAGATCTGGTGCCAGGTTTCGCCTACCGCCTGCGGCAGTGTACCCTTAGCCACGTATCGTTTATAACTTCCGGGAGGCACAGTAATACAGATCAGCCCTTCAGGGATATTGTCTTTAGTAGCTACCTTACAACCCAGTACTGCAGTATAAAAGCCATCCTTATCGCTTTCATAATCAGTGTAAACACAATAAATATCATCGCTGACACGGTTCACCACCTGCTGTAAAACATGCTCGCTCATAAACCAGTTCCAGAGCCCGGCAATGTCCTTCATCGCCTGGCCACCCTGATTGGTGGTGCGCACCGAAATGCCGACCAAAAAAAAGCCTTTTATTGTTACTTTATCCATACCTGGAGCTATTACTATTTGTTATATTGATATATAATTAATTTTTATACAGTTAATTATAATGATTATATAAATTATTAGTTTATAATTATTATTATTCAACCAACTTCTTCAGTCCCTCAAAAATCCCTTTCCAATTTTGCTCTGAATGCGTTTTGGCTTCCTCATTTTTTACATTATCCTGGGTAATGGTAAGCTCGGTTTCGCCATTATTCTCGGTTAGGTTATAGGTAATATTAGCATAGTTTTCGGGCTTGTCTTCGGTACCGCTCATGCTGCTCCAGTAATTATATTTTACAAATATACCGGGATCAATGTCCAGTATAGTTCCATGGTCTTCATACTTTTTACCATCCCACTCCCCGCTGAATTTTATGGGCTCCCCTACCCTCCAGCTCGATTCAAGATCGGTACCAAAAAAATATTTTTTTACCATAGCAGGATCAGTCAGGCCTTGCCAAACTTTAGCCATCGGGGCTTTAAATTTTACCTGCACATTTACTGTTAATTTTTCCATAACGTAGCTTTATTTAATAGTGGTTGTTTTGCAGTGATCATTTGTTCCTTTATCTTCTTAAAATCTGCGCCGGGAACTTCAAAAAATCCAAACCTGAAGTTGTAACCCCACGCTTTTTTGTTGGTGATAAAATCGAGTTCGTCAATCATCGGGGCTATCGGAACTTCGGCACATTCGTAGTAATTTACATTGCGGCGGTATGGGATAAAATCAATAGCCATTTGCTTCTGATAAATATCCTCGTCACGCACCTGGCCAATGGCTGTAAAAGCCTGCAAAGGCTCATTGCCGTTCATCTTTTGTTTAGGCGAATACACCGCCACCCAGTCGCCAACCTCCATACGTTTAAGCGGCGCCAGTTTACCATGATTGGCCTGAATAAATCCCCCGGAAATGCCGCGGCCAATGTGATCTTTTGATACTACTATTATCCAATGTTTCATAAGTGTATGGTTTAAATTACCCGCAAAAACACGACCAATAAAAGCCCTGCCCCTGCCATTATGAAACAAAGTAACAACGCACTGGTGACAGCCTTATGTCAGCAGGAAAAAAAGAAAAGAAATTAATTTATTTTTTGGGCGATGGTCGCTGTGATCTCCCGTACACGTTGCAGCAGTGTATCTGGTTTAATGATTTCAGCGCGGTCGCCAAAGGTCATATACCATCGGGCAAAACCTTCTAATGAAATGGTCAAAAAAGTCATCTCAATTTTGTTGCCCACGGTTTTCTCAGATACAAAACCGCCATAGTATTTTTGATGGTCAAGATAGCTGTGAATCTCCTTGTCAACTTTGATCACCACCTGTTCAAGCTGCTTTTCGCTGGCCATCTTATCAATGTAATCCTTTAGCGTAGGGTGCTTGCTGTTGATATAACTTTTATCTGTTACCATCAGCTTTTTAATGCGGTCTATCCTAAAGTCGCGGTAATCACTGCGCAAGCGGCAGTAAGCTATCAGGTGCCAAAAACTATCCAGGAAAAAAACGCCCACGGGCTCAACTTCCCGTTTGGTATTTTCCTGCGAGTGGGCGGCGAAGTAGTCAATGCTCATGATCTTCTTACAAATGATACAATCAAGTATGGTTTGGATATGATCAACATTACCGGCCCGCTTTTGGCTATGGCTTTTCAGTACTTCAATACTACCATCAAGGTTTTCCAAAGCATCCTTTTCTGATGATTTAAGAATGGCCCGCACCTTATACATGGCCGATTGGTACTGCGCCATTGTTGAGGTATCTGTAAGCTTTTCAACAAACTTTTCGGCAGTTAAAAAAGCGGTGGCTTCCTCGCGGGTAAACATTACCGGGGGCAGTCGGTAACCATCCATAATGGAGTAGCCAACGCCGGCCTCGCCTATGAGCGGGATGCCCGCCTCCTCAAGCGTTTTAATATCGCGGTAAACCGTACGCAGGCTAATGTTGAACCTATCGGCAATATCACCCGCCTTTACCACCCTGCGTGATTGTAGTTGGATCAAAATGGCTGATATTCGGTCGATGCGGTTCATGGCGTCCAAATTAAATAAAAAACAATTTACCTTTGATTAATATTTATCTACATATGGCCGTTCAACCCGAAGAAAAGATCATAACATTTGAAACTTATTATGATGTGATGCTTGCACATATCATCCGCACCAAACTGGAGGGTTATGGCATTCCCTGTTTTATTGCTGATGAAAATACCATAGGTTCAAACCCGCTTTACAACCAGGCTGTAGGCGGTATTAAACTAAAAATATTTGAGCGCGACCTGGAGCGTTGCCGTGAAATCTTAGCTGCCGAAGGTGACCTGCACGACCAGGACCATATTGAAATTGACGACGAAACGCTTAATGCGGTGATTTGCCCTTACTGCGGCTCAACCAATGTACGCTACGGTTCTGCAACCGAAAAAAGGGTTCATTGGCTCACCGCCATCATCTCATTTTTATTGATGATATTCCCGTTTTATAGCCGTAAAGCCTGGCATTGTTTTAATTGCCAGCGGGATTTTGAATAGCTTTTTTCAAAGTCGAAAGTCTTAAGTCGCGGGTCAAAAACCTTCATTTTTATAACCTGACAGGGTCTTAACTTAAAACTCAAGAGTTACGACTTCAGACTGAAGACTTAGAACTTACGACTTAAAACTGTTTTTCATATATTAGCGGTATGTACAACCGCCGTAAGTTCATTAAATTATCTGCTGCAGGTGCTTCATTTGCAGCGCTTTCTAAATCTGCCATCGCAAAAACTGTCATATCAAAGCCCGAAGGCGGTTATCCTATCGTAATTTCAACCTGGGATTTTGGCATTATAGCCAACAAAGGAGCCTGGAAAGTATTATCAGCCGGGGGCCGTGCGCTCGACGCCATTGAAGCCGGCGCCCGCATTCCCGAAGCCGAAGATATTACCAACCATACCGTTGGTCGCACCGGCCTGCCCGATCGTGACGGACATGTAACCCTCGACTCATGTATCATGGACGAGTTTGGCAACTGTGGCTCGGTAGCTGCCATGGAGAATATAGCCCATCCTATTTCGGTAGCCCGTTTGGTGATGGAGAAAACCCCTCACGTAATGCTGGTTGGCGAAGGTGCTACCCAGTTTGCCGTTGAGCAGGGCATGAAAAAAGAAAAACTGCTAACCCCCGAAACAGAAAAGATCTGGAAGGAATGGCTTAAAAAAGCCCAGTACAGCCCCGTAATGAATATCGAAAACGGCGGCAAACCGGGCAATAAATATAACCATGATACTATTGGTATGCTGGCTATTGACGCCAAAGGCAATATCTCGGGCGGATGCACTACCAGCGGTATGGCCTTCAAACTGCATGGCCGTGTTGGCGACAGTCCTATTATAGGCGCGGGCCTTTATGTAGATAATGAAGTTGGCGGTGCTACATCAACCGGTGTTGGCGAAGAGGTGATCCGCAATGTGGGCAGCTTCTTGGTGGTTGAATTAATGCGCCAGGGTTTATCGCCCGAGGATGCCTGTAAGGAAGCCGTAAACCGCATTATCAAAAAGAAGCCGGAAATAGCAAAAAAGATCCAGGTTGGCTTTTTAGCTATCAATAAAAAGGGTGAATATGGCGCATATGCCATACAAAGCGGTTTTTCATACGCTGTTTGCAATGCGCAGCAGCAGGATCTGTTAATACCTGGCAAGAGTTATTATAAATAATTTAGGCCATGGACCATAGTCGATAGTCCATGGCTTAATATTGCAGAATATAGTTAACTTAACAGTAGTAGTCTATGAACTATCGACTATAGACTATGAACAAAAAAGGCTATGGACTATCGACCATGGACTATGGACTTAAAAAAACATGCAAGTATCGCTCGAAGTTTGTGCTAATTCGGTTACATCGGCCCTGGCGGCCCAGGAGGGCGGCGCTGTGCGTGTTGAACTTTGCGAAAATTTGAAGGATGGCGGCACCACCCCATCTCACGGTACGATATTAATGGCCCGCAGCCTGCTCCATATCAAGCTGTATGTGCTCATCCGCCCGCGCGGCGGCGATTTTTTGTACAATGATATGGAGTACAAGCTCATGATGGCCGATATCAGGTATTGCATTGACGCCGGATGCGATGGCATTGTGATAGGCATACTCCGGGAAGACGGCACCATAGATATAGAACGCTGTACCGAAATGGTGCGCCTTGCCCGGCAATGGGGCCTGGGCGTAACGTTCCACCGGGCCTTCGACATGTGTGCCGATCAGCATAAAGCCCTTGAAGAAATTATAGAAATGGGCTGCGAGCGGATCCTGACCTCGGGTGGTAAAAGCACGGCTATTGAAGGCGCCAGTAACTTAAACCGACTTATTGAGCAGGCGGCAGGCCGTATCAGTATCATGCCCGGGAGCGGCGTAAGTGAAGTTAACGTAGCCGACCTGATCCATTTTACCGGCGCTACCGAAGTACACTCATCGGCAAGGATAAAAATTGCCAGTAAAATGAAATTTCATAACGATCATATTCTCATGAGCAACGAAGCCGGCGATGAATACAGCATTGATGTTACCGGCGTTGACCGGGTTAGGGAATTGATCAGGCTGGCGAATAGTTAGAGAAAAGATTCAAGATACAAGATATCAGGACATAAAACTGATATCTTGTAAATTCCGTTAAGCAACATTAAATGAAGATCGCAAAAAAGATATTGTTCATTTTACTTTTGCTAACCACTTGTGACGGTTACTGCCAAAATCTGGATAGAACATTCTATCTCAAATTTGAAGCATTGGCGAACCAGGAAAAATCTGCCAACCGACTTTATCAGCGTGCTGATAGCATCAAGAAAACCCGCGAACCTGTTAATAGCGACGTAAAACTTGTATATGACAGAGACGTTGATTTCGGGTATACTCACCGTTTAATAAATATAACACTTAACGGTACTTATGACTATCATATAAATTTATTGGTGCATGATGACACTATTTGTTTAAGTTCGGTTCTATACGGCCAGGGGACATCAATACGCTATAATGATTACGATAGAAAATCCAACATACTCAGAAATCACCCTAAAATAGATACTTTAAAGGCTATGCAGTATCTAAAATTAAGAAATGCATTTTATGACTCTGCAAAAACTATCGACGACCTAAAAAAAGAATTAAACGAGCATGAAATGTTCGGATTATACTGCGGTGATGGCGCATATGAAACCGACGAAGCAAAGTTAATAGATAGCCTTGCAAAGCACAAACAGGTTACTAAATTACGTGCAATGCTTGTTAATATATGTAGTGAAACGCAAGCTTATGGTATTTATGGGTATATGCGATTAAAAAAATATGGCTTTAAAATCTCAAATAAAGATCAGCGAATTTTCGATTACCTTATTAACCGAAAAACTTTTCTATATGAATGTCATGGTGATATAGCCGGTGTGTTTCCAAGAGATGGTTACATCAGAAACAAAGCTTATTAACGTCAAAAAAATGTAACCGGCAAAACCAGCTCTATCCTGTTTCTCCCTACTCCGCCAAAAAAATCTTCGTCCAGCAGCCTGCTATACCTGACACCGAATGTGATACTGTTTTGATTAAAGAACTTGGTATCGAAATACAAGGTACCGCCCACTGACCTGAAGTTTTGTTTAAAGCTGCTGCCATCGGTAAAAAAGTTTGATGCGCTGGCATGGGTATAATCAAAAAACAATGCAGTACGTAAGCGTAACAGGTAAAACAGGTTACCGAAACCTGCATCAGGATACGCTATTGGCATATGATAGGTTAAGCCAATCTTATTCATATTATCCAGGTTTTCGGCGGTATAACCTTTGGAGAAAGGGAAATCATTAGAGAAACTGATTACATTATCTTTTCCTTTTTGCTGGCGCGCCAGGCTGATGACAAAGTTGTGGTTCACAAACAAGCCAGGGAAGTAAAACGACCCGGTTGTTAACAGTTGTGTTGCTCCTGAGCCCGAAACTGCCGATTTATAATTGACGCCTATGCTTTGCGCAAACCGGGGATAAATATTTTTCTGTGCCTGTTGCGTTTGATTGCTAAAACTGATATAGTTATTCAGATAACTGTACGATCTATCTGCAAAACTGCTTTTGTAGGCTTGTTGAAAGTTGATGCTGTTAAAATACAGGTCGCTGCCAAGGGTAATACTGGTTAAACGCTTGCCTTCACTAAAATTCAGGGGGACCCGCAAGCCACTATGTACAGCAGTCTCGTTCCAGTAAACGTATTGGCCTTTATAAAAGCTCCGCCTGTCGAGTGTATAATCGGCCCCGGCCGAAATATAGGGGAATAAGGCCCCATAAATGGCATCGAAACCAAACTGCTTGTAGCCTTCGTTAGTATTATAATCAAAAGACAACTCGGACTGAAAAGTATTCAACACGTTCTCGCCTGTGATAGCGAATGAATAATTAGGGTCGCTGATGTTGGGGATGATACTGTGAAAATTAAACAATCCATGCGCTTTGGAATAGTTGGTAACCTGCAAAGGCTTATTAGTTATTTCGGCAACTAAATTGGCAGCCGAATCTTTTTTGAGCGCGGTGATCCCCAGGTCGGGCAGGTAGCGTGCATAATCCCCCCCGGCGGCTATCCATTTTAAATCTTTTTTGTTAGCCTGGCTAATCCGGTAACCATCAGCTGTAAAACCTACCCAGGCCAGTTTATTGTCGCTTACAGCAGGTTGATAATAACCTATGCCACTGTCGTTACCGGTAGGCAGCATCTCATAAACACTTTTATCGTTAAGCATCATTACAAACAGGCGGTCGTTTTTACCATCGGTTTGGGTAAAATAAAGCGTATCCTTTTTCAGGGCGATAAAACCTATCGGGCGATAACTCAGTGGCGTTAAATAATCCGTTTTACCGGTAGCAATCTCGGTAAGCGCTATCCCCATTTTCCCATCCTTATTGCGCGCTGCCGACAGCAGTTTGCCATCGCCATAAAACTTAGGGTAAGTATAAAACAGCCCCCGGGGATTTGGAATTTCCTGTTGCAGTTTCCCTGCAGTATCCAAAATATGTAGCCGGCTTGCACCTGATGGATCAACCCGTACAGCAACAATACTTTGGCCATCGGCACTAAAAGCAGGCGAAAAGTATTTTGCTTTTGAGGTGATCCGGTGTTCCTGGCCTGTTTTTGCATCAAGCAGCATCAATTCACTATAATTACGGTAGCCCCAGCGTAAATCCGGCCGATAGGATGTATAAATTATTTTACCGTTGTGATAATCAAAATAACTATCCAATGAATAGGAACGGGTGCTGATTTTCACTTCTTTACTACCGTTTTTAATGACAAAGGCGGGCAAGTGATCGTAAGTATTTTTGGCATAGATGAGCGTACTATCATTCACAAAAGCCGGGTATTGCCGGTTGGCGTCAAAATGTGTCCTTCGTTCTGCAACCGGTTGGGTGTTATCTTCGGCAAATTGCTGTTTGAAATAAGCAAACCCGTTATTTGAAAAGGTTTTGAAACTTTCGCCGGTGTATTTTTTAACAGCCCATTGAAAAGGATAAAAGCCACCGCGATAGGCCGCGGCGTCATGTGTTACGTTTTTCCATAGTTCGCTGCCATATTTTTCGCGACCGTAGGCTACCATCATATAGCCGAGCGGGTAATGATCGGGCACATAATCGCGGTACGAGCCATTTCGGAGCTTCATATAGCTGTAGTTTTTATCCGCCGCCCACAGCGCCCGGTAACTGGTAAAAAAATAAGGCAACCGGCCCCTGCCCTGTTCGCTCACCAGGGTTTCGTTAAAAACAGCGTCGCCCTCAAAAAACCAGTTGGGTACAGCCAGGTCGTTACCCAGCGCCTGTCCGCCCTCACCAAAAATTATACGGAGTAAATGCGACAGGCCTACATTAAAATTATTGTACTGCTGCACATGCCTGTACTCGTGAATAGCCAGTTGCTGCGGCCATGGCAGGCTGCCTATATCAAAGCTATTTTGTTCGGGAGTTAAAAAAAACTCGCTCCTGAAGGGGGCCAATCCTACATAACCGTTGGCTACAGTAGTTTGATTTTGCAACACAATACTGATTTGTTTTTGCTTAAAGCCGATCGTTGGCCGGATCAGGCCGTTCATTTGCTGTACAATATTGGCAACCCTTAACCCCGCCGAATCCAAGCCGGCCGGGAATATCACCCGGGCTGGCGGTGTGTTTACCTGTTTCCATTTTATAGATGGCGGATTACCGCCAAACACCTGCGCTTTTGATGATAATGTAGCAGAAAGTAACAGCGCCGGAAGTATTAATTTTTGAAGCGTTTTGTAACCGGTAAACAGATGATTCATTGAGGGTGAAAGTAAGTACAAATTGTAATTTAAACAACAAGCCACTTACTGAACGCTTATGAATTTGAACTGGTATAAAACAAAAAACACCCATCAAACTGACGGGTGTCAAGACAAGGTTAAAGTTAAGGTTTAGGTTTTAAATATTATATCAATTATTATTGAAGGCAATATTAGCAACCCGTGATAGGTAATGGCAGTTCTTGTTTTGCAGGATTTAATCAACGCTTAAATCTCGCCATTTAAAAACGGTCCCGCAACCCGTGAAAACACGGTATTTTATTCCGTTTAATAACGGTAGATAACCAGTACTGGATTACAAAAAAGCCCGATATGAATATACCGGGCTTACTATTTCATATTTTGATGATCTTACCGCCTTTTTGCCCGGAAGGTTTAGGCGAATCAGGTTTGGGAATATGTTTTATAATGTAGATAAGCGTATGGGCTATTGCGCTTATAGCTTTCACACCAAAATGTACAAAAGGCTTCATCACTTGCCAGGCATTGCTATGCTGATGCTGTACCTGCGGACCGTTTTTGCCTATCCTTTTTATATCGTTGGTTGCCATAATCTTAGTTTTAATGCTTCATATAAAAAGCATAAAAACCTTGCCACAAATCAAGCCTCCAATTCCAGCGCCTATTATTTGTTTACACTACCTTTTTCTTCATCTCAATAACTGTAACCTCCGGCCAAATACCTAACCTTCCCGAAAATGCCAGGAAACCAAAACCACGGTTTACGTACAGATACCGGTTCTTTTCATTAGCGAGGCCAGCCCAGTCAACATAGCGGTATTTTACCGGGCTCCACCTAAAGCCGGGGATCTCAACCCCAAACTGTGCGCCATGGGTATGGCCCGATAAGGTAAGATGGATGGTTGTTAGGTTATAACGAACCTGTTCTTCCCAATGGGTAGGATCATGCGAAAGCAGTATTTTAAAGGCATCCGGAGGTACGCCCTGAAGCGCCTTATTCAAATCGCCTACCTGAATGAAACCTCTGCCCCAGTTTTGGACCCCGATGAGGGAGATCTTTTGTCCGCCTTTTTCAATGGTTACATTTTCATCCAGCAGCAAACGGTAGCCTAAAGCTTTGTGATGTTGTTTAAGCTTATCGAGGTTGGCTGCTTTTTCCTGCAGGCTATCCCAATGGATATAATCACCGTAATCGTGGTTACCTAAAATGGAAAACTGTCCGTAAGGCGCTTTGATCTGCCCAAACCTGTCAATATAAGGCTCAATTTCCGATGCTGCATTATTCACCAGGTCGCCGGTAAAAACAAACAGGTCGCTTTTTTGCGCTTTAGCCAGGTCGATACCGCGTTGCATAGCCTCGGTATTATCAAAGCTTCCCGAATGGATGTCAGAAAGCTGGGTGATGGTAAAGCCATCGAAGGCATCGGGCAAATCATCAAAATAAAGGGTGGTTTTATGCAGTTTATAATCGTATTTACCCTTAAGCATGGCATAAAAAAACGAAGTAAAAGGCACAGCAGCTGCCAGTACCGCTATTTCACTGATGAACTTACGCCGGCCGGGAAAAGCCGGCTGTCCGGCAACCCCGCCCGAACCACTGATCAAATTGAATACACCTACGAAAAACCGCCCGAGATCGCCAAGGGATAATACGATTATGAAAACCAATTTGGTAATAAAAAACGTCAGGAACAGGCTTAGCATCCACTCATGAAACGGGCGCATGCCGCTTGCTGTGCTAAAAGCGCCAAAGCCAAATAAAAATAAAGCAGTTACGCCTACAGATATGATCAGATACCCCCATAAAACAACATTGCGCCATAGGTTTGATGGCCAGTCGGCAGTTAAGGTTTTAAGGCCGGAATGGATGTACCAATCAAACAACAAACTAATCAACGCAATAATTGCGAATACCTTCAAAAAACCACTACTGTGCATATAAATCCATATAAGACTGCAATTTAAAAAAGTAAAGGTAATTAGAGGGTAAAATTGCAGATGCAGGCCAGGTTCAACGATTTTTAGAAAGACAGGAACTTACTTCATGCAAAAATAGAGACCAATAACTAATAGTAGTTGGATACAAATTGCCGCGAAAAGTCGTTTAAAGCCATTTATTTTGAATGGACCGAATACATATACCGCCCAGGATAGCAAAAATACAGCCAGTGCCAAACCTCCAACTATTAAAAGATTTGGGCCTTCAGGGTCATTAAAAAAAAAGAACAGCAACCTGGAGCAAATGATAGCCGTGACCGCCAACATTATTAACGAAACCTGTTTTGACCTGAAATATAAGTTTATTGTGTTTTTACCCATGACCTTAAGATGAGTATTACACAAATATAACAATGTAAGCAGAGATTCTTCATCTGTTTATTTATCAATGTATTTTAGTTTCAAACCGGGACGTTACTGTAAAATTATGATCGCAATTGGTAAATACTGAATTCGTATCATCCAATTTATCTACTTTTAAACCCTTATCTCACACCTCAAATGAATCTAAAATATCTGCTGCTATCAGCTCCACTTTTATTAGCGTTACAGGCATTCGCTCAGACTAAAACTACGGATACTGTTTTCTTTGAAGATTTTAACAATCCTGCCCTCAACAGGAGCAAATGGAATGTTGAAGTTACAGGCAATACTGTTAACGACGAGCAGCAGGCCTATGTTGATTCGGCGGCTACCATTTATATGATAGATGGTAAAGCCGAAGGTGCCGAAAACGGCGCGCTTGTTTTAAAGGCTTTATATAAACCCGGCTTTACCAGTAAAGAGCAGCGTAAATATGATTTCATTTCAGGCCGCATTAATACCCGTGCTAAAATGGAGTTTACATATGGCACGGCCTCATGCAGAATGAAAATGGCGGCAGGCGGAGGCTTATGGCCAGCCTTTTGGCTGCTTGGAAACGGTAAATGGCCCAATTGCGGCGAAATTGACGTAATGGAAACCGTAGGCGACTCGAGCTGGGTAAGCCATGCTTTACATGGCCCCGGCTATTTTGGCGATACACCGCTTGCAAAACGTATATTTTTCCCCGCAGGCATTGATGTTACCCAGTGGCATGTATATTCGGTAGACTGGTTGCCGGAGAGCCTTGTTTTTAAGGTTGATGGCAAAATCACCTATACGGTAACAAAAGCAATGGTTGAAAAATATGGCCGCTGGGCTTTTGATAACAAAAAATTCATCATCCTTAATTTTGCATTAGGCGGTGGCTATCCCGGTGGTGTTAACAAGGTTACCAAACCCTATCATGGTTTATCAGAAAATACAGTTAACAAAATAAAGGCCGGTAATGCCAAAACCATTGTGGACTGGGTACTGGTAACTAAAACCGTGAATTAATATTGTTGAGACATTTGTAAAATAAAGGTTATTTAAATTTTACTTTCATAAAACATTGGGTAGATTTAATTAACATATTTTTGAATTATTAAAAATAACATCATCTACCCATGGCAATATTAACCGTACAAATACCCGACTCAGAGATATTTACTTTATCAAGTATAGTTGAACAGATATCAGGCAGCATCATCAAAGTTACTGCCGAAGAAGACATCAATCAGGGCGATTGCATTTTGCATAAAGACGACCTTATAATTAAAAACAAACTGGAAGGCAGCCTTCATTCACGGCACCTCTGGAACGATTGATCTACCATAAACAATCCCGGTTTTTAAACGCCATAAACAAAACAGGCCGTGCTTCATCAGCACGGCCTGTTTTGCTGTATTTACCTGTTTAATTATGTATAACTACCCGTTCGTGTACACGAACCCTTTCGTCGTGTCGTCGCCTGTGCCGTTCCCGGTATTCGGCCGAACAGCTTGTAAAGCCCATTGCTACTAATATTAATAATGAAATTGAGCGTGAAACAGTAGTTTTCATAGCAAATGATTTATTAGTTTTCGATAGATAAACTATGGCCAAACAGTTATCATGCCATAAGAGTGCGGCAACAAAGCCGTAAAAGGAATGTTACAGTAGGATAATCATCAGTCGACAACTATTTCAAGCGACAACTCAGGAACTCCGTCGCGCCATGGCCCGGTTAATCCAAACAAACAAAAAACCGATAGCCAGAAAGGTTATAAGCATCAATAATGATATTGCTCCATAGCTGTTTGCAGCGTTAAATTACTATAAAACGGTACCGTAAAATACAAACAAACTATTATTATTCTCTTAAATAAATAATAATCTGCAAAGGGCAGTAACATAAATTCAGTTTCATACGTATTATATTTTTATGGAGGATTTTATTCTCATTTAGCATTTTTTTAATTTTTGAGGATAAAATACGAGTACTTCAACAAAGTTGATTGACCTGATAACTAATCGCAATTAAAAACTAATTAAACGCCGGATGAAGTATGAGGGGCTATGTAAATATACCAGGATCGGTTGATTGTAACTGCTGCAAGGTTTGCGGTGCAAGACCAATAATTGTGCTGATTAAAGATATTGGATATGTAGTAAAATGCCCTGTTGATGACAGTCATTACAGGACCGATGCGGGCCTTATTGATATTAATGACTGGAATTTACACAATATCAATTGTGTTAATCCCCTGGACGAAAGATTGATATTCAGTTTTCATTGAATGCTTGTGTAATTTATTTGTGCATTACTTTAACCATAATGCTAAACCTATATCTTTAGGCATTTAAATTACTAATCCTAACAATGAGATCTTTATCAATAATTTTTAAAACAGCCAAACTAACCACGTTGCTGCTGGCAATAACTGTGCTTTTACCTGTGGTTTGCAAAGCGCAAAACGGTACCGATATCTCACCGGTAATTGATCATATCGCCATTACTACCGGTAACCTTAAAAAAAGCACCGAATTTTATACCAAAGTATTACACCTTAAAAAAGTTGCCAACCCCTTTGCCGATACCGTACACCAATGGTATAGTCTTGGCAATAATGTAAAACTACACGTTATACAGGCCGAACGGAACGAAAAACAGGTTAAAGGCGTACACCTTTGCTTCACTGTTTCGTCGGTAAAAGAGTTTGCAAAAACGCTTGATCAAATGAATATCCCCTATTCAAACTGGAAAGGCGACAGTAAAGAACCTACCTACCGGGCCGATGGCGTACTACAACTATATTTCCAGGATCCGGATGGCTACTGGATTGAAATAAACAGCCCGGCTAAAAAATAAGCCGGGCTGCCAAACAATCACTTAACTAAATTTTTGTATTTCTTTTTAAACCAATAGCCTTTCCACAGCCAAAAGCCCGAAAGTGCTATTATCGGGAAGAATACCCATTTTACCGCCGCAGCCGCGTTAGGGATTTGAGCCACCGGGCCATAAATATACCCTACAACTGGGATGCTTAACAAGATATGGACCCATCGGATCAGCTTACGTTCAAGCGAGGCTGCCATTGTAAACAGGTATTAATAATCAAGCTCCTGGCAATGGATGCCGGCCTTTTGCAACAACGATTCGATATAACGTGGTGAAAGATCCTCAGCCTCCACCCGTAAAATATTATCGCAGTCTTCCAGGTCAAAGTTCCATTGGGCTATGGCAGGTATTTTGGTTAATAAATTTTGTACCCGGCTCACCTGCCGTCTCTGCCGTACACTTGTTGCAAATACCAGTACATCCATTGTTATGTTATTTGAAGTAGATAAATATTAATTTATATAAAGCTGAAAGCGGAATGCACAAAACTTAAAGCCGGATATGCTGATTGCTTACTCAGCCTTCTTTTCGTCGTTTGTGGTAGTATTAAAATCGTCCCAGTCACGGCTAAACCTGCCATGCCCGTGGCCTTTCCATCCGCACATGCGGTCTTCCCACTGAGCGCGGAACTTATCTCTGTCTTCAGGGCTCATATTCTTAAAACGCTCGGCCATGCGTCCGCGCATCCAAGGGGCACCTCCTCCGCCTTTAGGGCCGCCTTTCCCAAAACCAAACAAAATCTTGCATAAAATAAATATGCCAACGGCCTGCCAGTAAGTAATAGTTGTTACATGTAAAATATCCGGCAATAAATTATTCCACAGCTGCATTACCACAAAGCTGATGACGGCCAGGCAAGCGAGCACCCCAAGCGGGATGAAAAAAAATCGCCTTTTATAAAAAAATGGTTTCATGATATATAATGTCTTAATTTTTAATATTCAGTAATTTCCGTGTAAAGCTGGGCAAGCCGTTTGCGCAAGTGTAGTACGGCGTAACGTTTTCTTGATACCAGCGTGTTGGTATTTAGCCCGGTACGTTTGGCAATTTCCTCAAAGGGGATATCTTCGAGCTCATGCCAAACAAATACCTGTTTTTGTTCTTCGGGCAATTCATCCAGCGCAAAAAATAACTGCTCCCAAAAAAGGTTGCGCAAATACTCGGTTTCGGGAGTGGTAGCTTCGGTAAGGAGTATGGCTTTAAAGTCCGGTGCCTCATCGTCATAATCCTCATCATCGGCCAGCATATCATCAAGCAGGGTTTCCGTCTTTTTTTTATGCTTATCAGTTATTTTGTTCCGGGCCACCCGGTATAGCCAGGCGCTGGTTTGTTCAATCGGTTCAGAATTAATAACAGCGCTAAACTGGTACCAAACATCCTGGAGTATATCCTCGGCGTCGGCATCGTTTTTTACCCTCCGGCGAATAAATCCCAACAGGCTTTTACCATACGAAGCAATTGTTTGTATGATATGGCTGTTTTTGTCCTGGGGCATTATCGCTGTTGTCAATTTCTTTATCCTTTTTAAAGATAAAGACGATTGTGATTTAAAAACATTTTAATTTTTTTTCAAAAAAATCTATTGCCTGTCAAAAAGCCATTTCAGACAGCTAAAACAGCATTTATTTGATTGCAGAAGCGGCTTAAGCAACTGATGTTTAAACATCATAAAGATAGTTTTGTCGAATTAAATTCATTTTAATTAAAAATATTTGAACTTTATTCAATTTATACCGAATATTGCTGTATGATTAACGAACCGGAAATTATTTTAGATAAAACCGACCTGCATATTTTGCGATTGATGCAGGAAAATGCCCGGATCTCTAATGCCGACCTGGCCCGTGAGCTTGGCATGGCGCCATCCGGCATACTGGAGCGTGTAAAAAAACTGGAACAAAAAAATGTAATCCAGCAATATACAACGCGCATCAATCCGGCGGCCCTGCAGCAAAAAATGCTTGCTTTTATATTTATGAAAGCGGCCGATGGGCCAGGAAGCGATGCTACATCAGGCGAGCTGGCCAAGATACCCGAAGTACAGGAAGTGCACCACATAGCCGGCGACGATTGTTATTTAATAAAAGTGCGTACTTATGACTCCGCCTCGCTAATGAATTTAATGCGCACTCACTTCAGTAAAATACCCAATATTTTGAGCACCCGCACCACCATAGTGCTCGAAACCAAAAAAGAACAACAACAATTGGTTATACCCGAAAAATAATATATCATGGCACCTACTACTGCAAAATCCACTTCGCCCATATTAGTTATTATAGCTTTCGCCACTGTTTATATAGTGTGGGGCTCTACCTACTTTTTTATAAAAATTGCAGTAGCCGGTTTTCCGCCGCTGCTGTTGGGCGCGCTGCGCTTCTTCACAGCGGGTTTGCTGTTAATGGCGTGGTGTGCAATTAAGGGTGAAAAGATTTTTGTAAAACAAAACATATTACATGCAGCAGTAAGCGGTTTCCTGTTGCTGGTAATAGGTAACGGTGCAGTAATATGGGCCGAACAAACTTTACCAAGCGCTATGGTGGCCATTATGGTAACATCGCCGCCAATTTGGTTCGTGCTGCTTGATAAACCCAACTGGAGCACCAACTTTAAAAGCAAAAGCACCATTGTCGGCCTCATCATTGGCTTTATAGGTGTGATACTTTTATTCAGGGATCAGATCGCGGACGTATTGGGATCATCGGCAGGTCCATCAAAACTACCAGGAATGATATTGCTTTTACTTGGTACACTGGGCTGGGCTTCCGGATCATTATATTCAAAACATTATAACACCAAAGGATCGGTATCGGTAAATACGGCCTGGCAAATGCTTGGAGCCGGCATATTTTTTATTCCCGCAAGTTTTTTAAACAACGAGGTACAAACCGTACAATGGCATGCTATACCGGCACAAAGCTGGTATGCCCTGGCTTATCTCATTATATTTGGATCGATAGCGGCATTTAGCGCTTATGTATGGCTTTTACAAGTGAGACCGGCCACCCAGGTTGGTACCTATGCCTATGTTAACCCGGTGATAGCCGTATTATTGGGGGTAATTTTTGCAGGCGAACATGTAACGCTGATCCAGGTTATTGGACTGGTTGTAATATTGAGTAGCGTGTTGCTGATCAATTTATCGAAGTATAGGAAGGCGAAACATGGAGAGCTGGCAGTAGCGAAATGAGAGCTTAAACCAATGTGGTCATATCCATAAATCGTTTACCTTTATGGATATGCCTTTGCCATTTTTGATATCTTTCCGCCCCTGAAGTATCTTTGAAACAAATTTCTCGTTATAGTTTGATTCTATTTGATAATCAATCTTCATTAGTTTTAAGAAAGCCTTTAAGGCAACAAGCTGCTCTTTAGTTTTGGGTTTAACTGTAAAAACTTCCATCGTTTAGATAAATATAATTCATTTTAGATAAAGAACCGCCTATCAGCTCTCCCACTTCCCAAATTCAAAATATTTACTGATACTGATGCCAACTTTACTGCCAACCGGGTACTTACGTCTGTCGTAATTGAGTATCCGCAGTGTTAAACCATCTTTTTCAACAATAAGCTCTTCAAAAAAGCCTTTGAACAACACCATTTTCACCAGCCATTTGCTGCCCAGGCTACTTATTTTAATATGCTCCGCGTAAACCACTACTACGCTGCGTTTACTTTTTATGCCGCAAACTTTTGCCTGGGCCGATGTTAGCCGGGTACAACTGGCCAGTATTTGTGCTGTGTACAATAATTTAGGCGAATGATATAACTGCTCGGGACTGCCGTTCTCCACTATTTCCCCTTCTTTAAGTACAATAAGTTCATCGGCCATGGAAAGGATCTCGGCAGGATCATGCGATACTAATACTACGGTAACTCCCCATTCCTTTACAATATACCTGATATCGTGCTGTAAACCTTCCCGGTAGGTGGCATCTACCTGGTTAAAGGGTTCATCAAGCAGTAAAACTTCCGGGCGGCTAATCAATGCTTTGGCAATGGTTACGCGCTGCTTTTCACCACCGCTTAATTTACCAAAGGGCATTTCCCTAATGGTGTAGATATTTAAAAGGTTCAAGGCTTCGGTAACATGATGGATAGCCTGACTTTGATCTTCGGCAGGCAAACCTTCACATATAGTGTCCCATACCGATATTCGCGGATCAAGATCGTTATCGTGCTGCGCTACCATCCTCATAACCTTGTGGGCATGCTGAATACCTTTTTGCCTGCTTAATACCTGCTCTTCCTTAAAAAACACCTCGCCATGGTCGGGCTCCAGGGTACCATATAACAGATTAAGCAAAGTGGTTTTCCCGCTGCCGCTTTCACCCACTATCGCTGTTATCTTTCCTTTCGGAATAAAAATGGTAACGTTATTAACCCCCGAAGACTTATCCCCAAAAAAGTTTTTAGTAACCGATATGGTTTCCAGTATCAGATCATCTTGCATCTACGGTAATTAATTTTCAGGATGTTATTGGAAAACCATTCACCCCGGATCCAGGCTTCTAATCTAAAGAAAAGTTGAAAGCAAAAAAACTTAATATGCCAATCTGAACGACGAGCGCAAAACAAATAGTAACTAAACGCTATTTATTATAGATAACCAAATTATATAACCATGAACAAAGCCATAGGGATTGTACTCATTATTGTAGGTGCGGCCATGCTCATCTGGACAGGCTTTACTTACACCAAAAAAGAAAAGATCATTGATGCCGGCCCTATACAGGTATCGGCCGACAGGGAAAAAACTGTTAACTGGCCGCCCTACCTGGGCGGATTATTAGTTATAGGCGGTATTGTTGTAGTTGCTACTTCAAAAAAATAGGGGCTTATTTATTATCTGCAGCTTTAAGTGAGCTAATGTCCTTACCGGCAAGCAGTTGCTGATAATTGATCAGCTGAAACTTTTTACCCTTCATTGCTGCAAACTCGGGCGAGAGCAAGGCATTAAGTTCGGTTTGGCGGTGCAAACTGGTAAGGGGCTTACCCTCTTTTGAGTTCATCATGTTACTGTTCATATCAACCAGTACATCCATCTCGGGGCTCGGGGTAGCGGTATGCAGCACCATCATATTGGGCTTATAGGGATTTAGCTTGCTTATGTAAACTAAAAACGCTTCTTTTTTTGTAGCGATAGGCTCACCCCACATTTCTTTATAGGTTTCGCCGAAATAAGTTACACTGCTTAGGGTTGATATAGCCAGTTTGTATTTATGAGCCAGTTTTTCGGTCAGGGCGCGCAATTCGGGTGTTGAAAGCGCTATGCCCATATGCGGATCGATATAGGTTATTTTTAATCCTGATGCCTGCGCCCTTTCAATCTGGGCCGACAACTCGGTTTCAATTTCGCTAAGTTTATAGCCGCTTTTAGCAAACGCCCGCGTTGATTGCGGAAAATACCCGTTTGAATCAACCAGGCTCGGAACAGCCGTACGGCCGGTAACAGGCCCCCAGCGATAATTTTTCCATTCGGAAGTCAATGTAAGATGAACCCCAACCGTAACATTAGGATATTGCTTTAGTATTTCAACTGCTTCCTGGTACCAGGGGCATGCAAACTGCACCGAAGCAGAAAGCGGCATACCTGTTTGAGCAGCCTTAAGCAAAGCCATATTTACAGAATGGTTCATGCCGATATCATCCAGCCTGATGAGTAACCGCGGCAAATTACCATTTAGTGACTGCGCGCGTACTTCCCTGCTTCCTAAACAAGTCATCAGCATAAAGCAAAACAATATCCGTTTCATCATTTTTATCTTCAATACAAAAAAGGTTCACAAACGTTAGGTCGGCAGAAAACCGGTTCCAACTCAACATTATAAATATCTTATTATGAGGCTTAATAAAACAAACTAAATTGAACATGATAGCATATTGTTACATACAGGCAAAGCGCTCTTAAACTCTAAAAGAAAGACCAGTCATATCAATAAAATAATTATAAAAAAGAAGGCCACATCATTTGTTTCATGATGGGGCCCCTGGCGTGCAGTACTCAGCAATTTAATATCATTGGGCCGAAACCAGGTCGGGATTATGGTTTACCTGGCTAATGGTGAGGGCCTGCTGAATGTTGAGCCCGGCACCCTGCTGGTCCGACATCCATTTTTGAATCAGTGCATTTAACGTGTTCAGCTGGCTGGCATAAGCATCGGGATTGGCGCCTTTCAGTTTTGCTAAATAAGCCACCGCGTCGGCTATTTTTTGCGCATCTGTTTTACCATCTTCCTGTACAGCCCAGTTTAAATCTGTAACCACTTTGGGCAGCCATAATTTAATGCCATTCACAATTACTGCTGATGCCGGCACCAGGGTTTCCAGTGTCGTTTCCAAAAACTGGCCAGCCTGGCTTGCTTCAAGGTTTTTGAGTCCGTTAGCAACTTTGTCGGCTACGGTAATGATTTCATGTACAACGTCTGAAGCGTTATGGAACAGGGATTTTACGTGATCCCACATTTTTGATAAAAAAGACATAGGTTGTAGTTTTAAGTTTATATAATTTGATTGTTGGTTCACAAACATTTAAAGCCATATACAGGCGGTCCGAACACTATAAATACTATTGCTTCAAGCTATTTGCTGATTCAGAAAACTGCAAATAGCCTCCGGGTTAAATGGCTTTAATTAGAGAAGATAAAATTGACGATAAAAACACCCGGGTAACATAGTGTTTATACGCTTTCGGGATGCGGTTTTTACGTTATTTAATGAATATCAGCCGTATTACCAATGTTTTATTGTGTTAAAGCCACGGCTTAGTTCGGGTTTTACCCTCTCATATTTATATTTTTCAAACTAAAAGCTCTATATTCAAATCTAAAACCCTCACTATGAAATATATAAAACGTAATTTTATTTTCGGCGCGTTGTTGTTTGCCGGCACCGGCAGTTACGCCCAGCAGGAAGTTATTGATACCGCGGCTTTCGGCCGTATCCGTAAGGCAGAACTTAGCAGCTCACAAATTCCGCAGATAGCGCATTATTTAACCGATGTATCCGGTCCGCGGTTAACCAACTCACCGGGTTATGCCCGGGCAGCAAGTTGGGCGGTTGCCACCATGAAAAAATGGGGAATGACCAATACAGCTACCGAGCCCTGGGGCACTTTTGGCAAACAATGGGAAGTGCAGGATTTCAGCATGATGATGCGCGCACCCTATAATGCACAGATCAGGGCTTACCCTAATCCCTGGAGTCCGGGCAGTAACGGCCTGCTGCAAGGTGAAGTTATGGTAATTACATCGGCACAGGCTATAGATACTACTTATCTGAATAGTCACGCTACCGGGTTTAAAGGCAAATTTGTGCTGGTTACCGGTGATGCGGCTGATTATAAAAAGGACTTTGAGCCATCGGCTGAAAGACTGGCCGACACCTCATTAGCCAACCTGAAGGATACTTATATGGTATCCCGCTCCATGATCGACATGTATACTACTAAATACCTGAAGATCTTTAAAACAGCAGACCGGATACTGAAAAACGCCGGTGCGCTGGCATTCATTAGCGCGGGCCGCAGTAATGTTAACGGAACCGTTTTTGTACAAGGCCGCTACGGCTATAAATTAACTGATCCGGAAACCGTACCACAAGTTACCATGGCTTCGGAGGATGGGCAGAAAATCAAACGGCTGATCCAATCGGGCCAAAAAGTTGAGCTGGCCATGAATTTTACGGGCAAAACATCTACCGAAGATACAAACGGCTATAACGTAGTGGGTGAAATTCCTGGCACCGACCCCAAGCTAAAATCGCAGCTGGTGATGCTGGGCGGCCATCTTGATTCGTGGCAGGCAGCTACCGGTGCAACCGACAATGCCGCGGGCTGCATTGTGATGCTGGAGGCCGTTCGCCTGCTCGATTCGCTTGGGCTTAAACCAAAACGCACCATTCGCATTGCACTTTGGAGCGGCGAAGAGCAGGGTTTGCTCGGTTCATTCAGCTACGTTAAAAAACATTTCAGGGATGGCGTTAAATTTACTGTAAAGCCCGAGCAGGCTAAAGTATCGGCCTATTTTAACCTGGATAATGGTACCGGAAAAATCAGGGGGATTTTTGCGCAAAACAACGAAAAAATGAAACCGATATTTGAACAGTGGCTAAAACCCTTTAATGACCTTGGCGCCACAACGGTAACTATGGCCAATACCGGGTCAACCGATCACCTGGCGTTTGATTGGGCTGGCATACCGGGTTTCCAGTTTGTGCAAGACCCTATTGATTATGAAACCCGCACACATCACAGCAATATGGACGACTACGACCACCTGATGATAGACGATCTGAAACAGGCCGCCATCATCGTAGCCTCATTTGTGTACCAGGCCAGTATCCGACCTGAAATGCTGCCAAGGAAACCGCTTGTAAACGAAACTTTTGTTTTTGATGGATTTTAGCAGAATAGCAAACGGCCGCGATTAAATAAGCATACTAAGACGCAAAGGCAAAAAAAATCTTTGCGTCTTAGCGAAAAATATTTTCCTCAACGTATATTTTAATACAGACTTGTTTAAACTTCAAAAAAACGACGGGTAATAAACATTACATATAAGCATCAGGAGATATCGATGCTTTGCAGAGCCGGCCCCGTTTTGATCACCGGGCCGGCCTTCTTAATGGGTTTGAAAAATAGTTAAGAACGGTTAACGGGTTTCAGGATCCGCCTGTCTTCTGCTTTTTTGTTTAACCTGTTTTTAACAAATGAGTTGACCATAATAACCAGGATACAACAGGCAACTAATACGTAAATAATTAGGATGTGTTTTGGCATTTCAGTTTATAATTTCCTAAATGTAACAGGTTTGCTACTTAACCTGCAAGCGTTTTTTAAAATAAAGTTTCGACTAATTTGGTACAAAAGTCAAAAAAATGTCATTTTCCAATTTCGGAATTCGGATGTTCGATTTCCGATTTATCCTGGGTGATTAAATCCATGGACTCTGAAGGTTAGATGACAAAGAGGGCCTGTCAGTCTGAGCCTGTCGAAGACTCGTGTGCAGAGGCCCTGTCCGCCATACTTCGACGGGCTCAGTATGACACCCATTTTTTAAGTTGTCATGGATAGGTTAAGAAGAATATTTTCCAATAAAATCTTTGGGGACAAAATCGGTAAGCCACACCTTGTTTTCTGACAGATAGAATTTATGGCCCAGCCTGTGCATTTCACCCGCCGCAACGGTTAACACCACAGGTTTACCATGGCGTTGACCAACTTTAACGACCGTTTCAAGGTCGCTGCTCAGGTGTACGTGCTGCCGGCTCCGCTTTTCGAGCCCGGTTTGCAAAATCGCCTCAACCGACTGGCTCCCTGTACCGTGATATAGCACATCCGGTGGTATTTGTGCTTCATAACCCAGCTCAACCTCAACCGAATGCCCCTGGCTGGCGCGGATCTTCTGCCGGGCATCATCAAATGCGAAACGCTTTTTGGCGTTAGTTTCAACTATGTGGTTCAGTATTTCAAGAGTTATGGCTTTACCATGTGCAGCCGCTTTCAGCAGCAACTCGTCAACGGCTACCCAGCCCTGCTCATCAAGTTTAATATTTATTGCTTCGGGCTGATGACGTAATACCAGGCTTAAAAATTTACTTAAGCTGGTCGTTTCTTTTTCGCTTATCATTAATGCTAATATAAATGCTTTATGTCACGAATTTAACAACCTGCTCAAATTACCTCCTTGCGGGATGGGGCTATCCCCAGCATAATGCTCCAGTGATTTTCGGTACAGATCCTTCATTTGCTTAACCAGAATCCGCGGACCAAGCACTTTCAGTTTAGGCCCGAAACCGAGCAATTCCCGTTCAAGCTCAAAATTCAAAACCACTTTTATGCTGAATATTGTCCCATCTACTGTAACCTGCAGTATCTTTTGGGTGTGATGTAAAGGTTTCGTAACAACATAAGGAGCGTTTTTATCATCTACCCAAAAAGTAACCTCAACATCGCGCTGTCCCGCGGATTTAGTTACGCCTAATACATCATTATAATAAGTAGCCAGGTTAACCTGTGTATTTTCAATATAATTATCAGCGTGTACTTCGACAGTCTGAATCCTGTCAAGCGCCAGTGTAAGCAATTGTTTATTTCCTACATTCTTTACTCCCAGCATAAACCAGCGGTTACGGTACTCCTTCAGCAAATAAGCGCTGAAGCAAAATGTACTGGCCTCCCTTGCTTTGAATGACTGATAGCTAACACACAACGTATTCTTGCTTACAATAGCCTTGCGGATAATCTCAATCCATTCCAATCCCTTCAAGTTATCGTTCTTTTCAAAATCAACCACTGGCACACTGTGTGTTTTCTGGCTGTAGATCTTGTCTTCCAGTTTGGTTACCATTTCGTTAAGGTCGGCAAAATGCCCCAGGCCTTTAAACTGCCCCAGCAAACCGGCTACCTCGCTAAGCACCTGCATGTCCTGGTTATTGAGGGGGATGTTATTGATGCTGTAATTCTTGTCGGAGTAGGTGTAATACTTTTTATCAACCACTACAATAGGCGCTTCGTACCCCAGCTTATTACTGCGCATCATTTCAATATCGGCCTGTACGGTGCGGCGGCTTACCCCGCTGTCTATCCCCTGGTATTCGTACAAAGCTTCGGAGCAAGCTTCAATCAGATCATTAAGTGTCCACTGCCGGCGGCGGTTTTGCAGGCAGCTATCAATGGTTCGGTAGCGGATAAGGGCATTGCGGTTTACGGGCATATTTTGATTGGGATTTAGGATGTTTGTCAACACCCGTCATTGCGAGGTACGAAGCAATCCCAAACTTTACAGGGAGATCTGCATAGCTGCTCTACCTATTGGGGATTGCTTCGTACCTCGCAATGACGGTCTTAATAATGAATAGCGGATTAAATACCAACTCCTCATTTTTTTTATAATATTATTAAATTATTTTTTACTGCGCAAATACATTGCGCAGTTGCAATTTTACTTTGTATCGTTAAATAACAAAAGCAGCTAATTAAGAAACCCCTCCGCCAATTGGCGGAGGTTCAGGAGCGCTATGGAAAAGATAAAAATAAGCAACAACGAATTAACCTCATTAGGTATTAACGACGTAAAGATATTAGAGAACTTTAGCCGTGTGGCCAATGGCCTGTTAAAACACGGTGTAATGGATAAGGAGCAGATCCTGGCCAACCTGGAGGCCCTTATTGACGACCCGATGCCTTACGCCCTTAAAAAAGGCGGTAAGTTCAAGAACCTGGCCGAAGCGGTAATCGACTTACGAAAAGAAGGGAAATTTTTGAAACAGCCGCGAACCAACTTCGCACTGAAACAGGAAATTGCCGATTTCCCGGTTTACGGCCTTGAGCATATTGAAGTGGGTGCGCTTGCGCAGATGAAAACCGCGGTTAAATTACCCATAGCCGTAGCAGGCGCTTTAATGCCCGATGCGCACCAGGGTTACGGCTTGCCTATTGGAGGCGTGCTGGCTACAACTGCAAATACCATCATCCCCTTTGCGGTTGGGGTAGATATTGCCTGCCGCATGTGTCTGAGCATTTTTGATTTGCCTGCCGGTGTGGTTGATACTGAAACCGACATGCTTAAAGGGCTTTTGCTTGATCATACCAACTTTGGCATTGGCGGGGTTACCAAAACACATTTTGATACCACGCTGTTTGATCGCCCTGTATGGAGCGAAACCAAGACAATCCGGAACCTGAAGAATAAGGCTTATGCCCAATTGGGCACCTCGGGTACCGGCAACCACTTTGTTGAATGGGGTGAGCTTACCGTTGCCGAAGGCGCTCTTGAAGGCATCCCGGCCGGTAATTACCTGGCTTTATTATCGCACTCAGGTTCGCGCGGATTTGGAGGGAGCATTGCCGATCATTACTCAAAAATTGCTATGAGCAAAACCAAGCTTCCGCAGGAAGCCAAACATTTGGCATGGTTAAATCTGGATAATGACGAGGGGCAGGAATACTGGATTGCCATGAACCTGGCCGGCGATTACGCCAGCGCCAATCATCACGAAATCCATAACAAAATTGCACGTGCGCTTAACCTTAAACCGGTTATGATGATCGAGAACCATCACAATTTTGCCTGGAAAGAGCAGCTTGCCGATGGTACCGAAGTAATGGTACACCGAAAAGGCGCTACACCGGCAGGTGAAGGTGTACTGGGGATCATCCCGGGCAGCATGAGCACACCTGGTTTTGTAGTACGTGGTAAAGGTGATGCGGCTTCTATCAACTCCGCATCGCATGGCGCAGGCCGTTTAATGAGCCGAAGCGCAGCCTTTAAAACCGTGGATCCAAAAGCGGTTGCCGCTAACCTGGTAGATAAACGCATCACCCTGATGGGAAGTGACCTTGACGAAGCCCCGATGGTGTACAAGGATATCCATGCCGTGATGGCCGCCCAACATGATCTGGTTGATGTACTGGCGAGCTTTCAGCCGAGGATAGTGCGGATGGCTGATGCTAAGGAAAAGCCGGAGGATTAGATGCCCCCGGCCCCCTAAAGGGGGAGTTTGTATTTCCAATTTAACCGATTGCAGCTAAGATCTGAACAATTATTCAATTATTAAAAGTATGTGTTACGCAGTTTTCATAGCTACTTCAACTCCGCAGCAGGCAAGCGACTTCGTGGCAGGAAAAACTTTAATTTATCTAATACAACCAAGTGCAGATGAATTGACGGGTTTAAAAGATAAATTAAGCCTGCCTTATGTTTATTATGTTGGTTCAGATACTCAATGCTCATGTGGACTGGAATTTCATTCTCATTTATTTAATGATCCGGAATGGCAGGATAGTAAACCAACAGTGCAGGCATTTATCGATCTATTAAATAAGCTAACTATCGACGACGACATTGAATACTATTGCTGTTGGGATGGAGACTGGCATGAACCGATTGAAAATAGTCGTATAATTGACATTCGCAACATCTCACTTAAAGTGAACTATTTTGATTTAATTGAGAGAGAATTTATCAAGTTTAAAAGAAACATTCCTAAACAAACCTGCTAATCATAATTAGTAATTGCCAATCAAAACCTATAACGAAGGATATTTACTTGATTAACTTACACCTCCATCATAAATCGTTAAATGTCCACATCACCGCAACCATATAACCTCTTGCTTGAAGTATTTTATTGGGGCCTGCAATGGGAACTAATTACAAAAGCCGAAGCTGTAAAATGGGCCGATGATATCATCATCACTACAGAAGATATTCCGGATTATTTTTTCATTGAGCTTTCAATGAGCAAGAGCGTTACAGAAGCAAAGGTGCTTATCAAAGACAAAATAAGTATTAGCAATGCACCTATTATAGGCAATGTATTGCTTGGGCTAATTTATCATAAACTCAATAGCAATAATATCGGGTTACAAAAAGCATGCGAAGTAATGGACCGCATCGCGTTAAATAATACGATGGCCGGTGACAAAATGGGGGTGCTATACCAGTTTAGCGATGAGCTGCAGGAAGCATTCCGCCCGGAACACTACGACTATCTGCGTATTGAAATATTACAATTTTTATCAATCTATAGAGATTTTGCATTGGACAATTACGATATGTGGCCTTCCATAAATGACCAAATCGAGACGCTCATTTTTAATATAACACAACAAAGAATTGAGCAGAACAAGACATTCAAGCAGGCGCAAAACCACATCAATTTTATACGCCAGTTTACTATAAAAATGGCATTGTATATATTGATATTGGGAGCCGAAATAGTAATATTATCAAAGGTTGATTTAACATATAAATTCAGTAATGATCTCTATGCTATATCATTAATAATATTTGCAATTGCGATGTGTTATCCTGTTGTATGGGTGATGTATCGTGCACTGGCTAAGCTATTTCGATTATAATCTTTATTCATCTCCATTCCCTATCTTTACCCTACCATGGAAGCCAAACCTTTTCTCCAGGAGATCCAACTGAAACGCGATACGGTACCATCTTTTGATGCCTATCCATTTCACATCCCTTCCATCAGGAGCCTAAAGTCATTAAAGTTCCATCGTGATGTTACTTTTATCATTGGCGAAAACGGTTCGGGGAAATCAACGTTGGTAGAAGCCATCGCTTTGCATATGGGTTTCAGTATCGAGGGAGGCTCAAAAAACGCGCAGTTTCAAACCCATAATAATTCGTCGCAACTTTTCAATTATTTAACCGGTATAAAAAGCTACAAAAAGCCAACCGATTATTTCTTTCTCCGGGCCGAAAGCTTTTATAACGTAGCCACCTATATGGAAAACGTTTACGAAAACGACAAAGGCTCGTTTGCACGGCAATATGGTGTGAGGTCACTTCACGAATGCTCACACGGCGAATCGTTCATGGCAACGCTAACCAACAGGCTTACCGGCAACGGGCTTTACATATTCGATGAGCCCGAGGCCGCCTTATCGCCAAACAGGCAAATGGCGGCACTCTCGCTCATCAATACGCTTGTGAATGAAAATTCACAGTTCATTATAGCCACCCACTCCCCCATTTTATTAGCCTACCCGGGCGCAACCATTTACCAGTTAGACGATTCGGGCATAAAACAGATTCGTTACGAAGAAACGGAGCATTATATGGTTACCAAACATTTCCTGAATAATTATGAGGAAATGACGCGGATCCTTTTTGGAGAGTGAGCAACTCCCTCCAAAACCTTTTAAGCTCCCATATTACCGGTCTTAACCTCCCCGGCGCGTTTGTAATTAACAAAGACCACTCCGCTTGGTGTAACGGTGCTTTCTGTTATCTCCAAAGTCGTAGGCATGGTGTCCTCACTGAATATGGTTTTCCCTTTGCCAAGCAGTACCGGGTATATTTTAAGCCAAAGCTCGTCTACCAAATCATGTTTCAGTAACAGCTTAACCAATTCTCCGCTGCCCCAAACTTTGATGTCCGAACCTTCTGAATCTTTCAGTTTTTTAATATCATCTACACTTGTAAGAAACACGCTGTTGTTCCAATCGGATTTATCCTTTGTATTGGACAATACGTATTTGGTTACATCATTGATACCTGGCCAGTAATCTGCATGTTTAGGCCAATACTCCTCAAAAATATCGAACGTTTTCCGGCCCAGCAGAATGTCTGTGGCTTCCATCTGCTGCTGCATGAGTTTACCAGAAACCTCATCCATAAAAGGTGCCGACCAGCCGCCATATTTAAAACTGCCTGACTGATCTTCTTCCGGGCCACCCGGTGCCTGCATTACGCCATCTAATGTCATAAATGTTAAAACGATTATCTTTCTCATAAGATTTTAATTTGCTGTTTAACTTATTGTTTTTGTGATGATACAAATCTCCATAATAAGCCTATAATGCCTGCGGTGTATATGCGACCAATGATAGGTTGAATGCGACAGATCATATTATTATCCGAAGACTTCACTTAGGCCTTTCACATAATATGTTTAACTACAGTCTTAAGAATCATAAACGTGCAGATCATGGGACTATGTTTAAACTTAAATGTATTTTATTGATAATCAATCCAATAGATACTACTTAATTACGATGAGTTTTATTTAAATTTATTCACACTAAACACACCAATTTCACGATGGGTATATTTGATTTTCTAAAAAGCCGCAAAACGACTTCTGAGCTGAATACGATCACCCGATATGATCCACCGTCCGTTGATCCAAATAGCGCAGCATTTAACCCAAATGAGCTATCAGAAAGAGATCAGTTAGTATTGATTCTTATATCAAAAACGTCAATAAGTAGTCCATATACATTAATGATGCGATTGGATAGATGTGACTTTCCAGGAAACCCGAAAAATAATCTATCTCAGTTAGTAAATAACCATTTATTATATGTTGCTGAAGCCAATGGATTTGGTCATCCCGTAAAATATGCTGTTACCAAACAGGGAGAGGAATTCATAAAAAACCATATTGACCAGGCTAAAATTATTGAGCATATTAAAAAAATGCAAAACCCTGATTTTATGTTAGAATTGGTACAGTCTATTTTTGACAGGATGATAAAGACATCGAAAGAAAATATTGTTATCCCTATAGCACCAGATAGCTCAAAATGGACTGGCAAGAATTTTGAATTTCTAATTACTGGTGATTTAGAAATAACGGCTGAAAATCATGATGAGATCATGACGCCAAATTCCTTTGAATGGACCAAAATTCAAAAAGACAATTGGCCTTACTATCAAGTTGGTCAAGATGAGTTCAGCTATTCGTGGGAGCCGCCAGGTATACAGATGACCTTTAATGATGATATAACATTTCAAAAAGCTAAAAATATAGCAGATGAAATTATGGAAAACATAAAAAAGACAGGTCAGTTCGCTGAATTAGTGATTTTAGAATCAGGGAAGATATATAAATTTTAATACGTGCCCCGACCGCTAAAGTGGCTTTATTATGCGTTAAACGCACTTTATAAAATCAACTAAAAAAACAAAACCTTCTTTAAATTGCTTTTAAAAGGGTTTTACAATTCTGTGTCCGAAGAGAGACTCGAACTCTCAAGAGTTATAGATTGCCGTGAAGCTATAAAGTGTGCTCAGAACGAGATTCGAACTCGTATATCCCGAACCTAATCAGCAGGAAGCAGGCACAAGAAAATCCAAGAGTATTTAAAAGTAACAAATTCCCTCCATACGCAAAACATCTTTAAACAATGATTTTATAATTTCTTTACCCCGGTTATATTAGCTGTTAGCTATATTGCGGGCACCATATGAAAAAGAACTATATCGACCTGCTTGAAAACATCTACGCCCTGGCGCAAACCGGTATCAGGTATACCAAAAGCCCTTTCGATATGGAGCGCTATCAAAAACTGTTGAATATAGCCACACAGGAATACAGTGAATTTACCGGCCTGGAAACCGAAGTTTTAAAAGAACGCTTTCGTAACGATCTGGGATATGCCACACCCAAAGTGGGCGTTAACGGCATCTTGTTTGATGACAATGGCCGCCTGCTGGTTGAGCACCGCAGCGACGACTTTTTATGGGGATTGCCCGGCGGCTGGGTTGATATTGGCGAAGACCCGGAAACAGCCATGAAACGTGAGTTTTGGGAAGAGGCCCGGCTAATTGTTGAACCGGTTGAGATCATTAAATTCTTCGCTGTCCCCGCCGGACAGTTTCAGCAGCCCCATAGTTCGGTAGTAGTGCTTTATTTATGCAAATACGTTAGCGGCAATATCGAAACATCCATAGAAAGCCTCGAAATAAAATTTGTCGATCCGGCCGAAATAACCACCTGGCATAAAAACCACGGGGAATATGTAAAAGAGGCCTTACTTCATCGAAAAAAAGCCCTGTCGCAAGTGTAAATAAATTTGTTTCGGTCACTTCTATTTTATCCACTCCTTTATGAGCTGACGGTTTCTTTTTTCAGTCTCATTTAATATACTTTCCGCAAAACCGGCAACTATCCGCATAAAACGGCACTCCATTTCACATAATGCGTAAAGATTTGACCATCAGTAAAATATAAATGTATATTTATATACCTGCTCGCTTAGCAATTAACTGAACTCAAACTGATTTTTAAACATTAAAGCCATGAGTACATCAACCAAAGCATTCGACAAAAACACCTCTATGGGTTTTAGGGACAAAAATACCTCAATGGGATTTGCTGATAATGAAACAGGCCTTGAGCCCGAAGACGAAGCCGCCGACGGATTTGTAGCTTCGCCCGACCCGGATAATGCAGCTGAAGAACCTTCGATGGATAGTTAGGAAACTGTTTTATCCGGCTGGTACCATTGCCCTGTATATCTATCCCCTTCCTAAAATGGGAGCTTTGTTTTATTTTATAATTTATGCTAAACCACATACTAAAGGGAATGGTTTGCGTATGCCTTTTAACCGGCATCGCCACGGATACCTATGCTCAAAAAAACATATTAAATCAGCTAAGATCAGAAGCTGCCCGGCATAAAAATGATACCGCAGGTGTTGAACCTTTACGCCAATTAAGTTTACAATTGCAGGCCACGCGGCCAGATAGCGCACTGATTTATGCACAGCAGGGACTTGAACTTGCCCGCAAATTCTCTTTCAAAAAAGGCGAGGCCGATTGCATGAACCGCCTGGGTGTGGTTTTATGGAAAAACGGCAAGTATGACCAGGCCCTTTCTTTTCTGCTCAACTCACTAAAAATACGCGAAGAAATTAACGACCGCCTGGGTATTTTAAAAAGTCTCAGCGATATAGGCATCGTTTATTCCGACCAGTTGGATAACGTAAAAGCCCTATCCTACCATTTTAAGGCTAAAGCTGTTGCCGAAGAACTGCATGAAACAGCGCGCCTGGGGATTATTCTGGCCAATATCGGCAACTGCTACATCAAGCTTAACAAGGTTGATTCGGCTTTAAACTATGAGATGCAGGCTTATGCCATAAAGCAAACGTTAAAAGATACGGCTACCATGCCAAACACCTTATCCATTTTAGGCGACATTAACTATAAAATGGGACACACCGCCCTGGCGCTTGATTATTACCGGGTGAGTATAAGTTATGCTGCAAAAGTAAACGACCAAAACAGCCTTGCCGACAGCTATAACAGCGTAGCACAACTCTATAAGCAAAAAGGCATGGCCGATTCAAGCATCCATTATGCAACGCTGGCCCTTAATGCCGCAAAAACTGCGCTATATCCCGAGGGGATTTTTCATGCCAGCAACCTGCTTACCGATGTGTACCGGGGCAAAAATGAGCACCTTGAACTGCAATATCTAAAAACCGCTATCGCCGCAAAGGATAGTATGTTCAATGCGGAAAAAATTAAGCAGATCCAAACGCTAAGTTTTAACGAAGCGGCGCGGCAGGAAGAGATTGCCGAAGAGAAGCACCGCGAAGAAGAGGCGCGGATAATTAATCTGCAAATGGTAGGCATAGCTGTTTTTATCCCGACATTTTTTTTGGTAGTGTTACTGCTGAGCAAAAGCCGTACCCACCGCAAGGTGATTGAGTTTATGAGTGTGTTATGCCTGCTGCTGGCTTTTGAATTTCTAACCCTGTTTATTCATCCTTTTGTGCAGCGCCTCAGCAACCATTTACCCGTACTTGAACTGGTGATCCTGGTATGCCTGGCCTCCGTGCTGGTACCATTCCATCATAAGCTTACACACTTCATGCATGAGCGGCTGGTACACGGGCATAAACCTCAACAGCCCCCAGTTACCGCGGCGGTATCTTCGCCAGAGAAAAAGGAAAGTAAACCACCTGCCGCAAAACGGAAACCTGCGCAGGGGTAAGACAAAACGACATCTCCACAGTATACAGCGTGTTCTTCCCTCAGTGTCTCTCGCAGAGGACCCTGAGGTATTCGCCGTGCAGATCACTCAGCTTTTAACCACAAAAAACAGCAATTTCAATAAACATTTGCTTTGCCGCCGTCTTAGCAAATGGGGTGTTGAAACAAGTTCAACATGACGAAGTTTATTATGTCTTACGTAAAAACGCCCCCCTAACCGGTTAAAATCACGGTTAAAAATTGGGTTAATGATTTTTTGTTGGTTAAAACCTTAGTTAGCACACATTTTTTGGCCTATAATTGCCCTGTAAGTGATCAATTAACCAATAATTAAAAACCTTATTACACTACCAACCATAGCCAAACCCGTTACCAACCAACATTTATAATTATGAAAAAACCTATCTGCTTTTTAGTCCTAAGTTTGTTTATTACAATAGTAAGCTGCAGTAAGGGCAAAGAAGTAACACCCGCTGCATCGAAGCCTGATACAAATACGACTACCCCAACCGATAATAGTACCGGTTTTAGCAGCGCCGATGCCGACCTTGCCTATACAGCATTCAATAACGCCTTTTACGATTCAAATAATAAGCTATACTTCAGTACCACAAAAAAAGATGGCGTTGCAGCTATATGGACGCAGGCTATTTACTGGGATATGGCCATGAATGTTTATGAGCGTACCAAAACCCCTGCACAGCTTACCCGCATTGGCGATATATACCAGGGCAATTATAATCATTACGATGGCTACAACTGGAACAACACCACTGTTTGGTTTATTTATGACGATATGATGTGGTGGGTTATTGCCCTGGCGCGCGCCAACCAGCTTACCGGCAATGCCAGTTATCTTGAAAAAGCAAAATCCGGGTTCGACAGGGTTTGGAACGGCTCTTATGACCCTATAGATGGCGGCATGTTCTGGGATTTTCAGCACAGCGGAAAAAACTCATGTATCAACTTCCCCACCGTTATAGCAGCTATGAAATTGTATAATATCACTAAGGATGTCTCTTATCTTAATAAGGCCAAGTCTATCTATGCCTGGTCGAAAACTAATTTGGTGGATGCATCGGGCAAAGTGAACGATAACAAAATAGGCAACAACCCTCCGGGTGGTCAGGACTATACCTATAATTCTGGTACCGCTATTGGTGCAGCCATGGCCTTATACAAACAAACCAACGATGCAGCTTACCTTAACGACGCCAAACTATATGCCGATTATGTAAAAAACAATATGTGCATCAACGGTATATTACCTGCCGAAGGGGATTTTAACGAACAGGGTGTTCTGAAAGCTATTTTCGCGCAATATATAGTGCAACTGATCAACGAGGGCGCCCAGAGTCAATACCTGAGCTGGATCCAAACCAACGTTAACACCGGCTGGAAAAACCGCGATGGCAGGAACCTTACTTATCGTAATTACGCCGTGCCTACCCCAACCGGCGATATTCAATCATATGAGGCCAGCAGCATTGTAACTTTTATGCAGTTGATACCTCCAACTAAGAAATAAGCATTACGCTCTGCTATTTCCCACAAAACACGAATGCGCTAAAAATCATTTAGCGCATTCGCGTTTGTCCGCGTTTATACATAATTTAAATAATCCACAATTGCGGCGTATCCCTGAAATGATTGATCTCCTCAATCACTTCCAGTACCTCATCGGGCGATAGCTCATTTTCGCCGTCGGCAACGTAACTAAAAACTTTTCCGGGTTGCTCAAAAGTAATATACCCCAGGTAATCGGGATTATTCTTTTTATTTACCTGCAAAAGCTTATCAGGCTGGTTAAGCTTGCCTAAAGTTGATTTATCGCGGCGATAAATACTATAAGTATAGGTTAACACCGGGTGACCGTCTGCATGGGCATCACTGTCCGGTATTATAAGAAGAGTTAAATTTTTAGCTATAGTAATAAAGAATGGTTTCATATGTAGCGTTAAGTGCAGCATCAAGATATAGCAAGAGAGATGCCATAATCCTTATTTCGATAAAATTAATTTACTTTCAATATAAATAATATTTTTCAATAAAGATTGAATTATGGCACGATTTTTAAAGTGTTATATATAACAAACTAAATACATCAAACTATGAGATCATTATTGTATATCATCGCAGTTATCCTGATAATAGGATGGGCGATCAGTGTGTTTGCCTATTCGGCAACAGGTTTAATTCATGCTTTATTGGTAATTGCCGTAATTTCATTTTTGCTTGGCATTATCAGAAGCCCTTCAACAGTTTAAAAACTATTTTTCTATAAGAAAACAGAACGCGGGCCGCAAGCCCGCGTTTATTGTTTTGGGATTTAGCTAAAAATGTCACACAAACTTTAATAACGTTTGTAGTGTTATTATAAGTTTTACTACGATGACATTAAGCGACGAAGAATTCAGGGAAGAATATAAACCACTGCACATCCCTTCTCATTTTGATCCACAGGATACCCAGCAAAATAAAGCCATATATGCGCTGGCGCAAATTGGCGAAGGTACGGCGGATAGTGTACTGAAAGAACTGGAAACCCTGCAGCCCGGCATTGTGAACGAACAGGTTACCGCGCTGGTTAAAACCACTCTTGTCAGCCTTTACAATAAAGGTCTTATTAAAGGCGAAGAACATAACGGGCAAATGCATTACAACCTCAGTAAGATCACCGAGGCTAATGACGGCTCAACGAGGCACGAATAGTTAATCTTCCTCGCCGTTTACATTTGCAGTGAGCACATCGCTCATATAATCAAAAAAGGGGCGCATATTCTTAAAAGTATCAGAAGCTTTTATGATGAAATCCGGGCGTAAAGCCTCCTCATCGGTAAAGCGCCGTCTTACTAAAAACTGTTTATAACGCAACAGCTCAATAGCTTCATGATCTGTAGCGTAACCTTGGGGGGCTGTTTTCAGCTGTTCGCCTTCCAAAACACCAAAAGTTTTTGTAAACTCCTTACTGCCGATGATTTGCTTCAACGGCGAAGCATCAAAAGCGATCTCATCGCGGATCCGCTTAAGATCGGGCGTATCCGGAGCCCAAAAGCCACCTGCTATAAATGTATTACCCGGTTTCAGGTGAAAATAATAACCGCCGCGGCGGTGCTTTCCCGCCCGTTTAAAATTCCCGCTCCAGTTAGTTTTAAAAGGCGTTTTATCTTTTGAAAAACGGATATCGCGGTAGATGCGGTGCAGGGCCTTTTTTGCGTTGGGCGTTTCGATAACGTCATGCGTATTGAGCAGGTTCAGTAGCCCGACAGTAAAAGCCTCCACCAGTTCAAGCTGCTGTTGATATGCCTCTTTATGTTGGGCAAACCAGTCGCGGTTATTGTTCTGTTTCAGTTGCCTCATAAAATCAAAAGTGGAGGCGGGTAGTATTAGCTGGCTCATAATTAAAAATAATCTGCAAAAAGCAGGAAAGCCAAATTAGAGAAATTTGCAGGCTGTCCAAAATCGAATCCGCCTGCACTGTTTAATAATACATTCGGATGATGCTTAAGCACCGGATTTCCCCTCAAAACAAAAATGTGACACTTGTTTTTTGCCGAAAAACCTATCTTAGCCAAACAATCAAACCTGCTATGAAAAGGCGCTCCTTTGTTAAATCAACCCTGTTAACCGGTGTAACCGCAACTGTTTTACCTGCCATGAGCAAAGCTACAGAAACTTCCCCCAAAGCTGCCGAATACTATGAACTAAGGGTATACAACCTTAAAAATTCGGAACAGCAAAAACTGGTAGAGGATTTCCTGAAAGATACTGCTATACCGGCCTTCAACCGGTTAGGTGTAAAACATGTAGGGGTATTTACCGAAATGAAGCCCGAAGGCCAAACCAGGCTTTTTGTGCTGGTGCAGTTTAACAGTCTTGCCCATTTCGCAGCAGTGGCCGATAGTTTCGCCGGCGATGCAGAACTGCAGGCCAAAGGCGCTGCTTATCTTAATGCCCCGGCCGCTGCCCCGGCTTATGAACGGATAGAAAGCTCTTTGTTAAAAGCGTTTGTACACATGCCGCACCTGGAAGCACCCGAAAATAAAACGAGGATCTTTGAGTTGAGGCAGTATCAAAGCGCAACTGAAGCCGCAGGTAAAAAGAAAATTGAAATGTTTAATGATGAAGGCGAAATAGATGTATTTAAACGCCTCGGTTTCAAGCCCGTTTTTTGGGGTGAAACCGTAATAGGTTCACAAAGGCCTAATCTTACCTATATGATCACCTTTGATGACCTTGATGCCAAGAATGCTCACTGGAAAGCTTTTGGTAGTGATCCGCAATGGAAAAAAATCAGCGCTATGCCCGAATATGCCGATGCGCTGCTGGTGAGCAAAATAACGTCAACTATGCTGATGCCAACAACTTACTCACAGATTTAATTTTTTACAGACTTACGAAGTTTTGGAAACTTCGTAAGTCTTGCTTATCAACGGCCTTTTCGAATTTCATCATACAGCTTATTTTTCATAAATTTATCAGCCACGATATGGAGGCAAACAGGCAAACACTCAGTGAGACTGAGATTGAACTTCTGAAAGAAGGATTGAAACGAAGTTATAAAAAGCGCTTTCAAATGGCCACCCGTTTGTACAAGATACAACAAACCATGAGCAAGGCTTCGATAGTACATAAACCATTTATCAGCAAATAATCTGTAGATGTATTTGACGAGGAAATATTAAGCCTTTCCAAAACCATATTCCCCCGCAATTTCTCTACTGCCTGTTTCAACATTTGGTTTAAATAGATATTGCCTTAATTAAGATCAAAAACCCCTGGTTTTGAGAAAGGCCAAAGGTGCGCAATTCTTATTGAGACTTATAACTTCCATCAACCATCACAGAAGCTAAGAAATACTCAGCAAATATCATAAAAAAATACTATTAAATAAGTAAAAACAATAGTTATCCATACCCGGCTCTGCGCCGGGATTATGAAAGTTAAGGCCCGGGCGTAATGCTATTACGCAGGCAAAAATAAAAGAGGCCGGTACAAGATTCGAACTTGCGGACATTCCTTTTGCAGAGGACTCCCTTGAACCACTCGGGCAACCGGCCATGTTGTGGAAATAAAAGGACTTGAACCTTTAACCGACACCGTATAAGGGTGCTGCTCTTACCATTGAGCTATATTTCCAGCTGTAAATCAGTAGGGTAACCCGGACTCGAACCAGGAGCCTCCACATCCCAAATGTGGTAATCTGACCAATTGATATACTACCCTGTAAAGCAAAAAATCCCCTTAGTTTTTATCTAAGAGGATTTTTAATGTTGTTATATACTTACTATATATACATAGGCTATCTCCTCTGATAAATCAGTATGGGTGATGGACACTGTATACATATTGTTGTTTTCATGATGCAATTATACAAACAATATTTAAATTAAAAAATAATTATGAAAAATATTTTTTTTCTCATTCATACAAACCCGCGTTAGCGATAGCAGCGGATACCGGCCCGTGGCTAAGGCCTGCGGGCGTATGAGCGTATAGCGCGGGCCGCAGGTAACGCCATAATTGATTTCGGATTTGGAATTTTTGGAATTTTCGGTTTCGGATTTGTTTATATCATCTCCCAATTAAGGGATTAAGATCTTTTTCAATTAGTTTAGCATTCGTCAATTCTCAAATTATGTAAATTCTGATTCGGACAATGGCGTTGCCTACGGCCCGGGCTGTACGTTCCAAGTCCTCGCCTTTCCGACCCACAATTCACCCCTCGCTGTGGGCTTTACACTACAATCCCTAACGCTGGCTTGCGCACCGAAAGTTGAAAACCTAAAATATTCTTCGTTTATACCCACTTTTTTAAGGTTGTAAGAAGCTAACAACTGCCCAGCGTAATAATAAATTCAAAAAAAATAAAAATATTTTTCACTACGCAAATACACTGCGCAGTAGCCTCTAACCTTTGTATCAACAAAACAAAATAAAGGAGGTTCAAAATGAAATTCAACCTGTTAAGCAGAGTAAAAACCAAAACGGTAAACCATGAAGGTGCAAAAGCCTTTACCATGAGTGCCGAACTGGAATTCTACACCACGGTAGTAACCTGGAGCTTAAACGACACCTTTTATGAAAAAGACCAGGCACGTATGGAGCGCCTGCGTAATTTGATAGCTAAATGCAACCCGGTATTTGTTGGTAAACTGGCAGTTTATGCACGTACCAAAATGTATATGCGTTCGGTACCGCTGGTGCTGGTTACCGAATTGGCTAAGCTGCACTCGGGCAACGATCTGGTTGCCCGGGTTACCGACGGGGTTATCGGTCGCGCCGATGAGATCACCGAGCTGCTGGCCTGTTATGAAACATTAAATGGGCGTAAGGGCACTAAAAAGCTCAACCGCTTGTCAAAACAAATGCAAAAGGGTTTATCACAGGCATTTAACCGCTTTGATGAATACCAGTTTGCTAAATATAACCGCGATGGCGCCATAAAAATGCGCGACGCATTGTTCCTGGTACACCCACGTGCTAAAGATGATCTGCAGCAGCTGATCTTTAACAAGATAGCGGCAAACGGATTGCAAACGCCTTACACCTGGGAAACAGAACTCTCGGCCCTTGGTCAGCTGAATTTTGATAGCGCCGACGCCAAAGCAATAGCGTTCCGTGCCAAATGGGAAGAACTGATTGACAGCGGTAAATTGGGTTATATGGCTTTGCTGCGTAACCTGCGCAATATCCAGGAAGCCGGCGTAAGCTATGCCCACTTTAAAAAAGTGTGTACAACCATTGCCGACGGCGAACAGGTGGCTAAAGCCAAACAATTTCCATTCCGCTACCTGGCTGCTTACCGTGAGCTGATAACGCCAACCTCGACGGTGCAAAACATTGCAAGGGCAGCCAAAGCAGCTATAACCGGCAACAAAGGCTACACCGGAGAACTGCTGGATGCATTGGAAAAAGCGGTACAGGCAAGCGCAGCCAATATCAAGGGCTTTGATGAAAATACCCGCGTATTGCTGGCCTGCGACGTATCCGGATCCATGCAGAAATCGATCTCGGCAAAGTCAAAAGTGCTGTTGTATGATATTGGTTTAATGCTGGCCATGTTGTTACAATCGCGCTGCAAAAATGTGGAGGTGGGTATGTTTGGCGACCGCTGGAAGACCATTACTGTACCACGCGGCAACATTTTGGGCAACGTGCAGGAGTTTTATCGCCGCGAAGGTGAAGTGGGTTACTCTACCAATGGTTACCTGGTTATCCATGACCTGAGTACCCGCCGCGTACAAATGGATAAGGTAATGTTATTTACCGATTGCCAATTGTGGAACAGTAACGGAGGTAGCAACCATATCCAGGAGCAGTGG
Source organism: Mucilaginibacter sp. NFR10 (assembly GCF_900100445.1). Classification (NCBI taxonomy): domain Bacteria; kingdom Pseudomonadati; phylum Bacteroidota; class Sphingobacteriia; order Sphingobacteriales; family Sphingobacteriaceae; genus Mucilaginibacter; species Mucilaginibacter sp. NFR10. Next base: position 401,554 of record NZ_FMTV01000001.1, on the reverse strand, counting down.
GTTTACTACAAACAACACATTGCACCACAGGCAAAACTGTACCTGTTTGACCTGGCGGGCTATGGACAGGTACCTTTGCAGTTACTGCAAAACGATGTGCATTTAATTGCAGGCTGGAGCGATAAAGTTTTTGATGTGTTAGCGGCAATTGAAAACGGAAGCTCGGCGCTGAACATTATTAACAATATAGATTTATAAAAACGTGCAGGGAGGCTAACATCCCTGCACTTAAAGAAATAAAGATGCCGTTAGGTGAGAGTTACTTCGCAACCAATAATGGGGAGGGCATTGTGATGAAAGTCATGATGGAGGTTCGAGTCCTCGCTTGCAAGCCCCCAAGTCTCTTACCGCCTGTTGCTCTTTATAAAAGAAGGTGTCGTTTATAAGTGTTACTTCGATGATCCCAACTGAGACGCCGGTTTGAGTCCGGCCCCGAAAGGGTAGTTTAAACGATTAGAACGCAGTGTAAGCAAGCACTTATAGCTTATTACCCTTCTTTTAAAAAATTGAAAATAAAATAAGGTGCCGTAAACAAGTACTACTTCGATTTGGGACGTTAGGGTCGCCGGTTCGAACCCGGCCCGCTGGTAACCGCGGTAGCTCAGTTGGTTAGAGCATAATGCAGAAGATTTGTTGCCCATTGCCCTTATTTTCAAAAATGAACAATAGGTTAAAGTGCCGTAAACAAGTATTACTTCGCTTTTTAACCCCAAGGTCGCCGGTAAAAATCCGGCCTTTAGCCCCGCAAGCTAAAGTAGCTCAGACAGTTTGGAGCATGGGACGACTGAACCACTTGTTAGCCATTGCCTTTGGCCTGTTGTTCATAAATTTCTTTTACCTAAACCTGCTGCAATCAGGAATAAGATGCCGTTGGTAAGCGTTACTTCGCCTGTCAAGCCAAGCGCTACCATTCATCGCTCTTTACTCCCTGATTTTAAACAAAAAAACTTCACCCCTCGGGGGTAAGTAATGAAAGATGCCGTAAGTGGGTGTTACTTCGTTGGTTGAAAACATGTAGCAATACATGAGTGCCGGTTCGAATCCGGAATGCACCTGCTACCTGTAGCTCTTTCATTTTTTTTAACTTTTAATATTAAAAACAATGACTGAAACTATACAACAAAAGCTTCTTGAATTAGAGCAAACTAAAAAAAACTATCTTATTGCAAATAAGAGCTGAATTTTATGAAAACAGCCCGCTATAGTCCACTGCCATATTATATGTAAAGGCTGTTTAAAACATGGAAGCGCGAAACGATCCCGATTTGCAAAGCCGTTTTGTAGAGTTTGGCATTGCTTCGTGCCCGCAATAACGTTTCTTTGGCATGTTGCAATCGTGAGCTATCCTCCAATAAAGTCAAATACAAAAGGGCCTTCCAATGCGGAAAGCCCTTTTTTAACTCCGAAATCGGAAATCCGAAATCAAAACCAATCTCTATTTATGCTTGGCGCCCATGTAAAAAGTAATCTCACCTCCGTTCATGATCTCATCATGGCTAATGAATAGCTTATCAAGCGGTTTGCCATTCAGTGCCATCTTTTGCACATAAACATTTTTGGCACTTTGATTTTTTACATTGATGGTAAACTTTTTACCATTATCCAAATTAATAATCGCATGGTCAATAGCCGGACTACCGGTTGAATATTGATCTGAACCCGGAGCAACCGGGTAAAAACCAAGTGAGGTGAATATGTACCAGGCGCTCATCTGGCCTGTATCATCATTGCCTCCTAAACCATCGGGGGTTGGCTTGTACATCATTGGTAAAATCATGCGTACGCGTTCCTGCGTTTTCCAAGGTTTATCGGTCCAGTTGTACAAGTAGGCTACGTGGTGCGATGGCTCGTTGCCGTGCACGTAGTTACCGATAATACCGTCGCGGGTAATATCCTCTGTTTCGGCAAAATATTTATCGGGCAAGTTCATGGTAAACAATGAATCCAGGTAACGTACAAAGCGCTTATCACCGCCCATCAGTTTGATCAGGCTTTCAGGATCCTGAGGCGCAAATAGCGTATAGTTCCAGCTGTTACCTTCAATAAAACCTTCGTTAATGGTGCTCAACGGGTCAAACTTAGTCCTGAATGAACCATTGGCCAGTTTTGGGCGCATGAAACCTATTGAGGCGTCATAAACGTTTTTATAGTTTTCTGAACGCTTGACAAACTCCTCGTAGATATCGTTTCTGTTTAGTTTTTTTGCAAGCTGAGCAATTGCCCAGTCGTCAAAGGCATACTCCAGGGTTGAAGATACAGACACACCACTTTTCTCATCAGAGATGTATCCTTTATCCATATACTCACCAATACCTTCATAATCGCGGTGGCGGGCGGTGGTAACGCAGGCATCAAGCGCTTTATTAGCATCAAAATTCACATTACCTTTTATTACAGCATCGGCAATTACAGCAACGCTGTGGTAACCGCTCATACACCAGTTTTCGTTACCGGAGTTTGACCATACCGGCAGCATATGCTCCGGACTTTGATCAAAATGGGCCAGCATCGACTGGATCATATCCGCGTTACGTTTCGGCTCAATGATATTGAACAGCGGGTGTAATGCCCTGTAAGTATCCCAAAGCGAAAATGTAGTGTAATTGGTAAAACCATCAGCCTTATGTACATTTTGATCAAGGCCTTTGTATTGACCATCAGCATCCATGTACAACGTAGGATTGATCATGGTATGGTACATGGAGGTATAGAAATTTTGTTTGGTTTCCTTACTTCCGGCTATCTCAATTTTATGCAGTTCCTGTTCCCAAAGCTGCTGACCATCGTTTTTCACCTTATCAAAGTCCCAACCCGGTGCTTCGGTACGCATGTTATTTAGCGCGCCGTCCATACTTACGGGAGATATGGCAAACTTAATTTTGATCTTCTCCCCTTCTTCTGTTTTAAAGTCAAAGTAGCTGCGGATCTGCCTGCCGGCAATTTCAGGAAAGTTTTTGGTTTGATTGAATTTACCCCAGAAACCGCCGTACACCTCGCGTTTATCGTACTTTTTATACCCATGTTGATAAAAAGGTTTTGAAAAACTCATAGCGAAGTACAAAGTACGTGTGCGGGCCCAGCCATTGGTTTGGCGGTAGCCTACAACTGTTGAATCGTTAACTACTTTAAGATAAGTCCATACATTTTTGTCGGGGTAGTTATAGATCCCGGCCATCAGGTCGAGTATAATGTGCGACTGATCCGACTTAGGGAAAGTATATTGATGAAAACCAACCCTTGCTGTGGTAGTTAGCTCGGCAGTAATATTATTAGCGTCAAGTTTTACTTTATAATAGTTGGCCCCGCTAACCTCATTCTGATGCGAAAATGCCGAACGGTAGCCGCTGCCGGGCTTATCGGCCACACCCGGATTAAGTTTCAAAGCCCCAACGGTTGGCATAATTAAAAAGTCGCCCAAATCTGAGTGACCGGTACCGCTGAAGTGGGTATGACTAAAGCCTACTATCGTTTTATCGTCATACTGATATCCTGCACAATATTTGTATACATCAGGATTGTAGTGACCGTCTTTTTCGTAGCTGGCAGTGTCCGTTTCAGGGCTTAACTGTACCATACCAAACGGCACCGTTGCCCCCGGATAAGTATGCCCCATGCGCTGTGTACCTATAATAGGGTTAACATAATCAACCAGCTTTTCTGTTTTGGTTTGAGCCTGGCTATAAACGGCCGAACCTATTAATAATGCTGTAAGTATTCTTCTCATTGTAATCTTAAGTATATTCATTGTTTCCTCTCATATATGAGGAAATTCTGCGTCGCGGCCCCTGGCCTTGTAACCTCTTTTTAACAAAGCAACTAATTTATGTAAAGCAGCCCGCTAAATATGGGAGTACGTGGTATTTGTTACAGATACCTGTAACAAACGGTTTAAACCGCGGGATTTGAAGCGTAAGCGGCCCACAACTCATCCACTGTTTTACCGGTAAGGGTTTTCCAGCTATCGTTGGTGAAAGTATGTTCACGCAGTTGCTTATCAAGTATTTTTACCAGATCGGGCTTTGCGTTTTTTTCCGCCCAAAGCAAAAAGCGTGCAGTTACACGGTAAGCATTATCATAATTTTGGGTCGATTTAAATGCGGGTAATGCCCATTTGGCCCCGGCGTTGTCAACACCAAATTTAAAACGGGCATAATCGGCAATCCCCTCGGTTAACCAGCCGGGGCCGTCGCTGTTGCCATAAGCCTGCACAATATGCATTACTTCGTGAGTAACCACGTCAATATCGCCGGGATGTTTGGTCATGTATTTCGCGCTGAATACTACGGTATCATTTCCGGTAGCAGCTACGCCGTCATAAGCGGTATCGATAACAAACGTTACTTTTTTAGATGTTTTTTTGTTGTACTCCTTTGAAAGTTTTGGATACACTTCAAAAAAGGTTTTGATCAGCCTGTCTTTCAAATCTGTGCTAAATGCAGCATCCTTACTGATAAAAGTTACCTGGTAGCCTTTTTGTTTAAAAACTTCCTGCGCATTGGCATTCAAACCCATGAACAAGCCCGAAATTAAGAATAGTGAGAAAATAAATATTTTTTTCATGAATAGTTTTGGTTTTTGCGATTGATAATGATAAACCATCCAAATATAGATAAAACGTTTTATCATTAAAACATATTCCTCTGTAATATTATTAATAGTTTCCTTTCAATTTGTTCAAAAACAAACGCCTGTTGCTCTTCAAACAACAGGCGTTTTTTAATTAAACAATATTATCAAAAAAGAACTATGAAGCAGTTGAACTATGGTGGAGTTAGCCCCCTACTACCCCAACCGGTTCTAACTAACCAGGTGAGCAGCATCAGTGTTCAAAGCTAATTAAATAAAACGTTTTACCAAATGATTTTTAAGGATATCCGTGCACCAATACTAAACTATTGTCACGCTGTGGCCTTCGACAGGGTTGATCCCCGCTCAATCAGTTTCGACGGGATTTTCAGATCAATTTTTGAAGCATCAAGTTTATGGGTGTTGATCTGCGCCATTAAAATATCAATTGCCGATTTTGCAATATCGTAAGTAGGTTGTTGTATGGTAGTGATACCCGGTGGGTATAAGCTAAACACTTCATTATCATCAAAACTTATCACCGCCAAATCATCGGGGATATTAAGCTTAAGATCTTTGATGGCCTGCAAACCCATGGTACCCAAATAATTGGTGGTAAAGAAAACAGCATCCATTTGTTTTTGCTTTTCAATAAATGCTTTAACAGCCTCAACCCCGTCATTCTTGTCCATATCAAAGGGAACCTTTAAAACCATCTTACTGCTATCTTTCAGGTTATTATCTTTTAAAGCAGCTTTGTAGCCCAGGCTCCGGTCGTTTAGCTGGATCAGCCCGAGGTCGGCAGTCACCATCCCGATATTTTTATATCCCGATCGTACAAAACAATCAACCGCGTTGTAGGCGCTTGTATAATTATCAACCAGTACATGAGGGATGCTTGTCCCGGGGAAATATCCGTCAATAAGCACTACAGGTTTTTCATTATCAACCAGGTTCTGGATATCTTTTTCCAGCCCCCTCATCGGGGTAATAATATAACCATCAACCAGTTGCTGGCTTAGCATCCTGATCATATCCTTACCTTTTTGCAAGTTATTGTTGGTGCTGCAATAAATAATACGATAGCCGTCTTTTTCAGCCTCCTCTTCAATAACCTTTGCCATCTCTCCAAAAAACGGCCCGCCAATGCTCTCCACTATCAGCCCGATAACTTTTGAAACACCCGTACGCAAACCAACCGCCATACGATTAGGTTCATAACCATTTTTTTGGGCCACATCCAATATCTTCTTACTGATCTCTTTGCTGATACGGCCCTTACCATTTAAAACAAATGAAACAGTAGTTATTGACGTATCGGTAAGTTTGGCTATATCCTTAATGGATATCTTTTTTTTCATCATCGTTTTTTAAATTCAGGTTTAAGGTTTAGTATGCCCTGCATCTTAAAGTCTTATCAATTTTTATGTTAAACCGGTAATTAGTCAAACAGATATCTGTTAAAATTTAACTTTTTGCTTTATTTCAATCAAACCCGGCAAGTTAATTTTGCTAATTGCCAATATTTTAACCTTGTAATATAAACATTTAAAACCGGACTGGTAAATATAGCGTATGGCTTGCATTTTCGACCTTTTCAACAACAATTTATTGCAAAACAGTTATAAACTTTCATTAAGATCATTAAAAAATCAAAATAGAAGACCTGTGTATAAAAGCTTTCATCGTATCAATTGCTGACAAATTAATGCTAAATTTAGATTTTGTGTTTTCCCTGATTAATTGGTATTTTAAAATTTCATGAGTATAACCCCGAAACTCAACCGCTTTGATCTTTCAATGATTGTTGTGAGCCTCGTAATAGGCATGGGCATTTTTGCAGCACCGGCAGAAGTAGCAAAAAACTCAAGCACACCTCTTTTGTATTTCGGAGCCTGGCTGCTTGGGGGAGCAGTAAGCCTGTGCGGGGCGCTCACCTTTGCCGAAATTGGTGCCCGCTACCCTACCACAGGCGGTTTCTACAAAGTGTTTTCATATTGCTTCCACCCTGCTTTTGCTTTTATGATTAACTGGGTGTTGGTGATCAGCAACGCTGCTTCGGTAGCTGCCGTAGCATTGATAGGCGCGGAATACATTAACCCCATTATTATGCCACAAAGCCTGCAAAACGATGCGGGCATCAAAATCATGACCATTACTTCCGTGGTTGTTTTATATATTATCAACTACCTGGGCATTAAAATGAGTGCCCGTACTCAAAACGTACTTACGCTTTTTAAAATAGGCATGATCCTGATTTTGTGTGCGGCAGTATTTAAAGGTAACATCAATGCTACCAAAGAAGTTATCGCATATCATAATAATAACAATATAAGCGCGTTCGGAATAAGTTTGGTAGCTGTATTTTTTACCTATGGCGGTTATCAGCAAACTATAAATTTTGGAGGCGATATTATAAACCCGAAGATCAATATCCCCAAGGCTATATTTTTTGGAATAGCTACCGTGATATCATTATACATGCTTATCAACTTTGCCTATTATTCGGTTTTAGGTATCAGCGGGCTACAGCATAAAACTACGTTAGCGGCAACCCTTGCAGGGGTTTTGTTTGGTGCTGCGGGATATAAAATAGTATCGCTGCTTATGTTTGTTTCGGTACTGGCTTTCGTTAACGTTAATATTATGGCCAACCCGCGTGTTTATTACGCCATGGCCGAAGATGGTATATTACCAGCCCGCTTTAAACGTGTAAACAGCCAAACCCAGGTACAGGAGTTTGGATTGAGCTTTTTTGTTGGTGCGGTGCTCATTATCCTGTTTTTTGCCAATTCGTTTCAAAACATATTAAATTATGTAATGTTTTTTGACACCATTGGCCTTTCAACTGCAGCTATAACGATCTTCGTTTTACGGCGCAAAACCAAACATCTCAATAATACAGGCATCTATATCATGAAATGGTACCCTGTTATACCTGTCATATTTATTACAACCTATTGGTTTGTTACTATCAGCATTTTTATTGAAAACCCACAGGCTGCTTTAATATGCATCTGTGCTTTTATTGCCGGCCTTATTATCTACTATATCACAAAACGAAGCCAAAAACCTAACACTATACTTTAATTATGGATTTGTCATTTATTTTAAATGAGCTTGGGGAGGAAAGAGAGAACTACTTTAACGCCGTTTCGCCGCCAATTATGCAATCAAGCAATTTCTGTTTTAAAGACGTTGCAGCACTTAGGGGGGCAATGAATGATGAATTTGAAAGCAGCCTGTACTCAAGGGGGCAAAATCCCACACTCACTATACTCAGGAAAAAACTCGCCGCGTTAGATGGCGCGGAAGAGGCCCTGCTGTTTAGCAGCGGTATCAGTGCTATAAGTGTCCCCATTTTATCGCTGTTAAAATCCGGTGATCATATTATTGCCGTGGATAACCTGTACAGTTGGACAATTAAATTATTTAAAGACTTTTTACCCAAATTTGGCATTACAACCACATTTATTGACGGAACAGTTTTTGAAAATTTTGAACAAGCTGCAACTCCGCAAACCCGCTTAATTTACCTCGAAAGCCCTAATACATTTTGTTATGCCTTACAGGACATCAGAAAAGTGACCGGCTTTGCCAAATCAAGGGGCATCACAACCATGATTGATAACAGCTACTGTAGTCCCCTTTATCAGCAGCCCATATCAATGGGGGTTGATCTTGTGGCGCAATCAGCAACAAAATATATCGGCGGCCATTCGGATGTTGTGGCAGGTGTGCTTACCGGCAGCAAGGCTATGCTTAAAAAAATCTTTGAGCACGAGTTCATGAATACCGGTCCGGCGCTGTCGCCCCATTCGGCATGGCTGCTTTTGCGGGGATTAAGAACGCTCCCGCTCCGGCTGCAACGCAGTTTTGAAAGTACCAGACTCATTACAGAATGGCTTGCCTCTCATCCGGCTGTACAGGAGGTGATCTGGCCTTTTAGTCCCAAATTCAATCAGGCCGATTTAGTTAGCCAACAAATGCAGGGCTGCGGGGGCCTGTTTAGCCTTACATTAAAAAACAGCACATTCGGCAAAATCGAAAAGTTTTGTAATAGCCTGCAGCATATCCTGCTTGCTGTTTCCTGGGGAGGTCATGAAAGCCTTGTTGTGCCGGCCATCGCTTCTTTTAGTGAGGATGAGTATTCGGCCGATAACGACCATCATCAATTAATCCGGATGTATATTGGTTTGGAAGACCCACAATATTTGATGGCGGATATTAAACGGGCTTTAGAAAAGTAAATAGTCCCGGCTCCGCGCCGGGATTACTTTTTGGTTTTTGAAATCAATTTTAATTATTTTATAGGGATACATGCTGAATACCCTTTGCATGCTGATGTTCAAAATACAGGTATTTGATCTGATACCCTTTGTTAATGCTGTCATAAGCCATCAGATCAGCATCGCCGTGAAAGTAATTGCGGATGCTATACCTGAAATCATTTTGGTCAGGGAAACTCTTGTACACATTTGCTACAGTTAAGTTTAAAACAGGCGTTGCTATAGCGGCACTGAAGAAATACTTTTCGTAGCGGGTATAGCCTTTTCCTTGCGGTATTATTTGTGCATGTGTATAAAGCGGAAAACCGGCTGTGTCAAGTATCTCATATGCTTCATTTTGATAAAACCTGTAATTTTTACCTCCGTCGCGGTAGCCAAAAACATTGCCCTTTAACAGACTGATCTTTTTACTTCCGGCTTTAACGCTGATGTGCTTTCCTCCAAAAAAATCATTGATTTTTAGTTTTTCACCAGCTTCGGGCACATAGCTTAGCCTGCCGGCTTTGTAATCCTGTACAGTTAAATAAATACCTGCGTTTGCATTTGTGTTTTGTGCCACAAGTCGGTTCGCCTGTATACTTATCATCATTGTGATGATGATCATTTTAATTGAATTTTTCATTTTGTTTACTATTTAATCTTAAAATTAAGGGCATAAAAAAGCCGGGCGGCAAAACCCGGCCTCCAACCTTTACTAAACCTAGCCCTGCAATCCAAACGGGATAAGTTATCGCGGTTTTAAAGTACGTTTATGTTACACGCCTCTTTGCGCTTAAAAACGCACCAATAAGGCAGCTATAAATCTTGTTTCAGAATTCACCAAATCGGGGACAAAATTGGTACCGCCAAGTGGTGTAGTATTATAACCATCAGGAGATGTAACGCCACCATGACCGGCAAAGTAAGGAACATCGGCATGGCGGTGTTCCACTTCCATCCTGAAAGTCAGGTAATCGTTAGGCATCAGATCCACGGTAGTTGAATAGTCATAAGCATGGAACTTATCGCCGGGATTAGCCGAGAACGGATGTGTACCAACTGCACCTGTGCCCACTGCCGGGATGGGGTTGGCATCGCCCGTTGGGTAAAGCACCAGGTAACGGCCGGGGTTGTTCATTACACCGCCGCCTACTGTCCAGCCTAAATGACCTTTAGCCATTACCATACGGTGATAAAACATGGCGCTGGCAAAGTATTGGGCCGGCCCTTTAACAGGATCGGATTTGAAACCGTTAACGCCATCGCCTTTTTCATCGCCAAGGTCGCCTGTTATAGAGAAGGCCGCACTGTTTACGAAAGTGTTTTTATTTTTGTAATAACGTACCTCCACGCTGTTATCAGTATGGAAGCGCTTACGACCCGGTTTATCCTGGGTATCGGCACCATAATAGTTATTACTTAGCACCTGAAGCCATTCTTTAGGGCGCCAAAGAACCTGACCACCAATGCCTGGCCTGCTGTTAAACATCCCGTATGATTGCCAGCCGTTAATCAGCCAAGGCTCAATTTTCAGTTTGTCCGATACAAAGATCTGCACACGCACACCGTTAAAAAACCATGGCGTATTATCACTGGTGAAGGATGGCTGGTAAGCCCAGTTTTCGGCATTATAGTACGAGAACAAACCTACGTACGACATGAACAAACCTGCATCAACGTTGATACCGTTCAACACATTAAAATGGTAACCGGCGTTGGCTTCGCTCAGGTAGCGGTAAGCTGTTGAAAGATCAAACTGTCCGCGGGTAACACTGAAGTCGTTACGGGGCACTACAGTTGATCGCGTACCAAATTGGGTAAGTACGCTGGCACGCACGTTATCATAATGAAAATCTCCGCCGAAAGCTACCGTCGAGATCTCAAACTCATGGTCACGCGCCAGAGCGGTTGAACCAACCACGGTATGGTCTACCGGGTTATTGTTTGAAGCGGTATAGTTAAAATCAAGCAGGAAACGACCGGTAAAGTATTTAGTATCGAGCAGGGCTTTATGACGGCGGTCGTTGCCGTTAAGCCAGGTAAAATCGCCAAAGGCAAATGGTTCGGGTTTAGTTTTTACGGTGTCTTTAATTGTGGTGCTATCTGGTAATGATGCAGCGTTTGCCTGGGCATAGGCTAAAAGTAAAGTAAGGCCTAAAGCAATAAATAAGAGAAGTTTTTTCATTTTTTGTATGAGATTATTTGTTCGCGGCCGGAGCGGGTTGCAGTGTTTTAGTTTTAATTGCTCTTGCCTGCGTTAATTATGGCACGCCTGCCAATTGCTATACCAAAGCGGCTGCAATATTTTCCGCCGATTTGATTATCAGCTCTTTATTAGTTTTTGTTTTATATTTTGGTTGGGGATAGTTGAATGTTCTGTTTCATTTTGAGAAGGCGGTTTTCTCATGGTGATTGAGGTAAAATCTAAAGCCACTGAAAAGTAAAATGAAATAACAATATCGTCATGCTGAACTTGTTTCAGCACCCCACAGAACAGGTGGGCGATTTGCTTAGCAGCCGGCTTAGCGAGTGGGGTGTTGAAACAAGTTCAACATGACGAAAATTTTAATTGTTTATCATCATCAGTTCATAATAATATGATATTCCTCAATTTTGCGATATAAGGTGGCTAAACCGATTCCAAGCACCCTTGCAGCTTCTGATTTATTGCCTTTCACATATTTCAGGACCCTGCGGATGTGGTGGCGTTCTACGCTATCCAAATCAAGTGCTACAAGGTCATAATAACCACCGTTATGAAATTCGTTGGGGAGTAGCTTAGGAGTGAGTATAGGTTCGTCCATCAGGATGATAACCCGCTCAATTACATTTTTAAGTTCGCGGATATTGCCGTTCCACTTATGCTGGTTGAGCAGTTTAAAAAAGTTCTCGTCCACATCAGGCTGCTTTTTCTTAACTTTGGCCGAATACAGTTTGATAAAGTGCCGTGCCAGCACCTCAATATCACCTATCCTATCCCGCAGGGGCGGCAGTACTATAGAAAAGCCGGAAAGGCGATAAAACAGATCGAGTCTGAAGTGCCCGTCTTCCGATTCCTTTTGCAAATCGCGATTGGTGGCTGCAATGAGGCGTACGTTCACTTTAATGGTTCGGGTTTCGCCTATTTTAATGAAAGTACCGTTTTCTAATACCCGCAACAGTTTGGCCTGTAGGTCATGGCTCATTTCGCCAAGTTCATCCAGGAAAATAGTACCACCATTGGCTTCTTCAAACAAGCCTTTCTTGTCTTTGAGCGCACCGGTAAATGCCCCGGCCTTGTAACCAAACAATTCACTTTCCAATAACTCTTTGCTAAAAGCACTGCAGTTAACGGCAACAAAAGGCTTGTCTTTACGCAGGCTTTCATAATGGATGGCTTCGGCAAATACTTCCTTGCCTGTGCCGGTTTCGCCTAAAAGCAAAACGGTGGCATCAGTGCAGGCTACTTTTTTTGCCAGTTCAACCGCCTCCAGTATCGCCGGCGATTGCCCTAACACTATAGGGAAACCATGTTGGGCTTCAACCTCATTTTGCAGCTCGTTAATGTGATATTGCAGGTTGGCTTTATCAAGCGCTTTACTTACCAGCGGAATGATCCTATCGTTATCATCGCCTTTGGTTATATAATCAAAGGCTCCGTTTTTAATAGCCAGCACCCCGTCGCTGATGGTACCAAAGGCTGTTAGGTTGATGATTTCGATGTAGGGCTTTATTTGTTTGATGCGCTGCACCAGTTCAACGCCATTGGCATCGGGCAGTTTCACATCGCTCAGCACCACCCTCACATCCTCGCGCTCAATGATCCGCAGACCAGCTTTGGCATTTGGTGCCTGAATTACGTGATAACCTTCCAGCACCAGGATCCGGGCCATCAGTTCGCTCAGCTTAACTTCGTCATCAATTATTAATATGCCTGATTTCATTTTTGTATTTGTTTGGATTATTGATGAGCATCAGCGGTAGTGTTTCCAGCAACCTCACATATAAGCTGATCCCCTTCTTGATCTCTTCGAGGTAAATAAATTCATCGGCCGAATGTGAGCGGGCCGAATCACCGGGACCAATCTTTACCGAAGGGATGGATAACCAGGCCTGATCAGATGTGGTAGGCGAGATATAAGTTTTGCAGCCAACAGCTATTCCCGTTTTAACTATAGGATGCTCAGGAGATACCGATGACGCGGCTAATGAACCGGCGCGTGGACTTACCTGGCAGGATACATTACGTTTGATGATATCAACAATTTCATGCTGTGAAAATGTATCGTCATGCCTGATATCAACAGTGAACTCGCAGCGGCCGGGCACAATGTTATGTTGCGAACCCGCCTTAATCGTGGTTACCGTCATTTTTACGGGTGCAATACCTTTTAATTGTTGCGGAAACTGGTAAAGGCTAAACCATTCCAGATCACGCAGGCATTTGTGAATGGCATTATCGCCCTCTTCGCGCGCGGCGTGACCGGGGCGGCCATTGCTTACGCAATCAATAACCAAATTGCCTTTTTCGGCAATGGCCATCTGCAATAAAGTAGGCTCACCAACTATAGCCAGCTCGCAATTGCCCAGCAGGGGCAGGATTGATTTAATGCCATTTTCGCCGGAGTTCTCCTCTTCAGCAGTAATGGCGAGGCATAAATTAAAACCCAGGCCCTGATAGCAATAAAAATGCAGGAAAGCAGCAATTAACGATACCACACAACCACCCGCATCATTACTCCCCAGGCCATAAAGTTTCCCTTCGCTTATTTCCGGACAAAACGGGTCTTTTGTGTAAGCTTCGTTTGGCACAACCGTATCCATATGAGAGTTAAGCAATATTGTCGCTTTAGTTTCATCGTAGTATTTATTAAAGCACCAGATATTGTTTCCCTGCCGTTTCACCTTTACCGAATACCCAAGCAAATGCTGTTGTATAGTATCGGCAACCGCACATTCATCGCCGCTGAACGACGATATTTTGATCATGTGCTGCAGCAGCACAACTGATTCGCTAAAAAAATGCGGGTTTAAAGGCATGGTATGCCCCACCAGGGAGGTGACGGGCTGCTCATTCAATGTTTTTATCATAACTGATTAGTTTAGTTGGGGGTCGAATAACATGGCCGTACACAGGCAATTGCAGCGATTTTTACTTTGCAGCACATCGTAGTTTACACAGCTTTTGCAGGCATCCCAAAAACGAGGTTCACCTGCTACTTCGGCATAGGTTACGGGCTCAAAGCCAAGACGGGTATTCATTTTCATGATGGCCAAACCAGATGTGATACTGAATATTTTGGCGGTTGGGTATTTACTGCGCGAAAGGTTAAAAATACGGTTCTTAATTTCGGAGGCTACACCCTGGTTACGGCGTTGCGGTGATACGATGAGCCCGCTGTTGGATACAAATTTCCCATCGTCCCAGGTTTCGATGTAGGAGAAACCTACCCATTCGCCATTTTCAGTTACGGCCATTATAGCTTTGCCAGTATCGATTTTTTCTATTACTGAGGCGGCCGATCTTTTGGAAATACCCGAGCCTCTTGCTATGGCCGAACTTTCCATTTCCCTGATAATTTCGTCGGCGAACACTACATCGGCCGGAATAGCCGGCCTTACAATAATTCGTTCATCTTCCATTTTATATGTTTATTTCAGCTATCAGCACGGATTTGTTGAATAACTGTACATATCCCAATGCTAAAAGAATGCCCGTTGTGGTACGCTTGTACCATTTATAGGTTTAGGCCATGTAAATGAAGATTTTAGTTTTTAGCGCAGGTCCGGAGCATAAAAAAAGCCTATCAAAATGAAAGGCTTCTATTTTCAAAACAAGATATTTTGATAATTATTCAACCGGCTGATGGTATTCAGGGCTGTTTTTGAAATGCTCAAGGCAGCCATCGGCATTTACAGCCAATCCGCTTATCTCAGTTTTAGGGGATGCTTTTTTCTTTTTAGGGCCGGTAATTGAAACAATAATAACTGCTATTAAAGCGGTAACTTTAAGTATAATATAAAATGCTGCCATGGCTTTTTAACTTAATCATAAAAACCGGCAATAAACTAAACCTATGCCAAAAGCTAATAAAGCCGTCAAAATACGCACACTGCACCAAAGCGGCCACAAGCAGCCATCGCCCTCCTATCATTTTGGGATATATAAATTATCAAAATGATAAAGTATTGAAAGCAGGCCGATGTTATTAAAGAGTTGTGTAAATTAAATGACTGATCGATCAAAAACTTTACAATCCTCACTCAAGAGCGCGCCCCGGGGCATGAGCGGTAGCAGGGGTGTGTTTCTGCTGTAGATTTATCAAAGCAGAAACACACCTCTCTCCCCTCTCAGGCGGGGAATCTCCCATTTCCTCACACTTTAATCCTTTAAGTTAACGGCCAGCGGGGGGGTTAACAGGGTTAACAGAAATCGTAAAAACCTAACACATATAATTGATAATCAATAAATTAAACAACAGGCAGGGTTACCTCCCACAGCAGTCTCCCGGCGAGAACGTTTACTTTAAGTTCGCCCCAATCAAAACCAACTTAAAATCAATAAGTTACTATAAAATATAGCAGCCCTACTCCCACTTTTTGATCCCCAGCTTTTGCATTTTTGAATGCAGGGTTGATGGCGGCAAACCTAATTTAGATGCGGCCCCGTCCTTGCCGCTTATTTTACCATTGCACCGTTTCAAAACCTCCAAAATATGGTCGCGGGCGTGTTCATCAATGGTTTTCAATCTGTCGGTTGCTATATCGGCAAAGGCAGGGCTTTCCTTTTTTCCCTGCAGCTTGGGCAGGTAAGCATCTTTTATTACCGGGCCATCCGTTAACAGGATACTGCGTTCAATAAAATGTTCCAGCTCGCGCACGTTGCCCGGCCAGTGGTATTCAAGCAGTTGGGCCATTACGTTTGCTGAGATCCCCGTTACCGCTTTACCGATCTTTTGCGCGTATCGTGCCAGGAAATGATTAGCCAATACCGGAATATCATCTTTACGTTCCCTTAAAGGTGGAATGATGATTGGGAACACAAACAGCCTGTAATATAAGTCGAGCCTGAAGCGGCCTTCTTCAACTTCTTTTTCAAGGTTGCGGTTAGTAGCCGCAACTATGCGTACGTTGATCTTCACCGGGCCCCTGCCGCCAATGCGTTCAATTTCCTGCTCCTGTAATACGCGTAACAGCTTCACCTGTAGCTCGGCCGGCATTTCGCCTATCTCATCCAGGAAAATAGTACCGCCATCGGCCAGTTCAAATTTGCCCGTACGTTTTTCCACAGCCCCGGTGAAAGCACCTTTTTCGTGCCCGAACAATTCGGACTCAATCAGGGTAGCCGGCATGGAGGCACAGTTTACCACTACCAAAGGCTTGTTTTTACGGGGCGACAGATAGTGGATACTCTTGGCTATCTGCTCCTTACCGGTACCGCTTTCGCCTAAAACCAATACCGATGTATCAAGCGGAGCCACTATACCAATGTGATCAAGTACGGTGAGCATCTGATGGCTTTTACCGATAATATCTTTAAAGCCTGCTGCTTTGTTTTTCTCACTCAATTGATTTTGGCCTGATTTATCAATTCTGGGTGGTGACGGCTCAGGCGCATCAAATGGGATGATCGCCTCCACCGTGGTCAGTAATAATCTGTGCAGCCGATCTAACAAGATCAAATGATCATTGGTATAACAATCGGTTTTGCGGCTGTAAAACGAAAAATGAATAACATCCCCACCAGACGAAAGCAAAGGCAATCCTAAAAACGATTGCATATTAAAAACCTGGGCTATAAGCTTTTTAACGGGAAACTGCGGCCAAATCTTAACAAAATTGCCGGCATTATAAAAATCAGCCTTGGTTATCCGCGGACTGTCATCCTGCATCCGGTTAAGCTGTTTTTTATTTGTTTTTGTGATGTTTACCAATTCATCCGGGCCTATTACCTGGTATTCATCAAATCCGGTACGCAAAAATGAAATGGCGTTGTCAGGAAAACCCGCACCATTTTTCATGGTAACAGTTAAATAATCAAACGGTACATGCGGCTGGATACTCATTGCTATTTTCAACAACTTTTGTTTCCAGTTTATCGGTTCGGCAACAATATTTTTAAATACTTGTTCCAGGGCCTGCTCCTGGCGCAATTTGGATTCAATACTGTTTTGATGACGATAAAATGCCACGTCAAGGGTTATCAATAGTTCTTTTTCGCGGAATGGCTTTACCAAAAAACCATAGGGCTGCGTAGCCTTTGCCCGTTCCAGGATACTTTCCTGAAAATTAGCCGACAGGTATACAAATGCTATATTTTTTGAAGTAAGCACCTTGGCAAGGTCAATACCGTTCAGGTTGCCCTTTAAAAATATATCAAGCAATACCATTTCAGGTTTTTGCTCCTCAATGATCTCCAACGCTTCGGGTACAGAATCTGCAATGCCGCAAACTTTATAACCGGCACGGGTTAATATTAATTTCAGATCATACGCCACCAGCGACTCATCCTCAACTATTAATATCTTTTTGTTCATATTTTAATTAGCTGCAAAAGTTTTTCGTTCAATATTATTTAACATCTTCTCGGCCCTGAATTCCACGGTGATTATAGCGCCGCCGTAATTTTCTATTTTAAAATAACCGCCCAGTTGTTTACTTAACGCTTTCATCATTTCCATCCCTAATGAGCTTGCTTTTTGGATGTCAAAATCAACAGGCAAGCCTATTCCATTATCGGCTATGGTGAGTATAATGGTTTCCTCGGCCAGTTGTAAGGCTACTTTAATTTCGCCCCGCTGCGCAGGGAAGGCATATTTTATGGCGTTTGTAATGGCCTCGTTTAGTATCAGGCCTAAGGGTACGGCCTGGGCAACGTCAAGCTTAACGGGCTGTATCATTTGCTCAAAACGAATTCCCCTGCCGCCAGGATCATAACAATCGGCCAGGTAATTGATCAGCTCATTAATATAAACCGACATATCGATATAAGCCACATCCGAATTACTGTATAACTTTTGATGAATAAGCGCTATAGCCTGTACCCGGTTTTGACTTTCCCGGATTGCGGCAAGCGCCGCGTTGTTCTTCAAAAATGCCGATTGCGTATTAAGCAGGCTCATTACAATTTGCAGGTTGTTTTTTACCCGGTGATGCACTTCCTTTAACAGCCAGTCCTTTTCATCTAACAGACCATCCTTTTCGTTAAGCAGGATTTGTAACGATAGGTTCTGATTATTAATTTCCGTTTGTTTTAACTGTAATTGCTGATTACTCCTTTGCTTGTGCCGGTAACCGTTAAATGCCAAACCTGCTATAATGATAAGCATAGCCACACCGCCAAAAGTAATGTTACGCTGCATGTTTACCTTTTGCAGTTCGGCTTTCTGATTCTTGCTCTGTTCCTGTAAAAACCTTATCGACTGCTTGTTTTCATTGGTCTTATATCTGATATCGAGCTCCTCTATCTGCTTGTTTTTAATGGCATTAAACAACGAGTCATCAAGGCGTTTATGGATCTCGAAATGTTTTATAGCAGCTACATAGTTGCCGGATGCCGAATCAACCCGGAACTGCATGCCATGTATCTTGGTAAGGGTAATAGGCCTGATGGTATTAGATGGCAGCGATAAGATCTGTTTTGTATAAATGCCCGCCTTTTTATACTGTTGGGTAAGCAGGTAAAAGCCGGCCATGGTTTCGTTGTAATGAACAAAATCAGTAACCATTTGCTCGTTAGTGGTATAAAAGTCTTTACTAAAGTTAGTAACCTTATATACGTCCATCATTTTCAGATAATATCGCTCGGCTTCCGGGTAATCTTTCAGGGCAACGTAGATATTGCCAAATGCCTCATACATATCAACCTTTTGCGCCAGGATCTTCGGTGGTACATCTTTTACCGCCTGTTTCAAGTATGCCAGTGCTTCTTTAGGTCTTTTAGCTGTTATGAAATCATAAATAATGAGGCTCAGGTACCCATAAAAATCTTCGTATTGTTTTCTATGCTTTAGTATCTCTGCCGATTTAAGAATATAGATGAGGCTTTGGTCATATTTATTCAGATCGGCATATACCAATGCAAGTTTGGCGTAATAAAAATCGGCCAAAGCCGTATCAGCCGTGGCGTTCATACTTTTTATTACCTCGTGGCGATATAAAAGCTCGTTATGCAGATCAACCTTTTGTTTGCTTATCTCGGCAAGGGAATGATAGGTATAATGAAGTTTTTTGTAACCTATTGCTTTGTATTGGGCCAGCACCTGGCGCAGTTCGGTTTCGGCCAGATCAAGTTTCTTTTGGCTAAGATGGATGTCGGCTATGTTTTTGTTCATATCAGCCTCATCCAGTTTATGGCCCGTTTGCTGAAATAAGGCCCGGGCCTGCTCATAACTATTTATTTTATCAGGAATGGCAACTGTATTGTCTATAGATATATTATCGCCTAAGCGGGCCAGGGTTTTACCTTCCTGGTACTGATCACCTGTTTTATGGTAATAACCAACTACTTCCATAAAAACAGCTTTACCCTGCTTCAGGTTGTCCTGCTTGAGATACGCCGCCCCTTTAAGCATCATAGCTTCGTTAAGCCACTTTGCCGAATGGATGGCAACACTCATTTGTATGGCTTTATTGAAAGCGGTGATGCCGCTATCCAACACCTCTTTGTGGTCGCCTTGCTTGTTGAGATAATAGCTGCCTAATTGTATTTGCAGCTTAATAGTATTGGTGTCGGCTTTGTTTTTTTGGTTATCGAGGTTGAGTTTAATGGTAGCAATGTCCATCTTTTTTTGCCCGGAAACGCTTGGGGCAAAAATTAAAGCAATAAAACATGTCGCTATATATTTAAACATACACTTAGTATTTTATTGCCCCAGAGATAATTACCGACAAAACCATAACGAAATCATCTCCTGTGAAAGTCACGGAATAGTGATAGGCGATGATTTGCTAAATTTATTCAATTTTATGCAAACGGCATCAATAAGCAGAAAGCTATATTTTCTTTATTGCTGAGATAACCAGGATCCGGACCGGCATAAAAATCCCGAAGCCTGCTCAACCAGTCAATGTACAGATCATGGATTCGATTGTACAAATTATAGATAGCCGGGAAATTTCCGGTTTATATCCCGGAGATCTCTACCAAACCCGGTTCTCTTTAGTGTATTCTCTTTCAATACCTTCCAGTATCAGCTCGGATGTAATGCAGCCTTCCTTGCGGGCCAGCATTTGCAAACAGGCAAACTGCACCACGTTTAAGATCCCGGAACCACTGAGCTCATATTTACGCGAGATCTGCTCGAGGTTAATATGCCCGTTGAGGTTTGCTTTAGGCGGAAAAGATTTTTGCCAGATGGTATAGCGTTCATCGGCATTAGGCAGCGGGAAGTTAATAACCGACTGAAACCGGCGCATAAAGGCCTCATCAATGTTATTTTTAAAGTTGGTTGCCAGTATTACCAGGCCATTGTGCTGCTCCACACGTTGCAGCAGGTACGATGCTTCCTGGTTGGCATATTTATCATGTGCATCTTTAACATTGGTACGCTTACCGAAAAGCGCATCAGCTTCATCAAAAAACAGGATCCAGTTTTTATTATCTGCCTTTTCAAACAATTTGGAGAGATTTTTTTCCGTTTCGCCGATAAACTTGGATACGATCATGGACAGGTCGATCCTGAAAACCGGTTTACCCGTGTACTTACCGAGCAACGATGCCGTGAGCGTTTTTCCCGTTCCCGGCGGGCCGTGGAATAATGCCCGGTAGCCTGGTTTCAATTTCCGCTCCATGCCCCAGTCGGTCATTAGTACCTGCTGGTAGTTTACCCAGTTTTCCAGCTCAGCAATTTGCCTGCGGGTGGTATCATTGAGTACAAGGCCATCCCAGTTATAGGTAGTTTCCAGGTGTTGTGCCGGAAAGTTCATACTTAGTTTGGGAATAGATTCGGTACCGCTGACCAGAAGTTCAACATATTCGGGCTGCAACACCAACCTTCCGGATAAGGCGGGCTCTCCTTCAGGCACGTCCTCCAGATGTAAAATATGCTGCTTTGCCAAATTACCGTGATGATGGAAAAGCTCCGCTATCTCCAACCTTTTTTCAATATCATCGCCTGCCAAAACAAAAACCGCTGTTTGGCCGGTCGGTAAAAAACTGCGCCCGTTACGGCTGCGAACGCCTCCAATCTGCTGAAAGTCGCCCGATTCGCGTATATAAGGTTGAATGATCTCATCAAAAAATTCAACCTGTAAATGCGGCGCCAGGGCCATCATCAATATAATAACCTCATTGCTGCTAAGGCCATTATCATCTATCAGTTTTTCAAGTACGCTGCCATTTCGCTCCAACTGCGGCAGTAGCGGTGGCAAATAAGTGGCATCATTACCAAATACGGTTTGCAGCCGCGCCTCAATACACCCGGCCGTGTACTGCATTAATGTTTTTAACTGTTTAATGTTAGTATCCATATTACTTACGCGGACCGTTTTGCTGTACAACATGGGTTAATTCGTGTGCCAGCAGGTTCATACCGGCGGTGCTTTCCGGATCAAACTTAGCAGCGTTAAAATAAATATCGTTGCCATGTGTAAAGGCCTGCGCCTTTGAAAGGTTACAAAGTTCAACAGCCTGCTGCCCGGTGTGGATTTTCACCTGTTCAAAATTGGCGTTCATCTGATGCTCCAGTTGTGTGCGTACTTTAGCCGGTAATGGGCTGCCGCCGCCTTTACTTTCGTTCAGTAATCTGTCAAACTTAGCTTCCAGAGCTTCGGGCTTGCCCTCTGTTTTTTCTACGCTGCCACCCTTTTCTTCTTTTTTTTGGGCAGCGGCTTTATCGTCTTTTTCTTCACCTTTTTCTTTTTTTTGCGGCTTGCCTTCGTCCTTTTTATCTTCTTCGCCTTTTTTCTGCGGTTCCTTGTCTTTTTTATCTTCCTCCCTTTTTTGAACGCCTTCTTTATCTTTTTTATCTTCTTCTTTTTTTTGGGGCTCTTTATCTTTTTTATCCTCCTCTTTCTTCTGAGTTGGCTTCTCTTCTTCTTTCTTTTCGTCTTTTTTCTGCGGCTTACCCTCTTCTTTCTCATCCTTCTGCTCTTTCTTTTGGGTTCCTTTAGCATCCTTTTCCTCATCAGCTCCTTTTTTCTGAACGCTCATTTGTCCCATCCGCTGTGACGAATTAGCAGTTGCCTGCTG
Source organism: Mucilaginibacter sp. NFR10 (assembly GCF_900100445.1). Lineage (NCBI taxonomy): Bacteria > Pseudomonadati > Bacteroidota > Sphingobacteriia > Sphingobacteriales > Sphingobacteriaceae > Mucilaginibacter > Mucilaginibacter sp. NFR10. The sequence goes on along the minus strand of NZ_FMTV01000001.1, from coordinate 379,549 downwards.
TGCCATAGTTACCTTATGTGCTACCGCATCGGCCTCCTGCTCGAGGGCGCTATCCTGGTTACCATCAATTTTCCTGGCCTGGAAAAAAGCATCTCCATCCTGCTTGCTTTTTTCGCGGCTGCCATTAAAAAAGGGCTTATCTGCTTTATCCGCCTGTTTCTGACTAAGCGGCTGGCGTGTATTATGGATGTATTTCATAGGAGGTTTAGTTTAAATTGTGTAACAGATCTAATTGCTTCTTTGCATGGGCGGCCCATTCGCCGGCATCATGCAGCAGGTCTTCAAAAACCTGCTGCGCTTTATCTTTCTCGTTTAAATTAGCCAGGGCTATCCCCCGGTAAAGCTTTCCTTTCTTATTTTCGGGGTATTGTTCAAGTAACAGGTCAAGGTGTGCCAGCGCATCATCAAAACGGTTGAGGCCGAGGCAAAGCACCCCGGTATTTAATCTTATCTCTTCGTTTCCAGGGTCATATTCCAGGATCCGCTCATATTCTGCCGCCCCTTCATTTAACTGGCCGCTTTGCAAATAAGCAACGGCCAGGTGGTTACGTACCGCAATATCGCCAGGAAACAGCATCAAATACCTGATCAGGTACCCTGTAGCCGACGCATAGTTTTTTATCATTAATTGGGACAGACCTGCTGTTTGCAAAGCCCTGCTGTTTTGCGGGTTTTCGGATAATACATAATCGGCCATTTCAAAAGCTTCATCATACCTCCCGGTTGAAAGATAGACCTGCGCCAGTCCCATCAATAAATTTAAACTTGCGGGGTTAAGTTCCACCGCTTTAAGCCAGCATGTTTCGGCGCTTTCCATATCTGCCGATAGCATATACAGTTTTGCCAAGCCCTCCCAGGCTTCAAACTGATCGGCCTTAAGCGTAATAGTTTGCCTGAAAGCGTTTAGAGCCTTATCATACTGGCCCAGCAAAACTTCGGTATTAGCCAGATTGAGCCATGCCGAAGCATTTTGACTGTCAATTTGTAAAGCACGTCCAAACAGCGGCTTCGCTTCGGCAAATTTATTTTGCTGGTAAAACAACATTCCCCGGTTATTGAGCAGGGTAACATTGGGCTCATTTAAGTCGGCAGCTTTGGCATAATAAGCCTCGGCAGCTTCAAAATTACCGTTAAGCTGCTGCATGGCGCCAAGGTTTATCAGTTCGGTTAGTTGGCTTCGGTTGCTCATAACATTTCTTCTTTAACTTTATCTGCTATACCACCTGCTATATCAGAAATGCTGATTTCAGGATAGGTAACTTTAATATCATCGGTTTTCACATCAAACGGTTCGCCATCCTTATAATGGATTGGCAGCGAAACTTTAACCTGCAGATCAGGGCCATAACTAAATGACGCCAGGTTTTTAGTCCACTCTTTTGAAATATCTGTAACCAAAAGATCAAGTTCGGCTTTAATGAATGCATTTACATCAAATGTAAACTTAGGGTGTACCTCTATCTCGCCTAAAGCGTTAAACTCAAACCCGGTTGTGGGCGACCAGGCCAGGTCGGCAGCCGCGCTCGCCTCACCCTCCAACCCTAATCCGCCAACTATTTGGATGCCGCCGGTAACGCTGGCAGGCCCGATACTCAGACCAATACCTAATGCGGCTTTTAATTTTAAACCGGCATGCGCCGGGATCACAAATTTTGCCCCGCCGCTAATGCGTGTATTTTCCGGGTGTGAGGGGTTAAATTCTATCTGTCCAAAAACGTCTTTGAGTTGGCCGGGGCCTACAGCTGCATCAAAATCAAGGCCGCCATCAATAGTGGCCACAATACCGATACTCTTAGGCCCAAGCGGGATGGCGAATATGGGAATCTGGATGGTTGGTACTTTGAACAGCTCTTTATTGATGCTCTTTTTAGGGAACACATCAACAGCCGAAGGAAGATCCAAACGGCCAACAACTTCAATTTCTCCGGCCGGGGTCACCCTTACAGTTGCCGAAGCCTGCAGCCAATCGGTAACTTTGAGGGTTAATTTACCCGAGCCGTAGGCAGTAAACTTATCCCCTGCAGGGCCTGATGGCGTACCATCGGCAGCAATAGCACGGTTGGTGGCGCCTACCATCACCTCACCTGATACCCTGTCAGCAGCGTAAGATGCCTTGCCTTCAATAGTCAGCGCGCCATCGTCATAAGATATTGACAGTTCGGTATTGATCTTCGGAATTTTGGGTACTGCTTTACCACTGGCTTTAACATGGTAAATTTCGTCCGGCCCGCGTGTAACTTCCACACTACCGCTGCCGCTTTGAATACCCGGCATATTCTCGTCAAGAACGAAGCTGCCACCAATAACTAAGGTTTCATTAGCGTAACTAACATGGATCTCGGCACTTTTTACCCCTTTAATATCCGGTTCGGCAGTGCCGGTAGCTGTAAACTCATTGTTTGCATAAGCTATATTAATATGGGCCGATTTGATCCCCTTTATCTTATTAGGGCCGATTCCTATCTCGCCAGTGGCAGACAAACCTCCGCCGCCGCCATCACCAGGCTTAACATAGTCAACCGTAATACGGGCAGGATTAAAAGTTTTAGAGTCGAAATCAAATGAACCACCCAGCGCGAAAGCCCCTGAGGTACCTGCTTTTGCATGAACTTCGCCTTTCCCGAGTTTTTTGATCTCAAAGTTCATGTTACCATCAACCGTCAAACCCGAATCGCCCAAAGTAATACCGAGCGAAGTATCTGTAATTTTAAATGGAGGGGGAAGCTTGATCTCGCCGCCATCAAAAACTTTCCGGATACTTAAGCCGCTGCTATTTATGATAATATCAATATCCGCATTGTCGATAAGTGGAATGGTTGTATGTACTTTTCCTTTTGCTTCAAGCTCGCCATCATCACTAAAGCCGGCTTCAGAGAGTTGAACCGGGCTTAAGGCCTTGACCTGCGGACGTAATTTATCTAAAATGTCTTGTCTCGAAACGTATCCCCCGTACACCCCCGGAATAGGATTCAATGTAAAACTTTCAGTAATCTTGTCGGCAGTTTTACTGGTTTTAAACATGGTTACTGTTATGCTGCCGGTTCCACCCTGTTGCATAATATCTGTTTGGGGGTCATAGGTAACAGAATCGATATTGGCAGTATACTTTTTTGAGTTTTGAAGTTTAAAAGGCCCTTTTTTAGGCATTTTGATAGCTTTGCTCCGCCTCTCATTCAAAAACAGGTGTACAGTATTGGTATCTACAAGCTCTTTTAAAATCTTATCATCTTTGCCGGGCACTAAAAAGCGCATACCGTTGAGATGCTCTCCCTTCTGAATTTCAGAAAGCGAATATTTTTCCTGGTCGCCCACACTGTCCGGCGATCCGGCTTTATTTAACTTTGCAGTGGTGATACTGTAATTATCTACAATGCCCTGCACCGACAGACCTTTTACTTTTTCAGGGTCCTTGGCTTTTTCGGCTTTAATAGTTTCATCTACAGCACTTTTTATATTGGCCTGAATAGTACCACCTGATGAGCCGTTAATTTTTTGGGAAAGAAGCCATAAGTTGCCGATATCGTTATCGGCCCCTCCAATTTGCAACTCTACTTTATGATCAACTTCAAACTCATGCATTTGCCCGGCCCGCCGCCAGTTAGGCCTCACCGACCGGGTCCTTATCTCATCGGGGTTACCAAACAATATGCCCCCGGTAACATTGGTTTTTGATACCATGAAATAAGTGTTATTTCCCGCGGGAGATGTCCCGCCATTGGGTAACTCAACCTTTTTCAGGTCATCAAACTTTTTCCCAAAGCCGGCATCTGTAGCTGCATCTTTTTCCCAGGTAGCCAAATGTTTTCCGCTTCTCGTCGTTTTTTTAAACGAGTAATCGGTTTTAGATGGCATCATATCATATTTAAAACCTGGAATATCTATTTTCTCAACCTTTATAGTTTTATTGGTTTGGTCAATTTTATCTTCACCAGTGTGCGCCTTGGCTTTTCCACTTTCTGCAACGCCGGTTTCCGCCCGTTGAATAACCCCTTTCTTTTTAACACCATTTCCACCCTGTTGTACCGTATGCGTCACCTCATGCGCTAACAAGTGCTGCCCCGATTTACTTTGCGGGTCATATTTACCCGCCCCGAAATAAATATCATTGCCGTGGGTAAACGCCTGCGCCTGTAAATCGTTACTTAATCCGGCGGCTTCACTGTTGTTATGGATGCGTACCCCACTCAAATCCCTGCCCATTGCTCCTTCCATTTCCTCGCGGGTATTGGCAGGCAATGGTTCGCCGCCGCCTTTGCTGCCTTCGATCTTTTGTTGCGTTTGTGGAGATACATCCGGAGCGGCCGACTGGCTGCTGCGTTTTAATGTATTCCCCTCGTTGGGATCGCCATCACTTTCAAAAATGGGGCGGCGCTGTAATTCTTTATCGGCTCCGTTCTGCTCTTTTTCCTGTTTATCTTCCTTCTTATCTTCTTTCTTTTGCACAGCGGGGGTAGCTGCATTAGCAGGACCCGTGGTAGTAGTAGAACTAGTTGCAGCGTTGGCTACGGTTTTAGGCTGATTAATATGCTGAACAACTTTATCAGCCACCTGGTCGGCCTGCCGTTCAAAATGATCGCCAGGTTCATTCACCGTCATTTTACGCTGAACCTTATTCCCTTCAAAAAAGGGCGCTTCCTGCGCCTGTTCAACATCATGAGCGGCAGAGAAAAAAGGATCTTTCCCTGCCCCCTGCTTGTTTGCGGGCTGGTTTTGTTTGGTGTTTGCAGGTGCTGCCTTTTGCGGTGTCTTCATTGCCATTCCACGTAAAAAGGTTCATTCATCCAGGGCAGTTTAATTACGCCAATGCCCCATGGCAATGACGAAAGCAGGATATCCAGGTCCATCCGCTCCACAATAAGGCGGGCAGGCTGTTCTGCTTCAATCAGTTTCCCGTTTCGTATTAAAAATGCATCACGCAAGCCGCCGGGCGAAGTGTTTTTTAATGCTTTCCAGTATTTTATCACGGTGCGGAGCATGTTGTCGCCTTCATCAAGCATACGCTGTGGTATTTCAACTTCACGTTCCAATGGCTCGTCAAGTGGCCACCGGCATAAAAACTTTTCAAAATAAAGGTCATATTCAAAAGCGTTCACATTACCGGTACCTAAATAGTGCAGCAGGTGAACGGCCAGTTGCCTTGCGGGCAGATCAACAAAATCGTTATCCTGCAGCAAGCCAAAATCTTTAAAGAAATACTCCAGAAACGGGTGCAGGATCACCAAACCGGCCTGAGTTACATAAGTTCCGGCAATTTCTTCTTCTTTTTTCAAGCTCGTTTCCGGAGTATTATCGGGCGTGGTTATGGGCTTATTACTTTGTAGTAGCGGTTTATTTTCTGTTGATTGGATAACTGTTTCGGCTATTTGAATGAGGCTCATCGTAGACTTTGAAACAGAAGCTTTTAAATCTCCTTTTATTAACGCGGCTAACTTTTTCAGGATTGTGCTATCAACAGGTAATTCACTATGGCCTGTCAGCAGGTAAATCATCAGCAAGAGCTTTTCAATGATCTGCCGCCCGGAGTCGCTATTAAATTCCGCCGGTAAAACCTCTTTAATGTTAGCGTGTATGTTTGTTGCTGATTCACCAGTTATCAAACGCCTGATTTCTTCAACAACAGCGTCGACCTTTTTTTGAAATCCATAAGTCTCGGCCTGAAGTAAAACCATTGCCAGCTTTTTAATAAAAGCCATACCAAACTGGCTGAATAACCTGGCTGCCGCAAGAGCTGAGCTCTTAAACAGATTGATAAGCTTTGATTGATAAACGTTATCATTGATCAACTGCCCCGATAGTTTATTTAACCAAACATCTTCCTGCTGTAGCCACTCTGTTGCAGCAACAGCATACCATGGGAGCCTGCCCGTATTCAGGAAATAAATAAACACGTTAAAAGCCTGCTGTTCATCGGTAAGTAGTGAATAGTCAATGACATTATCCGGCTCATCTCCGTTGGGCAGCAAACCGGGGTTTAAAGCTGGCTTAAGCGCCTTCGATAACCTAAATTGCAGTTGCTCAAAAACATCTTCCATTTTACCCATACCCAGATCAAGATCAATCTTATCTATCAAAACATGAGCAGGCAGATCCATATCATCCAGCAATTGCTCCAGTTTTTTGAGCAGTACCTGTTCAAAGTACCGCACGGCCTCGTCCTGCACCTTTTGGGCAGTGCTTCGGTGTGATACTTCTATATCAAGTACCAGCTTATGGATGATATGTGTCCTCGCTACCATAGCTCAACATTATTTAACAGTGCCAGGATCTGTAGTACCCGGATCTTTTTTGATAATCTTCGGAGCTATTTTGGGTGTCACAGGAGTTACAGCCGGGTCTGTCTTCGGTGTAGCCGCCGGTGTTACAGTTGTACTCGTTTTAATCGCAGATGGGTCTACCGTTGGTGTTGGCGTTACCGATGGTGTTACCGGAGGTGTATCCTTAACTGTAATCACCGGCGGTACAGTAGTACCCGTTGGCGGCGTAGTAACCACAGGCGGAACTTTAGTAACTATTGGTGTAGTGGTTTCCGGCGGCAAGTGGGTAAGTACCGGAGTGGTAGTTATAGGAGGCAAAGCAACAGGCGGCGTAGGTGTAAACACGGCACGACACTTCTCAAACTTACCATTCACTGCTGTAAGTGTAATAACTGTATTACGGCCACGCGGGAACTGGCGCATATCAAACACTTTTACTGCGTTTACCTCATTACTGGTAGTTCCATCGTCAAATGTCCATGTAAACTTAAAGCTGCCCGGATTAGGTGTTTTATTTGTTAAAGTAACCGTGGCAGCACCTTTTTCATTATCCATAGACACTTTATAGTCAAAAGAGGCCTGCGGATGTTCATGGATCATGAGCGTACAAGCAGGAACCGGCTTGTCGTTCACCATAAAGTCGTTGATGCTGACATCATAAGGACCTTTCGATGGATCAACAACCCACTGGCTCCCCAATAATTTAACTGCATCTCCCGCTATTTTTGAGGTGATAATCCCTGTTGCGGGTTGTACGGCAGTGAAGTTTATATTACCCTCATCCGAACAAACTTCGCTGGCAGCTAACTGCAGGTCTACAGGTTCCTCAGGAATCTCTACTGTAATAGTAACCTGCTCAGAATCGGTACAATCATGGTTATTGGCAGATAAGATGAAGGTTAGTTTACCATCAGGGAATTTGGCACGAAGATCAGCATATTGGAAGGTAATGTTATCATCCGGTGTGGTAAGGTTAGCATGTACCTGTCCGTCGGGCATAGTCCAGGTGTAAGCAAATGTATCGCCCGTTGCCTGATTGGTTGTAGCCGTTAGCTGAATAAATACGGCAAACTGGGTTGTATCACTTATGCTGGCTGCAGGTTTAACAGACGGATGTTTGAATACGGTAATGGTGCAATCGGTTGGCTGATCATTTACCGTAAATTTAATCTGCTGGCCAAATGTACCGTCTTTAACTTTAGTAGTATCAAAATAGGTTATTGCGTCTTTAGTTACAACTGTAGTTTCAAAACCAGCCGAGGCTTTGATAACCCCATCAGCCGGGCTAACTTTAAACTGCAGCAACCCTTCGTCAGAACATGCTACGGCTTTAGGTAAACTAAGCCCTACCTGTGGCTTAGGCATGATAAATGCTACCGGCGGACAATCAGAACAGCACATATACGGCAGGCAGAAATCGGCAAATACTATATCGGCAGGCACATCGGGGTTTGCAGCTACAGCTCTTGATTTTCCCAGTTCGAGCGCTAAGGCCTGAGTTTTCTTGATCACCTCAGCTTCATTTGTCGGGGTATACTTACGTTTCGACCGGCTTTCATAATATTTTACAGCATCGGCAATGTCATCATACTCGGTATTTTTGGCGATATAAACCATCACGTCGCTATCACTTGCAAAACCTTTTACAAACTGCTGTTCGCTTTCAAGCGCCTTTAACCTGTCTTCGAGCGGAAATTTGTCTGAAGGGGTGGTTGGACTGGGTGCAGCTACCGCGGTAGCATAAACCATTACAAAGGTACCACCCGCCGGCACACCTGCCAGGTGTTCTAACCCGGTATGATTAGCGGCATAGGCCGAAAAGGTAAGCTGTTGCAGCAGCTTGGTTTTGCGGTCCTGTATTTCCTTTAATATTACGGCAAGCGCCTGACCTGCACAGCAATTTTCAGATAAGCGCCATAACTGTAATTCATAATCATCTTCATACCCTTTTCGTACATAGTCGCTTTTAGCAAAAATCTGGCGGCTTTTTTGAGCAGCCAACTTTACTTCGTTGCAAAGTTCATCCAGGCGGGCTGTAAAATTATCAATGGTGTCTTCGTCAATATCAACCAGCCTGTCGGGCAGCCACTGGCTTATGTTACGGGTGCCGGCTATCATGCGCACAGGGATATCAACTGCAATGGCTTGCTCATATGAGCCTGTTGCCGAGGTATCCACAGTTTTGCCTGCGGCATCTGCATAGTCAGAAATACTGATGGCCCCGCCCTGCCTGCGGATCTGATCTACATAATAACCTATACTGCCTTGTGCTATATTGATATTATTGTCAACCGCGTCGATACCGCCATCCATCACATATCTATCGGTGCTTTTATTGATCGCAAATCCGCTGCTTATTTGTTCGCGGGCAGTTGCCTGCACCTCGCCGGTATCCGCTGTTTTGGCAGCAGCCATTCGCATTTTAGGAGCGGCTACTTCCTCCTCATTGGCCAATTCCAGTTTTTGCTGGGCCGCCTGATACCGGATATCATTCGCCACCGAATAACCTGTTTTGGTATTAAAGCTTGAAAAAAACTTGCTTACATCACCATAAAGGCAATTCTGCTCTGCCTGGAAAGCTTTTAATGTAGCTTCAAGATCATTAAACTGGCAGGCATAATCATCTATATCAATATCACTAAGGCTTACATCGCCCAAACGGATGGCCACTACATCAAATGGCAGGTTACTGTCCTGCCTGATCTTATCAACCGCGGCAATAGCCTCGGTATATTTTTTACCGATATGCCCCTCAATCCTGAAAAAATTATTGGAGTCGATTGAATAGGCGAGCGGATTTACCACCATATCATTTGCGGGCGAATAAGCTCCGGCATTATAACCAAGGATCAGCTTATCTGTGCCCTGCAGCCACCGGTTATAACTCCACTTTTGAGCCAGGTCGACCGGTTTGCCGTAATAAAAAGGGATAGCCCTTGCCTCTAAAGGTTTACTGTTATCTGTAGATGGTGTTATTTTCACCACCGGGCTCGGAGGCAGCGTAAACCCGCTGCTCATAACGTTCAGCCTGTCGAGCAGGTTAATGGCAATGTTCAGCTTATCTTTATTGGCGCTGATAGCCGGCGAGGCATAAAATTTATGGCGATATGGCGTTGGCTTGGCCGTAGGCGTAACATTTAAAGCACCCAGCATAATATGTTTGGGGAAAGCATAAATATTGGGGCAGCACTGGTAAATGATATCCGAAAGTATAGCCCTCAATTCATTATACCCGGTTAACAGATCTTTGTAAAAATCATACAGATATTGCGCCTGCATTGGGGCTGTAGCTTTACTCAGCGTTGTATTGATATTGGCAACGATACTGGTAATAGGATAAACAGATTGCGGATCGAGCGCGAATTTGAATGTGTTGTAGAGCGTTTGAACAGCACTTGATAAACCACCGGCACCATCATTTGCAATTTTTGAAAAGGCAGCGGTAAGCGCTGATGATGAAGCGGTAGTCTGCTTATTGAAAAACACCCGTTTTGCCGCCAGCACAGGGGCATCAAAGTACGCGTTATAAGCATTGAAATACTTTTTGTAGATATCGTCATAAATAACCTCCGAACCGGTTTGCTCAATGATCTGGTTCATATCTGCCTGTGCAATAAGCAGCACTTTGGGTTTGGCTACCTGCTTGCGGCCCTGATTGTCGCAATCAATAGCCGTACAGGCATCCGGATCTTTAGAATAATACTCCAGGTAAAGCAGGCCGTACATTTCGGTAAGTTCCTTACCAGCCTTTGATTTAAAATTGGTGAGGGCAAAACTATCAACCGGGAAAGCGCCTTTATCATCGGGTGTTACCAGCTCCCATAAAGCCATTTGTGCGGCATCGGTGCCCATGGGATAAAACGGCGGGTATTTGATCAGCGAATTATCATAGGCCCTGAAGTTTTTATAGGTTGTTTCGGGCATGTAAAGCAAATCGCCGTCGGTAGTTACGCCGCAGCCCTTGCCTATGGTTATGCCGTTGGCATCGCCTTTGAAACTTAAGCCGCATACCAGGCCAACACCAATTAAACAGGTACGGGTAAGGCGCTGCTGATCTTCAAAAAACTCTACAATATCATTCAGCTGTTTGGCTGTAAGCACCTGGCTGTCAACAAAGGAGTTATACTCTAAAGTTATATCGGTGAGCTTTATGTTGGTTACTGGTGGCATGGCTTTTTCATTTAGGTTTTAACTGTTATTATTTGTGCCGCCCTGCAAGGTGCCAAGGCTGGTTTTGTTCAATATTATCGGGTTGGTTTCCTGGGTATCATCGTCGCAATCGCTTAGCTGGCCCTGCTGATAAACAGTGTATAGTTTTTCAAGTACATCAATAAATTTGCTGTTCAATACAGGGTCTATAGGCGTATCGGTACTTACCGCTATGTGTTTGGCAGCAAGCCAATCTTTATAAGCCGCTTCAAAACCAACCATCTGATCATGCCCGATGAAACAGATGCGCGGCAACACATGGGCCGGTGTTTCGGTGCGGATGAGCCGCTCGGCATAGGTTCGGAAGGCTGTGTTTCGCAACCTTACGCTGTACCCCGGCAGTATCACACAAATCCGGAACGAATATGGATCAAGCGGCTCGCAGTACACACCGTTAGGATCAAGGCAAACCGGCATAAACTGGTGGTGGGTACTATCATCGCCGGTATAATCAAATGGCGGGCGCAGCAAGATGTTCTCAATCACGTACATGCCCTCCATCTTGAAATCGTTCTGCATAAATTTGATGATAAATGCTATCTCGGTTTCGATGGCGGCGGCGCTGAACTCCATATCATTATGGGTAAGCAAAGTACCCGCAGAGTTGGCTATGTTATATACATATTTACCGGCGGTAGCTCCCGGACTTAAGCGGTAATTTTCCCTGTCGCAGGCCAGTACGGATACGAGGCCAAGATCTTCATAAGCATCAATCTCCTTCAGGAAGTTGGCATTGCCTTTAAATTTAACTACGCCAAGCTGCGATATTGTCCAGTTATAATGCAGGGCATCGGCCTTAAACAAAAGGTAATCCTCAACGCTAAGCTGTTGCATTTTATAGTTAGAGAAACCGAGCAGCATGGAGATCCGTTTTTCCATGCCCGATACATTCACCAGTTGCTGATCCGGTGTTTTGGCATTGTACAAATCCATCCCGCTGCCGCGGCAAATGCTCATCTGGTCATAGTCTTTCAAAAACTTAACCTTATGCCTGATGATGTTGCGCTGATAATCTTCGCCGTAAATGCGGTACATTAAAAATACGTACTCGTTAAACTGCTCGGCAAAACGGGCCAGCAAATGATCGAGGAATTTATTTTTCCGTTCGGGATAGTTATCCTGCCCGGTTTCTTTAATTACATCATCAACCGTTTTCTCCCATTGGGCATAACCATCCAACAGCTTTTCCGCATCGCGGATGCCATTTACCGTATTGCTGAAATAGGTTTTGCGGATACTATCGTCGGCAGTAAGCAAAATCCTGGCATTTGAAAGCTGGGCGAAGTAATTGGCCAGCACCTGGTCATAAAACAGCAGGTAGCCTTTAAGCTGTAAGGCCAGCGACCTTTGCTCAGTTGTAGCAGTTTCAGGCAGGCCCAGCGGCGAGATACCGTAATTTTCAGGAAACTGGTTTTGCAGGGTTTCATAATGGGCTATATCACGATAATCGCCTTCAGGTATTGGCAGGTCGACTATCTTTTTAGCTTCCACGTTGTCCTGCCAGTCTTTACGAAGCTGGTTAAGATCGGCCTGGGCTTCGGACTGTTTCAGTTCGATAGGCACCACATCCTTATAAAATGTGAATGATGAATTGGTTTCGCATAAAACAGGTTTATGGCCATCCTGCACACAAAGCAGCCATTCATTCGATTTATAGATCTTATCGGCAACTTCACTCTGCGGCGCGGTACAGCCGCAAAAACCAAAGGAAATTCTTTTTACCAATCGTACGCCGTCAATTTCCATGATAATGCGATACAGATCAGACAGGCGCACCTCTGTACGCAACTGTGAGGCCGCAAGCTCGGCCGGGATAATGAACCCTTGTTTTGTAAATTTAGTATCAATGCCCTGCAGGTTTTCAAAATCAAGCACTGGGCCCTCAAAAATCTCGTCGGGCTGCATGCCTTTATCCAGCAATTCTTTAAGCAGATAAAATTTAATATCGGGTGTAAGGTATTGCTCAATATTAAACATGATCCGCGCCCAGATCATTTCAGGATCGGCCTGGGGCTGAAGCTCAATTTCGGCGCATATCACGATCTCCTGATTTTCAACCGCTTTTACCTGGTCAAGGTCCTCGCACAGCTCACGGAAGTAATGGTATACTGATTTTATTTGTTTGATGATGTCATCCTGTTTGGCTTTGATCTTAGCTACATCGCCCCCCAATTCAGGAAAATCCTCAAAATCTATCAGGATATCGTTGATGCCTTTTAGATCGAATTTAACCTCTTTACCGGTCAGGGCATTTTCACCGGGTTTGGCATAACGCAGCAATGGTTTACCATCAGGTTGTTTATAGTTAGCTATAATACTATGGGGCGATTTTTTGATCCAGGCATTCCGCACACCATCTATCCGCACAAATAATTGACGGTAGTCGTCGGGCGTAACCGGGTAAGTGGGCAGTATTTTTATGGCAGATAAGAACTGCTCATGCATACTGTTGGCATTGTCGTGATCAACCGCCAAAATATTTTCAACGGGCAGTGTAATGCGGTAGTTCAGATCAGTGAGTGCATAGCAAAGCATCTCAAGCGTGGTAATGCCCGGATCATGCACGTTATAATCCGACCAGATGGCGCTGGCCAGGTCGCGGATATGCTGCATACCTTCGGTGCGCAAAGCATTATACTCGGGCCCAAGGCTGGTATCAATTTGTTTCGGTATGGTTAACTGATCAATCATGGGCATGTATGTATGGTTTTAGTATCAATTAAATGTTGCTTTGCCGATACAAGGATTGCCTTTGAATTGCCTGCCTCCAAAACATCGGGGTTTGCAGGCCCCGATGCTGTGAAGTACATCTTAAAATCGGCTATATAATCAACATAGGGTAGTTCTTCAATAAAGCGGATCACCACACTTTTGTACAGGATGCCGCCAAAATCAATATCGGCATTACGGTTAAAAGCCCAGGGCGACAGGTAATTAATCACATCGGTATTCAACTTAGCCGCGTATAGGTTTTCATCCAGTCCGAAGTAAAATTTCACCTTAAAATCAAGGATTACCTCTTCATAATCAGGATTAATAGCCAGCAGGTCAACATGCATAGAGTTTAATCCCGACAGATATTTGGTGATCTCGCTCAGGGTATTTTTGCTTACGCGAGGTTTAAATGGATCAAAACTGATCTGGTTACGGATATCAGGTATGGCTACCACCCTTACGCTGCCCGGGGCAACTTCAATATTATCGTTGGTATGGTTAAGGCATTTAACCCTGAATACCTGCGGAAACTGCGCCATTACCAGGTGCTCATAATCCCAGATGGTGACAGCCCGGTGTTTATGCCTCAGCCGTTCACTTACCCTCAGGCGGAAAGCGCCGTCATCTTCCGGCAGTAAACCGCCAAACGAGGCATATGGCTGAGTAACCGATTTGATTTGCGGCAGCCTGTCGAGCAGTTTGCTGATGGTACCTGCAGGCAACCCGGTTTCCAGGTGCGAAAGTTCATTATCATTATCGGCAAATTCGGCTTCGGCAGCCTGGATATGTACGTTGATGAATTTACAAACCGAATCTATCGTTACTGCAGTTGGCAGTTCAACCCCAAGCCAGGTGAGGCTTTGGTTTAGGAATGTATTGTTGGTTGTAGCGCCTTCGGGGATTAAAAACTTGATGATCCCCGAGCGTAAAAAATCATTGGTATCATCGCTGATGATATTGCTTTTATCCAAAGCAAGCCATTCATTGCCCGATAAATAATACCATTTAGGTTGAATAGTATCCGAGAACGAGGGAGCAAGCGCGTCTTCACTGCCCTCGGCTACCTGGAAAAGAATACTGGCTACAGACCCCGTTTCAATACCCGCAATGCCTATGTAAAAAGCTGCTAGATCTGGAGCTTGCGGTATAGCAGTAATATTCCCGTCGATAAGCCCGTGATATTGTTTTTTGAGGAAAGCATGCTGTTCGGCCTGGCCAAATGGTGTTTCGTGAAAAAATTGAACGTTATGGTTCACGTAATCAGCCAGCAAACCAGGGTTATCATTACTGCCGGTCAAATCGTCAATCTTATTTTTAGCCGATGCCTTGTAATCGAGCTTGAGCGATGCTATTTCGGGAGTATAGGGTTCTTTAGGGATAAGCGCGGCCCTTGTTGTATCTGTCATGGCAGCGGCAAACAATTGCGGATATATACTATGCAGAAAATCCTTTTCAAGGCTTATAAGGATATAATTATCCTTAACTCCTGCTGAGAAATTTTCGGTTTGTGTTTGAAGTGTGGTAGCAGTTTGCTGAAAACCAACAAAACCCAGCACCGGGAAAAACATCTGCATAGGTTGCACATACTGTTGCACCAACGCCTTTTCGGCCTGCGGCCAGCTACCCTGTTTAAAAGAGCCCGATACATTAAAATACAGGTATTTATTAATAAAATAAGGTGCGGGATTTACCGCTTGCTGAACGCCATCCGGCTTAAGTGTAAAGGTATTATCGAGCACATTGATCTCGCTGCCTTCGCTTGGGAACAATGCACCATTTTTGATATAGGCTACTTTTGCTTTAAAATCACTTTTGGCAGTTATCACCCTCGAGGTCCCCGTAGTATCGGAAGCCTCATTACTGGCGTTAATGTTATATGCACCGGGACTTAATGTCGACTTGAGATAATCTGTACGATAAGCCGTATAATAACTTTTCAGATCATCAGGTACGCCTTTCCAATCTATATGAGGCGTAATTTCTGTCCACTCTTTTTGAAAGATCTCAGTACTGCCGATGTATAGGGTTGAGCCAACTTTTGGCAGTGCGCCAAAGGCAAAGAAGGGCTTTGATGGGTCAACTTTACCGTTATCATTTTCAACAGCCAGGTTTTTCATGCCCTTCACAGTCACATCTATCTGCACATTATTGAGCTTAGCTTTACTCAGCGCAACATAAACAGGATAGGCATTATCCTGAACACTCATCAGCAGGCGGATTACCGGGAAATCGGTTTTATAATTTTCTTTATGAATAGCCTGATCATAGGGCACAACAGCCTTAGCCTTTGCCGGTATATTTACTGTAATAATAATTTGCTGCTGATTAACCTTAAAGGCATCTGTAGTTGGAAAATCGGCCTGCAGCCACTCTTTTTCGGATGTTAAAAAAACCTTAAACAGTTGGGCAAGCAGTGCAGGATCAATAGTAGTACCAAGCCCCGAAAAGTTGAGTGTTAAAGTTATGGTACGGTCACCCTCGCTCATGAGCAATACTTTTGATGCAAAAGCAAAGCCCATTGATGCTGTTGGCCAGCTCTTGCTGCCAAAAGGATTCCACTTAGGTACATCATCTTTAAAAGGTGTACCCAAACCATCGGCCGAAAAAGTAACATCGGCATAGGCTACCTTCTTATCCGCGGACGATTGGTACCAGCTTTTCATAGCCGCTATAGTGGCGCTGTTTACAGCCAGCTCTGCGTTTGTTTTAAAAACAACCGGTTTGGGTTTGGTGCTTTTATCTTTACCGGCATCAAGTGGTGTGCCTTCCGGCAACAGGAAACCGGTGAGGTTACGGGCAAGCTCAAATATTACATGTACCTTATCGGGTACTTCGGGGCGGTTACGCAGCTGCAATACCCGTTTAAAATAAAAATCAAGGTGCCGGCCGGTAAACTGGTTCAATGCATCTTCCGAATGCTGTAAAAGCATAATGAAACACATAAACAGGGCCAGGTGCGGTTCAACATCGCTTTTGATACTTGAGTCGGGAAAACCCAGGCCGGCATTCTGCATTTTAACCTCAACCTGCTTCAAAAAATCCTGCAGCGCTTTTTTATCCTGGATGAAAAACGGTTTCCAATCGCCCTGGGGGTAATTGCTGTCTTTCAAGGTATAATAGTTTATTTTATCGGCATAAGCAGCAGCGAACGTCAGCCAGTCTTCCATGCCCAATTCCTCAATTGGGGCGTAGGCTGGGTCAAGCGCTTTCAGGAAGCGCTGTGACTGGCTTGAGCCATCACGTTGAAGCGGATTTTTATCGTTACAGGCCATGGTTAGTTCTTATTGGTTGGTAGTTATGCTGGTAATGTCATTTTTATAATAAGGGAACACGTAGTTGTACCTTGAATTGGTGGTACGTACCGTGTAATTGAGCTTAATAAGCAAAATCCCTTCGTTATCCATACTGGTGTCAACCTCGGTGCTATTTAGCGTTATCCTGGGTTCAAAATACAGTATGGCGGTTTCAATCAAATCTTTAATATAGGTTTTGAGGGTAAGGTTCACAGCCTCAAAAACTATCTTTTGTAAATCGCACCCGAAAGTTGGCTGCATAATGCGCTCGCCCAGCCGGGTGCTGAACAGTATGCCCAAACTGCTTTCAATATCGGCCTCGTCGGTAAGCATTTCGACTTTACCGGCAGCCTTGTCAAAGCTTGGCGGGAAGCTCCATCCCCTGCCTATAAAAGGTATTTTTGGTTCCATTGATCAGCCTCCGATTATTACTGTTGGGCAGCCTAACACTATTGATCCGCCGTGGGTTGTGCTATCGCCCATGCGGGCGGCGGGTTTCCCTCCTATCAGCACCGTTGCCGAACCCATGATTATCGAATCGGGCGGACCGGCGCAGGTACACATATCGCCCAGGCATACGGCCGGCATACCACCAATGAGTACCGTTGGTACCCCTGGCCCTATTACAGGTCCGCCTACATGAGGTGAAGGCCCGTTGAACATAGGGCATACGTGCATATCGCCTATCCTTGCTGCTGCTGCCATTTTTTGCTATTAGTTTATTTGTACAATTGAGCCTTTGAGTGCCGCCGTACCGCTTGATTTTACTTCTACACTGGCCGATCCTTCGGCCGAAAGGGCGGTATTGGCTTTCAGGCCCAGGTTCATCCCTTCGGCGTTAAAATCCTGCTGAGCCTTGAGCACCAGTTTGCCCTGGGTTTCGATGGTGATGCCATCGCTGTTCATTTTTATCGAGTTGTTGTTCTCATCCTTTAACTCAATCGCCCCGGCGTCTTCATCCATAGTTATCTTTTTCCCGGCCGGCGTTTCGATGGTTACTGATTTTTTATCGTCATCAAAAATGAGTTTCATTTTGCTGCGGGTTACAAAGCCCTTTTGGTTATTGGCATCGGCCGCGGTTAAAGGAGCGGTTTTATTGCTGCTGTTAAGCATGCCCAGTACCACAGGCTTGCGCGGATCGCTGTTTAAAAAACCTACTACCACTTCGTCGCCAACTTCGGGCAAAAAGAAACTTCCGCGTTCTTTACCGGCATCTAAAGTTGCCACGCGTGCCCAAATCCCCTGATCATCAGCACTAATCACCGGCATACGTACCAGGATGCGGCATTCGCCATCAGGATCGCTTTCCAATTGTGTTACAACCCCAATCTGCAAACCCGGAACCGCCTGGATCAAGGCCGAAGCAGGCTTTATACTGGTTTCAAACTTTTCGGTAAACCATTGCGGATCTAAACCAAACTGTACTTCCAATTGCCAGTCGCCGGCCGAGATATGATGCTGAATGTGGCTTACAAACGTGTTGCCGTTAAACCGGTCGCTCAGATTGCTGAGCTTAATGATCATGCCCGGTTTCACCGTATGAATGCCTTTAAACTTTACCCTGCCCCGCACTTTTGAAAGCACCTGCTTTTGCTTAAGCGATGTTGCCCAGGCCTGCAATTCGGGCTGCGAAAGCTTGCCGCCATGGTTAAGCTGATATTTACTTTCATTAAATACACCAGCCAGATCATCACTTGTCAGATTGCCGTTCAGTTCGCCCGATGGCGGGTTGGCATCAACCTTTTCAATTTCCTGTGATGCCGGGTTCCAGGTGCGGCCTGTTATGGAGGGAAACTGGATCCGCGAATCAATCTCGGCATCCAACTCCAGCATGGTAGCGCCAAATGATAATTCCACAACCGCGGCGCCGCTTATTTCCGGCTTTTTGATGGAGAGGGTATTATCATCGGTATAAACCAACATCCCGTTCAGCTCGGCTCGACCGGTTATAAAATCCCAGTCGGTGGCTTCGTATTGCACCAGGTCGCTGGTGGTGATGTTCATATCGGCAACATCGGTGCTTAAACCGCTGTAAGTGCCAGCTATAGTAGTTATAGCATCGCTGTCCTTCACGTTTTCGCCAAAATACTTGCTATGGCGGGCAAGTGTCATGGCAATGGCCTTATCGCGGCATTCGATAACCAGTTGCGAGCCGCTGTTACGCAGCTTGATACTATGCTTGATAACCACACCTTTAAACAGTGTGTAGTTATCTGATTCATAACCGCACAGGATCTCGATGTTTTTACCCGGCACAAACAAGTCACCGTTGCTGGCATCAAACTTTTGGGCCGAGGTATCACCATCAATAATCACCAGTTTGGCGGCTGCTATCCGGTTTACGCCTTTATCAATTACCATAGCCTCCACCTGCATGGTACGGGGTATCTCGGTGCCCTCAATTTTTACAATCGGGGTAACAACGGTACTTGGCCGGGTGGTTTCTATGGTGCGGCTATCTGCCATGATTTGTTATTGATTTAATGGTGGAAATTTGAGCTTTGTGCCTGTTTTAAGGTACCTGAAATCGTTAAGACTGTTTGCCCGGGCTACTTCTATGTAATACTTTGAATCGCCGTATATCTGGTAGCAGAGCAGCGGCAATGTGTCCCCTTCGTTAATCACCCTCACTTTTGTTAAATCGGGCGACTGGGCATTTTCTTTAGCTACCCGCTTTTTATCCTCAACCGAACCAATGAACGAAGCTTTTACAATGGCCCTGAGCGGGCGGCCCTGGCTATCAAACAGTTTATAGCTGATATCCATTGTTTCCAGGGCACCGTCAAACTGAAGCGTTCCCCAATAGATACTTACAAACCTTGGCCGGTGCTTATCGCCCTGGTATTCGATGATGAGCTTTTGCAGGTTATCGATATCCTCGTCAACCCCTAACTCACCGGCGGTAGCACCATTGATTACCCCGGTACGATCAAACATCAGCTCGAAATCCATCTTCTGGGGCTCAATTTTGGAAAACTTGGGCAACTTGCCCGAGGTTCCCTGCGCCTGTTTATCAGAATACTTGATCTCGATCTTCTGGCTGTAGCTTTCGGGGTTAACCTGTACCGTCATAGAGCCTTCTTCATTTTTGCTCTTCGGATCGGACCAGGCCACGATCTTCATTTTGGTTACGTTATCGGCCATCAGCGTTCGTTTTTATTTTTCAAAATCTCCAGTATCTGCTCCACGCATTCGGCAATGATCTCATCTTTATCACCGCCGCCACCGCCACTACCGCCACCGACACCCGAGGGCTTTGAATCCTGTTCGGCAGGGCTTTGATTTACGCTCACGCGGATGTTCAGTTCTCTGATCTCAATTGGCATAACATCAGGTTTGAAGGGTGTAATACTGGTATTGCAGCTCAAAGCTTTCAATTGCGATGCTGTTTTGCTCGGCATTCAAATCGCTCAGGCTCCATTTTTTTGGCCAGGCCTGCACTACATTCCAGGTTAAAAGCGGGTCATGTTCTTCATTAAGCAGGCTTACGGTCAGGTCTTTGGGTTCGATAATAAAATTATTGAACACGTTATTACACCAGTCCATCAGCAGTTTTGATTCGGTAATGAGCCCCCGTTTCAGCACCAGTGCCGGAAACTTGGCCCTTACCGGCAGCGCGTGTTCAAAACGGTTTTCGCCGCCCTCCTTTTTGGATTCTGTTTCCATCTCCATGGATAGGCCGGATACATTCTGGAACCTGCTGTCGATATTTTCATCGCCGATGCCCGTAAACACCACCTTAAAGTGAAAGCCTAAAGGCGGATAACCCGATTTAGCGTCGAAGGCCATGATTAGCCGTTTTTAATGGTTAAACCTTCGTGTGCAACCTCAAGCGTTTCAATTGCAGCCTCGTTGGCATCTGCCTTTAAATCGGCCGACTGGATCTTAACCGGGAAGGCATTTTTAACCGACCAGGTAACCACCGGCTGATGCTCTTCATTAAGCAGGTTAATGGTAAGGTCGCGCCGATCTATCTGGTTTAGTTTTACGGTGTTCATCCAATCATAAAACTCGTTATCATTAGCAAATGTGCCGCGTTTTAGGGTGATGTTACCGTACTTGCGCATGCCGGGCATTTTTACCTTATTGTATTCCTTGCTGCTGCCTTCGCGGTATTCAACCACTTCGGTTTCAATTTGTAAGCCGGTTACTTCGGTAAAACCGATGCGTGTGCCACCCCAGTCAACCTGGAAATGGAATTTGGGTAGAGGATAATTTGCCATTTTATTTGTTTTAAATGAAATTCATTGATATAATTAACTCTCCTGCATTTTGTGTGAGAAGCGGAGGATGATGAACTCGGCAGGCCTTACTACAGCCATACCAATTTCAACGATCATCCGGCCCTCCAAAATGTCAAGTGCGGTCATGGTTTCGTTAAGGCCAACGTGTACAAAAAATGCGTCTTCGGGTTTAGCGCCCTGTAAGGCACCGGCACGCCATTGCAGCGTTAAAAAGTTCTGGATCATCACCCTGACTTTTGTCCAGGTATTGGCATCATTGTTCTCGAATACAAAAGGATAAGTAGCCTTTTTAACTGATTCTTCAACCATGATAAAGAAACGCCTGACAGGGATATAGCGCCATTCATTATCATTACCTGCTAAGGTACGCGCGCCCCAAACCAAAGTGCCCCGGCCCGCAAAAGCCCTGATAGCATTGATTGATTTACCGGTGGCAGTAACATTCATATCATCCTGGTCGCTGTTGTCAATTTTCACAGCGGGACCTATGACATTGTTAAGGCTTACGTTGGCAGGTGCTTTCCAAACACCCCGGGTACCGTCAACATTGGCATACACCCCTGCTATTGCCCCAGACGGCGGTATAGTGCTCATTTTAAGCGTTATAGCCGAGTTGGCGGCACTGAAAAATACATTGCCCGAGAATAAAGCCTGCTCGGCAAGGTTTTCATAAAACAGGGCACCGTTTATTAATGCGCCAAAACCAGTTAAAATGGTGGCAACGGTATCCTGCAGTGCCTGTACGATGGAAAGCGCACCGGCCGCATCCTTGGTAAAGTTGTCTGCATTGGCAGCTACAGCCGCATAGTTTGAGTTGGCTAACCAGGGTGTATTATCCAATACCGAATAAACAGGCGTGGGGTTACGGCCGGCGGTTGTATTAGCAGCAACCTTGGCATTTTTTTCGTAGGCAATGAGATTGGTGATGGCAGCGGCAAGTTTTGCATCTTTACTCAATGCGTCAATGTCTTTGCCATACAACGCACCAACAGCGGGTGCATCTTTAGCCTTTTTACCCGCGGTAACAATGGCGGCCAACAAATCGAGGTAACTGGTTAGCTGTACATCGGGAGTTATGTTTTTGGCAATATTATTTGCCAGTGCGGTTAACTTTGCTTTAACGGCATCAATGCCACCAACCCTCAACGCAGTTGCGTCAGCAGCGTTGCTAAATACAGATCCGATTACTTTATCAGTGTCCTTGATAGCATTTTGCAGATTGGTTACCAGCGCCTTTTCATCAGTGCTTTTTGAAAAGCCGTCATAATTGGTGATCTTGGCCGGTACCCCTGCATTATTCCAAAATTCCATCTGCCTGAAATCAACATTGACATCATAAGTGGTTATGATCCAGGGATAATAAGCCGCGCCGTAGTTAAGGTTGTTGATCCCTATCGAGCTTCGGAAATTATCAATAGGCTTATTACTAACATCCTGGCGTTTATCGCCCTGCAGCACATCAAGTATCGAGAACCTGTCTTGCATAGAAGCGCACAGGCCCAACGCTTTGGTTTGCAAACCGCTAAAAGCAACAAGGTCGGGGTTACCACCGCTTACCAGCTCAACCGCATCGGGAAACAAGATCAGTGTAGGCTCATCCTCGGCCGATAGGGTATCGATACCTCCTGATAAAGGCGGCGCCGTTACGGCAGATGAAAAATCTCCCACCGAAACGATATAACATGGCCCGCCGCCATTGTCAAAATACTGCCTGAGTGATACATACAAATGAAACCGTTTATCGGGTACCACGTTCAGGATCTGGTTTGTAGCCGGGTTAACAGTAACCTTAATGGTTGCCGGTACATAGCCGCCGCCAAATAAGCTTTCAAACTCCAGCAACGATTTTATACGGGTTGGTACATTTACCAATGATTTGCCTTCAGGAGTTAATGCAAAAGCTGTAAAACCTATAAAGGCGGGTATAGCAGTTTCAACCTGGGCAACTGATGGCGGAAACAGTGCAATTTCCTGCACATAAACTCCGGGTGTTTTATAAGCCATGACTAATTGATTTAAGATTGAACCATTTTATGACTGAAACGAAGAATGATAAACTCGGCCGGACGGACCACAGCCATGCCTACTTCAACAATGAGCCTGCCTTCCAGGATATCCAACGAGGTCATGGTTTCGCCAAGGCCAACGTGTACAAAGAAGGCATCCTCAGGCTTGGCGCCCTGTAAAGCACCTGCACGCCATTGCAGTATTAAAAAGTTGGCTATCATGCCGCGTACCTTTGCCCAGGTATTACCATCGTTAGGCTCAAATACAAAGGGTTGGGTTGAGTTTTTAACCGATTCTTCGACCATGTTAAAGAAACGCCTTACGGATATGTAACGCCATTCGTTGTCATTACCTGCCAGCGTACGTGCTCCCCAAACCAATACACCCTTGCCCGAAAATGCCCTGATGGCATTTACTGATTTACCGGTGCTGGTGACGTTCATATCTTCCTGGTCGGCATCATCAATTTTTACCATTGGGGCCACAACCATGTTAAGGCTCACATTTGCCGGCGCTTTCCAAACACCCCGAGTATTATCAACGGATGCGTATACACCTGCTATTGCAGCTGCGGGAGGTAAAATAACCGAGAACAGGCTGGTTTGCTGTTTGATATAGTTATACAGGTCACTGTTTAAGTGATAGATAGAATTGGCTGTATTGGCATCGTCGCGCAGAACGGCAGTGGCCGGAAAATCCGTTGGTGTAACGCCTGTTCCGGAAACAATCAGCTGTTTGCTTTCATTGCTGAAATAGTTGATGCTGGTTTGCAGCCATGGATAATAGGCAGCACCATAACTAAGGTTATTAACCCCAATAGCTGTGCGGAAAGCAGTTGCGATATCGCCAAACGCTTTTTTCCCTTTATCCGCTACTGCCACATATGGGTCAATAAGTACTACCCTATCCTGCAGAAATGCGGCCTGGGCCAATGCTGCGGTAAACAAGCCATAATAGTCTGCAGGTGCGGTAAGGGTTACGGCATCGGTAAACAGCAAAATTGTGGGCTCGTCTTCCTTTTGAACCGCGGCAAGCGCGTTACCAAGCAAAGCTTTGTCAACATTAACAGCTGCACCAGTTTGGCCTGCCGAAACAATGTAACAAGGGCCGCCGCCATTGGCAAAGTAAAGCTGCAGGCAATAGTACATCCTGAATTTCAGGGTTGCGTAAGGATCGTCAACCGCGGCATCAAATGAAAACACACCTGCTGCTTTTTTGATCTTGATACCGGTTGCTGTTCCGGTTGTAGTAAACAGGGTATTCTCGGCAAAACCAAAAATCTGCTCATACTCTTTAAGCGATTTGATCCTGACAGGGTTGTACTGCAGCGATGCCCCGTTATAGCTAATATTTTGTGTGTAGCCTATAAAGGCCGGGATAGCCGTTTCAACCTCGGCTACCGATGGAGGTAGGAGCGGAATTTCTTCCACGTAAACACCCGGAGTTTTGTATGTTGTTGCCATATTACTGTTTTTTACTTCCTAAAAAAATATGTCTGAAAAAATCTGGTTGGTTTCTGGTTTAATAAGTGATGCCGTTGCATTGGGCAGGTCGATAGTGGTGGGATGATTATTTTTATCCTTCACTTTTACAGTAATAAACCCCTGCCGGGTAAGGGGCAGCGCATTATCAGTCACCGAAGCCGCCCCAAAAGCTTTACCTATATAGCGCCAGTAGGTTGCCCGGTTTTTAAACCGTAAGCTAAACACCGGCGATTTAAGCGTAGTATCCGCCTGTAACAGGTTATAAGTCGCACCGCTTGTTTTAACACAGATATCAATAAAAGCCCAGGCCGACGCATCCATACTATAGTAAAAAGGAAAATCGTCAGTATAACCTGCAGTTGCCAGGTGGGCGGTATATAAGCCTTCGGGTAAACCGCCCATATCAGCTTTGATGATATTCAAAGGCCCGGTTTCGACACTGCCGGGCACGTTTACAACATTGCCAAAGCGATCTTTTATAGTGAGTACCGGGGTTTTATTTGCCACCGTTACCTGATAGGTAAATATGCGCCCAAACTGGCGGATCAAATCATTGTTACTTGCGTAGGCCAGCGGTTTTCCGCCTACCAGCGGATCAGTTATCCAGTTACCCGCCGGGGTACCGCCCGCTGCCGGGTCAAGGTTATTCTTTTTCTGGGCGATGAACAATTTAGTTGGCGCAGCCTGGTTGTCAACCAGCATGTCACCGGGGTAATAATCGGTAGCAGCTTTGTACACATTTGGTGTCGCTGTTAAAAACGGCGCCACACGCGGCGAATACGAAGGATCGTTGGTAAAAAAGTATACCATACCATCCGGCGCCTTTAAAGGCAGTGAGCTGTAGTTGGCAAAAAGCCCGTCGTTAATGGTCAAACTAAAGCTAAAAACGGTATTATCTGCCGGTACTATCTGCGGTTGTTCCTTGGTGCCGTTTAAAGTATACGGAATGCCGGTAATAATGCCGGTTTCGGTTTGCTTATAAACCATGTGCAAGCCTGCAAACTTTGCCCTTGTAGCTTTAGTAGGCGTTACACTCATAAAGCTGCCGATATCGTAACGTTCCAGCATGGCCAGACGCGCGTCGGCACTCAGCGTGTCAAAGAGTGTGATACCGTCATCCAGGTGATAATGATGACGGATGTCAACCTCAAAAAGCGTTTCGTAGTTCAGGTCCAGTACCATCGGGTTATAATTTACAGGTTAATCGCCGGCACTAATCGTTAGCTCAGTTTATCGCTCAGTTCTATCTTTTTAATGATGCCACGTGTTTCGGTCACATTATCGCGCAGTATTTCAATCAGCCTGACGCGGTACAATACATATGGAAATTGTTTGCCGCCCAGCGTGCTCCACAGGTAATTGGCCTGCTCAAATGTGGGCGAGTAGATATCAAGGATAAGGCGAAAATCGCCGAGGCCGACTTTCGTGGTCGGGCTGTTTTGTTTGGTAAAAGTGCTCTTACCCTGAAAAAATTCGACGATATGCGACAGGAAGATCAGTGATTTTTCATAAGAAGAATGCAAACAGGCCGAAAATAAAACATACAGGTTAAGGTACATCGGCGCGTTGCGATAGTTAATATCATCGCCGTTGCGTACATAATTCGGTATGTTTTTCATGGTAAACTCTTCGGAGATATTTACCAGCGTTACCAGGATATTTTCAAGCCCTTTGATCTCATCGTCGCTCAGGTGGGCCACGTTTTTAAGCTGGGTGAAGCTTGAGCTGAGCCCGCTGTTCCCGTCGGTTGTTTTGAGATAGTTATTTAACTGCTCGGCTAAAAAACTTACGGTTTGGTAAATCATGATAATTAGATGTTTATAGGTGGTTGCAGTTTGGCTGCTGATGTTAATCCAAAGTTGGGCATCTGACTTTAGTAACGTGCAAGTGTATGCACGTTAATTACCACGTATTTATACGCGATTGAGACACGTATAAATAC
Source organism: Mucilaginibacter sp. NFR10 (assembly GCF_900100445.1). Lineage (NCBI taxonomy): Bacteria > Pseudomonadati > Bacteroidota > Sphingobacteriia > Sphingobacteriales > Sphingobacteriaceae > Mucilaginibacter > Mucilaginibacter sp. NFR10. The sequence continues at coordinate 353,401 of NZ_FMTV01000001.1, read as the reverse complement.
GTGGTAATGAATAGGTTAAAAGAACATAAAACCTTTAATCTATAGTTAAAACGGGCTTTTTTTGTTTAAGCATTTGCCGCCAAACAGGCGTAAGTTTAAAAACCATGAATTTTAGCGCAGCGCGGATCTGCACATTTCCGGTACTCCTGAACTTCAGATAATTCTCCGAAAGGCAAGTACTACTATCCTAAAGGATACCGGTATCCTTTAGGATAGTAGTATCTTTTTGATAGTTATTCAAGGTAATTTTGCTTTTAAAATAACGAGCAATGAAAATATTACATCTAATCAGCAGCCCCCAGGGCGAAGCATCATTCAGCGTAAAATTGGGCAATGCCATTGTTAACGAACTGCAATCGGCCCATCCGGATCATACTTTAATCACACACGATTTAACAGCTACTCCATTCCCGCACCTGGAAGAAGCACATCTCACCTCTTTCTACACTCCTGAAGAAAAAAGGACACCCGAGCTTGCTGAAGCAGCAAAAAATTCGGACGAAGCAATTGCCGAACTCATGAGCGCAGATGCTTTGGTTATTGATACACCGATGTACAACTTCGGTATTCCATCAACCTTAAAAACGTGGATTGACCACATTTGCCGCGCGGGCAAAACTTTCAGCTACGGCGAAAAAGGACCCGAGGGTTTGGTTAAAAATAAAAAGGTATACCTGGCCATCTCATCAGGCGGTGTATACTCCGAAGGCTTTATGAAACCATACGACTTTACCGAGCCTTATTTAAGAACAGTTTTAGGCTTTTTAGGAATGACAGATGTAAAAACCTTCAGGGTTGAAGGGGTAAAAGTGCCAGGTCTGCAGGAAACAGCTTTGGATAAAGCGATAGAAGCTATTGAGCTTTAATTTAAACAAAAACGGGAGGCTAAAGCCTCCCGTTTTTGTTTAAACTTATAAATGAAGCTATCATTGCCGTTGACTTTAGTGGCTGTTGCACAACATTAAAGTCGACGGCAATGAATAAAATTGATTTGGAGATGAACGACTCCATTGCTTTGCCAGATGCGAATTGGATATGACGAAAGAATGATCATTGTCTCAACAATCAAATCTTCACAGCAAAGCTATCCGTTAAAACAGCTGTATTTTCGTCCTCATCAGCTACGGTGTAATATTCACCGGTTAAGGTGAGCCCATTATTAATCTTTTCAACAGCGATCTTTAAAAAGCCATGCCTTGTATCACAACTATGTTCAAGGCTTACACCATCAAATCGCGAATCTTCGGCAGTAAAACCCTTATTGTCTGTCAAAGCAATTGAATGCAATTCGTCAAAACCACCGGTACCCGCTACAATAAAAGGCACTATAATTAAATCATCATATTGCTTACTGAAACGCTGATAGTTATGCACATGCCCGCTAAAAACTATATCGGGCCTGATACCGGTTTCTTCAAAAACACCTTCCAGGAAATCGATCATCGGCAAACTGGCTCCATGATTAATATCTGCCGAATAAGGAGCATGGTGCATACAAAGAACAATAGCCTTATCTGGCCGCTGCATCTCGGCAGATCGCAGTTCCTCCATAAACCATTCGCGCTGCTCGCGGGTAACAACGCCGTACTTTGGCACATTGGTATGCAAACCGATAATAGTTGCCAGCGGGGTGTCCATTGTCCAGTAAATATTGGGCTGCGGCATACTTTTGCGGTCTATCCTTCGGCTCAGCATTACAGGGCGCGAAACAGTATCACAAAACACAGTTGTAAAAGCATCAAGGCTTTGATACGGCATCGCAGCAGCAGGATTTACATCACTATCATGGTTACCGGCTATCGCGAATATCGGCCCCGGATAAAGACTATAGGGTTCAAAAAACTGCTCATAATAGTTTTGAGCTTCGCCGTAATTGTAAACAACATCGCCCAAATGGTACAAAAAGTTTGGTTTATCAGCTCCGGAAAGCGCTTTATACTGTGCGGCCATTAAAGCTGCTATACGCTTTTGCGAACCGGGGTTACGAATGCTCCCGGTATCCCCTACCATATGAAAAACCATTTTGTTATCAGCAATGCCGGGCACTACATCATGTATGGATAGGTGATATGGATAACTGCCGGAAGGTTCGGGCAGGGGCTGAAATTTATAGCTGTCATCCGGCTGATCTTTTTTGATGATCGGGCCGGTGTGTTTTAATGAAGAAATTAACGCCATCTGCTCCATAATGTCAACAAAATTACGCAACCTAATATTAAGGCAGGATTAAATTGGGGGTTTAAGGTTTAACAGGGCCAGCCTGAAATCACGGGTTCAAAATTCTATCAGGCCAATGGCAATTGAAGTGTTTACATTTGCCGTATGAAAAACTACAAAATAATCTTATCTGCAACCCTGCTGGCCTTATCGGCATGCAGTGTTAATCATGTTAAAAACACATCTGCCGGTTCTGATTCTGCTAAAAATCAAAGTAACGCCGCTGCCGCGAGTGCCGACCTATTTGCCAAAATGCAAATAAAACCCACTATTAAGATTGGCGACGCTGTTGAACTAAAATTTACAGTTTATAATGATGCCGATACAGCTCGTCAATTCTGCAAATGGCACACCCCCTTTGAGCCGCTTATGAGCAAATACCTCGACGTTAAAGATGCAAGCGGCCAGGAAATGCTGTACAAAGGTGCTATGGCCAAAAGAATGATGCCACCACCTGCCAGCAGCTATATTAAGGTTAACGCTAAAGATAGCTTATCAACCACTGTGGACCTGCTGAAGGCTTATGATATCAGTAAGCCATCAAAATACACCATCATTTACGTAGGGCAAAATATGAGCGGCCTTACCGTCAAAGATAGTGTAGCGTTTGTTTATGAAGGGAAGTAAAAAAAGGAAAGATTTAATATTTGGTGCTTACTGATGCTCATCGATGGTGAGCTTTTAAATTCCCCTCTTGAGAGGGGGCACGGGGGAATGAGCGGTAGCAGGGGTGTGTTTCTGCGGTAGACTTATCAAAGCAGAAACACATCCCTCCGCCCCTCTCAAGAGGGGAATCGCACAATCCCACCTCTTTTATATGTTCTTCAAGAGGCTACCCCCTTCATTTTCTTCAACGCGGTTTTGGCCACCGTTAAAGCATCCTGCGCATAATAACTTTTATTAAAAACTTCGAACGAGATCACCAGCGGCCGTTCGGGGTTTTTAACTATTTGCAGGATCTGTTTAAGCGGGGCAATACCGTCTCCGCAATAGATCCTGTCGGGTTCGGAGATCTGCTCAGGACTGATACCTGCCGGATAATCATTTACGTGAAAAATATCCAAGGCATGATTGCCTACATAATTGAGGCTTTCCACTGCCGACTGGCCTTTAAAAAGGTGGAACACATCGAGCAAAATGCGGGCATTCGCATTACCACACTGTGTAGCTACATAAAGTACCTGGCTTATATGTTTCAGATTTTGCGATCCGCCCCACATTTCCAGTTGGGGTAAAACGCCCGTTTGCTCGCCCATTTTCAGGATGGTGAGGTATCGTTCAGTAACCACATCCAGATCAAGCACCGGGCCTTTGGTCACGGCCGCCGGAGGGGCTGCAATGCGATGACAGCCTATCTGTGCCAGCATGTCCATTTCCCGTTGAAGCTGCTCCAGCGCTTTTTTACGGGCTGCTTCATCATCAGCCAGCCATGGGGCAAAACCTATGGCATCTTCAATTTTAAGGCCTAAGCCCGCGATGATCTTTTTGGCTTCAGTCAATGACCCGCCGTTTTGCAGATAAGTTTGCAGTGTATCTATCCAGATCTCTACTGATGTAAAACCGGCTTTGGCAGCTACTTCAAGTTCTTTAACAAAGCCAAGGTTATGCCCGCGTATGGTACTCATGTTTAGCGAGTAAACAAAGCCGCCGCCAGCTTTTGGAGCTATGGGCGCTGCTACCGCCCCTGCTTCACCCAATACGGCAGCCCCCGCTGTTAAACCTATAGCCTTTAACACTTGTCGGCGGTTTAAATTACTCATATATTAATCCTTTAAACCTTTCAGATAGGCAATGGTAACAGGCAATTGCTGGCTGTACGACGGACTTTCATCCTCAATAAAATAATGTTTAATTCCGGCCTTTCTTGCAGCTTTCAACACCCCAGGGATATCAATTTGCCCGGTACCTAAGGCAACATCATTTTTGGTATCGGTACCGCCGGTAAGGTCGTTAGCTACGCCTTTGCGGATATCTTTCAGGTGCATCAGTTTCATCCTCGACGGATATTTATTGATCAATGCAGCCGGATCCTGCCCGCCATGGAACGACCACAGGATATCTATCTCGAACGAAACATATTTCGGATCGGTATTTTGGGCGATATAATCAAACAGCGTACCATCGTTATAAGTTCCAAACTCGTAACCGTGGTTATGGTAACAGAAGGTTAAACCCGCTTCGCTCAGGATCTTACCCACCCGGTTAAAATCGGCAGCGGCTTTCTTGGCATCATCCAAAGTGAACTCTTTACCATGTGGGATCCAGGCAACCATCACATACTTTGCGCCCAATATTTTAGCGAGTTTGATCGCGCTACCCGGATCATTAACAATTGCTTCATACCCCGCCCCTGTTGATGGAATGCTGATACCGCGGTCATCGCACATTTTCCTGAATTCTTCGGGCGGCATCCCTTTCGGCCCTTCGCCTTCAATTTCGGTTATGCCTAATGATTTTATGGTATCCAGCACAGCGGCGGTAGCTTTTGGCATACTGCTCCGAAATGTATAAGCCTGCACACCTATAGCACCGGTAAATAACGGTTTAGTTTGTGCCGATACTTTGTTTTGCCCCCAAGCCATAACGGCTGCAAGGGCTATAAAAATGGTTGATTTTTTCATGGTTCCTGAAGATAAAAATGCGTCATTGCGAGGTACGAAGCAATCCCCGATTAGCAGATCCGATCTGTAAAGTTCGCGATTGCTTCGTGCCTCCGATGACGGCATTATAATTAAAAACTATTCAACAAACTGAATATCCTTCAAATTTAAAATACCGTCACTCGGCTTAGAATGTTTTATGGCGAAGAAATATACATCATGCTTTCCTCTTACAGGTTTACTCAACACACCGGTTACTTCGCCGGTTTTATCCCATGACCCGGTGGTTTGGTAAGCTACGGAACTGATCACCGGCCCGGCCTGCGAATCGAGCCTCACCTCTATCTCCCCATCATAATCCTTTGAGGCATATTTATAAGCAAACTTGCTGATATTGGTCAGGTCGATATTCCTGAACAGCACATATGATTTATGGCTCCCTGCCGACAGGTCATCTTTAAACCTGTTAAAGCCTTTCAACTCATCGGCATAAACCGCCTTAACAGCCGAGTTGCGTAAAACTACCATATCCGTAGCCTTAAGCGGACCAACAACTTTGCCACCTTTATCGGTATAAGAGGCCAGCAGCGTGTATTCTCCGCGCGGTTCAGCGTCATTAAATTTCAGATTGAGTGTGCCGGTTAAAGGCAAAGGCAATACCGGGCTCTTTTTATCCGTAAGCGAAAAAATGTATTTCACTATTTCCCGCGTATCGGCATTTGATAGTTGCGGATGCGCACTCATTACATGCTCAGTACCCCAGCTGCCCGCGCCGCCCGCAATTACCTTTTTGGAGAGCTGATCAATAGCTCCCTTTTGGGTTTTGTACCGTTTTGCAATAGCTAAAAAGCTTGGCCCAACGGCAGTTTTGTTAATAGTATGGCACGATTTGCAATCACTATTAGCCATCAGCCCCTTACCCGGATAGCTTACCTCGGTAGTTGACAAAGCTGTTAAATTTTGTGTGGTGCTATTGGCAGAGGGCTGCGGGTTGTAGATATAAAATAGTTTCACCTTTTTGGGATCTATCTTACCGTCTTCCTTATCGCTAACTACCACGTGATAATGAAATGGTTTGCCTTTCCAGATGAATGATTTATTATCAGCACTGGCGATGGTGACCTCCGGTTTGGTATTGCCAACCCTTACAATTACCGTATCGCGACCGGACAAGCCGCCCTTGTCAGTTACCTTCAGTATAGTTTTATAAACGCCCGGTTTAGTAAAAGTATAACTGGCCGAAGGTGTAGATGCCCCAACCGCTTTACCATCGAACAACCATTGGTAAGTGATCTTATCGTCGTCATCTAAATCTTTACTGTTCTGGCTGCTAAAGCTTACCTTAAGCGGGGCCTGCCCTGCTATTTCCTTTTTTGCCGGAAACTCTTTTAACTCCGCAGTTAAAAACCTGGTTTTGGCGAATTTATTAAATGCAGCTGTGTCCGAAATACTGGCTTTGGCAATCGGCGCACGGTTACCGGTATTGTATTCAATCTTAACTAACCGGGCGTCTTCATTTTGGGCGCCATAAACCGAGCCATACTCCAGCATATACAAAGCACCATCCGGCCCAAATTCCATATCAATAGGCCGGCGAAAATCGCCGTTGGCAGGCATAAAGGCTTCGTTGCGTAAATAGTTCTCATCCTTATCAAACCTCAGGTCTATTACCCAGTTGCGCATCCAGTCGGCCACAAACAAGGCGCCGTCATAATATTCAGGGAATTTGTTCGGATTTTTGATATGCTTATCAAACTCATAAAAATCGCCGCCAATGGCGCAGCGCCCCCCCATACCCAACTCGGGAAACTCGTCGGAAGCAGCGTAAGGATACCAGATCATGGCCGGCGTAGCCGGAGGCAACACATTTAGCCCGGTATTATTAGGCGAATTGTTCACCGGTGCTTTGGGATCAAAATTTGGCCCTGGTTTGGCATTCACAAAATCCCAGTGCGAGTAGGCAAAGTTGTTCCCCACAAAATATGGCCAGCCAAAGTTGCCTGCTTTGCGCGCCTGGTTAAACTCATCGTACCCCCGCGGCCCCCGCGGCGAATCTTTACCCGCATCAGGCCCAATTTCGCCCCAGTATAAAACTGATGTTTTAGGATTTACCGCAATCCGGTATGGGTTACGGCAGCCCATCACATAAATTTCGGGCTTGGTTTTAGCCGTACCTTTCGGGAAAAGATTTCCCTCGGGGATGGTGTAAGTTCCGTCGGCCTCGGGGTGGATACGTAAGATCTTGCCTTTAAAATCATTGGTATTGCCGGCGCTCCGCTGCGCATCAAGGCTGTAATGCTCTGTTCCGGGGCGCTCATCCAGCGGTGCATAACCATCAGAAGGAAAAGGGCTTGAGCTATCACCTGTGGACAGGTACAGGTTTTTATCCTTATCCCAGGCCAGCGAGCCACCGTGGTGAGCGCCGCTCACCTTTTGTACAGGTACTTTAAGCAGGATTTTTTCTGATTTAAGGTCGAGCACATCCGTTGGACTTAACTTGAAGCGCGAAAGCTGGAAATTAAGAGGTTCGATCGTTTGCCCGGCGGGCATATAGTAGATATAAACAAATTGGTTCCTGTCAAAATCAGGGTCGAGCGTGAGACCGATGACACCCGTACCGCCTTCATAGGTGATCGGGAATTTATGGATTAATTTAAACTTATTGGTTTTGGTATTATAAACGGAAAAATTGCCCAATAACTGGGTGAAAAACACACGGCCATCCTTTGCCGCCGCCAGTTCCATAGGCGAGGCAATGTTACTCACCAGCACAGTTTTGATAAAACGACTTTGATCGGGCGCTACTTTAGAATATGATTTACTGTAGTCTAACGGTTTGCCATTACCCATGGCATATTTGATACCACCGAGCAATTGCCCCAAAAACAGGGGATCACTGTAGCTTTCGTCGGTATGGCCGCAGCCTGTATAAAATGCCCGGCCGCCGTCAAATTCATGATACCAGGTTATGGGATGATTGGCGCCGTTGGTACCCCCATCGTAAGTATTTTCATCGAGGCTTGCCAGCACATGGATACCGCTGTAAATAGATTTGTAATTGTACCATTCGTCGGTACGCTCCCATCTTGCGGGCAGGTTGGCAGTGGCCGGCTGGCTTTTATCCGTTACATCTATTGTTGCCTTGCGAATGTTGGAATTATTGGGATGGCTTGAAAAATAAGCCCCAACCAGTTTGCCGTACCACGGCCAGTCGTACTCGGTATCAGCCGCAGAGTGTACCCCCATAAAACCACCGCCTGCCTGGATATAACGTTCAAAAGCTGCCTGCTCAACCGCATTAAGCACATTGCCGGTGGTACAGTTAAATACTACCGCCTGGTATTTCTTAAGATTGTCATCATTAAAATTAGCAGAATTGGTGGTGGTATCCACATCAAAGCCATTCTCGTTACCTAATTTTTGAATGGCCGCTATCCCAAACGGGATGCATGAGTGGTGCCAGCCTAAAGTTTTTGAAAACACCAGCACACGCGGTTTATCAGATGGTTTTTTAAAGGAATACAGCAGGAAAGTTAATCCTGTCAAAAAAACGAAGGTGAGTTTTGTTTTTAATGACATAGTTGAGGTTATTATTAGTTTACATTTAATGAACAGCCATAAAAGCAGCATTAATCCATCACCTTGCTAAAATGATTTATAAACGAGGCAAAAAAATATGAAATGCAGTATCGCTAAAAAGGGCTGTTCAACAATTGGCTACACAATATTACTATTTAAAAAACTCACTGTGTATTAATTACACTTTTATTTTGGGCAGGAATGGGTTTGTAATTGAATTGTTACTACCATCAATACAAGATGGGATCTGCCGGATGCGGAGGTGCATAACCGGGCCGCCGCCGGCTTCGTTCTGAAGATAAGGTGAGGGGCATTTTTAAGGAAATAAGTGTCACCTTACAGCGAAAGTTCACTTCGCCGGTAAGCAATCATCATGTACTAAGACAAAATCTGGTTCCTGTACTGGCGCGGACTTACTTTTTTAATCACTTTAAAAAAGCGGTTAAAGTTTGATACATTATTAAAACCGCACTCATAGGCTATATCTGTAATACTGTTATCTTTATTACTTAGCAGTTTGCAGGCATAGCCAATTCTTGTTTCATTTACAAACTGGGTAAATGACTTTTGGGTACGCGCCTTAAAAAACCGACAGAAGGCAAATGTGTTCATGTTAGCCACATCGGCAATAGTATTTAGTGAGATATCCTCCCTGAAATTGTCAAAAATATACTTAAACACCTGGTCCATACGCTTACTGTCATGATACTGATAGTAATTGATATAGTTGATACTGGCCAACAGGTTATGCTCCGGGTCTGCACTCATGATATTAAGGATCTCGAGCAGGGTGATGATCCTTTGCAACCCTTCCTGCTGTACTATCTGGTACATCAGTTTTATTACCATATCACGGCTTTTACCCTTTAGCTCCATCCCTCTTTGCGCCTTACTTAAAAACGACTCCACTTTGCGTATGTTACCAAATGCCGAAAGATTCATGAGCAATTTTGACGGATTGAAGTGAATAGATAATGAATGCGCATAATGTTCAGGGTCATCCTCGTTGGGTTGTTCCTGGGTATTATGCCAAACATGCGGAATATTTGAACCAAGAAAAATAAGCTCCCCGCTTTCAAAATAATCAACCAGATCGCCGATGATGCGCTTGCCTGAGCCTTTTACAATGTGTACCAACTGGCATTCTTCGTGAAAATGGAACTCACTTGAAAAAAAAGGAAGCTTTACTTCCCTGGCAACAAATAGGTCTTCTGACTGTACCCCGTCAGACAATACGGCTAAAATTGGTTTCATTTTAACAAAACATGAAGAGAAAAGCTAAATATAAGCAAAAATACTATCGAAAGTTGCCAATTAAAGTGAAAGTAAAAAATCAAACCGCGCTAATTTTACAGCATCATACCTTATCCGGAAAGGTATAATAAACCGATTTATAAACACAAGGAACAAGATTTCATTACGGCTTTTCGGCATAGAACGGCCTGAAACTATTTCCAAAATATATTTACCTACATGTACATCAATAAAATTGAAGTTACCGACAAGCGTTTTAATTTAGGCAATGGCGCCGGCTCCGATGCTGTAAACGATTCAACCCAGTATGCTTATGCCATTTGTGAGCTGCATACTGCCAGCGGCGTAACAGGCGTTGGCCTGGCCTTTACTCTGGGGGCCGGTAACGACCTGGTATGCAAAGCTATCCAATATCTTTCCGGAACACTTAAAGGACGTGAGATTGAAGAACTTATGGCCGATTTTGGTTCGGTTTACCGTTCGATACTGGATTCGCCCACCTACCGCTGGCTGGGTCCGCACAAAGGTGTAATGCAGCTGGCGCTGGCAGCCATAGTAAATGCTTGTTTCGATCTTTGGGCCAAAAGCCGGCAGGTACCGCTCTGGAAACTTTTGCTTGATTTAAGCCCGAAAGAACTGGTGGCAACGCTCGACCTCAACTACCTTGAAGATGTATTGACTGTTGAAGAAGCAGAAAACATTTTAAAGGGCAATTTTCCAGGCCGCACATTACGCAATGGTGTTTTACAAACAGGTTATAAGGCTTACGATACATCAGTAGGCTGGTTTAACTATTCTGACGAGAAGATCAAAGAGAACGTAGCCCGCGCCATTGACCGGGGATTTACCGCGATGAAGTTAAAAGTTGGCTCAGATGATCCGCAGCGCGATATCCGCAGGGCAAAACTGGTACGTACCCAAGCAGGTGACAAAACAACCATCATGCTTGATGCTAACCAGAAATGGAACCTGCCGCAGGCCATCTCCATATGTAAAGAATTAAGTTCAATCAATCCTTACTGGATAGAGGAACCCACTCACCCTGATGATGTCTTGGCGCATCAAACATTAGCTAAAGAAATTGCGCCCCTTAAAATCGCTGCGGGCGAGCATATCCCTAATAAAATCATATTTAAAAACTTTTTGCAGGCCGGCGCCATGGATTTTTGCCAGGTTGATTGCGTGCGGGTTGGCGGTGTATCCGAATTTTTGACGATAAGCCTGCTGGCAAAAAAATTCAATATTCCTGTGGTACCGCACGTGGGCGATATGGGGCAGATCCATCAGCATTTGGTATTGTTTAACCATGTGGCTATTGGACACGAAAACTTATTTTTGGAACATATACCGCATTTGGCCAAATACTTTAAAAATCCGGCCAATATTAGCGGGGGCTATTACGCCGTACCTGCCGAAGCAGGCAACAGCAGCGACCTTGTAACCAGCTAAAAACCAAAAATGAACCAATTATTAAACAAAGTAATATTTATTACCGGTGGGGCATCGGGCATTGGTTTGGCCTGCGCCGAAGCTTATATCCGCGAAGGGGCGACGGTTTTTATAATGGATGTAAATGAGCGTGCTCTGTATAAAACCCTCGACCGTTTTGGAGGTAATCATGAAGGTATTCCTGGCGATGTATCAAAGGCTGCCGACGTAAAAGCAGCTTTCGATGCAATAAAGAACCACTATGGCAGGCTTGATGCTATCCATAACAACGCAGCTATAGCCCATCCCTCAAAACCTGTTGACGAAACCGAAGAGGGTGAGTGGGATGCACTGATGAACATTAATTTGAAGAGCCTGCTCTGGACAACCAAATATGGTATCGACTTACTTAAAGCATCAAAAGGCTGCATTTTAAACACCAGCAGTATGGCCGGAGATATTGGTCAAAGCCTCCATGCTGCTTATACAGCAACAAAAGGCGGCATCAATGCCCTTACCAAATCCATGGCACTTGATTATGCACCATACGGTATCAGGGTAAATGCTGTTTCGCCGGCCGGTGTATGGACACCATTGCTTAAACAATGGGCCGCCGAACAGCCGGATCCCGGATCGATAGAAAAATACTTAAACGATATTCATGCCTTAGGCTACTGCCCTGAGGGCGATGTAGTAGCCGATGCAGCGGTTTTCCTGCTTTCGGACGCGGCGCGGTTTGTAACCGGCTGCATTATGCCTGTAAGCGGCGGCGCCGAACTTGGATACAGACGATAAAACAAGATCTTAACCATGAACAAAACCAACAGTAACGCATCAAAATACCTGGCTCCGCTGCTGATAGTAATGAGCCTGATGTTTTTCTGGAATTTGAGCCGCAATATTAATGATGTACTGATCCCGCACCTGAAAAGGGCATGCCAGCTGTCGGATCTGCAATCGTCGCTGATCCAGTCGGCATTTTTTGGGGCTTATTTTTTGATGGCCTTGCCTGCGGGGCGCTTCATTGAAAAAAAAGGTTACAGGGCAGGAATGCTTACCGGGCTTATATTAGCTGCTATTGGCGCCGCCATATTTTATCCGGCAGCAACCACCAGGTATTATCCTGTGTTCCTGCTGGCATTGTTTACCATGGCATCAGGCTTTGCCATACTGGAGGTTACGGCTACTCCCTATATTTCAAAACTTGGCGACCCAGATCATGCCTCAAGCCGGTTAAGCCTGGCTGCAGCCGTTGGTTCAATGGGCGCTACAATAGGGCCCTTCATCGGCTCTAAGTTTTTATTGCATGAAAAGGATATCCCGGCAAGTCTCATCCAGTCATTTACTTCAGAGCAACTTAAGTCGTTCTTAAACAGCGAGGCGCACCTTGTGATTCCTCCTTACCTAACACTGGCGGGGTTGTTTATAGCCTTATGTTTAGTACTTTACTTTTTAAAGTTGCCGGTAATTCATGAAGGCAACAGCAGGCAAAAACTCTCCGGAGTATTTAAATTCAGGCATACCATACTGGGTGTATTAGCAGTTTTTGCTTATTTGGGTGCCGAAGTTGGCGTGGTGAGTTTTATCATCCGCTATACAAAATCATTGAATATTACAGGTATTACCGAGCAAAAATCGGCCCTGTTTATTACGCTTTACATGGCACTGGTTTTAGCCGGGCGCTTGCTGGGGGCGTTTTTACTTAAGCAGGTTAAACCCAATAAAGTGCTTACCCTATGCAGCATAGGTGCGTTTACGCTGATATTGGTATCGGTACTTACGGGTGGTTATGTATCCATAATTTCCCTGTCGATAGTAGGGCTGTTTACCTCCGTGATGTATCCTATCATATTTACGCTCAGCATCAAAAATATAGGCGATTATACAAAGGTTGCTTCGTCATTACTTATTATGGGTGTTGTAGGCGGAGCCATTATTCCGCCAATAATGGGCTTGATATCAGACCATTCAGGCATTAAGATGGCATTCATTGCACCACTGGTTTGCTATGTGTACGTACTATATTACGGAGTTAAAGGCTATATGGTAAAAAACAAAACTTATTCGGATGAATCCGAAGAACCACAGTTCACAGTAATCGGACACTAACCTCATCGCACCTGATGTTGCCATGAACCATCATCAATGAACCATGAACTAAAAGTAACCAATACCATATTGCGCAACTTTTTACATTTCAATATTATTTTGTTGTGAAAACTACACTTAATACAACTAAATTGTTTCAGCAAGTCGTTTTTTACACAAAATCAAAAGATCGATGTCAAAATAGTATCGAAACAAATCAATTTTAGTGCAATTTATTATTAATACCCTCCATATTTTTACCCTGATTATAAACGCCAGCTACTAAAAGTTTACAAAACATTTTTTAATCAGAAACCACAATCCAAAAAAAGGACGAAGTTTTTGAAGTGGAATTTTTATATCCAAAATTGAATGATTAAAGCTTTACTAATTACGCTATTATTGGGGTTCACAGCTGGTACTGTCTTAGCTCAAAACCAACAAATTGACGACACAGGCAATGCCCCTGCCTTATATACTATTCAACATACAGCTAATGATAGCTGGAAAGGTTTTGAACGTGTCAATATTACCATAGGCGCTCACAAAGCCTACTATGTAAAACCTGAAAAGGCGCTCGAAGGTAATCCATGGGTTTGGCGGGCTTCATTTCCTGATTGGCATACCGATATCGACAGCATCCTGCTAACCAAAGGCTTTCATGTAGCTTTCGTGAATGTTGATGATCAATATGGCAGCCCTTATGCTTTGCAGGTTTGGGATGCTTTTTATCAGTATTTAACAACTAAACAAGCTTTCGCTGCCAAAGTTGCCCTTGAAGGCGTTAGTCGTGGCGGTTTATATGTATATGGCTGGGCCAAACGCAATCCTGATAAAATTAGTTGCATTTATAATGAAGCCCCTGTTTGCAATATTGAAAGCTGGCCGGGAGGTAAACTAAGTGCTCCGGGCGATGCCGCTCTGTGGAAACAGCTGCAACAGGTGTATCACTTTACCGAACAACAAGCGCTTGATTACAAAGACAATCCTATTGATAACCTTGACGGGCTCGCTGCTTTTAAGGTACCGGTTATGCATATCATAGGTATCAATGATAAACTGGTACCCAATGCCGAAAACACCAATATTCTTGCTCAACGTTATACCGCATTAGGCGGGCCGATGATGATATACCCGGTAACCGCCGGACCACAGGAGTTGAACGGGCACCACTTCCCTATCGAAAATCCCGGGCACTGGGCTGATATGATCATAAGCTACAGCTATCCTGTTAAAAAGATATTGCCATATACCGATTATTTTATTTGCCGGAACGGCCTTGTTAACAGCCTCAATATCTTTAGTGCGGGCAAGAAAGCTACAGTAGCTTTTTTAGGCGGATCAATTACCTATAACCCCGGTTGGCGCGAAAAGATAAGCCGCTACCTTACCGAACGCTTTCCTTTAACCAGTTTTCATTTTATACAGGCGGGGATCCCCTCATTAGGTAGTGTGCCGCATGCTTTCCGCTTGCAGCGGGATGTGCTTGATTCGGGCAAAGTTGATTTGATGTTTGTTGAAGCCGCGGTAAACGACAACGTAAACGGACTGGACAGCCTTACCGAGGTACGTGCACTGGAAGGCATCGTAAGGCATGCAAAAAAAGCAAATCCGCTGATGGACATCGTCATGATGTCATTTGTTGATCCGGATAAGATCAGGGATTACAACAATGGCAAAACCCCGCTGCAAATCAAAAATCATGAATTAATTGCAGAACATTACGGCTTGCCGTCCATTAACCTGGCCAAAGAAGTTACTGATAAACTTAATAACCAGGAATTTTCATGGCAATATGATTTTAAAGACCTCCACCCGGCCATTTACGGGCAGGAGCTTTATTTCGCAACCATAAAAAGCCTGCTTAATTCATGTTTTGACAAACAGCAGATTGCTGCTATTAAAGCCAATCCATTACCCAAACCGCTTAACGCGCTTAACCTCAACAATGGCCGCTATTACAGCATTCAAAATGCAAAAAATTTAAACGGCTGGGCCATCAATCCCGATTGGGCACCAAACAATAACCTGAGCACCCGCCCTGGCTTTGTACACAAACCGATGCTTATCGCTACCAAACCAGGCTCATCATTAACATTGCCCTTTACCGGCACGGCTATTGGGATGGCCATTGTATCCGGACCGGATGCAGGTATTATCAACTACAGCATTGACGGAAGCACCGAGAAAACGATGGACCTGTACACAGAGTTCAGTTCATGGATTTATCTGCCCTGGTATGTAACCTTTAGTACCGACCTCAAAAAAGGCCAGCACACGCTCAGCCTGAAAATTGACACCGATAAGAATAAAAACAGCAAGGGGAACACGTGCCAGGTACTCTATTTCTTAACCAATTAATTTTTTTAAAAAACAGCAATACGCTGTAAACGCAGCTCAAAACTTTTAATTGTCAACTTAACATATTTAAAAAATGATTAAACCTTTTACCACTGGAAAAACCTTTTACCATCTGCGCATTTAAATGGCACTTAAAACAAATAAACCCATCAACCAAATCTCAAAAACAAAAAACCATTATCAAACCAATTTTATGAAAGAATTTTACCTACGGATCAAAACCCGGCGGGAGCTTAGACGGTCTCATAAGTCTGCACCGGGTTTTTATTGCTTTGTATTATTATTGCTGAGCTTTATTTGCTCAGCGCAATTTACACACGCGCAAAGTAAAGTAACCATTACCGGCCTCGTGACCGACACACTGGGCGGTAAAATTGCAGGCGCCAACATTGTGGCTATCAACCGCAAAAACCTGGGCACTACTACCGACATTAACGGCAAGTTTGTGATAGATGCCGAGCCCGGTACTATCCTTAAAGTATCGTACGTAACTTTTATTGATCAAACCTTCACCGTTTCAGCCGGTAAGCTGGTAGTAAATATTGTGCTTAAAGAGTCCAAACGCGGCCTCGAAGAAGTTGTGGTATTGGCCTACGGCAAAAAAGAACGAAAAGAAGCCGTAGTAGGTTCGGTAACAACCGTTAAACCGGCCGATCTGAAAATACCTGCCAGTAACTTAACCAATGCACTTGCCGGACAGGTTGCAGGGATCATCGCCTTTCAGCCAAGCGGCCAGCCAGGGCAGGATAATTCCAGTTTCTTTATCCGCGGTGTAACCACTTTTGGTTACAAAAAAGATCCGCTTATTTTGATAGATAACGTTGAACTTTCCACAACCGACCTTGCCCGCCTGCAGGTTGATGATATCGCCAGCTTTTCGATATTGAAAGATGCAAGTGCTACTGCACTTTATGGTGCCCGCGGTGCAAACGGTGTAATTTTGGTAAGCACCAAAGAAGGTAAGGTTGGTAAGGCCAAGATCAACGCACGTGTGGAAAATTCCATATCACAATCGGCCAAAACACTGCAGCTTGCCGACCCAATCACCTACATGAAGTTGTTTAACGAAGCCACCATCACCCGCGATCCGTTAAGCCCGCTCCCCTTCTCTCAAAATAAAATATTAAATACAGAAGCCACCATACGCGGCGACGCAGGCAGCAACAAGTATGTTTATCCCGCTGTCGATTGGCTGGATATGCTTTTCAAAAAACGCACAGCTACCCAGCGTGCCGATATGAGCGTAAGCGGCGGCGGCGATGTGGCCCGTTACTATGTATCAGGCTCATATAATGTTGACCATGGTATTTTGAGGCAGGATATTGCCAACAATAACAACAACAACGTAAAGTTTGAAAACTACCAGCTGCGCTCAAACGTTAATATCAACTTAAGTAAAAGCACCGAGCTTATTGTAAGGCTTGCCGGTTCATTCAATGAGTATAATGGCCCTCTTACTGCCGATGCTTCATTCTCGACCGACCTTTATAACGTTGCCGTACACACCAGCCCGGTATTGTTCCCGGCATATTTCCCTGCCGATTCGGCCAACCGCAATGTTAAGCACATACTGTTTGGTAACGCAGCACCTGCCAACGCAGGCTCAGCATCAAACGCCATTGCATACAACAACCCATATGCTGCATTGCTACGTGGCCATAAAAATTATTCAGAATCAAGGTTATCTGCCCAGTTGGAGTTAAATCAGAAACTGAATTTCATAACCGACGGGCTTAACTTTCATGGCTTATTTCATACCAACAGGTATTCATACTTTCAGTCGCAAATGGGGTATTCGCCATTTTACTATAATGTGAATACGTATGATAAGGCCTCTAACCAGTACACCTTAACGTGGCTTAACCCACAGCCAACCGGCAATAACGTAGCCACCGAGTATTTGAGCTATTACCGCGACCCAAGCACTGATAACCTGAATACCTACATCTATTTTCAGGGTGTATTGGATTATAATCACGCCTTTGGCGATCATAATGTGAGCGCATCATTGATTGGTACGCGCCAGCAAACAGTTTATTCAGCAGCTAAAGATCCGGTACTTGACAGGCCAACCCTTCAATATTCGTTGCCTTACCGCAACTTAACCCTTGCAGGCCGCGCTACTTATTCATTTAAAAGCCGCTATTTTCTGGAATTTAACTTTGGGTATAACGGCACCGAGCGCTTTTCGGCCAATCACAGGTTTGGTTTCTTCCCTACCATTGGCGGTTCATGGATCGTATCCGACGAAAAATTCTGGGGACAGGGACTTTATGATGTTATCTCCCGCATGAAGGTGAGGGCCAGCTATGGTTTAGTAGGTAATGATGCCATCGGTTCACAACGTTTCTTCTTCCTTTCGGATGTTAATCTTAACGGCGGCAATCCTGCCTACTTCGGTACCTTTAACGGTTACAGGCGCGAGGGCGTTTACATTAACAACTACGAAAACCCTAACGTAACCTGGGAAACATCGCGCCAGCTAAATCTTGGCCTGGAGTTCACCATGTTTAAAAACCTCAATGTAGTAGCCGAGGTTTATAAATACCATCGCTATAATATTCTTCAAACACGCAGTTCGCTGCCAACAACACTGGGTCTTGAGGCACTTGACCAATATGGAAACCCAAATGTTACTGCCAACATAGGCACGGCCGATACAAAAGGTATTGACCTTCAAATGGACTATAAAGCTGCTATAAATAAAGATGTTTGGCTGCAGGGCCGCGGCAACTTTACCCTGGCAAGCAGCAAATATGGCAACTATGAAGAACCTCAGTATAAGGAAGCTTATCGTTACCACAAAGGCCAGGAAATAAACAGGCAGTACGGTTACATTGCCGAACGTTTATTTGTTGACGATAATGAAGCCAGAAACTCCCCTTCGCAGATTTTTTCAACCAACGGCATTTCTCCGGGTGGTGGCGATATCAAATACCGCGACTTAAACGGCGACGGTAAAATTGACGGCGCCGATCAAACTTTTATTGGCTATCCAACAGTGCCTGAAATTGTATATGGCTACGGCTTATCAGCAGGGATCAAAAACTTTGACATTTCCTGCTTTTTCCAGGGCCAGGCGCGTGTATCGTTCTTTATCGATCCGAGCCGTACCAGTCCGTTTATTCAAAGCCCCGATCCATATATCTACGGCAATACACAGTTGATCAAAGCTTTTGCCGATAGTCACTGGAGCGAAGAAAATCAGGATTTATATGCTACCTATCCAAGGTTAGGCGTAACCGGCAATCAAATAGAAAACAACCGCCAAAACAGTACCTGGTGGATGCGCGACGGTAGTTTCCTGAGGCTTAAATCGGTGGAGATTGGTTACTCATTACCGCCATCCATTTTAAAACGCTTAAATGTAACCAAATGCCGCATCTACTTTAACGGTCTTAACCTGTATACCTGGAGCGCCTTTAAACTCTGGGACCCCGAACTTGGCGGTAATGGCTTTGCCTACCCAATACAAAAGGTGTTCAACTTAGGCATCAACGTTAACCTATAATTTTTTACAGATCAATACTTAGTATTATGAAACAATATTATAAACTTTTATTACTGGTAGGGCTTCTGGTTTCGGGCGCATCATGTAAAAAATATCTTGATGTAACACCAGATAATACCGGTACCCTCGAATACGCATTCAGGAACCGTAACGAGGCCGAAAACTACCTGTTTACCTGCTACGCAACCTTACAGCAGTTTTATGACCCCACTTCAAACATTGGTTTCACCACATCATCGGAGATCATTTATCCCAACAACCTCACCAACCACCCGCTTAATGAAAATGGCTTTAGCCTTATCCGTGGCACGCAAAACAGCGCAAGCCCAGGCGTGAACTGGTGGGATGGTGAAAATGGCGGGCAGGCATTGTTCCGTTCTATCCGCAGGTGTAACATCATGCTTGAAAACATTGACAAACCTATTGACCTTTCACCAGCTGAAAAAGCAAGGTGGATAGCCGAGGTAAAGTTCCTTAAAGCATATTACCATTATTACCTGTGCCGCTTGTATGGGCCGGTACCACTGGTAAAAACCAATATCGATATTACGGCCAGCACCGAAGAGGTAAGGGTAAAACGCTCGCCGGTTGATTCGGTATTTAACTATTGCGTACAATTACTGGATGAGGCTATTCCAGATTTGCCGCCGGTTATCACCAACCAGGCAAAAGAGCTTGGCCGCATTACCCAGCTAACCGCTTTATCAATTAAAGCCGAAATGTTAGCCACTCAGGCCAGTCCCCTTTTCAACGGCAACCCGGACTACGCCAGCATGAAAAACAAAGATGGCCAGCCTTTATTTTCAAGTACTGCCGACCCGCAAAAATGGAAACGTGCCGCCGATGCCTGTAAAGCTGCCATTGATGCCTGCGAAGCCAACGGGCTTAAACTTTACACCTTTGTCGCACCACCTACAGTTGGTTCCCTTTCAGATCAATTGCGTAACGAGCTAACCATCCAAAACGCCGTTACCGAAAAATGGGATGTAAACCCCGAACTGATCTGGGCATTAAACCCAACGTTCCCATGCCAGGGTTATGCTACACCAAGGCTAACGCCAAAATCAGCGGTTAACATTTTCTCGAACCCCTCAACATTTGCCGTTCCGATTTCAACACAGGAGCTTTTTTACACAGCTAACGGTGTACCTTTAACCGAGGATAAAAATTATGATTATACCAACCGTTTTGCACTGAAAACAGCAGGCGACGCCGATAAATACTACATAGCTCAGGGTTATACAACCATTAATGAGCACTATGGCCGCGAAAGCCGCTTTTATGCCAATATCGCTTTTGATGGTAGTATCTGGTATGGCAACGGCATTTACAACCAGGACCAGGCTTACCATGTTGAGGCTCGCGGTTCGGGATCATTGGCAGGTCCAAAAGATTTGAACACGCTAAACATCACCGGCTATTGGCCAAAAAAGCTGGCCAATTACCTTTCAGTTTATGATGATGGTTTTCAGCCAATTGAATTTCACTTGCCGCTGATGAGACTTGCCGGTTTATATCTTTTATATGCCGAAACCCTGAACGAAGCGAACGGCCCAACTGCCGACGCCTACAACTATATTGATAAAGTAAGGGCAAGAGCAGGTTTAAAAGGTGTGTTGGAGTCATGGTCAACCTATTCAAAAACTCCGGGCAAGCCAACAACTAAAGAAGGTTTACGTGACATCATACATCGCGAGCGCCGCATTGAGTTGTGTTTTGAGGCGCAAAGCGGATGGGACCTTCGCCGCTGGAAAGAGATTCAGGGCGTATTGAGTGTACCGCTACAGGGCTGGAATATATATGAATCCGAAGCCGGCAACTATTACAGGCTGCATACCGTGTTAACGCCGGTTTTCGGGCTAAAAAACTATTTCTGGCCTATAAAGGATAATGATCTGATCGTTAACAACAACCTGGTACAAACCACCTACTGGTAGCCTTCATCAACCTAAATGAATTAATTCAACATAGATAAGAATTATGAAACGCATTAAAAATTATTCGATAACAGCGCTGGTGCTTGCAGCAGCGTTGTTTATGGCGTGCTTAAATTCATGCAAAAAAAACGACGGGTACGTTAAAGAGGTTTCGACCGATATGAGCAAGCCTGCCGTGGTTACCAACGTAAAAGTTAAAAACTTTAACGGCGGTGCTTATATTACCTACGATTTGCCAAACTCAGATAACCTGCTATACGTGCAGGCCGAGTACCGCATCAATGATAAAACTACACGCCAAACTAAATCGAGCTATTACTCAGATACCGTTACGGTTGATGGCTTTGCCAAAAGCCAGGAATATGAGGTAACACTTTACTCGGTGAGCCGGGCTAACGTAAAGTCAGATCCGCTTGTAGTTAAAGTACACCCAGATACGCCTTTTTACAAGCTCATCAAACCAACATTAACTATCACATCTGATTTTGGCGGCGTAAACATCAAAGCTATGAACCCCGACCAAAAGGACATTGGTGTAATTTTATTGGCCTTTGATAAATCAACCCAGGCATTGGAGGTTGTCGATCAGCATTATACCAAGGTTGATACCATTAATTACTCTATAAGAGGCTATCCGGCGGTATCACAAAAATTTGGTGTATACGTAACTGATAAATTTGGCAATATATCTGATACTACCATTGTAAACATCACCCCGATATTTGAAACGATACTTGATAAGAGCAAGTTTTCGGTATACAAAACCCCTACTGATAGCCCTACAGCTTATGGTTGGGAAGTGCCTTACCTATGGGATAACAAAACCGACGGCTACTCAAACGGCTGGCACACAGCTCCCGGAGCACCGGCGCCAATACAAGTTACCTTTAGTCTTGGTGTATCGGCACAGTTAAGCCGTTTTGTTTTATGGGAAAGGCCCGATCAATATGCTTACGCACACGGTAACCCTAAAGATTTCAGCATCTGGGGATCAAACGTCAACGCACCGCAGGATGTAAGGCTCCCTGATTATGCTCCTGTAGGAACTGTAGTTGGCGACTGGGTTAACATCGGGAACTACCATTACCCAAATCCGCCATCTGGCCTTACACCGGGCTTTACCAATGCTGCCGACGCTGCTTTTGTTGCCGCGGGAGTAAACTTTAATATTCCTCCGGGTTCAACGCCTATTAAATACTTCCGCTTTATGGTGCATGACACATGGTCAAACGGTGACTTTGCCCACATGATGGAACTTTCAATTTATGGTAACCCACAATAGGTATTAACTCATTTAGATTAAACGAACATGAAAAATATTGTCAGAATAGCTGCTTTCTGTTTGCTTGGATACCTGTTGTATGGTTGCAGCAAGCAAGACACACAGTTTGAATCATACTTAAACGGTCATGAAGTTAAGTATCCGGGCACAGTAACCAATGCCCACTCCCGTCCCGGAAATTTACGTGCCGCCCTTACCTGGAACCCAAGCTCCGATCCCAGCATAACCCGTTACGTGATATACTGGAACAATAAGGCCGATTCAATCATTTACAATTCCACCAACCACAATACGTCGGATAGTTTAACGGTTGTTATACCAAACCTGAACGAATACATTTATTCGTTCACTGTTTTCTCGTACGATGCCAAAGGCAACCGCTCTATTCCGCTTGATATCAACAATGTAAGAGTTTATGGGCCTATTTATCAATCGGGCTTAGCAAACAGGGGGTATAATGTTACCAATCCATATGGAATCAGTGCCGATGGAAAGCTTACCCTTAATTTCCTAAAAGTTGATACCAGTACCCATAATGTGTTCACAAACATAAAATACACCAATAAAGCCGGTAAAGAAAGTTTTGGAAAACTTAGCGCCGATAGCATGTCGGTTACCCTGGCAGACTATAAGGCGGATACGAAGATCCAATTCATCTCGGCCTTTAAACCAACGGCAAATGCTCTTGACACCTTTTATGTAGCTAACTATGAGGATTTCCCAACCATTAATTCTGTTGCTGTTTGCGATAAAAAGCTTTTCAAAAAAGTATATCTACCTAACGATGCTAAGCCTTATGAAGGAGATACTGATATCGACAGACTCTGGGATGGCAGTACAGGGCCGCAGGGCTTTCCTAACATTTTCCATAGCGATGGCAATGGCCCGTTGCCGGTAGTTATTACTTTTGATATGGGTGCGGTTTACAAGGGCCTTGTAGCTATTGAAGAAACAGGCCGCAACTGCTGTCATAATCCCGATGATTTTGAAGTATGGGGCATAGCGGATATTACCAACGCTGCTACTACCCTAAAAGCTAATGATGCGGGCTGGACTGCAGAGGCAACCGCCAAAGGCTGGAAACTGCTTAAAGAGGTTAAAAGGACCGACGACGGCAGCGCACCGTTAAAGGTAAACTTCGATCCTAATCCGCCGCCGGTACGTTACATCCGTATCAGGATCAAACACAACTCAAACAACGAAGGCAATTACACCAATATGAGTGAGCTTACCTTCTGGAATAACGCACTACTATAATAACACCCCAATGACCGGGCTGCCTGGCGGCCTGGTCATATTTTAAAAAGTATAAAGACCAAGACCTCTATAATGTTCACCCCAAAAATTCCGCAATGAAAAAACCGGCAATTATTCTCCTTTACCTGTTTTCTGTAATCAAACTCAGCTTTGCTCAGCAAACTGCATCTGTAAAAACGCCCAAAGCGGTTTTGGATGATTTTATGACCAAACGCTTCGGCATGTTTGTACACTTCGGCCCGGTAACTTTACGCGGCACCGAAATTGGCTGGAGCCGCAACAAAGAAGTAGCGCAGGATAATTATGATAACCTGTACAAGGAGTTTAACCCGGTTTTATTTAATGCCGATGCTATCGTAAAAGCAGCTAAGGATGCAGGCATGAAATACCTGGTGATTACGGCAAAACACCATGATGGCTTTGCTTTATGGCCATCCGCTTTTACTGATTATAACATCAGCAAAACACCATATAAACGCGATATAGTTGCCGAACTGGCTACGGCCTGCAAAAAACAGGGTATCCTGTTTTGCATCTATCATACCGTGCTCGACTGGCACGACCCTAACTACCCTATCCATAACCCTTACGATTCGGCAAAGAATGTTAAGGGCGATATGGTAGCTTTTAAAACGCAAATGAAGAATGAGTTGAAAGAACTCATCACCAAATACCACCCTTACCTGCTTTGGTTTGATGGTTACTGGGAAAAGCCCTGGACCGCCGCCGACGGGCAGGAGATTTACAAATTCATCAAAAGTGTTGATCCAAACGTTATTGTGAACAACCGATTAGGCAAAGAAAGCGAAAAACTGAACGATCAGTCAGTAGGTGATTACCTAACCCCCGAGCAGCGCATCGGTCAGCTGAATATGAATGAGCCATGGGAAAGCTGTATCACCATTTGCCAGCAATGGGCATGGAAACCTAATGATAAAATGAAAACCGCGCAGGAGTGTATCCAAACACTGGTAAAAACAGCCGCCGGTAATGGCAACCTGCTATTAAATGTTGGACCTATGCCTGATGGCCGCATTGAAGTGAGGCAAGTTGAAACATTACGGCAAATGGGCTTATGGTTAAAAAAATACGGTGAAAGCATTTATGGTACCAAAGGCGGGCCCATTGCCCCTAATGATAACTATGCTGTTACACGCAAGGGAAACAAGATCTATTTGCACATATTTCAGAAAAAAGGTGATAAAATTGTGCTGCCTAACCTGCCGGGCATTAACATAACCAATGCTTATGTGCTGGGCGGGACCAAAGTAAATTATAAACCGGATGCCACAGGCTATATCATTGATTTGCCACAAACCTTACCCGATGCAAACAGCAATGTTATAGTATTGGAACTGAACAAAAACGCCGAAGAAATACCTGTAATTGCCGCAGGTAAATAAAATTAAAACAGAAAACCTAATTAACATAAACATGCTAAAAAGAACGACTCTGCTAATAACTGTAATGATAACAGGTATTGCAACGTTTACTCACGCACAAACAAAACAATTAAAACTTTGGTATAAGCAGCCTGCGCAGCGCTGGGAAGAAACCGTTGCGCTTGGTAACGGCCGCCTGGGGATGATGCCTGATGGTGGTGTTACTGCCGAAAAAGTAGTGTTGAATGATATCACCATGTGGTCGGGTTCGTCGCAGGATGCCAATAACTACGAAGCTTATAAAAAACTGCCCGAAATAAGAAGCCTGCTTGCCGCCGGTAAAAATGTGGAAGCGCAAGCCATTATCGATAAATCATTTGTATGCACGGGAAAAGGATCAGGTGGGGTACCTTTCGGTTGCTTCCAGATGCTTGGCGACCTTAACCTGAACTACCAATACAAGGGCATTGAGGGCAAAGACATAAAATACGATAACTACGAGCGCGAGCTATCATTAAATAACGCGCTTGCCAAAACTACTTACCAGGTAAACGGTGTCACTTACAAACGTGAGTACTTTACCAGTTTTGGTAATGATGTAGATGTGATAAAACTAAGCGCCGACAAGCCGGGAATGCTTAACCTGAGCATTAATATCAGTCGCCCGGAACGTGGGGCTACCAGTACAGCAGGTAACGAGCTTGATCTTATCGGCCAGTTGGATAATGGTACCGACGGCAAAGGCGTAGCTTACAAAGCAAGGGTAAAGGCGCAACTAACCGGCGGTTCATTAAGCAGCACCCCTACTTCGCTGGTTATTAAAGACGCTACTGAGGTGATCATTTACGTATCAGCAGGTACGGATTTTAAAAATCCGAAATACCTTAGCAAAATAGACGGTGCGCTGAAGTCCGCTATGAAAAGCCCTTATGCTTCGGAAAAACAGCAGCATATCGCCAACTTTCAAAATCTATTTAACAGGGTGAACGTTGATCTTGGCACTTCAGAGGCCGAAAAATTAACAACAGACCAACGACTTATCGCTTTTCGCAACAACCCTGACGCCGATAAAAGTCTGCCGGTTCTGTTTTACCAGTTTGGCCGCTATTTGAGCATCTGCAGCACCCGTGTAGGCCTGTTGCCACCCAACCTGCAAGGTTTATGGGCTAACGAAGTGCACACCCCGTGGAACGGCGATTATCACCTGGATATTAACATTGAAATGAACCAATGGCCGGTTGAGGTTTCTAACCTGTCAGAATTGAACCTTCCCCTTGCCGACCTGGTTAAAGGGATGGTGCCACATGGCGAAAAAACAGCCAAAGCCTATTACAATGCCGATGGTTGGGTAGCACATGTAATTACCAACCCCTGGGGCTTTACAGAACCGGGCGAAAGTGCCTCATGGGGCGTTTGTAAAGTTGGTTCGGGCTGGTTATGTGACAACCTGTGGCAGCATTATGATTTTACGGGTGATAAAAACTACCTGAAACAAATTTACCCAATACTGAAAGGTGCAGCACAGTTTTACAACAGTATGCTGATCAGCGATGCTAAAACTGGCTGGCTGGTTACCTCACCTTCCTCATCGCCCGAAAATAGTTTTTATCTGCCCGATGGTACGCATGCCAGCATTTGCGTAGGCCCAACTATTGATAACCAGATCATCCGCCAGTTGTTCAACAATGTAATAACAGCAAGCAAAGTATTGGGCAAAGACGAGGCATTCAGCAAAACACTGGCTGCTAAAGTGAAAAAGCTCCCGCCCCCGGGTGTTATATCTAAGGATGGGCGCATCCAGGAATGGCTGGAGGATTATAAAGAAACCGAACCGCAGCATCGCCACGTATCACACCTGTATGGTTTATTTCCGGCATCTCAGATTACACCAGAAGCTACACCCGCACTTGCCGAAGCCGCTAAAAAAACATTGGAAGTACGTGGCGACGACGGCCCAAGCTGGTCTATCGCCTACAAAATATTGTGGTGGGCACGTTTGCATGACGGAAACCGCACTTACAAACTATTTAAAGAGTTGATGAAGCCAACCATCAAAACCGATATTAACTACGGTGCAGGCGGCGGCGTATACCCTAATTTGCTATCAGCCGGCCCGCCGTTCCAGATCGACGGTAACTTTGGCGCGACAGCAGGTATTGCTGAAATGCTGATCCAGAGCCATGCAGGGTTTATTGATTTTATTCCTTCTATCCCTGATGCATGGAAAGCACAGGGCGAGGTTAAAGGTCTTAAGGCCCGCGGTAATTTTACCGTAGATATGAAATGGAAAGATGGTAAAGTAACCTCTTATAAAGTAACCTCACCTACTCCGCGTACGGTTAAAATAAAAGTTAACGGACAGATCAAAAGCATAATGGCCGTTAAAGCTTAATAATAGCTTATAAACAAATAAGGCATCCTTTTCAGGGTGTCTTATCTATACAAATTGTTCTTTATTAAGCCGTATTGTAAAGAATGCTATTTGACTTAATTACAATAATTGCATACCATAAATAAAATGTAATTTACACATTTAATAACCTAAAATTCATGCAAAAATTCCTTACACATTTTATAATTGCTGTGCAATTGTCCGGCTTGCTTTGTGTTTGGCAGCCGGCAATTGTTTCGGCATCAACCCGAATCATTACTATCCAGCCAACACCGAAAGGGAATATATCGTTTTCATACGGTACCTCTGGCACTATTAATTATGATCAAAAAACCGGCACTTTTTCTGTTATCGAAAATGGAAAAACTGTACTTGGTAATTGCTATAGCAAAGCCGGCATCAACGGAAAACTTATTACTTCAACAGCGTACAAAAACGTTGCTTATACTAAAGCCTTAATAACCGATGGTTTTGGCAAAGGCGTAAAACATACTTTCACCCTAAGCGGCAATAATTTGCCAAACATGATGCAGGTGTTTTATACTTATCCATCGCACAAAGGCTATTTTTTTGTCGAACTTTATGTTGAGGGCAAAAACCTGAAAACAAATTACATGGAGCCGATAGCCGGTAATATATCGGCCATACCCAGCGATGCCCGCTCTCTCTTTGTACCTTTTGATAACGATACCTTCATTAGCTACGATTCCAAAGTGTTTAAAGCCCCGCTTACCAATACCAGTGCAGAAGTAGGAACTGTTTTTGATAACAGTAGTCGCAAAGGCCTGGTGTTTGGATCTGTTGAGCATGAAACCTGGAAAACAGGCGTGCGTACCGTTGCCAAAAAAGATAGCGCCAACACCTTTGAAATATGGGGTGGTTATACAGAAGACGCCGTAAACCGCGATAAAATTGCTCATGGTTATATCAGCGGCAATACAGTTAAATCGCCTAAGGTATTAGTGGGCTGGTTTGCCGACTGGCGCAATGGTATGGAAGAATTTGGTAAAGCCAACCGCATTGCCGAACCACCTTACATTTTTAACTGGACAAAACCTACTCCTGTTGGCTGGAACAGTTGGGGCGTTATGCAGGAAAAACTCAACTACGATAAAGCTATTAAAGTAGCCAACTTTTTTGCCGATAGCATCCCTGCATTTCGCAACGGCAATACCGCGTTTATTGATCTCGATTCGTTTTGGGATAATATGATAAGCGGTGGCTGGGAAGGTGACTTTGGCAAGCTGAAATCATTTGCCGACTACTGTAAATCAAAAGGCTTACAACCTGGTGTGTATTGGGCCCCATTTACCGACTGGGGCTGGAAAGGTGGCCCGGACCGCAAAGTTTTAGGCAGTAACTATACCTATGGCGAAACATGGACAAAAGTTGGCGACAGCTATCACGACATCGACGGTGCCCGCGCAACCGATCCAACCCATCCGGGCACCTTACAACATATTGACTATGTAATTGGCAAACTAAAAGCCTGTGGTTTTAAAATGATCAAGATTGACTTTTTAGGCCATGCGGCAGCCGAGTCAAGCCATTTTTATGATCCCAAAATCACCACCGGTATGCAAGCCTATAAAAAAGGAATGGAACACCTGGTTGACCAGTTGGGTGATCAGATGCTGGTTTATGCGGCCATTTCCCCCAGCCTGGCAACCGGGCGTTATGCGCATATGAGGCGCATTGCATGCGATGCTTTTAAAACTGTAAAAGATACCCGCTATACCCTCAACAGCGTAAATTACGGCTGGTGGCAAACTTACCTATATAATTACATTGATGCCGACCATGTTGTACTTTCAACCGAAAGCGAGGGCGCAAACAGGGCAAGGATGCTCTCGGCAGTTGTTACCGGCACGTTTATAACCGGTGATGATTTTTCGACACATGGGCAATGGAGTGACAGAGCAAAAGCTATGTACCAGAATCCTGAGATTTTGAAAATTGTCCAAAATGGAAAAGCTTTCTGGCCGGTTGAAGGTAACACCGCAACAGGTACAACCGAACAGTTTACACAAAAAATTGGCAATAGCTTTTACCTGGCTCTGTTTAATTATGGTGAAACTGATAAAGTTTACACTATCGACCCGAAAAGAGTTGGTATGGAGGCCGAAAAAGCAGCAAATGCGAAATCGTTACTGCAAGGCACTAACGTAAACACAAAAAACGTTTTAGTGAAAGCAGGAGATGCTGAATTATTAAAATTTGAATTGAATTAACAAACACTGCAAAGGCGCCGGCAACAGATTCCCCTTTAATCGCCGGACGCCTTTTGAGGGATGAAACCCTGTATCGTTTTTAACTGTTCAATTTAGCTAATTTTGCCCGTTTGCATGCAAGCGGGCATTTTGATTTTTTTGCGTTCATGCAGCATTTGTTTTTGTGTTTAACGCTCGCAATGTTAGTCTTTTCTATCTGGAGCGAAGTAAAAAACAATCCGCCGGTAACGGCCAGTATGGTAAAAAATTTCATAGCAGTAGGTTTTAACATAAAAGACGATCTTTTTTTGCGAATGTTACAGCAAGGAAGGCAAATGTTGATTTTCGCATATTTTTTTAACAGGACCATCATTTAATGTCATTTTTATGTTCTCCTCATCCTCCTACCCTCAAAAACAAAAAGTCAGTGACCTCGCGTTACTGACTTTTTCATTAACTATTAACTGACCAAATATCCTTAACAAAAAACTATCTGGTACTGCAAACATAGTGTGTTAAGTACGTGCTACATGTGTGAAAAGCACCATCTTGGCACACAAAAAACATTTTCATATCATGCTGATTGCCTGTATTTTAATGGTGTTATTTTATAGTGCGTACGGAACAGCCTGATAAATGAACTTGGGCATTCAAAACCCACCATGCCAACTACTTCATTTACAGGATAACGGGTATCCTTTAACAACATTAATGACCGTTTTAAACGCAATTGAATTAAAAACTGGTGCGGCGTTAAACCAAAGGCCTGCTTAAATGTGCGCAACAGATGGTTAACCGAAAGGCAGGCATGTTCGGCAAGGTCTTCAAGGCTAATATTCTGATTATAATTACTGTACAGGTACTCCTTAGCCAAATTAAGGCGGCGCAGGATCTCAACCCTGGTACCCTGGTTTAAAAAATCGAGCTTTTCGGCTTTTTTACAGATCTCATCATTATAAATATGAAAATAATTGATGAGCGTATGGTGCAGGTATTCGTTGATCAGCATTTCATCCTGCATGCCATTGTCAAGGTGTTGTTTCAGGTGAAATACATTGTACTTGATATCGCCCGCAAACGGATATATAGTTTCATTAAACTCCGGCCGTATTTTGCCGTTACCATAGCCCTTAGTTAACAAAGTGTCATTGTCAAAGGTCCAGCAATCTTTAAAATCCTGCAAAAACTGCTGATCAAAATTGATGGCAAATGATTGTACCTGCTGGCCAAGATCTGTGTCGGTTGAATATTGTGTACCCCTGTTCAGGATCAGGAACGAATCGGGATATATGGACAAATGTCTGCGGCCAATATCATAACGTTCATTACCGTTTAATACAAAGCGAAGGCTTAAATCTGAAGTATACTGCGGCCCCTGCCTTTGGCCGCCGGTGCGACTTACAATCTTGTTGTTGTTGCGTAATACTTTTGAATAGTCCATTGTGATATGATTTTATTGTTCGTTATAATTTCTTTCTTCCAGTAACATGAATTTGTTGCCCGCCGGATCCAAAAATTCGGCTGCCAGTCCGGCTGGTAAATATGCAGGCGACTTGCAAAAAAATACGCCGGCCGTACGGAGCACATGATAATCGTTCAAACAGTCGGCAGTGTTAATGATAATATTACTCTTATCACTGTTGCCGTCATTATTAGTTACAAGCAGCGCCACATTTAATTTATCCGACTGGATCACCGTGCTTTCCTTACCCTCGTAAAATGTCATTGTGCCTGTTACTTTGAAGCCTAATTTTTGAGTATAAAAATCAATTTGACCCTCAAAGTCAGCTGTATACACAGGTATATATTTCAATTTCATTTTACAGTAGCTATTAACAGAAACCAGATTGTAATGATGGAAACCAACCTGTTGGCCAGGGGCAGCAAACAGGATAATTTTTGAAGCGGGTTTACAGTAGCCGGTCAGTTAAAACTACTTAACATATCAAAGGTACTTTACCTGCAGGGGGATAGTATCCCCCTATTTGGGGGATTTGTGAATTAGTAGGGTTTGGATTTTCAAAGCGATCCGTGAGGACAGGTATCGCGGGAATGATTATTTCGGAGTTGTTGGTGTTCAGAAGATTCTTTTATTTCCTCCCTTGGGAGGGGTGCGGCGCGGTTGTGTTTTGGCAGGGAGGGGTTTATCCGCCATTTCAGAGGAATAGGCAAGGCGATGAAACCCCTCCCTACACCCTCCCAGGGAGGGGTGCGGCGCGGTTGTGTTTTGGCAGGGAGGGGTTTATCCGCCATTTCAGAGGAATAGGCAAGGCGATGAAACCCCTCCCTACACCCTCTCAGGGAGGGAATCGCACTATCCTGCGCTCCGCCAATGTTGATATTGTCACCAACATTTTCCGTCAACCTGATTAATGTGGAAAGTTGCAACTACAACACGAATACCTCTAAGCCTATATCAGCTTATTCTGCCTTGCCAGTTTAATGGCATCGGCACGTGAGTTTACATCAAGTTTCAGATAGATATTTTTGATATGGCTACGAACAGTTTCAAGATCGATGAACAATTCATTGGCAATCTGACCACGGCTTTTGCCTTCGCCTATCAACTCCAGGATCTGGGTTTCTCGCTTAGATAAGGGCGATTCCTGATTTTTTTGAAATGAGCGGATTACCAGGCGTGCAATATTAATACTCATAGGGCCGCCGCCTTCACGTACTTCTTTTATCGATTCGATGATCTTGGTTGACGGGGTGTTTTTTGTAAGATAGCCCGATGCCCCGTTGGCCAGCGCGTTAAAAATCTGTTTTTCAGATTCGTAAACAGTTAGAATTAAGATATAGCAGTTGGGTAAAAGCTTTTTTAATTTGGGTATAGCGTCAATGCCGTTAACTCCGGGCAGCTCTATATCCAGCAGGATTACATCGGGTTTATCCGCAGCTATTTTTTTAGCAGCCTCGTCATATGAACAATAGGTACTGATCACATCATAGCCCTCGGTAGCACCAATTAAAAAGGCATAGCCATCGCGCAGGGTTTCATCATCCTCAATAATACTTACCTTAATGTTACGGGCCATGCTTAATTGCTTAACTGATTTTTACTAAACTTTAATGTTACTGATGTGCCTTTGTCTGCTTCCGAATTAATGAGCAGTGATGCGTTGATCCGTTTTGCGCGGGCATTAATGTTATTGATCCCCCGGCCGCGATGAGCTGCGCTGCTATCAAACCCTTTACCATCATCGGTAACCCGGAGTGCTATCGCGCTTTTATCGCTCTGATCAAGCTCAAAAACTACCTGTCCGGCATCGGCATGTTTAAGGATGTTATTTAATAGCTCCTTAAATATCATGGTGATGTTACGGCTGTATTCCATAGGCAGTTTTACCAGCTGAATATCTTCATCAACGGCAGCAAACTCAAAATCAACCGGTACATCATGAAAAACCTCTATCCCTATTTCGCGGATATGGTTCAGGGTTTCATACAGATTATCGCTTTTAGGATCAAGTGCCCACAGGATATCCTTTGTACCGTTGTATAGTGATGCCGCGTTTTGCTTGATCTGATCTACGATTCCGCGCTGATCCGCCTGCTCTTTATCTATTTTGGCATTTAGTATTTCTGATAAGACGGTGATCCGGGTTAATTTGTTACCCAGATCGTCATGAAAATCTTCGGCTGTTTGCTGGCGGATCTTTAACTTCTCTTCCCGCTTCATGGCTTCAATTGCCTTTTGACGTTTTATTTTACGCTGATGCACTAAATTTTGCACTCCGAAACCAAGAAACACCAACAGTAAAATGGCCAGCAACCTGAAGGTAAATGTTTGATAAAACGGAGGAATAATTACAAAACTGAAACTTGCCATTTTGCGTGATACCTGCCCGTCGGGGCTTATGGCTTTTACCTTGAAAGTATATGTACCAGGCGGCAGCGAAGGATAATTGACCACATTATTGCGCATGGGCGAACTAAAAGCACTATCCAGCCCAACCAGCTTATACTGGTAAGATACCGCGTCAGGATTTTTGAGGTAAACACCAAGAAAAGATATCGACAAATGATTTTGATTATGTTTAAGCTCGGCCCAGTCATTAAGGTCGATAGAAGAGCGTTTTTCGCCATCCTCCTTCATCAACTGTACCGATTTGATGAACACATGCGGCGGCGGCGAGGGAACCATTTTTGTCATGGTATTATACACCATAACAGCCTTGGTGGTACTGATCCAAATCTCGTGTCCGCGGTGCATAATGGCATTCTGGTTGGCCTCCACCACCGGTTCCTTTGAGCCTATGTTATCAATTACCCAAAAAGTTTTCTTTGCAGGGTCGTATTGCATCCGGTTAATTCCCCTGCCGGTACCCATCCAAAGGCGGCCACGTTCATCAGCAGCAAGGCTGTAAATACTATTGGCTTTGAGCCCGTCATCAACATTATAAATATTTACCGCTCCGGTTGTCATATCCCAGGTGTATAAACCGCTATCATCTGTACCAACCAGCAGCAGGTCGCGATATCGGATCATGCTGTAAACCGCAGTAGCCGGAAATGATTTAAGTTTAAACCCCGGAACTATTTTTTTATTTACGGCCAGCATAACACCGTTTTGGGTGCCTATCAAAAGAGAATCGCGCCCCAGGCTAAGCATTGCGGACGAATAAGGGGGAATACCTTCCAATTGTTTCAGCTCGCCGTTTTGGTAATAGAAACAGCCCATTGACGTGCCCAGCCATATAGTACCACTGTCATCGGCAGTAATAAAATTACAAGCAAAAGATGAACTGTTTTTTACCTGTCTGAAACCCTTTTTATCATACTGCCATAAACCAGTTTGCCCGGTACCAATCCAAACAGTGCCGTTTTTATCGGTATATAAACTTTGCACCCCCTTTAAATATGGCGAACCGGTTGGTACGGGCACTTCGCTGGTCCTTTTTCCATCATATCGCAAAATGCCACCACCATCAATCCCCATTAAAACATTTTTGTTCCAGTCTTCAGTTACCGACATTACGATTTTTGATTCTGGAATACCTTGTGTGCGGTCAAAAACGGTATATCTGTCGCCTTCGCAGCGGTAAAGGCCATTGCCAAGGCTACCCAGCCACAGGTTTTTATCTGCATCAAAATAAATATCAGGGACAGAGTTATCGGTAAGTCCGTTTGATGAGTTATAGTGGATCACACCATCGCTCATAATACAATATGCTCCATTATCGGTACCCAGCCAAATATTAGCATCAGCGTCCTGTTCAATGCACAATAATTGACCTTTTATTTTTCCCGTAATATTTTTTATATCCAGTGGTTTAGCCATACCATTCCTGGCACATAACAAACCCGAGCGGGTTAGAAGATAAGTTTTGCTTTTATCAAAACGGTCGAAAAAAATCCTTTTGATAATTTGCTCACTATATTGGGAATCAATATCAATTACATGTTCCCATTTTTGTCCTTTAAGGCGATAAATACCTTTTTTGTAAACAGACACATATAACAAACCTGCACTATTAACAGCCAAACTGGTGATAAAAATATCAGGATCATCATTAATAGGGACATGCTGCATCTTATCATTTTTTACCCTGAACAGCATCCCGGCAGCTGTAACCCAGATAGTTCCCTCTCCATCCTGGGTTATGTTGCCTACAAAAGAGCGTTTAACCGGTATATCCGGTTTATACTTCACAATCCGGCCATTATAGAGCCTTGCAAGCCCATTCATGGTACCAAACCAGGTACAGCCCCCTTTATCCGAAAAAATGGTTGCAACATAGTTATCAGGTAAACCTGTTAAGCGGGTATAAGCCGTAAAATCCTTTCCATCAAAACGGCAGGCCCCGCCAAAGGTACCTATCCAAAGGCGATGATCGGTATCCATGGAAAGCTTGTTTATTTGCGACTGGATGAGCCCATCCTCAATATCATAGTGCGCAAAAATGTATTTCTGTGCATGGACCTGGCTTGTAAACAACAGCATACCTGCAAGGAAACACAAAATCAGAAAAACGGGGAAACGCGATAGCTTATTCAATTAAAAACGTAAATTAAATTACCTGTATGGGGGTACAATTAAAAAGTTAAATTAAAGCTAATTAAAATAAAAAAAATCACCCCAATAGGGTGATTAATTATTATCAGTTACGGGAGTAAATTTTAATTTTTGGCTACAACAGAATTGCCATTGTTTAAAGGCGTTTTTATGTCCTCAAACATTTTGCAAACCTGTGTAATTTTCCAGTCGTGCCGGTCATTTTTCTCGATGATGAGGTAATCATGCTGCGTGCAGTTTTCGTAGTTAAAATCAACCCGTGCAATTACCATGGCATCGCTTTTGGCAAGCACTTCGTAATTCGACTGGCAATTTTGCTGGGTCCCGGCATCCTTTTTCATCATGCTTACCAGGTCGTCTTTTTCCTGTACAAGTACCTTTTCACCACGGGGTAACTTTAATACGGAATTATCACTCATTATTGATTTTAATTTTTTAAAGTTGGAGGTCATGTGGCTGTCAATGAAGTCGCGGATCACGCTGGCGTATCCTGTTTCGGCGGCCGGACGGCCATACATGGTGCTGGCAGATAATAACCCTACTATGCATGCCAATAAAAATTTATTTTTCATTTGTGATATTTTTTTGATCAAATGTGGGCAGGCTTTGATCAAAAAAATATGCCTATCACACCAAGCAACCCGGCCATACAGCAGGCTGGTGCCTTTCGCCTATAAAGGTCATTTTTTGCACTTTTTGAGCAGATCTGCAATTAATCTGAAAATCTGTTCAGATAATTCTTTAATTATCAATAAACCATAGCAGAACCTGTCCTGCATATTTAAATCTGTACGAAAATATTTTTATTTTTGAGAGCATCTTTCACCGATTAAAACCACGCCATAACTTGGAACCGACTGAAAACTTTTTCCGAAGCATTATTGAGGCCTCGCCTTTTCCGGTGTATATGTGTATGGGGCCGGATAAGCTCATTGCCATAGCCAATGATGCTACCTTGAAAGCATGGGGAAAAGACAAATCGATAATTGGGAAACCATTTGACGAGGCGCTGCCCGACCTTCAGGGCCAACCGTTCAGCAGCCTCATAAGCGAAGTATACCGTACCGGCGAAACTTATCACGGCAACAATGCACCTGCCGAATTTATAATTAACGGCAAACGGCAAATTAATTATTACAAGTTTACTTACCAGGCTGTACGTAACTCGCGCGGTAAAATAGTTGGCGTTATTTGTTTCTCGACCGACGTTACCGAAATTGAGCATGCCCGACAGGCGATGGAAGAGAGCAGGCATACTTTGTATAACATGGTGAGGCAAGCCCCCGTGGGCATTTGCATTATAAACAGTGATAACCTGGTAATTGAAGTAGTGAATGACTCGTATCTTGAGCTGGTAGGCCGTAAACGTGCAGAAATGGAAAACAGGGGCGTTTGGGAAGCCATCCCCGAAACGGCCGAATTGTATGCCCCCGTAATGGATAATGTTATTGAAACAGGGCAACCGATTACCGCCAAGGAGCATAAACTGCTGCTTGTACGCAATGGCGTACCCGAAATGGTATTTATTGATTTTGTTTATGAGCCTGTTAAAGGGTTTGATGGCGAGATAAGCGCTATTATGGTAATTGCCATTGATGTAACTGAAAAAGTTTTTGCACGCCGCAAAATTGAGGAAGCCGAAGAAAGGGCCAGGCTGGCCGTTGAAGCTGCTGAAATCGGCACCTTTGATCTTGACCTCGTTACCGACGAGATACTTACATCTGAAAGGTTTAACATTATTTTTGGAGTTGGGCGTGATGCCCCCCGCGATTTATTTTTGAAAGCACTGCATCCCGATGACCTTGAACTACGCAATAATGCTCATAAAACCGCGCTTACTACCGGAAAACTTTTTTATGAAGCGAGGATCATCTGGCCAAACGGCTCTATACGCTGGATCAGGACGCAGGGTAAGGTTTATTATGGCTCAATAAACAAACCGTTGCGTATACTGGGCACCTTGCTTGATATTACCGAGTTTAAACATTTGCAGCAGCAAAAAGACGATTTTATCAGCGTCGCCAGCCATGAGCTAAAAACGCCAATGACATCGATCAAAGCATCGATGCAATTGCTGGACAGGTTGATCAAGGTTGATCCCTCATCTGATAAGATCCCCCAGTTTATTAGCCGCGGCAATAGCAGCCTGAATAAAATGCAGCAACTGGTTGATAGCTTGCTTAATGTTTCAAAAATTACCGCGGGGCAGCTTGCACTTCATAAAACACGTTTTTTGGCAGCCCAAATGATCAATGAGTGCTGCGACCACGTGAGGCTTGCAGGTACACATGAACTTGAACTTACAGGTGACACCGATCTGGAACTATACGCCGACAGACAACGGATAGACCAGGTTGTTGTTAATTTTGTAAACAATGCGGTTAAATATGCACCCGACAGCAACCGGATTGTCATCAATATCAGTAAACAGGACAACATGGCCAAAATATCGGTACAGGATTTTGGCCGGGGGATCCCGCCGGAGAATATCCCGCATTTATTTGAACGCTACTACCGGGTTGATACCTCGGGTATTCAATACTCAGGGCTTGGACTTGGCTTGTATATCAGCGCGGAGATCATTGAGCTTCACGGCGGCGAAATGGGGGTTGAAAGCGAAGTAGATAAAGGCAGTACCTTTTGGTTTACGATACCGTTAAATTGAAATTTAAATCCCGATTGAAAATAGTAAAACCCATAATCATCGTTTTATTGTTTTGCCTGCTCACTGTTTTTACACAAATTGGTGGGCTGGTTTATCTCATTTCAATTAGCCTGCATAAACTAATCAACAAAACCGTAAATAATAAATATTACCGGCAAATCACCAAGGCTGCAGTTTTTATGGTGTTATATTGCCTTACCACTTTTTTAATTGTACCTCCGCTTGCCAGGCTTTCGGGCAGGGTGCCGCTCCCCTTCTCCCAAATCAATCATTTAAAGCCGCTAAACCGGCTAACCTGCCTGTTCAACCATAATTATGTTCGCCCGCAACTTAAGCAGGCTGCATTTGCCGTAGCCGCCGAAATGAACGATAAGTATCCGGGAAGTACCCTGAATTATCTTGACGCGAGCTTTCCGTTCATTAATGGGTTTCCGCTTATGCCCCACCTGAGTCATAACGATGGTAAAAAACTCGATCTCGCATTTTTTTATATTGATAACAAAACAGGCTCAGAAACCGATAAAACACCTTCGCCAATCGGATACGGAATTAGTGAAGAGCCGCGCGCCGGGGAAATCAACACAACACAGGCTTGCCTGATAAAGGGTTATTGGCAGTACAGCTTTTTGACTAAAATGGTTCCCCAGAGCAATAAAGTTAATTTTACTTTTGACAGTTTACGAACAAAGGCACTTGTAACCCTCTTTGCATCGAAAAATGTCATCAAAAAAATATTTATCGAACCTCATTTAAAAAATCGTCTGGGCATCCAAACACCAAAGCTACGATTTCACGGATGCCGTGCAGTAAGGCATGACGACCATATTCATGTACAACTATAGATTTAAAGCATTTATTAATTTTCAACATACGGATTATAACAGATCTCCCAGCAATTCCCTTCAGGGTCGGCAATAAAACCGGCATAACCGCCCCAGAAAGTTTCAGCCGGATGCTTCAGGATTTGTACTTCTGCCAACCTCAATTGGGCTATTTTGGTTTCAACATCAGCTTTTGAAGCCAGATTTATAGTAAGATAAAAACGATTGCTTCCGGCATTATTGCTTATATTTGTGTACTTTGAAAAAAGCAGCTCACTGCACAGGGTAAGCACCAAATTATCAAGCTTTAACATTATTACCTTTTCGTTTTCGGCAAGCATCTGCCATCCGAATTTCCCGGTATAAAATGCCTTGACCTCGTCAAGATCTTTAACTGCAAGAGTAATGGCGGTTAGATGGGCCTGCATTGTATATTTTTTTATTAGATCCTATCCAATCATGAAATCAGGGTTCCTGGCTGATTTTATTTCACACTCAAATTTAATCGCCAGTTAATACAGCCGGAGTAAATTGAGCTAACCAAATATATAAACATGCAGATCAATTATTTCATAGTAGCCATTGTGACAACCCTGTTAATAGCATTAATGATATGGATAGTTAAAACTAACCGTGAAGACGAAAAAGACTTTGAAAGGCAGATCATTGACCGGGAACTTAAACCAAGGGAACACCCCAAACCTCAAAAAGCCCATAAAGCCATGTGATCGGGTAAAACCCGCTATCAACTCGCGTAGTTTCACGTATCATTTTGTACGATCCTTTTTTTTAAATTTAACAACCCAACCTAATATCTATCTCATGGCAGCAGATAAAACTTCAGATCAGCAAGTATTTTATGTAGGACTTTGTATGGCCGGCGCCGTATCTGCCGGAGCCTATACAGCAGGCGTTATTGATTACCTGCTTCAGGCATTAGCAGAATGGGAAAAGCATCGCAATGAACCCGGTGTCCCATCGCACAGGGTGCAGATCCCGGTAATGGGCGGCGCGTCGGCAGGCGGTATGACCAGTATCATGGCCGCATCCTCCCTTAACAACCCGATAACCCATATCGACAAGCCATCAGGAGATCTTTTAACCGAACATCCCGAAAACAAGCTCTACCACTCCTGGGTTGACCTTGTGCAGGCTGATATGTTCACAAAAATGCTGGATACCAGCGACATCAAAAGCTCGGGTGTAATATCGGCACTTAATTCTGATTTTATTAATGATGTTGCCAAACGCGTAGTTGCTGCCGATCCAAAACAATGGCAGCCGCTGCCCGCTTATATTAAACCCGGTTTAAAGATCTTTACCACGCTTACAAACCTGCAGGGCTACGCCTACAATGTTCCGTTTAATTCGTCATCGCCGCAGCGTACCAAATATAACATGCGCATCCATAATGATTACGCATGCTTTGAACTTACAGAAAACGCCATTGCCGGGCATAATAACGGCTGGATGCCGCTTGACCTGAAAAATAATATTAATACGGATATAGCCGCCGACGCTGCAATGGCCACCGGCGCCTTTCCGGTTGGATTGCAATCAAGGATAGTTAAACGCGATGCCCAATATGTTAACAATAACCCATGGTTAAGCAATTACCTGGTTAATACCCCTATTGATGCCGGTGCATACCAAACTCTCAACGTTGATGGCGGCATGATCAATAACGAACCTTTTGATAAAGTCAGAAGTGTTTTGGACGATCTTACCGGTCAGCCCGATGTGGACTACAACAACTTTAACAAGTTTGTTTCAACTGTGCTGATGATTGAACCTTTCCCTACCCAGGCGCCCACGCCAATTTCACAGTCAAGGTCTATATCAAACGTAGTAGGTTTAACGTTGTCATCTATGCTATCGCAAATGCGCTCAAAGGCTGTTAATATTAAAGACGCTATGGACGAGGATTGCGCAGGTCAGTACCTGATCACGCCATCGCGCCGCGTAGATACGCCCGATGGCAAATCGACAGACCTAACCGGCGAGCAAGCCATAGCCTGCGGTGCGCTGAGCGGATTTAGCGGTTTTTTAAATAAAGAATTCAGGGTGCATGATTTCTTTTTAGGCCGGCACAATTGTAAGATCTTTTTGCGCGATTACTTTACCATACCAGCCAAAGCACTTACCACCAACCCTATTTTTAAAGATGGCTATGCTAATGCCGACAAAGCCAAATTTAAATCAACCCAAAGTGATAGTTACCAGATCATCCCTGTATTTGAAGAAGATATCAAATTCCCGGATATTAAATTTAGTTCGGGCAACAACTGGCCCACTATTAAAGAACAGGATATAGACCGTTTTAGTGATGGATTAAAAAATCGGGCTCAAACCATTATGCTCAATGTAGCAGATCTAGGGTGGCTTACCAAAAGCCTGTTGTGGATAGGCGCTAAGGTGATCCTCAATAAAATGGTAACCAATAAAATTATGGTGGTGATAAAAGGCGAACTAAAAACCTGGAAGCTACTGCCGTAAGCAGCACATGAAATTAAACTTACTAAAATCCAGACTTACGAAGTTTAAAAAACTTCGTAAGTCTTCAATAGCTTTCTCATTTGAGCTTTAAATAGCTTTAAATACAACTATCCCGTTATGCCCGCCAAAGCCAAAAGTATTGCTCATGGCTACTTTCACTTTATGGTCGATGGCATCTTTCAATACAAACTTCAAATTATCCGGAATAGCGGGGTCTAAAGTTGTGGTATTGATTGTTGGCGGGATTATTTGATTTTCAATTGATTTTATAGCAGCTATGGCTTCAATAGCACCGGCGGCACCAAGCAGGTGACCAGTCATTGATTTGGTTGAACCGATGATGGTGTTTGTTTCTTTACCTTTTGTAACAGCAAGCAAAGCGTTAATTTCAGATAAGTCGCCAACCGGCGTTGATGTGGCGTGCATATTCAGGTAATCTACATCCTCAATGCTTAAACCCGATTCGGTCAATGCCTGCTGCATGGCACGGGCAGCACCTAATCCTTCCGGATGAGTGGCTGTCATGTGGTATGCATCAGCAGTCATAGATGCCCCGGTCACCTCTGCGTAAATATGTGCGCCGCGGGCAACTGCATGATCATAGTCTTCAAGTACCAAGGCACCGGCGCCTTCACCCATAACAAAACCATCACGATCAATATCAAATGGCCGTGAAGCATGCTGCGGATCGTTATTGCGGCCCGACATCGCTTTCATTGAGCTGAAACCTCCAATGGAAGCAGGCGTAATAGGCGCTTCTGAACCGCCAGTAACAATAATTTTAGCCTTACCTAAACGGATGTAGTTAAAGGCATCCATAATAGCGGTATTGGACGTAGCACAGGCCGAAACCGTGGTATAATTGATCCCCATAAAACCGTTACGGATAGAGATCATGCCCGAAGCCATGTTTGAAATAAACTTCGGCACAAAGAAAGGGCTAAACCTTGGCTGTCCGTTACCTTTGGCGTATTCAGTTACCTGCTCCTCAAAAGTTTCCATACCGCCTTGTCCGCTGCCCCAGATAATACCAACATCAAAGGGATCCATTTTGCTCAGATCAAAACCCGAATCTTTGATAGCTTCATCGGCTGCAACAAGCGCGTACTGGGTAAAGGTATCGGTACGTTTTAATTCGGCCTTATCAAGGTGATCTTTGATATTGAAATCTTTCAGTTCGCAGGCAAATTGCGTACGGAATAATGATGCATCAAAACGGGTGATGGTTGCAGCACCGCTTTTACCGGC
This sequence comes from Mucilaginibacter sp. NFR10, assembly GCF_900100445.1. Taxonomy (NCBI): domain Bacteria; kingdom Pseudomonadati; phylum Bacteroidota; class Sphingobacteriia; order Sphingobacteriales; family Sphingobacteriaceae; genus Mucilaginibacter; species Mucilaginibacter sp. NFR10. The sequence continues at coordinate 310,654 of NZ_FMTV01000001.1, read as the reverse complement.
AATTAAGTTTTGCCAATAAGTTTCTACATTATTTCCAAGCGGTGTTAAAGCGCCCAGACCTGTTATAACTACTCTGTTTAACATGATGGTTTTATTAAAATCGGCGCAAAGATATAAATATATACCACTTGGTATTTTGCTCAACATTTAAATAGTGTAATTTTACATATCTTCGATGCATAAACATCTGAAATGCGTTTTTTATTAAAACTCAAATCATGGCAATTATTCGCTCTCATTGTAATACCGGCTTTCGTCCCTAATAGCTACACAGTACTCATGTATTTGAGCTTATTAATAGGCCTTAGCTGGATTTATGCTATAGGCGTTACTATGCATTCTTTAATTCCAGTAATAAAACCTGATATAAAATATTTTCGGTTCTCTTTACTGCTGATCATAATTGCATTAATAATCTCCAGGATTGCGCAAGTTGGCGGAGATAATTTAGCAATATGGTTTTCTGCAACAGGAGGAATTATTTATGTTATAGGTTTCATATGTGCCTGTGGTTTTGCAGGCAAAATGCTTGAATCAGTAATTGAAGGAGAAATAGTTGGCAATAGCGATGCCCTTAAAGCAATAATTTGTCTTATTTTTTTTCCTATCGGTCTATGGCATATACAACCTGCCGTTCAACGGGTATTAGCTAAATATGACAAGCAAATTGTTTAATCACTTCCCAAAAATCTTATTTAATTCCGAGTAAGGAACAGCATCATTTACAAAACCATAACTTCCCTGTGAAAGTTCAACAGCGGCCCGCTGAAAAGCGCCCAAAGCAGCCCTTGCCAATGCCGAACCAAGACTTACCCTTTTTACACCCAGGTCGGCAAGTTCATTGAAGCTAATATCAAAACCTGCTGCGCCAAGTACAATATTCACGGGCTTAGGCGCAACGGCCTTTACTACTTCGCTTATTTGTTCCCTCGTTTTGAGGCCCGGCGCAAAAAGCACATCGGCACCTACATCGGCATAAGCAACAAGGCGTTTTATGGTGTCCTGCAGGTCTATTTTCCCGTGGATCATATTTTCGGCCCTGGCGGTCAATGTAAAATGAAAATGAAGGCTTCGCGCAGCTTCAACAGCAGCCTTTACCCGTGCAACCGAAAGGTCGAAATTGTAAATGGGATCTTTATCATTTCCCGTAGCATCCTCTATCGAACCGCCAACCAGTCCCACTCCCGCTGCGGCTAAGATAGTTTCGGCACAAATCTCCGGCGTATCGCCAAAACCATTCTCCAAATCGGCAGCTACCGGTAAATGGGTTGCACTGATGATAGCCCTTGCATTATCAAGCGTTTCATCGCGACTGATCAGAGCATGCCCATCCGGCCGGCCCAGTGCATAAGCCAACCCGGCACTGGTAGTAGTAAACGCTTCAAAGCCTAAACCGGTTAAAATTTTAGCCGAACCAGCATCCCAGGGGTTGGGGATAATGAATAAACCATCACGCTTATGCAGTGCTTTAAAAACTTCGGCTTTTTGATATTGGGAATTGTTTATTGCTGATGACATTTGAAGGCAGATTAATGTTTATCGAAATTAAGCAAAAGTTAGCCTGCAGTCACGAGTATTAAGTCAGAAATTTGCTTTTTGACTTAAGACTTACGACTTCTAACTTCCGGCTTAATATCCCTATTATTGCAACAGCAATAGTTATGAAACAAAAAGTAGATATTGAAAACTGGATCAGGAAAGAGCATTACAACTTTTTTAAACAGTTTGAGGAACCCTATTACGGCGTAAACGTAAACGTTGATGTAACGGCGGCCTATAAGTTTGTGAAGGATAACGGGATCTCATTTTTCCTTTATACCATGTACCAGTCTTTAGCGGCATCGCAAATTATTGAGCCTTTCAAATATCGTATGGAGGGCGACGAGATTTTTATTTATGACCGGATTGATGCCAGCTCAACCGTTCCGCGGGCTAATGGCACATTTGGCTTTGGTGAATGGCCTTTTCATCCCTTGTTCGAAGATTTTGCCCGCGATGCAAATAAAGAAATTGAACGCGTGCAAAGTAACAACCTGCTTGAACGCAAAGCTTTAAACAATGTGATCCGTTTTTCTTCGCTACCCTGGATCAATTTTACCTCACTGTCGCATGCGCGCATGTTTTCATTTATGGACAGCTGCCCCAAGGTTTCGTTTGGTAAAATGACCGAACATCATGGTAAGCGCACCATGCCGGTATCCATCCATGTAAATCACGCGTTGATTGATGGCATACACGTGGGCCAGTATATAGATTGTTACCAGGAGCTGCTGAACAAAGGATTTTAGGCTGCCGTAAAACGCGCAGAAGTTGCGTACCTCAGGCACGCTAAAACCCTTTAATAATTATTCTACAACCCTTTAGCACCTCTGGTGCTATCTTTCCGTCTATTGATCTACAAGATAAAAAGTTTAACTTTTTTTAAACACATTCTCCTTAACCATAAACAATGGCAGCGAGCCATGATCAAGCACGCGTGAATGAAAATCCCTGATGTTAAATTGGGCACCCTGCTTTTGCTGCAATTCCTCTTTCCAGTGCAGTATTTGTAATGCGCCATACTTGTAGGTAACTACCTGTGCCGGCCAGCGGCGCATGCGGGCAATTTCGCGTATGGCAATATCATCCTGCCCCCGGATATTCTTTCTCCAAAATGCCAGTGCATGTTCATCTGTCCAGCCGTAATAATTAAGCGCTACATCCAAAGGCACACGTACCGCCCGTACAATGTCCCACTCCCATTTGCCCAGCTCATCATAAGGCGTTTGGTATACGCCAAGTTGTGTGCCTAACTCTTCGGTATATGCTGCCCAACCCTCAGCAAAGCCCATATAATAAAAAAGCTGCTGCACGGCTGATGTTTTGGTTTGCGCCTCCGTACTCGCCTCGTAATGGTGACCGGGAACTCCCTCATGCATAAAAAGCCAGTCGACCTGCCGTTTATTGTATGGCTTATCAAAAAGATTATAGTAAAACGCATTACTATCGTAATAGCCGGGCGTTTGTGCCAGCTGCCTGCTTTCGCCTTTTACAATTTTTAGCGGGGCTATGTTGGTATTGCTAAACAGTTTGGACATGTTGGCATAAATGACCGCTTTGGTATTTTCGAAGGCTTGCTGTACTGCCTTCGGGTCACTGATAAAAAAGGAAGGATCATTGATGTGTTTATAAAAATCGTCCTGGCTTAACCCGGTTTGCAGGCGGATAGCTTCAATATGCTTTTGAACGCGGGCCACTTCGGTAAGGCCAAACTGGTAGATCTCATCAGGAGTGGCGCTGGCACTGGTCCAGCGTTTAAGCAGGTAGGCATACCAGGCTTTGCCGTTGGGGATAGTGATAATGCCGCCTGTGGGGATTACAGCAGGTTTATTCTTTAACCAATCCTGCTCAAGTTTAATCCGCTCTAAATTAAGGGCGGCTTCATAGCTGATCAGCTGATAATCTACTTTTTCCGGTTCGTTGAGCTGATCTGCTTTGAAGGCTGATAAATCAGTCTTAACTTTTTCAAAAAAAGCTAACTGTTTTTGCACATCAGCAGCGGTGCCGATATGTTCTAATCCGCTTGTGTAGCTTAGTTCCAGTTGGGGCAAATGCAATTTAGTGTAACCGGTTACAAAATCATTGCAAAAAGCCTCAAACGTTTGCTGACCAAAAGCAAAAGAAGAAGTTAAAATAAAAAACAAAAAAACAAGAGGTCGCCTCATAACAACGGAGTGGTTAACAAACCTAAATATTTGCTTTGATTAATTTATGCAAAAACAAATCTCCTGTTAACCATTATCAGCAATCCAAAAGCATTTTTGCTTATGTTGACTGGATATAGCTATGCAACTGCTCAATGGTTTCCCTTTGCGAATGGATAGTTTCGTACACCACATCACTCATTGAAATAATACCGCATAGCTGATCGGCCACATCAAACACCGGTAAATACCTGATATTATTTTCGCTCATGATCAGCATGCATTCATCAACTGATGATTCGGGGGTGATCCTCGGGAAATTGGTACTTATGATCTCGCCGGCGGTGGTTTCGTCGGAGTGTTTACCCATTAAAATGATTTTACGGGAGTAATCTCTCTCTGTCATCAGGCCCATATACCTGCCATTTTCGGTTACCACTACCGAGCCGATGTTTTTTTCGGCCATCAGTTTCAACACGTTAAACACGGTGGTATCGGCAGGTACTGCAGTAACGTTGTTCCCCTTACGGGCCAGGATATGCTTTACACTTTTCATAAATACTCAGGTTAATTTGGTAAATTCAAGATACGAATAAGTAACAGAAAAACAATGGATTGTGGAAAACAAAATCTATTCAGGCTAAAAAAACCGTTCGGCCATGCAGTTAAACCAATCCTTATATTGTAACAAAACGGGCGTCCCAATTTTTTGATTCCCGAAAAAAAATTAAAGAAGCGCCAGCTGTCTTTTTTGCAGAAAAATAAATGTTCCATTTTTTGAGTCTGAAACGCAGGACAGCATAAAAATGAAACAAATTGATAATCAAACAATTAACCCATTCAGTAAAACACATTCAACTAACTGATAGTCAGTAAATAAAACTAATAAGAATAAAACAATACGTATTTTACAGAAGATTTGACGCCATGTTTATTCAACTTGTTTTTTTGTTTTTATCGTAATTTTTTGAATAAGTTACCCCAATAATAAAAGGCGCTGACAAAATAGCTTCACCAACAATCTCAATTTATTTTATTAAAAAAGCCCCCCGATAATTAAACCGAAGGGCTACCAACCTATATAAAAACAAACCTATTGTTTTCTCTTTCCCCAAATGGCAGTGCCATGGTTATCTAACCCGGTAAATATCAGGGTTGATGTTATTTTATTTTCCCAGTCGCGCTCACGTTCAACTTTTAGTTTGTAAGTATCGCCGTTGCTGTATTTAAGCTCAAGCCACGGAGCGGTAAATGTCCATTTATCAGCAGCGTTACCATCAATAGTACCGGCAGCATCCAGTTTAAAGGTTGTTGAAACCTGGAAATCCGGATTGGTTTGCTCGGTACCATAACCCGGTACAACATGATAATTCAGCGTAATTTTTTCATAGGTCCCTGCCACATCGGTTGCAGCTATAGTTGTTTGAGCAACATTGGCATATCGCTCAGGCGATACTATTGGCCAGCCGTCGGTTGTCCATGATATTTTACGAACGTGCAGGTCCATAAAGTAGGAGTTAATACCCGGCCTGCCCTGGTGCGCCATGTAATATTGCCCGCTACCGTTGTCAAACACTGCACAATGCCCTGTGCCCTGCCAGCCGCTTTGGTTGCTGAACTGGTATGGCGCAAGGATCATGGGGCCATGATCCTCATCGGTATTGATGTCATGCCCGTTATAATCATAAAACGGACCGGTCGGGCTATCGCCCCGCCCCACCCTAACATTATACTTGGTTTGCAGCCAGTCATAACTGATAAACAGGAAATACTTTTTCAGATCGGGGTTGTAGATCACTTCCGCGCCTTCAATATTGCCATTGTATTTGCCGCCGGTGAAACCCCGGTTGGCAATGCGCTTGCCCTTATCGCCCGAATTGGCCGCCAAACCGGTTGAAGGGTCAAGTTTAAGGATATAGATGCCGTCCCATGCCGAGCCGTAGTACATATACTGCTCGCCGGTGGTTGTAGTTATTACGGTTGGGTCGATAGCGTTTGTTTGGATACTGGCATCATTGGCTGATGTTACAACGAGGCCTTTCTCCGTCCAGGGGCCGTCAGGCGATGAAGCCGTCGCCATACCGATAACACTCAGGCGTGCTACAGGCGATGAAAGCGAATAATACAATCTGTACTCTGAACCCACCTTCATTACATAAGGTGCCCATAAGGCGTTGTAAGGCGTACCGCCTTTACCCGCAATATAGGCAGATCCCTGCGCCGGCAATGACGAAAATACCCAACCCACATACTCCCACTGCACCAAATCCTTCGACCTGCGGATTTGCAAGCCCGGCCTTACATCAGTACCAAAAGCCACATCGGTACTGTAGCAATAATAATAATCACCAAACTTTTTAATGGATGGGTCATGCACGTTATACACTGTCCACTTAGGATAATAGGTAAATGCCGCAATATCCGCATAAGTATCACTGATACTGTTGATATCAAACGCTGTTGTTACCGGTGGAGTTGTGGTAGTATCCGTTTTAGTTGGCGCAGGTGTCTCCTTTTTTGAGCAAGAAAACAGCATTGTTGCCAGTGCGGTTATTAAGTATAGATTTTTCGCTGTATTCATCGTCTTAGTCATCTCTTTCACTTAATTTTTTAATTCCCTCCCGCGGGAGGGGTGTGGTGGACTGTGAAGTGGCAGGGAGGGGTTTATACAAGCAGTATATTTGCCATGATTCATAAACCCCTTCCTCCTCCTTCCCCAGGGAAGGAATCGCACCTCCCCCGCTCTTTTTTCTAATACCCTGTATTTTGTACCAAACCAACATTGGTTTGCACCTCACTAAGCGGTATCGGCAAATACTCCTTACCTGCGGTGTAGGTATTAAATTCCGGGTCGCGGGACTTTAGCCAGGCCAGTTTAGCTGCATCCTGTAACCAGCCCCAGCGACGGATATCATCAAAACGGTGACCCTCCAACGAAAATTCAAGGAAACGTTCGTGACCTATCTGATCGCGCATCTCAGCCTGGCTCATGCCCGGTTTTACCGTAGCTAAGTTTGGCAAACCAACACGGCTGCGTACCCGCTGGATGTATTGATAAGCATCATTTGTTTGGCCCAATTCGTTTAAACACTCAGCGTACATCAGCAGTACATCAGCATAACGCATCAATCTTTCGTTGATACCTGATCTCCAGTCATACTCATCGGCCTGGCCGCTGTCGCCGTTTTCATACTTATGGCAAAACAGGGCATTTAATGAGGAACTGCCGGCGTATCGTGCGGCAAAATCCTGGTTATATAATTTTTCGCCGGGTTTGTTGTAATACATGGTTACATCCAAACGGGGATCAACACCGCCGCTGGTTGTTTTTTCCTGCAGATATTCATTGTATAATGCAGGCGTTGGCTGCACATCTGTAAAACCAAAACTTGCCGCGCCAAAGGTGATGGCACGGGCAGATGTACGGCCCCATCCTGATGACGGATCGCCTCCCCAGCCCAGATCAGTACCTCCGGCATCCCTTGAAAACTGAACTTCAAAAATTGATTCGGAGTTATTTTCATTATTGGCAAAAAAGTTATCGTAGTAATTAGGCACAAGGCTATAAGTACCCATATCAATAACTGATTTGAACTCGGCAGCCGCCTCGGCATATTTCTTTGTAAACAGGTAGGTTTTCCCCAGAAACGCTGCTGCAGCTCCCCTGGTAGCGCGACCTATCTGTCCATCGGGCGATAAGCCGCTGTAAGTTGTTGGCAGCATGCCTTCGGCAGCTTTAAAATCGCTGATCACCTGTGCCCAAACTACATCCTGGGGCTGTTGTTTTTGGAAATAATCGGCACTTGAGCCGGCAGGAACCAACGGCATAGGCACGTTTTTATAAAAATCGGCCAGGTGAAAATAGTACAGGCCACGCAGAAAATAGGCCTGACCCAATACACGTTTTTTTAGTTCGGCATCCATATTAATGGCGGGTACATATTTCAGCACTTCGTTTGCGCGTAAAATACCCTGGTAATAGGCTGTCCATGAAAACAGTACGCCCGCGCCACTGCTTTGCATATTGAACTTACCCATGTTATAGATCTGGTCCCATGGACTGTAGCTTGTAGCATCATCGCCCCTGGTGTTTTCCACTATCGGCGAAAAACGCATGTATGAACCATCAATAATTAAACTGCCATATACCGCATTTATCCCTTTTACAGCATCATCAGAAGTTTGCCAAAACGTTTGGGTTGTTTGCGCGTTAGGGTTTACAGTATTTAAATCACTTTTTTTACACCCCATTGCAAAAGCCGACAGTACTAAACCAGTAACTATGGCCTTTTTAAATATATTTTTCATTATACTAATGTTTAATGTTTATCAATAATTATAAGCCTATCTGTAAACCAACCAGCAAAGTGCGCGGATTAGGGAACGAACCATAATCAAAACCGCGGTTAATTGTACCATCATTAATAAAATCAGGATCGTAACCTTTGTATTTGGTTATTGTGTAAAGATTTTGCCCTGACAAATAGACCCTTACGCTCCTGAATATGTGTGTGCGGTTTAATAAAGCAGCAGGCAACGTATAACCTAATTGTGCAGTTTGCAGGCGGGCATATGAGGCACTTTGAATGAACCTATCCGAATTGCGACCATTCGCGTTCGGATCGCCGATAATTGGCCTTGGCACATTAGTATTGGTATTGGATGGTGTCCAGTAATTTAATTCATCAGTACTTTGATTGCCATACTGACCGGTCATTAAAGCCTGATAAACACCATTGGCAATTTTGCTGCCGTAATTACCCTGTATAAATATTGACGCATCAATGTTTTTATAGTTGGCGCTAAAATTGAATCCATAGTAAAGTTTTGGAATTGCAGAGCCCAGATAAACACGGTCATCATCATTGATAATACCGTTATGGTCGGTATCAACAAACTTAACATCGCCGGGAGCGGCACCTGTTTGAGTAGCATGGGCGGCCACTTCGGCAGCATTTTTAAAAATGCCTTCGGTTTTAAAAGCATATAGCTCACCAACTTCGCCGCCTACTGCTGTTTTGCTGTACGCACCATATATCGGGTTACCGCCATTGCCTAATGATGTCACCTTATTCTTAACGGTTGAAGCATTTGCGCTAATGGTGTAATTGAACGGACCGGTATCCCTGCTGCGATAAGTTACCGTAAACTCGATACCTTTATTGGTAAAAGAGGCAGCATTAACCAGCGGCGTATTAATTGCCCCTACCGAAGGCGGAATAGGCACCCCTAACAATACACCGGTAATTTTATTGATATAATATTCTGATGAAAATGCAAGCTGGTCATGAAACAAGCTTAAATCAAGGCCGATGTTGGTTGTTTTTTTACCTTCCCATTTATTGGTTTGGTCAAACACCTGGGTTTGGGTTGTTCCTGTAGCAAGTGTATTACCAAACACATAGCTTGCATTTCCATTTACAATGGTTTGGTAAGGATATGGATTAGATAAAGCGTTTATGTTACCCAATATTCCGTACCCGGCTTTAAGTTTTAACTGCGTAATAGCCTCTGGCAGGTGTATAAATTTTTCTTTATTGATGTTCCAACCGATTGATGCTCCCGGAAAATTCCCATAACGATGCTGTTGAGTAAGTTGGGAGCTACCGTCTCGCCTATAGTTAAAGGTTAACAGATACCTGTCATCATAATTGTAATTGATACGTGCAAATATCGGCGAATAAAATTTGGTAATAAAGCTGTTGCTGTAAGCTGTTTTATTAGCCGGGTTACTTACGTTGTCAAGTGAGAATAAATAAGGCTGGGGCAAGTTTAATGCTACACCTGTTAAATTGCTGGTAGCATTTTTCTGATACGCGGTACCTGCCAAAATCTCAAAATTATGCTTTTTAACATTCAGTTTATAGCTCAGCGTGTTTTCTATCAATTGGGTATAATAGTTGCCCCTGGCATCACTGTAATAAGCAGTTGTATTAGGATAAAACCAGCCCAAATCATAAATAGGATCAAAATAAGTGTTTCTAAAATCGTTGCGATCGTAACTTCCGCTGATGCGGTATTTTAGGTTCTTAAGTATATCTACCTCCATCCAGGCCGATGCCATCATACGGTTACGCTGGCCTGTGCTGTTCAATAAATTATTGACACCTATAATATTAAGCGAGATAGCCCTTTGCGTATTTTGATCAACGCCCCCGTAGCCGCCAACGCGGTTAGGATCATAAATAGGCATGGTTGGGATAGCGGTAACCAGGTCAACTATCTGGTTACCTGTACCGTGCAGATGCGGATATGCCAGGTTATTATAATCACCTTCGGTATAGGCAAACTTAGTACCGAAAGATACGATACCTTTTTTGCCTTGAATATTGCCGCTTAGGTTATACCGGGTATATGAAGGGCCTGATACGGTTGTACCGGTTTGGTTAAAATAATCAAAAGCAACGTTATAGCTCATATTATCATTACCGCCTGATAAACCAAGGTCATGGCTTTGCGTATAGCCGGTTCTGAAACCTGACTTTTGCCAGTCGGTATTTACATTACTAATAAATTTGCTCGATGATGGGTCATTACCCGGCGCTAAAGATAAACCCGCGTTGGTTTCAGCGGCATTGACAATTTTCTGGTAACCTACCCTATCAGTAACGGATAACGTTTTAGGGTTTTTCTGAAAGCCTGCATAACCGTTGTAGTTGATCTTCATCGGGCCATTTTTGCCCCGTTTGGTGGTAATGATAACTACACCATTAGCACCACGAAACCCATAAATTGCGCCCGCAGATGCATCTTTAATCACTTGCAAACTTTCAATATCAGTATTCGGGAAGTCAAAAGGCTCAAATGTTGGCACACCGTCAATTATAAACAACGGGTTATTGCTATTTAATGAGCTTACACCGCGGATCCGGATAGAAACGCCTTCGCCCGGTACACCCGAACCATTTACCTGTACACCTGCAACCTGGCCTTGTAAAGCTCTGGCAACGTCAGGTGTTACACGTTTATTGGCATCCTTAAGATTTACTACAGCAACAGAACCTGTAAGGTTTTCCTTTTTCTGTGTGCCGTATCCAACCACTATTACTTCGTTTAAAGAGTTGGATGCTGCTTTTAACTGTACATTGATCAACGAGTTGCCGGTAACTGTTATTTCCTGCGACACATAGCCAACAAACGAAAAAACAAGTACTACACCACCTGTATTATTATCGGGAATATTTAAGGTATAACGCCCCTGCAAATCGGTTTGGGCGCTTACATTGGCGCCCTTTATCCTTACGGTAACACCAGGCATGGGCAGGTCGGCCTCGTCGGTCACTTTACCGCTCACAGTGCCCGGGGCCATTGCCTTTCCCTTTTCTGTAAGTATAACCAGGTTATTATCACCCAGCGTATAACTCAGGTTGGTATTGTTAAGTACAATTTTCATCACCTCTTCAAGCGATGCATCTTTTGTATTTAAACTGGCGGGCATATCGTTTTTCAACAACATATCGTCGTTATACAAAAAGCGATAGTCAGACTTTTTTTCGATTTCCTTTAACGCCTTTTTCAGGGGCATGTTTTGGAAATTAACATTGATGCGGGTCTGACCATATCCCTTTGAAAACGCCTGCAACGAGGAGGCGAGTACCAGGATACAGATAAATTTAAACATAAGAAGTACTTTCAAAAATTGGTTCAGCCGCAATGGGTTAATGCGGTGTGCATTTTTTTTCATAATTTAGCATTAAGGTTATTTTAACTATTTGGTTTATAGAAGGACTGGTAGTTAACTTGTACCACATTATAATGGGGGGATGCGGGAACATCTTCCCATTTTTTATGGTTTCAGATTTGATACTCATTTACGCATAGGCTCTTTCATAAAGGTTTATTAATTAATAAATTACAATTTGGTTAGTGTCAATTTTATAACGAAACGCCGCCGTTTTCTGCAGGCTCAATAAAGCCTTGTTAATCGATTCTTTTTGAAATTTCCCCGTAAAGCGCAGTTTTTTTACATCCTCATTTTCAAAAACGATGTTCACATTATATCTGCGCTCCATTTTTTGGGCGATGTTTTCAAAGTCTTCAGCGTCAAAGGCCAGTTTATTTTCAAGCCATAAGGCTTCTGATGGCAAAGTGTCCTTTTTGGCCTGGTGGATACGGCTCAGTGCTATAAGCGGAGTTTCTTCAGCTATCTTATACGTTGGGGTATTACTTTTAAGTTGTAGTTCCTGGTTGTTGATCACCGTAATTTTTTCTGATGGGTTAAGGATGATCTTTTTTTCGGGATTTTTTAAAACGGTAAGTTCAATTTTACCGCGAATGAGTGCGGCTTCGGATGTTTTATCATTATTATATGAACGCACATTGAATTTAGTACCTAATACCCTGATGCTGATGGTTGTGGTAGTAACTACAAAAGGGTGCTGCGGATCTTTAACAACATCAAAAAAAGCCTCACCTACCAGGGATACTTTTCTTTCCTCGGTACCAAAATCATTATTATAAGTAAGCTTGCTGCCCATATTGAGCCAAACACGGCTGCCATCGGGCAATTGAATTTTACTGATCCCGTTTTTAGGAGCAGTTATTTCGTTGGACTTTCCCGGCACCATGGTTTCTTTACGGGTAAACCAGAAAACACCCAACATTAAACAGGCCGCGGCCAGCAATGAGCCCAGTTTAATGATCCTGGCTTTTTTCTTTTTGGTTTGAACAGCGATAACCTGCGCAGCCTCTTCAGCTTCCTTTTCTTCAACAGCATCAAGTTCGGCGTCAAAAGCAGCCCACTTGCTTAGCAGTTTTTCATCCTCGGCAATTTGCTGGTCGTTTTTCCAAATCTCCTCCAGCTTATCCATCGGGTACATAACGACATCCACCTGTTGCTGTAACAGTTGCTCAAGTTCAAGTAACTCTTCGGGCGAAGCTTCACCATTTAACTTTTTACCAATAAGTATCCAGATGTTATTAATCATTATTTACGGCTCTATATGTAAAGACTGTAAATAATCGGGATACCCCAGTGGAGAATTAAATATTTTTCGAAATTTTTTCGGGACTAACTGCAGCGGGCAATTTTTGGGCATCCTTTAGCCCCAGCACAAGCATTTTCAGGGCGTTGCCCATGTGGTATTCAACAGTTTTAATGGAGATATCGAGTAAATCGGCTACTTCGCGGTATTTCAGGCCGTCTTCCTTTATCAGCTTAAAAACAAGGCGGCATTGATCGGATAGTTTGCTCAATGTAGTATTGATCAGTTTGGTAAGGTCCTCGCAAACCAGCTTATCCTCCCCTGTTGCACTTGAATCGGCAACATCTGCATGTACATCATCAATATTCACACTTTTTAGCTGATTTTTGGCGAGGCAGGTAAGTGATTTGTTTTTAACCGATGTGTAGCAGTAATAAGTAAAGTTATTGATTTCAGGCAGTGAGGCACGGCGTGTCCACAGATTCATAAAAACGTCGTTGGTGATCTCTTCAGCCAGTTCATCCTGTTTAACCAGCGATTTTGCGAGGCTAAACAATTTACCATAGTAAAATAAGTACAGCCTTTTAAAGGAAGCCCTGCTGCTGTTTAAAGCAATATCATTAAGCAAGTACCTAATCTCGGTGTCCAGCATCTCCTTATCGGTTGTAATTACTTATATCAAAACCCGGTACGGGTTAAGTATGGTTTAAATTAATATAATTGGCTTCATTAAAGCGAGGTTATCACGCTAATGAAAATCTAAGGTATAATATTTATTTTAATTGTTCAAAAAACAATTAAAATATTTTTAGTAAAAAATCAAATACCCAAAAAACACCCTCCTAAATTATTCTACAAAAGATAACTAACGGAAGCATCTGTTAAGAATTCAACTTTAAAATTAGTTAATCTTCTCGCTCTTTCAAGGCATATTAACCTATAAATAAAGTGTCATTTAAACAATAATTAATATAAAGCCGGAATAGATTTTGCAAAAACTTACAACAAAAAAGCCCCGGCTTTCGGCGGGGCCTGCGTTTTTTAGCTATAAGTCTTTAGTCAGGCTTTTCTTTTCTGTACTTTTAACTGAAGACTTAAGGCTCAGAACTTGACACTAATACGCCAATATATTATTGATCAACTTCAACTCCTCATCGCTAAATGAAATATTGGCTAAACAACCGATAGAATCAGTTACCTGTTCGGGCTTGCTTGCACCAATCAATACCGAGGTAATGCGTTTATCTTTCAAAATCCATGATAATGCCATTTGCGCCAGGTTTTGACCACGCTGCAATGCAATTTCATTCAGCTTTGCTGCTTTGGCTATATTTTGTTCGGTTATAGCATCTTCATCAATAGCACCATTACCACGATGAGCTGCAGCCCGCGAGCCTTCGGGGATACCTTTCAGGTATTTATTGGTTAATAAACCCTGGGCCAGTGGCGAAAATGGAATACAGCCAACACCTTTATCTTCCAGCACATCAAGCAAACCACCTTCAACCCACCTGTCGAACATGGAATATTTAGGCTGATGGATGAGGCAAGGTGTACCAAGTTCTTTCAACACCGCGATGGCTTTTTCTGTTTCAGAAGCGCTATAGCTTGAGATCCCAACATATAAAGCTTTGCCCTGGCGTACTATCAGATCCAACGCGCCCATAGTTTCTTCGATGGGAGTTTCAGGGTCAGGACGGTGATGATAGAAAATATCTACATAATCAAGCCCCATACGTTTAAGGCTTTGATCTAAACTGGCTACCAAATATTTTTTTGAGCCCCAGTCGCCATACGGGCCTTCCCACATACCCCATCCGGCTTTGCTTGAAATGATAAGCTCGTCGCGGTAGTTTTTAAAATCATCTTTAAAAATACGGCCAAAACTTTCCTCGGCCGAGCCCGGCGGCGGGCCGTAGTTGTTGGCCAGGTCAAAATGGGTAATGCCTTTATCAAAGGCTAAACGTAAAATATTGCGGGCGTTCTCCAGGCTGTCGATACCACCGAAGTTATGCCATAAGCCAAGCGATACCGCCGGCAGTTTTAAACCACTGTTACCGCAACGGCGGTACTCCATATCCTGGTAACGGTTTGCATCAGGTAGATAAGTCATATTTGATCAATAAGAATTGTATGAGGCAAAATTGACTTATCTATCTTAAAAATCCATTGAACTGGGACAAGAAATGAAATTATTTAGCGGTCTGATGTTTGCGGGTGTAACCCTAATCGCGCTTATATTTGAGCCATGTTTCAAAATATCAATAATTATGCGGCTCGGTCGGTTAGTTTAACTGCAGAGGAAACAGCCCTTTTTAATGAGATATTGGAATATCGGAAAATCCCTAAAAAAACCCGCCTGCTTACTGCCGGCAACATCTGCAATTTTGAAGCCTACGTAAACAAAGGCTGCATCCGCGAGTATATCATCGACGAAAACGGCGCAGAAGTGACCCTGCAATTCGCGGTTGAAGACTGGTGGGTAAGCGATCTGGCCAGCTTCCAGGATCAAAGCCCTGCCCACATGAATATTGAAACATTGGAAGATTGCGAACTGCTCATCCTTACCCACGACTCAAAAGAAAAGCTGCTTAACGAAGTTCCCAAACTGGAACGCATGTTCAGGCTAATGCTGCAAAGGCACCTTACCGTGGTTCAAAAGCGATTGTTTAAAACCATCTCCACTACCGCTATGGAAAAATACCTGGAGTTTATTAATCGCTACCCCAGCATCCCGCAAAGGGTGCCACAGCATTATATAGCCTCGTATTTGGGGATCTCGCCCGAGTTTTTGAGTAAACTGAGGGCGAGGAATTTGAAAAAGTAACTGGCGAGCTGACTTAGCTTTACTCTTTAATAACTTAACTAACGCATTTAATATAAAGGCGTCATTGCTTTGTACCTCGCAGCAATGACGCCTTGTTTGCCTTTAACAATTTTAAAGTTATAGCATCTGCATTATACTTAATTCCTATGAATATGCAAGCCGTTAAACTGCCGTTTGCCATTTTCATAACTGGTATTGCCTTGGGCAAAGCGCGGATATTTTGCACTGTATTTCTTAAATACACTCTCAGGTTGCTTCACTCCGTTTACGATCATTTCTTCGCCATTCATTGAAAGTTCACGCAGGGCATCTTCATTAGGAATAATATGATCAGCTACTAAATCACCTGTCATCTGTTTTAGCAGTCGTTGATCTTCGGCGGCGCGTTCCTGATCTTTTTTGGCCTGAATCTGATCTAAGTGCGCCTGTTCCTGGTCGTGTTTAGCTTGTACCTGATCTCGGCTGGCCTGTTCCTGATCACGTTTGGCTTGCTCCTGATCGCGGGAAGCCTGCTCCTGGTCGCGTTTAGCCTGTACCTGATCCTTAGATGCCTGCTCCTGATCGCGTTTGGCTTGTTGCTGGTCGCGCGCGGCATCTTCCTGTTCAACTTTTGCTTGTCGCTGATCTCGCTCTGCCTGTTCCTGATCGCGTTTAGCCTGCTGCTGATCACGACCGGCTTGCTCCTGATCCCGTTTAGCTTGGGCCTGATCTTTTTTTGCCTGGATCCTGTCCTTCCTGATCTGCTCACGAATGGCAGCTATAACTGTGCTGTATTCACCCCATTTGGTCGACGGGATAATTTCGCCGTCAACAGCCAAAGCCACCAGCTTGTTGTTTGCCAATTCCATTTGGTAAGTCTTTCCGTTCCAGTCGGTTTGGATACGTTCGCGCCCCTTGCCGTCAAAAGTATCGTAATTGTTATAAGAGTTTAAGGCCGTTTTCTTTCCCGGTTTCTGAGCGTTTGCAGCAGTTGTTAATGCCGTTGCCGCTATCAGCAACAGGGCACTTCTTAAATAATTTGTTTTCATTTTTCTGTTGATTTAAAGGTTAAAAATTGGGCAATAGTTTTCCATTCCGCCCATTTGGCAGTTTAAAATTGATTATTGAAATGACTGATTACTATAGCTTATAAAGCAGTATGTATCCCTGCTTTACAGACTAAATAAGAAAGGTTTTACCTAATCCTGAACGCTTGTTTTACTTTTTATCGGTTCTGTCTTTAGTTTATTTGCCTGTGCCTGATCACGTTTTGCCTGCTCCTGATCGCGCTTTGCTTGTGCCTGATCTCTTTCGGCCTGTTCCTGGTCAAGTTTAGCCTGCACCTGATCACGCATGGCTTGTTCCTGATCGCGCCGCGCCTGCTCCAGGTCACGTTTGGCCTGATCCTGTGCACGGCGAGCTTGTTCCTGTTCGGGGTTAAGTCCGGCTTTATTATTTACCGACTGCTGATTATCCTGTTCGGCCCGCTGCTTTGCTGCTAAAGCGTCGCTCTCAAGCTGCTCTTGCGGAGACACGGGTTCATCATTAGCCATAACTGGGTTTCCATTTGCATGAACGGGTTTCCGGGCAGCGACAAGATATTTATGTTTTAAATGTTTCGGCTTATCTCCTTGCCTAACAATCGCTGCAGATTGGGTATCGGCAAATGATGTTACGCGTTGTTCCTGTTTATATGTATGATTATTTCTGCTTTCAGGATAATTCACTTTCCTGATCTGTGCAAAGGCTGCGGTTGCTATTATAGCCGAAAGGATAATAGCGCCGCTTATCAAAAACACCTTTTCGCCGCAGGTTACCGTTTTGTTTCTATTACCCAGGATGCGGCTTACCCTGTGCAATAGCTGGTTCTTTTTACCGGGGAATGCAACCGCATAATTTGCACCGTAAAGCGAATGTTCTTTAAAGCTGATCAATGCCTGAATAAAATCGCGTTTGTTTTTTGTTTGGGCGAGGGCGATATCATCGCAGCAATTTTCCCGCTCATCCCTAATCAGGGACGAGATCCACAATAAGCCGGGATTAAAGAAAAATACGGTTTCGGCAATGGTTTGTAAAAAGTTAACGAAATAATCATGCCTGCGAATGTGCGCCAGTTCATGCAACAGTACAGCCTCCACCTGCTCGGACGGCAGCCCAGCCAATAAGCCTGCAGGAATCAGGATCACCGGCTTCAGGTGCCCGATAACCATAGGCATTTTCACGTATCCTGATTCAAGTAGTTTAACTGCCCGTTTCAGCTGCAGCTTTTTGCAAAGCAGTTCCACCCTGTTTTTCCAATAGCCAACAGGCTCGGACACCAGCCTGTGTTTTGCGGTATGGACAAACATGAGCCCGCGCATCATCCGTACCGACCGGAACAGGAAAAACACAAACCACAGCAGCACAACCATTGGCGCGTTGGCTGTAAAATAACCGATACAGGTACTGGCAAAAACCCGGATCTCATTAGCATTAAGGCTCAATAAAGCTGATGCCCTGCCGCCCATCGCATCACCAAACTGTACCATATTTTGCTGCGGATGCTTGCTCCACTCCCAGGTAAAAGTGAACAGGCAGGCCCCAACAAATAATAAAAACTGTACAAGTACCAGGTTGTACCTTACTGCCGCGCTTGCTTTTTTGGTGAAGAACATCACCGCCGCGCTGATAACCGCCAGCAACATCCCTTGCCATAGCGAATGGATCAGCATCCAGCTAAAAGCCTGTATCAGGCTGTGGGAAATGGTGTTGGTATTAAGGAGCAGGTACATATCTGTAAAGTTTAATTATTGATCGTCCATTTTTTTGAGCAGCTCTTTTATTTTTCTGAGTTCTTCGGCCGATGTTTTGTCGTTACCCAACAGGGCTACCATCAAATCGCTCGGCGAACCATTATACATCGAATCAACAAAGCGCCCAAGCATGTTCCCTTTCACCTTGTCTTCTTCAACTGCGGCGCTGTAAATGTGCTTCATATTGGTTTCGTCACGTTCAAGCATCCCCTTCTCTTTCATTACCTGCATCAGCTTAAGGGTACTGGTGTAAATTACCGCTTCCTTTTGTTCATTAAGCTTATCATGCACAAACCTCACCGTCGACGGGCCATGCTGCCACAACACCCGCAAAACGTCCATTTCTGTTTTGGTTGGCGTTAAATCAGCAGTAATATCCTTTTTAAACAAACTCATAAACCAAAGGTACGTATCAAAAACGTACGTTGCAATAGCTAAGTTATTTTTTATTAAAAAAAAACTCTAAAACAAAACAACCACCCTAATACTAAGGTGGTTGTACATTATAAATATAAGATCAGTCGTTTAAAAACTCTTGGCGAAAGTTAATCCAACCCTTCCGTCCTGGTAAGTTGGCAACAATAAGGAGTTGTTGTTTTTTCCTTTCTCATTCCCCCCACGGAATATGCCATTACGGATAAGCGGGTACAGGTAATAAGCCGCTTTTGTTGATAAGATCCCAAAACCGGCTCCTGCTATGATGTCGCTAAACCAATGCTTGTTGTTATATACACGCAAAATAGCTGTAGTGGTAGCAAAGCCATAACCAACGCCGCCGTATATGGGCGAGCGGTCGCCGTACTCCTGCGCCATAAACTCGGCAGAAACAAAGGCGTTACCGGTATGGCCTGAAGGGAACGAAAACTTATCAGAGCCATCGGGCCGCTCACGGTGGGTAACACGTTTTAAGCCAAAAGTGGTACCGGCAAATATGGCTTCGGAAAGCACGAGCAGCATAGTACGGTCGATAAATGTATTTTTACCATGAACACCAGCCAGGTTAAGCGCATAAACAGACACGATAGGCGCGTATTGCATGTAGTTATCAACCTTGGTATGGAAGCCGGGATGATCCTTGTTCATATCATTCCGTACGCGATAATCAATATTACGTATAAATCCTACTTTAAACGATAGCAGGCCATAAGTGATAAAAGCCGCCGGTGGTATGTATGACGGAAACTTACTTTGAAGGTGTTTAACCGTATCGGGCAATGTCAGGATATTCCTTGCAGAGTCTTTCTGCAAGGAATCCTTCTTTACGGCAACTTTTTGTAATGTATCCTTAACCTGGGCATAAACAGGCAGCGAAGATGATGCTGCCAATAGCATCGAAATAAAATAAAACCTAAACTTTTGCAAAGAATCCCCCTTATTAAGCGCTGGTAAGCACAATTATACAATTTAATTCTGTAGAATTTCTGAAGCGCGTAAACAATAAATTAACACGCTGTTAACGTAAATAATATTCAATATGTTGTATGTGATTTAAAATTGATTGAAAGGCCAGCCCCTTATTTTAATTGTTCTTTTTACAATAAATAAAATTACCTATGTTTGATCTGTACTCCTTATAAATCACCAAACTACCTGAATGAAGACCATCAAACTTATCTCCTTCCTTTTATTATTTATCAGCGGCCGTATTTTTGCCCAGAACCAGGCCAATATCGCCATCAGCCTAAATGATAAAATTGGCGATATGTACCCCTTTTGGGCATGGTTTGGTCACGACGAGCCTAACTATACCTACATGAAGGATGGCCGTAAACTATTGTCGGAGTTGGCCGCTTTGAGCCCGGTACCGGTACGCATGCGTGTGCACAACCTGCTTACCACCGGCGATGGTACAGCCGCGTTAAAGTGGGGATCAACCAATGCCTATACTGAGGATGCCAGCGGCAAACCTATTTATAACTGGCACCTGGTTGACAGCATATTTGACACTTACGTTAAACTGGGTATGAAACCTTATGCCCAGATAGGTTTTATGCCCGAGGCCTTGTCAACCCACCCCAAACCTTATCGCCATTACTGGAAACCCGGCGATAACTATGATGATGTTTATACCGGCTGGGCTTATCCTCCCAAAGATTACAATAAATGGGAAGAGCTTATTTATCAATGGGTAAAGCATTGTGTACAGCGCTACGGCCAGGCCGAGGTTGAAAGCTGGTACTGGGAAGTGTGGAACGAACCAAACATAGGCTACTGGAAAGGTACTATGAAAGAGTTCTTTAAACTATACGATTATGCTGCCCATGGTGTAAAACGCGCCCTGCCTACCGCGCACGTGGGCGGACCGGAAGTTGCAGGCGGCTCGAGCCCTGCCGGAATGAAATTCCTGAACGCATTTATTAAACATTGTATTGCTGATACCAATTACGCAACAGGCAAAATAGGTTCACCTATTGATGTGATCTCTTTCCATGCTAAAGGGCAGCCAACGCTGATCAATGGGCGGGTGCGCATGAACATGGCCCCGCAGATCCGCGATATCAGAGAAGGCTTTAAAATTGTAGCATCATATCCCGAAACTAAAAACACCCCGATAGTAATAGGCGAATCGGATCCGGAAGGTTGCGCGGCCTGCGGTATGGCTACCAATCCGTCAAATGCCTATCGTAACGGCACCATGTATTCGAGCTATACGGCGGCTTCTATTGCCCGCGAGTATCAACTGGCCGACTCATTAGGTGTAAACTTCATGGGCTCCGTATCATGGTCGTTCGAGTTTGAAAACCAGCCCTGGTTTTATGGGTTCCGCGATTTGGCTACAAACGGAGTTGATAAGCCGGTACTTAACATTTTCCGGATGCTGGGCATGATGAAAGGCAAACGCCTGAAAGTAACCGGCGACCAGATGTATTCGCTTAAAACCGTGGCCGATTCAAGCATCAGGGGAAATAATACAGATATCGGTGCTTTGGCAGCCGCAGATAAAAAAGAAATGACCGTATTGCTGTGGAACTATCATGATGATGACCTGCACGATGCAGGGAAAACCGTAAAGATCAGGATAGAAAACCTACCTCCCACCTTTGTAAAACTAACTCAATACCGCATTGATGAAGAGCATAGCAATGCCTACGAAGTGTGGAAAAAGATGGGTTCACCGCAAAAACCTACAGCTGCGCAAATTAAGGAACTTGAAAAAGCAGGGCAATTACAACAGTTTGGCAAACAGGTTACGCTGCAGGCTAAATCAGGGCTGGCAGGTGCCACTGTATTGTTACCAAGGCAAGGGGTGGCTCTTTTAAAGTTTAGCTGGTAAGCAAACAGCATCTATCAAACTATAAAATTGTTCCAGCCTGCCTAACCGTAATACTTTTGATAAAGTATCGAGCGTATAGGTGGGTGGGTTATCGGTAAAATCGCCAATCCTTTACTTTTTTATAATAAGGTCTTCCCTGGCCGCCCACATACCAATATCCTGTTTAGTGAGCGCGGCGGCCATCAGATCGGGAAATTTATCGGGTGTGCAGGCAAAAACGGGCACCCCCATATCGGCCAGGAACTGTGCATTGCCATGATCATACGATGGAGAGCCGTCATCGCTTAAAGCAAGCAATACTACCAATTGCACACCTGCCGCAACCAGTTCTACCGCACGACGGCGCATTTCGGCAACGTTACCTCCTTCGTAAAGATCGGTAATGAGCACCAACACGGTATCCGTGGGCCGGGGAGCTATCTGCTGGCAATATGTTAAAGCTGCATTGATATCCGTGCCACCACCTAATTGCACGCTGAATAATAACTCAACCGGGTCGGTTAACTCTTCGGTTAAATCGGCTACAGCCGTATCAAAAACCACCATTTTAGTTTTTATGGCTGGGATAGAAGCCATAACGCTTCCAAAAATCCCCGAATAAACCACTGATGATCCCATCGATCCGCTTTGGTCAAGACAGAGGATCACATCCTTTAATGATGAGCGCTTACGACCGTAACCAATCCTTGTTTCGGGAATAATGGTTTGATATTCGGGTTGATAATGCTTAAGGTTTTTAAGAATAGTTGCCCCCCAGTTTATTTCATTATGCCGCGGCCTTGTATTGCGGGTACTACGATTTAAACTACCGGTTATGGCCTGGCGCGTGGGCTCGGCTAACTTTTTTACCAGTTGGTCAACAACTTTACGTACTACCTGCCTGGCGGTATCTTTTGTTTTATCGGGAATAACGCGGCTCAATGTCATCAAAGTTGCTACCAGGTGAACATCTGGCTCTACATTTTCCAACATCTCCTTTTCAAACAGCATTTGGGTCAGGTTCAGGCGCTTTAATGCATCCTGCTGCATTACCTGTACTACGCTTGATGGGAAGAAGGTACGGATATCCCCCAGCCAACGGCTTACATTCGGTGATGATACACCGAGGCCTCCGGTTCTGTCGCTGTCATATAAAGCTTCAAGTGTGCGGTCAACTTTAAGGTCGGCATCATCGAGGCTAAATCCGGTGCCTTCATTTTGATTACCGCCCAGTATTAACCGCCATTTGCGCAGGTGCTCCGGTTCAATTTCCATTTGTGTCGTTAATATTTATGGTTAAACCCAATAATTGCATAATAACCGGCAAACCTTGCTTAGCTCTTTCGACATCAAAATTAGCGCTGATGTTTGTATGCTGATGCCCCGTCCCACCGCCGGATCTGGCCTTTTCGCCAAGCTTTCTCCTTTCAGGATTGGTAAAATTGGCAAAGGTGCGGCGCAGTAAAGGCAGCACTTGCATAAAAACCTCACCGGCAAGACTGGCTACCCAATTGTCGATCACTTGCCAAAGGTCCTGATCAAGCAACAATAAAGTACCGCTGCCTTTCAAAAAGCCTTCGAGCCAGGCTGCGGCGATGACCGGGGCCGTGGCCGATGACATAGCAAAACTGAAATACTGCATCAGTTGGTCGCCCTCCAATTTACGGGCGTCATGCAGCAAACGGGTACTATATCCTCCTATAACCGCCGAGGTGTTTTTATTAGCTGCTATAGTCAACAGCGTTTGCTGCCACATGTTAATTATGCCCGTATCCTGCAATAGGTTAATGCCATCGTTCAGTTTAAAAAACAGTTCCAGCAGCTTTTGAGAGGCATCTTCATCAATAGCGATACAGGCATTGGGCAAACTGATACAAACGCGGGTAATAATGCTATTGATAATGCTGATCACCAATTCGGCATCTGTTTTGCGTACATTGCCATATCTTGCCACGGTTATCAGGCCGGGCACTACTTCCATCAGTTCGATAACGTCGGCAGAGGCCGCAGCCAGATTATTAAGCTGACTGATCAACGCTTCAATGGCTCCCGGCAATTCTGCCGGAATCGTTTTTTCAAGCAGATCGCCTATAACTTTCAGTTCCTTTGCTTCTTTTGCCTGGTTGAGGACGCTATTCGCGGCCGCTTCAGCTACAGTGTTGCCCAAATTGCCGCGTTCAATAATCTCCACCGAATAGCCGGGGTCCCATTGCAGGCGCCATTGCTCTTTAAAAGTACCCTTACCGCTGGTGTATTGCTGCCTGCCCCAATTAATGCCCAATAATTGCAGGCGGTGCAGGAAGATACTCCGCTCCAGGTCGGTATCTTTCCTCAGGTCGAGTGTATAATCTTTGTAATCGGCTGTTGCGGGCAGCCTTAATTTCTTTTGTTGTTTTTCGATATCGAGTTGCAGCGGCGGTTTGGGAATCTCAACCGGCACCTCGCCTATCTGGTGGCCAACTATTAATTCGTCGTGTACCAGTTTTAGCAAAATGCTCTCGCCGTTACAAAGCACGCTCAGCGTGGCCTCATTCAGTTCCTCTAACCCTACTTTGGGCAAACCCCGCAGTGAAGCGAGCGCACCGGCCAACCTTACCGCTTCAATAATATGGGCAACGGAGGTATCCATCTGCTGCTTACGGAAAAGTTGTGCCACCTTGGCCATCCACAAGGTACCATCATCAAGCGGATGGTTCCAGATGTGGTTGTACCACCCCGGCGAATTGATACCGGCACCGTAACCGCTACGGAAGCTTAAACGGTTAAAAGTCCATGGAATCCAGGTGCACTCTGTTTTTACTTTTGGAAGCCCCTTCAGTATTTCGTTATCATCTTTTTGCGATGATTTTCCCTGTAAAGCTGGTGCGTGCCATGCTCCACAAATTACGGCTATGGTATGAAACATCTTCTTTTCGGCCTGGCGGATAGTGCGACGCATGTATGCTTCGCGCATCTGTTCAAGCTTTTTGTCCTTTTTGGGAAAACTCTCGCGAAGTGCCTGCATAGCTTCAGATACCGCATCAAAAACCTCATCGTTATTATCGCGGTACTCAAACGTATGCTCCCACCATTTTTCATCGTCGGCAAAGCCGGCAGCATCTGCCAGGTAACTTATCGGACTTTTATAGAGTTGCTCAAGGCTTTGTCCCTCGCTATTGATGTGAACTGTATCCGGATCTTGTTGTTGTTCAACAACCTTTTGCTCCTTTTCAACAAGCATCTGGTTACCGGCAGGGAGATCCATAAAACGCACATGGATATTTTGCCTGCGGGCATAAAGAATTGCCTGCCATTCGGGCGAGAAATCGGCAAAGGGATAAAACACCGAGCGTTGCGGGTCATCCGGCTGATAGCAAAGCAGCGCTACAGGTGGTTTCAAACCTTCGTTGCTTACCCATTGCAGCATGGCATCAGCTTCCGGTGGCCCCTCAACCAAAACAATATCGGGCCTAACCGTTTCCAGAAAAGCTTTCACGTTACGCGCCGAACCCGGCCCGTGGTGCCTTATGCCTAAAATATGTACTGCCATTGGCTTAAGGTTTTTTGATTACAGATCGCGGCAGGCACGGTAAATGTCGGCCCAATCGGTACGTGGTTTTACTACAGTTTCCAGGTATTCCTGCCAAACCAGTTTATCCTGCACCGGGTCTTTAATTACCGAACCGATGATGCCCGCGGCAAGATCAGCTGCCTTCAATTGTCCATCGCCAAAATAGGCAGCCATTGATAAACCACTGTTCACAACTGAGATAGCTTCGGCAGTGCTTAAGGTACCTGACGGCACTTTGATCTTGGTTTTGCCATCAAGCGTAACGCCTGCACGAAGTTCACGGAAGATGGTCACTATCCGGCGGATCTCCTGCAATGCCGGCGGTTCGGCCGGCAGTTCCATTACTTTTTCAAAGCTTTCAACCCGGCGGCGTACGATGTCTATCTCCTCTTCCACCGAATCAGGCAAGGGAAGGATAACGGTATTGAAACGGCGCTTTAACGCGCTTGATAATTCATTTACACCTTTATCACGATTATTGGCTGTGGCTATGATATTAAAACCTTTAACGGCCTGCACTTCGATATTGAGCTCAGGTACGGGCAGTGTTTTTTCAGAAAGAATGGTGATCAGTGTATCCTGCACATCGGCGCCAATACGGGTAAGCTCTTCTAAACGAACTATTTTACCATCTTTCATCCCGCGCATTACAGGCGTTTCTACCAGCGCATCCGGCGATGGGCCTTGTGCTATCAGGCGGGCATAGTTCCAGCCATAGCGAATGGCCTCTTCACTTGTACCGGCTGTTCCCTGGATAATCATGGTTGAATCGCCGCTTACAGCCGCTGCCAAATGTTCACTCACCCAGCTTTTTGCTGTACCGGGCAAACCGTATAATAGCAGGGCACGATCTGTTGTGAGTGTAGCTACCGCTATTTCCATTAAGCGGCGGTTGCCAATATATTTTGGCGAAACCTCAAAGCCATTCTTCAGCTTCCCGCCAACCAGGTAGGTTACTACCGATTGAGGAGAAAGTACCCAGTTGGCCGGACGCTTATCACCGTCCTGCTTTTTCAATTCTTCCAGTTCGTGTGCAAATAATTGCTCTGCATGCTGACGTAATATCTGTGACATGTTAAAGTTTTTATGCGTTAAAGGCTTTAAGCGTTTGCTGTTTTAAGTCGAGTAAATTAATTAAGTGATTGCGGGTTTTGTCCCAGGTTGGCTGGAGGTTAACCTGCTGCGATGTTATGTTTTCGACATGTTTCAAAGCCCCGACAGGGATCAGGCTGATATGCCGGGTAAAAAAACCACGATTATATTCGTAAGGCCAGTTAGCCATTTTTAGCAAGGCCGAAACCGCAAACTCGGTGCCCCATTCATCACTAATGCGGATGGCATGAGCAATTGTATTTTGCGGATCACTGCTCAAGGCTTTCAGCAGATATTTTTCCTGTTCCCTGCCGCTTAGCATTTCAACAAAATCCGGATAGAACATACTTTGCCCGAGAAAAAACGGCACCCAATTCTTTTGCCTAAACTTTGCTACCGCATTGGCCAAAGCGGGTACCATAGCAGGTGCATATTTTTCAAAATATTCAACTATCTGAATGGGCGTTGCTTCAAACTGATCTTCCCAAAACGCCGGCGGCACGCTGCTGATGAGCTGATAAATAACATAGTTTTCGTCAGTTACCGTACTTTTAGGCCCCGATAATTTTTCGATGCCCGATTTGTAGATGCTTTCGTCAACTACGGCGGGAAGTTTTATTTGGATGGAAGTTTTAGTAGTTAAACCTAATAAGGCCTTTTCTTTTTTTAGCGATACAGATTCACGCAGCAACTGCTGATACTGTTTAACAACCGACGAACCAGAAATACTTTTGAGCAGGGCCAAAGCTTCATCTTTAACCTTTTGCCCTTTTTCGTTGAGCAAGCCCTCCAACCATGGCAGGTCATTAGCATTACTATTCACTTTCATGGCTTTAAGCAATTCCAATTTACCGGCTGCATTCTCCTGCTCCCACGTTTGCTGCAGCCATTCTAAAGCTTTTGCGGGCTCATTCAGTCTTAAGCTTTTCAATATTTCTGAACGCTGGGCTGGCGTACCCATTTGCCATAGTTCCTCATTGGCTATAGTAGGAAACCAGTTCCACGCAGGGTTCATTTTGCTAAGCCAAACTCCCCTGTTACCGCTGCATTCAATAACAGCTTTGCGCAATACCATCTCCTTTTGTGCTTTTTCAAATACGACCGGCAACACATCAGGCATTAGTAATTGCCCTGATTTACAGCATTGCATTAACCACAATTGTAGTAATTGATCGTTCTCCTCGCCCAATATGGCGTTCAAAACCCCGGCAGCTTCGGGTGAACAGTACGGTTTTGTTTCTGCAAGCGCTTTATTAGCCGGCAGATCATTTTTTTGAAATGGTATAAAACCCGATTGCCTGTAATTGTAGATCACAGCAGCTTTTTGCAGGTAGCGTTCTTCTTTATTTAAGCCTGCTGAGGCCTCTATCGCATTAGCGATCAGGGCTACTTCTTCCGGCAAATCAGCAATAGCAGGTGTAGGTTTATCAGTACCCAGCATTGCGATGTTTATGATACTTTCCCAGGCCTTCATCAGATACTTTTGTAATTATTTTGATGCCAAACGCCAATCGGGCGATATTCATTTTCTCTACCGATGACGGCCATATTTACCGGGTCGCCTCCGCTTATGGCAATCAGTTGCCAGATGTTGGTATAATTTGCTGATATTTTGCAGAGGCAGCCTTCGCTATCCTGTAGCCACCATTGCTTTTGGTAGAAAACCGGTGTTAGCGACGCTATAACAAGGGGCATTTCACTGCGAAATGGCAAACGGCTGTTTAGTATAGTTTCATAACCGGCAACTTGCTGCCAGCCTGTAAATGTTTTTATATTAACGTTATCGATTTGCCTTATGATATTATAATCCTTAACGATAGCACGATACGGCAGGGCCGACGGGAAATACACCAGGGTAGCATCCAGGTACATCCCCGGCGAAAAGTTAAGCGGCGGGAATTGCCCTTTAACCGTAAATTGCAGCACCAGCGCATAACTGTTGGTTTTTAAACCGTAAAGCCAGTTTTGCTCAATGGTCAGTTGCTGCTCATCGCGGCTTTCCTTTCCAATAACAAGCCAGGTATCCCTTACACCTGTTTGCCCCCGCAGCTCTTCCTGGTTGGTGGTGAAACCTATGACAGTGCGTAAATCCTGCTGCAAATCCGGGTCAATATTTTGAATGTTATTGTACCCTGTTGCAACTAAATATAGTTGGAGTAATTTATCCATGAAGCCACTTTGCCAGCCGTCGTTCCAAAAGTTGGTAGCGCCAAGGTTCCTCACCATACCAGCCAATCCCGATGCCTGGGCATCAACCATACGGCGGGCCATATTATCCCAGTAAGCCGGCGTTTTTTCTGGGATGGTTAAAATTCCGCCGCGTACAATATCCTTGATCCAAACCATTAGCTCGGCTATCCCTGCGCTTACTTTTTGTTCACGTGCCTGTACACGTTTAGCCTGAGCGTTTTCATCTACAGGTTTTTCGGCCGCCTTTTCAACTTTTTTTTCTTCTTTTTCGGCTCGTTTGTTTATCCAGTCGCTTACCCAGGCAGGCATTGTTGATTTGGCAAATAAGCCTGGCTCCCTCGCACATAAAAGCATTAAACCTAAGCCATGCTTACATGGAAATTTACGACTGGGGCATGAACATTTAAAGGCAATAGCGCCAAGATCAACCTGAGTTTGGTAAGGTTTGCTGCCGCTGCCCTGGCATTCGCCCCAAAGGGCTTCTTCACTAATCCCTTTGCTTACCCATTTGGTCGGGTTAGCCAAATCACGACCTGCTTTTTTTGAAGCTTCATCAGGTGCGAGAGCGTATATCTGATCTTCTGTTAGCTGCAAAACTTGTGATATTTAGTAAAAAAACGGGTTAGGTTTCTCGTTCCTAAAATCAGGATAAAATAATTAGCTGTCAACCCGAAAATAAACAAAAAACCTCCTCCGGTAATAACCGAAAGAGGGTCAGCCAACCTAACGCGCCCGGGTGAGTCGGGGCCTGTTAGTTAATAGTTACATTAAGTGCGAAATTATAAAGCAAATCCGTAGGCTAAACGCAAGCCAACCATACCAAAATGATCCTGGTTAGCACCCGAAAAGTTTTCATAGCGTACACTTACATCCCAGGTTTTATTGGCCCAGCCTATACCAGGCGAAAGATCAAGCCTGTGCGGGCCCCAGCCTTCTTCCAGTTTTTCGTAAGCGATACCAGCTTCGCCGGCAACATATACACTTGGTACAAAAAACTCTTTGAAACCGAATTTAATAGGGATTTCGCCATAGCTTGGATAGTGTTTACCCGTAGCAGGATTTTCTTTCTGAAAAAAATGATACCCGCCCATAGTATAAGTAAGCGCAAAACTATTGCTTATACCATATTGCAAACGGGCTGTACCACCTAATATAAAAGTAGTGCCAATTTTTGCAACACCTGTAGGTAAGCCGGTTTCAATTCCTAAACCTAAACGGAACGCATTTGCAGGAGTGGTTTGCGCTTTTACCGTATTTGAAAAAAACAGTGCTCCTGTCACAAGGGCCGCTGCTGTTAACTTTGATAGTAATTTCATGTAATAATATGTTTGTGTACATAATGATTACTACCATTTTAGCAAAGGCGTTGCCTCGGGTTGCAGATTTTTTTATAACGGAAGGTATCTCCCTGCAAAACACTACTCTTTTATATAATGTACCCCGAGAACACCGTCGGCGAAAGTGGTGCTTTTTGCCAGTTTGAGCTTTATCTCCGTATTAGGAAACAGCGGAATACCGGCACCAAGTACTATTGGGTTTATAAACAGCCAAAATTCATCAATCAATCCTTCCTGCATCAAATAACGGGCAAGACCAGGGCTGCCAAACATAATGATCTCGCCGCCTTCCTGTTTTCTGAGGTCTGAAATCCGCACCTTTACATCATCACTGATAAATTTAATCTTATCGGTATTTTGCCGGGCAGCAGTTTCAGACACCACATACTTAAGTGTATTATTATACCATGTTGCGTGTTCAATAGTATGCTTTGAGGGGTTTGGCCCATTGGCCGCTGTTGGCCAGTAGGCATCCATCATTTCAAAGGTTTTACGGCCATATAGGGCGGTGTCAGCTACCTGTGTGCGGGCGTTGGCATACTCAAACAGCTCATTGCTCACTTTTATCCAGTCCATAGCGCCATCAGTGCGGGCAACCATACCGTCGAGCGAAATGTGCATAAACAATACTAAGTTTCTCATAATATCAGTGGTTATATTTTTCATATCAAAATTAAACCGGTGCTCCTTCGTATGCAGGGGGCTAAAGCGACTTTTAAAGGGTGTGAATATGACTATAGTAAAAAGGCCATGCTCCCGCACGGCCTTCTGTTATCAATTATAAATTACTTTACAACGTAGCCATATCAATTACAAACCTGTAACGCACATCGCCTTTTTCCATACGGTCATAAGCGGTGTGAATATCTTTGATATCAATCATTTCAATATCCGAAACAATGTTATTTTCGGCACAGAAATCAAGCATTTCCTGGGTTTCTTTGATGCCGCCAATTCCTGAACCCGCTAAGCTTTTACGGCCGCCCAATAAGCTGAAGGCAGCAATCTGAGCTGGTTTAGGCGGAACGCCCACACAAATATGAACACCATCGGTACGTAATAACGACAGGTACATGTTAAAGTCATGCTCGGCCGATACGGTATCCAAAATAAAATCGAAGGAGTTTTTAGCTGCTTCAACCTGTTTTGGATCGGTAGTTACCACAAAATGGTGGGCACCTAATTTTTTAGCGTCTTCTTCTTTCTTAGGCGATGTACTTAATACCGTCACATCGGCGCCAAAAGCAACACCAAATTTAACAGCCATGTGGCCTAAACCACCTAAGCCAAGCACGGCAAGCTTATGGCCTTTACCTACTTTCCAGTGCCTTAGCGGCGAGTAGGTTGTAATGCCGGCGCATAACAACGGGGCAACGGCGGCCAGGTCAACTCCTTCCTTAAGGTGCAGCACAAAATCCTCATTAACAACAATGGTGTTTGAGTAACCACCATAAGTAGGTGTTTTATGATCCTGTTCAAGGCCATTATAAGTTTGTGAGTTGCCATTGAGGCAATATTGCTCAAGGTCGCGTTTACAGTTTTCGCATGTACGACATGAGTCAACCAAACAGCCGGTAGCGGCAAGGTCGCCAACTTTAAAACCTTTTACATGCTCGCCAACTTTAACTACGCGGCCAACAATTTCATGTCCGGGCACCATAGGAAAAATGCCGGGGAACCAGTCGTTTTTGATCTGGTGTAAATCGGAGTGGCAAACGCCGCAGTACAAAATATCAAACTGCACGTCATGAGCACCAACTTCGCGCCTCTCAAAAGTCCAGGGGGCAAGTGGTGTATTTTCATCTTGCGCAGCATACGCTTTAGTTTCAATCATAGTAGTAAACGTTAAGTAGTGTGAATGATGATTTATTGGGTTTGGAAAGGATCTCCATAACAAATGTACAATGATAATTTTATAAATATCGGCCAAGTATGGGTTGAAATAAAAAAGTGACACATGAGAGGATAAATATTAACCACAGATATTCGCAAACCTTTAATTTAGCATATAGATTAACACCGCATGAAAATAGCCATTGCCACTCCGCCTTTCCCGAAATCAATTAATGATGGACTGCAACAAGCCGAAAAGCTGATTAAAGATGCAGCATCTCAACAGGCAGAGGTTATCTGTTTCCCTGAATCATACATACCGGGATATCCGGGTATGATAACCGATCCGGAGCCAACATCGCCGGAGATACTGCAATCGGCATTGAATGAAGTATGCGGAATGGCGGCCGAAAATAATATAGCAGTTGTTATGCCGATGGACTGGTATGGAGATACCGGCCTTTTAAATATTGCACACGTAATATCCCAAACCGGCGATGTACTCGGCTACCAAACTAAAAACCAGTTAGATCCATCGGAAGATGCCATTTGGGTGCCGGGCACACAACGAAATATTTTCGAGATAAGTGGCTTAAAATTTGGTGTTACCATTTGCCACGAAGGGTTCCGTTACCCCGAATCGGTAAGATGGGCGGCGCGTAATGGAGCGCACATTGTTTTCCATCCGCATTTTTCGGGCAGTAATACTGAGGGGGTATTGCTTACCGAATGGGGCAGTATAGCCAACCCTTATTACGAAAAAGCCATGATGATGCGGGCGCTGGAAAATACTATCTATTTTGCCAGTTCCAATTATGGTTCGCTTTACCCCGAATCGGCCAGTTCGGTTATAGCACCGGACGGCACCTGTTTAGTTTACCAGGCTTATGGCACAACCGGTGTAATTATAGCTGATATCGATTTAGAAAAAGCTACCGGCTACCTGGCTAAAAGATTTAAACCACAGTTGTACGATTATTAAAAGCGCCGATATTTTAACCATTATTTGAATTTTGTAAATAATGGATTGATTTATTAAAACGCCTCCCCTCCCATCTGTTTTACTTTTGTATCAAAACAAAAAAGAAAATGGAAAACAAAAATAAAATTGCCGTGGTAACCGGCGGCAGCCGCGGCTTAGGCAGGGACATGGCCTTAAGGCTTGCCGAAAAAGGAATAGATGTTATTATAACCTACAATACCAATGCAGAGGAAGCAGCAAAGGTAGTTAGCCTTGTAGAACAAAGCGGCGCAAAGGCAGCTGCATTGCAACTCAATACCGGAGTAATTAAAAGCTTTGAGGCATTCACCGAAAAACTCCGCGAAACCTTGACGGATAAATTCGGCACCGATCATATCGACTTTTTAATTAATAATGCCGGGCAAGGCGGTTACAGCGCCATTACCGATGTTACCGAGGAGTTTTTTGACGACTTGTTGAATGTACATTTTAAAGGCGTTTACTTTTTAACTCAAAAGCTGATCCCTCTGATGGCAGATGGCGGTGGTATTGTCAATGTATCGTCCGGATTGACTCGGGTATCGGTTCCGCGTTCTTCGGCCTATGCATCTATGAAAGGCGCGGTAGAAATTTTCACCCGTTACCTGGCTAAAGAACTCGGCGGAAGAGGCATCAGGGCCAATGTAGTTGCCCCAGGCGCCATCATGACCGATTTTGGCGGCGGCCATTTGCGCAACAGCGAAGAAACCCAAAAAATGGTAAGCAGCATAACTGCACTGGGCAGGCCGGGCGTTGCAGAAGATATCGGCGGCGTTGTAGCTTTCCTTTGTACCGAAGATGCGCGTTGGGTTAATGGCCAGCGTATTGAAGCATCGGGCGGTATGGCTATTTAAATAATAAATATTGAGGTTAGGCGGGCGTCAGGTAGATCACAGGACGCCTGCTTTATCCGAAGAATTTGCCTTGTACTATGCTACGCGATGAGGCAAAAATCTATTTCAATATTTCCAATATTACAACCACAGCATTATTACTTAACGCTTCCATATCTGCTTTTTCCAACTCCCACAGCGCCAAACCATCACGGTCATGCATCAAACGCTCCTGCAGTTCAAATGCCCCGGCGAGCACAAATGCGTAAAATAATGAACTGCTATTTTGCAGTTGATAAAAGGCATCTATCCTGCCACCAAATACTCCGATATGCAATCGAAACGGATATATTCCGCAGGTTGGAACCAGGTCAATCAATTCGTTTGGTCTGCCCGCAAAATCAAACTTAAAAACCATATCACGATGCGGGTTTATTACATCGTTATCCTTTAGCTGCAAATAAATGTAATTGATCCAATCACTTTTATAAAGATTGGTTAGTTCAAGTCGCTCACCGGCAACTGCATAACCTACAAAAAGTTCTCCGACATCAATCAGGCGAATGTCTCCATTTACTCTTTCTAACAATAACTCACCGGTAACCGGCATTAAAACAAACCAGCCGGAGGTTTCTATAGTAACATCAATTGAGTTACCCCCCGCCAGCATTTCATCATTCCATACCGCCAGCCGTCCAAAGGGCTTACGATGCTCGTTAAAATAGCTACCATAGTTGAAACTACTGTAACGCCGTAGGGTTGGGGTTTTGGTGAAACCTCTTTGGTCGGCCAAGTGTATTTGTCCCGGTGAGATCTTTTCCATGTTAATTGTGATATTGCAGTGAAGTTATGTTTATATACGGCTGCAACTGCATAAGGTTGGTAGATATGCAATTATTTTCGACATTTAACTGATTTTCGGCCTGTTGAGCGGATATGAGCAGGTAATTATCTATAGTATCATGCCAAAACAACGGTTCGGAATAAAAATTAACAGCGACCTGGTGTTTATCCTTATCGTTAATATCCGAATTGACGATCTCCAACTGAAACTTACTGAACGTAAGGAACCGCCTGCCAATATTATTTAAAACATCGGGCATAATGCTGCCAAGCTGCTGAATATAACCTGTAAGCGATGGGGTGACCATACCAGTTAAGCGTTGGGCACTGGGCACATTTCTTAACAATTCGGCATAGGAAGTATAGGCTGTTCCCTGGCTAAAGTTCTGGGCCTGCATTTTAAATTCCAGGTAGGTGCTTTCAAAAACCAGCTTATCCCATTGCTTGACCGACCGGATATCGATGATTTTACGATAACATAAAATGATGACGCGCTTTTGCATATGATAGTTCAAAAAACAAAATGGTTTTTTAAGCAGGTACACTTAAGCTGATGGCCAATACAAAACCGGCAGTGGTGCTACCCGTAACAGTAGCAGTTTCAAGCGTATACCCATCGCTAAACACATTATCACTGGCATTGTACGTATATCCGCTCATGCCTTTAGCATAACCACTAACAGCCGCCAGTGCGGTGCCGGCACCTTCCGGAAAAGCAATCTGTGTTACTTTCAATGATGTACCTGAAGAGTTATACACATGAACGTGAATATGCGTAGCCCTGCCCGTATACCAACCTGGAAATATAGAGGTAAAAGTTACCAGGCCATTTGAATCGGTAGTTTGCCTGCCGCGTAAAAAGTGCACAGAGGTATAGTTTGTTGATTGCGTACCACTGCCGCCATATTCAGAATAATTGCCTTCCGCATCGCAATGCCAGATATCAACCAGCGCACTGGAAAGTGCACTACAGCTATTATTGCTGTTGTTTATCGTAATTTTTATGGTAAGCTTATACCCGGTACGGCCATCGGTAATATCGCTCCTTACATATGAAGCAGGCGAATGTGTTGGATACGGACCTTCCGTTTCGGTAGGCGCAACACTGCAGCTGCCTGTGTCAGTTGAACCCGAAGTACTGCCGGAAGATGAAGTTGTAGTAGTTGTGGCGGTATCCGCATCTTTTTTGCAGGCTTCAACCAATACCGACGATGACACTGCGCCAATTACCAGGCTTTTTAAAAAGTTCTTTCTTTCCATTGTTTGTTCTCCTTTTAAGTTTAATCTAAATCGTTGATTCAAAAGTAAAAGCAGTACAATAAGTGTTAAAACATGTGTCGGTTAGATGCGTTTTTGTGTCGATAAACAGCAAATTATCGGTGTGCGAAAAGATGAGATTGTATAAACATACAGTTGCATGACAGCTTTAAACCGTCAAATTTCTCTATCTTTGCATGTTTTTTTGAGAGTATATAATATTTATGGCATTAAAAAGCAGTGCGGTGATTACCGGTGTAGGTGGATATGTTCCCGACAACATTTTAACTAACAGTGATTTAGAAAAAATGGTTGAAACTAACAGCGACTGGATAGTTTCACGTACAGGGATCAAAGAAAGAAGAATCCTCGCCGACAGAACACTCGCTACTTCAGACATGGCTGCCTTTGCGGTAAAAAATTTACTTGAAAATGCCCAAGTTGATCCTTCTGAAATTGACTGTGTTATTGTAGCCACTTCAACCCCCGATTATCTGCTTATTTCTACCGCCAGCATCGTTTGTGATAAATGCGGTTTAAGCAATGCCTGGGCGTCTGACGTTAATGCGGCCTGCAGTGGTTTCCTTTATGCCTTTACCCTTGGCTCGAGCCTGGTTGAAAGCAACCGTTATAAAAAAGTAATAGTTATCGGTGCCGATCAAAACAGCGCCATTGTAAACTATGCCGACCGCAACACCTGTATCCTTTTTGGCGATGGCGCCGGCGCGGTATTGCTTGAACCATCTTCTGAAGATCTGGGCGTTATTGACAGTGTATTTAAAACAGATGGGCACGGCAGGGAACATTTATATGTACCCGGCGGCGGCTCTATGAACCCGGCATCAGAAGAAACCCTCGATGGTAAACTGCACTATATACGTCAGGACGGTCGCGTAGTTTTTAAAGCGGCCATTAAAGGCATGACCGAAAGCTGCACATCTGTGCTGCAGCGTAACAGCCTTACCATAGATGATATCAACTGGCTAATCCCTCACCAGGCCAATTATCGCATTATCCATGCCGTAGGTGATGCTTTGGGCCTACCTGAAAGCCGTGTTAAGATCAACATCGACCGTTATGGTAACACCACAGCCGCCACTATCCCGCTGGCGTTGTGGGATTATAAAGAAGATTTTAAAGAGAACGATAACATAATCCTGACAGCATTTGGCGCAGGGTTTTCATGGGGCGCTACTTATTTAAAATGGGGTAAATTGAGATAAGCAACCTCAGCCCCCCGGAAGGACGGGCTATAATAAAAAGGGTTCCCCTTTACCTGAAGGGAGAACTTTCGTGCCAAAAGGTAGATTAATACAAAGCTTTATGACCACCGAAGAACGAATTAAAGAAGCCGAATCACGGATATTCAAAACCGTATTCCCAAGCGATACCAATCATTATGACACGCTATTCGGAGGTTCGGCAATGGCCATGATGGATGAGGTGGCTTTCATTACGGCCACCCGCTTCACCCGTAAAAAAATGGTTACCGTATCATCCGACAGGATCGACTTTAACCGTCCTATCCCCGCAGGTACCATTATTGAACTTGTTGGCCGTATATCCCATATCGGCAATACCAGCCTAAAAGTTTTGGTTGAGATTTATATTGAAGAAATGTACTCCTTTGTACGCGAAAAAGCCATCACCGGCACTTTTACCTTTGTTGCCATTGATGATCATAAGCACCCTGTAAGCGTTTTGTAAGCTGAGGGCTTAAAGCGGAAAGCTAAAAGCCAGAAAATACTATCCTATTGCCATTATTTAAAGATGTTCGCTTTCAGCCTTCGGCTTTAAGCTTCTTAATGTAGTTTCTTGCGCTTCAACAACCCGCCTGTTGTATCGTCAATACTTTGTTGTACAATAAAGGCTTTGGGATCTATCCGTAAAATAGTTTGCTTCAACGAAGGGATCTCCAAACGGGTGGCTACAGTGAAAACAATATCACGGGGATCATTCACATGGCCATCCTTTCCATAACCGCTTTTACCCTGGTAGATTGTAACGCCACGGCCGAGGGTGACAGTTATAGCGCGTCTTATAGCGTCACTTTTGGTTGAGATGACAGTAACACCCGAGTATTGCTCGATACCATTGAGTAAAAAGTCGATCATTTTGGCGGCAGCCATATAGGTTAATATTGAGTACATGGCCGGTTCAACACCGAGTACCGAGGCTGCTACTCCAAATATCAAAACGTTAAGTAGCAAAATAAAGTCGCTCACTTTAAGCAGCTGCGTTTTTTTACTTACCAGCACAGCTGCTATTTCAGTGCCATCGAGCACGGCTCCACCACGCATGGCCAACCCGCTGCCGGTACCAATAAATACACCACCAAATACCGCGGTAAGCAATTTATCATGAGTAACATCCGGAAACTGAACTAATGCAAGGCATAATGAAAGCAAAGCAATGGCGGCGGTACTTTTAATAGCAAACCAAAGCCCAAGCTTCCGGTAACCGATCCACAAAAAAGGCACGTTGATAACAAAGATCAATATGGATATAGGTATGAGGGTGATATCAGATATCAGCATGGATACCCCGGTAGCACCTCCATCGATAAAATGGCTGGATAATAAAAACCCTTTAAGACCAAAAGCTGCTGATAAAATCCCGAGTCCGATATTTGCTGAATCCCTGATGGTGTTGATTGCCTTCATGCCCAAATATAGCTTTTTGGGGCTAAAGGCCGGTATTTAAACACAGCCGAATGTTTATAAACTAACTTTTTTTACGTTTACTTAACCACCACCTGAATCGTATTCCTGCTAATTTGTTCCAACAAAATAGTTTTGCCTTCGGTTAATTTCTTGATGGTATTAGCGCCATCATGGCGTACTGTGATGAGCGTTAACCCATCATTATACTTCACTTTAAAGTCTCGTTTTAGGCCGTTCAGCAACTTTTCAAAACGTTCTTCGTTTAAATCAAAGCAAACCGAAAAACTTAGTGCTGAGGTTTGCATCACATTTACCTTAACATTGTTTTGCGCGAACAGGCGAAATACATCGCTCAGATGATCTTCCGTTATAAATGAGTAATCCTTGCCTGATACTGACAGCAATACCTGATTTTGTTTCAGGATGATCACCGGTTTGGTAAACTGATTATGTCCATCTTCCTTAATTACTGTACCCGGTGCGGATGGATCTGTAAAGGGCTTTACCAGCAGTGGAATTTTAGCATTTTGTAAGGGTTTGATGGTTTTCGGGTGAATAACGCTTGCGCCGTAATAAGTCATTTCAATGGCTTCCGTATAAGAGAGTTCATCAAACTTAACCGTATCGGTAAAGTATTTAGGATCGGCATTCAGGATACCGGGAACATCTTTCCAGGTAGTAACCGATTCGGCGCCCAAGCAGGCCGCAAATATGGATGCGGT
Organism: Mucilaginibacter sp. NFR10; assembly: GCF_900100445.1. Classification (NCBI taxonomy): domain Bacteria; kingdom Pseudomonadati; phylum Bacteroidota; class Sphingobacteriia; order Sphingobacteriales; family Sphingobacteriaceae; genus Mucilaginibacter; species Mucilaginibacter sp. NFR10. The sequence goes on along the minus strand of NZ_FMTV01000001.1, from coordinate 271,876 downwards.
ATAGTCCGATCCTTCCCGACCGAGCGTGGTGGTAAAGTTTTCGGAAGTGCCGCCTAAAAAGCCCTGGGTTATTACAATACCTTTTTCGAGCATAGCCGGGAGATCTTTATTGATGCTTTCTTTAGTTTTATCCCAGTCAACTACGCCTTCTCTGTATGTATTATCGGTATGCACATATCCGCGCACATCAAGCCATTTACTTTTGAGGCCAATCTCGTTCAGGTGGGCATTAACTATCCGGGTTGACACCAATTCGCCAATGGATACGATCTGATCATATACAAAATCATAGCTATCGTGTGGTTCATCCTCAATGGCCCAGTCAATTTCCACAAAGGTATTGGCAACTTCATCAAATACAGGGTGCCCCGGTTCAAATAATCCGCTCAAAATGTTGTAGTGATATTCTTTGATTTCGTTAAAGATCCCGTGCATATCATCGGTTTGCTCCATGTAGGCTTTGGTAAGCTTCTCCAACGCGTTGGTGGTTTTGCCCATGGCCGATATCACGATGAGCAATTGTTGATCAGTATATTGTTTTACAACATTAGCAAGGTTGGTAACACCCGCAGCATCTTTAACTGATGCTCCTCCGAATTTAAAAACAAGCATTTATTTAATGAATTGACTTACAACCGAACCCGGCTGTACTAATGATTTTATCTGTGCGTATGGAATAAACAATTCGGTAATACCGGCCGCGTATGGTTTAATGTCATACTGATTATACAAAAATTTAATCCCAAGTGGCGTAATGGAAAAATTAGTATTGAGCGCGAATTTGTTATCCTTAAAAAAATAGTTAGCGGCGAGAGATGCGGTATCACTTAATTTTTCATTCTTTCTGAAGATTTTCTCGGCAACGGCATTTAATTTATCATGATACCCTTCAACCAGAACATCATCAAGTTTGAGGTTTTTACCGGCTTTGGTATCCCAGTTTATAAAGCCGACAGATGTGCTGCCATGAGCACCGCCAGTATATGAATAACCCCGAACTTCGAGCGTTGTTAAGCTCGAATCCTGGTGGATTACCTTAACGGAATCATCCAGCGTAAAAAACATTCCCGACCGCGCGTTAGTCTTCCTGAAATCATCATATGATTTCAGGAACTTTTTGCTCATCAGCTCCAGGCTGGTGTCGGGCCTTCCATCCGTAGCAAACATCAATGTAAGCTTACGGGTTACGGTATCATTTAAAGTTTTGGCGCTGTCAAAAACTGGGTAGTTAATTTTCACTACCGTACAGGCGCTATCGGATTTAGTGCCGCAATCTGCCGCCCGCGCTTTGATGACTTTATAAGCATAACGCAGGGTATCAAATGACTTTTCGGGGATTTTATTAGGAACGCCCCACTGACACGATGATAATCCCATCGCCATAAAAAACAACAGGCCCAGATTTTTCATAGGTATAGTATTAGTAGTTTAACAACTGCTCTTTTGAAAGCGAAGCATTTAACCAGCCCGCCTCAATATTCGCGCCGTACTTATTGTAAAAGTTAATGGCCGGTTCATTCCAGTCGAGCACCTGCCAAACCATACCGCTGAAACCTCTTTCTTTAGCTTCCTGGATCAACCTGTCGAAAAGTAGTTTGCCGATCTTTTTGCCACGCATATCTTCAGTTACAATGAGATCTTCCAGGTACATGCGGGAGCCTTTCCAGGTAGAGTAGCGAACATAGTACAAGGCAAAACCAACCACAACGCCGTCAACTTCGGCCACAAAAGCTTTCCATACCGGGTTAGGGCCAAACCCGGTTTCTTCAAAATGCTGCAAGGTTACGGTAACCTCGTCCGGGGCTTTTTCATAGAGGGCAAGCTCATGCACCAGCTCCATCAGGCGCGGACAGTCGGTTTGAATAGCTTCCCTTATAATTAATGCCCCGGCCCCCTGAAGAGGGGGCTGACTTTCAATTTTATTTTCTGTATTATTCATTTTTATCTTTTCGCTTCGCAGTTGTTGGTGTTGTCACCAACAATTTTATATTTATTTTAACAGGTGTTCAACTTTTTTAGGTGTGAACACTCATAGTTACCTTCAAAACAAAACTAATTGATAATCAGATATTTAATTTACCACTCGCTGCACATTCAAGCAACAATGAACGCATAATAACTGACAATCAACCACTTAACTTTTTGCAACTTTAAAAGTTGAACACCCGTTTTTGAAAAATTGAACACTCAAATTTCATTGCAAAAAACATGTTGCTGGTAACAACACCAACAACGGCCATAGCAAGAATGACGAAGCAATCGCATACTACACAAGGCGGCTATGCCTTCGTGCGATTGCCGCGCTGCGCTCGCAATGACATGATGGGCTTATTAATTATTCTTCCAGTGCTTGATCACCCTACCTCCGAATATCGTGCTGCCCAGCCTTACCATATTACTGCCTTGCTCAATAGCCAGTTTATAATCCGACGACATACCCATCGACAGGATATCAAAACTTTCCTCTTTCCGGAAATAGCTCAATTTTATGCCTTCAAAAAAGGTATTCAGCTCGTAATATTCTTCCTTGATCTGCTTTTCGTTATCGGTGTTTGTAGCAATGCCCATCAATCCGCGGATGCGGATGTTTTTCATCGCAGCAAACTCTTCAGAGCGCAGCAATTCTATGGCTTCATCAAAGCCCAATCCGTATTTGGTTTCTTCGTCGGCTATATAAATTTGCAAAAGGCAATCAATTACCCTTCCGGCTTTTTCAGCATGTTTGTTGATCTCATGCAAAAGCTTCAGGCTATCAACAGACTGGATCATACTTACGAAAGGCGCTATATACTTTACCTTATTGGTTTGCAGGTGACCAATCAAATGCCATTCGATATCTTTAGGCAGTTGCTCATACTTCTCAACCATTTCTTGCACTATGTTTTCGCCAAAAAGGCGCTGTCCGGCATCATAGGCTTCCTGTACATCGCTGGCAGGTTTTGTTTTTGATACGGCCAATAATATTACCTTATCTGCTTCCGTTTCCTTTTTTAAGCTTCTGATGTTATCTGCAATGCTCATTTATCCGTAAATTTGCTTAATTAATCAGCCGCTAAATTACTGAATGCATAAATATATAACCTTGTTTTTTTCTGCAGCACTTTTTTTATGTGCCTGCAATGGCAAAAGTATTCCCAACGACGTCCTCAAACCCGACGCTATGGCAGCGGTGTTAACCGAAATGCACATCATCGACGGCAGCCTGTATAATACTACGCAAATACCCGATAGTTTGTATAAATACGGCGCGGGTAAATACATTGCCATGTTTCAGCGCCTGCATACCGATACCGCGCATTTTAACCGCAGCATGCGGTACTACGCCATGCAGCCCGATAAACTGCTGGCCATTTATGACCAGGTGGATATAAAAATTAAAAGTAAAACCGATTCGCTTGCCAAAGTGCAAACAGAGCAGAGCAAGGCTACGCGTAAGCTCGATTCGTTAAAAAACTTAAATATTAAAACTAAAATAGATTCGGCAAGAAAAATGCATCCTCATGAAAACACGGAAGCCCGCAAAGCCGACTCATTGAAAAATTTAAAAACTAAACTAAAAACCGACTCGGCAAGGAGATTCCATCCCCGCAAAAGCAAGAAAGCCCGCAAAGCCGACTCGTTAAAAAACTTAAAGTCATAACCTGATGCTTTACCCCCAAAACAGTGTAGATAAGCTGGGTTTTACCGAGATAAAAGAACTGATAAAAGCACATTGCCTGAGCGAAATGGGTCAACAAATGGTTGACAAGATCCAGGTGATGAGCAATTACGACCAGATCCATAAATTCCTGAGCCAGGCAAACGAGTTTAAGAATATCCTGGTTAATGATGAGGCGCTGCCTATTCAGCATTTTTTCGATATAAAGTCCCTTGCCAATAAAGCCCGTATAGAGGGCGTTTTTTTAAGCGAAGAAGAGTTTTACCAGGTTCAGGCTTCGTTAACCACGGTATTTGCCGTTATTGCTTATTTTAACGAGCGTGAAGGCCTGTACCCTAACCTTGAAGCCCTTTTTGAGCACCTGCCTATTGAAAAGGCGATCCTTAAAAAGATAGACGCCGTGATTGACCAAAAAGGCAAGATCAGGCCCAATGCATCGCGCGAACTGATGGAAATTACCACAGGCATTGCCAAAGCCGAACAGGAAGCCCGCAAAAAAATTGATATGGTTTTTAAAAATGCCACATCAAACGGTTGGGCTGCCGATGGTTCATTAACTGTACGTGATGGCAGGTTGGTGATCCCCCTGCTGGCCGAAAACAAACGCAAGCTGAAAGGCTTTGTACACGATGAGTCGGCCTCGGGCCAAACAGTTTACATTGAGCCCGAAGAGGTATTTGTACTCAACAACCGCATCCGCGACCTGGAATTTGAACGCCGCCGGGAAATAGTAAAAATTCTGACCGCTTTAACCACCGAATTAAGGCCCTATGTGCCTTTGCTGCTCTCCTATCACGGCCTGTTAACCAAGCTTGATTTTGTGCGCGCCAAAGCCCTGTTTGCCATTGATATTGAGGCCGAAATGCCGCAGGTGATAAACGAGGCCAGGGTTAAATTATACAATGCCCGTCACCCGCTATTGTTCCTGAATTTTAAGGCAGAGAAAAAAACGGTTGTCCCACTCAATATGCAGATAGACGAAGGTACCCGCATCATCGTGGTATCGGGCCCCAACGCCGGCGGTAAATCTGTTTGTATGAAAACCGTTGGTTTATTACAGATGATGGTACAGGCCGGCTTACTCATCCCCGCGGATGAAGCCAGTGTCGTAGGTGTGTTCAAGCAACTTTTTGTTGATATAGGCGATGACCAGTCGATAGAAAGTGATTTGAGTACGTATAGCGCCCACCTGTCCAAAATGAAAAATTTTGTGGAGCAGGCCAACGGCAAAACCCTGATCCTGATAGATGAGTTTGGTACCGGTACTGATCCGCAATTTGGCGGGCCAATTGCCGAAGCTGTGTTGGAATCACTCAATCAAAAAAAAGTTAAGGGAATGGTAACCACGCACTACTCCAACCTTAAAATATTTGCCAGCAATACCGAGGGCATTGAAAATGCCTCTATGCTGTTCAATAACATTGAGATGAGGCCGCTGTACCAGTTGGAGATTGGCAAACCCGGCAGCTCATATGCTTTTGAAATTGCCCAAAAAATAGGATTACCGGCCAACGTGCTTAACCTCGCCAAAAACAAAATAAGCGAAGGGCAAAAAAAGGTGGACACCCTGCTGGTTGATCTGGAGCGTGAAAAACGTTCTATTTTTGAAACCAAACAAAAACTGGATAAGCAGCAGCGCAAGGTAAATGAATTGCTGGCCGAAAACGAGAAACTGAAAAGTTATCTTGAAGAAAACCAACGCTCGCTCATTAAAGAAGCTAAAGACCAGGCCAAGAATATTATCCTTAACGCCAACAAGCTGGTTGAAAATACTATATCCGAAATAAAGAGCAGTAATGCCGATAAAGAAAAAACAAAGCAGCTGCGCGAAAATCTGAATGTTGAGCTTAAAAAGAACACCGTTAAAACTGAGGCACCAAAACCTACTGCCCCTGCCGATGAAGAATTAAAACCCGGCGACTGGGTGAAACTCACCGATTCGGAAACTACAGGCCAGGTGATAGAGATCATTAAAGAGAATGTAGTAATTGCCATTGGCGATTTACGCACCGTTGCTAAAAAGAAACGCGTGATTAAAGTATCTAAATCGTCTGTTCCCAAAGAGATCAGGCGAAATTTCAGTTCGCACACCAATGACATGGCCAGTTTTAGTCCGGAGATTGACGTACGTGGCCAGCGTACCGAAGATGCGCTTCACGCCATTGAAAAACTGTTTGACCGTGCACTGATGATGGGCTTTAACAACCTCAAGATCATTCACGGTAAAGGCGATGGAATTTTACGCAAAATGATCAGGCAATACCTCAAAAAATATGAACAGGTTGACCGGATGGAAGATGAACATGCTGATCGTGGCGGAGATGGAATAACTTATGTATATTTGAAGTAAACGAGCCTCACCCAACCCTCTCCGGAGGAGAGGGCTTTTAAAACCTAAAATTTAAAGTCTCCCCTTCGGGCGGAGATTTAGAGGGGGCTGATAACTTATTTCAACTATGTCTTTAAAATCTATTGCTCCTATGTTATACACCCGGCAGGTACGGGAAAGTGTTGATTTTTACATTAATAACCTTGGTTTTACCTGTATTGGCTATGATGAGGACTGGGGCTGGGCCACGGTAAGCCGTGACGATATCGAGATCATGTTAGCTTTGCCTGTTGATAATGCATCGTTCACTGTACCTAAATTTACCGGCTCATTTTATATCCGCACGGATAAGGTTGATCTATTGTGGAGCGAACTGAAAGACAGGGCGGTGATTTGCTACCCCATTGAAGATTTTAATTACGGCATGCGCGAGTTCGGCGTTTTTGACTATAATGGTTACCTGCTGCAGTTTGGGATGCCGATTGAATGATAGTTTCTTAAAAAATATTTAGTGGATAAGCCAATGACTTATCCGCTTCCCCGCCGTTGTTGGTGACAACACCAACAACGGCACAGACAAACCTAAGAAGCAATAGCTTATGGCCTTAATACTCGTACTGATCGGTGCAACAATCTTGTATTTAATAAATGGAAAAAAAATTTCGAATAAGACAACCTCTCTAAAAATATGGTGGTTCATTATTTATGCGGGCATTACTTTAGTGGGATTGTTGTTATTTTTTGAAATACTCCACATTATAAAATATCATTCAGTTGGATAACCATGATCTAACAGGTATATAGTTTCCTAACAACACCAAACAACGACATAAAGGGGTATGTTTTGCTTTGGCAAGTCAATCGCATAAGCACACCCCTGCCAACACACCTTCCTTACGCGCCCCCTCTCAAGAGGAGATTTTTTTGCTGCATTAATTTTGTATAAGTTTCCCCCCGCCGTTGTTGGTGTTGTCACCAACAACATTTGCTTACCAGTTTTATTAACGGTAACGTAATTAAAAAACATAATTTAGAAGTTGTTGGTGACAACACCAACAACGGCAGGCATAGAGGAGATTTTTTTTGCTGCATTGATTTTGCATAAGTTTCCTATTTTTAGGGCGGCCAAACCCTAATAAAGATGCGCAGATTATATTTTCTTGTACTTTTCATTGCATTTACCGGTTCAATAACAAGCTGTCTTGCTCAAAATATTATTTTAAAGAGCAAAGATCAGCGCATCCGCTACACCGGGCGGATCAATCAAACTGATGAAGCTGCCGAACTGTACTGGACGGGCTCATCATTAAAAATTAGTTTTGACGGAACAGGCGCATCGGCTGTGATGCAGGATGAACGGGGCGAAAACTATTATACCATCATTGTAGATGATAAAGTGATCAATACCATTCACCTCGATAATACCAAACAGGCTTATACCCTTGCCGAAAATCTGCCTGCGGGCAAGCACACCCTTGAGCTATTTAAACGAACCGAATGGGACAAAGGCAAAACCTTTTTTTATCAGTTTACCTTAGCTAAAGACGCCACTGCCCTTCCCCCTCCCAACGCCCAAAAACGTAAGATCGAGTTTTTCGGCAACTCCATTACCTGCGGTTATGCCGATGAGGATACCACCGGACAAGACCGCGGCAGCGCTCCTTATGAAAACGGCTATCTGAGCTATGCAGCCCTTACTGCCCGTCACTTTGACGCGCAGTACGTTTGCACATCAAAAAGCGGTATCGGTATTACCGTGAGCTGGTTCCCGCTCATTATGCCCGAAATGTATAACCGTCTTGACCCAACAGACCCAACAAGCACCTGGAATTTCAAAAAGTATACGCCCGATGTAGTAGTGATCAACCTGTTTCAAAATGATTCGTGGATTGTAAACCAACCCAACAATCCACAGTTTAAAGAGCGCTTTGGCAGTAAGGCCCCGGAGCCGGAGCAGATCATTAAAGCTTATAAAGAGTTTGTAAAAAACATCCGCAAGGTTTATCCAAAAGCACAGATCATTTGCGCGCTGGGCAGCATGGACGCAACCAAAGTAGGTTCGCCATGGCCTGGTTATATCGAAAAGGCCGTTGCTGCTTTAAATGATAAAGGCATTTACACTCACTTTATTCCTTATAAAAATACGCCGGGGCATCCGAGCCTGAAAGAGCAACAAGCTATGGCCGATGATTTGATCGCTTTTATGGAGAAGACGGTTAAGTGGTAAATTTTAAATTGTCATCACTTCTTGCGCTCGTTTGCAACGGGCGCTTACTATGGTTTGGCGATTGCGTCGCCAGTCGCGTTATAAACGCTAACCCAGGTTAAGCGCTCGTTACAAACGAGCGCAAGACTCTATCCTACTCTCCTACCTTTTGTTGATCAGGCAGCTCATTAGGTCCCGGGACATTAGTTTGCTGTTTTTTATCACTATCTCCGTCATCGTCGGCAGTTCCTTCCTGGTATTGCAGCTGCGGATTGGGCTTGCTATTACTGGTTTCCGTTTGTCCGTTGTCTTCATCCGAACGGCCGTTTTGTGACACGTTGATCACATTGCTGTAGTTGGCGTTACCGGCCTGGTTAGGATCTTTAAAATTGCTGTTTTCGGGATGTTCCTCGGCAGGCTGGGTGCGGTTAAAGTATTCGTTATTATTGCCCGCCATTTGCGAGGGGTTGTCTTTATCATTACCCGCCGGGGTGATATTGTTTTGGCCAAAGTTTTGGCCTCCCATACCGTTTCCTTCCATACCCGGGTCATTTGGGCTTTTCATTTCTGAGCTGCCAAACAAATAACTTCGTTTCAGGTCTTTTTCATCCTCATTATTGTCGTCATCTACCCGGTAAGCATTGGTTTTATTTCCTTCATGTTCGGGGCGTTTAAGCTCGTCGCTCCTGAACTCGTCATCTCGTAATTCCATAGGTTTTGATATTTGATGTATTAATTATTAATACAATTAATTTCCAATTGTTTTATAAAACCTATAAAACATCATTTATAAAAACACAGTCGTGCGGTAGGAAGTTATCTATATAACAATAAGCATTAAGCTTATTTTACTTAAATTTATAGCAACCAATTATAATATATGAATAAAGTAGTTAGTGGTGCCGACGAGGCCATCCGCGATATTACCGACGGTATGACCCTTATGCTGGGCGGCTTCGGCTTATGCGGATTGCCCGAAAATTGCATTGCCGCCCTGGTAAAAAAGGGGGTTAAGCAACTCACCTGTATCTCCAATAATGCCGGGGTTGATGACTTTGGTATCGGCTTAATGCTGAAGCAGCGCCAGGTAAAAAAAATGATCTCATCGTACGTGGGCGAAAACGCCGAATTTGAACGCCAGTTACTAAGCGGCGAGCTTGAAGTAGAACTGATACCACAAGGTACGCTGGCCACCCGCTGTATGGCCGCCGGTTACGGCATGCCCGCCATATTCACCCCCGCAGGTATTGGCACCGAAGTGGCCGAAGGCAAGGAAGTGCGCAACTTTAATGGTAAGGATTATTTAATGGAAATGGCCTTTAATGCCGACTTCGCCATTGTAAAGGCCTGGAAAGGTGATACTATGGGTAATCTTGTATACCGCTCAACCGCCCGCAATTTTAACCCGGTAATGGCTATGGCCGGTAAGGTAACCATTGCCGAAGTGGAAGAACTGGTACAACCCGGCGAACTTGATCCGGACCATATCCATACACCGGGTATTTATGTACACAGGGTTTTTAAGGGGGATCATTACGAGAAACGGATTGAACACAAAACGGTAAGATAATTTGAAAATGTGTTGATTTGAAAATTTGAAAATGAATTAAAATAATGAGAAACGATAAAGAAAATCTAATAGTAAAACTAACATTTGAATTTGCTCTCAACATAATTGAGTTTTCAGAAGAACTGGAAGAGAAAAGAAAATTCGTGATTGCACGGCAAATCCTTAAATCGGGAACCTCAATAGGCGCAAATGTCCGGGAGGCTCAAAACGCAGAAAGTAAAAATGATTTTATTCACAAATTGAAAATAGCAGCAAAAGAAGCGGACGAAACGGAGTATTTCCTGTTGCTCTGTAAGTTTTCAAAAACCTATCCTTTTAACGATGAACTACTTGAAAAACTGAAAGTAATAATTAAAATCTTGTCAAAGATAATTGCTTCATCAAAAGCATAATCATTTTCAAATTTTCAAATAAACACATTTTCAAATTGAATCTATGTTAGATAAACAAGGCATCGCAAAGCGAATTGCAAAAGAAATAAAAGACGGTTATTATGTTAACCTCGGCATTGGCATCCCTACGCTGGTAGCCAATTACATACCGGATACCATGGACGTAGTATTACAGTCCGAAAATGGTTTATTGGGGATGGGGCCTTTCCCTTTTGAAGGGGAGGAAGATCCGGATACCATTAATGCAGGCAAACAAACCATCACCATGCTGCCAGGGTCGGCCATATTTGATTCGGCTATGAGTTTCGGGATGATCAGGGCTAAAAAGGTAAACCTTACCATCCTTGGCGCTATGGAAGTATCCGAAAATGGAGATATAGCCAACTGGAAAATCCCCGGTAAAATGGTTAAAGGTATGGGTGGCGCTATGGATCTTGTAGCGTCGGCCGAAAATATCATTGTAGCCATGCAGCACGTAAACAAAGCGGGCGAATCAAAGTTGCTGCCCCAATGTACCCTTCCCCTCACCGGTGTCCACTGCGTTAAAAAAATTGTGACGGAGCTGGGTGTATTTGACGTTTTGCCCGAAGGTGGTTTCAGGCTTATTGAAAGGGCTCCGGGAGTAAGTGTTGAAGAAATAAAACAGGCTACGGCAGGGAAGCTTATTATTGAAGGCGACGTGCCGGAAATAATTCTGTAGTCACGTCATTGAGTAACCATCAAGGGAACCCTGAAAAACACCGCGATGACGTATAAAATATATCTTAGCGATGGTGCGCCGGGCGCGTTAGCGATAGTAGCGGATACCGGCCTTGTGGCTAATGCCCGTGCAGTATGAGCGTATAGCGCGGGCCACAGGCAACGCCCATATCACAAAACAGGCCCCAAAAAACCAACTTGATAATCAATTATTTACGATGACGTCATCATAAGGCACGAAGACAACCGACCGTAGGGAGCTCATTAATACCTATAAAAATCAAATTACAATTATTAATAATCCCCAATAAGCAAGTCCGCTCTGTATAGCTCGCGATTGCTTCGTTCCTCGCAATGACGATTTAGTAAAACGCTATAGCATCCCTCAAAGAAACTCCTATCTTTAAAACATGAATTTCATCTTTGGCATTGCTGGAATGATGGGCATGGCAATTGGCGCACTGCTGTATTTTATACCCGCTATAATTGCCCGCGAAAAAGCCGACTTTAAATTAATCTTCCTGTTAAACCTGTTTCTGGGCTGGACTATTATCGGCTGGATTTGGGCACTCATCTGGTCGTTTGAAAAGGAAAAAGCGCCTTTAGATTATTATAAAGCCGGCTATCCTGGTTATACAACCGAAAAAGCGCTGAAGCTGCATGAACTATACAAACAATTTGATGCCGGCGTTATTACCAAAGCCGATTACGACAAAGCACTGAAAGAGATTTTAGGCGATCTGTCTTAAAATAAACGTCCCCTCAAATCAGCCGAAATTTCTTCTGTTATCACCATAATATCCTCGGCAACGTGGGTGTTATTGGTGATCACGCGATCGCATTCATCTTTGTAGGGCAGCAGGTATTCTTTGTAGGCCGGCACCACGTGGTTGATCCATTTGTACATCACATCATCATGCGAATAGCCGCGTTCTATCAGGTCGCGTTTAAGGCGGCGCTGCAGGGCGATGTCTTCATCAGCATCAATAAACACTTTCAAATCAAGCAGCTCAGCAATATCTTTAAAATGCAAAATGAATAAGCCCTCCACTATCAAAATAGGTGCAGGCTTGATCTCTATCATTTTGGGGATAGCATCGGGGTTATTGAAAGTGTATTCTTGTTTCAGGATAGCTTCCTTATTTAAAAGCTTGCTGATGTCCTGCTGAAAATGTTCATGATCAATAGTTGCAGGAAGATCAAAATTATATTCTTTGTTCTCCTCCTTGGTCATGTTATGTGCTACCGGGATGTAATAATCATCCTGCGATACGAGGCTCACCTCGTCGGCAGTAAAATGTTCTAAAAAGCACTTTAAAAAAAAGGTTTTGCCTGAGCCGCTTCCGCCGGCAATTCCAATAATATAAGGTTTATTCATTCGGGCTGCCGTAGCTGATATTTACCTGGAAACGTTTATCTAAAGCACCTAAAGCATCGGCAGTGTTCTTGGTCATGATGATCAAAACATTTTTGTTTGTTTCGTTATCGGTAAAACGGCCAACAACCTTTGCAAAGGTGGTATGATTGTTCATAGGGTTGGTAATTTTAATGATGGTGCCTATTGGTGCTGTACGGTGCAGCACCAACTCCTTTTTAGGATCTAAACCGGCGTCATCCATCCAGGTAGCCACGCCTTTTTCAACTTTCTCGTATAAACCAAAACGGTTAGCTTTGCCATGGTCGCCGGTGGTGTCCTGCTGCGCAGCAACAGAAGTTGAATCGCGCTGCATTACTGGCTGTTTAACCTCTTCGGGAGGTAAACCGCTGCGCACATTAATCACCTGGTTAGGTGCTAATGAATCAGAGCTTAGTTTATTAAGTGCTTTGATATCCTCAACAGATGTATTAAAACGCTTGGCGATAGAAAACAAGGTTTCGCCCGCCGATACTTTGTATTGCTGCACATTAAGCATGCTTACTTTTTTAACGGTATCGGCAGCTGCTTGCTGTGTTTTATTTACTGTAGCTTGGGCTACAGGCGCAGGTGAGCTAACCGGAGCTTGTACCTGTGGTTTGTTTTGCTGAACAGGGGCCTGGGTAACCGGCTTTTGTTGTACAGGCGCAGAAGTAGTTGCTACCTGTTTTGCAGGCGCAGTTACGGCAGGCTGTGCAGCAGCTTCACCTGAAAAAGGTAATTCGGTAGGTACTTTAACAATGCCGCCAATTTTAAGCGGGGCGTTATTATTAAACTGTATAATAGCTTTAGGGCTGACGTTGTAGCGACGGCCTATAGAGTAGTAATTGTCTTTGGGATCAAGCTTGTGAACGATCACTTTTTTGCCGTTCAGGTTTTCAACACCAATTGAATCAACAACAGGGTTTGCAAAAAGCGATATGGAGAGTGTGAGTAAGGGAGCGACCAATAATAAAATCTTAAATTTCATAATAAATTATAATACAGTAATTTACAAGTTCAACACTATTAAGCCCGATCTGTTTTTTAAATAGATGAGCTGATTATTATGTAGTACAAACGCCTCGGGCTGCATTTTTTGTATAGCGTTATGTAACAAATCGTGATACAAAAGGGTACCCTCCTCGTTAAATACAAACAAGTGCTGTTCAAGATGCTCCTGCAAAAGCGTGTGCAAAGATACAATTCTGAATCTATTGTAGCTGATATAATGAACCGCATTTGCATATACGCTGAGCGGTAAATATAAACTATTTACTTCCGCTGAGGGCAACAGTTCAGGGCTAATGATCTGATTATTCAGCGGTTGATCAGGAACCGGCTCGTATCCTCTTAGTGTATTGCCGGTTTTAACATCAAGTAAAAATAATTTCTTCGGTTGTAATTGGGCATTATACACTACAGGGCCATTAACCGACAGATGATCAAAAGCCAAAGTAAAATTGCTCCATAATGCCTTGCCCGTTGTAGCTTCAATAGCTGTCAAGCCCTTATGTACCGGTCCTGTGGCCGATTGGTAATTATGGAGTAGTAATACGCCACCATAAGCAGCTTCAATACCAGTAAGCCAGCGCTCGGGGGTAGTTAAACCTTCAAAATAAACCTCACCGGTTTGCAGGTTCAGGGCCGAAAAACTAACCTGCTTATCGGCATGGTCCCTGATCTCCAGAAACAGCGTTTGGCTGCTTTCGTCAATTTCCATACGCCAAACCGGGGCTTGGTAATTTTTGATGATGAAGGGTAAAAGCGAAGTCATAGAGAATGCAAATATGCTCATTAAAATTAAAACTGTTTACCTTTACCAAACATTGCCCGCAAAGGCATGTTACACTTAAAAACATCAAATTTATTTATGAATGCTAAAGAAATAAGCCTCGAAGAAGTTAAAGTAAAACCCGTAGTTGACCACCTGAACGACCTGCTGGCTAATTACCATATCCATTACCAAAAACTGCGCGGCTGCCACTGGAACGTTAAAGGCACAAGTTTTTTTACCCTGCACCTGAAATTTGAAGAGCTGTACACTGCCGCGCTGGTTACTATTGATGAGCTTGCCGAAAGGATCCTGAGCCTTGGCAAACCTCCTATCAGTACTTTTAAAGATTATATTGAAACATCAAGCATCAAAGAGATCCAGACCATCGGCCTAAAGGATACCCTGATGGTGAAAGCTATTATTGAGGACCTGGCTGCGCTGATAAAAATGGAACGCGAGATATTGACCATCACCGCCGATGCCGGAGACGATGGCACTAACGACATGATCAACCGCTTCATGCAATTCAACGAAAAAAACACCTGGATGCTGCGTTCATTCGTGAACGAGGACTAACCCGCACATAATCCTACTGTAAAAAAGCCACATCGGGGACAAACCGGATGTGGCTTTTTTTAAAACGGGGTTTACACCGGTTTGCATATTTCGTATATTTGCACGAAACAAAATGCCATCACTTTAAGTGGCAGATGTTCTGTTTATTTTCCTATGGTGTAATGGTAGCACGTCAGATTCTGGCTCTGAAGATTGAGGTTCGAGCCCTTGTAGGAAAACTTGTTTTGGAGGCCCTTAGCGTATCGCTAAGGGCTTTTTTTGCATTTTGTAGCCTTTATTAAAGACATTATAAAGAAAACATGCGATATTATTTGAAAATTATGTAAAACAAAAAACTTATATCAATTAACGTGAGATAGGCACTGTTTAATCTGACAGTTGAGTTACAAATTCTTTATTGTTTCCCAGTCAACCACGCCAACTTTATTTGCCCAGGCCAGATATTCCTTTTCCAGTTTAATAACCTTTGCGCGATATTTCGTAGCCAGATCCTTCGTTTCAGATCGGTCTGCTTCCAGATCATATAACTCCCAGGGTTGCTTCGGTTCGGCTACGAGCTTCCATTGGCCTTTTCTTATGGCCCTGCTACCTTCATGCTCCCAAAATAAAGTTTCATTACCTGACGCAGCTTTGCCTTTAAAAACATTAAGCAAACTGGTACCGGCCAATGTTGTAAGACGCCTGTTTTTAAACAGAGCCGGATAAGTTACCCCGGCCAGTTCCAAACAGGTAGGCATCAGATCGATCAAGTGGCCAGTACTGCTATTGGTAGTCCCGGCTTTGATATGTCCCGGATACCAGGCAATCAACGGAGTGGCTATACCACCTTCATGTGTGTTGCGTTTAAACAACTTAAATGGTGTATTGCTCAGATTTGCCCAGGGTATCTCATAACTGTCGATCGAATTTACGGAGCCGGGGGGGCCGTTCTTTTGTATTACTGTTGCCAGGCTTTTAACCTCATCGGCGCTGCCTCCATTGTCTGATGCAAAAAGGACAATGGTATTTTTGTCTTTTCCCAGTTGCTTCAATTTGGTCATGATCTCACCTATGCAGGCATCCATGCGGTAAACCATGGCGGCATAAATAGCCATCCGGGTATCCCATTTATCTTTTTCATCGGGAGATAATGAATCCCATGCAGGGGCACGTTTATCCCTTGCCGATAGCTGCCATTGTTTTTTGATGATACCTGTTGCCAGCTGTTTTTCATACCGCTGTTTCCGTAATACATCCCATCCTTTAAGATATTGACCTTTAAACTTTGCAATATCCTGCGGCAGTGCCTGGATAGGCCAGTGCGGAGCATTGTAAGCTACGTACATAAAAAATGGCTTCTGCTGATCTTTGATCTCCTCCAATGATTTTACAGCGAAATCGGTAATAGCCTGTGTCAAATATTTTGAAGTATCGCTGCGGGTAATCTCTTTATCATTTAGCATAAAGGTGATCTTGCTGCCATCATTATACAATGGCGCAGAATTGAAATAACTACTCCCGTTGTTCAGCATGGTAAATGACTGGTCAAACCCACGGTTATAAGCCAGTGCAGATTGCTGCAAGCCAACATGCCATTTGCCCGATACGATGGTGTTATAACCAGCCTCATCTTTCAACAACTCGGCAATGGTAGCGCTATGCTCATTCAGATAACCCTGGTATGCCGGCGAACCTTTGTATTTCACCATGTCACCAACGCCTGCCTGATGCGGATATAGCCCCGTAAGCAAAGCCGCACGTGAAGGGCAACATCTGCCAGCGTTATAAAACTGTGTCATTTTCAGCCCTTCCCGGGCAAGCCTGTCAATATTAGGCGTGCTGATCTCCGAACCAAAGCAGCCTATATCAGAAAAGCCCATATCGTCGGCCAAAATAATGACGATATTGGGCTTTTGCTTAGGGGCCTGCCCAAATACAGGCCCCGTGCAAAATATAACTACCAGTAGGTAGCCAATGTATTTGATCATGTTACAGCTTATTTATTATTGGCGGCCAATCCGTTTTTGGCCAGTTCGGTTGTTGCGATAACCTGGGCAGTTGATGAAAAGCCCTGTTTTTTCCAAACTTCCTTGCCACTTTTATACAGTACCAGCGTTGGCAATACATTTACCTTTAGCTCTTTGGCCAGATTAGTGTTGTCGTAAACTTCGATACTGATAACTTTAGGCGTAAAAGCCGAATTTGCTTTGAGTGAATCCAATACAGGTACCAGCTTTTTGCAGGCCCCGCAATACTTCGACCCAAAATCAACCAACACTAATTGTGATGAAGCCGCCAGCTCATCAAATTGGGCCTTTGATAATGAAACGCCTTTTTGGGTTGTAGAAATGATAGGATAACCCGAACCTATCCAATTGGCTAAACCACCGGGCAATTCCTCTACATCCTTAAATCCTTTAGCCCTCAGCTCGCGCGAAAGTACTGTACTGCGACCATTAGCTATCGAGTATACAAACGTTGGTTTTCCTTTATCCAAACCATCCAGTTTTTGCTGATAGTCTGCCCCTTTTGCGTCAACATTTACTGCACCTTTGATATGATTTTGCGCAAACTCTTCTGCCGAACGGGCATCTAAGATCTGCGGTTCTTTTGCCTGTTTTAGTTTGGCCGTAAATGCTTCAAGCGATAATAAAGCAGGTGATTGGGCTTTTATTTCGCCGGTAAAAATTACCAGCAGGGCCAATAAAGCGATTTTCAGGTTTTTCATGATTAATTATTGTTTTCGAGTTTATGGATCCGTTTGTTGTTGATGTCATCGCGATCAATAAATGGATAGATGTGATTCTTTTTGGCTTCCGCGTCAAACAGATCTTTCAGCTCTTTTAATTTTTCAGGATATTTTTTGGCGAGATCAACACGCTCATTAAAATCCTCGTTCAGGTTGTAAAGCTTCCAAACATCCTTATCGTAATTACGCTCAGGGATGGTTTTCTCTTTCGGAAAGTTCAGCAAGTCCACATTATCCGGTCGGTGTGCGGCTTCGGCCTTCCAGCCATCTTTGTAGATGGAGCGGGAAGTGAAAATGTAATAGTACTGCTGCGTATGCAATGTTTTCGCCTGCGCATTGTTGAACGAGCTAAAGAATGACTTACCTTGCAACGTATCCTGCTTAATGCCCTTAACGTACTCCGGTAGTTTTAAACCGGCCGCCTCAATAGTGGTCGGAAATACGTCTGATACATGGCTGTACTGCGTACGGATGCCGCCTTTTTCTGTGATCAGTTTTGGATAATAAACTATCAGCGGGTTATGGGTGCCTCCCTCAGCGTCAGCATCCGATTTCCAATATTTGAACGGTGTATTAGCTGCCTGTGCCCAGCCTAAAGGATAGTTGGTTGAAGCCTCTGGCGTACCAATGGTTTCGTAATCGCTTTCGTTCTTTTTAATATAATCAGCCTCGGGTGTGGTTGCTGCCGAGTTTTTAGGATTGATAACGCCATGTACAGTTCCTTCCTTACTCGCTCCGTTATCCCCTATCATCACAAAAACCAAAGTATTATCAAACTGGCCCGAAGCTTTCAGATAGCTGATCACGCGGCCAACCTGGTGATCGATGTAAGTCAGATATCCTGCATAAACCTCCATAAACCGGGCATACAATTTTTTCTGATCGGCAGGCAGGCTGTTCCAGGCCTGGATCCGCTCGTTACGCTCAGGCAGTTTGGCATAAGCAGGAATGTAACCGGCTTTTTTTTGATTTTCAAATACCTTTTGGCGGTAAGCATCCCAGCCTTCATCAAACTTGCCTTTATACAGGTCGCTCCATTCATGGCTCACCTGGTGCGGGGCATGGGTTGCTCCCGGCGCATAGTATAAAAAGAAAGGTTGATCAGGTGCTGCCTTGTGCGCAGCATCAATATAAGCAATGGCTTTATCAGTGATCTGCTCGTTCAGGTTGCGGCCGTCGGGTTTGATATGGAAGTTATCCTCTACCAAATGCGGCGGGTTATACTGATCGGTAGCCGATTCCAGGAAGCCGAAATGATGGTCAAAACCCTTACCGGTAGGCCAGCGGTCAAACGGACCGACGGCTGTGGTGTCCTCATCAGGCGTTACTCCCCATTTACCTACAGCAAAGGTGCTGTAGCCGTTAGCACGAAGCGCCTCGGCAATGGTGCCTTTATCAGGCGGAATGCGACCATCATATCCCGGGAAACCGGCAGCGGTTGAAGCGTGGGCAAAGTTACCCATGTGTACATAGTGATGATTACGCCCGGTAAGCAGGGATGAACGTGTTGGCGCGCAAATACCAGCCGTGTGAAAATTGGTATAACGCAAGCCGTTGTTGGCCAGCGTATCAAAATTTGGAGTACTGATCAAACCACCAAAGGTTCCTGAGGCGCCGAAGCCTACGTCATCCAGCAAAATCCAAACAATGTTTGGAGCGCCTTTTGGCGCTTTGAGTGGTTTATTCCACCACTCTTTTGATTCGGCAAGTGTTTTGCCTTCTACGCCTTTATAATTGGCGGGATCAATTGGCGCTATGTTTGCCGGCGTCACCTTTACCTGCGGCAATTGCGCAACCACAGGCGCGCTGAACGCAACGGCCATTGCCGACATGGCGACAATTCGTTGATAAACGGATTTCATAATTGTAATGGTTATATAAGTTTTTTAATTAATCCAATCAAAGCTATAGCTTTGGGCTTTGTGCCTTCCGCTTTTAGCTTTTATATCATTGGTTACTTTTTATAGTTTTTGTGGATGCGCTGGTGATAAACATCATACCAGTCGATAAATGGATACAGATTATTTTTTTGAGCTTGTGCCTCAAAAACTGCTTTCAGCTCCTTTAACTTTTCAGGATATTTTTTGGCGAGGTCAACCCGTTCGTTGAAATCCTCATTCAGGTTGTATAACTCCCAGGTATCCTCATCAAAGCTTTTATCGGGCACGTTTTGGCCAACTTTAAAATCGCCCAATTCTACGTTATCGGGGTGGTGTGCAGCTTCAGCTTTCCAGCCATCGCTATAAATCGATCTCGACCCAAAAATGTAGTAGTGCTGCAAAACATGTTTTGATTTTGCTTCGGGATGATCAAATGAATACACCAAAGAAGTGCCCTGCAAAGTATCCTGCTTAATGCCGCGGATATACTCGGGCAGTTTAATACCGGTATACTCCAATGTAGTAGGCAATACGTCAATCACATGCCCGTATTGGGTGCGGATAGTGCCTTTGTCTTTAATGCCTTTTGGATAGTAAACTATCAGTGGGTTACGGGTACCTCCTTCGGAGTTGGCATCCTGTTTCCAATATTTAAATGGTGTATTGGCCGCCTGTGCCCAGCCTAACGGGTAGTTAGTGCTGGCCTGTGGTGTACCGATATCGTCAATGTCTTCAATATTGGTTTTTAGGTAAGCGTCTTCTGCAACAAGTTTAGCCGAGTTCTTTTTAGGGTTGATAACACCGTGAACCGTCCCTTCTTTACTGGCCCCGTTATCACCAATGATCACGAACACCAGCGTATTATCCAGCTGACCGCTTTGTTTCAGGTGATTGATGAGCCTGCCAACCTCATGATCGGTGTAGGTAAGATAGCCGGCATATACTTCCATAAAGCGGGCATACAGTTTTTTCTCAGCATCTGGTAGTGATTTCCAGGCCGGGATGCGTGAGTTACGCTCGGGTAGTTTGGCGTAGGCCGGGATAATACCCAATTGCTTTTGCCTTGCGATGACCTTTTCCCTGAAATCGTCCCAGCCGCTGTCAAACTGGCCTTTGTACAGGTCGCTCCACTCCTTCGCAACCTGGTGAGGCGAATGCGTTGCACCCGGCGCATAGTATAAAAAGAATGGTTTATCAGGAGCTACTTTATGCTGGCGTGTAAGGTAGAAAATGGCCTTATCGGTGATCTGATCAGTAAGGTGGCGACCATCCGGGGTTACGTGGGCATTGTCCTCAACCAAATCAGGCTTGTATTGATCTGTTGCCGATCCTAAAAATCCGAAGAAATGGTCAAAGCCTTTGCCCGTAGGCCAGCGGTCAAACGGCCCTGCATCGGTAGCATCTTCATCAGGTGTCAAACCATATTTACCAACCGCGAAGGTGTTGTAGCCATTTTCGCGCAAGATCTCCGCTATAGTCCCCTTATCAGATGGAATGCGCCCATCATAACCAGGAAAACCTGCCGATAAGGTAACATGCGAAAAACCACCTTCATGAACATAATGATGGTTACGTCCGGTTAATAAAGCTGATCGCGTCGGCGCGCAGATCCCTGCTGTATGAAAATTAGTATAACGCAGGCCATTATTAGCCAGCGTATCAAAATTGGGGGTCTTGATGACGCCGCCAAAAGTGCTTGTAGCGCCGAAGCCAACATCATCTAAAATGATCCATAATACGTTTGGCGCACCGGTGGGCGCTTTATGAGGCTCAGGCCACCACTCCTTCGAATCATCAAGCGTTTTGCCCACCGTGCCGCCAAATACCGGCGTTTGTCCGTTTTGTGCTTTGGCTGTAAATGCTGCAAGCAAGCCAAGCGACAGGAACAATGTTATTTTCTTTGTTTTCATTTGTATGTTGGTTTATTCGGCATAGCTGGAGCGGAATTTCACACCCCAGCGGCCGTTTTCTTTGGTTAGTATGTATAACGATAATTGAGATTACTGCCAGCCGGGGTTTTGCGTAAGCTTACCATTGCTGTTATCAATTTCCTGCTGAGGTATCGGGAACAGGTAAAATTTGCCTGCCGCGCCTTTGCTTACATTGGTTTTACCAACTTTAAGCAGGCTTGCCTCCAATATTCCATTGCCCGAAGCATCCCGCTCGCGGATCAAGTCAAACCAACGCTGGTATTCAAATACAAACTCCAGCCTACGCTCTAAATAAACCGCGTTACGAAATGAAGCCTGGTCAAGCCCGGCAAGATCGTCCAGCCCGGCACGTTTTCTCACCCTGTTGATAGAAGCATATGCTTTGGCAGTTGGCCCGTTTAATTCATTTTCTGCTTCAGCATGGATCAGCAATACATCCGAAAAGCGGATGATAGGCACATTGGCGCCCGACTCGGCTTCGTTAGATGCCACGCCCGGATCATAATATTTATTAAAGAAAGGGATAGAGTCGTTGGGAATAGTAGCGTCATTCAGCTTACCATACCACAGATTAGTTGCAGGACTTTGAAAGCGCGTTACAAAACTCACCCGCTTACGCTTATCATTGGCCGGATACAACTTATAAATGCTGAAAAACTTATCTACGCCGCCGGGTTTGGTAGCATCGGGCACCGGGTAAAACACCACCTGATCGGCATAGCTGCCCACTATACCCGGGATACCGTTCAATATTGATCGCGGAGCCTGGTTGTTGCCCTGTCCCTGTGAGTTTGATTTAAACTGCGCCGAAAAAATATGCTCCTTTCCATTTTTGGTCGCAGGCAAAAACACATCGGCATAGTTGGCAAACAGGTCATAGCCGTATGGGCCATTAATTACAGCTTCTGCCTGCGCTACGGCCTTATCCCATTTACGTTCGGTAAGATAAACCTTAGCCAGTAAGGAGTTGGCTGCACCCGCTGTAGCCCTGCCTACATCCGGACCGGTATAGTTATTTGGCAAATCGGCAGCAGCATTGGTTAAATCGGTTTCTATTTGTGCATAAACGGTAGCCGCGGCTGTTCTCTGAATTTGCAGATCAGATAGATTAATTGATGTTTGATCGTGCAATACCAGAGGCACATCGCCATACAAACGCACTAAATTAAAATAATACAATGCCCTCAAAAACTTCGCCTCGGCAACAAGCCTTTTATTTAGCGTAGCATCAAATTTGATATCAGGAATGGTATCAATGGCGATATTAGCCTTTTTAATAGCTGCATAATGCTGTTGCCAGATCTGCAGGATCCTTAGGCCGGAAGCTGAATGGCCTAATACAGACTGTGAGCGTACGTCGGCATTGGTAGCACCGGGGCCGGGACCTTCATCATCGCCCATAAAATTCATACCCGTGTTAAAAAGGGTGTTGTACGGTGTTTGAACACTATTTGCCCCGGCGTTCAATAACGAATAAGCAGCTGTGACTGCTGCCACGGCGTCTGCCTGGGTTTTATAAAACTGGCTTGCCGGGATGAACGACCGAGGGTCTTCCTTAAGTTTGGCGCATGAAACAGCGGCAAAAGCAACCAGTATAATAAGGTATTTAATATTTTTCGTCTTCATATCTTAAAAAATCAAGGTTTAGCCGTTACAGGGTAAGCCCTATGCCAACTATTACAGATTTATTGTTCGGGTAAGCACCGTTATCAACTCCTGATGTAATGGCCGATTGCTCGTTGCTGCTTACTTCAGGGTCGTAACCGGTATATTTGGTCCAGGTTGCCAGGTTTTGGGCACTCAGGTATATCCTGACTTTCTTGATAGGCGACCTGGAAAGTACCGACTGCGGAAAAGTGTAACCAAAACCAAGGCTTTTAAGGCGCAGGTATGAGCCATTCTCCACAAATCTATCCGATATAGTTGGTGCAGGGTCCTGGTATGCGCTATGTACATCGGTGTTAGTGTTGGTCGGCGTCCAGCGGTTTAGCAAGGTAGTTGTAGCATTGGTATAGCCTGTTCCTAATTCCAAAACACCTCTTTGCTGATTGTAGATCTTGTTGCCATATGATCCTTGCAAAAACACACTCAAGTCAAAGCCTTTATAGGCAAAAGTGTTAGTGATACCTCCGGTAAATTTAGGCTGCGAGTTACCAAGAATTACCCGGTCGCCGCTTTGTGTTATTTTACCATCGCCGTTAATATCCTGATAGTTTTGACCTCCCGGCGAAGTATTGGCAGCCGGGGTAAGTACCGGTCCGCCGGCCTGGATGAGGCCATTGGTTTTGTAACCGATAAATGAACCTATAGGTTCGCCAACTTTAATGATGGATGGCAGCGACGAATCTGGGATGAACTGGTTAACGCCGTTACCGCCAAGGCTCAGCACTTTATTACGGTTAACTGCAAATACCAGGTTGGTGTTCCATACAAAACTGCCAACAATATTGCGCGAGTTAATACCCAATTCAAAACCCTTGTTTTGCACCGAACCTACATTTTCATACTGCTGCGGGTTGGTAATAGCAGTGTTGGTAATGATGGTTAAACCGCTTGTTGCCGGTAAAGGCAGGTACAACAACAGGTTGGTTGTTTTCTTGTAGTATACATCGGCTGTTACAGTAACCCTATCTTTAAACAAGCCCAGGTCGAAACCAAAATCATACTGGCTTGTTTTTTCCCAGGTTAGGTTGGGATTGTATAAACTATTTGGCGCGAAACCAGCAACTGTTGAGTTACCAAAATTGTAACGATAATAACCTAACTGCGAGTACGACTGGTAAGCCGGGATATCGCTGTTACCTGTTTGTCCCGCACTCAACCTCAGTTTCAACTGGCTGATAGCCGTTACATTTTTCAGGAAATCTTCGCTCGATGCATTCCAGGCAATAGCAGCCGATGGGAATGATGCCCATTGATGCCCCGGTGCAAACTTCGATGAACCATCAGCACGCAAGGTTAACGTTAACAGGTATTTGCTGTTAAAACCATAATTGATCCTACCCAGGTATGATTTTAAAGCCCAGGTATTTGACGATGAAGATGGCGCTATAGCAAACCCACTGCCCGATACCGAAGTAACACTGCCCGAACCGAGGTTGTTAAAGGTATCGTAATCACTAACAAAGCCCGATGAACCTGTTATGGCGCCTTCGGCCTTAAACTGCTGCTGGGTAAACCCTGCCAGCACATTTAATGAATGTTTACCAAACTTTTTGTTATAGGTAAGCGTGTTTTCATTAAGCCAGTTAAATGAGTTTAGCGTACCAACCTCGCCAAGGCCCGAATAACCTGATCCCTCATAAACGGTAGACGGCAGGTAGCGGTTTTGTTTATTGTCGATGATATCCACACCGGCCAATACCCTTGCGGTAAGGTTTTCGGTGATCTTATAATCGCCTGCTATATTTCCTAAAATGCGGCTTGTGGTGGTTGTATTGGTTTGGTTGTAAAGCGTATTGATCGGGTTTCCGTAGGTGCCTTCAAATACGTTTTTGATAAAGAATGAACCGTCGTTATTGTAAACCGGCGTAGTTGGTGTCATCAGCAAAATGGCAGGTACTACTCCCTGCGGCGCAATTTGCGCGGTGGTGCGGCTGCCGGTAATGAATGATGAAATTTTGAATTTATCATTGTAATCGTGCTCCACATTTACCCTGCCCGCATAGCGCTCAAAGTTGGTGTTTTGCAGGATACCGTCCTGTTTAAAGTAATTACCTGAAAAGGCAAGTCTTGTACGCTCGGTACCTGAAAATATCGAAAGGCTATGATTTTGTGAAGTCCCCTTACGGAAAGCGGCACCTTGCCAGTCGGTATTGGCATTATATGGGTTTAGCTGCGCTTCTGTTTGGGCGGTTTTGCCTGTGTTTACCAAAGCATCGTTACGCAAGGCTTCCCATTGAGGTGTATTAAGCAGCGACAAGGTTTTGATCACCTCCTGCTTGCCATAACTGCCATCGTAATTGATAGATGACACGCCTGCTTTACCTTTTTTAGTGGTGATGATAATAACACCGTTTGCACCGCGTGTACCATAAATAGCCGTGGCCGAAGCATCTTTTAAAACCTCAATGCTTTCAATATCTGAAGTATTGATAGATGCCAGCGGATTGATCTTTGGGCCATTGGTTACTCCGGCATCAGTAAGTGAGTTGCTGTTTGACGTAGGGAAACCATCAATGATATACAACGGTTCAGCAACGGCATTAATGGAGTTTACACCGCGGATCTGTACGGTTACGCCCGCTCCCGGCTGCCCGGTGGCCTGTGTAACCTGGATGCCCGAAACAGAGCCCTGCAAAGCCCTGTCGAGCGAGGGAACCGGCTGCTTCAAAGCAAGCGCGGGCACCGATGCTACCGAACCGGTGATATCCTTACGTTTTTGCGACCCGTAACCCACCACAACCACTTGGTTTAGCTGAGTTTGAGCGTCTTTAAGTTTAATTTCAACAGGGCTGCCATCGGCAATAAACTCTTTCTTTTCGTAGCCGGTGAAGGTGATAATGAGTTTGTATGGAAATTTCTGGCCGGTTATAAAGCTGAATTTGCCTTCAATATCGGTTGAAACTACGTGAGTGGTACCCTGGATCTTGACCACGGCACCGGGTAGTGGCTCGCGGGTTGTGCTGTCAATTACACGGCCAACCAGGTGCGAATTGATGGTTGGCTGTGTTTGCTGCGCGATGGTTAACAGCGGAAAAGCAATAAGCAACAGCAATGGGAGTAATAACAATTTTTTCATGTCGACAGGTTTTTAAAAGATGAAAAACCGGACAACTGACCAATAACCGCATTAAACGGCCTGAATAATTGCTGTGGATGAAAGGCATCCTCAATAATTTGCAGCGTAAAAGATGCTGCATGCAGCGGCAAAGGCAACGCATAGCCAATCCCTGCATTTGCAATATTTTGCATAAATTTGAATATTAAAATGACACCATTGAAACAGGCTCAACGCCAATCGATCCCTGTTTCGTTGTTTTAATGACTGGGGAAAAGCTTTGCTTTTCCCTTATTTGAAGAATGTAATTGTTTACTTTTTCATGTTCCTTTCTGGTTATGCCTGTTAAGCAGGCCGATCGATCATTTATTTTAGGGGTATTATTTTAATTGCTGACACAACGGAAACCAAGGTGCTCCATACCGCTGTCTTCGGTAGTTTTCATCCGGCGCGATACGCGGTAACCTGAGCAATAACTATCGTTACACAAAAATGAGCCGCCCCGCACTACCCTTTTAATGGCATAAGGCTCGTCCGGGTCATATGATTTTGAAGCGCCTTTAGGGTTTTTAACTCCCGCCGGACTGCTTACTATTTTGTAGTAGTTGTTATTGTACAAATCGGCACACCACTCCCATACATTACCGGCCATATCATACAAACCGTAACCATTGGGCGCAAATGAACTAACCGGAGCCAAATAATAGTAATGATCGCGCTGAGTGTTTTTATAGGGGAAACTTCCCTCCCAGGTATTTGCCTTGGGCTGCCCTTCGTTCACTTTTTCATTTCCCCAGGGATAGATCTTATCTTCAAGACCGCCCCTCGCCGCCCGCTCCCATTCTGCTTCGGTTGGTAAACGTTTGCCTGCCCATTTGCTGTAGGCCACAGCATCGTACCATGAAACCTGTACTACCGGATAATTATCTTTACCCTTAATATCGCTACCCGGCCCGTGTGGATGTTTCCAGTTGGCACCTGTCTTCCACGCCCACCATTGGCTGTAATCGTTCAGGTTAACCGGTTTATTTGCCGGCACAAATATCAGCGAGGCCGCGACCAGCAAACTATCAGCAGGCTTTTCGGTACCCGGGGGCATTTGCTTTTTGAGCTCGTTCCAGTCGGGCTTACGCTCGGCTGTAGTGATATAGCCTGTGGCTTTCACAAATTTTTCGAACTGGGCATTGGTAACCTCGGTTTTATCTATCCAAAAACCATCGACACTTACATCGTGTTTGGGGTATTCATCAGGCTCAGCCTGCTGGTTATCGGCCCCCATTCTGAAACTTCCAGCTGGTACCCATGCCATCCCCGCATGGCTGGCATGAGTATTACCGGTATCAGGCAAACTAAGCGCCGCACCGTTTAGTCCTGCTGCCTTAAACCTGTTGGGAATATTTGATTCGCAGCAAAGTTTCTTTTTAGCACCGGGAACCGTGGCAACCGCAATACCCGCCACTGGTTTCGCCGGTTGTTTACATGATGCTAACCATACGGTACTAAAAAGTATAAGTACAATCTTATTCATTATGCTTTTACAGGTTGCAATTGAAATGCTGTGTCAACCTGTTCAGCTTCGGGCTGCACTGCAACATCGGGTCGGTATAAGTGATGAGGTTGCAAAGGCACATCTTCTCTAATCATCGGGCCATCGGCCGCAAGTTCACTTCCGGGTATCTTTGATTTAAATAAAGGCCAGGCCAGTTGTGCATACCATTGGTCACCTTCATAATGCGAAATACCATAAGCTTTAGGATACTGACGCGAGATATGAGCCGTACCGAAAATAATGTCCCACCAAAAGAACATATTACCAAAATTACCTTTATAATAGCCTACCCCGTCATCGGTAGTAGCTGCATGGTGCGCATGATGCGTTGCAGGCGTTGAAATGGTACGTTCAAGGATCCAGGCCAGGGGGTGTAATATTTTATACTGATAAAATGGTTTATCCCAGGGAATACTTGAATGCGCCAGGGTGGTAATAGTACCTTTAATACCTTTCACCACTACAGCCGGGATGCCTAAGCCGAGATAAACCAAAGCTGTTGTTAAATAGGTCTGCGAAAAAAAGATGGTATAAATGATATTTTGCCTGCTGGCCATTGCCATACCCATGTACGATGCCGAGTGGTGTGTACGGTGAAAACGCCATAGCCAGGGCACCTGATGGTGTAAACGATGATACCAGTATTGGGTAAGATCATCGGCTACCGCGATGATGATGAATCCCCAGAAAAACGGAACCCAATCAAAGGTGTTCTTTAATCCTGGTAATACAGCCGGCAGCACTTTTAATCCGTAATAGGCCACCAATGGTTTTACCACCAGTTTAGGGATGGTAAAGCAGGCAATATCAACCCATTTTTCATTTTTGTTCCAGCGCTTTTTATAAAGGCCGAACGAAAATTCCAATACACCGAGTACCAATACCAAAACGGAAAAGCCATAGCCGTTAAGGTTTTCTATTATTTGCTTTATCTGATCAATCATTGTCTGGCGAGTTTGATGTTTTAGTTTTTATGGTGTTTTCCTGTTTATGCTGATGTTGCTTCTTTTCCCATGGGCGCTGACCGGTGATGGCGAAAGTGCCAAACATGAGCGCGATAGGCAGGATATAAAGCAGCAGGCTCAATGAAGCGTTTTTGATAATCTGCTTTTTGGTTGATTGATCCAGTTTCATGAGGGTGTACTGTTTTGAGGTTGAACAATTTGCGCTGTTTTAGTTGCAGGGCCTTTTTCCAATAGCTTACGGCCAAGCCACAGCCCGCCGAAAATGATAACAAAAGGTATGAGGGTTACTATAACGCCTACCAACACCTTTTTCCCAATCAGGGAAACGTCGTTAATGGTCATAATGAACTTATATTAAGTGATTAACAATGCAGGCGTTGCATAGCAATCCGCATAAAGCAGCAATGCCTGGTAAATAATGTAATGAATTGAAAAATTGAGTACCGTGCGATCAACGCACGATTATGGAGGAGGGATTACCCCTTGTACTGATTAGCAGCAACAACAAGAATAACAACAGGAAGTAAAAGCAACAGCGGTTAACTGATAATTAGCAAGGCCGTATTTAGGTAAAAGTTCGGGTTGCATGGTGGGTGCTTTTAAAGATTTTAATTTGTTGTTATTAATTTTCTGAGGCAAATGTAAAAAAAGATTTGATAAATACTACTAATTCTATAGAAATTATATAATAATAATTTATGGGTAAAATAAAGATGTCCCGGCGCTTTTTTGAGATACCTCTGGCTACGTCCCGGATTACCTCAACAAATACAGAGATCAGCCTACAAAGAACCGTAATTAGGCTACAAAGCGAAAGGCTTGTTCCCCGAACTTTGCTTTCATCAAATAAAATATAGTATGACACAGCAAACGAATAAAATATGGTTCATCACTGGCGCTTCGCGCGGCCTGGGACGTATATGGACAGAAGCGGCATTGGAGCGCGGAGATCAGGTGGCCGCGACGGCCCGCGAACTGAGCAGCATCGCTGCATTAAAAGAACAATATGGCGATCGGGTATTGACAATGGAACTCGACGTTACTAACCCTGCTCAGGTTAAAGAAGTCGTAAATAAAGCGCATGAGCATTTTGGCCGGTTGGACATCGTGTTGAATAACGCGGGGTACCCACTGATCGGGACGATCGAGGACGGCAGTGCCGGCGATATCCGCGCCCTGTACGAAACCAACGTGATAGGCCCTGTTAGTGTTATCCAGGCGGCTTTGCCGCTGCTGCGTGGGCAAGGTTACGGACATATTTTGGGTACTTCCAGTAACCTGGGGCATCTGGCCATGCCGATCCTGGGCTATTACTGCTCGTCCAAATGGGCGTTTGAAGCGATCCATGAAAGCCTGGCCCTGGAAGTGGCGCAGTTCGGTATCAAAGTCACCATCATTGAACCGGGCGCATATGCAACAGAATTTGGTAGCGATCAGATCCCGAAGGTTTTCGAAGGAAATCCGGTCTACCACGATTTTAAAGCGAAATTCATGGAGGGACTAAAAGGCATGGAGAGAGGCAACCCGGCCGCTACCCCGCAGGCGCTGTTCAAAGTGGTGGACTCTGAAAACCCGCCGCTACGTTTTAACCTTGGTAGCCACAACCTCACCGGCCTGAAAGCTGCTTATACGGAGCGCATTGCCACCTGGGAAGCATGGGATGAAGTTTCGCGCTCGGCGCAATGAAATTACAAAATACGGACACCAGCCACTGCAAATTACGGTCTGGTGTCCTTAACTTAGCTATGATGAAAAAGGATGAGAACCCGCCCTTGAAACTGGAGTCGCTGACCGAGGCGCACCGAATGTTCGGCTTGCCGCAGCCTAAACACCCACTGATCAGCCTGATTAACGGCGCACACACCTTGTTGGAAGGCAAATTGCCCACCCGGCAT
This sequence comes from Mucilaginibacter sp. NFR10, assembly GCF_900100445.1. Lineage (NCBI taxonomy): Bacteria > Pseudomonadati > Bacteroidota > Sphingobacteriia > Sphingobacteriales > Sphingobacteriaceae > Mucilaginibacter > Mucilaginibacter sp. NFR10. The sequence continues at coordinate 241,608 of NZ_FMTV01000001.1, read as the reverse complement.
GTGCTGGCCTATTACAAGATCGCCTACAAGCCCAGGCTGGGCGGTAAGTTGAAATATGGCCAGGGTTATTATGATTTTGATAACGGCGGTTTGCTATTCGCCGCGCCGGGGCAGATCATCGGCGGTAACGACCTGGAGGGGACGGTATGCTCAGAGTACACCCTCATCATCCACCCGGATTTCTTTTTGGGGTACCCACTGGCCAAAAAGATCAAGCAATATGGCTTCTTTTCCTACAGCACCAACGAAACACTGCATCTCTCGGAAGAAGAAAAAAACACGGTCCTGGCTATCTTTAGCTTTATGGAAAAGGAACTCGACGGCCGGATCGACGACTTCAGCCAGGAGGTGATGATCTCCCAGATTGAACTGCTGCTCAGTTATGCCAACCGTTTTTATAAGCGGCAGTTCCTGACGCGCAAAGCGGCCAGCACCGATATCCTGCAACGGTTGGAGGAAACACTGGACGCGTATTTCAATAATGAACTGACGTTGAGCCGCGGCATTCCTACCGTTGCTTACCTGGCCGAAAAACTGAACCTTTCGCCTAACTACCTGAGTGACATGCTGCGATCACTGACCGGACAAAGCGCCCAGCAGCACATTCATGACCATCTCATTGAAAAAGCGAAGGAAAAATTGTCCACCACCAACCTGTCGGTCAGCGAGGTGGCCTATGCTTTAGGTTTTGAGCATTCACAGTCGTTCAGTAAGCTATTTAAGACCAGGACGAATCTCTCGCCGCTGGAATTCAGGAAATCTTTTAATTGACAACTTACTGTTATCCGCTATCATTTTAATAATTACACGTTTGGCAGATAATAGTTGACCCGTTTTTTTGCAGCTGCCAGAATTGCCGGTTGTTCCGCAACTTGAACTACCGGGGTTTGCAGTCGCCAGAAACGTTTACATTTGCACAGAAACGCCCTTTTTCAAATTGCCTGCTCCAAAATATTCTTTGCCATCTTTAAGGACGACAACTTTTAAATGGGCAACCTCCTTATTAATGGGATAATTGCCCTCCCGGGCAACCACACGCAACATGATTTCGTGGCCGCTTTTTGTTGCCTTGAATTTGATTTTGCTGTACTGCTTTTTCTTAAATTCCCAACCTTCGCCCCTATCCCAGTAAAGTTCGCCCGTAGCGTTGCCTTTTGCATCTGGATTAATATATAGCGTTAAAGTGTTCAACGATTTCTCGCCTGTATTTTGGATAACGTTTCCGGCAGGAATAATAGCACCGCTTTTCAGCAATAATTTAGCCTGATAAGGATCTGATTCTTCGCCATCAACAAGCGTTACCTTCTCCCATTTTCCGGCAGGCAGTTTGATATCTTTAGCAAAAGATGGAACTACCAGAAGGTTGTTGCCTAATAAAAATGACTGCTCTTCACTTCTTAAACTTAAATCTTTCGGATCGGCAAAAAAAGATGGTTGCATTACCGGCAAGCCTGTTTTGTGGGCATTGTAAAACAGCGTATAAAACAATGGCAATAAGCGATACCGACGACTAATGGCTATCTTCGAAGTTGTTTCAACGGCATCGCCAAATGCCCATGGCTCTTTGTTATTAGTACCCGCGCAGGCGTGCCCGCGGGCAAACGGCAAAAACACACCGAAGCCGAGCCATTTGGCCCACAGATCAGGACTGGTATTACCCAAAAAGCCACCAATATCGGGCCCACTGAAAGGCTGACCTGACAAACCAAGGGTAAGGGACATCGGTACTGATACTTTCATAAACCGCTCGTCGGCTAAATTATCTCCCGTCCAGGTTGCGGCGAAGCGCTGGCCACCCAGCAAATTGGCTCTTGTTAAAATAAACGGCCGCTTATTTGGATTGGCCTCCATCACGCCCTGCCGGGTAGCCTGAACCATCAACCGCCCATAAGCATTATGGTATAACAAATGCGGCCCGGCGGGGAGTGCATCTCCACCCCTGTGTTGGTTATTATAAGGCATGGTACCTAATCTCTGCTCTTTCGGTAAAGCCTCGTCATTTACTGCCGGCTCGTTCATATCGTTCCATACACCATCAACCCCGGTAGCCATAAATTGATGATACAAATCCGCCCACCAGCTACGCGCTGCAGGCATGGTAAAATCAGGGAAAGCACAATCGCCCGGCCAAACTTTGCCGTGATATTCCCTGCCGCCAGCGTCTTTAACCCAAATATCGTTGGCTGATCCGGATTGATAAACCGCATATGAACTATCAGCCTTAACACCTGGATCTATCATAAAAACAGAATGAAAACCTTTGGCATGCAGATCATCGTTCAGTTGCTTAGGATTTGGAAAATTATTTTTATTGAAGGTAAAAACACGGAAACCTTCCATGTAATCAATATCCATCCAAATGGCATCGCAAGGTATTTGCTTTTCCCTGAAGGTGTTGGCTATTTCCCTCACACGCTGCTCTGAAACGTATGAAAAACGGCACTGCTGATAACCTAAAGCCCACCTTGGCGGCATTTCTATAGTACCGGTCATTTCGGCCAGCCCTTTAACCACCTCTTGCGGTGATTGACGATCGATCACAAAGACACGAAATAACGGACCTTCGGTATTGTAGGTTATTTCTTTCGAATCCGTTTTCAGCTCCGCTTTCCAATAGCTATCAAAAAGAATTCCGAAAGCGGTGCCGTCTTTCCGTACACCCATTACCCAGGGATGGGTTTGATAAAGGCGTTTTCCATTATCTGTGCCATAAGCACCGTTATCGGTATTCCAAAGTTTTATAGTTTGGCCGTTCCTTAATAGCGGGCCAGTGACTTCTCCGCCGCCATATAGGCTAATGTCGCCCTCCAAATGAACAACAGCGCTTGCCTTCCCGTCATTCAAATTAAACTCAGGAAAAATACGCCATCCTGCCGGAACAGCTTTTTTAATGGAAGGTTCCCTTTGGAGCATCAGAGATGGAACTTTAGACTGATTGAAACCTTCAGGAACAAATTCGACAATGGATTTGCCGATGAGGCCCGATTGCCGGATAGGGATATTTTTTGCATTGCCCCAAGAAAAGATCAGCAGAAAAAAGAGAATCAGATAATACCTGATAGATGTTGTCATATAAAGTTTTAGTTGATGAATTTTAATCCTGAACATTACAGGATCAAAGTAAAACATGAAGGCAGCACCGTGAGCAACAAGTTGTTTCTACAGGTCAAAAAATCCAGCAATATATTTAATTAACAATTTGATATTCAGCCATTTAAAAATAATCCGCATGAAAAAAATCTCATAAAAACCGCGCAACCAGCCAATGCATAGCTTAAAAAACCGCGTTTTTCGAGCGAATATCCCTTTCTTTAAAACAGAGCTTGTAAATTTTAGATGTAATTTTATCCCCGTTTGCACAAAGCATCCCTCTTTTGTTTTCAAAATTGGTTTTTGCCGCCTTAGTATATTATCGTGCAAACACAACATCTGCCGAAATCATTCAAATTTATATAGTTGAAAATGAAGAAAAATTTACTGCTTGTTATTACCTCATTATCCCTGGTAGTTCGCTGCTATTCGCAGGAACTGAGATCTGATAAAATATTAGCTGTTCTGAAATCTGAACTCGAAAAAGAGAACTCGTACGATCTTAAAAAAGAAGACCGCATAAAACAGCTCCGCATTCAGCTTAACCTCAGCGACAAAAAGAACTTTAATGCCCAATACGCCCTTTGCAGCCAGATTTTTGATGAATACCATTCCTTTAAGTTTGATTCGGCATTTATGTACGCGAGGAAGATGATCACCCTTTCAGAAAAGTTTAACAATACCAACAAACTAATCAGGAGCCAGGTACAGCTCGGCAGCACGTTGCTTAACTCCGGTTTTTATAAAGAGGCTTTTGATGCTGTTGAGGCCATTAATATTCATGGCTTATCCGATTCGTTGAAAGCAGATTATTTTAACCTCCGCGCAAGGCTAAACGCGGGGATTGGTGATTATGATGATGACGCTTATTTCTCGAAGATCTATCGCCAGCGATCTGACGAAGATTTTAAAAATGCCGAGGTCGCAACGCCATCAAATGAGTTTGAAAAAACCATCAACATGGCATTTCAACCCGACTCGATCAGGGACAAAAAACTAACCCCCGATTTTTACTATAACTTTATCATTAGTAAGGACCTGCCCGAACACAAAGTGGCGATGGTTGCCACCAGGCTCAGTTTTGCCTACACCGGCGATAACCGGATCTTGTTCCTGGCACTTGCCGCGATAAACGATATTCGATCGTCAACCAAAGAAACACTGGCGATATTTCTGCTGGGGCAGGAACTGTTTAAGCGGAGCAAAACCGAAGACGCATATATTATGATGCAGCACGCTGTAAAAAATGCAAAGTTTTACGGAGCCCGGAGCCGGGAGGTGCAGATAGAATCCATATTACCACTTGTTGCCGGTAAGGTTATCGACCAGAAACAACACGAAAGGGATAAATTACTAATAGGCTTCCTGATATTTTTGATTGTTGCTGTAGTACTTTTCTTTTTATTGGTGATTTACCGGAAGCAGATTGAACGCATTAAAAATAACGAGCGTGTAATTAAGGAAATTAACAGCGACCTAAAAAGCATTAACGGCAAGCTCTGGGAATCATCACGAATTAAAGAAGAATTTATTGGCTTGTTTTTTAAAACCTGTTCATCTTATATCGAAACACTTGATAAAGTTAAACGCCGTACGCAGCACAACATTAAGCTTGGCAAATACAATGAAGCCAACGCCGTGCTTGATAAAGTACAGGTAGACAAAGAAAAAGATCAATTGTATGACACTCTGGATACCATGTTTTTAACGCTCTTCCCCAATTTTATAACATCTTTCAATGCCCTGTTAAAAACCGAAGACCAGATCTGGCCTAAAAGCGGTGAAATGTTGAATGCCACCCTCCGGATCTTTGCTTTGATGCGCCTGGGGGTAAGCGAATTAGAAACTATTGCCCAAATACTTGATTATAGCGTAAGCACGGTGTACACCTACAAAAACCGGGTAAAAGTGAAGGCAATGGTACCTGCCGAGGATTTTGAGCGAAAAATAATGGAGATCAAATTTATAGATGATCTGCAACCTGTCGGTGCATCGTTATTGACCTAAGGTGCCAAAGCAAACAGCCACCGGATCCTGAAATATCCGGTGGCTATGGGTTAAACCAACCGCTTAATAGCCGGGGTTTTGTTTGAATTGCGGATTAACGTTCATAATATCCCGCCCGATAGGAAATATCTCGGTATGCTTGTCTCCATCAGGTTTCTTATCCCACCAGGTACCGGTGTTGAACACTCCCCAACGGATCAGGTCGGTACGTCTCCGGTTTTCACCAAGAAATTCCCGGCCCCACTCGTCAAGCATTTCCTGGTCGGTGAGCTGGCTACCATCCGGTTTATAAAGGCTTGAAGACCCATCAGGATAGTTGCGTCGCCTTACCTGGTTCAGATAATTGGCGGCACTGGCTTTATCACCCGCCCTATAACGGCACTCGGCCAGGGTATAATAAATTTCTGATAACCTGATCTCTGCGTAAGCTGAAGTGATCCTGTTAGGATCTGGTGTTGGATAAATAGGATATTTCACCATGAAAATGCCTGAGTTATGGTCGGCATGATTCATATCCGACTCCTTATCTGCAATTTTGGTTCCCGGTTTTGCGCCGAGGAACATTCCCACCTGGTCGCGGATGTAAAGTGGATAAGGGCCTTTATTGCCTTTAACAGTATCGGTACGGCTTACACCGTTTACCAAATGCGTATAAGGCAGATAGCCATATAAAAACATACCCTCGCGAGTACTGTTGCCCAGGTTTTTATATTTCTTTAACCGCAGGTCATCGGGGTATTTATGAAATTTAACATAAGGTTTGCCCAACTGGAAAGCGTACTCAACGCTATCTATATCGTGCCCGGGTTGTAATGCATAGCGCGGGTTAGCCTGCCCGAAATCTGTAAATCCGCAATATAGCGGAGCTGCGTCGTAAGTCATTCCCCAAAAAAACATCCCGCCATCGTACTGCCAGTGTGTACGCGCCAGTGATCCTGGAAAACCGTAGATCACTTCCGAGTTTAATGTGGTGTTGGTATAATCGAAAGGGGCATCCCATCGCGTATCAAGTTGATAAACACCATATTTACCGCTAATGATGTCACGGCAAACTGCTTCGCATTCGGCATATTTATCGGTACCAGTATAAACTTTGGCGTTGAGATAAAGTCGGGCCAGCAATGATGCAGCACCAGCTTTGGTCCAGCGCCCTATACCTGCTGCCCCAAGCTGTTGCCGGGTGGGCAATCCATCGATAGCGCCTTTCAATTCCGATTCGATGTAATTAAACATTTCCTGCGGGGTAGATTGCGGGTTACCGTGTGTAGCTGTTTTTACATCGGTAACAATTTCAATATTGCGATAAAAATCAAATGCCCGTAAATAAAACCAAGCCCGTAAGGTATGCAGTTCTGATTTAAAATCGGTTAATTCTGCATCGGTAACACTGAGTTTTGCCGGGTCTTTGATGCCTTCCATATCGGTAAGCGAGTTGGTTGCCAGCACAATGCCCTGGTAAAAGTTTGTCCATGCACCGCTTGTAAAGCCATCTGTAATAGTCCAGGTATGGTAATGCATACGTTGATAGTAGCCACCATCCTGCCAATCGCCCTGGCGGTTGTAGGTAGCCATCTCGTCGGTACAATCTTCGCCTGCAGCATAAACATCATTGCCCTGGATACTCCAGTACGCGTGTTCAAATGGGCGTAAAAAATCCCTGATCACATCATCCCTCCTGCTCAAAAAACTCGCGGCATCTACCTTATCATACACGTGCTCATCGAGTTTTGTACAGCTGGCAGTCAGCATGGCCGACAGTAAAATACCGCTGATATATACTTTATATTTTTTCATGTCTTTTCAATTTTAAAAGGTTGCCTGCAGGCCAAGGATTAGTTGAAGTGTAGCCGGATAATAATTCAGCGAGGTGTTCACGCCCGGTGTAAGCCCGTTAACCTGTACCAGGTCAGGATCGCCGCCGGTAAAGCTTGTAAAGGTGTGCAGGTTTCTGCCGGTGGCGTAAATACGTATTGATTTAAGGTATTTGGTTTTAAACGGCTGGGTATAACCTAAAGCCACGTTATCTATTTTTACAAACGAGCCGTTCTCCAGGAAATAATCTGAAGCGATAGCTGTTGTTGCCGGATTAGTTAACAACGAGTATTTACTTTTACTATCATAGGCCGATCGCAACACGTTAGCATCGCTTTGGCTTGATGGTGTACCTATGTAGAAGGCAGCGGTATTGAATATTTTATAACCAAATGTGCCGCGCAGAAATATCCCCAGATCAAACCTTTTGTACCTGAAAGTATTGCCAATGGAACCGATAAACTTTGGTAAACCGTTCCCTACAAATTGTTTATCATCTGATGATGCCTGGTTGGCCTGAACTATGGTGCCATCTTTTTTATAAACCTGCAAAGCCCCATCCTTATTCACCCCTGCCGAGCGCAGCGTATAAAACTCGCCAATGCTACGTCCTTCCTGGATACGTTGTATATTACCCGGCGATCCCGGAGCAGGCAAACCGGCCAATTCAACAAATGGCGCGCCTTTGTAAACATCGTTAGAGAAGGAAATGAACTTGTTACGGTTATAAGCCAACGCCGCGGTTATGTTATAACTGAAATCCGGCTGCCTGATTACGCTGCCATTCAAAGCCAATTCCAGGCCGTAGTTTTTCATAGTACCTACGTTGGCGAAGGTTTGCGATTGGGAGTTTGGCGGCAAAGGCACGTTATAATAACCAAGCAAATCCTTGTTTTTACGGATATAATAATCAAGTGAACCAGAGATGCGGTTATCCAGGATAGAAAAATCAATACCAGCGTTAAAGTTGATCGATTTCTCCCATTTCAAATCGGGGTTTACGTTTGATGTAGGGCCATAAACCTGGTAAGTTTGACCGTTGTACGGAAAATAGCCCGCACCACCATATAGCAGCAATGAAAGATAACTGTCGAAATCCTGGTTACCTGTAACGCCGTAATCTGCACGTAGTTTAAGATCGTTTACCCATGGCAGCGCACCTTTCATGAAACTTTCTTCGGATACACGCCAGGCAGCCGAAGCTGCGGGAAAATTACCCCATTTGTTTTTTATACCGAATTTGGATGATCCTTCCCTGCGCAAGCTTGCCGTAAGAATATAACGATTGTTAAAATCATAATTCAAACGACCGAAGAATGAGATCAATGTTGAGCCATTCTGCGTTGAACTTACGGCAGATTGGCCCTGCCCGGCGGCACCACCGTTGTATAAACCCGAGCCAAGATTGTTCCACAGGTATGAATCGAATGGAAAATCATAATTCTGGGCGTAAAAGGTATTATAGTTGTAAAGGGTATATGAATAACCGCCCAAGGCTTTGAGGTGATGTTGACCGAGATTGAGCGAATAATTTCCTGTCCATTCCACGTTTTTCTGGTCATTCTCTTCCTGCCGCTGCGATGCGAAATTGGTTTGGGTTATTTTGCCCGCGTGCAAAATTGATGATAATGTTGAAGGGGTAAAATTGAAGCTCCTGGTCGATTTACTGATTTCAGATATCGTTACCGTTGTGCTCAGGTTCTTTAGAATATTTACCTTTAACGATCCGTTAAGATCCATTTCTTTGATTTGCGCTTCAGATTTGATCACATTAGCGTTCTCAACCGGATTATTGGAGAAAAAGCCGGTATTGATATAGTTGTACCTTCCCGCGTTATCGTAAATTGGATAAGTCGGGTTTAAAGTGAGCGCGTTGTTGAAATTACCCTGATCAGAGTTTTTGGTATTCATATACCTCGGTGCGATATTTAAGGAAGCCACGAAAACGCCATTGTCTGATGTATGGTTTACGTTGATCCTCGCGCCATATTCCTTTTTATGCGCCCGCAAGTCAATTCCATCCGCATTGCGGTAGTCGGCCGATGCGAAGTAATTCGTTTTACCAGAACCACCAGACAATTGAACTGTATGTTTTTGAGCAAATGCCGGCGAATTGGTAACCGCATCCATCCAGTTTGTTTTAGCGCCGTAATCCTGTCCCTGGCTATTTTTTACCCTGTCGGCAATAAACTGTTCGGGTGTAAGGTTTTGCAGTTGATTAGTTAAATAGTCAAAACTGGCATAACCTTCATAAAACGTACGCGCCTGCGATGAGCCTTTTTTTGTGGTGATGATGATAACGCCGTTGCTTCCGCGTGTACCGTAAATAGCCGATGCGGCGCCGCCTTTAAGCACATCGATGCTTTCAATATCATTTTGGTTGATATTATCAATGTTGCCGCCGGGTACACCATTCACCACATACAGCGGCCCTAAACCTGCGTTACGCGATGAAACGCCCCGCAACTGAACACTGGGCGATGAATTGGGATCTGCACCGGAAGTATTGGTAATACTAAGTCCTGCAACCTTTCCCTGTAACGACATTAGGGGGCTGTTTGAGGCTACCGGAAGCAGATCTTTTGAGGAAACGTGTGTAATAGCGCTCGATACTTCACGTTTATCAAGCGTGCCATAGCCAACGCTTACAACAACCACCTCCTGCAATGAATTATTTGCCGCAGAAAGGGCTACGTTTAATGTGGCATCGGCAGTTAACGGCATTTGTTTGGAGGTGTAGCCGATATATGAAAAAGAGATCGTTTTAGCAGATGCGGGAACGCTAAGCGTATAAACGCCCTTAGCATTGGATGTAGTACCTACCGACATCCCGGTTACCACAATACTTACACCTGGTAAAGGCGAACCGTCGGCAGCATCTGTAACAGTACCGGATATAGTTCTGTTTTGTGCCAGCGCCGTCCCGGTAAAAATGCAACAGAGCACTATGGCGCTTAGCCTGAGTAAAAGTTTCTTGTACATAAAAAGAAATTATAGATTGATTTTTGAGGTTAATTTGGCCGTGAAATAAGGCCTCCGGCCACGACGAAAATGAGTGCCATTAAGGCGGGGAATGTGCCCGGTTTTCTGTTTTCATAAAGTGAGATTTTGATGGCCGCCAGGTATTGGCAAAGCGCAAATTGGTATGTTGTGAAATTAGAAAGTTAGTAATCCCAAATACATAATCGTGGCCGGCATCCGCAAAAAATCTCACAACAAATAAATACAAATACCTGCATAACAAGTATATAACTCAAATAAAAACGAGAAAAATCTCAATTAAAAACAAGTTATCATTTTCAATTGAGCACAGATCAAACCGAATTGATGTAACAGGGGAAAGTAAGGCGCGTGTGAGGAGCTAAAGTTCATTCCATAGAAAAAGTTGTCAGTCGAGTTGACAACTTGCCCAAAATAGTACGCAAGCCCGACACTCCCACGAACCAATTTATGATCTGAAAGGTTTTGCCACTATGTTTGAAGATTGAGGTTCGAGCCCTTGTAGGAAAACTTGTTTTGGAAAGCGTTTCGTTAAGCGGCGGGCTTTTTCATTGTTAGAATGAGCTGTTAAAAAGACTGGATTTTTTAGTTTCCCAATAACTTTTTCTTTTGCGATTCGTATTCATCCTTCGTTAAAACACCATCGTCAAATAGTCTTTTAAGTTTTGTTAACTCGTCGGCGACACTGAATTGTGGGACTTGATTTAATTGTTTAGGCTTGAAATTTGGCACGATTATCTCTCCAGCTTCGATAGCTGCTTCTAATTCGACTACACCATTTCTTGATGGGAAACCTACAACGGTAAATTGTTTAAGCCCGAATTTGTGAGATTCCCATTCTTTAAAATATTTTACGATAAGCCTTGTACTTGCATACATTTTTGGGAAGTTCACTTGATCAGTTCCAAGCAAATCGTTTGCAGGTTGATAGATAAATTTAAAATCGCCATTCGGATCAGAACCCAAACCTACTTTTAGCGTATCTCCCTTGTGAAATGTGCCGTATTTCGTAATCAAAGGGCCATCCCACTTGCCGCCCGGAATTTGAGCCAATAATAATTGCGGAATACATAAAAAGATTAAGAGTAAAGTTTTTCTCATGTGATTTAGCTTGGTGACTATAAACTTAGCCATTACCCTAAACTTTTCCAAGTTGACAAACTTTACCTAACATACTTGCATGAAGAAATATATTGGGAGCAATTAACAAATTACACGGAGTTTTTTTGAAAAAATCTATTTATTAACTACCGACCACCCTACGCCGACCTCGTAGCCTTCTCAATATCATCCCACATTTCATCCGGTATCATTTCGAGCCCGCTGAACTGACCGGCACCCTGCAGCCATTCTCCCCCATCGATGGTAATCACCTCACCATTAATGTATCCTGAATAATCGGATACCAAAAAAGCGGCCAGGTTAGCCAGCTCCTGGTGTTCGCCTACACGTTTAAGGGGCACCCTGTTTTTAAAATCAAACTTTTGGGCCATATCTCCGGGCAATAATCTTTCCCATGCGCCTTTGGTGGGAAATGGGCCCGGCGCAATGGCATTGGCACGGATGCCATGCCTGCCCCACTCAACGGCTAAGGACCTGGTCATGGCCAGCACACCGCCTTTTGCACAGGCCGAGGGCACAACATAAGCCGAACCGGTAAAAGCATAAGTGGTTATGATATTCAGAATGTTTCCGGGCATTTTTTCCCTGATCCAATATTTGCCCAAAGCCAGCGAACAATTGGCCGAACCTTTTAAAACAATATCGATAATAGCCGAAAAAGCGTTTGCCGATAAACGCTCCGTAGGCGAAATAAAATTACCTGCCGCGTTATTCAATAGTGCATCAACCTGCCCAAATGTTTCAATAGCTTGCTGCAACATTGCTTCAACCTGGTCGTACTTCCGCACGTCGCAGGCTATTGGCAATACTTTACGCCCGGTTTCGGCTTCCATTTCGGCTGCAGTTTGTTGCAGCACATCCAATTTGCGACTGGTAATTACCAGGTTAGCACCCAAATGCAAAAAGTAAGTCCCTATTGCTTTACCTAAACCTGTTCCGCCGCCGGTTACAATGATGGTTTTTCCTTTTAAAGCATTATCTCTTAACATTCCACCGGCAGTTGCGGCGTTTGGATTTACGGAACTATTTGGAATCGTCGGATCAGTCATCGTCAATTATTTAACAGCTGTATTCTTTGATTTTAAATTCTGGATCATCATCTGCAGGCCTTGCCTGGTTTCGGGCGCCCACCATTGCTTCAGCATCTTATCAAGCGTATCGGTTTGGTCGGCCTTTAGTTTCCCTATCAACTCTTTTCGCAAATTCAATTTACTTTCCGTCCAGGTAACAGGGTTCAATTTCATAAAAGCTGTTACTTTTTCTATTGCAGCGTTCATTAACTTATCTGGTGAAACAACTTCATCAATCAGCCCGGCTTCCAGTGCTTCGTTTACCTTAAGCAGCTTACCTTCTATTAAATACTGATAAGCTTTACGCTGACCAAGCCAAAATGCATATAAATTAAAAACACTATCAGGCACAATAATACCAACCGGAACTTCATTTAAGCCGATGATAAATGCTCCTTCTACCATCACCCGAAAATCACAGCAAATGGCTAATATACAGCCGCCAGCCGGGCTGTGACCACTAATAGCAGCTACCAAAGGTTTCCTGAAAGCGGCTAAAGTATTTTGTAACGCCAAAAAATCCACCCAAAATTGGCGGCTTTGCGCTTCATCATAATCATAAGCCTCAATCAGGTCGATCCCCGACGAGAAAAAGCCTTCCTTACCGGTTAAGATAACCCCGCCCACGTTGTCATCATGCTCCAATGTTTTGATACAGTCGGCCAGCTCTTTAACCATTTCATGACTGATGGCATTCGACCGCCCCCTGTCAAGCGAAATCACTACCAATCGACCCTGTATTGTTGTTTGAAATGTATTCATCGGTTAATTGACAAGGGTTGGATCCTCACTTACTTCGCAGGGATACATTTTATCTATCTCGGTTTTGTATTTTTCGGTGATCACCTTTCGCTTCATTTTTCCGGTTGGCGTCAGTTCACCGCTATCTATCGACCATTCGTTAGGAAGCAAGGTGATCTTCTTCACCTGTTCAACATGGTTAAATTCGGGATTATAGTTATTGATAATGGATTGATAAAGCTCAATAACCTTCGCATTTTTAACTAATTCACTATTGGATAAAAAAGTGATGTCATTTTCCTTACACCAGGGTTTTAAATGGGTGTAAGATGGTACAATGAGCGCCGCGACAAATTTCTTTTCCGCACCAACAACCATCATCTGCTCAATAAAATAATTTTCCTTCATCTTATTTTCGATAGGTAGCGGGGCCACGTATTTACCGCCAGAAGTTTTAAAGATCTCTTTTTTACGGTCTGTTATTTTCAGGAACGAATCCTGGTCTAGTTCGCCTATATCCCCGGTATGGAACCAGCCGTCTTCCAGTACCTCTGCCGTTAGTTCAGGGTTTTTATAATAGCCCAGCATCACATTCGGGCCTTTGCAGAGGATCTCGCCATCAGCAGCGATCTTCACCTGTACACCGCTAAGCAAACGACCTACGGTGCCAAATTTCCTCCCGCTTTTTTCATAACAGTTAACAGCAATTACAGGCGATGTTTCGGTAAGCCCATAACCTTCCATAATCACAATATTGGCAGCGGTAAAAATTCTTTCCAGCTTAATGGGGCAGGCCGAACTGCCGACTACGATGGCTTTTATATTTCCGCCTATAGCAGCACGCCATTTGCTGTAAACCAATTTATCGGCTATGGCCAGTTTGATCTTATACGGTAGGCTGGTATTATTAATTTCATAAGCTTCGGCCAGTTTTACCGACCAGAAAAAGATCTTCCTTTTAATACCGGTTAGTTTCTGCCCCTGCACCATAATCTTCTCAAATACCTTTTCGAGCAAGCGCGGCACGGCGGTAAAAAGTGAAGGCTTTACCTCTTTCATATTTGCGCCGATGGTGTCCATACTTTCGGCGTAATAAATAGAAAAACCGTAGTACAGATAAACATAGGTACACATCTTTTCAAAAATGTGGTTCAGGGGTAAAAAGCTCAAAGCACGTTTTTCTGTAACGGGGATCCGGCTAAGAATGTCGCCGGATGCCGAGGCATTGGTCATGATGTTTTTATGCGTAAGCATTACCCCTTTTGGCCGGCCCGTAGTGCCCGAAGTATAAATGATGGTTGCCACATCATCTTCAGTAATCTGATCATTGATCTGCTGTATTTTTTGCTGATAACCTTCTTGCAAAGGCTTAAGCAATGTGCCCCAATAATCACAGCCATCGATGTTATCGAAAGTAAATATGCCTTTTAACGAGGGGATATTTAAATGAACTTCCTTAACCTTATCGCATAAATCTTTACTGCTTACAAATACATATTTAACTCCGGCCTCGTTCAGGATCTGCTCAATTTCTTTAGTCCCTGTATTAGGGTATAGCGGGACCAGTATGGCACCTGTTTGCTGTACTGCCAGATCGGTTATGATCCACTCGGGTCTGCCGTTGCTTATCAAACCTATTTTATCGCGGCCTTCGGTAGTGCCGTCACCGCCCGAAACGCCCAGGGCCAACAGGGCTGCGGATAGCTGGTTGATCATGGCATGCACTTCTTGGGTGCTGTATGACCTCCAGGAACCATTCTCCTTCGCATTCAAAAGATCCACCTTAGGCTCCTTAGCCTGGGTAATCATGCAATCAAACAATCTTGTCGCCTTTTCCATGCTTGCAATGGTTTAGATAAAGGTAAATTCCTATAACAGTTCAAATACACCCGCCGCGCCCTGCCCGGTGCCCACGCACATGGTAACCATGCCATACTTTTTTTTGCGCCTTTTCAATTCGTTAAATAGCTGAACAGAAAGTTTAGCCCCGGTGCAGCCAAGCGGATGGCCGAGCGATATAGCCCCTCCGTTTACATTTACAATTTCGGGATTAAGCTCCAGCCCTTTTATTATCGCCAATGATTGCGAAGCAAAGGCTTCATTCAATTCTATCAGGTCAATATCCTGTTGTTTCATCCCGGCCATTTTCAACACTTTGGGGATCGCTACCAGCGGACCAATCCCCATGATCCGGGGCGGAACACCTGCAACCGCGTAATTAACCAGCCGGGCAATAGGTTTAAGGTTGTTCTGTTTCATAAAACGTTCGCTAACCACCATCACAAAAGCAGCCCCATCACTGGTTTGCGACGAATTGCCTGCGGTAACCACTCCCTTTGCATCAAACACGGGTTTAAGCTTTGCCAGCGCGTCAATTGAGGTATCGCTGCGCGGGCCTTCATCTGTATCTACCTTAAATTCCCTTTTCGCTTTTTTGCCGCTCTCATCTACATAGGTTTCCACAATATTTACCGGCGCTATTTCATCTTTAAACTTGCCTTCTTTAATAGCGTTGATGGCTTTTTGATGCGAGTTATAAGCAAACTGATCCTGCTCTTCGCGGCCAATATGATATTCTTTAGCAACAGCTTCGGCAGTGAGGCCCATGCCCCAGTAATAATCGGGATGGGCAAGGGCAATATCAGCATTAGGTACAATGCGCCAGCCCCCCATCGGGATCAGGCTCATACTTTCTACACCACCCGCGATAATACAGTCGGCAATGCCACTGTGTATTTTTGCTGATGCGATGGCAATTGTTTCCAGCCCCGATGAGCAATAACGGTTCACCGTCATGCCGGGTACCTTATCGGTATCAAGCGCCATTAACGAGATCAGCCGGCCTACGTTCAATCCCTGTTCGGCTTCGGGTGTAGCATTGCCCACAATTACATCATCAATCTGCTCTTTATCAACATTAGGCACCGATGCCAGCAGATGCCTGATCACATCCGCCGCAAGCGTATCCGGACGGGTAAACCTAAACCCGCCCCGGGTAGCTTTTCCAACAGCGCTGCGGCTGGCTGCCACTATATATGCGTTCATTTTATTGAGATTTATACTTAAAAAATTTAGTTCCTTAACACTTTACCACCGGTTAAAATGGATTGAATCCGTTCAAGCGTTTTCTTTTCGGTACAAAGCGAAACAAAGGCTTCACGCTCCAACCCCAGCAAATATTCCTCGCTCACCATTGAAGGCTGGGACAGATCGCCGCCCGAAAGCACATAAGCCAGTTTCTGCGAAATTTTTACATCATGTTCACTGATGTAATTACCGCTGTACATGGTATTGGCCCCTACATAACCCAAACCCAGGGCCTGTTTGCCCAGCACCCTGATATCACCGCGCGGAATAGGCTGTATGTACCCTTCGTTCGCCATCTGAAGACATTGTTGTTTAGCTTCGGCAAGTAGCCGCTCGCGCGATATTATCACTATGTCCCTGCCCTTTTTAAGATAGCCAAATTCAAAAGCCTCATAAGCCGAAGTGGATACTTTGGCCTGGCCGATGGTTAAAAAACGGTCGCGGAAATTATTGAGTTCTACGTCACCTTCCTGTAGTTCGTCTGAAAGGCGCAGGGCAAATTCCTTTGTGCCCCCACCTCCGGGAATCAAGCCAACACCAAACTCAACCAAACCCATGTATAGCTCGGCATGTGCCACTACCTTATCGGCATGCAGGCACATTTCGCAGCCACCACCCAGGGCCATTTGATGAGGTGCTATAACCACCGGGATCGATGAATAACGGATGCGCATCATTGTATTCTGGAAGGCTTTGATCACCATATTGAGCTCGTCAAACTCCTGCTCAACGGCCATCATAAATATCATGCCCACATTGGCCCCTGCGCTAAAATTTGCGCCCTCGTTTGATATAACTAAGCCTTTATAGCTTGCCTCGGCAAGGGTGATGGCTTTATTGATGCCTTCAATCACCTCACCGCCTATTGTATTCATTTTGGTGTGAAACTCAAGGTTCAGGATACCATCACCAATATCGGTAATGGTAGTACCGCTATTTTTCCACACCGTATTTGTTTCCCGGATATTACTGAGCAAAATAAGGCCTTCGGTACCAGGAATCACCTTGTAGCTTTTCGACGGAATATCATAATACAGGCGTTTGCCATCTTCTATTTTATAAAAGCTTTTTGCACCCGCCGCAAGCATGTCATATACCCATTGGGCCGGTTTGCTTCCCAAGGCTTCCATGGCTTTTACCGTATCCTCAACACCAAGCGCGTCCCATTTTTCAAATGGGCCCAGTTCCCAGCCGAAGCCCGCATTGGTAGCAGCATCTATTTTATAAAGTTCATCGGCTATTTCGGGGACGCGGTTACTGGCATAGGCAAATAACTGATAAAAGGTAGCCCGGTAAAAATCACCGGCTTTGTCTTTTGCCGCAACCAGGATCCTGAGCCTATCTTTTAAGTTATCAACCGCCTTTGTAGTTTCCAGCGAGGCAAATTTTACTTTTTGAGAGGGCTTGTACTCAAGCGTTTTCAGATCGAGCGCATAAAACTGGTTTCCACCTTCGCCTTTTTCTTTTTTATAAAAACCCTGGCCGGTTTTACTGCCCAGCCAGTTATTTTTTAGCATTCCCTCAACAAATGAAGGAATTTTGAATAACTCCCTTGCCTCATCATCGGGTGCGTTTTTGTAAAGACCGTTGGCAACGTGTACCATCGTATCTAAACCTACCACATCATTGGTGCGGAAGGTGGCCGATTTTGGGTGACCTATTACCGGCCCTGTCAATTTATCAACCTCTTCCACGGTCATGCCGGTTTGCTGCACATAATGCAGCACACTCATAATGCTGAAAACCCCGATGCGGTTACCGATAAATGCCGGCGTATCTTTGGCTAACACTGTAGTTTTTCCCAGGTATTTTGCGCCATAGTCCATCAAAAAATCAACAACGTCCGCTAAGGTGTCTTTTGTGGGAATAATTTCCAGTAGTTTTAAATACCGGGGAGGGTTAAAGAAATGGCTACCACAGAAATATTTTTTAAAGTCATCGCTCCTGCCTTCGGCCATTAAATGTATTGGGATACCGGATGTATTAGAAGTGATCAGCGTGCCGGGTTTCCGGTACTTTTCTACTGTTTCAAATACATGTTGTTTAATATCCAGCCGTTCCACAACTACCTCAATCACCCAGTCGCAATCCGCAATTTTGGGCATATCATCTTCAAAATTGCCGGTTACGATACGTTTTGCAAATGATTTAAGGTAGATGGGCGAGGGGTTTGACTTTAACGCGAAGTCCAGCGCGTCATTAACAATTTTATTCCGCGCTTTTTTATCTGCCGGGGCATCCTTGGGTACAATATCAAGCAACAGTACCTGTACGCCGATATTTGCAAAGTGACAGGCAATACGACTGCCCATTACTCCCGACCCCAATACTGCAACCTTTTTTATAATTCGTTTAGCATTCATTAGTATCTGCTTGTGTTATTAAAAACTCTTATCTTTAGTTTACTCTGCCCGCGACCAGGTTGTTGTCCGCCCGAAAAGCGAAATGCCAATGTATCCGCGGATATCCAGGGTTTTACCTTTATAGGTCATTTTGCAGGAGTATGTTTTGCCGTTATTAGGATCGTAAATTGTTCCGCCCGAGTATTTGTTATCCCCATCTTTCACAAAATCAGCCAGTACGGGTAAGCCCAGCCTCGGCCTTGAACGCAATTTTTCGTCACTATTCATTTCGTCAACTTTCGGCTTCCCATCTTTTAATGGTTCCTTAAGCCATACCACCTTACCATAAAACTTACCGTTGCTTTCTTTAGAGATCTGGATTTTGGCGGTTTTTACGTCGTTGTACCATAAACCTTCAATTTTATCGGTTTGCGCTTTTGCGTTGATGCTGACCGCCACAATGGTTAGCAGGATTAATACAAAACGGGTGAAATGTTTTTTTGATGCTGACATTGCCTTAGGTGTTTTTTATAGTTAAAAACAAGTCGGTTTTTAGGTCTTTGTCGCATTTACCCCATATCAATACGGGTATCAGAAGCCACCTAAAAAGAGACAGAGTAGAATTATAAAACGGTTTATATAAAGCTAAAAGCAGCATGCACAAGGCTTAAAGCTAATAGCCTGGTTATTATTATTTAATTATCTACGTGAATTAATAGATTCTAATCATATCCCCGATACCGGGATGGTTTATAATAACAAATATCTATTTCTGCGGTGCTTTATAAAGGTCTAAACGGCGGAAACATTTGTCAATATTTCGGAATTAAAGTTAGCTGGTTTTATTTGATAATTGCGTTACAAGCTGGATATATTGCTGCATGGCATTATCGGCGGTAGTGCCCTTCTGTTTTAGCCAGGCATCATATTTTGCTTTAGCTACAAAATCAAACATACCCGGAGGGTTTTCTGTATTTATATCGCCTTCCGTTGCTTGCTTATATAAACTGTACAGGCGTAATAATGTTTCATTATCAGGTTTTGAGGGTAGTTCCTTACTCTCTTTAACGGCCCTTTCAAAAGTGCCTTTCAGATCGGTCATAGATAAATTATTTAAAGCTAAAAACAGAAGGCATAAAGCCCAAAGCTTATAAACTGATATTCAACACTATTTAATTATTTCAGGCTGGATTGGCCTCTTCCACATAATCACTGCTCCGGGGCGCCTTCATAAACATCTGGCTTAGTTTTGAAGGCAATACGGCCAGCTTACGCTTTTCCATATCTATCCATGAACCTTCGGCATTTACGATTGCGGCTTTAACACCGTCACCCCGGTACAGCTCATGCCTGATTGCCCAGCGGGAACCATCAGGCCTGGATTTGGTAAGCTGGCAGGTTACCCTGATCTGCTCATTGATCCCGATCTCTCTCAGGTAAATCATTTCTTCCCTGAATAATACAGGCCCTATTTTGTATTCATAAAGTGTAGGCAGTTTTAAACCCAGGCTTTCAAGCATGGTGATGCGTGCCTGTGCTGCAAGATCGGCATATGCAGAATGCCGCATGTGCTGGTTCGAGTCTATCTGCGACCACAGCACCTGTCCTTCATAAAAAAACTCCATAGCCCTGATTATTTATTGATGATGTTCCTTAAACTTTTTTACAGCAGCAGTCAGTCGTGGCAGAATCTCCAACGCGTCACCAACTACACCATAATTGGCTGCTTTAAAAAATGGGGCTTCGGGATCTTTATTGATCACTACAATAGTTTTTGAGCCGTTAACCCCCGCCAGGTGCTGGATAGCCCCGGATATTCCCACTGCGATATACAGATTTGGGCGAACGGTGCCACCTGTTTGGCCCACATGCTCGTGATGCGGTCGCCAGTGCGAATCGGCTACCGGGCGCGAACAGGCCGTAGCAGCGCCCAACTCTTTCGCCAGGTCTTCCAGTATGCCCCAGTTTTCCGGGCCTTTTAAACCCCTGCCTCCCGAAACAACCAGCTCGGCATCGGCAAGCGGCACCTCGCCGGTCACTTTATTTACCGATTTCACTTTTACGCCAAAATCCTTTTCGCTAAAGCTAACATCCAATTGCTCAACAATCGCCTTACCCTCCTCCTTTTTCGCCGGGAAAGTGTTAGGCATCAGCATAATCACCTTTACCTCACTTAAAATATTTACATACGCAAATGCCTTGCCCGAAAACACGGCTTTTTTGACCACAAAGCCTTTTTCCGTATCGGGGTAAGAAAGCGCCCCGGCTACCAGGCCTGCTTTTAATTTTACAGCTATCCGCGGCGCTACCGCCCTGCCCCTGATATCATGAAGGGTTACAACTACTTTACTATTCTCCTTTTGTGCTGCGGCTATTAACGCGCTGGCATATGCCCTTGAGTGTAACTCGTCCAACCGGCTATCGGCAACGTGCAGCACTTTTTGAGCACCGTACTGGCCAAGGTTTTCCATTTCAGCTTCGGTAACGCTGCCTAAAGCAACGGCAGTTACCGTAGTGCCCATTTTTGGGGCTATTTGAGCGGCATATTGCACAGCCTCAAAGCTTTGCTTTTTTATAATTCCTCCGGTATGTTCCACCAATACTATTACAGACATTTTTTTGTTTTTTTAGTTAGAAGTTAACTGTTTAAAAACTATTTAAGTTTTTCGGGTAGAGACGCATAATTGCGTCTCCCGCAGGACAAGCGGCTTTACTTATCTTTTTCAATTGCCATAATTTGCATTCGGGAGACGCAATTATGCGTCTCTACATTTAATAATAATTGACATTATATAACCTTAGCCTCTGTATGCAACAGCTCTACCAGTTCATCCATATCATCCGGGCTTACCAGCTTGATACCGGCCTTGGCAGGCGGCAATTCATACGACAGTATTTCGGTTACAGCAGTTATTCCTGAAGGCGTAATGACCTTTAACGGACGCGTACGTGCCGCCATGATGCCGCGCATATTGGGAATGCGGGCTTCGGCAACACCTTTCTGGCAGGAAATAACCAGCGGTAAATTACAGGCATCTGTTTCTTCACCGCCTTCTATTTCACGATTTATCACAGCAGCATTGGCCTCTATGCTGATCCCGGTTGCGAAACCAATATAATCGAGATCAAGCAATTCGGCCAGCATGGCACCTGTAGTTCCGTTATTGTAATCGATAGATTCTTTGCCGCATAAAATAAGGTCATAACCAACCCCGGCGGCATATTCGGCTATATAATGAGCCGTTTCATAAGGGTCATTGCTCTCAGCATCAATACGGATAGCTTCATCGCCACCCAACGCCAACGCTTTCCTGATCACGGGCTCAACATCGGCCTTACCTACAGTTATCAAATGAATTTCGGTGGCGATACCGCTTTCTTTTAATTCGATAGCCCTAATCAACGCGTACCATTCATCATACGGGTTGATCACATAAGTAACCCCATCGCTGTTAACAGAAGTATTATTATTTTTTAATACAATTTTGGTGCTGGTGTCGGGCACCTGGCTTATACACACTAATATTTTCATTATCAGAATTTTGTTTTTTAGGTTGATGTTATTTGAAAAATAAGCGAGGGGATTGTTGCCGTTAACGTAAAAGGCAGGGGATTGTGCGATTCCCCTCTTGAGAGGGGTGGAGGGGTGTGTCTCTGCTTTGATAAGCATACAGCATAAACACACCCCTGCTATCACTCGTTCCTTCGCGCCCCCTCTCAAGAGGGGATTTTTTTTAGCTTAAATGCAGCACTAAAAACAATATTTATTTTCGGAGATCAATTTGGCTGCGATATTTCTGCGTGCCTGGGTGGTATTGATGTCGTCGGTTTTGGTGAAGCGCTTTAGTCCCATGAGCATCATCCTTCTTTCGTCGCCTTCGGCAAATGAGTTCAGTGCTTCTTTACCCGATTTGGCAATATGTTCGGCTGCGTCATTGATATACACCCGCATCATGTCCAATTGTTCTTTACACGCTTCTTCGCCCCTTAAGCCAACCAATTTCTCTACCCTCAATTGCAGCGATTCGCTTACATACAGCTCTATCAGCATATCGGCCAGGTTCATCAATACTTCCTGCTCTTTGCTCAATTGCATCATTAGTTTTTGAACAGCCGCACCGGCTACCATCAATATGGCCTTTTTAAAATTGGCTATGTATTTCTTTTCTTTAGTAAACAGGCCATCTTCTTCGGTTGCGCCAAAATCAGGGATGCTCATCAATTCACCGGCTACTTTCTGGGCCGGTCCCATCAGGTCAAGCTCACCCTTCATGGCGCGTTTCAGCATCATATCAACGGTTAACAACCTGTTAATTTCATTGGTTCCCTCAAAAATCCGGTTGATCCTTGAATCGCGGTACGACCTGTCCATCGGTGCCTCGGCACTATATCCCATACCACCATAGATCTGCACACCTTCATCGGTTACATAGTCCAGAACCTCCGAAGCATGAACTTTAAGGATCGCCGCTTCGATGGCAAATTGCTCAGTGCCTTTCAGTTTAGCTTTGTTTTCATCAAGGCCGGAAGCGATTAACATTTCTGTAGCCTCCTCCATATTCTGACTGGCCCTGTACACGGCCGATTCTGCCGCGTAGGTACGGATAGCCTGTTCGGCCAGTTTATATTTTATCGCCCCATATTTGGAAATAGCACGACCGAACTGCTCCCGCTCATTAGCATAACGTACCGATGAGGTGATCACATCCTTACTGGCCCCAACTGTGCCACCGCCTAATTTAATGCGACCAAGGTTTAGAATGTTGACTGCTATCTTAAAACCATTCTGCCTTTCGGAAAGGAGGTTTTCAACCGGCACTTTGCAATCGTTAAAAAACACCTGGCGCGTTGAGCTCCCTTTGATCCCCATTTTATGTTCTTCCGTATTTAACGAAAGACCCTCAAAATCCTTTTCAACAATAAACGCGCTCAAGTTTTCATCGTCATCTATCTTGGCAAAAACCGTAAACACATCGGCAAAACCAGCATTGGTGATCCACATTTTTTGCCCGGTGATGAGATAGTACTTGCCATCAGCAGAAAGTTTTGCCCTGGTTTTACCCGAATTGGCGTCTGAGCCTGCGGCTGGCTCTGTAAGGCAATACGCCCCTTTCCACTCGCCGCTGGCCAGTTTAGGAATATATTTTTGTTTTTGAGCATCGTTGCCATAGTATAATATAGGCATGGTGCCGATACCCGTATGCGCCGAAAAAGCAACCGAAAATGAGTGACCGGCACCCAGCTTTTCGGTAACCAGCATGGCGGTTTTAAAATCTTTACCAAAACCGCCGTATTCTTCGGGCACGGAGATACCTAACAATCCAAGTGCGCCTGCTTCGTCCATTAAATGACGCATTAACCCCTCTTCCTGCTCGTCAATGCGCTGTAGGTTTGGTGTTACTTGCTGTGCCAAAAAATTGGTACATGTTTCGGCGATCATCAACTGTTCTTCATTCCATTCTTCGGGAATAAAAATGCTATCCGCAGAAGTTTCCCTGATCAGAAACTCCCCTCCTTTTATGGCTTTCATCGGTTCTGTGGCATTCATAAAGTTTTTTGGTTTATAATCAGGAGTAAAATTAGAGGCATTATTAAGCCAAAGAAAGGGCAGCAATGCGGAGATATTAGTCAAAAAGTCGGAAAGAAGAGGGGGATGGGAGGGTGGAAAAAGGCTGTTGGTGTCCGAAACCTGAAGATCGACTGGGAATGATGGTTTAAAAACCCATGTCATTGCGAGGAGGAACGACGAAGCAATCTCGTAGCTATGCAGATGGACATGCATTGGCTACGAGATTGCCACGCTGCGCTCGCAATGACATATTTTTTTATTACTTAATTAACTAATAAACAATCAATGCGCAGATATCGCCCTATAATCAGAAGGCGACATGCCGGTATGTTTCTTAAAATATTTGCCAAACGATGATTGGTCGGGGAAATGGATGCTCTCGGCGGCGCGGGCAATGCTGATCTCGTGGTTTCGCAGTAATACTTTGGCTTCCAATATTACCGCGTCGTCTATCCATTCGCCCGCGGTTCGCCCGGTTACTTCCTTAATGGTTTCGGTTAAATGTTTGGGAGATACATACAGCGCGTCGGCATAGTATTGCACGCTGCGGTGTTCTTTATAATGATGGAAAATGAGGGATTGGAAAAGTACATTCAGTTCCTGTTTCCTGGTTTGTTTACCTTTTATTATCAGGTGTTGCTTTTCGTAAATGGCCTGTATTTCATAAAGCAGCGTCATTAAAATGCTCCTGGATATTTCAACATCATAAGGATGCCCTTCGCGCGCTAATTTCCGCTGGATCAATAAATAAATTTCCAGGATCATTTTGGCATCGGCATTGCCCGGATAAATTACCGGGATAGACGCGCTGTTGAAATAACTGAATGATTCAAGGAAATGGCTATTAGCATTATTTTCGATTAAAAAAGCTTTGCTGAAAACAACAAACCGGCATAAAAAATCGGCACTGCTATCGTAGATCCTCAAAACATGAAATGGGGTTGCCAGAAGCATGGCATCCGGCCGGGCATCATAAACCTGCAGGTTTACTTCTACTTTGGCTGTGCCCCGGGTACAAATGCCTATAATATAACCGTCCGAACGATAAGGATATTCGCTCAGGCTCAATAATTGCTTTTCGTCAACAACAAAAAAATCGGCACCAGCCAGCTTGTCTGCATACAGATCTGCAAATTTCGACAGGCTTAATTGTCCAACTTTATTATTCATATAGTTTAGATATATAATTTTAACTATTGTATTTATTAAAGACGATTGTAAAGCAATTTTCTTATCTGATATTAAAAATAAGCTTTATCCGACTTTTTGACTAATATCTCCGCATTATAGCCCTTTTTTTCTTTTTAATCCAAACTAATTTTATCCCTGACAGTTTCAAATTGTAACCTACAAGCAATTTCCTGTCACGAACCAATTATATTTTTATGAGAAAAATTCTACTATTGGTGCTCACCGCAGCACCGCTGTTAGCTTTTTCCCAGGGTTTCCAGGTGAACCTTGGGGGACAAAAACAAATAGGAATGGGCCATACAGGTACGGGTATCGTACAGGATGGAGCTTCCGTATTTTTTAACCCCGGCGCAGTAGCCATGCTGCCCGAAAATTACATACAGGGAGGAATAAGCCCTTTACTGTTCAAATCTGTTTTCAACCCCTCGGGGACATCAATACAGGACCATACCTCTAATAAAGTTGCTACTCCGTTCCATGCTTATGCGGTATGGGGCCCTAAATCTTCCTTCTGGAAACTGGGACTTGGCGTTTATACCCCTTTTGGCGGTTTAACCGACTGGGGCAATACCTGGCAGGGCAAATATGTACTGGAAAGCCTCGACCTGAAAGCCATTTATATTCAGCCAACACTAAGTATAAAACTGGCCGACTGGATGAGCATCGGCGGAGGCTTCGTTTACAACCATGGCAGCGTTGATCTGACGCGCGCCATCCCGCTGGCAAACAGCAACGGCGACCCGGGACAGGCCCGGTTGAAAGGCAGCGGCAAAGGCTACGGGTGGAACGCGGGCGTTTACTTCAAAACAGAAGCAGGTATTACCATAGGGATCACACACCGCTCGCAGGTAAATACCACAATTTCGGCAGGGAACGCTATTTTTACTGTACCTGCATCGCTGCAAAGTAGTTTCCCTCAGCCCAATACCTTTAGTTCAACCATACCCTTACCGGCCACTAACTCCATCGGTTTCGGCTTTTACCCCAGCAGCAAATGGATATTGGCCATTGATGTTAACCTGGTTAACTGGGATAGTTATAAAACGCTATCGTTTGATTATAAAAACAATACGGCTGTATTACAGGACACCCACTCCGCCCGGAACTACCAACAGGCGTTTAGCTTACGCGGGGGCGCTCAATATAAGGCTACCGATAAACTGGCCCTGCGTTTTGGCGGTGGCTATGGCGGCACCGCCGTTTTAGATGGCTATGTAACTCCCGAAGTGCCGGATGCCAACCGGGTTTATGGTACCCTGGGCTTAGGTTATACCGTAGCCAAACGCCTGGATATAGATATCTCCTTTGAGTACGAGCACCTAATGAAGCGCACGCAAACCAATATCGAATCGCAATTATCGGGAACATTTAAAACCGATGTTTACATACCAGGTATCTCATTAGCCTATCATTGGTAATCCTTAAAGAAATCAGTTCATGAAAACGTTTAAACTACATATTTATATTGTTGCAGGGTTACTGTTATTAGGTGCCTGCAAACCCGAAATCCATACGCCAAAACCATCCGCAGGTTCTGTCGATTTTTCAAGATACATTGCGTTGGGTAATTCGCTCACTGCCGGTTATGCCGATGGTGGCTTATACCTTGCAGGTCAGCAGGTATCTTATCCCAGCATCATCGGCAAGCAAATGCAGTCGGTGGGCGGGGGTACATTTACGCAGCCGCTATTCAGCACGGCCCAGGCAAATGGGTCCGGGTATTTATCACTTACCGGCTTTAATGCCGATGGCACACCGATTACAACTCCTGTAACTACCAATCTGGCAGTACGCGGATTATTGCCTGTACCCGGCTTCGGAAACGTGACTTTATATACCAAATACACCGGCGATATCAATAATTACGGTGTGCCCGGCATTAAGCTGATGCATATCACCTACGCACCTTATGGCAACCTTAACGGGTATTTTGAACGACTGTTGCCCGGTAACGCGCCAACAAACTCCACCACTTATCTCAATTTTGTAATGTCGAAGCCATTCACTTTCTTCTCAAACTGGCTGGGGAACAATGACGCTTTAAGCTACGCGACATCCGGTGGGGCCGGCGACGTGCTGACAGATAAAAACACTTTTGCTGCCTTGTATAATGTATTGATCAACACCCTCACTGCCAAGGGACAGAAAGGCGTAGTTGCAACCGTACCGGATGTAACCTCAATACCTTATTTTAATACCATCACCGTTTCTGCAATACTGGCTGGCGTACAAAAAGCCAATCCAAATGCAAAAGCATTGTATATCAACGCGTTGGTTTCGGGCAGTACTTATGCGCCGCGCGCAGCAACGCCTAATGATCTTATCGTACTTACCTTCCCCACAAGCAAGATCGGGCAGCCGGTTGCAACTCCTGTTGGTAACCTGCCTTACGGTTTAACGCCATATACTCCGATAGATAACCAATATGTACTTGACGAAAAGGAAGTTGCCCTTACCGGGGATTATGTAAATTCTTATAACACCACCATAAAATCTGTAGCGGCGGCAAAAGGCCTGGCTGTATTTGATGCCTATACCTTTCTGCAAAATGTTAAACTGAACGGTCTGGTGGTTGACGGTGTAAGCGTTAACTCAAATTACATCAGCGGCGGACTGTTTTCGCTGGACGGAGTACACCTTACACCGCGGGGCTATGCAATTGTGGCCAATGAGTTTATTAAGGCTATTAATGATAAATACAACTCATCAATACCACAGGTGAATATATCAGATTATAACGGGGTTAAGTTTCCTTGATAGTACTAAGTCTTTAGTCAGAAGTCTTAAGTTCTAAGTCGATAGAGGGTAAATCCTGACTTAGCACTTAAGACTTTCGGCTAAAGACTAAAATCACTCCGCAGCACTATCCGGCTCCGATTCATCGCCTGGCTCCCATAGCTCAATAATGTTCCCTTCCGGATCGAGAATATGAACAAATTTACCATAATCATATTCAGCAATCTCGTCAATAATGGTTACGCCATCTTTTTTTAATTCGTCTACCAGTGCAACAAGATTTTCTACCCGGTAGTTAATCATAAAAGGCTTGGCCGACGGATTAAAATATTTGGTATCCTGCGGGAACGTACACCAGGAGGTGGACCCTATTTTCGACGGATCATCTGCATGCCGCCACTCAAACGTTGTCCCGTATTGGCCGGAAGGCAGTCCAAGGTTTTTGACATACCATTCGTTCATACCTTTCGGATCGTCGCATTTAAAAAATACGCCTCCAAGGCCCGTTACTTTTTTCATAGTTTAATTCTGTTTGTATGATTAAGTTGCTATAACATAGAAGGAAAGTTGTACAGTATTTTGAATGCTATTTAACACCTGTTAAATACTTCTTTATGCACAGCTTCCTGAGCAATTTCCATCTATTTTAAGACATTACCAAATCTGTTTTCAGATCGTTTATCCAATACTAACGACAATTTTAAAGCTACACTGCAGTATCGTTTGCGGACAGGTTCTTACCCTTTCAGCCTATGAATAACCTCTTTTAACTTTTCGTTGCTGTTGATGGTTTTTAAACCCTCTTCATACCCTATCATATAAATTTCTTCGGCGGCATCGGTATCAAAAATACCATAACCACCCAAGCCACGCGGCTCGATAACTATATCGCACAACATTTTATGCGCATTGAGGCCCGAATTAATCGTTATCATGGCCGCCCTGTCAACCAGGTTCACAAATGATTTAATTGTTGAAACAACAGGCAAATGGTTACAGCATGAACCTATGATGAGGTCACAATTGCCCACCAATGGTTCAACCGGAAAATTATTGAGTATGCCGCCATCAACAAACATATGATCGTTAATGATGATGGGCCTAAAAATACCTGGCAAACAGCATGACGCTAAAATTGCTATATCCAACTCGCCCTCGGTAAAATAAACCAGCTTTGCTTCTCCAATGTCAACGGCGGGAATGGTAACACGTGTTTTGAGGCTTTGAAAGGAATTATGTGGAATATATTTATTAATCAATACCCTGGCGTGTGTTATTGAGATCAAACCGTTGCTGCCAAATGCCGGGCGCAGCAATTTGAGCAGGCTGTTGTCTTTGATGACGCGTAAAATTTCTTTTGGGGTATATCCCTCTGCAAAAAAAGCCGCAGCTATTGCGCCTGCACTTGTGCCCGAGATATGCGAGAATTTGATACCATAATCGGTTAGGGCCTGCATCACCCCCAAATGGGCCACCCCTCTTACCCCCCCGCCAGACAACACTAATCCTATCTTTCTTGAGCCGTTTTGATCAATATTTGTATTCATTTTTTATAGATTACCACCAGTCCGTTACCCGGGAAAATCATCGGACCGTTGAGGTCAAGATATTACTTTTTTAATTTAATAATGTTAATTTTTTAAATGATCAACTTTATTAATCTTATTCGCCGGACGACAGATGGCATAATTTCTATACATCAACTGTACCAAATGGTGCCGCCCTTGTTTTTTGTTATCAATTAAGAATACAATCAATATATCATATACGTATTTATCTCACCGAAGAAAATATCATATCTTTTAAAGATTTAACGGAAAATTAATTTTACTACAGGTTCTTTGGTACAGTTTTTCGGGTTCTTTACCTGATGACAAAAGACCTTCTCCTCTTCCTGTGCCTGTTTATTGTAAAAACCTCCTTAGTGTGCGCACAATCACCAACGCTCAATGGCGTATACATTGGTGCAGAGTTATACAACACGCCTTTTAACGGCATGCAGATCAACAATATCGTGATCAGTTTCCGGAGCGATGGCACTTTCAATAACGCATTGAACCAGGCAGACTGGAAAAC
This sequence comes from Mucilaginibacter sp. NFR10, assembly GCF_900100445.1. Taxonomy (NCBI): domain Bacteria; kingdom Pseudomonadati; phylum Bacteroidota; class Sphingobacteriia; order Sphingobacteriales; family Sphingobacteriaceae; genus Mucilaginibacter; species Mucilaginibacter sp. NFR10. The sequence goes on along the minus strand of NZ_FMTV01000001.1, from coordinate 211,765 downwards.
CAAATCCAGCGGTTCTTACACAGTTAAGAACAACCTTGTACAACTCACATTTAAAAACGGCGACGAAAGCAAAAAATATAAACTGGCAGCTAATGGACACCTTGAAAGTACAGCAGGGATAAAACATACCTTGTATAAGGTTAAAAAAGTAACTGTTATCCCTGCCGGGCTATATGAAAAAAGAAGCGCTTCCACCAGTGGGGGAATAGGTACGGGAATGCCGGCGGTGGGCGCTTTTTCTTCTGATTTAATTTATTTTGATGGTAAAGGAAATTTTTCAACAGAACGGTCGAGCGTTGTTGGTGTAACGGGTGATGCAGTGGGCGGTACTATAGGTGGTAAATTTGAAAAAAACGGTAAAACCAGTGGAACTTATAAATTGGGCGATGGAGAAATAACTTTAACATTTGGTAATGGCACTGTTGCCAAACAAAGCTTCTTTTACAGTCCGCCAAATGAAGAAGACCTGATTTTGTTGAATGGTGAATTCTATTTCAGAAACGAGGATGACAAAGAAAAGCCAGCAATTACACAAGGAACCACCGTTAGTTCAAAGACAAATACAAGTAAACCTGCAACAACTGGCCTGCCTGCGCCAGCCAGTCTGCTTACCCAACTCAGGGCACACTATGGTGGCGAAAACATAGACAAGTTAACAACTGTTAGGGAAACGGCCACAGTAACAGGTAACATGCAAATTATCGCTTTAACCGATATCCTTAATAACAGGATCCGTGCAGAAGTAAGACAGAACGGGAAGTTACTACTGGTAAAACAGCTGGACGGAAACGAAGGCTGGCAATGGATGAACGGCACAAAAAAGCCTTTAACGCAGGATGAAAAAGACGAACTAACCTTAAGCCTGTACCAGGGGATCCTGGGCTTGCATAAAAAACTAAACAGCTCTTTCCTTACAGGCACAGTATCCGCATCGGGCGATGATTATATCGTCACTTTTTACAGAAGTAAGAATAAACTGTTGTACCTGATTGGTAGTGATTATAGCCTGAAAGGAAATGCTTACTCCATCAATTCAGCGCCTGCTAATATTTCTATCTACAAAGATTTCACAAAAGCCAATGGCATCACCTATCCTGCTACCACCGAATCATCCGACGGAAAAAACAAACTGGTGTCAAACACGACCTCTATCGAGTTTAATCCTGTTTTAACCGAAGATAGTTGGAAAATGCCGGGAAGCTAAGCGTATACTTAGCTGTTGCGGTTCCATTTAAGCCTGTGGATACGTTTCCAGTCGGTGAGTAATAATCCAGCTAAAAAATCAAGTATGGCAATCATATATCTGACAAATTGATAACTAAAGATAGCGATTAAATCATAACTAAAAGACTTTCAGGCGATAAATTACCTCTACTTTTTCAAAAACGACATAGCCGCCGCACTTCCCGCCCCTACTGTTAGCCCGGCTGCCACATCGGTTGGATAATGAACACCGAGATACATTCTTGAATAGCTGGTGGCGCCCGCCCAAAAGAAAGATGGCGCTATCACATACCATTTAGGATAAGCCGCCGATAAAGCCGTAGCCGTAGCGAAGCTTGATGAAGTATGCCCCGAGGGGAACGAGGTACCGCCCGCCCGGTAAACCGGCGTGATATTGATATTTTGAATAAATGGCCGCGGCCTTTTCACCAGATGCTTGATCAGCAGCATAAAACCATATGATATGGCCGTGCTGCTGGCTACATAACCTGCGTTTTGGCGCATTTCTTTATTATTGCTTGCAATACCTCCTACCAGTAAGCCCGCCGGGATCCCGATATCGCCGTACAAAACATTCTTGCTCAGGAACATGAAAAAACCTGTTTGGCCGGGTGTGCGTTGATTTTGCAGATCGATCATGACACGGTCGTCCCAGCGCTGAACAGCGGGGGGAATAAATGCAGGACTATTTACGGTGACTTTCGCCGAATCCGCCTGAGCGAAAGCTTTGTTTGTGAAGCAAATAAATAAGCACTGCAAATGAATTAAAACTACCAGGGATTTAAGCGGGGAGATCTTTTTCATAGGCGGTTTAGTAGCAATATCCACACTGCTAATTTAACTATAAATGCCTATTGCATAGAGATTGTTTGTTCGCCGAAACAGAACCACAAAGAATGGATGACCAGAAGAATAAGACTTACGAAATTTTTGAAGCTTTGTAAGTCTTATTCTTCAACTTACTAAGGGTAGATACAAAGCAAAGATGCGTCCTATTATACACTTACCCTCATCTATCCCAACTTCTCAATAATCTCGGCGGTAGTACCCACCTGCCCTATTCTCGGGAAAATGTATTTAAAGCTGTGGGCATGCGCTTCGGGAAACATATCGGTCATGGCATCACTGGCAAAGGCTATATTGTAGGCATGCTCGTTGGCCGAGCGGGCAGTAGCTTCAACGCCTATGCTGGTGGCTACGCCGGCCAGTACAATTTGCGTGACGCTTCTCTTTTGCAATTCCTCGTGCAGACCTGTATTATAAAAAGCGCCCCAGGTTTTTTTGGTGATAAAAATATCCGTTGATTCGGTTTTAATTTCGGGCACTATTTCGTTCCAATCGACCGGGAGTTCGGTCATGCTGTTTCTATTGTTGTCGCGCCTGGTTTTAAAAGCCGCACCGGTTGGTTCTACATGAACAACAACAATAGGCTTACCGGCCTTACGAAAGGCTTCAACCAATTGAGCCGATTTTTCAAGTATGCCGGCCATTGGATGAGCACATGAAAGTTGTACAATGTATTTCTGCAAATCTATCAGCACCAGTGCTGTATTTTGATCTAATGTAGTTATCATGGTAGTTGATTGTTTAATGTTAAGAAATTGCTTCGGTAGATTGCTGCACAGCAGCCATCGCTTTCTTTTTAAGCCTGCTGCGCGTTAAAAAAACAAAATGCAAAACACCCAACAGCAGTGCTACCATGCCTTCGGCCATAACAGTATCGGGTACGCCTATTTTTTGCGAAACTGCGCCAATGAGCAAACCGCCAAGCGGCTGCATCCCAAAAAAAGACATAGCATAATAACTGATTACCCGGCCTCGCATTTCGGGAGTAGCAGTAGTTTGGATAATGGTATTACCAATGGTAACCTGCGACATCATACCAAAACCGATAATTGCTGAAAAAAACAGCGCAACAGGATAATTGTGCATATGCGAAAATGCGATTAGCCCCGCGGCAAATATCAGCGTATTAACGGCCAGAATCTTTTTTAGATCGGTACCGGCACTTAATGAGGCCAGGAAAATCCCGCCGCCAAAAGCACCAAGCCCTATAACACTATCTATAACCCCAAAAGTAGAGGCCGTTCCCTTAAATATGTCCTTAGCATAAACCGGTATCAGCGTACTGAAAGGCAGTACAAACAAGCTTATGGAAGCAAGCATCAGTAACATGAACTTTATAGTGGGGGTATTGCGGATATATTCGAAGCCGTCTTTTAGATCGGCAAATACGTTTTTACCGTGGGGCTTGGGCATAAATTCGGGCAAACGCATCATCAGCAATGAGCCAATTACCGCAATAAAGCTCAGAGCATTGGCCCCAAAACAAACCGAATCGCCAAATTTTTCAATAATCAGGCCCGCTATCCCCGGCCCTATTAACCGCGACAGGTTCACCATGGAAGAGTTAAGGGCAAGCGCATTAGGCAGGTCGGATTTATCATCAACCATTTCATATACCAACGATTGTCTTGCCGGAACATCAAATGCGTTAATCAGCCCTAAAACAGCAGTCAAAGCCATGATAGCCCAAACCGAATAATACCCAAAAAACACCAGCACGGTGAGCAAAATGGCTTGTACCATGGAAGCCACTTGCGTAAACAACAATACTTTAAAGCGGTTATACCTGTCAGAAACCACACCGCCCAAAAACGAAAAAAGAAACGAGGGGAACAAACTTGCAAACAAGGTTAGCCCCAACATAAACTTGGAGTGCGTTTGCGAATAGATCACCCAGCTTACAGCGGTTTTCTGCATCCAGGTACCCAACAATGAAACGGATTGCCCGGCAAAATACAGCCGGTAGTTGCGGCTTTTAAAAGCGTTGAATGTACTTAGCTTACTCATTTATCCCTTTCTGTCAGTTTTTATTAATCAAAGTCAACAAGTTTGGCCAGAGGTGCCAGCGCTTTTTTCAGGATCTCCTGCTCTTCGGCAGTGCAGGTGGCTTCGAGGGCGCGGTTAAGCCATTCATCTTTTTCACTTCTTGATTTATGGATGAGGCTGATCCCCTCTTCCGAAAGTGAAATGATCACCTTGCGTTTATCCAGCTCGGAGATGCGCCTTTTGATCAGCCCGAGATTGAGCAGGTTACTTAATACCTGCGACATGGATTGTGTGGTGATCTTCTCCATAGCTGCCAACTCGTTAGGCAGGATCTCCTCATGCTGAAAGATCAGTGCCATGGTTGACCGCTCGGTAAGCGAAAGCTTTTCGGCAGTAGCCGAAGTCTTCCTGATCTTTTTACTAAGCCTGCCAATGATAAACCTCAATTCGGAAGCCAGTTGAATCTCTTTTTCTTCGCTCATATACAATTAATCAGTTAAACTTGTAAGTTTACTTTACAAATATAGAGATCGTTTTATCAGCACAATGTCAAACCTGACCGTTGATTTTTTTATTTCGCTGATTGTGTTGATTTTGATTAGCGGACTTAACATAATTAGGTTCGGAGACCGCTTTGATCATCAAAAAAATCAGCGCAATCAACGTAATCGTCATTAATCAACGGTTCGTTTTCGTAATTTTACCCCGTGCCTGCTCCTGAAAAGAAAACACCTGTAAGAAAGAAAGCTCCTGCCCGTAAAAAGCCGGTAGTTAAAGCAAAACAGCAGGCCAATTTCTCCACACAGTGGATAGCGGCTATAGGCGCTTTGCTGCTTATCCTGCTTTCGCCTTTTTATTATGGCTATATTTTAAAATTTGGCAGCGCCACCTGGCGGTGGATCATGGATGCGGGGGAGGATACCCATTATCGTAAGTACAAGGATTTTGCCATCCATATCCCCGATGGCTATACCGTATATGGCATTGATGTGTCCTCATACCAGGGCCGTATAAACTGGAAACAGGTAAAAGCCATGCGCGAAGGCGATGTCCACATCAGCTTTGCATTTATCAAAGCTACCGAAGGTGTGTTAAGCGTTGACCCATATTTTCAGCGCAACTGGCGCGAAGCGCCAAAGGCAGGCATCATGTGCGGCGCTTATCATTTTTTTCTTCCGCAAAAAAGTGGTGTATGGCAAGCTAAGTTTTTCCTTCAAACGGTAAAAACCGAAAAAGGCGACCTACCCATGGTGGTGGATATAGAAAGGTTGTATCGTACCAGTCCTGAAAAGATGCGAGAGCAACTGGAGAGTTTTATCAAAACCATTGAAAACCGTACAGGGATTAAGCCCATCATCTATACTAACCTAAAATTTTACCAGGATTACCTGGAAGGTTATTTTGATGGTTATACCCTGTGGATTGCACATTACTACCAGCCCAAGCTGCTTGTATCCAATAAAACCAACTGGAAGTTTTGGCAACACTCGGATAAGGCCCATGTTAACGGCATTAACCATGTTGTGGATTTTAATGTGTTTAAGGGCGATAGTACGGAGTTTGAGAAATTGCTGGTGCCGTAGGATTGTATCTAACATCACTGCAAAGAACGAAGCAATCCTCGACTCTACAGGGAGACTTGCATAGTCGCTCTACTTCATGGGGATTGCTTCGTTCCTCGCAATGACGTGGTGGGAACATCCCTCACATTACTGTTGCTTTTTATAATACAACACATACGATCCTCCCAAAATCGCCAGAAACACCAACGGCATCACACGGTTTGCTACCGGATCGCCGGATGCGGTATGTGCTATAAACGCAGAAACAAATACAAAAGTAAATCCCGCATAAGTCCATTCTTTTAACCTTGCAGGTACGGGCACCAATAGTAGTATTGCACCGATAAGCTTTGCTATTGCCAGTTCAACCCTAAAATAATCAGGGAAGCCTAAATGATGAAAGGCTGCAGCCATTTCGGGCTTTGTTAAGTATGAATAGCATGAAAAAGCCATCATCAATGCTACAATAGCGGTCAGTATCCAGTAAAAAATTTTAGTTGCTTTCATTTAATGAATTATTTGTCGCAAACTTAACTACCTTTGCTATTAAAAAGATACTACTATCCTAAAGGATACCGGTATCGTTAAGGATAGCAAGTATGAATAACGAACAAATCATTCACAATAAAGAGACCTGCAAAGCTTCTGTAACCGCAGTACGCGATACGCTTTATGTAGTAAACGGTAAATGGAAGCTGCCGATGCTGGTAAGCCTGATGACCGGCCCTAAACGGTTTAAGGAACTTCAGCGCGACCTGGAAAGCATCACGCCTAAAATACTTTCGAAAGAGTTAAGGGAGCTTGAACTAAATGGCTTTGTTAAACGGACGGTTTATGATACCACACCGGTAACTGTAATTTATGAACGTACCGAATATGCTGATACGCTTGGTAAGGTTGTTTCAGAATTGCGCGAATGGGGCATGAACCATCGTGAACATATTAAACAAATGAGCCGGGCTGAAGCCGATGCCAAAAAAACAATGGCAGTTTCATTATAATGTAGTAAATAGCTCTTCAGAATTTAGAAGCACAAAGCGCCTTTGCCTGGTAAGCAAAAGCGCTTTTATAAACAATAACATTACGCTTTTTTCTTCTCGGGATGATGGGCACTATCCCTGCTTGATGTTTGATCGGAGCGTTGCCCGCCTGCGTTACTGATGCCTTTTTGCTTTTGGGCATCATTATGATTAGTAAAGGCACGATCGGCAGTTGGTTTGCCTTGTGCGTTAGCATTATTCTTAAAATCCTGTTGACCTTTCATAATAACTATATTTAAATTCAACAATGTTTATATCATAACTACAGCTAAAGCGCGATTGGGTTTTATTAATTTGATATAGTACTATTCATTGTGGGTAGTTGCGTTATTAACAAGTTCCATAGCGCCCTCTGCACCAAGGCGTTCCATCAAATTAAACTCTTTAGATTCAAGGCGGTTGTAGTTTGTAAAAAAAGCCTCTATCTGGTCGGTAAGGCTGTGCGGCAGTTGTGCCGCATCATGCAGATCGGTAAAAATTTTTGATACTACGGGCACTGCCAGCAACCTGTCGTTCCGGTAACGTTTCCCATCCGGACCAGCTTGTTCTACCTTAAAAGCCCCTATCAGCCGGCAATCTATCACACAGCCCGGAAAAGTACTGATCTCCGATATGACCAACACATCCAAGGGATCGCCGTCGCCCCCCACTGTATTGGGTATAAAGCCAAAATCAAAAGGAAAAACCATACCTGCAGGCAGTAGTTTTTTAAGCCTGAACTGATTTGTGGCGGCATCATAATCATACTTGTGGCCACAGCCTTTAGGCGTTTCAACAATCACCGTGATCTTATTTTCTAAATTATCCATACATACATATTTTATAAACCCGGTATTTTAACCCCGGAAGCTTTCAAGTCCTGCAAAATGTTTTCCTGTACGGCCAGTTTGGTATCCTGGAAACCATGTGCATGAACCCAAACATTAACCCCTACACGATAACCATCAGGATCTAAACCGGCAATACCTATCCTCCTGTCCGGAGTTTCCAATATGTTCTTTGATTTATCGATAGAAGAGTTAATGACCGACTTCACCTCATTAAAGTCAATATTATTGGTAAACTTCAGCTCGATATCAAGCCTGCGGGTGCCTTCCCTGCTGATGTTAATAATCACTTCGTTTGAGAGCTTACTGTTAGGCATAATAACTATCCTGTTATCAAAGGTTTTAACAATGGTATAAAAGATCTGGATAGCGATAACCGTTCCTTCAAGGCCCTGGGCTATAATATTATCGCCCACAACAAAGGGTTTGAGCAGTAGTATGAGCACTCCGCTGGCAAAATTTTGTAATGTACCCGAAAGGGCTAAACCAGCGGCTACACCAAAAGCACCCACGAGTGCAGTGAACAAAGTAATGGGCACACCCATGATCTGCACAACTCCTAAAATGAGCAACACACGCAATACAACCCCTACAAGACTTTGCAAAAACGGCTTTATGGTTGGGTCTATTTCCTTTTTTTGCATATGGGCCTGCCACCATTTCAGCAGCAGGTTAATGAGCCAAAGGCCGATGAATAAAACCACCAGCCCAATCAAAAAACTGGGTGCATAACGGATCACCCAAATGTATACCTGTTCATAAAACTTTTCAATCTTCATAAAACAAATCGTTTAGCTTCCGCATAAAACCACCTATGCTTAACGCATATTTGGGGGAAGGGTTTGTTTTAATGGCGTCAGCATTTCTTTCATCAATTAAAAAACTATAAACAACAGCTTAACATCTGCGATAAACAACAGCACAAGCCTATTAATTAAGCAGATTATTGATTATTTTTGTGTATGCAAACACTCGAGATAATTGTTCCTGATAATAAAACACGTTTGGTTAAGGATATCCTGAAAGAATTGGGTGTAACTATTAAAGTAAAAAAAGAGAACAAAACACCTAATGCCGAAACTATTGCCGCTATGGACGAGTTAAAAGCAGGCAAAGGCAAAAAATTCAAAAGTGTAGACGAACTGTTCAAAAGTATCTAATTTGATCATGTTCGAGATCGTCGCCTCAACCAAATTCCTCAAAGATTTAAAATTACTTAAAAAGCGTTCGCTTAACGATTTTCAGCTGTTGCAGAACGTAATTACCATATTCGCCAACAAAGGTCATATGGGCCTCGACAAAAACATAAAGCCCATAAGTTAAGTGGTAGCTACAAAGGCTATTGGGAATGCCATGTAAAGCCCGACCTACTACTGATCTGGGATGAGAATGAACAGATCAACCTTTTAGAATTAGTGCGCACCGGAACTCATTCAGATCTGTTTTAACAACCATTTAACACTTCAGCCCTCCAAGTGTTAACAAATGTTAAAAGTGTTAAATTTCAATACGTTACCATTTTTAAGCCCTAATTTGGTATTAACTATTTGAAAAAACTTTTACACTTTATCATGAGCTACAACAAGATCAATAACCTTTTGGGCTGGCTTTGTTTTACCCTTGCATCCTTAACTTACATCCTTACTTTAGAACCCTCTGTAAGTTTTTGGGACTGTGGCGAATTCATTTCCTGTGCCTATAAACTCCAGGTATCACACCAACCGGGCTACCCTCTTTTTGCCATGATAGGTAAGGCATTCTCGCTGCTTTCGATGGGCGACAGGACAAAAGTTGCCTACTTTACCAACCTGGGTTCGGCACTGGCCAGCGGGGCTACCATTATGTTTTTATTTTGGAGCATAACCGCCCTTGCCAAAAAACTGCTTGCTATAAAAAACACTACTGTTAATACAACCCAAACCTTACAAATAATGGGTGCCGGGCTAACCGGCGCCCTTGCATTTACCTTTACCGACACCTTTTGGTTTTCGGCAGTGGAAACCATCGTTTTTGCATGGTCGTCATTATGTACCGCAATAGTATTCTGGGCTATTTTAAAATGGGATGCCGTTGCCGATGAACCGCAAGCCGACAGATGGCTGGTTTTTATAGCTTATGTAATCGGCCTTTCTATCGGCATTCACCTGCTTAATTTACTAACCATACCGGCTTTGGTAATGGTTTATTATTTCCGCAGGCATAAAAACATTAATGTTAAAAGCGGACTTTTGGCATTCGCTATAAGCATCCTGATTTTGGCCTTTGTTCAGTTTGGCATCAGGGGGTATACCATAGGCCTCGCCGCCCGGTTCGACCTGTTTTTTGTAAACAGCCTTGGGCTCGGTTTTGGCAGCGGCGTTTTGTTCTTTTTTTTGCTGATCATCGGCTTGCTCATTGCCGGGATCCAATACAGTATCCGCAAGCAAAAACATCTTTTAAACGTAAGCCTGCTATGCATTGTGTTTGTTTATTTTGGATACAGCTCCTTTGTTTATATCCCCATAAGGGCATCGGCGGGCACCAACCTTAACAACTCACACCCCAGCGATGCCTTTACGATGTATGAATATCTTAACCGTACCCAATATGGTGAAACACCATTGCTTAAGGGCCCTTACTTCGATGCCAAAATAACGGATGTTACCGATGGTACACCGCTTTACCGCAAAGGAAAGAGCAAATACGAGGTAGCTTACAATAAGCCTAATTATGTTTATGATCATACCAGCATCCTGCCCCGCATGTGGTCGACAGAAGAGAATACTACTTTTGCGCAGGACGCTCAGTTTTACCGCGACTGGCTGCAGTTGAGCGATAACGCTACGCCTACCTTTTCGGATAATTTAAGATGGATGTTCAGCTGGCAAATGTACCAGATGTACTGGCGTTATTTTATGTGGAACTTTGTTGGCCGCTACAACGATGATGATATGGAAGGGCAGACCAACATGAATGGCATCGGCGGTAACTGGACGTCGGGCTTGTTCAACAACGCCTCCAATACGCCTAAGTTTGTATTGAATAATGTTACCTATACGCCCCTTTATGCACTGCCTTTAGTAGTAGGCTTGTTTGGCATGTTTTATCACTTCAAAAAACGGAAGAAAGATGCTCTGGTCATAACGTTGCTATTCTTTTTCACCGGGTTGGCTATAGTATTATATGTTAACCAGCCATCTGTACAGCCGCGCGAGCGTGATTACTCATACGTTGGCTCATTTTATGCATTTGCCATTTGGATTGGTTTAGGATTGATAGCACTGATTGACATAGTACCTAAAAAGATCAGTCCGCGGTTTGCCACCATTGGGGCTATGGTTATTTGTACTATTGTTGGCCCTGTTTTGCTGGCAAGTAAAGAATGGAAAAACCACGACCGCTCAACCAAAATGGCGGCGCATGATATGGCTTACAATTACCTCATGTCCTGCCCTAAAAATGCTATTTTATTTGACCTGGGCGATAATGATACTTACTCACTGTGGTATGATCAGGAGGTGGAAAATATCAGGCCGGATGTACGTATTGTAAATCTGAGCCTGCTGAGTGCCGACTGGTCGGTAAGGCAAATGCAGCGCAAAATAAACCAGGCCGACGCGCTGCCCATTACCATGAGCTTTGATAAATACAAGCTGGGTACCCGTGATGTGATCAGGTATAATGATGCCAAAATACCGGGCTATGTTGATGTAAAAGATATATTTGACTTTATCACCTCGGATGATAAACGTACGCACGTTGAATATACCAATGGCACCACCGAAAATTATTTGCCTACCAAAAACTTCAAGCTGGCGGTGAATGCTGATGATGTAATGAAAAATAAGGTGATCACGCCCGAGCAAAAAGGCTTACTTACGGATACCATGAAATGGAAATTCCCTCCTAATTATATCACCAAAGAAAACCTTGCCATGATAGATATACTTGCCCATAACGACTGGAAACGGCCAATTTGTTTCACTACATCTATTGGGCAAACAAGCATGGTTGGCTTACAGCCATATTTGTACCAGGAAGGTTTTACCTATCGCCTGTTGCCTTTCAAAACTGATTCATCGTTGGCAGATCAGCTTTCAAAAATCAACAGCCTGGTGATGTACAGCAACATGATGGATAAGTTTAAATTCGGCAATTTTAAAACAGCCCGGTACCTTGATCAGCAATCAATCCAGGTATTTTATCCGCAACTGGTATCAACTTTTTCTGATCTTTCAGCAGGGTTATTAAAAGATGGTCATCCAAACCTTGCACTTAATGCATTGCATAAGTATGAAGAAGTTATGCCCGACATCAACCCTAACTTTATGACCGCACAAGGCAAAATAACAATGGCCGATACCTCGTATAAGTTGGACTATGCCAAGCTGGGTAATAAATTGATCAAAAGTGTTAACAGCTACCTAACCGATCAGCTTGATTATAACTACCATCAGTTGCAAAAAGATACAGGCCGGTTAAGTCCGCGCGATGTGCAGATCAGTATGTCACTGCTGAACAACATGGTTGCCATCACCCATAACGGCAATCAAAAAGAACTAAGCGGACAATTAGTTGCCCAGCTTAATGATTATGCCGAAAAGTTTAAAAGTATTCTCCAGCTCTAAACAACCAACATATATATGCTATGGGGCAGGCTATTTGATTTAGCCTGCCCTTTTTTATATTTTAATAATTCACATACTTTTCTTCAAAAGTACCATCGGCATACAGGTCTATCAAACCATAGCCTGGGGCTGTTTCCCGGCGGTTACCCTCCCACCATGCACCGGAAACGGCGCCATTGCACAGGTAAGTAACATTGTTATAAACCACCTTATCGCGCATGTGCAGGTGACCGCTCAGACATAATTTTACGTTAGGGTGCTGGTAAAACAGGTTGATGATTTTAGCAGTATCAGTATGCATGTCGCCGCCAAGCATTGTCCACTTGTTTACAATATCATCCTCTATCATCAGTAAAGCGGTCAATATCGGTATGTGCGACATGACCATTACCGGCATATTGGCATCTGTAGCTTTCAGTTCATCGCTTAGCCAGTTAAGCTGTTCATCGCCCAGCTTGCCTATATACCAGGTATTATCAATATCTAAGTGCACACTGTCCAGCACAATGATCTTCCAGCCGTTTTTTTCCATGCTGTAATAAGGCTTTACAAGCTGCAGTTTATCCAGTGCGTATTTTTTTCCGTAGATGGCCTGACCCTTGTCGTCCTCGTACCACCAGATATCGTGGTTGCCCAAACAATAATGAACGGGCAAACTGCATTCGTTTTTCATGATGTTTTGCACCAGCTTCCATTGATCATTGATGGTACTGATGTTTTCCTTGTTCATATCAAAAACAATGTCGCCGCCATTTAATACCATATCAACCTTTGGCGTTTGTTGCTGCAGGTGGTGAAGGCACCTGGTAAACCTGGCAGGGGCATCAAACTTATCCTTCAGGTGCACATCGGTAATGTGGGCTATTCGCAATGATGGCTTTGCAGCCGGTGTTGTATTGCCGAGTGCTAATGAAGGTGCCAGAAGCAGGCCGCCTATATTTTTTAATGCTGATCTTCTTTCCATAATATAAAAGCTGCCTCCCGGGTTCAGGCAATTTTGGGGTTAAAAATACATTTATAATATTGGTAGGCCGCGGGAATTTCTGTTAAACTTTTATTAAGAAAATAATGACCGAAACATCTGTATAAAACAAAAAGCCTTCCGCGTTAGCAGAAGACTTAATAGATTTGTGTAGGGAAGGTTAAAATATTATTTCGAGCCGCTTAGCTATTAATTATTGAAGATATGGCCTGCCTGCCATGTACTCATTTACAGCCCCGGCAATGTATTTATTATCGTAACCCGTTTCTTTGTTTTGTAAAACGGATTTATAATAAAGCAGCAGAAAATCGTACACACCTAGTTCGCGAACCTGCTGTCTGGTTTTAAACAAGCGGTTCATACTCATTTGAATAAGGCTGATCACAAGCAGGTTCAAATCCTGCGGTACCGTTCCGGATGAAATAAGCTCGGCGAGCAATAAAGCTGCCGGCCTGTTGTTTAAACTCCGGTACCTGAGCAGGTCGTTGCCTGCAACCGCGGCACCTTCCACAAAAAGGTCCTCAATCTTGTTGCGGTAATGCCTGTATTTAAAAGTCAGTTGCTTTGAAAGCAGGTTATCATAATTAACGTCCGGATATGATGAGGCTACAAGCAGCTCCATAAGCTCGTTTTTTTGTTCGATCTGAAAATCAAAATCATTCAACAGCCTGTCAATTGATAACAGTCCCCAAAGCCACCTCACCTCTTCAAAGTTTTCGGTCACATCCGCTCTTGATATGAGGCTGGCTATGGCAAGGCTATCGTTAAAAAACAACTGTTCAACAAGCTCAATGGATGCTTCTCCGTAACGTTCTAGTTCGCGCTCGTAGGTATCAAACTGAACCTTCCAGATCTGCTTTGATTTAATTAAGGCCGAAAAGCAATTGTTAATATTTTGAATGACCCTGCCCAATGCAAATACAGAAGCCAGATGGACCCTGAAACGAATATGAGGTTCAGGATCAGCATAACGTACATAAAACCACTGATCAATCAAGTCTTCATGGTAAAGCTTTTTGCTTAGCTGTATCAGCTCATTGCCTATCACATGCTCGGCAGTTTCAATACCGCAATACAGTTTTACATACAACCATTCATCCCCCGGGAAAAACTGACGTTTAGCTGCATTTGTACTAAGCGGCCCCATACCGGTATACTTGCCGGCTATCTTTTCGCCCCGTTTTAAAACAGCCACAAATTGGTTACCGATAAGCTTTTCATCCTTCTTTTTAAGCATGATATTATCGCGTTCGCCAATGTATTCCTTTAAAATAATTTCATTCTTTTTCTTGCATGACGAAAGCCATGCAGCAACCTCAAGCCTGCTGTTAGTATGTACGACCAATTCACTATCAATATCTGTAAAAACAAAAGCCTCAGGCAGATCCCAGTATTTAACAAACTTCGCCCACGCTTCGTTGTAATCAACAGCCAGTTCTTTTAACAGCTGCTGTAAATCAGCATTGGTGATGTACCAGGTTTTTAAGGCTAATATTACACCTTCATAAACTACCCTTGGCGTTTTGGTTACCCCAAGTTTAGGTAATATGTCAAGATTAAACCCAAGCTCGTATTTTGAATCCTGGCATTGCAGATCGGCCAGGAACTGGTACACTGCTAAGGCCGTCATACCGTAATTATATGCTGTATTTAAGCGAGGGATAATCCTTTTGCCTAATTTGGCCGAACGCAGCACAACGTTGTTCCCTTTAACAGATACAAGCAGATCTGTTAAATTAACCTCCTGGTCACCGGCCTTTACCGGCGTTTGAAACTGGTAATCCCGATATGGTGCAGAGGTAAAGCTCCCCAGGTAGTCATCAGGCGTGTGTACAATTTCGGCAACTATAGCCGGCTCATAAATACGGGTTTCTGTTTCGGATATTTCATCAAGGATCTGGCCAAAATTCCGCTCGGCATTAGCCAAACGGCCAAACATGGAGGTACCGGCCGGCCACCCGCAATATTCAAGATACAGCAAGGGCTCATCATGACCCGAAATACGAAACATTACCGAAAAACTTGGCGGCAACTCATCATCGTAAGCTTTAACGTTTTCAAACTGTGACTTTTGCAAATGGATAATTTCCTGCCCGGGATTGTTAACAATTTGCCCGATAAGCCACTTCACGGCACTAGTATATTGCAGATTTTCACCATCAGTTGCAGAGCCGGAGGATTCTGTATAACAGTTTATGGCATAGCCGATACCTTTTTCAGGATCAAGCACTTCTGTTAGCAAAATCTCCCGCTCATGATACCGGTCGCGGAAGCGTTTTATAAACGTTTCCAGGTTTTTACTTTGATGCCTGGGTGTGATCCGGTTAAGCAGATCAATGGCATCGAGCAATTTATCAGCATAAGCTTTATCAAGCGTAGCCGAATCTGCCTGCCTAAAATAATCAACCTGCAGCAATGTCCCCTGTGAGGCATCACCTGGCAAATCTTTCAAAATCATAGCAACCTTATTATTTTTTGTAATTACATTATCGGTGCCCGTCAGTACCTGCTTAACGGTATTCAGTTTTGACAAATAGCTTTGCGCTTGCATACTTTGGTGTGCCAACCGGGTAAAAATGCCGATGGCCTGGTCAAGGTATTCCCCGCTGTCAATACACGGTTCAAGCTCACTCCACAAAACCTGGTTTTTAATCAATTGATCCAAAAAAGCAGCGGCACATTCCGGATTTTTGCCAAGTTTTTGCGTTATAAATAAGCCTATCGAATTGTATGTCCTGGCGTTTTCACAAAACCCGATAACCGCCTGCAGATCGTCAGATATCTTTACCGGCGATGCTTTGTATTTACCACGGTTTACAGTTTGACGGTCAATTTTAAGGTAGGTCCCGTTTAAGGTATACATTGTTTTATTTACCTTGTAACTTAACAATATCCGTATGAGGCGATTATTTAAAATCTGGCCGTTCAAATTAACCGCTGCGGCAACATTAAGCCTTACATGCTGGTAAGCATTACCAAGCTGTAAATCGGTCGTATTCCCCCAGGTAACAGGAGCGCAACCTGCAAATAACCCTGATGGATTGGTGCCAGTAGCGCTCCTGTTAATAAATTTGGCCAAGGTTATTTCAAGCTTCTCCAGTTTTTTCGCATCTGTAATATCATCTATATGCAAAACCGCTTCATACAAGTTTTTAGAGGTAAGCCAAAGCGCCTGCATAAACAATTCATCTTTTGTGAATGCCCTGATGGTTTCTTTATCAACTGTTTCCACGCAATCAAATGCAGGAAATCTGAACATCAGGCCCGATGAGAATTTATATTGTTCGGATAATTTGGCTGTTTTCATTGTAGTTACCTCTGATGGTTCTTATCATAAAACAGACATACTTAATATGATCTAAGTTCGTCCTTAGAACCCTGTTGAACTTGAAGTTTTTTCTGTTGTAGTACCCGTCATAGTCATATAGAAATCTACAGTGCCACCATTTTTTCCAATGTTATTTGTAAGTGCCCGGTTTAAAATTTGCACTTGTTTAATTTGGATCTTTGGTAAAGATGCTTTGCTATAATTTTTCATACTTTTAAGCTTTTTAAAGGGTGTGAATGATGATTTATCTGTTGTTATAGGATAAATGTGGCTAAGCGGATGCAGGAGAGGAAAAAATTAGTACCAATGCGCCGTTGGGGACGACCAAACCCATTAAAAGCAGGACAAAAAATTTATGACAACGAATGCAGAGCGGCCAAAATCCAGGATAAGGGTATTCTTTCAACACCTGCTTGGATGGCTTATTTATATATTATATGAAGAGGCCGTTGTCTATTTTTCAAAAATTGACATAAGCACTGTTTTTGCTTTTATTGTAAATGCCATTATATTTTATAACACCTGGAAAATTTTAAGGGCCATAAGTAAGAAGATCACTAATGTTTTTTTTCTGGCACCTGTTTTATTTGTAGTATCCACGGCTATCATTGCTATAACGGTATTGTTTAAGCTTGAGGTTGATGCATTGATATACCATACGTCGTTTCAGGTTTCGGCCGATCCTGATAAAATCTCCAGCCTTATTATGCGCACAATATATTTTGGCGGAATGGGGGCTGCATTTGGCTTTGCAAGAGAACTGATACAACGGGAACGCGAAGTGGCTCAACACAGTATAGAAAAGGCTCAGATACTTGAACAACAGCAAAAGCTTGAAAAGAAAGCCCTTCAGGCCGAACTAAATGTAATAAAATCACAGATCAATCCGCACTTTGTATTTAATACACTCGGCTTTTTATATGCTGAAACTTATAAGAAACTCCCGGAAGTAGGACAATCAATCATCACACTTTCAAACATTATGCGGTATGCATTAACCAAAAATGAGGACGGGTTTAGCAGCCTTGAAAGTGAGCTTGCCTATATCAAAGACTTCATAAAAATTCATGAAGACCGCAGCAAAGCTTTTTTTATGAAGATAAGTATCGAAAGCGGTGTTATTCCGTATAAGGTAGTATCATTGGTTTTAATTACCCTCATCGAAAACATGTTTAAGCACGGCATTTTCAATCAAAGCACAAAGGAGGCTGTGTTGAGCATTACCGTTGTAGATGGGAAGCTGCATTTTTATTCGCTTAATTATAAAAACAATAACAGCGTTAACAAAATACAATCGAACGGGATAGGATTAAATTATATTCGCGAAAGATTAACGGACGAATATGGCCGGGACGGATATGAACTACTGGTGGATGAAACGCACAATAGCTATGAATGCAAACTTACCATGCCTTTAAAATATCATGAAAGT
This sequence comes from Mucilaginibacter sp. NFR10, assembly GCF_900100445.1. Taxonomy (NCBI): domain Bacteria; kingdom Pseudomonadati; phylum Bacteroidota; class Sphingobacteriia; order Sphingobacteriales; family Sphingobacteriaceae; genus Mucilaginibacter; species Mucilaginibacter sp. NFR10. The sequence continues at coordinate 193,931 of NZ_FMTV01000001.1, read as the reverse complement.
AATTAACTGTATTATAGTTGAGGACGAGCCTTATGCCATTGATATTTTAAGCGATTTTATATCAAAAGTGCCTTTCATTAACCTTACCGAAACGTTTACCAATCCTATTGAAGCACTATTATATTTAAAAGGATCAGCCACTGACCTCATTTTTCTTGATATAAACATGCCTGAGCTTTCGGGTATCGACCTTATTAAAATGCTGCCTAAAAGCACGGAGATCATCATAACATCAGCCTTTAGTGAATTTGCGCTGGCGGGATTTGAAAACAATGTGCTCGATTACCTGCTTAAGCCCTTCGCTTTCGACAGGTTTTTACAGGCTTCACAAAAAGCCCTTGATAAGCTAATACTGCTTTCATCTAATAAGCCAGCGCCGGTAATTGACCTGCAGCCAAAGCCCGACTCATTTTACCTGAAAACCGATCACGGTAAAATTGTGCGCATCAACTTTGAGGATATCATTTATATAGAAGGACTTAAAAATTACTGTTCGGTTTTTACAGAAAATGAACGGCATATCTCGTTGGTGAGCATGAAAACCTTGGTTGATACCCTACCCCAGGAAAATTTTGCGCGGACCCATAAATCGTACATTATTGCTTTAAAACGCATTAAAGCTATTGATGGCAACATGGTGATCTTTGATAAGATTAAAGAAAAGATCCCCATAGGGGTTACTTACCGCGACAGCTTTTTCGCACTGCTCAATAATAAGATGTTCAAGTAAGCTATACTTTCCCTTTACGGGCTTTTTCCGATTTAAGGAACTTTAAGAGCATCCCGTACAGGATGCACTCATGCAGGCGCTGCCGGCTGCTAAAATAGCGGTTAACTGCCATGTGGATCACGCTGCTCAAAAACTTCGCATTCCAATCAATAGTGTAGTTTTGCAGCAGTAATTCTACCTGCATTCTTTTTTGCCGAAGCAGGTCATCATATGCTAAAAGCAGGTTATTAAGGCTGCCATGATATTTTCTATATAATTGATCAATCTGTATTTTAACCGCCTTATCATCAAACTCGGCAAAAAAATAAGCCTGCTGCCTTTCAACAAATTGCAGTTGGTCGTTTAGGTCATTGCTCATCAGGTTTAGGTAATCTTTGATCAGCCAAAAAATCAGGAGCCAGTCTTCCGTATCATAGCGGTTGCTTTCAAGCAGCCTGAATACGCTGCAGCAAAACGAAGTTTCAATGCAAAAAAGGCCCTCGGCTTGTTCAATTTGTTGCCCGTAACGTTCCAGTTCGCGCACGTAGGTATCAAGTTGTACAACATGAAGCTGCCCGCTTGTCAAAAATGGCGACAATACCTCGCGCACAGCCAGGTAAACATCCTGAAAATCACCCTCATCAAGCAAATTAATCCTAACCCGGATGTGATTATCCGGGTCATGGTACCGGATAAAAAACCATTGTTTTATTTTAACAGTACCTGAATAATTTAACAGTTCATCCAATTTTAACAGCACCTCGTTGGCGATGTTACTGCTGAGATATAGCTTGATAAATAACCACTCGCTGCCGGGAAAAAAATTACGCTGAAGCGTATTTTCAATATATTGGAAATATGGGGGCTTCAAAGGCCTGTCGAAATGGAAGGGTGCAACAAACTGGTGCATGTAAGGATCGCCATCCACATCTCGTACAATAGCCTCATGCTGAAGGTGAATACACTCAGATAAAATCAAAACCGGGTCCTGCCTTGCTATTTCCTTTGCAAGTACCTGTATACTAATCTCATTTTCAGTATCAATCAGTAATTCATTATCGCCCTTTATTATATAAAATTTATCGGGCAGTAACCACTCATTCCTAAAGCTGTTAAACAAATCGCCGAATTTATCCATGAATTTTTCAGCCTTGCAAAGTTCACCCAAGATAGCGGGCGTAAACTTCCAGGTGGCACGGTGCAGGATAACGCCAAAGCTGGTTTCAACGCGTGGAAAAAATACAAAATCTGTAGAGAGTGCCCCCCAGTTAAAACTTAAGCTGCCATTGCCCCGCTGATGCTGGATATCGCACAAAAAGGTGTAAATGGGGTGCTGCGACCTGTTATAATTATAAGCACTGCTTAAGCGCGGAACTACTTCCCGCTGATGTTTTTTTGAAAACAATTTAAAAACGCCCTGCTCAAGCTTTATGTAGATATCGTCAAGCCTCAAAACTGAACTTCCCTTGGCATCATCAATATAAGCCAGTTCATGGGGCCAGAAAGGCGGGTGCATCATGACGTTTAAGATCCGTTCTTCGGGCATATGGATCACTTCGGCAAACATGGCATCCGGGCAGTTGGCGATCTCCTTTGCCGCTATCTCTAAACCTGTTTTATAAATTTCGGCATCCCCAACTGCAAACCGTGCTATCATGTTTAAAGCGCCGGGCCCGGTAACTCTCTCCAGGTATACCATATCGTTTTCAAAAAGCTGAAAAACCGCCGACATGGAAAATGGCAAATGATCCGGGCTGCGTTCCCTGGCAAAATTATCAGGTATAATAACTTTATACTGTTTTTCAATTTTGGCGCGGTTTAACAGGTTGAGCATTTTAAAATCTATTTCTGTATAATCCACCCACGAAGGGCCCCCTTCACTTCCGGTGTACAGCCCTTCTGTAAAAAGGGTTTCATGCTCATACCATTGTCCGTATTCGATTCCTGTATCGGTGTCAAATGCCTCCAGCAGCGGTACGCTCTGCTCCTCATACCTTTTCCTGAACCTGCCTTTAAACTGCTCAATCCTTTTATTGGGAGCCACGGCACTCACATTATTAAGCAATACAATCGCCTTAGTTATTTTCCATTGCAATGATTGGTCAAGCTCCCGGCTTTCCATCTCGTTAAACCTGGTTACATGTACCTGGTCTTTAAGTTCCCTGCCGGTTATGTGATTAGTAATTTGTTCAATAGCAGTATATAACGAAAACCAGTTTGAGCTTTCAACATCTCCATTATTAATTTTATTAAGCAAATCGACCAATTCATTAATGGTATCCCTTAATCCCGGATCATCAGTCTTTTGCAAAAAGACTGGAAAATCATACCCTATTGCCGGCTCAAATGCCGGTTTTAGCAGTTGCCCTTCAATAAGGTCATTAATAAACACAATGAAATCATCAGGCTCAAAATCCGGGAATTTTTCGAGCAGTTGCTGTTTACTCCATATTTTATCACCAACAACGGTAATTATGTCATCAAGCACCTCATTGCAGGCAATGGCGCTCACCTGGTAAACCCTTTGGTTATCAATAATTTGATAAGTAATAAATCGTAAATCGTCCCCCACTTTATAAAGGGTATTATTTAGCTTATATCCTGCAGATATTTGATTGGCATTTTCAATTTGTTTGGCAAGCGAGAAACTCACCACAGCGTCGGGCACTACATGTCTCCTGAACTTTGCCGTAAGTTTTACTTTATTTGCAGCCCCCCAGTAAACCGATGAACAACCCGCAAACAGCCCAAACGGCGTAGCCCGGTTTGCCATACGGGCCATATATTTATAAAAACTTGATAGTAATTGAGCTTCTTTAGCTTTCGTTTGCTGCCCGTTTGCAAAAAAAGCATCCAGTTCATTATAAAGCGATTTACTTGCCAGGTAAATACTTTCTTTGATTAACCTGTTATTCCATAATGTAAGCAAGCTTTTTTTATCAAGCTTTTGCCTGTACGACAAAGCAGCCGAGCGTAAAATTAAACCGTTAATAAAATTAACTTTCATCTGGATGTACAGGCAAGGTTCAGTATGTAAACAGCTAATTTAAGTAAAAGCTATTTTTATTGGCAGGTTTGTTATGGGTGCTGTCTATTTCTTTGTTTATAATATGGTTACAATAAAACTAAATTGATTAATCATTTCAACAAGAATGATTAATCAATTTAGTTAATATCGCCCTGCTTCATGCCTTTGTATTAACGCAAAAATTGATATATTAACGAGGCGATCAAAATAATTGCCATGCAAGTACACTATCCAAAATAAGCCAGCAAAAACTTACAAAATATCATCCTTCGGTAATTAAGAATATTTGATTCCAGGGCCTTCACTTATAGCCGAGGTTCAGGTTATCAATTCGCAAGCAATCCGCATGACACAGCATGATAACCACAAGCGACGACGTTCGCGATAGCATATGGACCGACCGAAACTACATTAATTACTCCAACAGCAACGCATCCTCATCATCGGTAAGGTTAAGCTGAATAGTATCACTCCCCGCAATCCCTTCAATACTGCCGCGGATGTGAGCGGCACTTAGCAGCACTTTATCCAATTGCTTTTCGCGGGCTTTCCAGAGTTTTTCCATGGCATCGCGTTCGCGCTGAATGGATTGGCGCATGCTCATATATCCTTCACGAATAGCCTTCCATTGCTCCGAAAACTCGCTGCTGGTAAGGTAATCATACAACAGGTGCATTTTATCACCTTTATTATCCTGTGATTTGGCCAGGTTTGATAATTTCATCACCCCATCCCTTAAAATGTAGGATACTGCCTTTACCTCATCAAAACTACAAATCCAAACACCGTCACGCTCGCCAAAACAATCCATGCCTTTTGGGTAGCATTGGGTTACAATAACGGCTACATCAACCCCCATGCTTCGCATGTCTTTTTTAAGCTTCTCGATCCAGTCTGCCGAAAAAGCATTGGTACGCTTGCTTTCATAAATAATGCGGCCGCATTCCTGGCCAAACTGGTTACGCACAGTTTGTACGCAGTCGGCACCACGTACGCCCTTCCCTACTTCGCTTATGATATCGAACGGGAAATAATTGCGTAATAACTCTTCCAGTATCAGCTCCTGGGCTTCGCCCTGCAGCTGCATAGAACCCTGCTCGGCTTTGCGCTTCATTTCATCGGCCAGTTTCTTCTGGTCGTCAAGCTGTTTTTCAAGCTCCTTTACCTTTAGCTGGTATTCGGTATCTTTAATGCTGTGACGCTCAGCTTCCTGCTTGCGGATCTGATCGGTAAGTTCGTTCCGCTGCTCCTGCAGCTTGCGCTGTACGGCAAGCTCCATTTCCTCTTCCTTTTGATGCAGTTGTTTCTCGCGCTGCAAAAATTCCAGCTCTTTCTGGCGTGATATTTTTAGTTTTTCCTCAGTTTCAGCTGCTGAATTTTTGAGCAGTACAAGCTGGTTCTCAAAATCCTGGCTTATGGTTTTACGCAGGTTGTCTTCAAGCGTTTGCTGCAATTGCTTTTTTTCGTTGTTAAGCCTTTGTTCAAAGGCTGCCTGCTGCTGGCGCTCCTTATTTAAAAACTCCTCATCCTTTTTGCGGTATTCTTCTTCTTTTTGACGGGTATAATCCATCATTTTAACCCTGAGCTCTTTTTTATACTCCTCGGCCATTACCTCCTCTATCGGAAAACCGAAACCACAACTTGGGCACTTAACTTCTGTAGCCATATTATTTATATAAAAGCTGAGAGCTGAATGCACAAAGCTTTAAGCTAATAACTTGATTATTGATATTATTCAATTACTTAATAAAAGGAAAATATTTCCTATAAATCAAAGATAGGGATTTTACTGTTTAGCACATGATATGGTAACCCATAAGGGGTATTAACATTATTGTAACAAAATGAAACTACAATGATAACAATCTGTTGTAAATGCCGTTTAAAATACCGAAGTTTATAACATGCAGATATTGAGAATTGGAAAGGTAATGTGGAGTCACGATTATGACCTGGCCACATTAGGGTTGGCAAATGACGGAGGAGCATTATTTGCATTTACCCCGCCACCACACCATTATAACGGTGAAATTATACTTACCCCTAAAAGCCTTGTACTTGACGGCGATAGTTATGAACATATCCCGCTTGATAGCCTTGAGCAGTTATATTTAGGTTTTGACGAGCTTTACAAACGTTCGATGGTACGGAACAATGGTTTATTCTGGCAGCCGTTAAGATTACGCTACAGGCTAAAAGAAGAGCTTATCACCTTATATCTTATTGTTGATCATACTCTTTTTGGAGCTAAAAATCAATTGTGGTTTAATACCCTAAAACAACTGCTTTCCCGCAAGGCCTAAGCGGATCTTCTTTTCTCCCTCTTTTTACCGGCGCTTCTTTCAAAGCTAAGCAGTTGCTCAGCAAATTACCAATTCAGGTTGTAAAAATACCGTGTAACGGGTATTTTATAAAAAGAAACATAGTGACATATTTGCAGCGCATTATTTGCGCTAAATACCATTATCACTTTTTTATGAAAAAACTTGGTTTCCTGAGGCTATTCTCCTGCTTGCCCCTCATCGCAATCATCATTCCTGACATAACCGAAACGCTTATCAATCCGGAGTTTAAAGTACCCTTTACACATGTCGTAGCAAGCGCGGCCCTTATTTCAATAATTAGCGTTTGCTCCTTAATAATCCGCTATCAAAAAAAACAGGGATTAAAAATGCAGTATCTGCATTCCTAAGCATAGATCTTCCACTGCCTGTATCATAAAACAAGAAAACGGCGCGGGTTATCCGCGCCGTTCCTGTTAATATATTTTTGCAATTATTTGGCTTTGCCAAACTCACCATTTGCTTTAATAGCAACTTCGTCGCTTACCATAGCGTTGCCAAATTTTGAACCGAAGTTAAAATCAGAACGTTTGATGGTGCCGGTTAACTGGAAACCTGCATCATCAGCTTTGCTCATTGGGTTTTGGATAGTACCACGGTACCATAAATCAAATGAAGCCGGTTTGGTTACACCGTGTAAAGTTAAGTTACCGGTAAGTTTGTAGTGCTTATCAGATGTTTTGGTGATACCGGTGCTGGTAAAAGTAATAGTTGGGTAAGTAGCAACATCAAAAAAATCAGGGCTTGTGATGTGTTTATCGCGCTGATCATTATCTGTAGTTACTGAGGCTGTTTGTATGCTGATCTGAAATTTAGCGTCGCTGAAATCAGGTTTAGCGGCAGTGATGGTTGCATCATAGTTTTTAAAAATACCATCAACATCAGATACCATTAAGTGGGTTACTGTAAATTTAACGTTTGAGTGAGCTTTGTCTACAGTCCAGGTAGTTTGTGCTGATGCCGCCGTGTAGGTGAATGCTGCTGCTAACAGGATAAAAATCTTTTTCATTGTTTTAATTTCTTTTTTTTGTTTTTGATTTATGGCTCAAAAGTATGTAAATGATCCGGACTTCAAATAAAATAAATGTTTAAACATGTTTTTATTGAAATCGGATGACAATATACTACCATTTTAGTAGAACTTACAAGAAAAACAAACTATTTCCGGGGAGATTTATACTTAGGTTTTTAAGGTTTTTTGTTTGTTACGGAGCATGCTCAATGCCTTATCGGCCCTTACTTTACGGGTAGCCTCCTGTTTAGCCGAACCTACCCAATCACAATAACCTTGTTTGTATGATTTGGACAGGTTTGCAAAAAACGCATGGGCTTCAGCATCGTTGTCAAGCAGGGCCTGCAGTTCGGCAGGTGTACCTTCAATATGTTCGCCGGGTTTAAGCATGGTTTTTCATCTGGGTTTACTTGCCGATAAAGATAATATTAATTGGCATAAACACCGGGCTGAAAAACCATAATTACGGCAAGTAAAACTATTAAAAGAAATGAGATAGCTAAGAGCGTGTCGATAAGCAGCCTTTGGTTTTTTGATTCCATATTACTTTACTTAAACAGTAAAAGCTGCAGGTTAGCTTACGGTTGAGTTATTGTGAAAACGGCAGCAGGCCGTAATTATTATAGTATTTTTGCACCAAAAGCCTATGTAACGCAAATTTTATAAAACCTAAGGCAAATAAAATTGTTGCCTAAAATAATTGAGATTTTACTAAAATAAAGTAATTATGTGAGATAGCCCGGCCTAATAACCGGGCTATCTTTTTTTTAAAGGCTTTATAACCAATTACCCCCTCTTTTTATATTCCTTTAACGCCGGTGAAACGGTTGCTCAAAAAACTCATCCACTTTTTTATTAAACTCATCGGTATGTTCGACCAATGTGCCATGACCCGAATTGGGCAGGATCCATAAATAAGCGTTCGGAATATTCTCGGCTATCTGAACGGTGTGTGTTGTTACGATAAGGTCATGGTCGCCGGCAATAATAAGCGACGGGCATTTAATAGTTTTCAATGCCGATAGTTTAATATTGGGTTCTTTATAATCAAGCAGAAACACCTTCCTGTCGTTCTTTTCTTTGGCAGTGATAAAATGATAATCCTTTTTGCTGGCATATTCCTTTTCCATATCCTTCCATAAGGAAGGGATCAGCGCTGTAGAATCGGGCCAGAGGTTGGCACCGGTCGAGGCCAGTTTTATTACTTTGTTGGGATGGCGCATAGCCATCACCAGCGCGTTAATGCCACCGTCACTCCATCCTATCACATAAGCCGAATCGATATGCATTAAATCGAGCAAAGCAGCAAAATCATCGGCCATCATTTCAAAAGTAAGTGAATCGCGCGGATCGGTGGACTTGCCATGTGCACGGCTGTCAACAGCTATTACTTTGTACTTCTTTGCAAAATAGGGTATATTTTTTTTAAAGGCATTGATGCTGCTACTGTTGCCATGTATCATCAGCAGGGGTTTGCCTTTACCATAAACTTCGGCATAAAGTTTTATCCCCCTAACATCATAATACTTACCGGCAGCGGCATTATCGCCATAAACAATACCTTTTTGCTGGCTGCAGGCCAAAAATGCCTGACATACCAATACAATTAACAACAACTTTTTTAACATCATGATCACACCTGTTTAAGTCATTAAATATACATACATAATGCAAAGTTTAAACTTCTGTTACGGACCCAGGCTATTATTTTTTAGATAGTGCTGTAAATCAAACATGTATTATATTTGCGCACTTTAACAAATGCGCTTTTTAAACCATACGGTTAAAACAATATCATACCTATAATTATTTGTTATAGAATGAATGTTTATAAACCTGTATACATATATGTTCATGCCTGCTTCCTTTCCTAAAAAATATAAAATATTTATTTCGCTTTTTTCTTTGCTATGCGTGCTTTTCGCCGCCAGGTGTTTCGGGCAACAGTCTGCAACAGCAAGCCCCAATCGTTTCAAATTTAAAACAGTTATTATCGATGCCGGGCACGGAGGAAAAGACCCAGGATCGCACGGGGCTTATTCAAAGGAAAAAAACGTTTCATTAAGTATCGCCAAAAAGTTAAGGGATGCCATAAATGATGAAATGAGCGGCATTAAAGTAGTAATGACCCGCAGTACCGATGTTTTTATTGAGTTGCACAAACGTACCGATATCGCTAACGACAATCACGGCAACCTGTTCATTTCCATTCATTGTAATTCATCCCCCCAGCGAAAAGGATCATCGAGAGGAACATTGTTGCTTGTATACGGCTTTCACCGCAGCCAGGAGCAGCGTGAAGCCTTGCGCGAAAATGCTTCGATATTTATAGAGAAGGATTACAAAGAAAAATATAATGGCTATGGCGATGACGCTGCGGTAAATACTATTGTACTTAACGCGTTTCAGCAAAAATACCGCAAGCAAAGCATCCAGTTTGGCGATTTGGTTGATAACCAGTTCCGCAAAACCAATGGAAGGCATAGTTTGGGTGTAAAGGAGCAGGGTGTTTTGGTATTAGCACAAAGCGGTATGCCCGCCGTATTGGTTGAAACCGGGTTTATCAATAATCCATCTGATGAAGCATACCTGAACTCGGCCAGCGGACAAAACGAAATTGTACGATCAATCCTAACAGCGCTAAAGCAATACCGTAATAATTTGGAGGGTAACTAAAAATAAATGAAGGCAGGAGGCAACATTTATATCCCTGCTGCCCTTATTTTTATTTTACCCTATGGATGATAAAGCCGTTATGAACAGTTTCCATACCTACTTTAGGGTAATATTCCATAGCGGTTGTGGCCGAAAGCAGTAAAAGCATAGTTTCATCGCCAATGGCTTCCTTAGTTAGTTCAATCAGCTTTTTGCCTATCCCTTCTTTTTGATAAGCTTTAGTAACTGCCAGGTCTGAAAGATAGCAGCTGTAACAAAAATCGGTCAGCGCTCGAGATATGCCTACCAGTTTATCACCATCCCAGGCGCTTACCACAAGGTTTGAGTTTTGGTACATCCTGGCAATCCGCTGCTCGTCATGGGTTGGGCGTTTCAGCCCGGCTGTATCATAAAGTTCTATCACTTGCCGGGCGGATGGTATTGTACCGGTTTTATAAGTTATTTCCATATTGTTATTGAGTTGTTTACAAGCTTTTAATCAAATGTAAACAGCATCCGCATTATCCCAATAAGCCAGGATTAAGAAAGCAGGTAGTCCAGCAAATATGAAAACGGGAAGCGGGCAGTAAGTTTTACAGCGTATCATTCAGACCGCTTTACCTAAGTGTTAGTTAATTACCATTTTTTAAAAATAACAAATACCGCCAGCACAATTAGCCCGAAGCCTACCAAATGGTTCCAGCCCAGTTTTTCATTTTTGAAAAGCAGGGTTGTGAATATCATAAACACCGTAAGTGTAATGGCTTCCTGAATGGTTTTTAATTCAACCAGGGTAAAGGGGCCGCCGTTTTCCTTAAAGCCTCCTTCGTTAGCAGGTACCTGGAACAGGTATTCAAAAAACGCCAATCCCCAGCTTATAAGTATAATGGCTATTAAGCTTAAGTTTTTGCCCCAATCATACTCCTTAAACTTAAGGTGCCCATACCACGCAAATGTCATAAAGGTGTTGGATATAAACAGAAATGTAACAGTACGCAAGCCTTTCATCAATACAATTTTTTGTGCAAATATCAATAAATTGAGATTGATAACACCAGGGGCTGTAAATTGTTATGCTATTATTTATAACAATTTAAAATTTAAAAACCAGTTCGGCACCAAGCGAAAGCGAGTTCCAGTTTTGTTTTCCCGAAACATCACCCAAAGTTAGTTTCTGGGAAAAGAAATTGTATTTTGATTCGATGCTGATCCCTAATTTAGGAGTTATCGGAAATATTACCCCTACTTTAGGAGCATAATATAATGATTGCGACCATTTATCATAAACAAATGGATCTACGCCATCAATTTCATACCCCACAGCAAAATCAGTAAAATATACCCCTAAGTTCACGCCGCCATATACCCTGAAGTTATCGGCTATATCAATATTATAAGCAGCACCGCCATACGCGGCAATTACGGGCATATCCGCATAATACGTATTTGCAGTTGAGCCGGTACCTTCAACTTCTTCTGAAATTAAATATTCATCGGGCTTAAAGTTCATGTACCCTACGCTCAGATTTGCTGTAAAAGGGCCTAAGAACCTGTAAACGCTGGCATTAAAATTAATGGCAGGTTTAAAGGTATAATTAAAGTTACCTTGCGGAATATCGACACCTGTACCTGCGGCTATGCCCCAGCCATCGCTAAAATTAACAGCGCCGCTGCCTCCCCCACCATATGTTAATGCTCGGCTTGAATGATGCTGGGCCATAGCAGCATTAAAACAACAAAACAGTATAACTATTAAAAATATCTTAAAACAGATAGCTGATTTTTTCATGAGGAGTAAGTGCGCCTTACGGGTAGAAGTTAGATAATGGTGTTTAGGGTTCATTTACCCGTAAAAATAAAAAAAAAAGTTAACCCCGAACAGTAAATTAATTTCATAACATGTAAAGCCACAAAAAAGCCCGGCCTAAATAAACCGGGCAACAGGGCTTTAAGGGTACTAAACAATATATTTGGTTTATAATGATTAATGTTAAAAACTACGGGTAACCGGCCGAGGCCCGTAATTTATTATTGCAACTGCGAACCAGGCCTGTCGCCAAGTTTCCGGATATAGGCTATGCCCAATGTACAAGCAATTATAAAAAGAAATAAAAAGCATTCAATGTATATATGAAACGGCGAAATATCTTGAAAACGGCCAACTATAAAAGTAGAAATATCAGGCAGTAATAAGCCGAACAATGGAAAGCCGGCAAACATTCTTAAAATTGCTAATTTTTCCATAATATTTTAAGGTATCAGTTAATACGTCTAATTTAACACTTTAGAAAGCAATAAAAAAAATAATATTTATTAAAAAGCAATAAATATTTTCGATATGGTTAATTTAAGCTTTTATAGATTTAAACGGCATCAGAGTTTATAATATTCCTCAATTGAGCGGCCTATTTCCTGCAGCGGGATCAGATGATCTCCAAAACGATGCTCAATAATTTCCCAGTAACCTTTTGTTAACCGGGTTATGGTGTAAAAAGCCGAGTAGTTTAATACACTGAAGGTAGTTTCATTAACAACCGAAGGTATAATTTTATAAGTCCGCTTATTAACTCTTAGTTCAAAAGGCTCCATGGGCATCCGTTTACACAAAAATATTGTGCAGTATACGGATATACAAGCTCCACGCACCCCGTATTTTAACCCATTTTACACTACGTATTTTCACCCTAAAAAAGGGTTAAAAAGGCATTGCTTTTACCAATTCAAGTACATTTTGTTTTATTGCAGGATCGTTTTCAATGATCTGAACAAGCTCATCATCGTCTGATACAGAAACAATTACAAAATTTTTATCCTGGTTCCAGAAACTACCGCTTATAACAACTTTGCCATTGCTTTTAAGGTCAGCGTAATAACCATTTCTATCAACTAAACATTGTTCGTTATCCGCAAGGCTGCCAATCTCTTCAAAAAAAAGCATCACGTGATGCGGGTCTTTATAGGCTGATGCATGTACCATAAGTTGACTATTTTATTTAATACTTAATTATTAAACTGATTAAGCTAAACAAGTAACCTCTGTTAATATATTACCCGGAGCATTAAAATAAAACCCATAGCCACCACGCAAAGGCGCAGGAGCTTGCGTTACAGCTACTCCCCCTTTTACCAGCCGGTCATAAACTTCGGCAACCTGTTCATGGCTGTCAACCAAAAAACCGATATGAAAAGCATCGGGGTAACTGTTATTGCCATTCCGGTTAAAGGTATCAGCCATAAGCACCAGGATAAAACCATCCTTGCCTTCCATTACGGCCAGCATATTATTACCTTTTACACCGGTACATTTAAAGTTAAAATATTGCTCAAAAAATTCGGAGCAGGCGGCAACATCGGTCACCGGCAAATTAACATGATTAAGTTTAATAGTTGTTGCTGACATATTATTAGGGCTTTAATGCTTTTAAAACCAACCCCAGTGCTTGTTCCATCAGTTTATCATCCAATTTAAAACTACTGTTCACATAGCTGTTGCCCTGGTTATGAAATTTGATGAGCTGATAAAGCGGCGCATATGCTACTGCCCAATAAACCTCAAAAGGCAGTGGTATCAATTGCTGCTTTTCTTCTGCATTACGCATAAATGCGCCCAGTACCTGCCCAAAATTAACGGTAAGCATAGCGGTTACTTTTTCATAAAAATGTGTATAGCGCATAATTTCAATAAACTCCATATCTAACGGACATTGCATGAAATACTCGAGACGGTTGCGCCATTGTACCCTCAGCCCATCTGCAAAATCCATATCAGGCGAAAAATTTTGAAGACTAAAAGTCATCATCTTTTCGGCTACACCAACGCAAATACTGCTTATTAATTCTTCTTTATCCTTATAATAGATATAGATGGTAGCTGGTGACACTCCTGCCGACCGCGCAAGCTTATTCACCCCAAAACCGTCAAGACCTTCAGCCACTATCAATTCTATCGCCTTCTGGCGTATTTGGTATTCTTTATGTCCGTCACGTGGCCTCATTTCAACACAAAGATAAGTGAGCGTTCGCTTATTTAAAAATTTATTTTTATTCCTTTCGGATATAGGCTAAAAACTTGTATCATCCTAAAAAAATCTAAAAAAAACACGAACGTTAAAACAATAACCGGGAATGCAATGTTCTATCATCACTTAATTAATAATTACTAAAAAATGAAGAGGCATTTTATAAAGATGCCTTCAAAATAGTTACCCGGCTGGTTTTGAAGGTTTCAATTAAATGAATGCAATTTTATTTAAATTACAAATAAATAATACGTACCTTAGCATTGTCATACTAAATGTTAATAATTATGGAAAAATTAATAATATTAAGAATGTTCTTTTGCTTCCCGCTTGTTGGTCTGTTGGTTCCGGATGCAGGTATTTTGTTGTCAAACTTCCCTGGGAAGGTTCCGGTAATTCACATTGTAATTGAGGTAGCATTATTGGTGTGCATTGCGCTTTGTACAGCCGCAATAGCATATGGAAAAAAACGGAATCAGGACAGAACGAACGAAGCTTCTTTTTCCTGATCATTGATTAAAAAATAAAGGAATATTCCTGTCCGGTTGTAATTAAACTCTTTAAAATTGGGGCTTTTACGCCCCAATTTTACCCCCAATGCCCATTGCCCCCCGCTCCTTTCTTATTAGTTTTAGATATTTCATGATGGTATAAGTTTTGCCATAGTCAATAACAGTTTTTTATTGATATTTGATAAACCGCTGCCGTGTTCATGAAAAAAATTCTATTTCTGCTTTTTTTGCCGCTATGTTCACTTGCCCAAACAGCAAGTAAATATATCCAGGAGGGAAACTCAAAAGCCAATGCAAGGAATTATAAAGATGCCATACAAGATTTTACGCGTGCTATAGAATTAAACAACAAAAACGCGGACGTTTTTTATTACCGGGCCAATGCATATGGCAACCTCAAAGACTATAAAGCAGCTATTAATGATTATGCGCAGGCCATTGTCCTGAAAGCCGATTTGACCAACGCATACCTGTATAAAGCCAATGCAGAGGCTGCCATACAAGATTATCAGGCGGCCATTATTGATTTTGACCGCGCGATAGCGCTGGGGCCAAAAACGGCAGACATGTTTCACTACAGGGGCAATGCCAAAAGTAACGTGAGCGATTATACTGGCGCTATTGCCGATTTTACCACGGCACTTCAATTTACACCAAACAACGCCGATCTTTACAAGTACCGGGGCCTGGCCAAAAACAATAATAACGATTTTACCGGGGCCATTGCTGATTATAATATGGCTGTTAAACTAAGCCCTAACAGCGCCGAAATCTATCAATACATGGCAGGCAGCAAGGCCAGCATAAATGATTATAACGGCGCTATTGTTGATTACACCAAAACGCTATCGCTTAATCCAGATAACGCTGAAGCTTATTTTTATCGGGCAAATACCAGGGCAAAGCTAAATGATTTTAAAGGCGCGGTTGATGATTATAAAAAAGCGGCCGCTATCAACCCCAACCTTAAAAACCTTTTGCTTTACATGGCCAATGCCCAAAGCAGCCTGGGCGATTCCAATGGCGCTCTCGATTATTTTAACAAGGCAATTGCGCAATTCCCCCGGAATGCAAATCTGTACCTGTATCGTGGAATTATTAAAAGCGACAAAAAAGATAATCAGGCCGCTTTGGAAGATTTTAACAAAGCCATTGCCCTTGACCCCAAAAACGGCGATGCATACCAAAGCCGCTCATTTTCAAAGCTGGCATTAGGCAATTACGAAGGCGCCAGAGCTGATGCCGATTCGGCAATTAAAATAAGCCCTAACAGCATAAGTGCTTACGTAACCTTGAGCAAAGCTAAAATGGCCATGAAGGATACCGCGGGAGTGATTGCTGATTTAACAAAAGCAATCAGCCTGAACGGTAAAAGCGATGAAGCTTACCTGTCGCGCGGCGATGCTTATCGCGATTTGGGGGTTCCCTTAGCTGCTATTAACGACTACACGAAGGCCATTGCTATAAACCCGGTTTATACTTACGCCTTTTTAAACCGGGCTATTGAAAAAACCAAACTGGGTGATTATGCCGCGGCTGTAACTGACCTCGAAAAACTGATCAGTATTGCTCCGCAACAGCAAAATGGCTATTCACGACTGGGTAAAATCAATAATTTTTATAAATACACTAACAATGGCGTACAAATATTTACCAAGGCTATAGCACTTAACCCTGCAAATGCTGATTTTTACCTTTATCGGGGTGAAGCAAAAGCCGCCATCGGCGATGCCAAAGGGGCCATGGCCGATTATAATACCGGTGTACTTAAAGCCCCTAAAAATATCACACTATTGTTGAAGCGGGGCCTGGCCAAAGCAGACGCTGAAGAAAACAATGGCGCCATAGCCGATTTGAGCAACGCACTAAAAATTGACTCATTATCAGATTCAACCGCTTTAGTATGGCAAGCGCGGGGTTTTGTAAAAGCCAAACTTAAAAACTATAAAGGCGCCCTCGCTGATCTCGACCGAGCCGTGTCAATTTACTCAAACGACGAAACTTTTTTAATCAGGGGCGATACTAAAATGGCTATGAAGGATTATGCCGGCGCTGCCGATGATTATCATAATGCCATTTATATGAACGATACAAATGTAAAAGCTTACTCGCATAGCGGTATTGCTAAAAGTAATCTTGGGGATGCCCAGGGAGTGAAAGAAGATTTTGCCGCCGTATTTAAACTTGCCCCTAACAATCCTGATCTATATATTGACAGGGCTGTCGCCAAAATAAATTTAAAAGATCTGAATGGAGCAATTTTAGACTGTAATACTGCTATAAGCCTCGACGCGAAAAACGGCCGGGCTTATCTACAAAGGGGGCTTGCAAAAATAACCCTTGAGGATAAAACGGGCGGTTGCGCCGATATGAATAAAGCTTTAGCTATGGGCGCAAAAGAAGCGTCTGATTTTATTATAAAATATTGCAAATAACAATAACTTTTTATTTACAATACTCGTAAAATAAGTAACTATTAACTGATCTATAAATAACAACCAAGCCCCGCAAGGGGCTTTTACATTTACGCGGATTTGGAGCGACTATACCGCCTTCTTATCTTCTATATGTAATTGCGCGCGCAGCTCTTTCAATTCCATTTCGTAGGCGCGCATACGGGCCTGTAAAATATCAACCTCGGTACGCATCATTTGTATTTCGGTAATAAGCTTGGCCGATTCGGGTTTGTTGATCATTTTTTCGCCCGTACCAAGTATAAGCCATTCGGGCGAGTATTTAAGCTGAAAACAGAGCTTCCGGATAAGATAATAGCTAATATCCTGCTTTTTGTTGATCACCTTGCTAATGAAACCCTGATCAACACCAATGGCCCCGGCAAGCCCCAGCTGGCCGCCGTGCTCTTTTACAACTACCTTTAACCGTTTTATAATCGCTTCGTCAGACATAAGTGACTGCAATAATAATCATTTTGTTTATCCATGCAATATATAATTACTTTATTGAATAAGCACCCAAAACAAAAAAGGTCAAATGCCCCAACAGCAAATGACCTTAAAGTAAAACTAACCAACAAAAACTATATATGACAATAAAATAAACTCAGGTTATACCATAAATTATTTATTTCCTAAATTTTCAAGCAGCTCGCCAAGCTTATCATTATAAACCGGCAAACTGATCTTTCCTGCATGGTACTCATCTGCTATCTGTTGCAGGTTTGCCCCTATTTTTTGCTTCGCATCATTACGAATATTCATATGACAGGTATCAGCACTGAGCCCCGCACTAATTTTACTTATTTTTTGATCCATGCATCGTTTCATCAGTAACGGCTGCACATCATTCGCGTTTTTCAGCAATAAATTAACCCTGCTGCGTTGTTGCTTGTCAAACTGTAAAATAACAAATACCAGTCCGAGCCCCGCTATCATAAACAAATAAAAATAATCCATATAAAGCACTGATATTAAACATTCATTATACATTTTAATACGAAGCCAATAAAATAAGGTTGCATAATATTAAAAACTTTTTTCAAATATTTCTCAACGACAAAAATCCTTCTGCACAAATTTTAAAATCCGCATAAAAAGCCGACCTTTACATTCATAGTCCCTTAACAAAAGGGATACATAAAATTGCGATCATTATGAAACCGGGCGATAAGGTAATTTGTATAAACGACAAAATAGATCCTGAAAAGATGGCTGAAATACGGCAGGACTTTGAGATTTGGATCACCAAAGATAAGGAATACACCATACGCGAAATACTTGATAACAATGGTATTGTAACCGGCCTGTTGTTGGAAGAAGTACACAATTTCCCCAAATTTTTTAAACTGATAAACCGCTTCCAGGAACCTGCTTTTGCCCAGTGGCGTTTCCGCAAGCTAAACTATGCAAGTCCTGAAGCCGAAGCTGTTAGCGAAGATTTGGAGCTTGTTGAGCATATTGAAAAAGAACAACAGCTGGTTAAGTAAAATAGTGTAGAAGCCTGCATACCGGGCCTCCTTTAGGCATACCATAATTACTTTGTTAAAATAAGTTAAACATTTGCTGCAACTTGTTCATAAACGGATATTTATATAGCGAAACTGCTGCATATAATTATCGGTCTGTATGAAAAAGTTACCCGCATTGTTTTCACTGGCAACCTCAATTGGATTGTGGTATGCCTGCACCCAGCACCCGAAAAACAAAAACGCTGTTGATAAGTCTGCCGTAAAAATCAGCAACCATGGCGTTAACATTGCTTATACAGATATGGGCAAAGGTGATACCGCATTGCTTTTTGTACATGGGGGGGCATTAACAAAAAATACTTTAACAACAATCAGGTAAAATACTTTGGTAATAAATACCGGGTTGTTACGATTGATTTGCCTGGTTATGGCCAATCAAGTAAAAACCGCAACTCATGGACGGTGAATGATTTCAAGCCTGTTAAACAGTATTTAAAGCAATTTTAACAACACGGTCAACTATGTAACAAATGCCAAATAGCATATTTTATAGCTAATTTAATAAGTATAATCGCTTGCTGCACCTTCTTCTACAAGTTGTGTAAGCAAAGCTTTCAATACAGCTTCGCGGGTCCATTGCTGTTCGGGTGACGAGGCATCCTCTTTATACCATTGCAAGGGGGTGTTAATTTCGATGCGGGCCTTGTAGGCAAAGTTTTTGGTTGGGTGTAATTTGGTACCCTCGTAACTATTCAGATTTTCGGCTTTAATGATCCGGGCAAGGTCACGGATCCGGATATCTACCTGAAGGCATTCATCAATTGAGTTTTTAAAATCCTGTTTATCTTCCAGCCACAAAGTAAGCACTTCATCGGTAATATCGTGTTCGGCAATAGTTATCCGGCTGTAATCATAATCAACCGATATAATAAGCCACCAAAGCTGGCTTTTAAGTTTTTGAGAAATTTTTATCATGATAATTAGTGTATTGATTTCGTATTATTTTAATTGAGCATTTTAGACCGTAATACCTGCAACCAGGTTATGACCGTTTAAAAGCGGGCATCCATCCTGGCATATACTTTTGGATAGCAGCAATTTCATCTCTATATTTTTCACATGCAGTTTTGTAACCCTCAAAGCGCTGCAAAGCCTCATGTTCATTCAAAGTATCCCGACTATCTTGATTGTTATTACCTCCTGTCAATTGCCGCAAGGCCGAAAATGCTATATGCATGGTAGTATGATATTGATTATTTATTGATATTATTTCTTGATTTTAAATTACAGAACATTGTATTTCGCTAAAAGAATACTCTTTATAAAACGAACCGATCATTTTGATTTGTGAATAATTTGACTTACATTAGCAATTATCAACGAAACAAATATACAGAATAATCTTTATTGTAATCAAGAAAAATCTTTAAATTATTTTCATCCATGGAAAACGAGATAAAACCAAACAAAATAAAGATTGTACGGCCCGAAACATTGGAGTTCATCATACTTTATAATCAACTTAAGGGAAAAGCTTTTAACGGAAATGCTCAATTAGCTGAAGCGTTAGGCTTTAATTCACCAAGCTCGATCACTGAAATAATAAAGAGCCGACAGAACATAGATCCAGAAAAACTCCGTATTTTCAAAGAAAAATACAAAGACTACATAGCAGGAGATAAAACACAGAATTTTCCTGAATCAAAGCCTGTATCCAAACACAGTGAGGGCATACCTATGTATGAAATTTCTGCAACCGCTTCAGGCGTAGAAGTATATAACGACATTAATGATTCACAGCCTGTTGGTCATATGAATTTCCCGGGCATTGAGGACTGCGATTTCGCACTTCCGGTTTGGGGGCACAGCATGTATCCATACCTTGAAAACGGCTGCTGGGTTGCACTAAAAATAATTCATGACAAAAAGATCCTACCCGGCGAGGTTTATTACATTGAGTGGGGAGATTACCGCATGTATAAACGCCTGCTTGCAGGGGATAGCCCTGATGAAGTAATTGCACATTCAGATAATACAACCGAGATGGTTGGCAACCGGCTTAAATATGCCCCATTTATTATAAAAGTAGCCGACATCAAAAAACTTTGCCTTGTTAAAGATATCCACAAAAAGCATAACCATTAACCCGCATGGCGGTAGAATTTGTTAAAAGAAAAACAAATTCTACCGCCATTATTACCTGCCCGGTGACCAGTTATCATACTTATAAAATGAATACCGAAAACCGTATAAAAACCCTACGGCGAAATAAGCTGATCATTATTACAAAAGGCAAGCTATCATATCTTAAACACTTCCCTATTTTTAATTACAATTTATTTGACAGATAAAATGACAATCCGGCTGGCTACCCTCAATGATATACCCCAGATATTAGCTTTTGTAGCTGAAGTAATACCTGGCATGAAAGCAGCAGGTAATTTTCAATGGAATGACGACTATCCCAATAAACAAGTATTTACAGATGACATTAACCTTAACCAACTTTGGGTGGCCGAAGTTACAGGAGCAATTGCGGGTGTGGCTGCCCTAACTACCGATCAGGATGCAGAATATGCGCAGGCCGGGCTTGATATCGGTGAAGCTGCTATAGTTACGCATCGGCTTGCTGTAAACATTAACTACCAGGGCCGGGGCGTCGCCACAGCACTTCTCAAGCAGGCCGAACATGAAGCTATACAGCGAGGAATAAATACATTACGAATTGACACCAATACTGCGAACATGGCAACGCAAAAGCTGTTCCCAAAGCTGGGCTATGTTTTGGCCGGCGAAATTAGCCTGGATATAAGGCCGGGTTTAAGTTTTTTGTGCTACGAAAAGCGGCTCAATAGCAAACAATAACAAATTACAACAGCTATCCGGCATGGCTAACCTGTTTCCATCTATTTAAAGCTTCACATATTTACACAAAACTTACAACCATTTCTCAATAGTTATTCACAAATGGGCATTTTATCAACAATAGCTTTTTAGTTTATTCTTTATTCAATTATATTTATAGTAATTATAAACCGCAGGCCTCTGCCGGAGTGATAAAGTTGTAATAAAAGAGAAGAAGATGGAACCTATCATGATACTGGTAATCGCGGCTATTATTGCTGCCATAATTTTAGTTGAATTTAACAAACGGCAAAACACAAAAGCTGGCGATAGTAGTCATATAACCGCCGATGTGCAACAGCTATACCTGCTTAAAGCTGCAGAACATAAAATAGAAGTAATTGAAGATTTGCAAAAGAATGCTGCCAATACCAACAATACCATTGTAACAAGTATTGAACAGGAGTTAACACGCTTAACAGGGGCTTTTGAAAAAGGCGATATCAAATTGAAAGAATTTAACCTCAAGCTTGACAACTTACTTAGTAACCTCGATGTTAACAATTCACTGGCACAAGCATCATAAACAATAAGTTACTTAATTGCGCCGGCTCGCATATATCACTTTAAAAGTGTTACATACCCCGACAGCGGTTTCTTACCATCTTTAAGATCAACCACGTAATAATAAGTCCCGGCCGGCAGCACGTACCCATTAAATTGCGCACGTAAACAGATCAATTTCAGGGCTGTTGTTTGGAAAGCAACAAATTAATTTAAATTATAAAATCCGACATCACCAAAAACAAAAAAGCCGGACTAAGCCGGCTAATATTTTTAAAAAAGAAGAATAATGTTTTAGTTGGTATTAATTACGTCTGAAGCCACCTTTTTGGCCACCGCCGTTAAAGCCAGGACCTTTATCTTCGGCTACGTTAACCGTGATCCTGCGGCCATAATAACTTGCTCCATTCATGCAACGTATCGCTTCTTTCGCTTCATCCTCGTTAACCATCTCCACAAAACCAAAACCCTTACTCTCTTTTGTTTCGCGATCTTTAATGATCCTGAGCGATTTAACCGGCCCAAAATCACCAAAAACAGCTGTTAATTCGGCCTCATCTACTTCTAAAGGAAGACCTGCAATAAATACTTTCATCAATGTTTTTAAAATTTGCGTAAAGGTACAAAAAAAGAGCCGGATTCCTGCCTCGCCCGGCACTAATGATGATTAGGTAATGGCTTTTTTACCTTCATATTACTGAGTAAAATTTCCAAACCAATGTTAAAAACAGAACCGGATTTTATTTGAGTTGTAGCTCGAAGCTTCCCTCAACGCGGTAAAAGGGAGAGTCAGACTTATCGTCTTTAGCTAAAAAGGTAAAGAAAGTACCTTTAGCAATCATATTTTCGTGATTATACTGATCTATATCAATCTTACCAAAATCCTGTTGTCCAGCATATTTGGTCAGGGTATATTGAAGCAAAGGTTTTTTTTCATCAACCTTAAACAAAAACTGACTTCCGGCTACGTCGCTGCTGGTTTTCACAGAAGCCAATCCTAACGAGCTGATGCCAAAACTCATGTTATGCGCTTTATTGATCGCTGTGATGCCAAAGTATTTGTTATCGCCATTATGCACGTTTATGAATGCAATTGAATCCTGGCTGGCATCGAAAGTGTAAGTTGAATCTTCGATGGTAACTTTTAAAGTACCTTTGCCTGCAAGAAAATTACCCGGAGTATTGATAATGTTTACTGACGATACGCTGTCCTTACTGCCTGATGTTTTAACCGCGCTGATATCTTTCACCTCCTCGTCTTTTTGGCAGGAAGTTAAAGCCACCGAGATGGATAAACTTAGTAAAACAAACCATTTAGTAAAACTGGTACGTATCATAGGCTTATTGGCAAATAAACATAGCAATAAATAATTACAAATTTCATTAAATATGGTTAAACGAATTAATTTTTTAACTTTTTTTAACTTTTATATGAATATACGTCAATAGTCATGCTAAAGTTGCCGGTTTACGCGCGGTAATGCACTTTTAATAAAAATGCAAAAAACAGACAAGCTACGGCCTATTTTCAGGAATTTCCACCATCCAAAATGTAAAAATTAAAATACAAATTACAGGCAACATGCTGTTAATCAAATCAATATCTGCCAATTAAAACACTTCGCCCACATTAATAAACAAGCCTTTTGACCCTTCGCGCCCGAAACCATAATCAATGGCTATGTTTGTTTTGGATACCTTATTTAGTTTAACCCTTAAACCGGCCCCAAAACCGGGTTGCACAGTTTGCAAAGCCGTACCCGGTGCCGCCGAAAACGACTCGCCGTTTACAAAAGCTACCCCTCCAAGTAAACCATTACGGGTTATTTTAAACCGGTATTCGCTTTCAAGGTAAACCATTTGCGCCCCTCTAAACCTGCCCTGTATGTATCCGCGCCCGGTAGTAAAGCCTGGGTCGTGCCCCGTAGCGGGCAGATCGAGATATGCCGGCCGTCCATTAATTACCAGCCAATTATATGACCAAAAGGCCAGCACGTTATCCGAGCTTTCCGGAAACCTGAAGTATTTGCGCACATCAACAATTAAAGAGCGCCAGGCAGTTGTACTACCTAAAAAAGTATAATTATCCCGGTACTGTAACGAGGTGTAAAATCCGCGCGACGCATTGATCGGGTTATCGCGACTGTCATAGAGCCCGCTAAACGTTATCCCGGTTGATATAGCGCGGCTAACAGGGCCGTACCTTTCATAGTCGGACGTTTTTCCGTTTAACTGCCCTTTCTCGTACATATTCCACCTGTCGTCAAAAATATATCCCAAACCGGCGTAAAAATTTCCGGTTATATTGCGCAAAACAGTTTCATGAAAACGAAAAAAACTATAAACCAGGGGATTTTCATTATCCCTGTCAGAATTACTGCCTAAGCCAAAACTGCTTTGCGGATATTTGTAAAACCTGAAATCGCCTATAAAATCATATTTATTATTTTTCGACCATATGTTTGATTGGATGGGGACGATCACCTGCTTATTTTGAGTGTAGGCAGGGTTTACTGTTATGGTGGAGATCCGGGTATCGGGTGCTAATCTGAAAATCACATTGCCTGATATAGTACCCGCCAGCCCTGTTTGTAAAGTGTAACCTATAGCCGGAATAATTGATATTACCGGTTTTGAAGTTACAGAATCAACTTTGCCGGGCTTCTTGCTTTCACCAAAAATGGATCCTATAACGTCAAATATATCTTTTTCAAAAGTGGTATCGGGATGGGTAACCAGTATTGTATCTTTATATTTAGTGTGCCCTATCGGGATGTATCTTTTATCCTGGGCGTGTACTCTGATACTTATGAGCAGCCCTGCAAAAATTAAAATGCTTGTTTTATTAATACCCATTATAATTATTCGATGCAGGAAAAGTAAAGGTTTATCCGTGCAATTATAAAATAATTATTTAAGTTATTTGTTTGTACAAGATTTTATTGAGCTTTAAGCCGCGGATCAAAAGTGAACTTATTTACACTGCTGATAGTTATTTTGTTATAATCGGGATGGGCCGGATTAAGCAGGTAATTATATTCCAGGTCAATAATTGCCGATGGTACTTTTAATACGGCCGTTTCCATTTTACGAAGCCAGGTATCGCCAAGCAATTGAGTAACCGGGTAGTTAATTACCTTGTGCCAATTGGCATTAAGTTTTTGGAGTTTGTTTACAGTGATTTCAAAAACAGGCAGGTTATCCGGTATCTGAAATATAATAACCGAAAAATCACCTGCATATAAAGCAGTGCCAGGCGAGTGCGCCAGTTTTTCAAGGCATGAAAGAGCCAATGAACCGCCTGTATAGATCATATATTGTCCCAATGAATTCCATCGGCCGTCAATTCCTGAGCCTTTGCGGTCATGGGCATATTTGGTTTGACTTATCCGGTAAACGTTCAAAAGATAGAAGGAAAGATTAATAACCTATTTAGTGATCATAAATTTGCGTTAAAAATGCAATCAATAATTCACTAAATCATTAATTCAATAATTATTTTTAGGCAAGCACACCGTAATCAATACGGATAAGCTGACTTATTACAATACCAATGCCTGTTATGGTATCGAGTAAATCAAATGGGATAGCATCAATACCCGGATTATAATGTTTTAGCCAGCCTTTAAACTCATCAAGGGAGCCAAAGGTATCCAGGCCCTTGTCAAAAAGCTCAAACAGTTGAATGATGTGCTCACTCAGCCCCTGGTTTAGCTCATGTGTGCTTTGTAAATGCTTACGCAAAGTAGGCTCGGTTATATGCAACCATTTGGCAATATCACTTTGAGTAGCACCGGTTACCTTTACTAAATCAGTGATGGAATTTGAACGCAACCCTTGTTTTATAGCCCCAAGCTTGGCCAAAGGCGATTTAAAATAGGTTTCATAAGGCATCAGCAGATCATTAAAAACCTGCATAGGCGCATCGGTAAATACATACGGGCGGGATGCAGCCTGCCCTTGCCTGCCTTCAATAGCTGTATTACGTTTAATTGCTTTGCTCATACACAAATGTAAATATTTTCTATTAAAAAAGAAAATATTTACATTTTATTTATTCCACCGCCTATGCCTATCCACTTATATCTGCTTAAATAAAAAATTACCAATAAAATTAGCAATTGTAAAAAATATTCCCGACATTTGATTATTCTTTTATGCCAATCGGCATTTACAACATAATGAAGCCCTATATATCTTCCTTTGATAACGCCGCCCAGGTTGAGCGGCTTATTGACAAATATTTCGCCTATATAAAGGGGAAATATCATATTGAACAAAAACCGGTAAAAAACAGTAAAGACAATGCAGAAACTATTGAACAAAAGGTTTGGGACCGTGAACCCGAACCTGCAACATTATCAGGGCTGGCCCTTGCCCTTGGCTTTAGCAGCCGGCAGGAGTTTTATACTTATGTACAACACGGCCCGTTTTCACAGGCAGTTAAACAGGGCGTTTTACGCGTAGAAGCCTGCTATGAAGCCCATCTGCACCAAAATGTAACCGGGGCAATGTTCGCGCTAAAAAATATGGGGTGGAGCGAAAAACATGATCAATTACCAAATACAGAAGCAGGGAACATTTTAACAGTAAAGGTCTTTAGCTCAGGACCTCCCCCTGCCGGCAGCGAAAAAGAAGTAAAACTATAACTCCGGTACCCGTTTGCAACCTCAGCTATCAGATTAAAATCAGTAACAATGACCGATGAAGAAATAATCACCGACATTCCATTTAAAGAACCGGAAGGTTTTCACTGCTCTGTCCTGTTCAAACAAAATTATCTCTCAACCGCGCATGTGGTAATTAACCAGGGAGGTACCAGCAGCGGTAAAACATTTGCCATTGAGCAGGCGCTGTTTTGCCTTGCCTGCGAAAACCCCAAACAGGTGATCACCATAGTTGGACAGGATATCCCTAACCTTAAAGCAGGCGCCCTGCGTGATGCGCTAAATATATATAGCTCTTCGCCGGTATTACAGGCAAAAATTAAAAGCTATAATAAAAGCGACCGGATCTTCGAATTTTTTAACAGTAGTATTATTGAGTTTAAAAGCTACGACAACGGACAGGACGCAAAATCCGGAAAGCGCGACTACCTGTTTATCAACGAAGCCAATGGCCTTACATGGGACGTATATACAGAATTGGCCCTGCGTACCAAAAAGCGCATTTTTATTGACTATAACCCCAATACCGGCTTTTGGGTACATGAGCACTTAATTGGTAAACCGGGGGTACAACTTATAGTGTCCGACCATCGGCATAACCCGTTTTTAGGTCAGGAAGTACGTGATAAAATAGAAGCGTTAAAAACTGTTGATATTGAACTATGGAAAGTATACGCCCGTGGTTTAACCGGCAAAATAACCGGGCTTATATTTGACAACTGGTATATCTGCGAATCTATCCCGGCCGATGCCCGTTTGATAGCCCTGGGCTTAGATTTTGGTTTTACCAATGATGAAACCGGATGCATTGAAGTATACCAGCAAAACGGCGAATTGTGGGTAAACGAGTTACTCTACAAAACAGGCCTCACCAACACAGATATTTCCTCAAAATTAAAAGAGGCCGGTGTAGGTTTTAACTGCGAAATTATTGCAGATAGTGCAGAACCCAAATCAATAGAAGAATTAAAACGCCTGGGGTGGCGTGTTACAGCTGCAAAAAAAGGTGCCGATAGTGTTAAAAACTCTATTGATATCCTTAAACGCTACAAAATAAATATAACCCGCAATAGTACAAACCTGCGCAACGAGCTTAACCGTTATAAATGGCGCGTAAATGTAACAGGCAAAACCATCAATGAACCGGTTGACTCATGGAATCATTTGATAGACCCCTTAAGGTATATCGCCCTTAATAAACTAAAAATAAACGGTACCGGAAAACTCCACTCGCGCCTGCCGCACAGGCAAAGCATTCAACAGGCAGGGGTTTTACACGGGCTTATCTAAACATCCATAATCAAAAACCACAAAACCGATACAGGCTTAAATAGATATGACAGAACAAATATTAAAAACACCCCAGGGCAAGTTGCGGGTCCGGATACCAACGCAATTAAATGAAGTAACCCTGGGCCAACTAATGGATTTGCAAGCCCGGCCCGATATAACAGATTTGGAGGCCATCAGCATACTTTCGGGCATCCCGGTTATTGAGCTTCATAACATCAAAAACTATGATGATCTGCACCAGTTTGGCGATGCCGTGCTTTCTTTATCCTACCAGATTAAACACCTGTACAACAGTAACGAGATCCCCAAAGAGGTAATTTTTATGCTATCTGGGGACAGCGGGGCACCATTCCAAAAAACAAAGGTAAAAGTAATGCAAAACCTGTCGGTTGAGCCTGCTGGCGCTTTTATGGCAGCCCGCGATATCATAGCCGAAGAAATAAATACCCATATAAAAACCCATGGCGAAGATGATTGGCAGGAACATTTTAACCCATCATTAAACGCCTGCTGCCAGGTATTGGCACAATACTTTTATTGCAGGGCTACGGGTAAAAAATATAACGAATATGAAGTCGAAAACTTTATTGATGAAGTTAAAAAGCTACGGGTAACGGAGGCACTGCCCATCTCAAAGCATTTTTTTACCTGTTATCCCAGCTTATCGATGCCGAGAATAAGCTTTTGGCATCGGTTCCTACCGTATTGGAAAAAAGGGCAGGAATCCAGTCGTTCGAAAAATTCAAATACATCAACACTGTAAACTCATTAGCAGGCGGCGATATTACCAAATGGGACTTGATCATGAGTATGCCATATGAGCGCTTGCTTACCAAACTGCTGCTTAACAAAACTGAAGCTGGATATCAAAAACGATATAGCGAGCTATCTCAAACTACAACTTAAAGCGCCTTATCCCTGCAAGGCTATTAAATACCAAACCACCCCAACCCAGGGATCGGGGCCTGAATTATTATGCGTAACCAAATAGAAGCTATTGTACAAACACTTAATGGCAACCTGGCTTTTGCCTATGGCACCCAGGCCGAACTGAATACCCTTGCAGATGATATCAGCTTTCCCTGCGTATTTCTTTACCCCCTTCAGCCTATTGAGGTAAGTCCGCAGGTTAATGGCTCGGTTGATAATACGTTCACCGTTTATATGGAGTTTCTGTTCAAAACAGATTTTGGACAGTTCACGGCCGAAAATGAAACCTATATATCGCAGGCACTGCAAATGGCTAACCAATTTGTGGTAAAAGCCTCAAAATACAGGGAAGGCGAAGGCCGGTACTTCAGGGTCAAAGCAGGGCAAAAAGCCAAATGTGTGCCGGTTTATAACAAGTTTGATGTTAACACCACCGGTATTGGTTTAACCATAGCGTTATCGGCCATGTATTTTGATGCTTTTTAAACCCTCATTCTAACCAATAAAAAATGAATATAACAGCCACTATTAATGAAACCATCAGCTCAACAACCTACCCCGACCAAAACGGGGGACAAATCGATCAGGGCGATGTATTCATCAGCATTATTGATGCTGATACCAGGCAGCCTACCAATGGCAATAACTGCGAAGTCACCTATCAGCGTAACGAAAACGGGTATACAAGCACCTTCACCGTTATTGTAGCCGGGCAATCATTCCCACTTTATTCAGGTATCATCAGGGATTACGAATATAGTCCCCAGGGCGATATGATTCGGAGTAATTATGTATCGTTCAGCATAATTGCTGTCAAAGCCGGTGACAATCCTTCCCCCAATCCCTCTGTTTGTGATCTGAAGATAAATTATATAGCTATTAATAAGATCGAGTCGGCCCCGGGAGCTGCCGACGCTCAGATTACAGTTAACGCGACCTCAAGTTTTGCATCCATATTGTATAGTATCGATCTGGGTGTAAACTGGCAGGCGTCTCCTGTTTTCACAAACCTAAGCGGAGGGTTAAAACACATACTTGTAAAAGACAGTAACCCCTTAGGCTGTACAGACACCGCGGAGGTTAGTATTTCAACATCCACCAATCTGTTAACCGGTGACCCTTCGGTAATGCTCCCCGATGGATATATATCACGCTGGAGCGCGGCGTTCAATCCTATCGTGTTTACCTATCAAAGAAAAGATTTCACGATTAACAACATAACAGCCGACGGCGAAAAAGGGCATGCCTGCATCAGTGTTAACGCCAATTTTAAAGACACCAATACAGGTTTGGTTAAAGTCAAGGAAGGGGATAAAATCTATCTGAATACGAACGCTTATAAAGGAGTTTATACCATTGAAAAAGTAACCGGCACCAATAGCATAGTGATTGATACTTCCTTTATAAACGGTGACACTACCGGTTTTATTAATATCAACAGCATGTACCCGTATTATGAGCTACATACCCGCATTACCTATAACGATCCGCTTACCAATAACCTATCCGCTATAAAATCAGTAAACCGGCCGGATAATACCGGCTTAGTAAAAGCGGACCTGTCAAACTTTTTACAGAGTTTGCTGCGCCCGGCCGACAGCAGCGATTACAACCAGGTTGATCATCGCGATACCAATCTCTGCGCCGCTTATACGGTTGAGTACGCCCAGCATTATGATGATGGCTCAAACGAAGGATTTACAAGCAGCTTCAGTCAAATTCGGTATCCGTACTATGTGGTTTATGCGGCCAAACAGCTCGGGGATAAATATGGCGGCAACCTTGCAGCTTATGTACCAAACGTTAACTCACCTGCACAATGGATAACAGATTTTAAAGAACCTGTGTATTCGGCCGGGTACCCATTCGATATTGGGTTTATCTGCACCGATGAGATGGCCGGCCTCCAACCCTATTGCCTGCTTACTTTGCTTGATATTAACCGGAACCCGCTACCGGGTGGTTCACAACCCGATTATTTACAAAACGAAGATGATTCATGGATATTGAATGAAGATGGCAGCAAATTTAGTATTGGGAACCAGACATCTTTTATCATGCCTTTAACAGGTCCCGCCGGCCTGCACCGGCTTATGGTTAATGCAAACTTCCCGGCCGTGGCCTATTACTTCAATATCCAGATCAGGTATGATGATGAAAATGGCTCGCATTCGTTAACCAAAGCACAAACTATACGGATAGATGATGCTGTTGATGATAATTCAGTATACCTGAGATGGATCGGGCTTAGTGGTTCCTGGGATTACTATCGTTTTGTATTTAACCAGGAAATAAGCCTGGATGTTCAAAATGCTGTTATAATTAAAAACTTTGTACAAAACTGGCAAACCCAGGAAGGAATTGAAGAAGTGATCAGCAAAAGTGCAGGGCAAAAAATGAAGGTTATGGCCGAAGACCTTTCTGTAAATGATATCCGCGGGCTGCAGTCAATTAAATATTCGCCAAAGGTACAAATGCTGGTAAATAAAAATCCTGTCAGGTGGCAAACCATTGTGATAAATACGGCTACCTACAGCGAATATGAAACCCGCAACGGGCAGGCCCCGTTTAGCGTAACATTCAACATGCCGTCGATAAATATTCAAAGCCAATAACCGCCCTATTCTTTCGTAAAACTAATGTTATCAATCCCATAGTAATAATCACCATCAACAGTTATACTACTTTCATAACTTACTTCAAGTGCATTTTCGCTAAGTGTATTAACGGTATAAGTGCCTTCATAAAATGCCGGTGTTGTTTTACTTATGGTTAATACTTTATCCTTCAAAGTGTATTGATATTTAATAAGCGCCGTTTCGCCCGACGGAGTGCGGTTTGACGTATAACCTGAACCATCATTATTAAAAATTTCAAAATCAGCAGCCGAGTAATCTATACGGGCAGTATCTCTCAATAGTACATTGTTTTTATAACTGCGGGTATGATATTTTTTCAGGTACCATTTACCTGTAATAGTAACTACAGGGTTAGCAGCCTTATCATCTTTTTTGCATGATACCAGGCAACATACCAATATGGCAATTATCAAAAGATACTTTACATGCATTGAATGCTGTTTCAGGTTAATTGGTCGGGATCATAAACTTAAATAAATTATTGATAATAAACCAATTGTTTTAAACAACGATCAACAACTAACATTTGCTAATTTCATGAATCAGATACAACTTTATATTAATGACCAAGTGGTTGATTTAACTGATGACAGCCCTATTGCGCTTACCTTCCAGATCAATAACCTGGCCGAAGTTAAAAACCAGCAGGGCAATACCAGCAACCAGTTTAAGATCCCGCTAACACAGCGTAACCGTCAAATCCTGGGTTTCCCGGATGATATAGCTTTTACTACTATGCTCCCTTATGATAATTACCAGGCAAAAATCATCCAGGATGGGCTGGAGATTATTCCTTACGGGCTGGCTGTACTTAACAGCATTGAACAGGATATGGCCAACATCACCATACTAAGCGGTAACGTTGATTTTTTTGATGCGTTGGAGGGAAAAATCTATGACATGGGCGATAGCAGCAGCCCAACATCCAATTTGGGTAAAAACCTGCCGTGGCAGGCTTTTGACCACCCCTGGAATCTGGATACTATTATCGCCTCACAAAAAAAGACAGACGGCTGGATATGGCCCGTTGTGGACTATGGATCGATAAACGAAGTTGATTTTGATAAACCTTTAGATGTGTACACCATGCGCCCCGGCTTTTTCATTAAAACAGCAATCGAACTAATGATCAAAAACACAGGTTATAAAGCAACAGGCTCCTTGCTTAAAAATGAGTTATATCCTAAACTTATTTGCCAGTTTGCCAATGATGAATTTGAGCATGGCTCAGATTTTCAAAATTCTGTTGAAGGCTTGAGTAAATCAGCATCGATGTTGTATGTAACAAATAACGACCTCGTAATAGATGGCGGGCAATTAGGCATGCATGCTAACAACAATACGGATAGAACATTACCAATTGGGTTTCAGGAATACCACGCAAAAGAGCGGGTTAACGGAACAGCAAGCCTGATATTGGATTTGGATATGCATGGTATTGCCAATACTGGCGATAATGGGTATTTTGAACTCATTATCAACTATCGCGATGCAAATGGGCATGAAAGTGTTTCAACAAAACAAACGATAAACTTTACCGACAAGGCCTATCCGCCTAACACCAGGGAGCGCACAGAACCGGTTAAGAACTTAAAACTCACATACGATTTTGAACTTAATAAAGGGGATTCGGTTTTTATCTCTTATCACCTGCATCGTTACAATACAACGGTATTCATTCACAAAGGTGCTGCATTTAGGTTTGATGTTGACCAGAAACCAATTTTATACGGTCAACAGGTTCAATGCGAACGTATTTTTCCGGATATTAGTCAGAAGGATTTATTGAAGGATACGCTACAACGTTTCGGCATTGTATGCCAAACAGATAACAGTACCCGCACCGTGTCGTTTAACTCATTTGCTGATATTGTAGATAATATCCCAATCGCAAAAAACTGGACCAGCAAATGCATCGATCAGGGCAAAACTATTAACTTCCAGCTTGGTGGATATGCACAGGTTAACTACATGAAATACAAGGATGATGATAATGTACTGCCTAAAAAGTTTGCCGACGCAGAAATTGTGGTTAATGACAAAACCTTGCCGGCCAGTGCAGATTTGTTTGAAAGCCAATTTGCCCCTACCCTTAACCGGGCTTTTACTGGTGGAACCATAGCTCAAATCAAAAAACTCGATCCTGACAGCGATAACAACGATTTTAGTATCGGGACATCGCCAAGAATATTGATAGATCAAAAGTTAAACCTGCTTAGTCTTAAAAACTACCCTACTGTAAAATTTACCGATGGCGAGAAAACTGTTGAGGTAAATGACGTTGTATCGGTACCTTATTTTTATAAACCCGACGGTGAATTTAACCTTTGCTTTAGCGATAAACCGGGAGTTAACGGTAGCATACAGTCTGGCTTAAAAACAAAGTATTATCCGCAGCTCGAAAAAATACTTTCGCAAACCAAAAAGGTAGTCAGATATTTTTTGCTTACACCCCGCGATATCCTTGAGCTCGATTTACTTATTCCTGTTTATCTTGAACAGGATAGTTGCTATTACTACATCAACAAAATTGATAGCTGGCGAAAAGGACAGCCGACGAAGGTTGAATTGGTGAAGTTGGGATGATAATTATTAATTGTTAAATAGCATTTGTATGATATTATATAAATGGTATATTTACCAAAAAAATTAGCATTTTATTGTACAATAAATCAATAAACCTACATCATGAAATTATCACGATTAATTCCCGTTTGGTTTTGCCTTGCTGCTTGTAGTGATAGTACACAACAGGGAGACCAATTGAAAAACATGCCTGCTCCGGAACTGGCCCTCATTAAAAGAGTTGAAATTGCCGACTCCGCTAAAGTAGTTAACGATAACCCAATCAAAAAAGGCGATGCCGTCAAATACCATAAAGCGGCTATTTTAAAATTTGTACAAGATACTTTGCAGGGGAATGTAAAACAATGGTTAGCGGTTATAGAGACAATAAAAACGACACCGCTTGTAGACGATGATTATGATACCAGCGTAAGATTATTGATTCCGAGGAATAATTATTTAGACGAAAAAGTTCCTGAATTTGGTACAATAATATTTGATGCTCAAATTGATAGCGCAGGCGCAGTAAAAAATGCCTTGAAAGAAATGAAAGACGGAGACAGAGTAATTGTTTCAGGAACCTTTGTAAGGGATATCGTAAACAATATTGATTTTGATAATATCATCGATTTACATGAAGGCTTTAACAGCCCTACGTTTAAATTTAATATTCAAAGCATAACCAAACGGCCATGATTTAAACCGTTAAGAAAAACTGCTGGCTAAATGATTTAGTGTACGTAATTATAGGATATTACCTCATAAATAGTAAATGGCTATGGTCACACTACAGGTTAATCCATGCTATTTGTTTGTTCATTCCAATTTACTTCTTCCGTCAAATAAGCCATAACTTGAGATGGCAAATTTTCTAAAAAACCACCAACCCTGATGTATTTAACGGCGTAATAAATATGCCATATGGAACTACATTCATAATCATAAAACCCGTTCAGTAGTCACAAACAATTGGCTTACAAGCAAAAACGACATTAACATCTTTAACTCAAACAGAAAACCCTCTTTCCATCCTGCAAAACGCATACCGACAGTAGCTCTTTCCAACACCTCCTACCCCTCATTCCTATTTCCAACAACGATCAACCAATTAAAACAACTTACATTATATGCCAGATGAAAAAAAAATAACCGTCGATGTTAAGGTTAACAGCGATGGACAAAGACAGCTCGACCTATATACCAAAGCCTTTGTCAACTTCCGCAATGCTATAGCTGATATGTCAAAACCTTTGAATACTTTAAGCTCCGATCTTCCTAAACTGACTGATGCCATTGACAAATTAAATACTCAAAATCTCAAACTGGCTGATTCAGGCGACAAAGTTGCCAATAAGATCCCTGATATGATTAGCGCGTTTCTTAACTGGAAAGACATACTGGACTTAATTAAAAAAGGCTCAGAACTGGCTGAGGGAGCATTCACACTTTTTGAAGGCGCATTAACAGGAGGTTTGGCTATCCTGGCGGTATATGGCCCCGAAATAATTAACTGGGCAATGGCTCTTTTTAAAGGAAAAGAAGCTATTGATGTTGCCACGCTTAGTTTAAGCAATCTTAACAAGGGATTAGCATCAACTGACTATTCACATGCTATCGAAAATGTTGATATGCCTCACCTACGGGTACAAGTCACAGGAATAAATGCCCCTCCAATAAATTCAGGGAGCATCCACAACCATTATAGCACAAATGCTGTGCTTCTTTAACCAATTTATAATATCTACATCATGACAACATTTGAACACAGAGAGATCAGGGGCATTACCATAAAGAATATGATAGTCACCATAGCCAGCACCGTAAGCATTGTTGTTTCGGTAATGACAGGCTACTTCCAATTGAAAGGCGACATTAAAGATATCCGTTCATCGCAGGAAACACAAAGCAGGATCAATGAGATCAGGTTGAAAGTACTGGAAGGACAAGTTAATGTATTACAACAGGAAGTCAGTGGATTAAAAGAGGGGAAGAGATCTTAAATAAATTGTTTAAGAGGTGTGCCCAGAACGAGATTCGAACTCGTACATCCTTACGAATGCCACCCCCTCAAGATGGTGCGTCTACCAATTTCGCCACCTGGGCTTTTAATAAAATGTGAGAATCTTTCAATTCTCACATTCTAATTTTTCTTACTTTAAAAAAGGCGTGCCCGAAGAGAGACTCGAACTCTCAAGAGACAATTCTCAACGGCTTCTGAGACCGCAACGTTTACCAATTTCGCCATCCGGGCTTATCGTTTTATTAACAAGCGTGCAAATATAATCGTTTCCGGCAAATTGCAACTTAATAAATTAAAAAATCAATATTATGTTGTTTAACGGCCTTTGAAAATCTAACTTAGGTTTCATAAAACTCTTTATATCAAACGTAATGAAACTAAACCGCATTTTTATTTCAGGCACCCTACTTTTTTCTTTGTGGTTCAATTCTGCCCTGAAAGCACAAACTATTACCGTTTTACAACAGGATAAGCCAACAAGCATCCGCGGTTTATCTGTAGTTGATGATAATATGGCATGGATAAGCGGCAGCAAAGGATACATCGCCAAAACAAACGACGGCGGCAAAACCTGGAGCTGGCAACAAATAAAGGGTTATGAAAAATCCGACTTTCGGGATATTGAAGCTTTCAACGACAAAGAGGCTGTAATCATGAGTTCGGGCACGCCGTCCCTCATCTTGAAAACAATTGATGGCGGACAAACCTGGCATGAAAAATATCGAAAAACGGATACTACCTATTTTTTAGACGCTATGGATTTTGCCGATAACCTTCATGGCTACATCTTGGGCGACCCGATCAACAATAAATTTTTATTGCTGGAAACCAAAGACGGCGGTGAAACCTGGAACGAGTCGAATAATGCCCCAAATGCACTGCCGGGAGAGGCATCGTTTGCCGCAAGTGGCACATGCCTCAGAGTATCGGGCAAAGAGGCGATATACATCGTTTCAGGGGGTAGTAACGCCAGGCTTATTTCCTTACAGCCTCACAATAATCAATGGCAGTATTCAAACCTTCCACTTACACATGGAAAAAGCAGTGAAGGCGCTTTTTCAATATCGATAGGGCAAAATGCCGGTATTATTGTCGGAGGTGATTATGCCAGTGATAAAAAAACAGATTCAGTGGCGACTATCCTGGCGGTTCACCCTGTCCTCACATTTACACCACCCCAAACAGGGCCGGCAGGTTTTCAATCAAGTGTTGAGCACATAAAATCCGGGATATTTCTTTCCACAGGCACACCCGGGAGTAATATTACTACTGACGGCGGCCAAACATGGAAACAAATAGATAGCACAAGTTTTAATGTTTGCCGCAAGGCAAAACATGGTAAGCTTGTATTATTAGCCGGGAATAGTGGTAAAATAGCCGTTCTAAAATTGTAGTTTACTGGTTTTTAACGGCTTAAAAAAACCTTAATATTAATTTAAAAAATAGCTTGCAGGGAATAATTAAGAACCCTATATTTGCACCACTTTAAACGGAAACGGTTAACCGAACCAAAGAAGTTTAAAGAATGATTCCGTAGCTCAGCCGGTAGAGCATAACACTTTTAATGTTGGGGTCCTGGGTTCGAGTCCCAGCGGGATCACAAAGACCACCCAACAGGTCGAACGTTTTGAAGTAAAAGCCTCTTGAAAAAGAGGCTTTTTTTTGTTTAAACGCGGTTTTCAGCTTAAAAACCAGCTTTTTCCAAAACCAATCCTCCAGTTTTCTAAAAAATTTCAATTCAAGTTAGTTCAATGTAATTCAAAGTAATCGGTGACCTATTCGGTGACCTATTCTTTCTTCCGAAATTAGGTCACCGAATTAATCATGGTGATTTGTACCAGTTTGACTATCAGTTTAAAAACGTTTTGGTTTCATTTTTTAAACAAAAATCGCATGAAAGTAAATGAAGATCTTTCCATTTTATTTTGGCTTAAACGTCAGAAGGCTACTAAAGAGGGTTTGGTGCCAATCTATGTTCGAATAACTGTAAAAGGTGGCCGTACAGAGTTTTCCTCGGGCAAAAAAATTCATCCTGATCATTGGGATGAAGAGTCCGCAACAGCTACAAGTGGTTGCGCTGACTACAAACTGATCAATAGCTACATTAATAAAACAAAAGCTGAATTAGAAAAACACTATAATCAGCTATCAGCTGTACATAAGCATGTACATCCCGATATGATAAAAGACGCCTACATGCCCAAGTTGGTTATAAAACAAACTTTAATGCAAGCTTTTAAACTGCATAATGATGAATTTGCTCAAAGGGTTGAAAAAAATAAAGGCAGTAAAGGCACTTTAGCGCGCTATGAACGCCTAAAAGATAAAGTGCAGGACTTTCTAAGGAAAAAACTAAAAATAGCTGATATAGCTTTAGATGAAATTGAAATGGCCTTTGCCGTAAACTTTTTTCATCATCTGACTATGGAGAATGTTGGTGATAATACCGCTATGAAATATGTTAAAACCTTAAAGCAGATTATAGATCGTGCTATTGATGAAGGTTGGATCAAGCATAATACAATATCAGGTTTTAAATGTACTTACAAACACCCTGATAGAGAAACCCTTGAAATGCACGAATTAGTTGGAATGTATGAGAAAGAAATCTTGATTGAGCGTTTAGCAGAAGTACGAGATGTTTATGTTTTTTGCTGCTTCACCGGTTATGCTTACGAAACCGTATATAATCTTGAACCAGCAAATATCTTTAAAGGCTTAGACGGCAAACTATGGATTACAAAAGATCGGCAAAAGACTGGTGTCGAAGAAACTGTCCCATTGCTACCTATTGCCCTGGCAATAATTGAAAAGTATAAAAATCATTCCTATTGCGTTAGTGAAAATAAGCTATTGCCTGTAAATAGCAACGTCCGATATAATGCATATATAAAAGAGGTCGCGACAATATGTGGAATCAAAAAGGATCTCACTACACATACAGCAAGGCATACTTTTGCCACAACCGTCCTTCTTGAAAATGATGTGCCTATAGAAACCGTTGGAAAATTGTTAGGCCATAAAGATTTACGTTCTACTCAGATTTATGCGAAAATCACTAAAAGAAAAATCAGCAATAATATGTTGGCGCTAGAAAGCAAAATTTTTGGCGAACAAGGATTATTAAAGGTATCTTAAAATCAATTTATGAAAAAGCAGGTTGAAAAGCAGTTTATAGAAGTGATTGGATTAATTAACCAATCACGTTTCAATGCTTACAAAGCAGTAAATACGGAATTAATAGACTTGTATTGGAAAATTGGAGAATATATAAGTAATAGGGTTTCTAACGAGGAATGGGGAAAATCAATTGTATCGAGTTTGGCGATTTATATACAAACCGTTGAACCAAATTTAAAAGGGTTCTCCGATAAAAACTTGTGGCGCATGAAGCAATTTTATGAAACCTACAAGGAACATCAAAATCTCTCGGCACTGCTGAGAGAAAATACATGGACAAATAATTTGGCTATTTTTAGTCGTTGTCGTTCAATGGAAGAAAAAGAATTCTATCTCCGATTGTGTGCAAAAGAGCTTTACAGTTCCAGAGAATTAGAAAGACAAATGAACAGCGGTGTATTTGAACGAGTAATGATAGGTAATCAAAAACTCTCATCAGTAATGAGAGAAATGACACCTAATATTTCAAATGCTTTTAAAGACACTTACGTTTTTGAGTTTCTTAATCTTCCCGAAATCCACAGCGAGGGAGATCTTCAACATGCCCTAATTTTACAAATGAAAAATGTCATTTTAGAATTGGGAAAAGATTTTCTTTTTATGGAGGAACAATATAGAATACAAGTAGGGAACAGCGATTTTTTTATTGACTTAGTTTTCTTTCACCGCAGCCTTCAATGTTTAATTGCTTTTGAGCTGAAAGTGGATAAGTTCAAGCCTGAACATCTTGGTCAATTAAACTTTTATTTAGAGGCATTAGATCGGGACGTTAAAAAAGTCCACGAAAACCCTTCTATTGGAATTTTACTTTGTAAAAGCAAGGATACTGAAGTTGTTGAATACGCTTTGAGTAGAAACTTATCTCCAGCATTGGTTGCGGAATATCAAACTATCCTTCCTAATAAAACCTTTTTACAAAATAAGTTTCATCAACTATTCGTTGACAGTACAAATAATATTTAACCCTATGAATTCATCTCTTTAATCATTCCTTGAATAAAATTAATTTCATTTTCTTCAAGTTTGTACTTAGAGTATAATTGATTATCAATGTTTGAAATTGATTGATTCCAATCTATATCGCTGTTCATAGATAGATTTTGGACTGGTACAAATTTGTAGGTTTTCGATGTAGCGTCCTGGCTTGCCTTTGAAATACTATGCATAAACCGTAAAAATTTTGTCGAAAAATATTTACATAAATTTTTAGCTGAAAGTTCATCAAGCTTTAGTTCTGCCCCCATTACAAGATAAGATTCTGTACATATCGTCCCTGGTACACCAACAAATGTGTTTAAGTTATCATCATTTAATTCGGTTCCAATATTATTGGCCCTTGGTGTAAAAACTTTGTAATTATAAATCCAAGACTTTCTTGTATTTACCTCATCTCTCTCAACATACCCAATTTTCTTACCCTTTCCATAACAAATAATTGGGTGTTTTAAGCCAACATCGGAATCTCTGAATTTTTCATCATTTGTAAAATAGCCACGGAAACCGAATGGCCGCAACGGCGAAACAAATTCCGCAAAGGATTGGAAATCTTT
The DNA here is from genome assembly GCF_900100445.1 of Mucilaginibacter sp. NFR10. Lineage (NCBI taxonomy): Bacteria > Pseudomonadati > Bacteroidota > Sphingobacteriia > Sphingobacteriales > Sphingobacteriaceae > Mucilaginibacter > Mucilaginibacter sp. NFR10. Next base: position 153,477 of record NZ_FMTV01000001.1, on the reverse strand, counting down.
ATTTTTTGCCACTTTCTCAATAATTGAGATAGCTTCATTATGTCTTATAAAAGTACCGCCATCTGTAGGTTGAAGAGATCGATATACAAAGGTTGGTTTTTCGGATTCTTTATGCGTTACAACTTTTGTAAGATTCACTTCATTATTATAGTTTTCGTCCCATAAAAAATAGCAAATTCCGCCTCTAATATTCGTTTTAGGGAAAACTAACTCTGGGTTTAAAAAATCATGCAATAGTGAGATTCTTTTATCTTTTAACATTGCACTTCGAAAATCGTCAAGTCCTCGACCTCCTGAATACCACCTAGATGGCATAATCATTGAAATATATTGAGGTTTGATTTTTTTTGCAATCTCCACAAATTGATTATAAATAGGTTTCGCACTGCCTTGTGCCCCCCCATCCATTTCCATGTAAGGTGGATTCCCAACAATAGCGTTAAATTTCATTTCTGTATGATTATTTGATTTCCAATAATTTTGACCGTTTTTAACTTTCCGCACAAAGTTTTCAGGCTTATTTTTAATTTGAAAAACTAAATCTTCAAAATATCGTGCATTTAAATTAGCTTGTCTAAAGCCGATCAAAGTTCTTTTAGTGATACTTTTTGCCATCGGAGTTTTGCAAATAATATATATATTTTCTGCAATCGTAGCATCCCATTCGGCCAACTGTTGTGCAATCGTTAAAGTGTTTGGATCAGCACTATTAAATTTAGTATTTATCCTTGTGCGAAATATGTTGTAAGCAGCGTATAATGGATAAAATCCTGATTTAGAATTAATTTCTAAAATTCTTGATTCTAATGAAAAAACATTTTTTGTAACCTCCCCCTGGGACGAATAGGTTGAAATTGCCTGAGTGTTAGAACGCGCTTCATTTAAAAAGTTGTAACCTCCAAAACAATCGCCCAAATGCATATTAACTACCCTCCAAGGGGTTAAAACAGTTTCTTTGTCTGGATTACGAAATGTACTGAATATAGCCGTTATTCGTTCAATTCGGTCTTCAATAGATAAAAGATCAGCAGCACGAGCCAACGCTCTTATCCGTTTACCGGCAGCACGAAATACATCAGGTTCGTAATATTTTTTAAATTTCAAAAATGTACCCTTAGTAACTCCGTTTGGCATGAATTCCTCCCAGGATTGATTATCTATAAGGTCTGTGAAATTGTCAATAGAAATTTCTTCTTCATCAGTGACGTCAGCGCCATAGATTAATAACGGCATACGAATTGAAATGCCCCTAAGAATAGAGATTGCACTGTCTCGATTTTTCTTTTTTTCCGTTTTTTCACCTAAAATATTTAACTCCTCGTCCGTAAGTTCACTTTTTTGTTTCTTCTTAATTTTTTCTAACTGCTCATATTCTTCATCTGTAAAACCTTGAGTATTTATATCAATATCACCACTTTTAGGCATTGCTTTTGTGCTACCTATAATCTTCTTTAGACCATCAAATTCTTCTAAGCCTAATGCGTCCAGTTTCATTAATTCGTCATTATTATATAAATAACCGTCTTCGAAACCGTTTCGTACTACTCGTTCAACATAAGTCTTTTTTAATTGCTCCAACATCCCATTGACGTCATAACTTCTCATTTGGGAACCATGAATCGCAATAATTGGGCAAAAATTCAAAAATTCACCCATTATCCTCCGATCCTCGCCTGTTGTCTTACCTGCCTTTGATGACACTTTAGCGGTTTCAGCAATTACTTTTAAAGTGCGGTCAGGTGCAAAATCAAAAACAAAGCACTCTTCTTTAATTTTGCCATTTATAGTAGCAGGAGTTTGCACACGAAAAATTGTCTGCATATAACCAGCAGCAGATGTATTATATGATCCGGCAAGCATAAAAACAGCAGTCCATGCCGGAACTGATACTCCGGTAGTCAATCTACCGCAAGACAATGTTATGGTAAATGTTTCTTCGGGTTTTTCACCAATAGCTTTGTTAACTTTTTTAAGAGCCTCCTCATTTGCTTCTTCTTCATCTCCTTCGCCAGCAACATTAACAATCTCAAAGTGTGAAAATACAGCATGAGATTTTAAAGCCCTACTCAATGCTTTTGCTTCTTTAACTCCAGGCAACATCCAAAGGGAGTGCCTGAAGTTATCTCTATATTGCGTAGTAGAGTAAGGATAATTGCTGTCTGAATCAGCTTTACAAATTAAATTTAGAAAAGCTATAACGTCATTTTCATGAATAAACACACCACTCTCGTTTACTCTAAAAAATTCACGAAAATTGAAAGCTACCTCTTCATCAACATATCCGTTCAACAGCTTGCCTAAATCATAAGTAAATATATTTAGTTTTGGAAGAGAAGAATATGGATTGGGATCGCCCCAATGAACTTTATCCCAATCGGCCTTTGCCTTTTGCTCCATCACATAATCCCAAGTATAAATTTCCTCTTCTTTGTAATTGTCGAGTAGATTAAATGGGGTTCCTGAAAGATGCAAAATTTTGGTATGCGGCTTTTTCAGGCCAGAAAGTACGTTTCTACCTAATTCGGTTTGCGTGCCTTCATGCGCTTCATCTATAATTATAAAATCCCAAGTAGTATTATATATCTCATCATTTTTAGTAAAGTTACCACCAACAACTTCAGAACCTCTAAGATCTTGCATCGAAACGAAATAAACATATTTTGAATCCTTGTTTTTTGCAAGATTCTCAAGTGTAGTAAATCGATGGCCTTGATTTTTTGAACCATAAAAATAGTTAGGCGAATCATAAAATATCTTCGCAAAATCTTCAAACCAACCTTTATCTACAACAGGTCGGTGAGTTAAGATTAAAGTTCGAGTAAATTGTTCCTCCTTCAAAACTTGTAAAGCTGACAAAGTTTTGCCAAAGCGCATTTTGGCAAACCATAACATTTCACTACCTTTCTTAAACTGTTTAATAGTTTTTTGAATAGCAAACCTTTGTTCAGGTCTAAAAGCCACAGGGTTTTGAACAACCGATATTTCATGGCTATTCAAAGAATCTCTTCCAGCTTTGACTGCGATGATAGCTTTTTTTACAGTTTCTAAATCAGTTAAAAACCACTCATTTGCTTTGTTTTCATTATCAAAAATTTTTCGCTGAATTCCTGACCGAATTAATACATTATGTACCTCGGCATCTGAAAATGCTTTAATCACTCCTTTATCAGAATAAACCGCAAATTCCGTGTACAGTAAATCATACGAAATTCCAGCTGTCTGAGTATATTGGTCAATTCGCTTTTTAGCCGACTTATTCAATGCAGAACTATTGGGTTCCAATCCAAATAGCTCATTAGAATCGGAAGTAGCTTCTCCTATTTTTAGACAACCAGAGTGCGCCGTATCATTAATACGGAATACGTAAATTAATTTTGGCTTTAATGAGGACGTGAATTTCATTTACCCTGCTTTTTTAAAAGGTCAATAAACCTGATTTTCCTTCCTGGGCTGTTAGATTCTAAGTCCTTACGTGTCCAATCCATTATTAGACAATAAGTACCATTATGTTTAAGAATTTTGTCAGCTACGCATCCTTCACAAACAGGTGTGGCTTGATAATCGCCAAATAACTCGTGAATAATATTTGCTTTTTTGTTACATGAATTAGGAACCACACCTTTTAGGCCATCCATTTGCCAAATGTTCCAAGAAATTATGTAAGCTATAAATTGAATCGTTTTTAATAATGGTTCTTCACCAAATTTGTGCATATAGTTTTCAATGAAAGTAATCAACAATGCTTCCCGTGCAAGTAACAAACTGTCGCCTTGCCATTCAAAACCATAAATACTCTTGTATGCGGTTTGCGCAGCCTTTAACCATTCACTTTTTGTGTGAGCATTTTCGTTAATAACTCGCAATTTCCTGTCTAACATTCCTATTCGGTATTCAATAGGAATAAATAAACCAGTTGTCGTGTCGTATCTACTTGTTATATACGGCGCCTCTCCACAGGAAACCTCTAAACGTACGTCACGAACGTATCCTTTCCAGGTTTTGCCTTTAGGGAAAACTATTTGTTCAGGATTAGGTTGCCAGGTATTATCTTTTTCCGACGAATATAATTCAGTATTAAATACGTCATCTCTTCCAAACCAAGCGTTGTCAATCAAATTCAACTGAGCATTGCATACCCATGATGGAGTAAATACCTCTGCCATTTCTTTTGACCGAACTTGTTGTTGTAACTTGTTCTTTTGAACCCGAGGCAGTATAATATTACCGTTGTCCCCTGTGATCAACTCCAATAAAATGTGGCAATCTGAATTATATAAAATACCATTTTCTTCATAATTACTTGTTGCCCAAATTATATTCTTTTCCGTGGTATTATCCCGCAATAAGATATCAAGAACATTTGGATATTGTTCAATAATCTCATTTTCTAATATGTCGACGTCTATTAGCACAGATATTCATTTATATTCTCATCGTAAAGATATAAAAATCGTGGGCGATTGCATTCCACCGGTATAATAGTCAGTCTACCAATAAAATTTTAGTTGCTAATTAATTTTCAAGGCGAAGATTACTCTTCCATTGTTGTACAAATATTTCAATTGCATGCATTTAATAACTTTTATTTTTTTAAATCGCTATATATCTTATATATAAATTGATATTTATTGTCACCTTTATACTACTATGCATATACTAAACCTTTTAATATGAGTATTAATTTTAAGTTTCCTAATGGTTCAGAATGGCGCAAATGGGATTTACATGTTCACACACCATTTTCAATGGTACAACATTTTGCAGCAGGTGAAGGTGAAGATGTATGGGAAACTTATATAAAGGATTTGGAAAATTTACCAGCGGAATTTAAAGTAATTGGTATTAATGATTATCTATTTATTGATGGTTATAAAAAAGTTTTGGAATACCGTGCAGCTGGTAGATTAAAAAATATTGAGACATTGTTTCCGGTAGTTGAGTTTAGAGTCAAAAAATTTGCTGGTCATAAAGATTTTAAAAGAGTCAATTTTCACGTTTTGTTCTCGGATAAACTTTCACCAGATGTAATTGAAAGTCAGTTTTTGAATGGTCTCAGTGCCAAATATCAGTTGACACCAGGGCATTCAGGAATAGTATGGAATGGTTTAATTACTAAGCAAAGTTTAATTGATTTGGGCGCCGCGATAAAGAAATCAGTTTCTATAGAACAATTGATTAATTATGGCTCAGATTTGATTGAAGGATTTAACAATTTAAATCTGGAAGAAAAAGACATTATAACCTTGCTTACTGAAAATACGTATTTGAAGGGAAAGGCCATTACCGCTGTAGGGAAAACTGAATGGGAAAGTTTATCTTGGAATGATCAGAGCATTGGAGAAAAAAAAGACATTATCAATAAGGTTGACCTTGTGTTCATCAGTTCTGAGACGCCGACGGCTGCACTTAATGCTAAGAATAAATTATCGGAACAAGGGGTTAACAATCTACTATTAGATTGTAGCGATGCACATTACAATTCTTCAAAAAATTCACAGAAGGACCGAATTGGTAAATGTTATACTTGGATAAAAGGAGATCCAACTTTTGAAGGCCTTCAACAAATAATTTATGAACCTGATACAAGGATATCCATTCAAGATGAAAGGCCAGCCTCCAAAACAAGTTACAATGTTATCAGTTCTTTGAAATTTTTAGGTGATAAAGACACTTTATTCTTTTCAAATGAGCCTATTCTATTAAATGAAAATCTTAATGTGATAATTGGTGGGAAATCATCTGGGAAATCACTATTGCTTTACCACATCGCTAAATCTGTCGATCCATTACAAGTTACAGAGAAATTAGGCATAGTCGGTGAAAAGGAATTTGACCTTAAAAGTCGAGTAAAGGGTTTTGACTTCGAAGTTCATTGGAAAGATGGTGTAGTAAATAAACTTAATGATCTAATCGACACCAAATCGCGCCAAATAACATATATACCACAGATGTATATTAACCATTTGGCTGAACAAAAAGGTGAAAAAAACTTAGCTGACCTTATTGAAAGTATTTTACTTCAAAATGTAGAGTTCAGGCAATTAAAGGAATCATACGACGCTAAAATTCAACAAACCAATCTCGAAATTAGCAATAACATCAACGGAATATTTATAGTAAAAGATAATTATCAAACAGCCTATAAAGAATTAAAAGGTATCGGCGATAAAGCAGCAATTGAATCTAATATATTACTAATAAATAATGAGATAAATGATTTAAAGCAGAAAGCAGGCTTTACTCCTGATGAAGATATACGTTTTGCAAAACTTAAAAAGCAACAATCGGCCCTTTTGAGAAGTAAAGAGAAGATCGACGTTTATTTAGATCGATGTAATGAATATTTACAAGCATTGTTAACGCTTAAGGAACAAACGAAAAACTCTTTGAGGGAACTACCCGAAACATGGGACATCTTCCAAGATAATAAGGCTGCCCATGTCTATATCAATGAAAATTTAAATGCTGATCAAAAATTATCAGACAAATTATTCGATGAATTGATTAATAAGTACGAATTAATCAGTAGAACTTTCCAAACAATGTCGGGTGCGAGACAATTAAGTTTAGAGAATGTTGATGAAGGATTTAAAGAATTTAGCACCAAAATTACAAATCAAACATTACTTAATTCCCTAAATTTAAAACTACTGTCAGAACAAAATAAGATTAAACAAATTGATGAAAAACAGAAGCAACTAAATAAAATCAAAGATGAGGGTTCAGCGCTAAAGGCAGCAATTTTAACAGGTGTAAAAACTTTGGTTAGCCATTACCAAGTAATTCTCGCTAAAATGCAAAGCTCTGATTTATCTCAGATAGGAAATGGACTGCAACTTAAAACTTCTTTAACAATAGATGTTCCTGGTTTCCAAAACGGTTTTTGTGGAACACTTGATGGAAGGTTGAATTTTAATAACCTTTTTGGAAATTGTTTTAATACCGCTAACGATTTTGTTTACAATGAAGCTGATTATATAAAACATGTTGAAGGAATGTATGATAAGGTTTGGCAACCTGACAAGAACGGGATAAAATTTAGGTCTGGTTTCGGCCCTAAGGAAGCAATTACTCAATTACTTAAGGATAGATATAAATTTAAATATAACATCATATATAATGCGGACGATATACTTCAAATGTCTCCGGGTAAACGCGGTTTAGTTCTTATGCAAATTATTCTTCATTTAAGTAATGCTGAGCATCCTATACTAATTGATCAACCCGAGGATAATTTAGATAATAGAACCATTTTTAATGATCTTAACACTTTTATAAAGAATAAAAAATTTCAAAGACAAATTATCTTGGTTACCCACAATGCGAACTTAGTAGTTTCAACAGACTCCGAATTGGTAATCGTTGCAAATCAAAATGGTCAAGACAAAGGTAAGACCAATGATAAATTTCAATTTGAATATGTAGCGGGTTCATTAGAACATACATTTAAAAATGAATCTAATGCAGGGATTTTGCAACAAATGGGAATAAGGGAACATGTTTGTGATATCTTAGAAGGAGGGGAAGATGCGTTTAGGTATAGAGAAAGAAAATACGGCTTCAAAAGTTAATGGGACAGGGCAAAATTGATTTTTCATATAAATATAATAAAGTATCCATTTGAGTAAAAAGAGAGCGAAAAGCCAAATTAAGGCTAATCCGTTAGCCGACCAGGCAAAACACAAAAAGGATTACATGTCGCGTGTAAAGATGGTTTGTGATAAATTGGTAGGCCCTGGCTGGTTTGAGATAATTCCGAAAGCTGAAATTGATAATCTTTATGGAAAACGCTACCCACCTCTAACAATCAAATTGGGTCCAGGCGTGATAATGCCTCCAGGACGCTTCACAAACTACCGAACGTCCTTATCTGAGTTATTAAACGTTCCTGCTTTTGACATTCATGAGTTTAGCATCCCTTTAAAAACCATGCTTAGCGAGGGTTTAACGCTAATACATTTCATATCTTCAATTTCTGCAAATCGCTTCGATCGGTCGGAAGAACTGCGAACAGCTTTCAACCCATTTTTGATTACATCTAATAGCTATTACGGATATTTGATAGATCAGCTTGCCTCTATATTGTTTGTAGCTGATTTACGTAACGGTAATTATAATGATGGATTCTTACACGCGGATCGGACACAAACTAACCTTCGAAAACTTGCGGCAACACCAAATGCAATATTCGTACATTTTTTTAGGCCAATAGTTGATAAGGTAATTATTGAAGGATATAAACGTGAAATAATTGCAGTAAATAGGTTTGTTCCAAAGGGAATAAGTTTACAGGTGAAGTTTCGACCATCAGCTTTGGGCATCCATTCCGTGACGGATGAACCGTTACCACTTTATATACAGCGGCACGCACTCCAGCGCTTAGATGAACGGCTCGGTTTAAAAGCAGAAAACGTTCATGCTCATTTATTTTTCAGCCTTTACGAACAACCGGTAAATTATGTGAAAGTTGATGGTCGAATTTTGATTGAGTACAATATGTATGAATATAAAGTCGGCTATCTGGTAACTACGATGCACGACGATAAATTAGTAATCCTTACCTTTTTATTTCTTACTAATGACGGTACACCTGAAGGAAGGCGCTTACGTTCATTAACCGGGTTGGCAAAACGTGACAAAAAATATTTAGAAATAGACAAACTTTCCACATTTACCGCATACCGCATCCATGAAGATCATGACCTTAGTGAATTATTTCGACAGGCCGGTTGCGGGTCATTATTAGAAGCTGAAGCTCTTCAGTCAATTGCTGCCGAATATATGCCGGAACGCAGTAAAGCCATTCTTCGCAAATTTTTAGCTAAGGAAGCCTTAGATTAAATTAGGGCAATATTTTGTTAGTGAATTTTTTTCCAGCCCATTAAAGTGGATATGGACTTTTTTGAAGTTATCGATAATTTTAATCAGCGCATTTTCTGTAACTATTAAAATCGCAAAGTAATATCACCTGAATTATCTTAAATGTTGACTTTGCAGTTCTTAGTATTTAAAGCATTTTTACAAAAAGATCGTTCCAATTGTTAAGGAACTGTTTTCGCTCAACTAACCTTTTACCATTTAATATATTAATAAATAACAAACCACCGTGTAAGTCTAAATCATCTTTAAAAACAACTCTATCAGTTTGATGCGTCCGGTTGGCATATTCGCCCTCTATTTTACTGCTTATATTTCTACTGCAAGGGTATAGTAAATAAGCTTCGTCTCCCTTGTAGTAAAGCTTATAGCTTAGTAACTGCCGAAGGTCATTATCATCAGGTTTGTTACTACTTGGACACTTCCATTTAGTGTCTATTACAATGTTGTTTTTGCCCTCTGATTGATGAATAACAATGTCGGGAATTAGCTTCTTTGAACCTGAATCTCCAACCCAATATTTTAATCCTTTATGACGATTTACCTTCCAGTTTAACTTATTTTCCATTGATTTAAGTCGCCGAAAGATAAATTCTTCCCATAACTCATTCATGTCAAACATTAATGCCAATATTGAGTGTCTTCCACCTCTTAAGTCGGGATGGTAATTTAGTAGTATCATCCTTGCAATCATTAATGCCTCATGGTAGGGTTGGGTTTTACGGTTAACTGGTATAGTGTCAAAAATGCCTGGTGTAATTAAAACAGGCTTACTGCGGGGCCATTGCACCAAAAGTGTATTGATTCTGTCGCTCAAATTAGTTTGGGCTAAATCGCCCACGAGTTCCAAAGCTTGAAACAAAATCTGATGAAGACGGTGATTTGCATCATAGATGGTATAGTTTACAAAAAATCTTTCCGCATGTGTTAAGTTGTGCTGCAAATGCTTCGCAAATAGCAGATTACCTTTAAGCGCAGTTTGATTGCCTTCCTCTGTACGATATTTTTTAATTAACCCTTGATGTAGTAATCTCTCTAACTCGGTAACGTATTTTTCAAAATACAATTCCAATACTGAGTTTCGTTTAAGTTTCAAATTAGCATAACCGGTGGAATGAGGGTCTATAAACCTACACTCTTTAAGCATATCCAGCAATATATCATGCCATTTAGATGCGTTGTCCTCTTTTCGGTCAATTTTAGGTAATACTTCTATGGTTAAGTCTCCCACTTGTATTACTCCTACCTGTTCCTTAAAGCGGATTCCGTTGTCAATTAAATCATAATACAATCCGGCTGATAATGTATGATACTTTCTGAGGGCGCTAATTTGTCCTTGAGAAAACTTAATGCGTGTATCACTATTAGCTAAAGAGTAAAATGAGCTAAATTTCACTCGATCGTATTCAAAAAATTGAAGTATCGCGCGTTTCATTTAGTGATATTCATCCGCTCGAGAGCAGTAGCAAACTTTGTTTCGGTCTCGAAGACCTCTCTCGCAATTGAATATATTATTCTGTCAGCATATTCATCATCTTCTTCAATAGCGAACTTAACTTCGGTTGAAGACGAAGTAATAAATCCATCTCCCAAAACCAATTGAATTTTATTGTAGTCTCCAAAAAAGTACTCCTGTAATAATGGTATTATGTTGTCTTTAAATACAGCCATCAGATCGGCTAAGTTGCATACATTTATAAAATACGCGTGCCCAATTTGATGATCCCTGTCTTTTAATACCTCAATACGTTTATTTAGGGTGTTTAATATTTGCTGCAAGCTCACCCCACTAAAAATATATGAATCGAAATATGAAATCTGCTTTTCATCTCTTCCTTCTTTTTCCATGTCGTCCCAAATCTCTTTTCTTGCTTTCCACAGGTCATCATTCGCTCCCAAAAGCTCTAAAAGGTTTTCTTCTTTCGTAATAAAGTTCTCGTCCTCCCAGGAGACATCTTTATAGTCCCATAATAGTTTCCAATATAATGCAGCAGGAGATAGTAAAGTGGGGTTAGGTAGTATTTCTTCAAAGCTGAAACGTCGCCTTAATGCTGTATCTAATGCTTCAACGCTACGGTCTGCGGTATTCATCGTGCCAATGATATAAAGATTTGCAGGAACGCCAAATTTCTCCTTACTGTAGGGTAGCGTAACCTCAATTGCTTCCTCGTGTCCTAAACGTTTGTCCTTTTCTATTAAGGTAATCAACTCACCAAATACTTTAGATACGTTGCCACGGTTGATTTCATCGATTATAAGTACATAGGGCTTTACATTGGCTTTCACATTATCCTTTACGATTTGATTATCAAACTTAACCAACGCTTCGTTAACCTGAATAACTTCGGCAATCGGGGCTTTGGTGTTTTGTTTTTGCTTTATCCAATTATTAAGATAATCAACTACACACCAATAAGTTGTTGCATTTGCTCCACCTATAACCTGTCTAAATTCTTTATCAATATTCTTGACCACACTTAAATCAGGATAAGCTTCAAATAGCTTTTGTGTCCGTGTGTATGAAACCGTGTACTCTTCTGCATTCTCACTTCTAGGCTTAACTAATATATTGCCTTGAGCGGTAATTTTAATAGCATCTAAAGTTTTCCCGCTTGAAGATGAAAGTTCTAAGGTTTTTCCATTATCTAAGTTCTCTTGTACAGATTTAACCAAGTGATCCCATGCTTCATCATATAATTGTAACCGATCAATTGGTGTGCTATTCTGCTTTTTATTGCTTATATCTTGTCGATAATATTCTGCTACTGCTTTTCGTGATAACCGCTTTAAAATACCATCTTCTATCTTATATCGAATTTGTCCGCCTTCATCGGTTTCTGCATTTGGCTTGATACCTTCAATAAAGTCTTCATAACTCATACTCTGGTGGAAAGTAGTAAATACGAATTGCCCGGCTGCTACTCGTTTTTCGTATTCTGCTTTTATCCCATTGCGGTCAAGGGAAGCTGTATTGATGCCTACAATCTCCAGCGCTTTATTCATAGTATGGTAAGTTTTACCAGTTCCGGGAGGTCCGAATAATATTTGATTCAAAGGAGCATTTGACATAAATAGATGTTCTTCTGAGGCTTGTACAGGATACTGTTTTTGTGCTGAATTATTGAAAATAGCGTCAATGTGCTCCGGATTAGTCACCGAGTGAATGGTTTGCCAATACCCTCCAGAGAAGTTTACTACGAAAGGTTTAAATCCTTCTTCCCAATTTACTTTAAGGACATTTCCATCATCCTCATTTTCCACAACTTCACCGCGAGCTTTTATAGTCATAACGGATTTCGTTTTTTCGATGGTGTGGACGGCTTTAATCGCTATTTTACTACTTGGCTTGATAGACTTGACCAAGTCTAAATTTTTTCCGTCATATCCGTTTTCCCAAATGCCGTCTTTTAAGAATCGTGTGAGTTGATCAGCCGGCTTAGCATCCTGCCAAACCGAACCACCAATATAATAATTGACGACCTCTGGCTGAGCCAAATCCAATGATTGATAAAGAATGTCTTGGGCTAAAATTTTAAACTTCTCGTCCTTGAAGCTGCTATTTTCGAGGTATTTGGCATGCATTTGCTTCAACTCTTCATCTTCATCAATATAATTTTCAATCAATTGATCTACTAATTCAAGATAATGAATGTACCGATCACCAGCTTTGGCTTTCTTGATGTTTAATAACTTGCAATATTTTGAATAAAACGACGATTTATAATAGGTGTAAATAGATGCGTTGTGAAACGTTAAATAAGTTGCGATGGTCCGCTCATCTTGATTGTGATTCAAATTTTTTAATCTGGCATATATATCTGAAATCGCAGTTTGAAATCGTTTTATTCTTTCTGTCAGTATAATTTCATCATAGTATAAAACTCTAAAAGCCTCCCGTACTTCTTCAGGGTATCTTGCCGCAACCTCTCTAATAACTCCTATCGCGTTAAAAAATAGCAAGTTAGAAAAATTTATTTGCTTAAACATCCCGAAAAAATCAGGAGCATCAATATCCCATTTGTTCTGGAAATCTGTTATAAGATCAAATTTGTAAACTTCATCTGCATTCCCAGAGGCCTTCACCCGATCTTTATAAATCTTTACTAAGTTCGCTATTGGGTCAGCCGAATTGTTCTTTTCACGGATTTCAAACCCCAATTTAGTAAGATATCTATTTGTTGGTTCTCCACCACCAGGTTGCCATAGATATTCTCCTGTAGCTTCCTCGTGTGCAAGTCGCATTAAATCTTTAGGAGGATACGCTTTCCCATTTACAATTACATCAAATTTTATAGAAGGTCGAATACCTATTTCACCACTATCAAGTATTTTCGTAGCTTTTATGATATGTTCTTTAGTGATTTTTTCAGGTTCAAAGGGCATATTGTTATTTATGTTAGGCTGTCAATATTAATAATTAAAATTTATCAATCAAACAATACCCCTAATGGTAGAAGGCCGCTGAAGTATAACGAACAACAAAAAAAGTCCCTTAGCACTCGCTGCAAGGGACTTTTAACCTAAACCTTATCACAAGGTGAATGTAGAATTCACCAAATTTAAGGCAATGTAACAAAATTTGAATTATACTTTATTATTAGCTATAAAATGTTGAAGCTGGTAAAATTTCGCATGATTGTATTTAGGAAATAATTCTGGCTTTTCATGTTGCAACTCGACCATTTTATGCAGAGTGGAAACGATACTAATACCATCGCTAGCTTCAAACTCTAAATAGTTCTGACGATAAAACTTAGCAGGATCACCATTTTCTATCCGTGTAAATTCTTGTTGTAGGGTAATAAAATCGCCACCGTCAAGAGTAGGCATAGCATCCGCCAACTCCTTTTCCAACCCTGTTAATAAATCTGTTTTTCCAGTTTGACTTGCTATGATGTTCATTATTAATTTTGTACAAACACCCTTTAAGGTTGTACCAAGGTCAAGTTGATATGTGACATTCCATTGTGCATAGCGTTGTTCAAGGTAATCATACAATTGCTCTAAATTCATACCACTAGTTTCATGATGCTTAACTCCTAAAAGTTCTTGCACAATTAATAGATGCTTAGGCCTTGTTGCTTTTATATTTACTTCCGGCTTTTCCAGACGTGTTATTGTTTGATAGTAGCTGTCATGTACATCCGGCCCCTTATAATCATTATTTAGTATAACATAATATTGAAAAGTGCTAAACAAATCTATGTAACATACAAGTTTATGTGACTTTGCAGATTTATCAACGTACAATATGAGTGTATGTGTAGGATATTCTGGTTCAATAGCCAATCGTAAAGGATCGTAAATCAAATTTAATATATCCCATCCAACAAAAGGCACTAAACATGCTACATCAACAAATTTATTTGTCTTGGTATCAATTGCATTTGTAAGATGTTCTCGACTTACACCGTTTTTAGCTGCAAATCCTGTAGCAATTTTTACAAAACCCATTTTGAACTTTTTGTTGAAGTCCTCGATGCCTTCTGAAAAATTAATTCCTAATTCCACATGATCCTGTAAATCATTAACAACTTCAAATTTTAGTGTTTCTATATCTACACCACTCTTTTTTAAATCGCTTTTTGCCTTGTTGACAAATTGCTTTGCGGTTTTTTCTTCGCCGTAAACTTTTACAATGCCATTTTCCGGCTGGTCGTAAAACGGTCGTGATGGGAAAATTTTACCCTCTTTAATAAATACTTCAATCTTTTCCTGATTCTTTAAAATAACGTGGCCGTGGAGGGAGCGGACAAAATTATTGCCTTTCGTTTTAGAAGCAAGTATTGACGAAAATTGTTCGGTAAGCGTTTGAAATATTTTTACGAAATCGGCATCTATTTCTGTAGATAGCTTACTACCGCATGTTTCGCAAAGAATATCATTTGCAATTAACCTACCGTAAATGGCATCTTGCAATATATGCTCGTCATGTTTGAGTTTTGGTTTTATGTCAAATGCGTTCGGATCGGCATCGTATAATGTACGTTCGATCATGTTTTCGCCGCACAAATAGCAGATATTCATAAGATTTATTTTTAGATGCAAAGTTACTGAATATCCGATTTTAGAAGGTTTAGGATTTCAAATTTTCGAATGTGTAATGTCTTAAAACCGCCCACTGTTTTCACCAAAGATCATTAAACCATAAGAAAACAGGGGGCGTTCTTCGGGCGGGCGATAGCCCGCCGCCGGGCATTTAAAAAACAAGGGGGATTGCTCCCCCTTTTATGATTAATTGTAAATCAGGGCATCACTACCATGTACCGCAAAATCACGGCAAAGATTAAAGGCATTTTGCGCCCGTTGTTTGGCCGTGCCGTCCATGATAGATTTAAACTTAGCTTCATCACTTTTGAAACTGCGCACGTTTTGAAAATATCCTGTTACGCTATTATAAGCACCAAACACCGTTCCGGCTGTGGTTTCCATCTGCTGGGTCTGGCTACCTAATGCGTACTCGAACACGTTATCAACTATATTGGTGTAGTGGGTAGATAGCAAATCTAATTTACCCTCGGCTAAGTTTTCTAAAACCTCTTTATTAGGTGCCATTGCAATCTGTATCAATTTTTTAACCTCGGCATCGGAAATACGCACCTTAGCCCACTGATTAAATAAACCCTCCATTTCACCGCCTAAAGATTTGCTGATACCCATAAGTGTATGGGCTTGTTTTAAGCGTTCGGTAGCGGAGGCGGTATGACGTATTTTAATTGCCCCTGAATGGTTATTCATAGCAGCGTTTAGTGTGTTGTTGCAAACTATCCTAATCGGTGTAAAAGCTGCGGTAATGCTTCCTAAACCATCGTGCGTAGTTGTCAAAAACAAATACTGCTCTATCCAGTCCTTTACACCAACACGGATATAATCGGGCAATTTAGCGGTAATAAACACCCGCTCACCGTTTCCCAATGCCCCTGCAGTTTCGTATAAAATACCATCGCCACCGCCTACGATTTCATCAAAGAACGAAAATGCATCACGGTTTTGCACTACTTCATAATCGTTGCCAACTACACCTAAAACCTGCTCGGTATCTGCCCGAACGGTTGCAAAAAAATTAGGCACTTCTATTTCGGGGATCATTATATCATCGCTACCCTCCCCTAAATGGTTGGCGGTATCATAGGTAAACAAAGGACGTTTTTCGACAATATAATCCAAACCCGCGTGCTGTATCGCCTCGCTACTAGTTGGGTAACGGTCTATAGTTTGTCCTAACCCGTGCCAGGCTTTTTCTTTTACACTCATAAAGCTGTTTTTGCCTGTTTTTTGATTAAAATTTATTTGATGTGCCATGATGTTAATTTTTAGTTTTTAAGTCAATTATTTGCGTTTCAATAACCTGTACATTTTCGGTGCTGCCAATGGTGTAATCCGTTTCGGCTTGCAGTTCGGCAATAGCATCGTGTATGCTTTGGTAACTGGTTTTAATTTTCACTTTCACCAGTAAAAAAATCGTGTCCTCCATTGCTTTAAAATTGGTAGGTATTCATAAAATCACTTAGTTCTAACTGAAACCTTGCGGGGTTCTCTTTCGCTAATGTTTCGGCGTAACCATCCCAAAATATTTGGTTGGTCAGTTCTACAAATTGCTCGTACATAGGAATTGCTGTTTTTTGTGAAACCATAAAAAAAATGCTCACCATCCCGATAGCTTTCGGGATGGGAGCATATTCTGTTTAAGCATTGGGGAAAATGATGTTTGCTTCTATTTCGGCCAGTTTTTCGTGGCAGGCATCGAAAATGAATTGTGAAACCATGCGGATTAAGTTCGGCGTATTGGTGACAAACTCCCGGCCTTTATCATCTTTGATAATCAGTTTGCAACCCTGATAAGGGTTATTTTCCAGTTCGTCGTTTTCCTCAATCAGTTTCACCTCAAAATCTTCCAGTAATTTGATACGGGATAATAAGGTGATGCGCTGAATGCTTAGGCGGTGCAAACCCTCCACCGATTTTAAGGTTTGCTCTAAGTTCAAAGCGAACTTTTTAGGCTCGGCTTTTACTTCGTCGGCTTTAACGGTTGCTGCTTTCGCTTCATCTGCTTTTACTTCTTCGGTTTTGGCGGGTTCTGATTTTGGCTCGTCTATGCCTTGTCCTTTGGTAAAAGGCGCAACGTTAGCGGGTTGGTTATCCACTGTAGCGGGGCTACTGGTCTCAACCTCGGCTGGGTTGGTTTTCTCAACTTGCGAAGTTTGGGCAGGTGTTTGATTTTTAGCGGTTTCATCTTGTTTGGCTTCCTTTCCTGTAAGGCTTGGGCGGTTTTCGATACGGTTAACTGTTTGGTTGCTTTTTGCTGCTGCACCTTGTACACCGTTTGCATTTTTTTCTGCTGTTTTCATTTTTTGAATGATTTAAAAGGGTTAAAAATTTGATTTTTTGTTTCCCTCTTTTCCCGAAGACTTTCCCTGAAAAGCTATTTTTCAAAAGAAAAAACGGTAAAAAAGAAAGTCAAAAAGGCGGTCGTAAAGCACGGGCGGGAGAACTATAAGTCCCGAAGGGTGGCCGCAGCGCAGCGAAGGACATTATGCGTTCGTACGACCGGGCTGACCGATCTTGACGCCGCTTTTGTCCGTTTTCTTTGGAAAATAGCATCTTAAAAGCATCTGATATTTTAGCAGTCTATTAAGTGCAGAGTGAAGGCAAGCGAAGCTTTTCCCAGCGTAATGAAATGTAGCGGGTAAACGAGTGAAGTCCTGAAAGATGCTCTTAATGGGAGATTCGAGCCCGTTTATTAAAACCGAATGCTCTTGCCGCGTAGCAAAAGTGCAGTAGTGAATTTGATAAGTATGCTATAATTCTGCAAGGGATTGGAGTGGCATCCTTTTCATCGAAAAGATATAGCGTAAAGCCCGTCCAAGGGGCAGCCATATGTTAACGTCCTTTAATTAAAATACCGATAATTATACCCACTATAATGGCAACAATAATCGCTGTCCAATTAACAGATGATTTATTTTTCAGTTCGTTAAGCTGGTTTTTGTAGGTATTTATCTGCTCATTCAAAAGACCAATCCGCTCTGTCTGTATTTTTTGATCTCCTGCCAATTGCGTATTAAGCACGTTTATCTTTTCCTTGTAAACCTGTTCTAAATCACCTAAAGTCTTCAATCTTAGTTCTTCGTTGGCTTTTAATTTTTCATTCAGGTTATCAATTTGCGTTTGATAATTAGCAGTAAGCTGCGTTTTCACTGATTCAATTAGTTTGGCTTTAGAATTTTCTAACTCTTCAACAGTATGATTATAAACATCATTTAAGAATTGTCCTAATTCAGAAGGCGTAATAAATGCTTTGTCAGCTACTTTCTGCAATAAAGTATTGTCGTCTTTGTGTCCGATGGCGGTAATAAATAAAGGCCTAAGGCCTGCGGCCTTTTCTGCGATCGTTGGCCGGTTAAAAATCTCCAGGTTGTCGCCACCGCCGCGCGATACCGCTATTAGACCGTAATTTTCATTTTCAAGGCGGTCAAGTGTAGTGATGATTTCTTCTTCCGAACTAAGGCTGATCCGGTGAAAACTTAAATCATAAAATCCTATAGATTCCCTTAACTGATGTTTGATATCATTATCGATGATGCCTGTTTTTCCAATAATAACACCTATTTTGAATGGTTCCTCCTGAATAATTTTTTCTTTAAGCCAACTATAAACGTCACGATAACCAGTTACAGCCTTACGCTGCATTAATTCAATTTTTTTTAAATCTTCATCATTGTATTTGTTTTGGGTTTGTTCAACCAGGTCTGTAACCGTTAGCTGTATTTGAATGCTTCCGGAAGTATTAATAACTCTGCGAGTCACAAATCCATTTACGGTTATCGTTTTATTTGGCTGTAACTCGTTTCGTATCAATGGAGGGACTAAGATCGTGATTGCAGCATCGGAAGCTTCGTCCCGAAACGTATCATAATAATATCCACTATATTGATTGCCTTTGCCCTGAACATAAATTCCTTTAAGCTGTACAATGCGCTTAGTTTGATTGATGGATATAGAATTGTTAAACAGGTTTAACACCGCCGCCGGCGAATAGGTTATTATAACTGAGTTTTCAATTTCCATCTACTACAAAGGTAGAAATAACCATTATTTTGAGCGATTCTGAAATAGATGCACGATATTAAAAAATATTAGTACATAAATCAGCGTGACTTCAAAGGAAAATTAATCAGTGTTGCACCTCATGTTTAATACCTTGAGAAAATAAGTTCAGCGGCTACATTTATACAGGCAGTTTATTGAAATCAAGCCTTTATCAATTAGTCATGCATTTGAACCAGTCGTTTAAAAAAGACTTTACAAACTTAATTGTTATTGATTTCCTCGCATTCTAATAATTCAAAATTCTTGTAATCTTCCTCAAGTACTTTAGTGCCTAACTCACTTAGCAATTCGAAGGTTGCCAAATGGCATCTTTTCAATTTTTTTTTTCTACCGCAAAGACACATTTCATTGCGGCCAGGAATTTTTTTTTCTAAAATTGCTTTAATGAATCGCTTTGCATCTCCCTTTTTTGACAAATTCAATGTCTCCGAATAGTATTGTTTTACCCCTTCAAAACGATGATCATATTCCTCACCAGCGTAGTCTTGGCGGGACAGGCGATGTAATTGGTTTGCGAAATACGGATATACCTTTTCATGCATAAAGTTTGCCAGGCGCATCCCTCGCTTAAATGCCAATTTCAAATTGTGCGGTATATCTAGGCAACATTGACCATGTTCAGAAATATGCCAGGCTTCTGTTCGTGGTATAATGCTGGTTATCTCAAATACGTCTGGTACATGGACAGGATAGGGATTTGGTACAATGATCAGGACTTCGAAAGTATCCCAGTAAAGCCCAGTTGCGTCACAAATGTCCAACTGACCTGAGATAACCCAGCTTTTATACTTTTCATTCAGGGAATAGCGGAGCTTAGGATATAAATTACTGATAGCAGCAAAATCCTTTTCAAAAAGTGAAGGCTTGTTAAAAATCATAGTAAGGCTTGCTCTTCACGGCTATTGGTGCTAAATTATTAGAGTTGGCGTAAACCGCCGGGGCCTGTTTTCTTTTAAGCTGAATGTTGCCGTAAAAATCAGAAGCGATATAATCTTGCTTTTTTAAAAACTTCAGCCAGTCGAAATCATGTTGCGTATATCTAAACCCTTTTTTCGGTATCTCGAAAATGTAGCGATCTGCTTCTTTGCCGGTACGCAGGCAAACGGGAGAAAAAAACTCCTGCAACAAGGCAGCTTCCTTTTTGATGTGATCGCCTATGACTATTCCGTTACTCACGGCGTTGGCCTGCATCTTTGAGGCTAAATTAGTGTGCAAACTGAATGTTGTCACTTCACTGATTTCGCCTATTCCCGCCATAGCCCAAACGACATCTTCATCATAGCCAAGATCAACGCCTATGCGCGTGTATATCTGCTCAATTCCTTGTTCTTCAAACACTTCTTTAAGGTCATGTTTAACAAAATAGGAATAAATACTGGCAAATTGTAAAGCCCGGTTAACCGCGTCCTTGATAGACATGTTCTTACCGCCGAAGTAGGCAAAGAGCCCGTCTCCTTGTAAACGATGTACGTAACCGCCAAATATCAGGGCGGTATGTATAGCTGCACGCTGTATCGCGTTATTGATAACAAATACAGTAGCCGGCTCATAACGACCGTAAAGTTGCGTTGAGCGCCGTACATCAACGAACATAGAAACGATGTAATGTTCCTCGGTATCTTCCGTATGTTTTAAATGTGCAAAATCAGGATGGGAACCCAATTTTTGTGTAAAATCCGGCTTCAAGCCTACCATGTCTGCAAATTGTTCCAAACTCGGCAACAACCTTTTTTCGGGCACCGCCTCGTTCAAAGCCTTTAGGTTGATTTTATTCCTGACATTGCCACCAGCAAGTTCGCTGTATGTCCGGGTCTGTCCATCTGCCGCAATCGCTTTGCGGATAGGTTGCAGGTAATCCTCATAGATGTTCATGGGGTCTTCTTTAAATTATATATTAGGGTGATTAAAAGCGGAACAAATAGGATGAACTGAGCAGTAAAAAGCCAGCCGGCCCAACGCAAACGCACAAATTTAGATTTTAAACCAGTCGCCAGATCATAGACCTGGTTACGCAGATCGGTCAAGTCATCTTCCCCGCTGGAGGCTTGGGATTTGTTAATAAATGTTTCCCGTCCCATATCGGCTATGCACCCGAAATATAACAGAGACTTCTTTTTGCTATCAAGAAACGGGGTAGAAGCAAGAATTACTAAAATCATAATGGTAACGCCTAATCCGATCAATACTATCATGAGTAAGTGTATACACCAGCCACATTCCACAGCTGTAATGATTGGTGAGTAAGCTGTTGCCAAGCCCCCGACAATAAATGTGCTTAGCGCGAGAAATACGCCACATTTACTATTGACACTATTATAGTAAGTATCAAAACGTTGCATATTAAATTGTAATCTTTCCTTCTCCATAAAACAAAGCCCAACTGTAGGCTTGAGAACAAAAGTATAGGAGCAGCACGCACTGTATATGCGTGCTGCTTTTTTTCTTATATTTATTTGATTTTAATTTATAAACCTTGCCTGTCAACCTAAATATACTGGCGCGTATCAGGGTGATCAACGATTGCCTTTGCCACAGAAAAGAAAAATATTGGTCAAAAGAAAAGTTGGCCGAAGAAATCCGTGAACTGACTCAGCTTCCGTGTTCGACCCGTACCGTTATTGCGGATATTCGGCTAATGCGGCAGAGCAGCTTGTTGGAGTATCATGCTCCAATTGAGCATTCCAAAGCAAATGATGGCTACTACTATACGGACAGTACCTATTCCATAGATAAATTGCCGCTTTCCGCCAATGATATAAAATCTTTAAAGCTGGCGGCCTCTACATTGAACCAATACCGGAACGTGCCCTTGCTTAGTGAATTAGTGACTACGATCGGCAAGGTAATAGACGTGGTAGAAAAAGGTAAAATTAGGGAAGGCTCAATTTTTGAGTTTATAGATTTTGAACGTACACCGCTAGCCTCCGGAATGGAGTTTATGGATCAGTTGACTGACGCCATTCAACACCAAAGATGCCTTAAGCTCAGTTATCAAAAATTTGGTGCGAAGCCCGAGAAATTCGATATCCATCCCTATTTACTGAAAGAGTATCGCAATCGCTGGTATGTGATTGCCTACAACGAGCAAAAAAAGGATATGCGAACCTATGGACTTGATCGGATCGTTTCTTTATCGACAACCGCTTGTGAATACAACAAAGGTTTCGCAGTTGATCGTGATTATTTAAGCGATTGCATCGGCATCAATTTAGAAGATCAGTTAGTAGAGGATATATTACTTAAATTCATTCCTTCCGAAGGCCATTATTTAAAAACGCAGAAAATGCACCGGTCACAGGAAATTATTTCCGATGACAAAGATGGCCTGGTGATCCAGTTGCGCCTGATCGTCAATTTTGAATTGATCGGTATCATCTTGGGCTATGGTGCGAAAGTGACGGTGATTGCACCTTTACACCTGAAGAAACAAATTGTTAAAATCTCTAAAAAGATCCATAACAACTACCCTGAACTGAATGAGCCTTTAACTTTCACCGATGAATCCTAACCGTTACCTGACCAAGTCCCGCTTCAAGTTAGCGCTGGAATGTCCCACTAAACTATTTTACACCGGTAATAAAGCCTATCCGGACCAAAAACTTAACGACTCTTTTTTGGCAGCGCTTGCAGAAGGCGGCTATCAAGTGGGCGAATTGGCCAAATGCTATTTCCCTGGAGGGGTAGAAATAAGGGAATTAGATTACGCGACAGCGCTAGCCAAAACTGATGCCCTAATGGCGCAAGAGGAGGTGACTATTTACGAGGCCGCTTTTTTATTCGAGAACCTTTTTATCCGGGCTGATGTGCTGGTCAAAAAAGGTAATCGCCTGGAACTTTACGAGGTAAAAGCCAAATCTTTTGATCAAGCAAATGATACACTTACCAATACCAAAGGCATCGTCACTAAATGGAAGCCATATGTCTATGACGTTGCCTTTCAAAAATACGTAGTCCAATGCAGTAAACCGGGTTATGATGTCCGGGCCTACCTGATGTTGGCAGATAAAAGCAAACGCGCTACGGTCGACGGCCTGAACCAACTGTTTATGCTAAGTGAGGACGAAAATGGTCGTAGGTTGATCCTGCAAACTGGAGATGTTTCACTCGCAGCATTGGGTGAACGCCTATTGTGTGCAGTTAATGTTGATGACATTTGTAACAAACTTTTCGAAGATAAGCCCTTCGAGGCGGATGATCCAAAGACTTTTAAGCAATGGGTGCACTTTTATGCAGACAATTACCAAGCTGGAAATGTGATTCAGGGCAAACTGTTGGGCCGATGCGGTAAATGTGAGTTTCACGCGACCCAGGAAGAAGAAGCTTTAGGTTTAAAGAGTGGTTTTAAAGAATGCTGGCAGCGTGCCGCGGGTTTTACGATGGATGACTTTGCGCGCCCGCATATTTTGGAACTTTGGGACTTCAGGAAAAAGGACAATTATTTCGCCGATAAAAAATACTTTTTAGCCCAACTTTCGCGTGCCGACCTGGAAGCTGAGAAAGTGAAGCCACATTTAGACTCGGGCTTGAGCCGGGTAGATCGGCAATGGTTGCAAGTCACGAAATCCGCGGAGACCAGTCCGGAAATCCACTTTGACAAAGATGGTTTAGAGGAAAAATTCGCAGGGGTTGTTTACCCTTTGCACTTTATTGATTTTGAAACTAGTGCGGTTGCTATTCCGTTTAACAAAGGCCGTCGACCTTACGAACAGGTCGCCTTTCAATTTTCTCATCACTTGTTGCATGAAGATGGTCGGCTAGAGCATAAAGACGAGTGGCTGGATGACCAGCAGGGCCGCTTTCCTAACTTTGATTTTATACGCCAATTGAAGTTAGCCCTGGAGGGTGATAAAGGTAGTATCTTTCGGTATTCCAATCATGAGAATACTGTATTGAACAAAATACATGAGCAGCTTCATTTATCAGAAGAGGCGGATAGAGATTCACTTTGCGCCTGGATAAAAACCATTACCCATTCAACTGGTGACAACACCCTGAAATGGAAAGGCGACAGAGATATGATTGATTTATGGGATTGGGTAAAAAAATACTATTTCGCAGCGGAATGCCGTGGCTCTAATTCTATTAAACAGATATTGCCTGCAATCTTAAATAATAGTGATTTTCTAAAAGAAAAATACAGCCAACCTATTTACGGCCAGAAAATTCCGAGTTTGAATTTTAAAGACCAAACGTGGATAAAACTTGATGAACAAGGCAAAGTGGTAAACCCCTATAAACTGCTGGACCCAGTATTTGCTGGCGTAGACCAAGAGTTGCTGGATTCGATGATCATGGACGAAACGGCCGAGATTAATGAAGGTGGTGCGGCGATGATGGCTTATTCCCGTATGCAGTTTACACAAATGGGTGATGTAGAAAGAGCTAAGATTAGAAAATCTTTATTACGTTATTGTGAACTGGATACACTGGCTATGGTCATGATATGGGAAGGTTGGAAAGCTATGCTAAACTGACACACTATTACGATAATTGAATAATAGTTAGGCTGCCTTAATTAGATATTTTTCGCAATTCTTCATTAATAACATGTAATTCCGCGTCCGCAAAATTTGAGTTCATTAGTTGTCCATAGTTACCAGATTGTTCCTTCGTAACGTATCCCTTAAACATACCATCAACCGTAACCATAAAACAAGGGCCTTTTTCACCAGGTATTTTTTTTAAGTCGAATTGTAGTTCTACCTGTTTGTTAGCAATTTCACAGTTCATTTTAAATCGTTCGTTCATAATTTTTAATTGATAACAGGGTTTTCTAATATTGGCAGCTTTGCAAACTTTAGCACTTCAATGCTGGCAAAGCCGTATTCTTCAACCACTTTTCCGTATAATAAATAGCATCCAGCGCCGGTAAACGGGTATTCTTTGGTTGTATTTGGAAAATGTACAGTATCAAAAAAGTTTCCTTCCACATCAAGGAAGGAACCAAACCACATGAGTTTATCCGTTTTTGTTTTAACTGTCTTTTCGCAAACATACCAGCCAACCATTTTTACTTGCTGGCCGATATGATTAATCAGGTCATTCGCATAGACCTCACCTCGATAATCGGTTTGAAGCAAATCGAAACTGGTCATGGTTACAGGGAAACCAAGCAGTTCAAGTTCATGGTAAGTATCTTCCAGCGACGTATTTACTAAAACTGGCAGGCTGTAATTTTTAGGCTCAATTGCAAATAGTTCAACATCATTGGTCACTTTAACTTTCGCACCCATTAAGAGGTGAACTTCCCAAAGCAGCGCTTTTTTACTTTTGCCTGTAAATCGTAAAGCCCCCACACGAATTAATATGATGGCTTGCTCTAAGCCGATGCCAGTTCGTTTAATCAAATCTTCTAAGTTTTGGTATGCGCCGTTTTCCCGCCGTTCCTCGGGTATCAAATTGATAAATGCTTCGTTTAAACCGTGCACTCCAACAAAACCAAGGTAAACGTCAACGCCTTGAATGTTGACGATGCTATCACTATGGTTAACACAAGGCAGGTGGATAACAGCTCCTGCTTTTTTTAATTCATGGATATAAAGATACCGTGCATAAAAACCGCCGTAATTGTTAAGTACAGCCACCATAAATTCCCTTGGATAATAAGTTTTTAAAAACAAACTCTGATAGCTTTCTACCGCGAAACTGGCCGAGTGCGCCTTGCTGAAGCTGTAGCCAGCAAATGATGATACTTGCCGCCATACTTCGGCTACTACGTCATCAGGCCGGCCAAGTTTCTTTGCTTCTTCAAAAAAACGTTCGACGAGACGGTCGAACTCTTTTTTTGAACGATATTTTCCGCTCATTCCGCGTCTTAGTATATCGGCGTCTGTACCATCCATGCCGGCGAAGTGAATACAAATCTTGATCACATCCTCCTGATAAACCATCACCCCATACGTTTCCTCCAGTTGCTCCTTCATTACGGGGTGCAGATAATTGACAGTTTCGGGAGCATGATGGTATTTGATATAAGTGCCCATCATGCCTGAACTTGCTACTCCTGGCCGGATAATAGAACTGGCAGCGACCAACGTTAGGTAATTGTCACATTCCAATTTTCTAATTAACTGCCGCATGGCCGGAGATTCTATATAAAAGCACCCTATAGTGTTACCACTTTTAAGCTGAGCATTTACCTTCGGGTCTTTCATGAAAACCTTTACCTGGTGAATGTCAATTTTGCGCTGCTGATTTTCTTCAACCAATTGAACAGCCATTTTGATATGACCAATACCTCGCTGACTTAAAATATCGTATTTATCAAAACCAATTTTTTCAGCTTCGTACATATCCCACTGAACGGTTGGCATTCCTTTAGGCGGTAGGTCAAGGGCTGTATAATAAGTAATAGGTTCTTCGGTAATCAATACACCGCCTGCATGTATGGAACGCTGGTTAGGCATGTTCGACATACGTTCGTAGATGGCAGTGATCTTTTTGAAAGTTGGGTTATTACGGTTAGCCGCGGCTTTACGGGAATCTGTAAAGCTGTCAATCTCTGCTTTGGGTAAACCCATTACTTTCCCAATTTCTCTGATTATACTTCGATCTTTAAAGGTTGACATTGTGCCCAGCAAGGCCGTATGTAAATTGCCATATCGTTTAAAGATATAATCCTGAACATCCTCCCGTTCATCCCACGAATAGTCAATGTCAAAATCGGGTGGCGAAGTTCGCTGTGCATTTAAAAAGCGTTCAAAGTATAAGTTTAGCTCTATAGGGTCTACATCTGTTATTTTCAGGCAGTACGCAACTATGCTATTTGCCCCTGAACCTCGCCCTACATGATAATAACCCTGCGAAGAGGAATAACGGATAATATCCCAGGTAATCAGAAAGTAAGCACAAAAATCCAGTTCATCAATCACTTTCAACTCATGTCTGACTTTTTTAAGCGCTTCTTTATTGCTCTTGCCATAACGATATGCCAACCCGCTCATTGCAAGCTTTTCAAGCAATTCCCTGTCGTTCTCTTTATTACCCGTAAATGTTCGCCGGTTGAGGTTGATGCGACCTTTAGGATAATCCATCACACAACTATTCATCAAGTTGCGTGTATTATCTAAAATAAAAGCATATTGAGCATATTTAGCTTCCAACTGGCCTGGTAGTAAAAACATATCAGTAGGTGCGCATTTATCGGCTGGCTTAACCAGTGTAAGCACTGTATTCAAATCAATGCTTCGCAGGTATTCATGTAATCGATATTCAACCTTATCGAGCACAAAAACCGGCTGTAAGGCCAGCAGTTTTTTTTTAATCAGGCTTAAATCTCTGCCGTAAAGTTTATTCAATTCATCGTAGCGAATACCCAGGTACTCATTAGTTCTTAATTCTTTATTGTAACTATAGGGATAAACAGTGTAAGCATTTTTGAATAATGGAGCTGTTTCCGGCAAAGGCTTTTTTTCAAGGTTATGTTCACTTAAAAACTCATTCAGTTCACGCATACCCTCTCTATTTTGCGCGATGCCGATATATAGCAAGTGTTTTTCTCTGCGAAATTCTATACCTGCTATAGGTTTTATTTCACGTTCATCACACTCCCGCATGAATTCCATAACACCAGTAGAATTATTGATATCAGTCAATACCATTTGGGTTATACCACGCGCAGCCGCCTCATCTACTAATGTAGGGATTGACATCGTGCCATAGCGAAGGCTATATTGGGAATGGACGTTCAGATACATAACCTACAAGTTTAAATCTATACCCGACGCTAATTTAATTGCACCCGGCCCGAAACGGCGGCGTATCTTATCCATTGCCTGACAAAGGCTGTATTGTTCTTCAGATTCGGAATAAAGATCGATTTGTTCAAACCCACAAACCAGGTTGGAAAGCCTGACACCCACCAGTCTTATTAATAGGCGTTTTTGATACAGCTGCTTAAACAGCTCTTTGGTTTTGGAAATTAATACGCTATCCAAAGCGGTGTAAGGAACTTTCGCTTGTTTGGTAACCGTTTCAAAGGTCGAATAACGGATGGTGACCGTAATGCAGGCCGTTTGCTTTTTGCTTTGGCGTAACTCAAAAGCTAAATCCATTACCATTGATGTAAGGAGATGGTTGATTGTCTCTACATCAATACTGTCCTGATTAAAGGTTGACTGTGTACCTATTGATTTCGCTTCGTGGTAAGGAATGACTGGCGAATCATCAATACCCTTAGCCTTTAGAAGCAGCCAAATACCATTTTTACCCAAAATACTCGTCATGTATTCGGGATGCACTTGGGCAAGCGTGTGAATACGCTTGATCCCCATATCGCTCAACTTGATAAATGTTTTCTCGCCTAACCCAGGAATTTTGCGGATAGATAAGGGGTTCAAAAAAGGCAGAACACCTCGTTTGGCTACACTAAGTTCACCATTCGGTTTACATTCGTTAGTTGCCATTTTGGAAACCGTTTTGTTAACGGACAGACCAAAAGAAATAGGTAAGCCAGTTTCTCTCATTACCTTCGCCCGGATTTCCTTTGCGCATTTGAGTGTGCCGTAATGCTTATCCATTCCGGTCATATCGATATAATGTTCGTCGATGCTTGCTTTTTCAAGTAAAGGAACTTGCTCTTGAATGATCTCGGTTATCTCGTGTGACGCCTTAGTATATTCGTCCATGTTACCTCTTATCCATACCGCCTGCGGACAAAGCCTACGCGCTAACCGTGCTGGCATAGCAGAATGAACGCCGAACTTCCGTGCCTCATAACTACATGATGCTACCACACCACGATCAGAGAGGCTGCCAATAATTACAGCTTTGCCGACTAAGCGAGGATCTTTCCTCACCTCTACAGATACAAAAAATGCATCCTGATCCATGTGAATTATTTGGCGGTCGGCGCTCATGTTAGTGTTTGCTATTACATTTATTGTTGTAAAATTTTATATTTCTTTCGGTCTGAAATTGGCGTTTAGATCACGCCCCAAAAACCGACAGGAGAATCCCTACAAAACTAATACTAAAAATATTAGTATTTAAAATCTTTTTTCGATTAATTTTGCATAACAGGTTTTAAGCGAAATAACAATCTGATTTTAAATTGCTTAATTGAGCTTATAACTTGATTTATCAACCATTGTAAAAGACAGGGGTAGTTTTGGAATTTATAAAAAACTCATAATTTTATACAAAATGAGGGAAGTTGAGCCGCCATTTGAGATTCACTACAAAGGGAATGTTTCAAAAGTTGTTGAGGCTGAAATCAAGAGCCGCCGAATTTTCCAGGTTCAATTTGTTGATGGAAAAAGACCGCTTACAATTACTGTCGGCAAAGGCATTGGTGACGAAAAGTTTTGGACCTCCATACCTGAAGGCCGTCAAGAGGAAGCGGAAGAAGTTGGCAAGCTAATTGCCGCGTTTATAAGAAGTAAAAGAATGTAAGCATTATGTGTTATTATAACGGCCAAAGAGTTACCAGAGCAGAATACATCGAACTTAAAGGCTTGGCGAAGCCTGTGAGGAATTATGACTTTTTAAACGTAGGTGTGCATAACGGTTTTAATTATGCACCATGTGCCATATTAGTTCCTACAGAAGATGGTAAAGACTTTGAAATCACACAAGCAGAATGGGGTTACGTTCCCGGTTTTGTAAAGACGCGAGCGGAAGCAAATATTTTCCGGGCAAAATACACGACTCTCAACTTTAAGTCTGAAAATCTTTTTGTTAAGGAAGATGGTAAAAGATCCATGTGGGCTGACGCGGCAAAAAATCGCCGGTGTCTTGTTTTATCAAGCGGGATAGTAGAATCGAGACATATTCCTAAAATCGGTAAAAAAGGCCAGGAACTTAAAGAGACAATAAAGTATCCTTATCAGGTAGGCTTAAAAGATCAGGAATACTTTTACTTGCCAGGCTTGTACAATGAATGGCTTGATCCTGAAACGGGGCAGTTTGTAAACACCGTTGCCTTTGGCATTACTGATTCCAATTATGTAATGTCACAAATTCATAATTCGAAAAAAAGAATGCCCTCAATATTAACAGAAGATTTGGCTTGGGAATGGTTAATGGAGAAACCAACCGAGGCACGGCTTAGCCAAATTGCCCGTACACAAATTCCTTCTTCATTATTGGAATTTTGCACTGTTGACCGGGACTATCGCAAAACGTTGGAGGCAACTCCAATTGAATATCCTGAATTAGCGGCAATTGATACCACATTTGTCGATACCGAAGAATTGCAATTTAATCATTGGCAGGACCATGTGACGGTTAAAGCGTAATGGAAGAATTTCAGGTAGGTGAATATTACTGGCGGCCATGCGCAGAAATAATGACTATTCCAGATGGCCGGATTTATTATATCCCGATTTTTGATCATTTACATTCAGATGTCCAATTTGATTTTAGAGATGAACACTATCATATTGATGGCCGCTTTGAAATGGAGCCTCGAATGAAACAGCAATTCAATTGCTGGGATGGATATACCGCAGCTGTTATTGTTCCAGAACACTCATCAAGCTATAGCTTTCTTTCAATTGCTTCGACTAAAGTTAAATGTGAGCGAACGCAAACCGGCTTAAAATTACCTGATTGTCCAAACGAAAAACAACTTTTAAAAATTGAAAAATATCATTCCTGGTATAGGACTTATATAGGAAAAAGTTGTGAAGGGAAAAGGTGCCCTCATTTTAGTACTGAAATGCTGGAAAAAGGAGGATATTTAGTTTGTCCTATGCATGGTCTAACCGCAGACATTAAGTCCTTATTGATAATAGATTGATCATTGAGGTGTGCAGACATGTAAATCAATCACTTATATCGTAAAACCTTCTGGATGGCCTGATTTGTAAAGACTGGTTGATTAAGATCATCTGACTAATCTCGAATTTTGTCTTTGAGATCGATTGCACCAAGTAAGAGCTTTGTTAAAACTTAATTTTTTGTGTTTTTAAAAGCCAGTTTATAATACGGAGCAATCGGCGGGTTGACTTAATAAATTATTAATACTTATGAAAATTTTAGTAATAGGAGGTACAGGTTTAATCGGCAAAGACGTTAGCAGAAGATTAACCGACGCGGGTCATGAAGTGATTATTGGATCGCCGTCAAAAGGTATAAATATTGTTTCCGGCGACGGCTTAACAGAAGCCCTGAACGGTACGGAAGTAGTCATAGACTTATCAAATTCTGCATCACCAGATGATGAAACGGCATTGAATTTCTTTCGTGCTGCGGGCAAAAACCTCGCTGCCTCAGAAAAGCAAGCACGGGTGAAACATCACCTCGTCTTATCTATTGTCGGCACGGACCGAGCTACGTATATCGGATACCTTCAAGCGAAAAAAGAACAAGAAGATAACATCAAAAAATCCGGTGTTCCTTATACCATTATTCGCTCGACGCAATTTCATGAACATATCACTACCTTAATTGCTGTCCAGGGCAATGAAAACGAGGTTAATATTTCGACAGTCGACTATCAGCCGATCGCTGCAGCAGATGTGGTTGATTTTGTTGTTAAGCTGGCGTTGGAGAAACCCAAAAATGGAATTGTTGAAATCGCAGGTTCGGAACGTGCTCCGATGACCGATTTTGTTCGAAAATATCTTAATCATAAAGGTGATAGAAAAGCTCTTGTTGCAAATGACGATAACAAATACATGTTTTTTGATATCCCCAAAGACCTTTTAGTGCCACTTGGCGAATTCCGAGCAGGTTTGATCACTTTTGATAATTGGCTTAAGACAAACTAAAATCTACCTATATTTATCCGAAGGCAGGTCATAAGAGGGCGTGCCTTCGGTTATTTGACCTGAGCGAGCACTTGGGCAAACTTGTCCATCTCAGCATCGTCAAGCGATGCAAATCCAACCCTGATACCATTAACAGTATTTGAGTAACGATAAAGGCTGCCATCATTCATGTAGATTCCTTTAGCATACAGGCGATTTGATAGTTCGCTTATGGAATAATTTTCAGGAAAAACTATCCAAACAGCCATGCCCCCTTGTGGAACGGTAAACTTTACAAAATCGCCCAATGATGCGTTTAA
Organism: Mucilaginibacter sp. NFR10; assembly: GCF_900100445.1. Taxonomy (NCBI): domain Bacteria; kingdom Pseudomonadati; phylum Bacteroidota; class Sphingobacteriia; order Sphingobacteriales; family Sphingobacteriaceae; genus Mucilaginibacter; species Mucilaginibacter sp. NFR10. The sequence goes on along the minus strand of NZ_FMTV01000001.1, from coordinate 121,478 downwards.
AAGTTCACAAAATCTGTCGCGTCGCTCCCGGTATAATTTAATCGACCTTCGTAAATGACGTTGTAATTCACCGGTGCTGAAAAGATGGGCTACAGACTCTTCAAATAAAATGTCTCCCCGTATCTCTACCAATTGTTTAAGCCTTGACGCCTGTTGTATAAAACTGGTGCCGCCCACCAGGTAGCCCAACCGAATTGAGGGTGCTAAAGTTTTAGAGATAGAGCCGACATATAGTACATAGCCGCTATGATCAGCACTGGCCAAAGGCAAAATCGGGCTGTTATTATAATGAAAATCATAATCGTAATCATCTTCAATCACCGGCAATTGATATCTTCTGATAATATCTAACAACTTCATTCTCCTTTTGGCACTAAGGGTTACGGTTGTTGGGTGATGGTGGTGCGGGATGATGTATAAAAGATCCGGTCGGGACCGCCTACAAATCTCCTCGATTGCATCTACATCAATGCCATTGTGGTCTACTTTAACTTTCACCAACGTTGCGCCTAATTGCTCAAAGAGCTTATCCGCCAATATGTAATTCATATCAGCAACAATGACCGTGCTTCCGGCTTTTAAGACCATGCTTGCTGCAATATAAATAGCTAACTGCGCGCCGTGTGTTACCAGCACGTTCTCAGTTTCAATATTTAAAGCTCTCGTTCTCGATAAAAAATTAGCCAGCTCGCTTCTTAATAACATACTACCAGCCACGTTACCAGCTATTAGACGGCCGTGTAGATCGGCTTTACTCAATAATGTTTTATAACGATTGAATAATGAATTAAATGGTGCGATCCTTGGGTCTGGGTAACCGTCGTTTATTATTAAATGAAAGGGCTTTACTTCACGGTAAGTAGGCCTGTCGAAATTTATCTGCTGATAAAAGTTCGGTTGAACTAAAACCATTGCTGATAACATATTATCTGTTCTAAAAGATATTGGATCAATTACCGGCAGTTGCGTAGAAACGAACATTCCTTTTTTTGTAATAACTTCCAGCCATCCCTGCACTTTCAATTCATCATAAGCTGCGATTACGGTAGTTCTGTTAAGCTTGATCATGGCAGCCATATCCCGGCTGGGAGGTAATTGATGCCCCGGCTTGATTTTACCATTTCTAATCAGCGTAGTTAATGAGTTTGCTAATTGCCGGAATATGGGTGTTTTAGAAGTTCTATCAATTGAGATTAAGGTATCGAAAGGTAGTGTTTGGATGACCATTTGGATGCATTTTCAGACATTAGACCATCCAAATAACGAACTATGGTATGAAAATCCAAATTAAACTGACCGAAAATCCATTGTGAGCACTCAATTGATTTTCTTTACTTATTTAACAATTTTATAAATCCTTTTGGAGATTGGTGTATATTGTTTAAAAGGCAGCAGCCATAATATGACCACTGCCTTTAATATTAAGCTGTCAGTTTTCTTTTACGCGACTGCTTTTTTGCAGGAGCATCCTCCTTTTGCTGCTCTCGTTGTTTTAAGCTTCTTGCTGGTTTCTGATCAGTGTGCAGCAATTCTTCCCGTTTTATTTTTTTCATTTGATGATCGTATAGATCTACGGTTTTAAACTGTGGATTAGCTGCAATGAAATACTTTTTTTCACCATCCTCACCGCCAATACTAATTTGCTGGGCGTTACCTTTTTTCAAGGAGTACAAAAGTTCTTCCTTAGTTTTCGGGTCGTCCAACTCTTTGATGCCTTTTCCTGCGATAGTCTTTTCGAGATCGTAGCCATAATTTTCATGGTAATGCTTTATCTTTTTGTTACCATTCTCCGTGAGGTTTTTATCATCCAGCGTTAACCACGCCTGATATTTTTGGCCCTCTAAATTATAGAGCTGCTTATGAACGGCACGGCCTTCCATCAGGTTAAAGGCTTCTTTGGCGGTTATGCCGCTACCTTTATTGATAAAAAATGTCTGGTCGATATTTTTGGCCGGGTCGTGCTTGTGGTTGATAGTTGCATCATACTTGTTGAAGAAATACATGTCCTGACTGTCTCCAGCCTTAAAGTGCAAAGTATAGTCAACCGTTTTTTGGTTAAACTCGTGTTGAAGCCCTAATTTAAATTCAGGCGTTTTAGCGGCCATTTCCTTATCCAGTTCGGCATTTAACTTATCGCCAAAACCCAGATTAAGCAGGCTTTTTTTTAGAAATTCAGCATTTTGAGTATTCATAACTTAATGATTAAAGATGAAATAAATGGTTAATTAAAGTGTGTTGGCAGCTAAAGTATTAGCCGGTTGCTGCCGTGCCGGTGTAATTGTTTTTAAATCGTCCAGATCCTTTTGTTTAATTTGCAGGTAAAGGTGGCGGTTGCCATTTCGCTCGTATAATTCAACGTTTAGCGCCTGATCTTCAGACAGTGAAAAACGGTGAAAGCCGAATACTTTTGCAATCTCCTGTTTATGTGCAATTGAAGTTTTTTTATGAAGTGTAGTGATTAATGGCACTATCTCTTGTTCGTGAGTAGCCATCCTGGCAACAGTTTTTAAATCTCTGATATAAAAACGAACAAAATCAATTTCATAAGGCAGATTGGACTTGTTACGAATATCCAGCCTAAAGAAAACCCGGTTACCGGCAAGCGATAGTTTATTTACCCAGGCTTTTACCCCTCCGGTTTTTTCATGGTCTACTACATCTCTGCGTTTACCCTCAGCTAATTGGGTTACTACTGCACTATAATTATATTCAGCACTATTAATAACCTTTACCGTCAGTGGCGCCGCTCCGTCAACGTCAATTCTCCTGCCGGCTCGACCGTAAGAATATTCAACAGGAATATGATAAATTTTGGCTGTGCTAATTTCCTGCACATTAATCCGTGTTGGCTTAAAATTCGCATCGATTGCTTTAATTGTAATTAGGGCATCCTCCTTTTGATCCACATCAAAATCTGACGACGGTTTGCTGATAATTTTGACAGCAGATTTAAAAAACAAAGCGGTGGTTTTATCACGGCTTACATAGGCGGTATCTTGCGCGTGAGAAACCGTTCCCCACGCACCAAGAATGAAAATAATGAATGATTTTTTCATGGCTTATTTGATTTAATTATCACGGTCGTTACTATCCTTTAGGAGGACTTCGTAACCGGCTTTTACTTTAACTTTGATCTGTTTGACCTTACGGTTGAATAAACCTTTGGCGGCTTCCACTCCTGCACTTGCGGCCTGGGTAGCAACAGACTGATCCATTGACATAATTTGCATAGACTGAACTGCATCACCAACGCCATTTTTTGCAGCATCCCTGCCGATAGAACCGGGAACATATAATCCCTCCATACCATCAAGGTCATAAACAGTAAGTGCTACAGGCAGTATATTATTGAGATAGCGAATACTTGCTATTTTAATATCTAATCGTTCATTATTTAATGCGCAGGTGCCATATACGAAACTTCCCTTCGGTATCATTTTACCGTTGACGTAAATGCCATCAAGCAACCTTAATTTTATAACCGCGCCGCTAACCAGTGTCTGATCTTCATGAACAACCGCCTGAATGGTATTCCCTGGGTTTTCAGCATTATTCTCCGAGCGGCGCTTTTTTGCCTTGTTGCCGCCATCGTATGAAACATAACTAACTTGTGGTTTGGCGGTAGTATAATTATCATCATCATCGTCATTGGCAGCCATAACCGCGTACACCCTCCCGTGATTTTTCAATGATTGGTTACGCAATCTGTTATTGGCATTACCTGGGTTTTGTATATCGTTTATTTGTTGCAGCATTTGCGTTAGCTGTTTCATTTCAGGATCACTGCCTCCTCCGTTGCCATTCATCGCTTTCATCATCAACTCCAACCTTTTTACATCAGCCGCAGATTGCGCCAAGGATGCGCCGCCGCCACCATAGTTTGGTGTTTCCGGTTGATTGATCTGCTGATTTATTGCGGCAAGTTTTGCCTGAATTTTTGCTTCATTTACATCTGCTGTGGAGGTTCCCGTTAGATTAGCCGTGGAACGCTGCGTACTTGAATCAAGATTGCCAGCTTTAGCCGCATCCAGTCCCATTGATTTGATGAAACTTTCGCTAACCCCGCTATTGGCTGAACTTGTGGAATCCGTTTTAACGGTTTGATAAACACCCATTTTATCCTGGGCCTTTTGATCCTTAAATTGTGCTTGCGGCAATGAAGCATTTAGGCCTTGCGGATTGGAATTTTCAAATTCCAACGCTGATTGTTTACCTCCACCTAACGCCCAAAATGCCATTGTTAAAAATGGAATAATAAGCAGGGGCATAATGACTAAAAATTTGCGCTCCTTCATAAATTCGGGAGTGTGCTGCGGCATTTGGCCGCGATTTAATGCTGCATTCATGATTTACTTTTTTATAGTTAATGAATCTGTTAATTGACGTTTAATGAATTGGGGATCGGGAAACTCTGATGCCTTCCCAATATGGGCGGAGGTATAATTTTGTGATAGTTTGGGAAGTGTATAAAAACTGCAGAATGAACTGCCAATAAGCAGGATTGACGTTAAGAGTCCGATTGCAATAGCAATCTGTTTCTTTTGCCGAATAGTGTAGGCATTAAACCATCTGTTAAGCCAGCCTGAAAAAAGATCTTGAAAATTTATTATCTGTTTTGCCAACCTCGCGGCAACCTTGTCGCTCAATTGTATTGAAGTTTTACTGTTTAATAAATTCATAGCTTTAATGTTGAATGGTGGTATCCCTGTTTGCTAAAGTTTCCCAATGCAGAATTAAGAAACCATGCGGGTTATTATCAGATCTGGCTACGTTCCGCAAATAACCCTGGGTAATCAGGCTGCGATTCGCAGTTGAAGTAGCGCGTATCAGTTTTTGAGTGGCGAAGCACTTGAAGTAATAAGGATATTGGTTGATATCCAGTTGAATGCTGTCTACAGTAACCTGCTGACTGATATTACCGGAAATGAGATTATTATAGTAACTCTTTTCCTTTAAATCATTGTATTGATTTTTGGCGCTCTCATCGGCCAGGTATAATGCTTTACCTATATTGGCATCAATTACCTTTTCATCAGGGTCGAGGGTGAAAAAATAATGATGGAACATTCTTATATGATCGCGGGCTTCGACTGGAATGTTGTCTTTTCGGTCGGCTGCAAATGCTTCTAATGCCTTTCCATTTGCCAGGATGTATATATGACTGCTGGCGATGTTTGCTGCCTGATAGCTTTTGAAGAGGGCGAAACATGAAATAATTGTGCATGCCGCAATCAAAAAATAGCTAAAAAGCTTAATATGCTTAAAGGCTGTTTCGATGTTTTTGAGATGTGTAAACATGTATATTAAATTTTAGGTGAATAATTAGGCTTGCTGTGGATCAATCTTGCTTGCCCGTCCGTTATTGGGGTTACTGCCCCTTTCTTGAAAATATGGTCTGGAAACTGCGCTTTCGGCCATGCTTTGGTTGGTATTGGATTTCTGATTACCAAAGGCATCTGCTGACATACTACTACCCGATGCCGCTCCGGCAACAGAATGACTTGAACTGCTTACAATACTGTTTACTTTTTGGAGTAGGCCATTACCGCCACCTGCGTTAACTATATAATTTGCAACGCTTGGTACTGTGAAGTAACCGATGATCCCAATAATTAAAAATATGAGGTATGCAGTATCGGTCGAACTAAAGAAAGTATCACCCGCATTTTGAACCTCGCTAATATCCAGTTTCAGCATATTTTCCTGAACCTTACCTATAATTGCACCGAAAATATTTGCTACGGGCAACCAAAGAAATACATTGATATATTTAGCTAACCAAACTGTTAACGTGTGCTGAAACCCATCGAATACAGCTAAGCCAAATACTATAGGCCCTAATATCGCGAGAATGATAAGGTAAAAAGTTCGGATGGTATTGATACACAATGCCGCTGCTTCATAAAGCACTTGCAAAACTTCCGACATCCATTGCTTAACTGAATTGCGAAAATTGTATGAAGCTTTAGCCATTGCGAACTTTACATCGTTTCCAACACTGGCAAGCATTCCTTCACCGCTACCATCCTTATCTTCAGGGTGAGTGTATTTGTACCATTTATCCCGGTCGCCATCGCCATCTGCTCCAACATACATTTGCCAGGTGTCCGTTTTCTCTACAGCTGCCTCTTTGGCCTTAAGTAAGGCGGCTATAGCTGCATCGGAATTTTGTACCATTCCACCGGTTGCACTGACTGTAGGCGACATAATGCCGTTAATAATTGCGATTACTGTAGGAAATAAAAGAATGGCTAAACCTAAAGCGAATGGCCGCATCAGCGGGTAAAAATCTATTGGCTCGGCGCTGGCTATTTGTCGCCATACACGACTGCCTATATACCATAAAGCACCAAATCCAGCTATAGCTCTACCAACACCGATGAGTTGGCTGCACATAGGAAGCATATCATTATATACGCCGTTTAAAGTTCCCTGTAAGCCTTGAATGTCTGTTGCAAGGCCGTCTGCTTTGGAAAGCAAAGGAAAAGCCATCCCCGTTACCGCAAGAATTGCGGTTAAAAAAAACTTCTTTTTCATAAAATTGGGATTAGTTATTTATACCATAGATCTGCTTCACCGTACGAGTGTCGCCTCTGTCTTTGTTGCGCTGAATATTTAATAAAATGCCTTGCCGATTGAAATGCCGGAGGAATTGCAGTTTATCTGAACTACTGGCATATATTCGGTCAATCGCCCTGATTCGCTCATCATCGGACATCCGCAGTTTACCAGCGGTGAGAACATTAGTCAGATCGTCCAAATTTTGAAGGCTTTGGTTGACAAGTTGTGTATAAACACTACTCATATAATTTAATTCACTTGCACTAAAAGAGCCACTATGCTCAAATCGTTTATAGGCGCTTTTATATTCGCTAATCAAACTGGCCTGTTGCGAGATAATCTCAGCTACTCTACCATAATTTCTGACAGCAGGGTTTATTGACAGCAAGCCGTTAAGGTAAACGCTGTGCAAATCAAAGTTACCTTTCGATAGTTGGGATATGCTGCCATAACCTTGCTGATATATTTGGTAACCCATTTTCATATCGCTCAGTATGCCTTTTAATTGGGTTAACTTTTCAATATCTAAAATCAATTGTTGCATTTCCTGAACTTGTGCGGTTGCAACTTTCGTCGTAACCAGACAAACGAAAAACACTATCGTAATTAGGCTATTCCTTATTTGCTTCTTCATAATAACTGGCTTTATTGAATTCCGTAAATCTTCTTTTGGGTGAACACATTACTTTTTTCCTGCACCCGCTGAATTGCGTAAACTTTAACCTGATCAGAGAATGATGAAGCAAAACGGTAATTGTTCTGCATGGAGGTATGAATAGCACCAATATTTTTTAACCGCTCTTCGTCGCTCATTTTTAGTTTGGTGTCAGTAACCACATTTTGTAATTCAGTGATTTGCTGGTCACAATCTTTAAATAAGGCGGTTCTAACTTGTAGAATATATTTCCTTTCCCCGTCGTTGAGATTAGCAGTTTTGTCAAGCGTGTTCATTCGATTAAGTATATCCCTTTGCCATTGCAGTATGTCCTTCACCTGTTTATTATTTTTAACTATAAGGCTAACATTTTGCAGGTTGTTATAGTACGTAGTGTGTAGGTTGTTCTCTGATTTAAGATAGCCTGTTATCGATCCTAAGCCGTTACGGGCAATATTATTACCAGCTTTGTAGTATGAGGCGTAAACCTGTAATGCGGCAATTTGCTGTAAAAGGTATTTTTTTTGGGTCTTTTTCTGTTGGAACCATTCAGCAAAGGTTTGTGCTCTAACGGTAGTTGCCAGCGCAGAAGCGGCAACAGTCATTATTGTAAAAGCCAGTAATTTCTTGCTTTTACGCCGGATTTCATCTGCCCGTGACTTAATTTGATTAATTGATTCCATAAAGTTTTTTTATTGATTGTGTATCACTTAAATCTTTACTGCGTTGCAAACTCAATTGAATGCCTTGATTATTAAATTGATGCAGATCATTATAATTTTCATCTAAATGATCGCTGGCTTTATTAATTAATTCCAGGCGTTGTTCATCCGTCATTTGTGTTTTTGCCGGACTTACCACGAGCATGATCTCATCGAGATTTTTAACACTTGCATCCAAGATGCCAGTGTAAACCTTTTGCATATAATTTAATTCCTGAGGATTGAAATGATTATCCTGCCTAAAGAGGCTCCAGGCTTTTTTGTATTCATAAACCAATGCCGCCTGTTTCAACGTGATATCCTTAATTCGCTGATACTTTGATATGGTGGCTTTAATGTTTCCCAGTTCCGTATAGTAATTACTGTATAATTTCTTTTGCTGTTCTGTCCAACCTGAAATTTCCGTTAACCTGGCTTTGGACATTTGATTTTCAATGACCTTTTGCGCGTTCTGCAGCCATATCGTTTTATTCTGCATTCGCTGTACTTTAAGGTCAATAGCTTTAATTATTTTGGTAACAGTTAGCTTAATTACTTCGCCAATTACAAATTGTGCTTTCGCTGGCTTTATTGAAGTTATACTAATGACAATGAGTACAATAATGACTTTTAATTCTTTAAATTTTTTCATAAAAACCTCCCTGTTTGGTCATTTCTGACCAATTAATTTTAGAATCAATAAGTAGGTTTGACTATTTTACTTTAGTGTACTCCGATGCACCAAGTTTTAATTTATGAGTACCTGGTAATATGCTGATTTGTCGCCCTAAATCAGTTTCTTGCAATAATTGTTTGTCTGAGTTGTATGAAGAAACCCATTTCGCTACTTTGAACTCCTTTGGTAGTTGCTGACCATTTCTGATTTTATTAAAACCTGTCTGCCGCTTCACATCATACGAATTATCCGAAGATTTAATTGAGGATATTATCAAAGTATCATCTGTTATATTAAACTCATTTTGAAAATGAGTAACATACGTGCCTTCTATATTCTCACTACTTTTCGTAGCGTTATTGCAGCCTATTGATAATACTGCTACGATTGCTAAAAAAACGAATAATGCTTTCATAATTACGGGTTTTAGTTTATGCTGCTTTTTCTAATTCTTCTCTAACGATGGCGGCTATTGCAAGCTTTACACTGCCTAATTTTTTAGTGTATGCATGAACTTTGGCTTTTTCTGATGCTTCAGTAGTATAAGTCCAATACTCTTCCCGGCTTACTTCGGTACGGTACACTTTTGATAACTGGCCGTTAAGGCTGATGAAAACTTCTTTATATTTTAAGTTTTCATCATTATTGCGGTTCATACTCATAATGAGCGCAGTTTCTTTGTCAGTAATCCCTAATAGTTGTTGTATTTTAGGGAAGTCATTTTGATACTTACGCTGGTCAAGTAATATCTTGCAATCACTATTGTTTATGATAGCCTGTTTAACTACCGGCGAACTAATTATATCTTCAATTTCCTGGGTTACTACTAATGCCTCACCAAAATATTTACGGACAGTTTTAAATAGGTATTTAATATATTCGGCCATACCTTCCCGGGCAATTGCTTTCCATGCTTCTTCTATCAAAATCATTTTGCGGGTATCTTTGGCAAGCTTGCGCATTTTAGAAACAAAGGTTTCCATAATTATTAGTGTGACCACTGGAAAAAGAATTGGGTGGTCTTTAATATTGTCTAACTCAAAGACAATAAAACGCTTTTGCAAAAGATCAAGATTCTCTTTAGCATTTAGCAGGTAAGCGTATTCACCACCTTTATAGTATGGTTTCAATACAAATAACATATTATCAATATCAAAACGTATATCTTTTACTTTTGATTGTCTCATCGTTTCATAAAAGTCCTCGCTAAGAAATTCATAAAAGCTATCGAAACACGGAAAAATATCAGGATGGTTTTTCAATTTCTCGTAGTAATGATATAATGCGTCAGATATGGCTACATATTCAGACCGCTGTACACCCTCATCTTCTTTTTTCCATAATGCGAGTATCATAGCTTTAATACTTTCCTTTTTTTCCGTGTCCAGATAATCACCATCAGCGATATAGAATGGGTTAAAGCTGATTGGTTCGTCCTCGGTATATGTGAAGTAATAACCACCTACAAAGTCACAAAGCCCCTGATAACTATGTCCGACATCGACTAACACCACATGGGAACCCTGCTCGAAATAACTCCGTAGCAGGTGGTTAGTAAAGAAAGACTTGCCGCTTCCTGACGGTCCTAAAATAAATTTATTGCGATTTGTTGTAATTCCCTTAGTCATAGGATCATCGCTGATATCCACATGAACCGGTTTGCCCGAGAGACGGTCACCCAAGCGAATACCACAAGGGCTGATACTTGACTGATAATTTGTTTCAAGGTTCAAGAAACAGGTCGCTTGCTCTACGAACGTATCAAAAGTATCATTCATTGGAAATGCAGCCTCATTGCCTGGCAATCCTGCCCACCAAATCTGGGCGGCACCGTCGGTTTCCTGTTTGGGCTGTGCATCCATTTGAGCCAAAGAAGAGCTAACCTTATTTTTGAGATCTTTTAAATGCCCTGGGTCATCCGTCCACGCTAAAACATTAAAGTGCGCTTTAACAGGTAAGCGCTGCTGAGTAATAGCCTCATTTAAAAAATCGTGGGTAGCATCACGGCCAATCGCATTTTCGCGAGAATAAGCTGAGAGCGATTGCAGGCGCAATTTTTTTGCTTCCAGTTTTTTGATCGTTTGCAGGCTGTCACCGATAAATATATATTGGTTGTACAAATGGTTACATTTCAACAGTGTACCTATAGGTGTAGCAAAGCCAGTACTAAATTTTGTTTTATCAGTACTGTATTTATCATAGGTAATCCTCGGGCCGCATAAGGGCGGCAGATCCTCGGCATCGCTTAAAGTATAAAGCTGGCAATGATTGTCACCGATTCTGATCTCATCTTGAATATGAATATCTTTCAATACTGGTGCTTCGCTTTGATTAAGCAGAAAACAATATTGCTCTAAAACTCCGGCATTATTTAATGTTCCTGCTAACTCGTCATCGTTTAGCCGTGAAAGGGTTATTAACCCACTATCCTCCAAAACTCTTACAAATTGGCCGGCGCTATCCTGAAAATCTATAAATAGTTCGTCGCACGTAGTTTGTACAGGTACAATACGTTTTCGCATAAGTGAAGTAACAGCGCTTGAATACTGCTTAAACTTATCAGGTTTTTTAGTAATGAAAATATGGCAATAATGATGCAAAAACTCGCGTTCGTGAAAATAACGTTCACTGGAATGAGATAAGAAAGTTTTGACCTGCTGATGACCCTCTTTAGCAAACACAGCTTCGTATTGATCATTGATAAACCAATCCTGTTTATGAAATACGGTATTTTTAGGCAAAAGCTTCAGCGCTTTTATAATAACTTCATGGAAGGCAAGATATTCGTCATTTGACAAGGTGAAAATTTCCGGCAGATTCACTTTGTAACCAATAGTAAGATCACCATTTGCGGAAACCATGCAATTATGTTCGACCTTATAAACAGGAAATACCTGTTCCGCTTTGCTGTGTGTTGCCATAATTATTTTTTTAGCTGTAAAAAGATTTTTCGGGTGGTAAACTTCAAGTGGTTGGGCAAATACCTTTTGGCTGTTTTTTTCATTAAGCCGTGTTCGCCATATTTATGACTTAATTTGAATACCTGAAAAAATAGGGCACTGCCCAAAACGGATATGATGATGATACACAACACAACAGGCACGCCTACGATATACATTATTGCAAACCCGATTAACAACAGTACCAGCCCAACTGCCAGGTAGCCGATATATTGTGCTTTCAACCCTTTAAACTCAATTGGCTTATTTATGCCCTTATTTATTTGATATAATGCCATGATTTGATTTTATACTCCGAAGAATGATTTTAAAACCGTAGCCACTACAACTAAAAAGATACAACTGCCAAACCAACTTGAAGCAACCTTGCCGGTATCATGTTCGCCATCATTCCATTTTTTAAATACTTTAATCGCTCCGACAAGTCCGACTATAGCACCGATAGCATACATTAAACTTGTTCCTGTACTGAAATAACTTTTAACTTGTGTAGTTGCTGCCGTTATTCCAGAATTGCCGTCCTGTGCGTAAAGACTTAGGCTGATTATCAATAAAGTGATTGTAGTCAGTAAATGCCTGAAAAATGTTACCGCTCTTAAACGGAAGTCTGTTTTTTGAGATTTCATAAATTTTAAATTAGTGTAAACGGATTGTTGCCTACGCCCACGTGCTTTGAAAGTCGGATAAGGCAACTGTGAATTTTAATTTGTCTTTGGAAATTTCCACTACGTGGTTTAGCGCAGCCGGTAGGTCTATTTGCTCTTGAAACCTTTTGTAAGAGCTAATCAATATATTAACCAGCGTTATAAACTCCTGCTTATTGTCAACATCCATAAATGCGTCAATAAGGTTACCAGCTTCCGAAACTAATTCAGATGATGGGTCGGTTTGAATTTCAGTTTGGATTGGCTTGTTAACGATATGTTCCGGTTCGTCCGGCAAAACATCTGTGAAGGGTAAATTCTGCGTTTCGCTAACTGTTACACCGTTATCAGGTTTTGCCTGACCCATGACTGTAATAGCAGGCGAATGAATTGCTGAAAAGATATCAGTGGTTTGCGACTTGCGGTTAAAGAGATCGCTAATCTCTTTTTGATAATACCTGAGCACCACATACAGGTAATATGAAATTGTTATGATTACAACAGCTGTGAGATAGTGCTGCCAGGAAATAGAGGACAACATATTATTTTGCTTTAATCCTCACCGCACCATGCGGCGATTGTGAAAGCAAAGGTTGGGGTAGTAAAAAAAATTATTTCACACCTTACACATGAGGTAGGTGTTTTTTTTTATTTATATCTTTATAAAATGCTGAAATATAGTGGTTTATAAATTACTCAAATTTCATTTTTTGTTGCGGACCACTGTCTTCATCTAATTTTTCATCAATTCTTCTAAGTAATGCGAGCTTAAGTTTATCCAAGAAAGATGTACGTTCCTTTTTGCGCCGTGTTATATCTGTATATTTATGATAGTAAGACCCCAAATCAACATGAAATACCGTTTGGAAAAAGCTAACTACTGATTTGATTTCCGAGTTTCCATTATTAAACACTCCCAATGCAACTAAGGCATAAATTAGTTCAACCAAGTCAGTTTTATTTGCCGTCCAGGTTAAAGGCAGCTCAATTCCTATTTCTTGTGGTTCTTGATCATGATTCATTATTTTTTGCAGTTCAAGGTTTAGATAATCTTGATACTTTTCATTTGCAATAATCTTAGACAGCTTATAATCATGGCTGGTGGAATAAAGCTCATCTTCTTCAAAATCTTCTAATTCTACGTGAACGTCGAAACCGCCACGAGTGAAATAGACTTCATCCATTTGTGTAGATCCGGACCGATAATACTGATAAAAAGCATGATTATGATCGAAAAACCGTTTTATATCGGTCAATTCATAGTTGATGTAGTCTTTGATAATCTCTTCACTTCCCAAAGGCTTTTGCATCAAAAAATTATAGACATTAATAAAGTATATGTACTTACTATAAAATTGGGGTTTTACGATTTTAAAAAATTCTATTTCATCCTCGGTACTCTCGAAATTGTAACTGGAGATATAATTTTTAAGTTTTGCCATTGCTTTTTTGCAAAGCAGAATTGACGTTTTGTATTGATCCGCTAATGAATCACCATTAATTGAAACTTCATTCAATTGGTTTTCTAAAGCGCTATAGAAACGCTCAGTTATTGTTCTCATATGATAAAGTATAGGTTTAGAAGTAGTAAAGAATTTATATAAGCAAATAGTAACGGTTTAAGTAAAAAAATAGTTGTATAGCAAAGCTTAACTACTTGGGGGGTAGCAATCAAATTCTGCGGGAAATCAATTTTTAAATTAGGTTTTAGCCGGCGACTGTAACAACTCCAAAAGTGTTATGCTTAAACCATCTGCTATTTCTTGAAGGTAGATATAAGAAGGATTAATATTCCCGGCTTCTAAACGTTGTATCGATTGCTGGTCTTTTCCAATGGAATGGGCAAGCTGTAGTTGAGTAATACCTTTATCCTTTCGGATTTCGCGTATTCTTTCACCTAAATCTTTTAATAGTTCTTCCTTTTTCATCGGAAGTATAAAAGAATAGCAAAGCGAACGAAATTAACACAACGGATACGTTGTATTAATTCTTATATATGAAATATTAGGAAAAATATTTGCCTATTCTAACAAAGTTTGCTTAAAATGCTATCTACAATGCCTTTGACATCTTCTTTAATTTGATGATAAGCCATTAATACTTCCGCCTGGTTAATATTTCTTACAAAAGGTATGGCCTGGTATCCCTTTTCTTCACGGCGCAAGCCTTCATGATCGTTTTGGATAGCGTTATGAAAGGTTTTTAAATCTATCTTATTATCAGGATCATCAGCCACCATTCCTACAAACTCACCGGACGATAAGCCTGATATCTTAGATGCGGGTATTGCGTAATCCAGTTGTGTAGATTTACTAATAGAGGTGTCCTGACTGTTAATTGAAACGCTTTCTTTTTCTTGGTTAATTTTGCCGAACCGCTCGGATAATTGTTTAGCCGTATCACCGGTTACTTGTCCAAATACAATGTTGCCAACAATATTTAAAATAACTTCAGCTTGCTCACGCCCATAATCCTTTTTTAACTGGCTATAATCTTGTACCGCTAAAGTAACCGCGACTTTATTTGATCTTGCGGTAGCAATTAAGTTATCTATACCATTGAAATAAATGGTTGGAAACTCATCATAAATCATACTGCATTTTAGTTGGCCCTTACGGTTTGCTTGTTTATTTATACGGTTAATGTAGAGCGATAAAACGGCTCCGTAGATTTGAGATTTTTGGGGATTATTAGCGAGGCAAATTATTTTAGGTTCATCAGGATTATTGATATCCATTGAAAAATCATTACCGCTCAATACATAATATAATTGCGGTGATGATAAACGGGCCAGGCTAATTTTGGCGCTTGCTATTTGTCCTTCTAATTGTTCATACGCTTCATTTTGCCAGGCAGAAACAAAAGGGTTTATTAATACTTCAATTTCAGGTTCTTGTAATAAAACTTCAAATAAATCTTTATACTCAATCTGGGCTAATTCGATTACGTGAGGTAATGTGCAATAACGCCCATCTTCATATTTTTTTAGAAACCACATAATAGCTGTGATAAAGTTAATCGGAGATTCAACAAAGAAATCACCCTGCTTTTTAATCCACTCGCGGTTAAGTCCGAGCATGATCGTTCGGCTTGAATCAATTGCATCAGTAATATCAATCATTGTATGCGGCTCTAAGGGATTAGCCCGGTGCATAATATTTTCAAGATTGATAATATATTGAGTTGGCTTCACTTTGTACAAGTGGCCGTATTTTAGGAGAGCATTGTAAACTATCTTAGTTAAATCATCATATTTAAAATCATAAACTAACATGGTAAAGCCCTTTTGAATATGCTGAGTTATGATATGACGGATAATAAAATAAGACTTACCTGAACCTGGGCTTCCCCCAATTAATGTGCCCCTGAAAGGATTGATAATATTAATCCAGCTTTTACGAGATTTTCCTTTCAGCTTATAAATAGCCGGTAGGTTAATTGAATACTCATTTTCTAAAAAGCGCTCTTCCTGCGGAAAAGATTCATTTTCTTTATTGAATATGTCCTTTCCTAAATTTAGTTTTAGCATTCTGAATAACAAGCTGACACCCGACAGTAGGAGCAAATAACCAACTACAGTTATGCCGATGTACAGAATTGCAATAGTGGTAGGTGGATAAGGTATTGTAAGGAATAGAACGCTGATAAAATACATTATTAACCCTATCAGGCAATAAATAAAAATCCTGCTTGCCTTAATAGATTCATCTTTTTTACCCTTACTGCCCACTAACGAAATCATCAAAAGAATAAGCGCAGCAAGTTTTGCATATAGCACTTTAGCAAAAACTACCATCTTCGATAAGGGTAGCAAAATGTGATTGACAAAGGGCTTGGTTAACCCTAAAATTTGAAATGCCGGATAGCAACTTAAATAAAAATGTACTATTAAAACTGCAATACTAAGTAACCTCGTAAAGTCAATAATCTTTCTTAATGCTTGTTCGTTTTCGCCTGTTTGCATGATGTTCAATTTTAAAGTGAATGGCCTTTCCTTTTCTTTTTTCGCTTATTTTGTTGTAGCCTTCCAATAGCAGCCATGTCTTGTTGTTCTTCTTTGAATAGAATATTCAATAGCGAATCCCCATCGCCGGTAGCAGTAACTGTACCTGAAATATTGTCAGGAAATTTTAAAGCTTGGTTAACGTTATTTCCAACTTTAGCGGCGAATCGTGTGTGGTTGATTTCTTCGTTCTTAAACCAATTTATCAATGTGGCAGCACTGTATTTTTTGCCTAAATCACTGCCGTTAAAAACCGACTTCGACCCATGATCTACAAACGTTATCCCATATAATCGACCATCGTCATTCTGCCGGAAAATGACTTGAATGCCGTCTTCCTTTAACCTTTTTTGGAAGTCAGTTTTAGAAATCTTAGTAACTAAAGCCTTGTGAACTTTTAATTTTACTGATTCTTTCAGAGGTTTACGTAATACTTCATTTATTCGAAAACGGTCTTCGAGCACCTTTAATGTTGGCTTGCCATAGATACTACTGGCTTTAATTGGCACCCCAATTTTGTTGCCTTTTCCATCAAGCACCCAATAAACTAACCCGTTTTTTTCATACATCCTTGAATCTTTAGAGCCGCGATCAGCAGTAATATTGTACTGATTGAGTATTGCGTTCAGCTCGGGAATGCTGGTAAATTTGTAGGCTTTTACAATTTCATTTACCACGTTGGTGATAGATCTTTTAAGTTCTGACTTGCCATAATCAACTTGCTCCAATGGTTTCCTAATAACGTTCTGTTTTTTACCCTGATCTTCTGCCTTTATCAAATTGTAATTTAATTCGACTTGCTTTCTCGCACTTTCAGAGGCCCTGTTTGCGAGTAAATGGAAACTGATGCGTTTACCGTCCGGCTTAATATTGGTCGTTACAATATGCAGGTGAGGGTGTCCGGCATCGTAATGCTGATAGACTAAATAAGGTTGTTTACCAAAACCCAAACCATCCATATATTCATCAGCAATTTGTTGTAAAACATACTTATCAAGATTTTCACTTACAGCAAAATTTAAAGAAACATGCAAAGCATTTACAAGGGTTCGCTCATTCCGAATGGTCAAGTCCGTCAACCTTTCCAACTTATCAGTGAATGATAAATTAGCCGGATCTTTAAGGTAGCCTTGCGCTGCAATCAACTCCGCTTTGCCCAGCCTTACTTTATGTTCATTATAATTTATTGCACCGCTGATGCTTCTGCCGGTTTTAATTTTTGCGACCATATTTCTGAAAAACTTAGCATACGTTCTTTGATCTGATCAATCGCGGGATCGACTTTGCTGCCGATGATGGAAAGAAGATTTAACCATAGTCGGTTATCCGCATTACCGTGTGCGCTATTTATTTGTCGAACAGCCTGGTTTAGATTATTACCTATAGCATTTAACTCCTTTCGCAGCAATGCCAGTTCTTCCAGCATCTCATCCATTGCCTTATCACGATAATTTACAGTGATCGGTTTTTCGAGCAAAACACATCTGATATACTCGCTCATTTTTAAAAATCTTGTTTTTTTAAAACGGGTATCAAGTACTTTAAATTCATTGGGCTTAAAACGAGTGGTTACTTTTCGTTCCCTGTTTTCATCTTCATTTTCCATATCTGTAATCTTTAAAAATCTGACCCTGGAGGATTTTTACCCTGTCCCTCGACTGACTTCGGAAGGTAGGGGCAAGATCCGTTTGTCCGACAAACGTTTATCTTGCTGATTGCTATTAAGAGGCAATCTCATCCCTTTAAACTTCTTAAATCTTCCAGCAATCACTAAGACTTTTATCCTGCCGTCGACTTCTTCAATTTGGTATCAAGGAAGAATTTTAAAGCATCGATGCTTATGTCCTTTAAAGAAGTATCGTACTGTACTCCGTAAGATTTCATACGCTTTAAAAGCGTCTTTGGAATCCATACATTTAACTGTGCTTCGTCCTCCTTAACTGCGGTGCTTTGCTTAACTGGGTGAACTTCCTGAATAGGCGTTTTTGGGGTGTCCTTTTTAAGTTTGTCTGCTAACCCACCCAACTTGTCTTTATAATCTGTCATAGTAAACTTTATTAGTTACGTCGTTGCACGAGCGATTTTGACGGTTACATAAATCTGTATTTATGTAATTATGCACTTATGCGATTAACTATCTCCTCTGCTAAAGAGGTTATTTCTTCTATGGCTTTGTTATCGCTTCCGTGCAGTACCCCAGCGGTAATGGAAGACCTGGCAATGCTTACCCGGTCATGAATCATAGTTGCCAAAACAGGGGTTTCCATGCTTTCCAAAAGGCTGCTCACCTCTTTAGTTATACCTGACCGGGGTTTAATCATATTCATTACGATGCCGGCTTGTATCGCAGGCTTTTTAACCTGAGCATCCTTTACTAATGCAATAGTTGACCGAATAGCCATGACATCAAAAAAACCTGCTTTGGTAGGTATTAAGATATAATCCGAAAGACTGAATAGTTCCGGCAGTTTGTTCGACAAATATGGCGGTGTATCGACTATAATCAGATCGTAATCCAACCTTTCGATTTCCTGCAATCGTTCGTTACCTACAACTGCCAGTCCAGGCAGTTCCTCTTTGATCTGAAGGAGGCTACCCTGTAAATCCGTATCAACCAAAGCAACGTTTAGCTGATCCTGAAAACATACCGCTAAATTCATGGCAAGTGTACTTTTTCCTACGCCCCCTTTTTGGTGGGCCACCGTGATGATCTTTCCCATATTATGTAATTCTAAATTGTTATAAATACATAATGCTGTAATTGCAGAATGCTGTAAATCTTTAAATACATATCTCTTCAATTGCAGAGCTCTATAAATACATTTTGCTGTAAAGCTGTATTTTTATAATTACAGCTTTCTTTACTTGCATAATTCTATAATTACATAAAGCTGCAAATACAGAAATCTATAATTATGTACCAGGGAACGCTACGCGCTTGGCCTCCTGACGTTCCAAAAATTTGGTCTGCTGAACAGCATTATAAATCCAGTCCTTTGCCAAAACTTTCCAGTTTTTTTGTGGCCTGCCGGTCACCGTCTTCCAATCCAAATTTTCATAATGTTGAAAGAAACTTTGAGCATCACCAACAGCCATATTTTGTTGACAGAAATAAATTATCACATAGCCGACAAGTGGCGGTATTTGATGACCCATCCCTTGGTTTGTGTTTTCAGCCAAAATGTCATCAAAAACTTCAACTGATTTCTGCTTTTCAATGATTCGTCGTTTAACTCTACGCTTTTGCATCGCTTAGAATTTAACGACGGTCGCTGTTTCCATCAGGCCCTCTATTTTATCGGCATCGTAATAAGTGACCTTTCCCAATTTTGTAAATGGGATTTTACCGTTATCCCGCAGGGCCTGAAGCTTTCCATGAGATATATTGAGCATCTTGCGAACCTCCATAGCTTTTAACCATTTTTTGGTTTTACCGCTAACCTGGTCTTTAAGCATAGATTTTATATCAGATAACAGTAAGTCTTTAAATTCTAATAGGTCACCAACCGTAATCAGTTGGTCGCGGAACATCTTCCCGTGTTTATCGAAATGTGAAATAGCTTTTTCCATAATCAATATTTTATGGAACAAAGCTGAAAAGGAAAAAAAAATATTTTTCACACCTCATGTATGAGATAGGTGTTTTTTTTTAATGAGAAATCACCTCCAGTATATGTTTGGCAGCTGTTATTAAATTATAATTCAACTTTAGTTTTAATGCCGTCAGCTAAATTTATTAGATTTACTAACGGTGAAATTTATCGCCCAATTGAAAAATAATGGAACCAAATAATTTTATTCCAACTTCAAATATCGCCAACAAGGTTAGAAACACAAGGCTTCCAAGAACGAAGCCACTGATGCCGTTATTTGAATTGATTAGTAACTCGATTCACTCGATTGAGGAGGCGAAGAAAAACGCAGGATTAAAAAGTGAGGATGGCCAAGTCATAATTGAATGCCTAAGGAATGGTGCTCCGGAAGTACTCGCAAACATGAGTGACATTGATATATATCCTATTCATAGTTTCATTGTGCAGGATAACGGAATTGGGTTAAATGAAGAAAACTTAAAGGCTTATATTGAAGCAGATACAGATCACAAAATAGAATAGGCGGTAAAGGCGTAGGTAGATTTGTTTGTTTAAAAGCCTTTAAAGACCTTCAGGTTAAAAGCTTTTATCAAGAGAATAAAATCACTAAATCAATTCAATTTGATTTTCGTGCAACTAAAGAAGGTTTTCATAATTTTAGCAATCCTCCTGTTAATGGTTTACATTCAGGTTCCATAATAACTCTTAATAGAATTAAGGATGAATATCAAAAATCCCTGCCTAAGGAACTTTTTACGATAGCACGCGAAATTGTTGCACATTTTCAACTTTACTTTATAACCGATACTGTTCCTAAAATTATTTTAAGAAATCAGAATAATTTACAAATCGACTTACAAACGTTGTTTCGAACTGAATTCAAAGCAGAGGTTAAATCAAGTAGTTTCATAATCGGAGATAAAGAATTTAAAATATATTTAACCAAGTCCTCTGAGTTCCAAAGCCATAAAATTCATTTTTGTGCACACAACAGAAGTGTTATAATAGAAGGTTTATATTCAAAACTTGTTGATTTAGGCAAAAAGCCAATCAATGACGGTGAGTCTACTTTCTTTTATCAAGTGCATGTTACAGGTGACATTCTGGACGAAAATGTAGATACCGAAAGAATAGGATTTAATTTTCCAGATGGTGACGATGAGGACACCGAGTCAATTGATATAAACTTAGCAAAGGTAAGAAGATCATCCATTCAATCTATTGAGGAACTTCTTTCAGAATATTTAGGTGTTGTCCGAAATAAGAAGGTGGAATCATACAGACCTATCATAAATGATGAGTTGCCACAATATAGGAGTGTGTTACATTATAGATCAGAAGAAGTAAAGAAATTGCCTCCCGATTTGACAAAAGAAGAACTGGATATCGAACTATATAAAATAGAAGCAGATTGGCGTCTTGAAGTAAAGCAGGAAAAAATAAACCTGCTATCTGAAAAAAAGGATATTACGACCCATCAAGACTATCAAAGAAAATATGAAAAGTTTTTAAGTGAATTTAATGATATAGGAAAGTCAGATTTGGCTCGATATATAGTGCATAGAAAAACTATCATAGAACTATTAGAACAGTTAATTGAAACTAATGGGCAAGGAAAATTTGAGAATGAGGAACTTATTCATTCAGTTTTTTTCCCAATTAGGACAACATCCGATGAAGTACCGTATGAAAAACAAAATCTTTGGTTGATTGATGAAAGGCTCTCATATCACACATTTCTATCTTCTGATAAAACCTTCAATAGCGTTCAACAAGTAACGTCTACAGATTCAGATAGAAGCGATTTGCTAATTTACAACGAAGCCTTCGCATTTTCAGAATCTAAAAGTGCACCTCATAATTCGTTTACTATCGTAGAATTTAAGAAACCGGAAAGGGATGATTATAAAGACTATGATGATAGTAAAAACCCTATTGAGCAATCTGAAAAATATATAGAGTTGCTTTTGGACGGCAAAGTAACTGGTCGTAATGGCAAAGTTGTGGAAGTTGATAAACGCACTCCTTTTTATGTTTATATAATATGCGATATACGTCCATCTCTACTCAAAATTTTAGAAAGGCGTGAGTTTGATAAAACGCCGGATGGCAGGGGTTGGTTTAAGGTAAAAAGCAAATTTTATTCTGCCTATTTCGAGGTGATGCCTTTTGATAAGGTATTACACGATGCACAAAAGCGAAACAAGATCTTATTCGAAAAGTTAAAAATTTGATAAAAATTTATTTTCCTATTAAAATATGCAGTTACAAATTTATGTAATTACAAAATTGCATAATGAATTTATTAGATAAAACCAATGAGCTTATAACGTAATTGAATTTAGATAAAAATTGGCACTCAATGAGCAAATTATTATCTTTGTGTAAATAATAATTAGTTCTTTAAACGACATCAAACAAGTACATATAAGTACAAAGTAAATCGGTGACCTTTTAGGTGACCCATTACAAATTCATCGTCGTAACTTATTGATAAATAGAGGTATTATACCTTCAAAATATAATCCCAGCGGGATCACAAAGCCTTTGAAAAGAGGCTTTTTTATTTAAAAACAAAAGCTGCCTTTAAACAGCCACGCCTTAGTAAGCGAAAAATTTAAAGAATGATTCCGTAGCTCAGCCGGTAGAGCATAACACTTTTAATGTTGGGGTCCTGGGTTCGAGTCCCAGCGGGATCACAAAAGGCGCAAGAAATTGTGCCTTTTCTCATTTAAACCGTACCCCGCATTGTTTTAACATATAAACGCCCTTCTTCCGTTCAGGTTGAGTCGCGTCGAAACTACTGAACATCTTTTTCGTTATATTGCTCCACAATTAAGCACAACCAATACTAAAAATGACCGGCGGTAATAAGAACGATAAGGTGAATATGAAAACGCTTGCGAAAGAGCTTAACCTTTCAACCGCAACCATATCCAAAGCGCTGCGCGATAGCTATGATATAAGTCCTGAAACCAAACTGCGGGTAATGGAAGCCGCCAGGCGTTTAAATTACGTACCTAACGCTTATGCCAGCAGTCTCCGCAAACAAAGCAGCAATACTATAGCCATCATTATACCCGAAATTGCCGACAGCTTTTTTAGCCAGGCCATTAACGGCATTGAAAGTATTGTCGCGCCAAAAAAATACCATGCGCTGATCTACCTTACCCATGACAGTTATGAACGGGAAGCATCCATGTTTAATGACCTGGCCAGCGGACGCGTTGATGGCCTCATTATGTCCGTAGCCAGCAGCACCCAGGATACAGGACATATTAAAACATTACAGGAAACAGGCATCCCCATAGTTTTTTTTGACAGGGTGTGCGAGGATATTACTGCGGATAAAATAGTAACCGACGACTATAATAGCGCTTACAACGCAGCCACACACTTATTGCAAGCCGGATGTAAAAACATCTCACTGGTTACCATCAGTGGCTATCCTTCTATTTTAACCGCCCGGGAACAAGGATATCGCAACGCTTTAACTGACAATGGGTTTGTAGTTAAAGATGCAGGAATAGTAACCTGCTCCAACAAATATACCGACGAAAATGTAAATATAATCAAAGCGCATTTGGCAACCGTTAAACCCGATGGTATCATAGCTACCGTTGAACAGCTGGCTACCGCAACTTATCTGGCTTGCGATGAACTGAAACTACAGATCCCTTGTGATGTAAAAGTTGCTTGTTTTACCAATCAAATTACCGCGGCCATACTTAATCCATCGCTTACTACTATTTTACAACCTGCATATGATATGGGAAAGCAAGCAGCGGAAATCCTTTTCGGCCGCTTGTCCGGGCGGCTTAATGAAGCCAAGCAGGAACTGATAATGCCATCGCAATTGATAGCAAGAGCATCAACAGCCAGTTAGAGATTGTTATATATCGTTCTTAAACGTAGGAGACACTACCAGCTTACTTTTTTTCTGACGACACTATATTTTTGATATCATCAGCAGATAATGCGGCTTTGAATACTTTCACTCTGTCCATAAAGCCGTGAAACACGCGTTCCGATGGAAACTCTTCGTTTCGGCCTAACGTCCATTTGTTATTTACCGACAGATCAGCGGTTACCTCTAACAGCGTGGTTCCGGCCAAAACACTATCGATATAAACATACAGCTTTTTGCCGTTGCACACGCCCGCAATGTGGTGCCAGTGTTGTTGCCAGTCGGCAGGGAGGTTTACAGTACAGTCGCCCCTGCCCCATCCGCCCGCAAAAAAAGTCAGGGTTCTGTTATCGGTCATTTGCAATACATCGTTATCGCCTTTGGTAATGATATCAACCAAACCTTTCTCATTGCCCATCGGGTAAACCCATCCCATCATGGTAATGGATTCATCCATATTGTCCAAAGATGGTGAGTTTGGGACTTCCAAATAAGTACTATCGCTAAATAATAGTTTATCATTAGTAGTTGTTACTGAAGATGAAATAACATTTCCGTTGTTATGAAAGCCCGAACTATCAGCTACTATCTTACCACGGGCTATCGATGCGAAATCAAGTAATAATGATTCTGTAGCATTTTCATAAACCTTGTAGATAGTTTTCGCCGTATCGACCCTCACATATTCAAATCCGTTTTTGGACGCTTTTATATGATGACTAATGGTTTTAACTTCACCGGCATCAAGTTTAATATTATCGGTAAAAACAACCGAATCATTCTGGATTACAGGTATAATAAAGGTTTGCTTTAATCCGCCAGTATTTTTTATCCGGTATTTTATTTCCTGGCTTTCATTCAACCTGATCATCGGTTTTACTTCCAGCCCCGATATTTTAAAAGCTTGCTCCTGCGGTTTTGCAGGCAGATTCACTTCGACAATCAACGGTAGTGTATTATCAAGCTTCAGTACCGTTTTTCCCACAGGGTAAAGGCGAAACTCAATAGAATCCTGAACAGTTTGTCCCGGCTCAACCAGGCAGTTTTTATAACTATATGGCTTTCCGTTAACCAACAGCTTTATGGTTTTAATGCCCTTGCTACCTGTATTTTTAAGTTTAAACCTTATCACAAGCGGCTCGTCAGGCACTGCATTTTTTTTATCGACCGAATAACTCGCTATACTAAAGGCAGTATTTTTTTGTGTGGCCGATAGCTCAATCGGATCTTTATCGGTTGGCCAGTTACCTGGGGCTTTCCCCATATCAAAAGTCATTGCACCACCGTTAACCAACACCGAATGTGGCAGGGCCAATTGCTGCCAGGCTTTGCCATTCACATGCAGAGCCTGTACGTAATTATTTTTTTCAGATGAATTATTACTGCCGATGATGAACTTTTTGCCATTGGGTAAATGAAGCGTTACAGATTTGAACAAAGGCGCACCGATAGTGTAAAGCGGATTACCAGGACATACCGGATATATCCCGAGCGAGCTAAAGACATACCAGCTTGATGTTGAACCCAAGTCATCATTACCGGGTAAACCACCGGGTGTGGCGCTGAACCTGTTGAGCATAATATCCCTCACCCATTTTTGTGTTAACTGAGGCTTACCTGCCTGATTGAACATATAAGGCAAATGGAAAACAGTTTCGTTATCAAATAGAATAACATTATTGCGCAGGGCAGGGTCAAGCCGGGCGGAGAATTGTTCGTTGCCGCCGGTCATGTTAATAAGGTCTTTACCGTTTTGAGGTACAAAGTACGAGTACACCCATTTATCGCCCTCTTTATATCCTGATGTACCGGGCTGCAGTTTAAACTCATCACCATTACGCGGAAGCATAAAGAGTTCATCTTTATTTAAAAGATTACGGTAACTAAATCCCCTGTTTGCTAATAATTGAGCGGTTTGTTTATCTCCCATCGCCTTTTCGGCAAATTGCGATAAAGCCCAATCATCATAAGCATATTCTACAGTGCGGGTAACCGACTCAGGTTTGGTGAATGGAACGTAGCCTTTTTGATGGTACACTTCCATGTCCGATTGCACGAATGGGCCATCAATCAAATCCTTCTTCATAGCCTTGTAAGCAAGCTCTTTATCGAAACCGGTAATGCCTTTTAAGTATGAGTCAACAATGATAGGAATAGCATGATTGCCCGTCATGCTTTCTGTTGGCAGATGCCCGCTTTGCTTGTAAACATCAAGCATGGATAAGATCACATCCTGCTGCTTCTGTGGATAAAGCAGTGTAAGTAATGGGTGCAGCGACCGGAAAGTATCCCATGGAGAGAAAGCCCCGTACTGATTTTGCCCTGTTTTTTGATGAACCTCGCCATCATTCCCCCGATAATTGCCATCAGCATCATCAACAACCCAGGGCAATAACAGCGAATGGTAAAGCGCCGTATAAAATACTGTTTTGTTTTGCTCGTTACCGTCGATTATATCAACTACCGATAATACTTTAGCCCATTCGCCGCCGGTTTTCGCGCGAACCTCATCAAAAGTTAAGCTACCGATTTCCTGATCAATATTATGCTGTGCATTGAGATAGCTAACTGATGATTTACTTAAGCGCAAAGTAATCACTTTAGTCTTCGGGAAAGTGAAAACCCAGCTCCCTTTAACTTCCTTTTTTTCCGTATATCCTTCGCTAAAGTTTATCACAGCGTTTGCAACTGAAGTATGGATCACTTTACTTGATATCGCCTGGATTTCACCGGCATTTCCAACGAAAATTTGTGGATTAGTGCTTCCATTGAACATAAACCGAAACATGCCAGTTCTCGTAGTAGCTGTAGCTTCGGCGGTAATCCGCTGGTTATCAAAATCCACTTTATAATAGCCCGGTACGGCAGTTTCTTTTTTGTGCGAAAAATGCAGGCTTGACTTTCCCGGTTCAAAACTTTCACTACCACTAAACGGCATCACAAAAAAATGGCCTGATGATCCTTCAGGAAAACCGCTCATGTGGCCAAAGCAACTGAAATAATAAATTGAGCTATCGGTGTAGTTATATCCCCTTGTCCCTGTAGTCCTTGTTTCGGGACTTAGTTGTACGCTGCCCGACGGCGCAACAGCTCCCGGATAACAACCTCCATTATTACCCCATTTGGTAAGCACATTGCTAAGTGATGTACCGATAAACGGATCAACATATTGCAGATGGTCTGTATGTTGGGCATAGAGGTTGCTGCCCAATAAAACTGCGGCTAAGGCGAAAACGATATGGGATAATGACTTCAATTTAAATTATGTTTTGTAGAGATGCATCACATGCGTCTTCAGCATCTGATAATACAACGTTGACCTTTTGGTTGGAGACGCATGTGATGCGTCTCTACGTAGATATTATATTTTTATGTAGATCTTCTTTTTATCAAGCACCCAAGCCACCAGCCAGCAAAGCATCATATAACCTAGTGCAAATACCAGTGTACCAAATGCGCCGGGGAAGATCTTTTGATAAAGCACTTGGTTTATCCAGTCGTAAAAACTTAGCTGTGGTTTTACCCAAATGGTTTGGAACACGGTTAACAGCAATTCTGACAGCAGATATATGGCCAGTGAATTGCGCCCGAATATGAGAAAGAAGTTTGTGCTACTCTTTACCTTTTTTATTTCGATGGCAAATACCATAAAACCCAACAACAAAAGGTCGATACCAATGGTAAGCAGTGTGAACGAACTCGTCCATAGTTTTTTAGCAACCGGGAAAAATTGCGCCCAGAATAAGGAAATAGCAATCAGTAAAACACCGCACATAAACAAACGGGCAACCGACTCATAGTTTTTACCCTTACGCTGTATAAACGCTCCGGCCAGATAACCGCCAATTACATTCACAATGGCTGTCATGGTGCTGAGTAAACCCTCCGGGTCAAAAGCTATCGGACCGCCTTTATCGTGATATAAATGATCGTTTCCCATTAACACAATATCTAATCGGGTGCCCGCATTGCCAAGCATGGTATACTCTTTACCCTGTTCGCCGCAAAATATCAGGAATGCCCAGTAGCCCAATAAAAGCACAGCAGAGATAACGATGGCCGTCTTTTGCGAGCAATAATGAACTATCAGTGCGCCAAAAAAGTAGCACAGCGCTATTCGCTGCAACACGCCCATGATACGGGTATGGCTTAGTGGGTTAAACACCCAATTACCCGCTTCACGATGGAAGAAAGGGAACCAGTACATCAGATACCCCAGCAGGAAAATGATCACCGTGCGCTTAAAGATCTTGCCTATAAAAGCGGCATCCGTTTCAAATTTCTTTTTAGAGAAACTAAGCGCGTTGCCAACTGCAAAAAGGAATGATGGAAAAACGAGATCGGTGGGTGTAAAACCAATCCAGGATGCATGATCAAGCGGCGACCATACGTTTGCCCCCGAACCGGGGGCATTAACGATGATCATGAAGCAAATGGTCATACCACGGAAAACATCGAGCGCGGTAAATCTTTCGGTTGTTGCAGCCATTTTTGCAATTATATTAATTAAGGGGTATTGAAATTTCTTTGATTAACCGGCCTGCGGCTTCTTCGGCCACAATACGGGTTTTATTGATACTATTGCCGTCTTCGTCATAAACCACCACCTGGTTTACACCCGGTTTAAGCCAGCATTCGGGGATATAAAGGCTTTTCATATCCAGTTTTTCAGGGTACCTGCCTAAGTTGTGACCATTAACCCAAACGGAGCCATGTCCTAATCCATCGGGATCAAAACGCCAGATGAATGTACTTCTTGCTGATGATGGCAGACTGAAAATGGTGCGATAAAAGGCTGGTCCATTTTTTACTTGCTTAACTGCTTCAAGCTTCGTCCAGCCCTGAACAGCTTGCGCATCACCCGGACCACCTTTTAATTGCCAGTTGATTACCGCTGTGGCATCACCTATGGCATTGATTTTTACAGATTGATCGATGCCCCCTTCATTTGAGTAATTTTCAATAAAAAGGGTAAGATCAACCGGGTGTTTTAAGGTTTCTGCATCAGTAATGTTCACTTCAAATGGCTGGTTCCAGCCGTCATGATGGGCTACTTGTTTACCGTTAATAAATACGGTGGCGTTTTCGTCAACGCTTTTAAACAGCACTGCTAATTTTGAAGTCCCCGCCGGCTGCTGAGGAATAGTAGTGTGAAACCAGGCATAACCCTCTTTCAGGTTAAAAACATCCGCGCCTATTTTATATTTTTTGTAAACCGATGTATCAAATGCCGGTGGCCCCTGTTTTACATCGTCTTTTTTGTTTGCTTTGGTAAAATACCAGTCGCCAAGCTCAGAAATGAACGGTCCGCCTTTTTTAATGAGCGCATTGCCGAAAAGGCCTTTGCTGTCAACCTGGTCTATCGGCCCAAGATAAGCAGCTAACTTATCCCTGCCGTCGTGCGCGGCAAAAACGGCCAGTGTATGTTTGCCTTTGATAAGGTTAAGTGTTAATTCATTATCATTCAGTTTCCATTTAGCCGTGGGTTTGCCGTCAATAAAAGCTTGCCCCCTGCCGCCACCTTTTACCTGCAGGGTATATTTTCCGTTGGATGGTATATTTATGATAGTCCTATACCAGGCATCGGCAGTTATATCGTCATCCGCTCCCATTGGCTTCGGATCCTTTGATTTGAGCCAGCTGCTTGTGTTTACATTTGTTGCCGCGTTAACGGCTGCGTTTTTATATTGCCAGTTAGCTAAGCTGATAGTTGACTGCTGATTGCCTTT
Organism: Mucilaginibacter sp. NFR10; assembly: GCF_900100445.1. Taxonomy (NCBI): domain Bacteria; kingdom Pseudomonadati; phylum Bacteroidota; class Sphingobacteriia; order Sphingobacteriales; family Sphingobacteriaceae; genus Mucilaginibacter; species Mucilaginibacter sp. NFR10. The sequence continues at coordinate 92,049 of NZ_FMTV01000001.1, read as the reverse complement.
CTGCGCATCAAGGCTGAATGGTATCTCCTTGCGATCAGTATATAATACCGCTTTCTGAATTATGCTCTCGGTTAAAGGCGTTTCTGCTATTAATTTTAACTGGCCATTTTTAACCGATGCCTCACCAACATAGTTCAACCCAGTGATGATGTAGTTTTTGTCTTCGCTTTCGGTAATCCACGTTTTATCGGTTAAAGCACGATTCATGACTAAAACCCTTACAGTTTGCGAACCAACGTTAAAACTATATTCAACAACCTTTTCCGCGATTGCCGGCATTTGCTCATCGATAAGCACATTATTGTTATCGATTTTTACCGAAGACAATACCGACGAGGCTTTCACTTTTGTATTAAAACGAAGCAACAGCGGCTCACCGACTTCAGCATCAACAATTATAGTTGTGGTATTAGCCTGCTTAACAATAGCAAACACGCGGGTAAGTGCCCAATCAAGCGTAACCTCATCGTTAAGCCTATAATTGTGTACCAACGGATAAATCTCTTTGGGCTGTAGGCTGATCTTTTTTCCCGCAAACAGGTTCTCGTTACCCTTGATATTTAATGATGAACTTACCTTAGATGTACCCGGATTATCCAGGAATATCAGATCACCTGCCGGGCTTGTACGGGCAGATATTTTAACCGTTGTGTTAACGGCAATGCCTTTGTATGTTTCCGCAGCGTTAGTGCTGTTCTCCAATACATTCTGAAAACTGCGGGAGAACCATGCGGCGCGTTTAAAAGTGTAATAGATTGGTCGCAGATCACCGGCCTGGCCTATACCAGTGCCATAATCGTATGAAGCTGCGTCCTCATCATTATTGGTATAGCCAAAGTTTGAACCACCGTGCGCCATGTAGTAGTTATAGCCGTTGCCACCGTGAGCAATGATTTTCCAGGTGCGCCTATCGTAAAGTTCGGCATCACCGGGTTTGGCTCCATATTGTGAATACCAAACAGCCCAGAATTCGGTAGAGAACCATGGGTTTGGCCGCTCATCGTCATCCAGTTTTCCATCACCGGCCGGATCGCTGGCGTGATGTAATCCGCTGAAGAAATATGGTACCTGCATACCCATATCCAAAGCTTTTGCCTGCAGGTGTTTAAAGTAACCATCAGGCATTACTGTTCCCCAGCCGTTGGGGTGCTCATTCTCCAACTGAACCAAAATCACAGCGCCGCCTTTATTGATCTGCCTCTGGAATACCACCGGCAATAGATGGTCAAAAAAACGATCTACATATTGCTCAAAAGGCTTATTGTCCTCGCGCACCAGCAGTCCTTTTTTAAATTTAAGCCATATAGGGTAACCGCCATTATCCCATTCGGCACAATAATACGGGCCAACACGCACAATGGCATATAAGCCCAGTTGCTTAACTATATCCAGAAATTTACCAAGGTCATGGTCGCCGGTAAAATTGAATTTACCGGGCTGCTCTTCATGAAAATTCCAGATGGTATAGATCTCTATACAGTTAAAACCCGCCCGTTTTATCCGCAGTAATCTATCATACCAAAGTTCATGCGGGATGCGGGCGTATTCCAACCCGGCCGATGCGATAAATGTGCGTTTACCCTGAACAATAAAGCCTTTGCTGTCAAAATCAATATAAGGCTTTGCAACTGCTGTGGCTGGAAAAATATGATCGTTTGAGCTCTGGCTGTGGGCTGCTGTAAAAGCGGTTAGTAGTAAAATAAATGTAAATATAACGTAGCGTATTCTCATGATTCATCAAAAATCCAGACTTACGAAGTTTTAAAAACTTCGTAAGTCTTCAACTTCATATTTTTTTATCGCGTCCCCAAAATCATCGCATTATACTTCGCAAACAATTGCTTTGATTTTTCAATGGCATCACCTTTTGCTGTATCGGTATAAGCATTATCATGCTTGTTTACCCATTGCCACTCCCAATCCTTTACCTGCTTATCAAAGGCTTCGGCATTAAAGTCGGTTTTGGTTGATAACGACTTATCCAACTGCCCAAAGTACATTACCCAACGTGGTTTGTAATATTCCTTAATTAAGCCCGCCCATTGGCGATTGGAATATTCGCGCAAACCGCTTTCTTTATCGCCCCAAAGGGTAACCAAATCGCGGGCGTTAAACTCGTAAAGGTTTTTCTCCTTATCAGTTACGCCGTTAGTCCTTGCTTCGTTGATCCATTTGCCTAACAGGAAATCTTTGCGCGTGCTTAGCAGCGCGTCCATATCATCCATGAGCTCCAGGAATTGGCTGCTATATAATTTAAATTGTTGCTGATCCTTATTCTGATAAGCCTGAGCCATTTTCTGCTGTAGCGGACTTGCATAATTGGCCAACACCTGCCGGGTAACATCAACCAGGTCATACTGAAAACCATCACTTTGTTTTAGGCTGTCGGCAGCATTTATGAGTAGCGTCCAGGCTTTAACCAATTGCATAGGGTCATAATCCAGTTTGGTCAATACCCTGTCGATATATTTTTTTATTATCGGCCTTGCCACAATGATCGATTCTGGGCCGCCTTCGGTTAGGCCGCCTGAGTACACCGAATTTAACAGGATGTGCCATGCTTCATCTGCCTGATTGTTAGCTTGTCCGTAACGGCGCTGCGCATAGTTAGCTACCCATTTATCGGCATCAATCGGGGTATCGTTCCAAACGTTTTCCAACATTAGTGCAAACAGCGCAGGGTTTTGTTCGATACCTTCGGGTGTAACACCAATACCACGCATATTTTTTGATTCAGGATCATGCAGGGCCATGGCCGGATCGGCAGCTACATGGCGCATACGACCAAACAGGCTGATGTTCCCGCCAAAGTTTTGGAGCATACTCCAGATCCATGGTTTGCCATAGTAAGCTTCCGTACGGTTCCAAACCGGGTGGGCATCGCTGTACAAATCAAGCACGATCATCTGCTCGTTTGGCACAGCGTTAAGCAGCGCTTTAATCTGTTGCGGCTGCCAGAATTTGTTATTATAGTGAAACATCCAACCCTGCATTACCCAGATAGCTTTAGGATCGGCAGCAGCCATAGAGTTGAATACTTTCTTACTCATACCATCCAGGTAGGTTGAATCATTTGTTGGCGGCACGTTTTCATTAAAAGTATCGGCCGAGTACAGGTGGTCGGTACCGAACTCTTTTGTTTGTGCCTCTATATATTTTTTACCGATGGTTTCAAACATCGGATCGTCGGGATCAAGTATAAAAACATCTGGAAACCCGGCATCCCAGTTGGTTCTTTTAACCTTAGCAGCGGGGAATTTATCTTTAAATGATGGCGGCACATGGCCGGTAAATGACGACAATACAGGCGTCATCCCAAATGAGCGTTCGCGCTCTAAAATCTTTTTTTGTAATGCTTTATGCGAGTCCATCCAATGTTGCGGCAGCGGGCCGCCCCAGGCATCAATGTTCCCCATCCAAAACCATGAAAAATAAGCAGGGCCGCTAAAAAACTCATATAGTTGTTTATCAGTAAACCCCATGTCTTTGTAAACGGTTTGCCAAACGGCTTCTTCGCCGGTTATGGCCAGCGGCATATTGATACCGTTCAGGGCCATCCAGTCAATTTCTTTTTGCCAGCGTTCCCAATCCCACCAGGCCATGGTGTAATTAAACGTGCAGTAATTTAAGTAGTAGCGATATTGGTAAGGCGTGGTTTTATGGATGAGGCCTTTAACTGACGGCAAAGTAGCAGGCAAATTAAGGTTTGTGCCATTCCAGCCGATATCGCAAAAGCAATAATTTTTAAGATAGTAATTTAGTGCTGATGCTATAGAAAGGCCATTATTACCTCTCAGCACAATTTTACCATTACGGCTTTCCAATTCAAATACATCTTTGCCGTTTTGTTGCGGGATAGCCTCAACAACAAACAAATTACCTTTGCCGGGAATTACTCTTTCAATAAAATCGTACGAGGCTTTCTGATCAACCTGGGCACTGGCTTTAAAACCCAATGAAATAATAGCAACAACAAGTAAACACTTTCTCATCAACAGATAATTAAACGCTGGAAATAAATACCGGCAACATGAGGCTCTCCCCTATTGCCGGTATAAGGATATAATTATTTAAAATTAGGGTTCTGTACTAACACACCTTTACTCTTATCAATCTCAACCTGGGGGATTGGGAAGTAATAGTTTTTAGGGCGTACAAAGGTTACCGTTTTGTTTTGATCAAGCGGAGCTTTGGAAACAGCAAGGTTATAAATTGCCGCTATATCCACAATTTTAGCTTTATCCCAGCGCATCAGGTCCTGATGGCGTTGATCTTCACCCGCCAGTTCAACTCGACGCTCATGGATCAGCTCTTTCATGCCAGCTCCTGAAACAGGTTTTAACAGTGGAGAAGCCCTATGCCTGATCTGGTTGATCAAAGCGTCACCAGCTCCGGCACCTTGTGTACGGATCAAGGCTTCGGCAACTAATAAATAAATATCTGCAGAACGCATTAGAGGCACAGCATAACTGTGGTCAACTCCACCGCCATCAGCTTCAGTATTAAATACAGCGTACTTTTTAAATGCATAACCAGTAGCAGAAAGATCGGCGGTAAACGTTGTCAAGCCCTTGCCATCACCCAGATCAACCTTGTCGCCAACGCTTAATAAAGTAGCCTGTTTACGCGGATCACCTGCCTCAAACTCATTGGCAAGTCCCTGTAATGGCTGACTAAAGCCATAACCGTTCCATGATCTTGGAATGTAATAAACTGTAAAGTCATTTTGTACAACGGTTTGTACAGCCTGGATCGAAAAAAGCAACTCGGTGCTGGTTTCGTTAGCACGGGTAAAATTATCGGCGTAGTTAGCAGCCAACGCGTAATGTGAATTGGAAATCACTTTTTGACCGGTTGCAATTGCCTCAGGAAGTTTTTCCCAATACATGTAAAGCTTGGTTAATAAGCCCAATGCAGTTCCTTTGCTTACACGGCCGCGGTCGGCAGAGCCATAGCTTTCAGGCAAAAGATCCACCGCTTTCAACAAGTCCGACTCGATCTGTTTTCGTACTTCTTCAATTGGCGATTTTGGAACATTAAAAGTTTGTTTTGAGTAATCATCTTCGGTAATGATAGGTACATCGCCATGAATGATCATTAAACGCCAGTAGCCAAAGGCACGTAAAAAATAAGCTTCGCCCATACTCCGATTTTTAATATCGGCAGATATTGCGGTGATCTTTGGGATGTTAATGATGCAATTGGTTGCCCGGTTGATGGTTTCATACCTCCATTTCCATGGATACCTGATGGCTGCATTTGAAGCATCATAAGTTAAGTTCTCAATGCCCTCATCCTCGCTATGATCACCTGAACGCCAGTAATCGTCAGATGGAACATCAAATGTAGCCTCCGCGTGGCCAACATAATCCTCTTCTTCTAAAAGGCTATAAATACCGGAAACCGCATTTACAGCATCAACTTCGTTCCTGAAATAATTATCTGAGGTATAAACCCCTTGTTGTTTAAGATCAAGTGCTTTTTTACAGGCGCTGTTGAGTAACGCCAGCCCTATAACCATATATATTGTAATTTTCGATTTCATGATTTTAAAGTTTAGCAGTTATACCGAATGTAATTGTACGTACCGTAGGGTACTGGGCCACATCAACCCCACGCTGCAGGTTGCCATTAGTATAACCAAGCTCAGGGGTGTATCCTTTATAATTGGTTATAAAAAATATGTTTTGACCTGATGCATATAACCTTACGCTTTTCAGTGTCGCTTTTTTAGCCCAGCTTGCAGGTAAAGTATAACCTAAAGTGGCATTTTTGAGGGCAAAGTAATTCCCGCTTTCGACAAACAGGTCGGATGTGCGATAATTGTCGTTAGCACGATCTAATGACATACGCGGGATCGAGTTGCTTGTGCCCGGCCCTGTCCAGCGGTTCATGTCTTCGGCATAAAGATTAAACGGATAGGTTGGATCAATACCTTGCATCCTATCGGCATTATAAAGGCTTACACCAAATACGCCGGTAAAGTTTGCTGCAAAGTCAAAACCTTTGTATGAAAGACTGCCTTGCAAACCAACTGTAGCATTAGGATTTGGATTGCCCAAATTGGTGCGGTCATTACCATCAATCTGGCCATCGCCATTTAAATCCAGAAAACGCACATCGCCGGGTTTGATATTAGCCTTGCGCGAATCATTTTTAAGCGCCGGATCGTTATCAATTTCTGCCTGGGTTTGGTAAAGGCCATTTGTTTTCCATCCGTAAAAAGAAGCTATCGGCTGACCCTGATATGTTCTTGAGATTTCCTGGCTTGAACGCCCGTAAACTGTCGAACCAATGAAAGTACCTTCTCCATTAAGTTTAGTTACCTTATTTTTGATAAACGAAGCATTGGCACCGAATGAATATTTTAGTTTATCGCCGCCTTGATAGTTAATTTCAACTTCGACACCTTTGTTATTCATTGTACCGATGTTTTGATTTGGAATAGCTACCGAACCCGCTGAACCTACTACCGGCGGTGATATCAGCATATCTTTAGTATTCTTATTGAAATACGTAAGTGTGGTATTTAACTGGTTATTCAGGAAACCAGCATCAAGGGTAATGTTGGTCATAGCAGTACGCTCCCAAGTAATATCCGGATTTGCAATACTTGTAACAGCTGCACCACTTACTCCCGTGCCGCCAAAGGCATAACCACCATTTTCATAAGTACTGCCAATTTTGATCAAGCTTAGATACTGAAAAGGCAGTACATTTTGATTACCCAACTCACCATAACCACCCGTCAATTTCAAGTTATTAATCCAGGTGATATTTTTCATGAATTTTTCACTGGTAATTCTCCAGCCCAAGGAGAATGCAGGAAAGTACCCCCACTGTTTGCCGGGCGCAAATTTGGAAGAACCGTCTGCACGAAAAGTAACGGTTGCCAGGTACCTGCTGTCAAAATCATAAAATAACCTTGCAAAGCCCGACTGCAGTGAAGATGGCTGAGGCAAGATATTTGAATTGAATTGGCCATTGCCCTGGTTAAGCACCCGTTGATCGGGATCGGTGTCGTCATAACCAACCCTTTGAGCGTTAAAACCGTAATCTTTAAAGTTTTGATAAGAATAACCACCTGTAAAAGTTACGTGACTTTTGCCAAACACCTTATCATACGTAAGAAAAGATTCAAGCAACTGTGACGATACTTCCTCTTCAGATTGAGTTAAGGTAGAATTTGGGTTTGGCCTTGTTTGATTATTATCTGCGATACTAAAATTATAATTGCGGATAAATGTACCGTCAAAGGCATAGTTAACCTTCAATTTCAGCTCCTTTAAAAAGGTAATTTCAGCAAACGCGTTGGCCAAGGCCCTGTACTTTTTAGTGTACCTGTCGGCCATTTGGATAGTAGCATAGGGACTGTTGATATCACCCAACTGATTAGCAAAAGCCTTTGATGTACCGTAAGTACCATCAGGATTTACCAGCGGTATAGCCGGGTTAAAACGCAGAGCCGAAAATATCAAACCCGTTTGCGAATTATTGTTATCAAAGCCATTGTTATTACCGTAGGTCAGTTGAACGTTCTCTCCCAGTTTTAACCATGAAGTTATCTTATGCTCGGAATTGATACGTGTACTGTATCGTTTGAAGTTGGTTTTATCAATAATACCATCCTCGTTATAAATAGAGCTTGAAAAGTAATAGTTTGAAGCATCATTACCACCCTGGATACTAACATCGCCATTGGTTACACGCCCGGTACCCATAATAGCCCTTTGCCAGTCAGTTCTTTGAGTAGCATAATAATTATCATCCCATGGAGCATCAATTGCTACGCCGTCATTTGTATAACGTTCCCTTTTTAATTTAAATAAATCTGGAGCCGTTAGCAGATTAAGATATTTAGTTGTGTTGGAAAACCCGCTATAAAAGTTAACAGTGGTTGCCAGCTTTTGATTATAAGTACCTCTTTTCGTAGTTACTAAAACCACACCATTCGCAGCACGTGTACCGTAAATAGCGCTTGAAGAGGCGTCTTTCAAAATGTCGACGCTGGCAATATCGTTGGGGTTAATGTCACTTAACGCGTCAGGGTTACTGGTAGGTACACCGTCAATTACAATTAACGGATTGGCATCATTCACTGTACCTGTTCCACGGATCCTGATGCTCGGCGCAGCGCCAGGTGAACCATCGTTACGAACAATACTTACACCACTTGCACGGCCATCTAAAGCCTGGGCCGCTGTACTAACAGGCAAGTTTTGAATATCCGATCCTTTAACGCTTGCTACTGCACCCGTAACATCAACCTTTTTGCTGGTACCATAACCAACAACCACAACTTCGGTCAAGGCAGATGGCAGGGCAACGAGGGTGATATTTAAAGTTTGGCTTCCGGTTATAGTAACAACCTTCTTTTCATACCCGATATAAGATATTTCCAACACGCCGTTTACAGGGGCATCGATACTGAAATTACCATTTAGATCGGTAGTAGTACCCTGATTAGTACCTTGAAGCCTAATGTTTACACCAATAAGCGGTTCACCTTTGGCATCAACAACTTTTCCTTTTATAAGGGCAAGGTTTTTGGCATCCTCCTGGTTGGCAATGATCACTACATGATCATCACTCATTTTATAGGAGAGCTTATCATCAATGATAACGGCAAGCAGCTCATCAATAGTTGCGTCTTTTACATCCACATCAACCCTACCCAACTTTTTAACACTGGCATAGTTGTAAAAGAAACGGTAATCACTTTGTTTTTGAATTTTGGTAAGGACACTGCTTACTTCGGCCTGCTTTAGGTTAAGCGTAAATTTCTGCTGTGAGTACACTTTTGCAGAAACTTGCACACAGGTAACCATGACCAATAAAAATACTGCTTTCATCAGCAAAATAACTTTGAGACACACGGGCGCGCCACGAAGCGGGAACACCCTTCTTGTTTTTTTCATTACATTTGTTTTGAAAATAAATGGATGGAGTAAGTGCTGTGTTACAATAGCTTACTCCGTTAATAAAATCCTATTTGTTTGCGGGGAGGAGTGGCAGCTCTTCCCTTGTTTATTTGAGGATATTTCAGGAATCTGACAGGTAAGTTTTCAATATCATAAGCTGTTAATTAAGTGGTTAGTTAGTTTATTTTGTTTTTATTTATCTTTCTTTGACAGGTACACCGTTTGTCCATCAACCCTAAAATTGAACGGCGTGGTCAGTTCAATAATGCCTAAAGCTTCCTTCAACGTTTCTTTATCAAGTAAACCGCTTATCTGCTCGGTACGAAGCGCCCGATCTTCAAACACAACCTGCACGTTGTATTTGCGTTCAATTTGAGCAGCCACATCTTCAAACATCTCGTTGGTGAACAGGATGCGGTTATCAACCCAGGCTGTTTCTTTCACTTCATCCGGCTTAACATCAGGCAATTCGGTTACCTGGTATTCAATTTTACCTTCCTTGCTCTTTACACTTTTAGGCTCCCGGTTATTAACAACAATCAGCTTTTCATTAGGCAACAGGATAATCTTTTTTTCGGGATTGTTTTTTAATTCAACCTGTACCTTACCTTTTAACAGCGTAGTTTCAACTGTTTTATCATTATTATAAGCCTTAACATTAAACACCGTTCCTAATACCTTTACAACAAGCTTAGCAGTATGTACCAGAAAAGGTTTCTTAGCATTTTTGGTAACTTCAAAAAAACCTTCGCCGGTAAGGCTTACATCCCGGCTATTTTTTTCAAAAGCCTCAGGGTATGAAAAAGTACTGCCTGCATTCAGGGTAACCTGTGTTCCGTCGGGCAGTTTGAGCTTTTCGGTTTTACCGTAAGGCACACGAATTTCATGTAATATGTTTTCGGTGGTTAAAGTATCCTGCTGTACCGCTCTGTTATAAAATAAAACGCCTGTAGTAACAAGCACCAGTACCACTGCAGCAACCCATTGCCACCTGAACATTGGTTTTATCTTAGTATCATTCGCCGAATTTTCGTTCAAGCTTTTAATCCGGTTCCAGATTTCCTCCAGGTTTCCGTTAATCTCTTCCGGTTTTGTTTCTGTTGCTTCAGTGCCGTTTCCTTTTAAAGCATTGGTAACATTGTAAGTTTTTTTATAGTCGGGAAATTGTTCAAGAAACATGTCGAGTTCGGTCAATTCTTCAGCACTGGCAGTTTTGCCCATGCTTTTGGCCATTAACTCAATAAACCTGGATTTGCTCATAGTAATTGGTATTCTGGCTTAAGGACACAGCAGTTCCCAGTTTTTCCTAAAAGAAATTAAAATATTTTTTTGAAGGGGATCAACCTATTTATTCCCAAGTGCCTCATCCAGTTTCTTCAACGCGATGGCCAGTTGGGCAAATACAGTTTTGTTAGAGAGACCAAGGATATCGGCTACCTCATTGCAGGAGAGATCATCCTCTTTAACCATTTTAAAAATGAGCTTACAACGGGGCGGCAGACTGTTTACAGCGTTTAGAACTCCGGCTTGCAGCTCTTTGCTGATGAGCAATTGCGCGGGATCCACCGATAAATGAAAATAATAGGTTTCGGCAAGTTGAGCGTCGCGGTTTCTTTTTGAGGTGTTACTTCGGATATGGTTAAGACAGGCATTTTTTATAGCCACATAAAAGTATACTTTAGGGTTCGAGATCTTGTTAAGCTTGTGGCGGCCAGTCCAGATATTTACAAAAAGATCGTTGATAATCTCCTCGCAAGCTTCCTTATCGCCCAAAAAGGACCAGGCAAACTGATTAAGATTATTGATCAGCAGCTTATACAATTCATTAAAGGCAGATTCATCATTATTATAATGAATAGAATCTATAAGTTCTTTAATCTCCAATGTTGAGCGGCTTGCTTTTAACGGGAACAGTTAACTGAAATAATGTACAATTTTAAGTAAAAAATCTTGATCAAAGCTATTTTAGGTTGATTTAAGAAACCCCTATCTGCTCATCGCCCAAAACCGATTGTCTGCAATTCTATTATCGTAATATTCGCGGTTTAAAATGTCTAATTCAGGTGATAAGATGTCCGCTTGTACCATAAACCCATATTTCCATATTGAAACCTGTTATATTTTAGCAGCAAACGGAAATAATTGGGGTGTTTGGTCAAAACAGATTAAAGTTTGACGGTGGTTTTAGTAACACAACAGCAGATTTGGCCTATAGGCCATAATTAACTTTATATTTGCCCGGCGACCATTTTATTTCCGCAAACCCTTGCAATAAATGAAAGACACAACATTTAAAATCTCTCCCGGAATTATATGGAGCAGTTCAATTTTCCTTGGCCTGTTGGCCTCCGTTCCCCAAATAGCCGAACGCCATTTTAAACCCGCTGAAGCGGCAGTGAATTCGGCGGTTACGGCAGCATTTTCATTGTTTGTATGGTACTATAATATCTATACGCTGCCAAAGCAATCGGGCAATAAACAACTGAATAAAAGCATCTCGTATTCCCGGCTCCTTACAACACTGCTGATAGGTATGGGGGTAATGCTGGCCTTAGCCTACATACAGCAACTGATACTAACGCATTTGAATTTTGGCCCGGTAATGCTGATGATCGAAGTAAGGGGCATACTTATTAACCTGGTATTTTATATGCTTATAAACCTGTTGTACCAGAACTACCAAAACCAGCAGGTTAACGTTGAGTTGGAACGTATTAAGGCCGATAACCTTGGCGCACAATATGAACTGTTGAAACAGCAGATCAACCCGCATTTCCTGTTTAACAGTCTCAATACCCTAAAGGCGATGGTTGAGACCAATGACCAACACTCGGTAGATTTCATCCTTAAACTTTCAAATTTTTACCGTTTTACGCTTGAGAGCCGAAAATTAGACCTCATTCATTTATCCGACGAACTGGAAATTGTAGAAGCTTACAATTTTTTACTTAAAGCCAGGTTTGAAGACGGTTTTATTTTCACTAATACTATACATGAACAATATCGCGGTACGCTAATTCCCCCATTCACACTGCAGCTATTGATAGAAAACTGTATTAAACACAATGTGGTATCATTAGATCATCCCCTGCATATCAAACTGTATACTGAGGGTGAAAACATCGTTATGGAAAACGAAATAAAACCAAAGCGCTTTGAAGAACCATCAACAGGTGTTGGGCTTAAGAATATCAATTTGCGTTACGATCACCTGCTTGATAAACATATAGAGATCATATCTGAAGATAAAATATTCAAAGTTAAACTACCTATTATACATGAACATTATCATCATTGAAGACGAATTAAAGGCGGCCCGTTCGCTTGAAACGATCATATTAGAATTAAGACCGCACTCAAAAATAATTGCCAAGCTTCAGAGTGTTGAAAGCTCGGTTGCCTATCTTTCAGAGAACAAGCAGCCCGATCTTATTTTTATGGATATCCAACTGTCGGATGGGTTGTGTTTTGAGATCTTTAAATCGGTAAAGGTGTCCTGCCCTATTATTTTCTGTACCGCGTTTGATGAATATTCGTTAGAGGCATTTAAGGCCAACAGCGTTGATTATGTACTCAAGCCTTTCTCAAAAACAGATATTGCCGATGCCTTTAAAAAAGTAGACGAGTTGCGTAATTTCTTTCAGCAGGGTTCATCTCCTGATATCAGCAGCCTGCTATCGCAGGTTACGCCTCCTGCCGGTAAAAAAAGCTTCCTGGTATTTAAAAATAATAAGTATATCAGCATAGCGTCCAATAATATAGCCTTCTTCTACATCCGCAATGAACTTTCGACCATCATGACTTTTGATCAGCAGGAATATGTGGTTAACCAGTCGCTTGATCAGATCAGCGGTCAGCTCTCGCAGGAGCAGTTCTTCAGGCTCAACAGGCAATACATAGTTAACTTCAGTGCGATAAAAGAGGTGGAGCATTATTTTATGCGTAAGCTGTTTGTGAAACTAACAATTCCAACTCCCGAGAAATTACTCATCAATAAAGAAAAAGCGCCGGTATTTTTAAGCTGGCTCGAGAATAGATAGTCTTTTAAGTTCGAAGTCGGAAGTGTTGAGTCAGAAGTTCTAAAAAGCTGTATAATTTTTTCAAGTAGAGACGCATAATTGCGTCTCCCGCAGGACAAGCGACTTTGCAGACCATTTGCTAAAGTAATTTGCATACGGTGGACGCAATTATGCGTCTCTACAATTAAAAACAACTGAGAACTTAAGACTAAAGACTTTCGACTCAAACAATGCCCAACTGAGCTTACAATATGTCCGGTTGGGCTTTTTTACGCTGTTTTAGCGACCATTTCGAGGCTAATTTTGATGTAAATTAAAATCGAAAGAAATATGAAAACCTTAAAAATTTTTAGCTTTTGTGTTGGTACCGTGGCACTGGCACTTGCTACCGCAGCTTACGCTAATCGTAAAATAAATGCGCCTAAAACCGAAAACAACACTACTCCCGGAAAAGGTTTTGCTTTGGTAGAATTGTTTACTTCAGAGGGATGCTCAAGCTGTCCTCCTGCTGATGAATTGCTGGCGAGGATCCAAAAAGAGTCACAGGAAAAGCCTGTTTACATATTAGCTTACCATGTTGATTATTGGAATAACCTCGGCTGGAAAGATGTATTCAGCAATGCCATGTTTTCAAAACGTCAAAAAGAATATAGTTACTATTTAAATGCCCAGGTTTATACACCCCAAGTTATAGTTAATGGTAAAACTGAGATGGTTGGCTCGGATGAGCCGGCACTTCGTGAAGCGATTTCGAATGCATTAACAACCGCACAAACTGCTCAGGTTTCCTTAAAAGCACAACAAACCGGCGATAAGCTTGCTGTAAATTACGAACTATCAGGCAACACTGATAACCAGCAATTGCTGATAGCCGTTGTGCAAAAAACAGCCATCAGCAAAGTTGCCCGCGGCGAAAACGAAGGCAGAACTTTATCGCACGCCCAAATTGTACGCGACTTAAAAACAGTTGCCCTAAGCCAGGTAAAAACAGGCCAAACCATTATTAGCGTTCCTAAAGAATTTAACCAGCAAGAATGGGAAGTAGTAGGCTTTATACAAAACAAAGATAATGGTGAGGTTTTAACTGCAACAAAAGCTGTTTTAACCAGCGAAGCCGTAGCCAAAATATAACCACCATAAATTCAAAAATCATGAGCAAGTTGAAACAAGGCCGGTTATTAATGGGATTCTTGTCACTGTTCTCTTTATCATTCCTGACAAGGGCACCGTTTGAACGTAACCCGCAGGATTGTGAATTGATCTGCGTTACGGGAAAGAGAAAAAAACCGGTGGAAAATAACTAAATCTAACATAAACAGGATCGGCCCTTCGCAGGGTCGATCCTGTTTTTAATAAATACTATCATGAAAACATTACTGCTAATTGCCATAGCAACATTTTTAAGCATTGTGGTTTATGCCCAGGCAAACGAACTAAATTGTACCGAGCAGGCATTTACTTTTAAAATAAACCTGCCGGCGGGTGGACGCAACTATTCTTCCCAAACAGGCCGCTTTGACGCTTCGCAATTATCACCGGAGTTCAGGTTGCCGGGTGCTAATACCAGTAAACAAAATCAAGCGGATAGCATTCTGCCTGCCGGCTTTAACAAAAAACCTGATCCATACACAGCTTATTCTTCGGCCGATAATATCCTGCTTAAAAAGATGACATTTCTACATCCTAAAATAAACGCTGTAACAGGTAAATTTACCTACACAGCCTACGATCATTTTAAGCTATTGCCAATGCCTGTCTTAAACGCCTTAACTCCGCTCTTAAACTAATCATCATTAACATAAAAAAGCAAACCAATGAAACTCAACTATTACGGTCACTCGTGCTTCTCGGTAGTAGCCGGAGGTAAACACATTTTGTTTGATCCCTTTATTACAGGTAACGAATTGGCAAAAGAAATCAACATTGATGAAATAAAAGCTGATTACATTTTTGTATCGCACGGGCATTACGATCATATTTTGGATGTAGAAACTATAGCCAACCGTACAGGCGCTATGGTTGTGGGTATTTATGAGGTGTATGATTACTTCAGCAAAAAAGGCGTTAAAAATGTGCATCCTTTAAACCCTGGCGGCAAGGTGACTTTTGATTTTGGCATTGCCAAATCATTCATTGCCCAACACTCGGCCAGCTTTCCGGATGGCAGCTATGCAGGCGTGGCCTGCGGTTATGCTTTAAAGACCGATGATGGTAATCTCTATTACAGTGGCGATACCGGTCTCACCTTAGATATGGAACTGGTGGCAAGATGGATTGATCTGGATTTCGCGGTTTTCCCGATCGGGGACATGTTAACGATGGGCGTTGAAGATGCCATTGAAGCGGCAAAGCTTGTTAAGGCCAATAAGGTTTTGGGGGGTCATTATGATACTTTTGGCTTTATTAAAATAGATAAGGACAAAGCTTTTAAACAATTTGAACAGGCAGGGATAAAATTGTTTTTACCAGCCATTGGCGAAAGTATAGAGATTTAAATCTGTGATTTTCCATACATAAAAAGGCCTGCTCTCTTTAACAGGAGCAGGCCTTTTTATGACTTTTAAAGTACCCCCTTCAGGGGGCGGAAGGGGTTTATACTAAATTGATCTCAACATTGATATTACCGTAAGTCAATTTTGAATAAGGACATGTTTGGTGTGCTTCTTCAATCAATGCTTTGGCTACTTCAACATCCAAACCTGGCAAACTTACATTTAAACGGGCTTGAAGGAAATAAGCGCCGGTAGTGATACCCAAATCCACTTCTGCATCAATAGCCAATTCGGCAGGGAGTGCAATCCTTTTTTTAGCGGCAGCAATACCGATGGCGCCTTCAAAACATGCTGACCAGCCTGCTGCAAATAATTGCTCGGGGTTTGTGCCTGGTTTAGGGGTTCCGGGAGTTGAATGTTTGATATCCAACTGGCCATCGGTACTAACAGATGAACCACCGTCACGACCGCCAACTGTACGAACTTTACCGGTATATAATACTTTGTCGATTTTATTAGCTGAGATAGCGTTGATAACCTTGATCTTACTGATACCTGATTCTTGAATAGTTTCCATTGTGTTATTTATTTATTAATTTTTGTTTTTTGTATGCTCAAAGATACCCTGATATCGCCCGGTGCCCTATCACTAACTATGTGAACCGGACAAGCCATGTCGTGAACAAGACATTCTTTAAGCCGAAAGTTCAACCAGTACGAGAGCTATTGAAACTTTTAATCACAACCGGTAAAGAATAAGAAAACCAGCTACACATTACGCGTAATTATTCTAAATAAATTTGGATACTACGTTTATAAACAGCAATTTTAAGCAACTCATTGTTCGTAAACCAATTGAAGAAGTTTATTGCTCTAATGCTGCTCGGTTTTCACCTGCTTAATATAGGCGGGCAACTGGCATTGCATCAGTTCATGGTTTACAAAAGCAATAAATACTTTGCCGAACAAACTGCCAAAGGCTTTTACAATGTGAAAGACCTTACCGAGGTAGTAATCCCGGTAAACATGCCTGGCATAACCGACTGGAAAAACTACGAAAATATTCATGGGCAGATCCGGTTTGGCAACAACAGCTACAATTATCAAAAAATGCGCGTAACCAGTCGCGCAATTTATTTGATGTGCATCCCAAACTACGAAACCACCCGGCTGGCCGATAAGAACATCATTAACGCCAGGGATGTAAAAGAGAACCCTGTACCGCAAAAGGAGCATGTACCCTTTGGTAAGATAATTATGCAGGATAACCTCAATTTCACTTTTGTACATTTTGAGTTTGGCTGCCCTGTAAAATATACTCAACAAATTGTTGTTCACCCGGTTCAACAGTTAATTCCTGCTCACCAGGATATTCCGGAGCAACCGCCAAAGGCTGTTTGTTAATCTTCTCCCTGTTTTAATTCATTTTTAGGGTAGCGGCTGTGCCACTATACTGTTGTGTTATTATTTATTTCTGTCGATAGTTTATTCGTGGCTCAAGAGCTATGAAAATAGCTATATATCGATAAGATTAGTAATCTCCAGACAGGTACATCCCCTTCCCCAACCTACAAACATTCAAAAATTATTTATGCCTTATATTACCCTTGAAAGCCATTTGCCGGGCATTACCGGCCTGTTGGAGTATGCCAAAGAACCGGCACAACCTATCCGTAACCTTACGCAATTTTTATTGCGCGGCCCATCCACCCTATCCGAAGCTGATCGCGAGCTGATAGCCACCATAGTATCACACAACAACCAATGCACCTTTTGCACTACCGCTCACACCGCCGCAGCCGATCTGCTTGCCGGCGAAGCCGAAACAGCACAAAAGGTAAAGGAAAACATCGAAACCGCTCCGGTTACCGAGAAAATGAAAGCCCTGCTTACAATTGCCAAACTAACCGCACAAAACGGCCGGAATGTAACTACCGAAGCCATCGACCGTGCCAAAGCAGCCGGAGCTACCGACATTGAGATCCATGATACCGTGCTTATAGCTGCCCTATTTTGCTATTATAACCGCTATGTTGACGGATTGGCCACTGCCCTCCCAGCCGATGCCGGTTACTACAACGTACTGGCCGAACGCCTTGTTAACCATGGTTATACCCGCCTGCCGCAAGGCTATGATCATTTGAAAAAATAATCCTAATCCCTATTTAAAGTAAAACCCAATCACAATGAAAAAACTTTTATTCATCATATTACTGCTCAGCTCAATAAACCTGTTTGCACAGGAAATTAAAATAACGGGCAACATTACCGATGCAGCTACAGGCAAACCTGTATCCGGCGCAAGTATTTCCGTAAAAGGGAAACTCACCGGCACCACTACCGACTCAAAAGGTAGCTATACGTTAAACGCCAATAAATTAAAGCTGCCCTTTACTATCATTATATCGGCAGTAGGCTTTGAAGTGCAGGAAAGCCAGGTAACCTCTGCCAATAATGATATCAGCATAAAGCTAACCCAAAAGGCAATTGTGCTCAACGAGGTGGTATCATCTGCAACGCGTATCAACCAAAGCATTTTGCAATCGCCGGTAAGTATCGAAAAAATGAGCCTTAAAGCCATTAAGGACAACCCTTCGTTTACTTTTTATGATGGCTTGCAAAGCTTAAAAGGCCTTGAAGCGGTTACCAGCAGTTTAACCTATAAACAGATCAACACCCGCGGCTTTAACAGCACGGGTAACAGTCGCTTTTTGCAGTTGGTTGACGGCGTGGACAATCAAACACCAGGCTTAAACTTTTCAGTTGGTAACCTTTTTGGCGCTTCGGATATTGATATCGAAAGCGTGGAAGTTATTCCAGGTGCGGCTTCAGCTTTGTATGGCCCGGTGGCTTTTAACGGCTTACTTTCACTTAAAACCAAAGATCCTTTCAAATACCAGGGCTTAACCGTGCAGGTAAAAACAGGCCTTAATCACTTCGGCGAATCGGTTGTTAAACCACAGGGCTTGTATGATTTTGCAGCCCGCTATGCCAAAGCTTTCAACGATAAATTCGCGTTTAAAATCAATGCCTCATACCTGACCGGGCGCGACTGGTATGCCGATAACTATACCGACGTAAGCGCTTCAACACCGGCAGCACAACGTGGGCCTAACAACCCCGGGCGCGATGCGCTAAATATTTATGGAGATGAGGTTACAAAAACCTTACCCGGCATTGGCTTGGTTTCCAGAACAGGTTATGAGGAAAAAGACCTGATGAACTACAACGTTTACAGCCTTAAACTTAACGGCGCATTACAATACCGTTTCAGCAATAACCTGGAGGCAATCTACCAATACAACTACGGCCGCGGTACTGCAAGCTATACCGGCAGCAGCCGTTTCGATCTGAATAACTTTGTTTTGCAAACACACAGGATTGAGTTAAAAGGCAGCAACTTCTTCGTCCGCGGCTACTCGGTTGAAGAAAATTCGCACGACTCATATAATACCCGCTCCCTGGCCCAATTCATCAACCGCGACTGGGTAAAAGACCTGAACGGAAACACTGTAACACCTGATAAAGCCGATGATACCTGGTTTACCCGTTATGCGGCTGCGTTTAACGGTTCGGTAAGTGGTGTTACGCCAAATAGCAATTCTGCCGCAAGAACTTTTGCTGATCAGGGCCGTTTTTTACCGGGTACTGCTGAATTTAACAATGCCAAAAATGCATCTATCCACAATTATGGCTTGAGCGGAGCGGGTGTTTTCAGTAACAGTAAATTTTACCATGCCGAAGGCCAGTATGATTTTACCAGCGCCATAAAAGTGTTTGAGCTTTTGGCAGGCGGCAGTTTCCGCGATTACAGGATGTTTACCAATGGCAGTTTGTTTGATGACAAGGTAAATCGTGTAACCATTAAAGAGTACGGTTCGTTTTTACAGGCTGCTAAAAAGCTGTTTGATGATAATCTGAAACTGACAGCCTCTATCCGTTACGATAAAAACGAAAACTTTAAAGGCAGCTTCACTCCTCGTTTTTCGGCAGTTTATACGGTTGATAAAACCTCAAACTTCAGGGCATCATACCAAACCGGTTTCAGGAACCCAACCCCTGTTGATCAGTTTATCCACCTTAACGTAGGCCCTATCACTATTTTGGGCGGTGCGCCTAATAACAGCAAGGGCTTAAACGTTTATGAAAACTCGTTCACCTCGTCATCGGTAAGCGCTTTTGGCGCTGCGTTTGGCAAGGCGGTACAAAGCGGTACGTCATTCCCACAGGCTATCGAACAAAACAAGGGGCTGCTCCAAAAAGCAAGCGTAGCCTACATTAAACCAGAGCAGCAAAAAGCATTTGAAGTGGGCTATAAAGGCTTGATGATGGATAAATTACTGATTGACGTAAACTACTATTACAGCAGCTACACCAACTTTATTCTGAATACTGTGGTTATTCAACCCAGCAATCCAATTCTTGGTTCTGATGGCCAGATTACCACAGCCTCCGCAACTGATATTCCTAACGGTAAGGTTCACGCCTTCCAGTTGTATACCAACGCACCGGATAAAGTATCGGCCCAGGGAGCAAGCGCCGGTTTAACATACCTGCTTAACGGCGGTTACGCTTTGGGTGGTAACGCAACTTTATCAGTATTTAACCTTCGCAACGCTAATCCTAACAATATTGCGGCTTTCAATACACCAAAATGGGGCACCAATGCAACATTTGGCAACAGCAACGTAATCAATGATTTCGGTTTTAACGCGGCATGGCACTGGCAAACTGCTTACGACTGGTATGGCACATTTAACGGTACCCGCCCCGGTCGCGTTGATGCTTATTCAGTTGTTGATCTGCAGTTCAACAAAAAACTGCCAAAATTTAAATCAACAATTAAAGTTGGTGGCAGCAATATCTTCAACAACCGTATTTACCAATCATATGGTTCGCCGGCAATTGGCGCCATTTATTATGTTTCAATAGTATTTGATGACCTTTTAAAATAGAATAACATGAGCACTTTAGCAATTGAAGAACAGCAGCTTGCAAAACCTCAAACAAACCTCAGTGCCGCCTATAGGATGGTGCTGTTTGTGATCTGTTTTTTTAGTACTGCCCTGGGCGGTTCGGTTTCCACGCTGATGTCGGTTTACTTGCCTGTTGTGGTAAAGGATCTACAGGGTGCCGTTCCGGCCAATGAAATCAACGCCATCAGCGGGTATATCAATGCCATTTTTATATTCGGCTGGGCCTTTGGTGGTTTTACCTGGGGGGTAATCAGCGATAAAATGGGTCGGAAAAAAGCCTTGCTGCTCGCCATTGGCAGCTATGGCGTATTTACCATTTTAACCGGGTTAATGCCAACCTGGTGGGGCGTGCTGTGTTGCCGCTTTTTCAGCGGTTTTGGCGTAGGCGGCGTTTTGGTAACATCCATAACGCTGGTGAGCGAAGTCTGGCCGGCCAAAAGCAAAGCAGTGATCATAGGCATTCTTTCCATAGCTTTCCCGGTAGGTATTTTCTCTGCAGGGCTAATCAACTTTATTGTATCGTCATGGCGGTCGGGCTTTTTAGTCGGGGTAATCCCTCTTGCATTGGCATTGATAGGCGCTCTGGTTTTGAATGAATCTGAAAACTGGCTCAACTACCGTAACGATATCGCCAACCGCGAAAATCCCTTGAACAAGCTCCTCTCTAAAAGCCATCGCCGCGAGCTTATTGTTGGCTCCTTAACCTTCGGTACAATGCTGATAGGTTTATGGGCCATATTTTCGTGGCTACCTACCTGGGTGCAAAGCCTGATTACCGACCATGATGCCGCAAAAGAACGCGGCCTGAGCATGATGTGTATGGGCATGGGTGGGTTAACCGGTGGTTTCTTTTCAGGATGGCTTGTTAATTTACTATCTATAAGGCGCTCCATGGTGATCTGTTTTGCGGTTTGCGCAGGTATGTCATTCGTCCTGTTTAAAACTAATACTACATTCAGTACGGCAGTTTATATCGAGATAATAATACTGGCTTTATTCTTTGGGGCGAGCCAGGGCGTATTATCAGCCTATATCCCCCAATTATTTTCAACCGGCATCAAAGCAACTGCAACAGGCTTTTGCTTCAACATCGGGCGTATTTTTACAGCTACCGCGGTTTTATTTGTAGGCGTGCTGGTATCAACCCTGGGAGGCTACGGTAACTCGCTATTCATCTTTTCACTGGTATTTATAATAGGCTTGCTGGTAGTATTATTTGTACAGGAGAAAGCCGAAGGCGAGGAAAAAGCAAAAAGCTGAAGGCTTAAAGCCGAAAGCTTAGAAAATTAAAAAAATCACTAATTCAATAACTCACTAATTCACTAATTAAAAATATGGCACACATCAATGTACCCGAAGGCGTTCCGGGCATCCGTTCGCTGGTAATGTTCAGGCCCGAAACCGGTCAGTATTTGTATGAACTGGCTGAAGTATTATTACGCGGAGAATCAACCTTTAGTGCGGCCGACCGTGAGTTGATAGCCACTTATGTATCATATCGTAACAACTGCACATTTTGTTACAGCAGTCATGCAGCCGCTGCCCGTTGTCTATACGAGGATGATGCACTAATTGTGGACGAGGTTTTACGCGAGATGACCGAAGCCCCCATCAGCGCCAAGCTAAAAGCTTTACTGAATATTGCAGGCAAAGTGCAGATCTTAGGAAAAGAAGTAAAACAGGAAGACGTTGACGCAGCACGTGCAGAAGGAGCTACCGACCGCGAGATCCACGATGCAGTGTTAATAGCCGCCGCCTTCAGCATGTTTAACCGCTATGTTGACGGCCTCGCCAGTCTCACCCCTACCGATCCGGAAGCTTATGCCGAAATGGGCAAACGTATGGCTAAAGGCTATGTATTACCACAACCGCAGCATTAATTTTTAACCAGACAGATATGGCACATATAGAATTAAATAACGACCTGCCCGGCATCCGCGGCCTGATGTTTTATAGTCCGGAAACAGAGGCCCCGTTAAATGCCCTTGCCGAACAACTGCTTCGCGATGACAACAATTCCCTATCGCGCGGAGAACGGGAACTGATAGCAACCTATGTATCCTACCTCAACGATTGTTTCTTTTGCCAGAATGTGCACGGCGCAGTAGCCGGGCATTACATCGGCTGCACTATTGACGAGATAGATGCCATCAAAGCTAATTTTTCTACAGCTGATCTTTCACCGAAAATGAAAGCACTATTGGCCATTGCAGGCAGCGTACAAAAAGGAGGTAAACATGTAACTACTGAACAAATTGAAGCGGCCCGCGCGGAAGGTGCCGATGATAAGGAGATCCACGATACGGTATTGATCGCTGCTGCATTTTGCATGTTCAACCGCTATGTTGATGGATTGGGAACCTGGGCACCTCAAGACCGTCAGATCTATATCGACCGGGCACCTGAACGTGCCGAAATTGGCTATATATCAAGCATTTTTAAAAAAGCTTAATACCTACTGCTTTATCACGCCCACAGCCCGGAGTTTTTAACTTCGGGCTGTTTTTTTGTTATTAATCGCAATTCTATCCTCTTACTTAGAATACATTATGAGGGTGTATCACCAATCAGAATCAGCCTCATTTTTTTACTTGTTCAGTTAATAAGCGATATATAGTTTGGCTTGTATTTGCTAACAAAGGGGGTTAACAGGGTTAACAGAATCCAGGGTAAACACTTACATATATGTTTAACAATCAGACAATTAATCGTTTTTTATACAAAAAAGTGTTACCCCCCTTTTGTATAAATATTAACGGGCAAATTTCAATTTATCGATAGCATAACACCAAGGGCGGTCAATTGGTTCATGGTACAACCTCTTTTTTATTATAGCATATAATTTAAAATGGCACCTCATATCCAGCCAATTGAAACAGCAATATTACTTTGTAAATTAATTTAAAAAGTTAATTTTAGTTATGCTTACCACCAATCATAAACCAATTAAAACCCTGCTGCTCACAGCATTTATTGCCTTGCAAGGCTTGCAAAGCAACGCCCAAACCAAACCGGGCACAACCGAAATAACCAAATGGCAATACGGCAAAACCGGGGCTGTTTCCCTTACTTATGATGACGGCTCCATGAACCAGTTCAGGAAAGCCCTACCCGTAATGGAACGCCTTAAAATGCCAGCAACATTTTTCATCATTACCGGATCCATTCCCGGCTCAAAATACCATGGAAAATTTATTGGCCGCCCGGTAAAGGAGATCATTAAAGAATCGGCAACCATACCAACCAACAACCAAAACTTTTTTGAGCGGTGCTCTGCTGCCGGATATTTAGGTTATATGGGTACTATCGCATCACATACGCAAGCCGGGAGTTTGTATGACAGCGGCAAAAAAGAAAAAGCTTTTAAAGTGCTGGATGACATCTATGCTAAAGCCCGCAATGGCGAATTGAAACCGGGTTACGAACCCAATGATGAGTTTAAACAATCCATAGGTTCAACCTGGGATGATTTCAGAAAAGATGCCGCCAAAGGTTACGAGTTTGCCAGTCATTCCATCACCCACCCCAGCATGCCAGGTTTGGATGAACCAAATCTGCTTTGGGAACTGGAAAAAAGTAAGGCCGACATCCTGGCCCAGCTTGGCCCTAAACATACCTTTTCGGCCGAGTGCCCGTACGGTTTTGAAAACGACCGTGTGATGGGCTACGCACTCAAAATTTATCCAGCCCTGCGCAATCGCATGCCCGAACCATGGTTAAAGGAAATTGATCGCGCCAGCAAACAAACACCCGGCTCAACAGATAAAGATTATATTCAATGGCAGCGCGGCGCAACTACAAAAACACCGCTACCTATGATGAAACTTTGGGTTGATACTACGCTTAATCATACCAATACCTGGCTGGTACTTGTTTTCCATGGGGTTGACAGTATGGGTTACGAAGCCTTGCCAAGCACCCTGCTCGATGAATATTTCCAATACATCAAAAGCAAAAACGATAAACTATGGGTAGCAACTTTTGGCGATGTAACCCGCTACATGCGCGAACGTGAGCACGGCAAAGCTGTGGCTTCAACTACAGGAAACATAATACAGGTAAAAGTAAGCCATAGCCTTGATAGTAGAATGTATTATCTGCCATTAACGCTCAAAACCTACGTATCACCAAGCTGGACAAATGCAACAGTGACCCAGGGTTCAAAAAGCAAAAAGATTAGTACAGCGAAAGATGAACAAGGTACTTATGTACTATACCAGGCTCAGCCAAATGAAGGCATAGTAACGCTAAAGAATGGATAATTATATTGGATAGTTTAATTGGTGCTGAAGTAGTTTTTGATAAAATAACCTGCTTCAGCACCAATTAACAATTACTTTTAGTTCAACTGCAAAGTTTGCGGGCCGAACTCTTCAAAATGGATCAGTTGTTTATCGATACCTTTTTCAACCAGTTCGCGGTAATGCAATTCGATAAACCCGGCCGGTCCACAAATGTAATATTCGGTATTGGGCTCAAAGATCTCATCACCCAGTTGGTTCAGGTCAACCCAACCTTCATATAAATCATCAGTCACCCCTTCTTCAATCTGGTTATAAAAAATGTGCTTTTTAACCTCTTCGTTTTTACCTTCCCAGTGTTCAATAACTTCTTTAAAGGCATGCACATTTTTATCGCGGCAACCGTGAACCCATGTTTTTGGTCGCTTACTGCCGCTTTTAATCAAGCTTTCCATCATGCTCATTAATGGGGTTTGGCCAACGCCGCCGCTAATGAAAACTATTGGGTGGTCACCATCACCATTTAGTACAAAGCCACCTACCGGTGCAGATACCTCGATGATATCACCTTCATTAACAAAATTATGCAGGCGGTTGCTGATCATACCATCGGCAAGCAATTCAGTTCCAGCTTCGCGTTTAACCGAAATCCGGTAATACTCACCATTAGGTGCACTTGAGATGCTGTACTGACGGGGCTGCAAAAGGTTAAGCTCAGGCAAAAACAAACGAACGCTTAAAAACTGCCCGGGTGTAAAATCCGGTACCGCACCACCGTTCGCGGGATAAAGGTAAAAGGAAATGATCTCTGCCGATTCTTTTACTTTCTGTTTTACCACAAAGGGTCGCCAGCCTGTCCAGCCACCTTTTTTTGCCACTTGTTTACTATAAAGGTTTTGCTCATGGCCAGTCATAATAGCGGCCAGCTGATTGTAAGCGACGGTCCAGGCTTCCAGCAGTTCGGGTGTAGCGGCATCGCCTAATACTTCGCTGATTGAGGCAATCAGATGACCGCCAACAATAGCATAATGCTCGGGCCTGATATCAAGACTTGTATGTTTTTGACCAATGCCATCAAGCACGGGCATTAACACGCCCGGATTTTCTATATGCTCGGCATAAGCCAGTACAGCCATGGCAAGAGCGGTTTGTTGTTTGCTGTTTTGCTGATTGCCCATGTTAAACACATTTTTAAGTTCGGGGTTATGAGTAAACATCCGGTTGTAAAAATGAGTTGTTAATAATACTCCATGCTCTTTCAATACAGGCACTGTGGCTTTAACCAGCTCTTTTTGTTCTTTAGTAATCATCATTTTAACAGTATATATTTATAATTAATTACGCGGCTACGGGGATTACACAATAGTCCTGCCGGTCCCACCCTTCATATTAGCGAGTTTGCTCTGAAACATTACCGCCATCAAGCCCGCCCTGTTCTTGGCATCATCAGCCATGGGCCCGGCAAAGTGCGTATCAACCGTTTGGGTAAACAGCTCCAGCCAACGGTTAAAATGCTCGTCATTTATAGGCAACGGTGCATGTTTGGCAAAGGGATTGCCTCTGAAACCAGCAACGCCAAACAATGCAGCATTCCAGAAAGCGTACATTTTATCAAGGTGCGGCTGCCAGTCGTTTTTTATAACTTCGGCAAAAACGGGTCCCAATAATCCGTCGAGCCGCACCCTGGTATAAAATTCATCAACCAGTAGCTTGATTGACGTTATGTCTTGTATATCGTTCATTAGTTGTTTATTTTGTTGAAATACACGCTATTTAGCAGTAACCATCACAATTATTATTCCATTGAGCCGAACCACCTTGCCAGTGCTAACCGGTCTAAGAATCGCGCGTAAAAAGACCATTTAGTGTATTTCAACCGGCTATTCGCGACAAGTTGCAGAGCCAGACTTATGAAGTTTTTGAAATTTCGTAAGTCTTCTACTTTTCATATCACCTCAAAGTCCATCGGATTTCTTTGAGGTATTAATTTGGTTTTTATATAATATATTAATACCTTTTTATCCTTTAATTAACTACTTCAACATCCTCTTTTATTTAATTCATTAAAATTGGAATGCTTTGACCGCGCCTAACTTTTCGGGTGGGCGATTTATTTTTTCAGTACTACAATTCCCAGGTTCAGGTCTTCGTTGAACTGGCCTATAGTGATAGATTCAAGCATGTTTTGTAAACGGTTCCTTACATCTAAAAAATCATGATGCAAGGGACATGGATTTTTTGACGAACACTCTTTTAACCCTAAACCACAATCCCTGAATATGCCACCGCCATCAACCGCTTCTATTACATCTGATAGCGGGCGGGCCAGGCTTTGTGCATCAAGATAAAAACCGCCATTGGGCCCTTTTACCGATTGAATAATACCTCTTCTACTTAAATCCTGAAGTATTTTAGCCAGGAAATGCTCGGGCGAATCAATGTTTACGGCTATTTCCTTTATGCCTACCCTACTGCCGTCGGCGGTGCGCTGGGCTATAAAAAATACCGCCCTTACCGCATACTCACATGTTTTTGAAAATATTCCCATTGCTTTATAAAGCAAAAGTAATTATTTAAAT
This sequence comes from Mucilaginibacter sp. NFR10, assembly GCF_900100445.1. Lineage (NCBI taxonomy): Bacteria > Pseudomonadati > Bacteroidota > Sphingobacteriia > Sphingobacteriales > Sphingobacteriaceae > Mucilaginibacter > Mucilaginibacter sp. NFR10. The sequence continues at coordinate 64,821 of NZ_FMTV01000001.1, read as the reverse complement.
CAACAATAAAAGATATAAATATCTTTTATTGTTTCGTTTACTTAAACCTGACAGTTTATGCCATTAGTTTTATTGCTTCCGGGCTGGTGACGTTAAATTTATTTTGCTGGTTAAGCGGCAAGCTAAAAGAAAATACAGCACCTCCATCCTTTCCGTTTTCGGCCTTCACTGTACCGCCATGTTTTTGGATAATGCTTTTCACAATATACAAACCCAGGCCTTTGCTGTTTTTTTGCCTTATCGATTTTTGATTGCACTGGTAAAACTTCTGGAACAGCGCCTGGCTGTTTTCCTCATTAATCCCTACGCCCTCGTCATGCACCGATACTTCAACATCATTTTCGTTACAGTCTATATTAATGTTAATGTGTGAGCATGGTGGCGAAAATTTGGCAGCGTTGGTTAAATAATTGATCAGCACCTGGATAATCTTGTATTTATCTCCCCTAACCAAAATGCTATCGGCAGTGGGATATTTACAAAAGCGATGTCCGGGATAAAGGATCCTCATTTCACCAAGCACTGTATCAACCAGGTCGTTAATATCAAACAGGCTATAATTGAGCTGTGTTGATCTGTCCTCGCCGGTTGATGGTGATAAATATTCATCAATCAGTTTGGTCATCCCGTTAATGTGCTGATCAACCATGTTCAGCAACCTCACCGGTTGTTTATTGATGCTGAGTGCAAGATGGTTAATTAAAAACTGGGTATTGAGCTTTATAATAGTTAACGGCGCACGCAGTTCATGATTTACAATAGCCATGCTCAGGCATTCCTCGTTAACTTTCTGAGTAACATCTTCAATGGTACCAATCATTTGTTCGGCAGTACCCCACCTGCGTGAGTATAAAACACCTGTAAGCCGGACCCATTTTTCGGTACCGGATGGGGTTACAATTTGCACCTGCTTTTCAAATTTGGTACCATTAAAGGAGGCAACCTTAAACTCATGGATAAGTCCGCTCAACTGCCCGGGTTTAACCAGCCCAAAAAGTGTTTCGATATTTTCATCATATCCCTTTGATAGCTCAAGCATCTTGCGCATCCGCGGGCAAAAAGATACCTTATTTGAGCTGAGCTGAATTTTCCAATTACCTATGTATGCTGCTCCTATGGTGTGTTCAGGCATTAGCCCCGCCCGGCTTTCCATATTTCTAATTTCCCTGTTCATTTGGATATGTTTTTCTTAAATTTTATTTTACTACTGATAGATTTAACCTGATTACATTATTAAATTTTGACCATAAGCTTAATGACATCCCTTTAATATATGCCCTGTAATCGCTCATCAATATGCCCTTTATGTCGTGGTTAATTAACCGGATGGCATACACCAAACTGCAATCATTATTCTTTCCCGATGATTGGCAGTGATAAGTTTCCAGGATCTCAAAATCATCGGGCAAGATCAGTTCGTTGTATTGTAAGCACCTGATATATTCATTCTCAATTACAAAATCGTGATTAAAGCCCCGCTCCTGCAGATCGATAATGAGGTTTATCAATTGTTCATCATAGTGATGCATATTGTCATTCATTAAATAGGTGATGTCATCAATTCATTTTCAATAGTGTTTGCGTTGGCTTTATAAAGCCATAAACGACCTTGCAAAGCCATGTAAAAAAGCAGGAGTAATGCTTGTATTGCAATAAGCGGCACAGGTACACTTATTGCCAAATCGGTAACGCTGCCCGATAGCAGTAAAAACATATCGGCCGATATAAAACCAATGCTTATTTGCTTAAGCACCGGTTTGTCCGGCATAAGCATAATAACCAGCAAAGCAAATTTCAATGAACATATACTATAAAGCACGATTATGAAAAACCTGGCGGGCACTAGCGGTTCCATCAAAAATGTGTTAAGCTTAATAAATAAACCTGCTGCTATAAACATCAACACACTTGTAAAGAAGGCAACTGCCAAACAAATAAACTTTTTCATAGCATGAGGGCTTTACACATTTATCGCACAATTAATTAATGCTTAATTATTAACTGTTATTTAACAATGTAAAGTTCGGGCCGGAGATACCCGAAATCAATGTACTAATTATGGTTTCAGTAGTACAAATTACATATGCCTATGATAAATGGAGCGTTAATACTATATAGGATAGTATTCATTTTCGATGTTCCCGAAATTCCTTTCGGCCCGGAAAACCAGGGTTATTGCAACGCCTTCGTTATTTTCCATTTTAAAATTCCCGCCAAGTTGTTTGCTCAGGGCCTTCATCATTTCCATACCTAATGACGAAGCGTCTTTAATATCAAAACCCTGCGGCAGGCCGATACCATTATCGGCAATCCTCAACATGATATTATTATCATCAAGTGTTCCAAGCGAGATGTTTATAAAGCCACGCTTGTGCGGAAAAGCATACTTAATAGCATTGGTAATAGCTTCATTGAGCATAAGGCCGACAGGTACGGCCTGGGCAACGTCTATTTTAACACGTTCAATTTGCTGTTCAAACCTGATTCCCCGTTCATGAGCGTCGTAACAATCGGCAAGATAATTAACCAGTTCGTTGATGTAAACAGCAATATCAATAAAGGCTACGTTTGAGCTGCTGTATAATTTTTGATGGATAAGCGCTATAGCCTGTACACGGTTCTGGCTTTCACGGATGGCAGCAAGTGCCGCGTTATTTTTTAAAAATGCCGATTGGGTGTTAAGCAGGCTCATCACTATTTGCAGGTTATTTTTTACCCGGTGATGCACCTCTTTCAGTAACCAGTCCTTTTCATCAAGCAAGCGGTTTTTATCCGCAGTTAAAAGCTGCAGCATTTGACTTTGCTCACTGATCTCCTTCTCCTTTAGCTGCAACCGTTTACTGTTTATTTGCTTTTGCCAATAACCAACATAAGCCCCCCCAAAAACGAAAAGCAACGCCACAATGCCGACAATTATAAGATCCCATTTCATAACAAACGCACTATTTTTTGCCCACAAAACAGCCTGGAAGATATGATCGTGACGCTGCGCCGGCGAGTTTGTGGATATCAAAAGCAAAATGCCCGTTAGTGTCAGCTTGCAATAAAACCGCGATAAGTTTTTATTGATATTCACTTGATATTATTTTTATGGTCAGCCTAAAACTAACAGGTTCTTGTTCGCTACACATAACTCCACACACATAAACCTGTACTCAAATTCAACTTATAAAAATAATATACTTCATAAAACCGGCCGATGTATTAAACATGGATTTTGATGTATAAATTACATATCGCATTTACCTGCCTGCAATAAAACCAATATTAATTTATATAATTAATACCCCGCGATATTATATATTATACTCCAACCTTAAGCCGCGTTCATGTCGGTATAAACGGTAAAATTATTTTTCCTGATACCATTTAACAACCCGTTCTGTTGACAAGTGATGGCCGGGGAATATGTGTTTAGAGACATAAAAAAGATGCGATATTTCGTTCCTCAAGTAACAATATGATGATATTTCGTTAAGCTCCATCATTCAAAACAAAATACAAATAACTGATTATCAATAAAATAAAAACATCGGCACGAAAATAGAGAGAAGGCACATGCCTTACAAGCTTTAAACTTCGCAGCCATGAAACAATTTAACGATTTTGCACCGCTACATTTTGAGAAAGCATCTTATTGCCTCCCTTTCAAAATCCATACTATCGAATGGATCAAAGAAAACGGCGTCGATCTTCCCAACAATTATTTCATGCTAATATGGATAGTTTCAGGCAACGGCTATTACAGGCTCAATTTGCAAAAGGAGGCGGTTAACACCAATCAGTTGCTGCTGATAAAACCCGGCCAGTTGCATGATCTTAAATTTAGCAATGGCCTGCACGGTTACGTAATATCGTTCACCGATTCGTTTTTGGATGTAGATGATTATGGCCGCGACCTTATATACAGCCCTATCCATCAAATATTTAATCAAACACCAATCGTTACCATTAACAGCGAACTGGCCGATGATATGAATGATATTACCGAAATAATGATGAAAGAATATAGCCGGCACAATCTTTACCGTGCCGAAATATTAAAACGATATTTTAAGATCTTCCTCATCTATCTTTCACGCCAGTTGGAATCGATGGAACAAGCGCCGAAACAGTCGCGCAATACCTCCATATTACAAAACTTCATAAGCTTGCTCGATAAAAACTTCAGGGAGTATAAAATGGTGGCCGATTACGCCGACAGATTATCTGTAACCCCCAATTACCTTAACGAAGTGGTAAAAAAATTGACCGGACAATCGGCCGGCCATCACATCAGGCAAAGAGTTGCAGCCGAAGCTAAAAAACAAGCTATACACCCCGACAACTGCATGAAAAAAATAGCGTATGACCTGGGTTTTTGCGACATGGCCCATTTCAGTAAATTCTTTAAAAATGCTACCGGGATCAGCTTTTCTGATTTTAAGAAAAGGGGCACTGTATTGCAACCTGTTTTTTAATAAGCTATTCACAATCTTATTTAATCAACCTAATAACCAATTAATTAAATTTATCATCATGTCAGAAGAAGTACAATTAATCCCGGGCAACTCCTTAATCACAGCAACTCCACAGGAAGGCCGTGAACTTGCTATTAAAATGGCAAGGCTCATCATCAAAGTAACTCAGCCCGATGCCGAAATTCGTGGTGAGCTAAGAGGTGTTTACGCCGAAGACGCAGCGATGCTCATTGCCGTAGGGCAAACAGTGGCAACCGAATTTGCTACAATAGCTGCAGCTAATAATTACTGGCGATAGCGCAACAATGGCCGAGCTTTGCCAATTAATTTCATATTTTAAGCCCGGTAATACATCGTGCGTACACAAGTAATTATTATCGGTGCCGGGCCAACCGGTTTAATGGCCGCCTGCCAGCTGGCCCGCTTTAACGTTGAGTTTATTATTATCGATACCAAGCCGGCACCTACCCATGAGTCGCGGGCTATGCTGGTTACGGCACGCAGCATGGAAATTTACCAGCAAATGGGCTTGGCTGATACTGTTTTTGAACAGGGACAGGTGATTGGCAAATTTGCAATTTACATGAATGGCCGGGAAAAAGCAGTACTTGAAACAGCCAACGCAGGCAACGGACTCACTGATTTCCCCAACCTGCAGGCATTTGAACAGTTTAAAAACGAGGAACTGCTTTACGAGCAATTAAAAGCTACAGGCCGTGACGTTTTGTGGCGAACCAGTTTGGTTAGTTTTGAACAGCATGATGATCACGTTGTGGCCAGTCTTTACGATAAAAGTGATCCGTTCAGGAAAATAAGTATTCAAGCCTCCTACTTGCTGGCTTGCGACGGTTCATCGAGCCCGGTAAGGCAGCAACTGGGATTAAGTTTTGAAGGAGGCACCTACCAAAATAAATTTTTTGTGGCCGATGTAAAGCTTAGCTGGCTGCAACCAGCAAACAAGCTCATTGCATCACTGTCGCATGTTAATTTCTGCGCCTTTTTCCCCATGTATGGCAACGGTAATTACCGCATTTTAGGTACCCTCCCCGAAGGTTTTGCAGGCAAAGAAAATGTTATTTTTGATGATCTTAAAGATGTGATCACGGCCAACATTAAGCTGTCGCTGAACATAGAAAAATTAAACTGGTTTTCAGTTTATAAACTACATCACCGCTGTGTTAACAGTTTCAGGATAAACCGATGTTTTTTATTGGGCGATGCCGCACATATTCATAGTCCCGCAGGTGGACAGGGCATGAATACCGGCTTGCAGGATGCACATAACCTGGCCTGGAAACTGGCCCTGGTGCTGCAGGGCGTTGCTGATGATAAACTTATTAATACCTATCATGACGAACGGTACCCTTTTGCCCAATGGCTCATGAAATTTACCGATAAAATATTTGCATTCATGACAAGCTGTAACTGGTTCTTATATCAATTACGCACCTACGTTATGCCCAATATTTTACGCCTCGTACTGTCAACCCAATGCATCTCAAAACGCATTTTCAGGATCTTGTCCCAAATTTGGTATTCGTACAGAAAAAGCCCGCTTTCCCTGCAGTTTATTAAACAGAAGCTAAAATTTAGTGCCGGCGACAGGTGCCCCTACGTTATGACCACTAACGAAGGCAAACTACAAAGCATCTATCATTTGCTCCTGGAACCCAAATTTCACCTGTTATGTATTGGCAGCATTGGGTACGACGGCCTAATTCCTGATCACTTAATAAATTATATCAAAGTAGTTAATTTACCCCTTAATGAAAGCTGGCAAAAATTAGGGGTACAATCAGGTTTATACCTGTTAATACGGCCCGACAATTATATAGGCCTGCTTAGCGATGAAATAAGCCCAGGTTTGATAAGCGGTTATTTTGATACCTTCAAAGGTAAATGAAACTAAAAGACCTTAACAAACACTAAGCTTCATCATATATAAAATCAATGCTCCAGCGATAAGTAGCTATACTTGCCAGTAATAAACTACCCGCGCTATCGGCCCAAACCGAATAGTTAAAAGGAGCCTTGATTCCTGAAAATATGGTCATGCAAAGGGCAAAAGTAAGCGTAAGGGCAAAACTTGCATAAGCCGCCGTACGAGTCTTAAAACCTACAATAAACATGATGGCTATTGAAACCTCGGCCACTGTTGCTAAAAAACCCATGACACCTGCCATCCACCGGCTCAAATATGGCATCAACGTATTGGTATAAACCACAAAATTATCCCAACTACCCCAGCTTACTGAATTTTGCCCTGCCGGCCCCATGAAACCCAAGCGATCTGCCACGGGCAGCAAAAAACCAATCGCTAAAGCAAAGCGCAAATAAAGTTGTGCTATTTGAAGTGTATTTTTCATCTATCAACATTTATGCACCTAAAATACAGGTTTAAAATCCTGCTTAAAAACGCAAAATCCATGTTTACACAAATAAGATAAAAGTGTCATCTTTTTGTTGAGAGGCATGCAGGCTATCATTTATCCAGAATTTCTACAGAATGTGAGGGTAGTATCGCATCACTCACATGTCTGCCATAAGTATTGTTAAAAGGACCGCTGCCTACGTTACCTCCTTAATGGAAGAAAACCTTCCGGCAACTATGTATTTTCATAATTTGGAACATACACAAAGGGTGATAAACGCCGCCATTGAAATTGCCGGGCACAATAAATTAAAAAGACAGGAATTAACTATCTTAACAGTGGCCGCCTGGTTTCATGACACCGGCTACCTTTACCATTACAAGGGACATGAAGATACCAGCATGGTTATTGCCGGTACTTTTTTAATGCAGCACCATTACAATAATGATTTTATACAACAGGTATGGGATTGTATTGAAGCTACAAAAGTACCGCAATCGCCCCAAAATCTTATCCAGCAAATTATTTGCGATGCCGATATGCACCACCTGGCATCTGTAAACTACCTGGATTTTGCCCATGATTTAAAACAGGAATGGGAAGTACATCTGGATAAGCAATATAGCGACAAAGAATGGCATACCCTTAATTTAAGCCTGTTACAACAACACCAATATTTTACAGAATACGGTAAAACGGTATTGCAAGCCATGAAGAAGAAAAACATTGAACTGATGAAGTTTCAGGGTTAATGTTTCTTTACAGTTTCTTTTCGTACACGGCTTAAGGTTTCGGGGGTAATGCCTAAGTAAGATGCAATCATCGCCTGTGGCACCCTTAGCGAGAGATCGGGATATTTCTGCACAAAATCAAGATATTTTTGCTCGGCAGTAAAGGCAATGGCCGAGTGAATGCGGTTTTGACTGGTAATGAAACTTTTGTTCAGAATGGCATTAACCATATCGTTAAAAGCCGGTATATCATGGCAAAGCCTGTCGAAGTTTGTTTTGGTAACCAGTATCAGTTCTGTATCCTCAATGGCATCAATATTATTTTTAGAAGGCTCGCCGGTAAGCAGGCTGGCACGGTCGCCGGTCCACCAGTTTTCTTTGGCAAAGCTTACTATGTTTTCGCGGCCATTTTCATCAACGCTGTAAAATCGAACCAAGCCTTTGATTATAAAAGCGTTATACTTCCAAACATCGCCTTCCTGCAATAAATACTGCTTTTTACGGAGTTTTTTAAAAATACAAACTGCTTCAATTTTAGCATAGTCGGCTTCGGTGAGTGTTGCTTTCTGGCCAATGTACTCTTTAAATTGCTCAAACATATAAAAGCAAATATCTCCTTTATCCGGGGATATTTGCTTTTGTTCGGGTCATATTTTTATAATTAGGTTATGCGGTGTATTTGCTTAACCATTTTGTTTTGATAGCGGCGCGGGCATCAATAAATTCCTGGTCGGTACCCTGCGCTACTGCATCAAGCGGATAACGCAGCGGGCGGGTACCCTTTTCCATTTCAACCAGCCTCAATATACCATCGGCAATAGTTTGCGGGTCCATGTTAAACTCGGCCATTTTGCTGAAAAGCGCGGTGCCCATAGCGTTAAATTGCTGTGCTGAGGTCCCGCCGTATTCGGCCACAACTTCTGGTTTATCGGCATGGATGCCTGTTTTGCTGCCATTATTCATTTCGGTTGGATATACGCCCGGCTGGATACTAACGCTCTCGATGTTGAACTGTGCAAGCTCATCCTTTAAACCTTCGGTAATACTTTCTACCCCAAATTTTGATGCAAGATAAGGAATCATGAACGGCAGGGTATGACCACTTGCACCCGATGTAATGTTGATGATAAGGCCATTTTTAGCTTTACGCATCCCCGGCAAAACCGCAAAGATGGTGCGCAGGGTTCCATAAAAATTCACTTCAAACATCTGCCTGATCTGATCGAGCGAGTAAGCCTCCAGTACGCCAAAGCCTGAAACTGCGGCATTGTTCACCAACACATCAATATGGCCGTATTTTGTTAATGTATATTCAAAAGCAGCTTTAACTGAATTATCATCAGTAATATCTACCTCAACTACTTCAACATTTGGCAAGGCTGAAAGCTCTTTGGCTACAGTTTCATTTTTGCCATTTATTCCGCGCATACCTGCTATTACGGTATGGCCTGCATTTGCAAGGGTTATAGTGGTTAATTTACCAAATCCTGTGCTTGTTCCGGTTATAAAAATTGTTTTTGACATTTTGTATCGTTCTTTTGTTGATACAAATCTACCGCGATGCTATAACCTGTACATTGACATTTGATAAGAAGATAATTGATATTTGTCAAGAAAATTGTGTGCTTATAACAAGAACGTCATAGGAGGTACGAAGCAATCGCGAACTATAGAGAGCGGCTCTGCCTATCGGGGATTGCTTCGTTCCTTATAACGACGTGATTGTAAGTTATTGATTATTAAGTGTATTTTTTCGATCAGTTTTATAACATGGGCGTTGCCTGCGGCCCGGGCTTTCCGTTACAAGTCCTCGCTTTTCCAGCCCACAATCCTAACGCTCGCTGTGGGCTTTACACTGCAATCCCTAACGCGGCCCCCGCGCACCATCGCTAAAGTATATTTCACATGTCATCACGGCTTTTTTCAGGGCTTCCCTGATGGTTCCTCGCAATGACGATTTTTTTAATTGTATCTTAAAGCAGTCTCCGTTTACTTAGTTCCTGATGGCACAGTCAAAGGTTGCCCATCTTTAAGCGGCACACCAAAATTGGGCGAGCCATCTTTATTCCAGGTAAATTTTTGCGCGCGGGGCGAACGTTTATTACCGCAGCCTTCGTTAGGGTTTGAATTGGCATGGTACAGGATCCAGTCTTCCCTTCCATCAGGCGATTTAAAGAATGAGTTATGACCGGGCGCGTAAACGCTGTTTTCCGGCGATTGCTTAAATACCGGCTCCTCTGTTTTGATCCATGAGGCAGGGTTCAACAGATCACTATTTTTAGAAGCGGTAAGCATGCCCAATGCATAAAAGTCAGTCCAGCAGCCACTGGCCGAATAGATCAGGAATAACTTATCTTTATGTTTCAAAATTTCTGGTCCTTCATTTACGCTTACATGTGCCGGGTTACCGGCATCATGCAGATCACCATTGGTTTCCCATTGATAAGCCGGGCTCGATATTTTCACGCGTTCGCTGCTGATGGTCATTGCGTCTTTCATTTTAGCGATGTAAATATTCTGTTGACCGTTATGGTTTCCTTGCCAGCCCGACCAGATCATATACCAACTACCATTATTTTCAAATACCGAAGCGTCAATAGCCCATTTATCAGTGCTATCTGCTATTTTTCCTTTAAACTCCCAGGTACCTTCCATTGGGTCGGCCGAGCTATTTTCCAGTACATATATGCGATGGTTATTGTTATCGCCATTATCCGCGGCAAAATATACATACCATTTGCCCTTTATAAAATGGAGTTCGGGCGCCCATAGGTCTTTGGAATAAGCCGTGCCAGGCGGCGGCGCCCAAACAGCTTTCTTAGGTGCAGTGCTCAGCTTGGTAATATCTTTTGTTTTCCAGATAACAATATTGCCCCCTGTTGAATTGGTATAGTAGTAAAACCCGTTTTTACAGATCACCCAGGGATCGGCGCCTGATGGCAGCAACGGGTTGGTAAAAGTTTTATTGCCGGTATTTTGTGCAATTGCCGCGCTGGAAAATAAAAGCAGCAGCAAACAGGCAGTGAACATTTTTTTCATAGAGCTGAAAGGTTTTAGCGTAGTTTATAATGCGCTAAAAATCTGTAAAAGTTTCCACAAAAACAACAAATGTTAAGCATACATTTATTACCAATCAGGTATTTAATATTAAGCTTTTACCGGTTGAGAGGAACTGCGGATAAAAACCCGGGTAGGCAATACGGTAGTTTCAAACTCTGTAACAGGCCGCTTGCTCTCGATAATGCTGATCAGCATTTCGGTTGCCTTTTTTCCCATTTCAAAACCGGGCTGATAAACAGCACTTAGCGGCGGGTTTAAAACTTCGGCCAGTTGGGTATTGGTGAAGCCGAGCAAAGCGATATCAGCAGGGATCCGGAAGCCTAATTTATGAAGAAGGGACAAGGTAGTAGTCGTGATCCTGTCGGAGGCTGTAAAGATGGCATCGGGTTTACTTTCAGAAAACAATTCACTTAGCGCGTTTTCGATCTCGGCAAGGTCTTTACCACCATGTTGGCAGTACTTGATCAGTTTTTCATCAGGTATTATACCATGTTGTTCAAGTGCATCTTTGTATCCCCTCAAGCGTTCGGCGGTAATGGATACGTTTACCGAACTGGTAATATGAGCTATTTTGCGGTATCCTGCTTCAAGCAATTGTATTGTGGCTTTATATGCCCCGGCAAAATTATCGGCTACTACTTTATGTGTATCAATTTCATCGCTTACCCTATCAAAGAAAACAATAGGCAAACCTTTTTCATGCAGGTTTTTCAGGTGATCAATATTTTGGGTTTCGGTTGAGAGGGAGATCAGCAAACCATCAATGGAGCGAAAAGTCAGGTGACGTACATTTTGCATTTCAAGCTCATACGATTCATGGGTTTGAGTAATGAACACATTATATCCCTTACTGTGCGCTACTGATTCGATGCCATTGATCACCTGCGAAAAAAACTGGTTCTCAATAGTTGAAACCACAATGCCGATAGATTTGCTGTTGCCCCGTTTAAGGCTTTGGGCGTTAAGATTGGGCTGATAGTTAAGCCTTTTAGCACACTCCAGTACAAGCGCCTTAGTTTTTTCGCCAATTTCATGACTGTCTTTAAGCGCCTTGGAAACCGCTGACGGTGAGATCCCTAACTCTTTAGCAATATCCTTTATGGTAACTCCGCCAAAATTCATTTCGCCCCCTTGCTTATGATCCTAAAATTAACAATCCAATTATATAAAGGAGAGTAAACATAAGAAAAATAAGTCCTGCACAGTATAAGGATGTATTATGCCATGTAACATTATGCTGACATCCACGAATTTAAATTCATATATGTGCTATTTATCCCCCGGGCTCGGGTGTGTTGAGTCTCCTGTCTTAATCTCTTAAAAAGCCATCTATCTTCATATTCCATTCCTGTTGGTAGTATTGGTTTGTACCGTGACTGGTTTCGTTATCATACTGATCTTGTAGCTGGTTCATTTCACGGTACGAGTCAAGGTATTGTACATTAATATAGCCATCATAGTTATCAACCGGGAGTTTCATAGTCATAAGGGCCCTCTTAAAATGCCGGGCTATTACCGCTACAATATCAAAATGCCGCTGCTCATGATTTAGAGCATAGTCTGTACGTCCTTCCGGCTTTACCCAGGCGGCACTTTTAGGCAAAAACACGCGCATGCTTATCTTCACTACCACTATCGACTTTACTACTTCTACCTGTTCTGTGTAACCAAAACTTGGCTGCACTTCGGCAACATACTTTTCGCCCCGGGCTTTATCCTGAAAGTCATTCCAGGTTAAAGGCCGCTTGGCCGAGTAGTAGATGGTATCGCCTTCCGGTTGTTCAGAATAATCGGTAAAGATTAATTTTACTCCTTTAGCCAATTTAATATTAGTGTCGGCTTCACGATTCATCCATCTGTTAAAATACATCAGGCCGGCTTCAAGGGCCCGGCTCAACAGCACCCCGGTATCATATTGTTGCCCTGCACCGCGATAGTATGTTGTGACCGCCGGGTAATCAATCAAATGCACATTGTCCTCAGCCTTTTTCAATTCAAACCATAATTGTATCTCCAGCCTGCCTTCTATCCTGCCATCGGCCATTGCCGCTTCAGTAAGCTTCAACTTCTTGATGCGGATGACCACCGGACGTAACATCTTATTAACAGGGATAGCATAATCAGCAAATTGTTTAACAGCTGTTGCTGCCCCTCCCTGTAAATCAACTTTATACTTTACTGCAGGCAAATTACCTGTGGCCGAAAATAACCAGGCAACAGCACTCCGGTCGGGCCGTTCATCAGTAACGCTTGCGATATAAAATTCGTTCGGCTTTTCATTTAACTGCCTGTTTGTTAAAACAATTTCGGCATTTGTTTTTTGTGCTTTTGAATTTAACGGACAAAACACCAACATGTACAAAATAACCGGTAACCACAATCCGCCTCTGTTAAGAACGCTACTCATAATTGGTAAAAATAATGGATGGGGCACGTCGCCCCCGGGGGTATTATAATGCTCAAAATACAAATAAATTGCACTGTTTAACGTGTAATTATTACTTTTGATTATCCATAGCCGGTACCACGGCAGTACTCAACAATTTTAAAGTTTTCCACATGGATATTATCTTAAGTATTACCTTCGTTAAAAGAAGTGTTATCCACAATTGTTAATTTCTAATGTGAAAAGCCTCTTTTTGGTTTAGCTATTTTCGCACTATCGTTAGTATGCGCTTTATGATCAAAACAAGATACATCACCCTGCTCATTCCCGTATTTTTAGTTACAACAGCACGAGCCCAGCAAAATCCTTCCACTCAAATTTACCGCACTTATCACGCGGCTATTGATTTGATGGACAAAGGAAAATTTGCTTCGGCGGCCGAACAATTTCGCCTGGTTGAAGCTTACAAAATTAAAACAAGCACCCAGCCACAGTTTGAAACTGAGCTATCGCTCACTAAAGAAAACTGCCAGTATTATGAAGCATTCTGCGCCCTTAACCTGGGCAATGATGATGCCGAAAGCATGTTTCTCCGTTTTATAAAAGAACACCCTGAAAATCCGCTTACCAAACAGGCTTTTTTCCAGATTGGTAAATCGTATTTTAAACAAGGTAAATATGAAGACGCTATCCGCTGGTTTAACAAGGTTGAGGCAGGCGAGCTTAACGGCCATGACAATACCGAGTATAAATTTCGTAAGGGTTACGCCTATTTTGAGTTAAAGGATTACAAAAATGCCCAACTGCTTTTTGGCGAGGTTAAAAACAAAAGGTCGGAATTTACTGAGGATGCTACTTATTACTTTGCTTATATAGCTTATTTAAACAAGGACTATCACCTGGCACTGGTAAATTTTGAAAAGCTTAAAAACTCAAAAAAATACGAAAACAGCTACCCTTACTACATCTCGGCAGTTTACTTTTTAGATAAGCGTTACGATGATGTGCTTAACTACGCTGTGCCTATTGTAAATAAAACCCATCAGCAAAACGAAACGGAAATGCTGCGCATCATCGCTGCATCGTACTTTGCTAAAGCCGATTATGACAACGCGGTTAAGTACTATGGCCGTTTTGAAGACCGGGATCAGGGCCGTACCCAAAACACGCAGGACAGCTACCAGATGGGTTATACCTATTATAAGGTAGGCAACTATGCCAAAGCTGCCAGCGAACTGGAAAAATTGGTTGAACAGCACGATGTTTACAGCCAAAGCGGTAACTATACCCTGGGCGATGTGTTCCTGAAAATGAACAATAAACAGAGTGCCCGTAACGCTTTCCTCAATGCCTCCAAGCTTGATTATGATAAGCAATTACAAGAGGATGCCCTTTATGAGTACGCCAAACTATCATACGAGCTCGACTTTAACCTGCAGGCTTTAGGCGCTACAAGGTTATACCTGGCTACATACCCACGTTCAAAACGTATTGATGAGGTTAAGGTATTATTGGGTGAAGAATTACTAAACTCACGCAGCTATAAAGAAGCTGTTGAGATCCTGGAGCCTATCCCTAATAAAAGCCAGAGTGCACGTTTAGCTTATCAAAAAGTTACCTACTACCGCGGTTTGGAATTTTATAACGAGCGTGCTTTCGAGAATGCGATTGGTATCTTCCTGCGTTCGCTAAAAGATCCGGTTGATAGTAAAACAGAAGCTTTAACTACTTACTGGATGGCCGAGGCGATGTTTGAGGTTCGTAAGTATGGCGAATCGGTAGAGAATTTCGAGAAATTCCTGAGCATGCCCGAGGCTAAGGAAACTGATGTAGCCAATTATGCCAACTATGCTTTGGCTTACGCGGCCTTTGGCGACGAGCAGTACAAAAAAGCAGCCAATTACTTCGAGAAGTTTTTACAAGGCGATGTAAAAGACGCCAACACCCAGAATGATGCCATCACCCGCCTTGCCGATAGCTATTTTGTAATGAAGAGCTATGGCAGTGCCATGACCTACTATAACCGCATTATAGCCATGCACAACCAGGGCGAAGATTATGCGCTGTTTCAACGTGGTATGATCCAGGGTTTACAGGGTTCATTGGATACCAAGATCAGTACATTGAATGATGTACTGAACAAATTCCCTAACTCTGATTATGCGGATGACGCTTCATTCGAGATAGCTTATACCTATTTCCTGAAAACAGACGGTGATAAAGCCAAAGCTGATCTGCAGGCCATGATCCAGAAATATCCGCGCAGCAGCTATGTACCACGCGCACTGGTTACTATCGGTTTGATTGATTACAACGCGGGCAACGATGACCTTGCTATTGAATCATTCAAAAAAGTAGTACAGGATTACTCGTCAACCGATGAGGCCAAACAATCTTTAAAACAGATCGAAAAGATCTACACTGATAAAGGTGACGCCCAAACATTTATTAACTATGCAGGTACCACCCCTATCGGTAATTATACCACCTCCGATCAGGAAAGCATCATGATCACCGCAGCCAACAACCTTTACCTTAAAGGCGACTGGCAGGGTACTGTAAGCGCGGTAAACGCTTATTTCGATAAGTTCCCAGGCAAACAGATCTACGAAAAACAGGCACGCTTTATCCGTGCACAAGGCTTAGCAGCCTTAGGCCGTACAGACGAAGCCGTGGTTGATTATAACGTGATCCTGAACGACTGGACCAGCGCCTACAGTGAAAAAGCCTTGATCAGCATGGCTAAATTATACATGCAGCAAAAGAAATATAACGAAGCCGTAGTGTTCCTGAAACGTCTGGAAACCAACTCCGAATATAAGGCCGACTACACTTTTGCCATCACCAACCTGATGTACTGCTACTCGGAAATGTTAATGACCGACGACGCTATCAAATACGCAGAGCTGGTTAAAACCAATGATAAAACATCGCAGGAGGATAAATTTAAAACCGGCTTGTACGAAGGTAAAGCTTACCTGGCAACCGGCGATACTACCCTGGCTGTTAAACAGTTCACCTATACTGCAACCAACACCAAAACCGTTGCCGCTGCCGAAGCCCGTTACAACCTTGCACTTATTGAGTATGAAAAAGGCCGTTATAAAACAGCACAAAAAATGTGTTTTGACCTGGCCAAGGAAATGCCAAACTACGATTACTGGGTGGCCAAAACATACATTTTGTTATCTGACACCTATGTGGGCTTAAAAGATACCTTCCAGGCCAAGGCAACCCTGCAAAGTATCATTGATAACTATAAAGCCGATGACGACATATTACCTACTGCTAAAGAGAAGCTGGATAAACTGAGCGGCCGCAAAACCAAAGCCCCTGCCACAGGCACTAAAGAAACTGCCCAGCCCGATACAACTAACAAACAGTAACAAAGAGTAATATAAAAAAGACAAGCAATGAACTCAAGATACACATATACGCTGCTTACCTTAATAATAGCATTATACTTTGTTCCTGCCCAGGCACAAACAAAGAAATCTACCAAAAAAGCAACAGTAAAAACTGCAACTAAAAAGCCTGCCGCCAAACCGGCACCAAAAAAGGCCGCGCCCAAACCTGTAACTAAAAAAGCTACCGACAGCAAAAGCTTGGGCGATGCCGCTGCAAAAACAGCGCAGGATACTACTAAGAAGGGCGGCGGCAATAATCCCAACAACGCTGCCAATGGCGGTAGCTTATCAGAAGAAATTGTAGTGACCACTGCTTATAAACCGGTGCTGGCCGATGCGGTAAAGATCCGTCGTAACCCTGATTTGGAAGATAAAGCGCCCTTTAAAGCACCGTTAACCTATGCCCCGCTTGATAAACGCCAGGAGCAAAACTCCGAGATCAGGCAGCTTGACCCAATGAAAAGGCCGGCAGAACAGGATTCTGTTTTAACCAACAACTTTGCTAAAGTTGGTTTTGGCAACCTGAAAACCATTTATGGCGAAGGCTATTTTGCCAACGGTCGGGATGAGGCTTTACAATTTGGCGGTTTCATAAAACATTTGTCGCAATCTGGCTCACTGCAAAAACAAACCCAAAGCCGCGATGACGTTGGTGTTTTCGGTAAAAGTATAATTGGCGATAACAATATCTCAGGCCGCATCAACTACAATCGTTTAGGTACCTATTTTTACGGTTACAACCAGGATGCTCCCGACAACAATTTTGTACCGACAAAACAGCACTTCAATACCATAAGCGGCGAGGTTGAACTGGCAAAGAATTACAAAGACGTTGAAAATGCCTTCACCTATGCTGTAAAATTAAAAGGTTACGCTTTTAGCAATGCTTACCAGGCTCGTGAAAACAATGTCGTTATATCGGGATTTTTAAATCAAACGGTTAAGCAGTTTTATGCAGGCTTAAGCGGATCGTTGGATCTGGCCAGCCAGAAAGACAGCCTTTACAGTCTTGGTAATAACATTGCACGTGTCAACCCTTATATTAAATTTCAGGGCGATAACTATAAAATAGATGCAGGCGTTAACATCGTAAAAGAGTTTGGCGATTTTGGTAAGTTTTACATTTTCCCAGCCGCTAAATTGGAGGTACAGGTAATCCCTAAATATGTACGCCTTTTTGTTGAAGCTAAGGGCGATGTAAACCGCTCTTCACTGCATGATTTTGCCATGATCAATCCCTTCATCGGCCAAAACATCAACATCAAAAACTCAGTTGATCAACTGGATATCAGTGCCGGTTTAAAAGGCACCCTGGCCCCCGGCTTAAGCTTCAAAGCTTCCGTGTACCGCAACAGCATTAAAAACATGCCTTTAATGGTGAGTAACTTCAACGCCGAAGGCAACAAATTCACTGTTATTTATGATGATGGCAAAGCCCGCGTAAACGGCTTTAATGGCGAGCTGGATTTTAAAGCAACAGACGATTTTAACATTTTCGGCCGCATTGAAATAAAAGACTATCAAATGGCTAAAGAAAGTGAGCCATGGAATTTGCCTAAATTTTTATTAACTGCAGGTACTGCTATACATATCGACAGCAAATTGACCGTTACAGGTTCGTTGCTTATCCGCGGCTCAACAACCGACAGGTTATTGGTATTGGCACCAACTTCTACCCCGGGAAGCCCGGTTTACAACCAGATTAAACAGCCTATTAAGGGCTTTGGCGACCTGAGCGGCAGTGTAGAATACAGGATAAACAGCAGGTTTTCGGTATTTGCGCAGGCTAATAATATCCTGAGCAGTTCCTATCAAAATTGGTTATACTACCCTAACTACGGATTTAATATCTTTGGCGGGGTAGGGTACTCGTTTTAAGCCCTGTTTGATGTTTTAAAATTAACCGTATTTTTACCGGATGGATATAGCCAATTATTTAAGCGAACTACTCGGCCTGTACACCGAAATAAGTGTACCTGGCTTGGGCTGCTTTTCGCGCCTGCGTATAAATGGCTATTATGATGATGTACAGGCAACTTTTTATCCGCCCGGTCATAAGCTGCATTTTGATCAGGGGGCTAAAGACGATGAGATCCTGACACGCCATATCGCCGAAAAGAAAAAAATCTCGCTGGCATCATCCAAATATTTCACCGAAAAATACATCAACAGCCTTAAGCAGGAGCTGGTGCTGCATGAAGTACCTTTTGCCCAATTAGGCTGGTTTTATATGCAGGAAGGCAAAATTGCTTTCAGACCGCAGGAACAGGCACCGGGCAGCGATCCTTTGTTTTTTGGCCTTACCCCGGTAACCATTAACAAGGTTAACTATGTGCCCCCGCCACCACCGCCGCCGCCTTTGCCTACGGCCATTCCTTTACAGCAAAGCTATACACCGCCGCCGACAGCCGCAACATTTGTTGAGCAGCCTGAGTATATTGATGATGAACCCGAAGTTAAGCGGGGTATCAGCATTTGGGTTATAATAGCAATTGCAGTGGTTATACTTGCCGCAGCAGCTTTTGGCGCATATAAATATAACCCCGCACTATTACATCTTAACAATGGCAGCCCTAAAGAACAACCAAAGGTTGAAAAGCCCAAAGCTGCTCCCGTAATTAAGCCGGATAGTATCCAAAAGGATTCCACTCCAACCATTGCTGATACGGCAAAGGCAATTTCTAAACCTGTTGAAGCGTTAAATAATCCGGCAGCTAAAACAGATACCGTACCACAGCCGGAGTTTGCGATATTTTTAGGATCGTTTAAAACGATAACCAAAAGCAATGAGGCGGTTAAAGATTATAAAAGCAGGGGGATTGATGCCCGCCTGCTGAAAGGCCCCGGAACCGGTCCGCGGATCAAGATCATAATTGGAGGGTTTTCCTCATCTGGGGAAGCAGAAGCCGTGAGAAAAAAACTCATATCACAAGGAAAAATAACTAAAGACACATACTCAAAACAAATTACTGATTCCACGAAATGACTTTATTATTAATTCAGCAAATTACAGATACCGCCAAACACCTGGCAGATACCGCAAACCACGCCGTAACAACCGCAGCACTGCCAACTGAAGAACTTCGCTTTGGCGACCTGCTGATCAAGGGTGGCTGGGTAATGATCCCGATAGGTATTTTAGCTGTACTGGGGCTGGTAATATTTTTTGAACGTTACTTTACTATCCGTAAAGCATCTCGTGATGAATCAAACCTGATGGTACAGGTACGTTCAAGTATCCACTCGGGCAATTTGGAATCGGCCATTGCTATTTGCCGTAACAATAACACGCCGCTTGGGCGCATGCTGCAAAAAGGTTTATTGCGCATTGGTCGCCCTATAAAAGATATCGAAGGGGCTATTGAAAACGTTGGTAAGCTGGAAGTATCCAAACTGGAAAAAAATATTGGAATTTTAGGTATCGTAGCCGGTATAGCGCCGATGTTTGGTTTCCTGGGTACCATTGCCGGTGTAATCAAGATCTTTTATGATATCTCAAAAACCGACAACATCAGCATGGGGGTAATCTCTGGCGGTTTATACGTAAAAATGGTAACATCAGCCGCAGGTTTGTTTGTAGGTATCGTAGCTTATGTGTGCTACCACATTTTAAATATGATGGTTGATAAGGTGATCCTGAAGCTGGAAACCGATGCCATTGAATTTATTGATCTGTTAGAGGAGCCGAGCAAATGAATTTAAGAAAACGACACAGGGGCGCATCGGCAGAGGTACATACATCGGCAATGAACGATATTATGTTTTTCCTGCTGCTGTTTTTCCTTATAGCCTCAACAGTTACCAACCCTAACGTTATTAAGCTGGTGTTGCCTAAATCATCAACAGGGCAGTCGGTATCTAAAAAAACCATAACCGTTTCAGTAACCAAAGACCTGAAGTACTACGTAGATAAAAAAGAGATCCCGGTGGATGCTTTGCAAACTACACTGGCGGGTTACAAAACCCTGGCTACCGAACTTACTATAGTTTTGTATGTTGACAAAACTGTAGCCATACAGGATGTGGTACAGGTGATGGACGTGGCACAAAAGTTGAATATTAAACTGGTTTTGGCAACAGAACCTAAGGGATAACAGTGGCAGTTGCAGTTTAAAGTTTATAGTAGATTATTGCAGTAAGTTACCGTAATCTTTTAAACAAACTGCCACTCTTTTTAGTAGTAGTTGTTCTTTAAGTAGCAGTTGCAGTTTTTAGCGGCAGTTTTAACAGATTACTGATAACAATAGAAAACGTGCTACTCGCTACTGCTACTGCAACTAAGAAAATACTGCTAATTAAAAAATTGCACTAATTATAAAAATGGAGTACAGGGAAGAAAATAACTATCCGAAAGCATTTATAGCAACAGGCATTATTATGGCTGTGCTGATAGCGGCATGTTATTTTATAGTATTCAAAAATCCGCCGGTTGAGGAGAACGGAACAGGCGGCATATTGGTAAACTACGGTACGGTTGATGAAGGTATGGGCGATGATTACATGAGCACCGAAGAACCTTCGGTAGCGGAAAAAGCCAATCATACTAAGCCGGATAAAGTTACCGAAAGTAAACCCACCGAAGAAAAACCAACGCCCGAAAGCAGCGAAAAAACGGTAGTTACCCAAAATAACGAGGATGCCCCAGAAGTGGCCGCGCCTACTAAAAAACCAAGTCAAAATGTTGCCCCTACTCCACCGGTAAAAACACCGCCGGCAAAACCTACCGTTAACCAAAATGCTTTGTACAAAGGCAAAGCATCAACCGGTACCGGTGAAGGCGATGGCACAGGCAAAACTCCGGGCAACCAGGGTAAAACTACGGGTACTACACTCACCAATAATTATAACGGAACAGGATCCGGCAATGGCGGTAGCCTGAATATGGCACAGCGTAACTTTGTGAGCCGCCCCTCTGTAAGTGACGACAACCGTCAAAGCGGTAAAATTGTAGTTGATATCAGGGTTGATAAAGATGGCAACGTTACGTATGCCCGTGCTGGTGCCCGTGGTACCACCATATCAGATGCCGGCCTGCTTCAAAAATGCGAAGATGCTGTAAAAAATTCCAAACTCAACCCGCTTGATAATGCCCCCGATCAGCAACAGGGTACCGTTGTTTTTGTGTTTAAGGTAAATTAATTCGGGAAAAGCGAATGGATCATAGTTCATGGTTCATAGCGATGTCGAAATAATATTACATTTACCCGTTGTCTTTTAGTAAGCTTCAGTACTATTTTTGCCTCGTAAAGTAGTGGTTCAAACCATGAACCATGAACCATGAACCATGAACTACGAACAAACCCTCCAATACCTCTATACCCAGCTTCCCATGTTTACACGGGACGGGGCTTCGGCATTTAAGAAAGACCTTACCAATACGCTCGAGCTTTGCAGGCGGTTGGATAATCCTCACCATAAATTTAGAAGTGTGCACATAGGCGGCACTAATGGCAAAGGATCAACATCGCACATGCTGGCGGCCATTTTACAAACAGCGGGTTACAAAACAGGGCTTTATACTTCACCCCATCTCAAAGATTTTCGCGAGCGGATCCGCATTAACGGACAAATGATCAGCGAGCAAACGGTAGTTGACTTTGTTGAAGATCACAGGGCCGATTTTGATGAAATAGCCCCCTCCTTTTTTGAGATGACCGTTGCTCTTGCCTTTGATATTTTCGCCAAAGAAAAGGTAGATATCGCGGTTATTGAGGTAGGTTTAGGCGGTCGGCTGGATTCAACCAATGTGATCACTCCCCTTCTCTCGGTAATTACCAACATAGGTTGGGACCACATGAATATGCTGGGGAATACCCTGCAACTAATAGCCGGCGAAAAGGCAGGCATCATCAAACCGGGCATCCCGGTAATCATTGGTGAACAACAACCGGAGGTATCAAACGTATTTATCGATAAAGCTGCGCAAACTAACAGCAACATTCGGTTTGCATCAGAAGAGTGGACGATTTCAAGTCCGGAAGCCGGGAAGTCCGAAAGTCGGAAAGAAAACGAAGGGCTACTTAAAATTATTGCGAAACGAAACCCATTGGGCCATACCTCTTCCGGACTTTCGGACTTTCGGACTTTCGGACTCGACCTAACAGGTAGCTATCAGCTTAAAAATGTAAAAACCGTTTTATCCGCCGTTGATGGATTACGCGAGCAGGGTTTCGTAATTACCGGTGAGCACCTCGAAACAGCCTTAAAGCAAGTCAAAAACCTCACCGGCTTACATGGTCGCTGGGAAACCTTAAGCCATAACCCGCTTACCATTTGCGATACCGGGCACAACCCCGATGGCATTGAGGAAGTAATGAAAAATATTGCATCTGTTAAATATAATCATCTGCATATGGTTATCGGGATGGTAAATGATAAAGACACCGGCAAAGTATTACCGCTGCTGCCCAAAGGTGCTACTTATTATTTCTGCAAACCAGACATTCCAAGAGGCCTGGACGCTGAAATCATGAAAGCCCAGGCCGAAGCTCATGGTTTAATTGGTAATGCATATCCATCGGTAAAAGAAGCACTGCTATCGGCACAAAAAAATGCGGCTAATGATGATCTTGTTTTTGTGGGCGGCAGCACTTTTGTGGTGGCTGAGGTTGTCTGAATCAGAATTTACAGAATTTTAGGATTTTCAAAATTTTGATATAGGAATTGGCAAGGTTTTCTGCTAATTCAAATCCTGTAAAATCTGGGCTTGAAGTAAAACATGCTGTTAATTCTTAAATCCTGTAAATTCTGATTCAGACATTTTCTTCCAAACCACCTCCCCTGTTATCGCCCCACCGGTAGTTGGCGCAGGTACAGTGTACTTAAAAATATCGCCCAAAATTGTAAAAGGGCGTTTTTGTTGTGTGCCCTCCCAGTTTGGGAATGATGCATGTTCTATATTGAAAATGATATAATTCCCTTCAACTTTATAGGTACCATAATGAGCGTTACACCCTTTTATCGCCGCTCGGTTCTCCTCGTCGGTACCCTTAGCTTTATCACCCGATGCAAATTTTAGCCGGCCTTCACTGTAGATCTGTAAAGCGTAATGCCCCATAGCGTCAACTATAAGGGTCCCCTTCGGCGAATCCCCGTAAAGATGGGTGCGGCTGCCGTCGGCGGCAATATTATCAACTGTTACCAATTCATAAGTTCCGGTCAAATTATGAACAGGGGGTTTGTTCTGTGCCAATGCTGCACACGTAGTGAACAATATTAGAATGAAAAGCGATTTATATTTCATGTAGCAAAGTTATATTTGCTATATTCCATTAGCAATAAGGCACAAAAAAGTAGCCTGATTACTAAAAAGTTACCATGCTGTAAATCAGTTATATTATTTTTAATTGATGGATAAAAAATCAAAACACGAGGCTCCAAGATGTGGTATCGACTACGCTTTTCAGCGAATAGGCGGCAAATATAAAGGTCGCATCCTGTGGCGTTTACGCAATGGCACGATGCGTTATGGCGAGTTACGTCGCACTGTAACAGGCGTAACCTCTAAAATGCTTACCCAGGCCCTGCGTGAGCTGGAAGATGATTGCCTCATTCTTCGGCAGGTGCATATTGAAGTACCTCCAAGGGTTGAATATACCCTTACCGATACAGGCCGGGAATTACTCCCTTTTTTACAATTACTCCGCGATTGGGCCAAACATCAGATGCAGGTTAATGATATAGTAGCCATGCCATAATTTAATTTCAGTAAAGTCAAAAATACCTTTATTAATCTACCTAAAGTTCTATTTTTACGGCCCGATCCTCACCTAAAAATATGACATATATAGCATCTGCCGATAGGTATCAAACAATGCAATATCGCCGCTGCGGTAACAGTGGCATCAAACTTCCGGCTATTTCATTAGGCCTTTGGCATAATTTCGGTCATGTTGACGTTGCCGATAATTACCGCAAAATATTACATCTCGCTTTCGACAGCGGCATCACCCATTTTGACCTGGCCAACAATTATGGCCCGCCTCCCGGCTCGGCCGAAGAGAATTTTGGAAAGATCCTGAAGGAAGATTTCCGCGATTACCGCGACGAACTTATTATATCAAGCAAAGCCGGTTACACCATGTGGCCGGGCCCGTACGGTGACTGGGGCTCGAAGAAATACCTGGTAGCCAGCCTTGATCAAAGCCTTAAACGCATGGGGCTTGATTATGTGGATATCTTTTACCACCATCGCCCCGATCCAAACACGCCGCTTGAGGAAACCATGGCTACGTTGGACCTCATTGTTCGCCAGGGAAAAGCTTTGTATGTTGGTGTTTCCAACTACCCTGCCGAACTGGCTTCGAAAGCTATCAAAATACTCAAAGAGCTTGGCACACAGTGCCTTATCCATCAGCCTAAATACTCCATGTTTGAACGTTGGGTTGAAGGCGGTTTGCTGAATGTTTTAGGTAACGAAGGCGTAGGCTGTATCCCCTTTTCACCACTGGCGCAAGGTTTATTGACGGATAAATACCTTCATGGCATCCCCGAAGATTCAAGGGCTGCCCGACCGACCGGTTTCCTTCAAAAAAGCCATATAACGGACGAACGCCTGAGGCAAATCAAGGAGTTGAACAACCTGGCAGTGCAACGCGGGCAGTCGCTGGCCCAAATGGCACTGGCCTGGATCCTGAAAGATGAGCGCGTGACATCTGTATTGATAGGTGCCAGCAGGCCCGAACAATTATCCGATTCATTAAAAGCTTTGGATAACCTCCGGTTTTCGGCAGAGGAATTAGCAAGCATAGAAAAAATTTTAGCCCCCTAACCCCCTAAAGGGGGAACTATGGTGGAGCGCCAATTTCTATTCTTTTCGACAAGTAATTTTAATATCTTTCCTTAAATAAAAATTAAAGTCTCCCTTTCAGGGGGAGATTTAGAGGGGCTTATACAATGATAAACTGGGGCATTATAGGCTGCGGCAACGTAACTGAAAAAAAGAGCGGGCCTGCATTTAAAAAAGTGGCGGGAAGTAACCTTGTGGCCGTTATGCGCCGCGATGCAGAAAAAGCGGCCGATTATGCTGCACGCCATGGTGTAAGCAAATGGTACAACAATGCCGACGAATTGCTGAACGATCAGGAACTGAACGCGATTTACATAGCTACCCCTCCCGCATCCCATCTCGATTATGCACTTATCGCATTAAAAAAAGGGTTAAACGTTTATGTCGAAAAACCGGTGACCCGTAATTCGGCCGAAGCAAGGGCTATGGCAGCGGCTGTGAAGGGGAGCAGTTCAAAACTTACGGTTGCCCATTACCGCCGGGCTTTGCCTATGTTTTTAAAGGTTAAAGAATTAATTGATGCGCAGCTGATTGGCGAAATCCGTACGGTACAGATCAGGATGTGGCAAAGCCGCAAACCAACTTTGATTGCCGATGTGGAAACCAACTGGCGTGTACAGCCCGAATTATCAGGCGGAGGTTATTTCCATGATCTTGCCCCGCATCAGCTCGATTTGATGTTGTATTATTTCGGCGAGCCTGAAATGTATCATGGTTTTTCGCTCAATCAATCAAACTCAACGCCTGCCGACGATCATGTTTGCGGGCAGATCCTGTTTAAAAACAAGATAGTGGTTAACGGTTCCTGGTGTTTTAATGTAGCCGAAAGTGAAACCACCGATACATGCGAGATCATAGGCACAAAAGGAAAAATCACCTTCCCGTTTTTTGGCAATTACATCAATTGGAAAACTGATAGTGCAGAAGACACCATAACTTTCACTCATCCCGAACATATCCAGCAGCCTTTCATAACCAAAATAGTAGCGTACTTTAATGGCGAAGGGCCCAACCCCTGCCCCATTGATGAAGCTGTGACGCTGATGGATATCATCGACGCGTTTACATTAAAAAAATAAATGAAAAACCTAACCTTATCGTATCCTCCCATGCCGGCAGGGGCGGATAAAAATGTAATTAAACCCTCAAAGTCGTTTAAAAATCGTGTATATATCGCGGTAAGTGCTATTATATTATTCATCATTTGCTATCTGCTTTTGTTTTTGGGCTCGCTGGCAATAGCCATAGCATTTGGATACATAGGCGTGGCTTTTATAGTGCTTCATCCTGCATTTATAACGTTGGTAGTTGGAGTGGCGCTAATACTTTCGGGCCTTATGTTGGTTTACTTTGTGATCAAGTTTATCTTCAAACGCACGCGTGTAGATTATTCAGACATGATTGAAATTACCGCCGATCAGCATCCCGCATTATTTGATTTCATATCTAAAATCACCATCGAAGCGCAGGCTCCCAGGCCAAAACGCATTTACTTGTCTGCTGATGTAAATGCCGGAGTGTTTTACAGTTCAAGCTTTTGGAGCATGTTCCTGCCTGTTAAAAAAAATCTGAAAATAGGTTTGGGCCTGATAAATTCTGTGAATCTGTCGGAGTTTAAAGCAGTGATGGCGCACGAATTCGGCCATTTTTCACAACGAAGCATGAAAGTTGGCAGCTATGTATACAACTTTAATAAGGTACTTTATAACATGCTATATGACACCGAAGATTATAGCAATCTTATCAGTAGGTTTGCACGTGTGCACGGCGTTTTTAGCATGGCAGCATCTTTAAATATCAAGCTGATACAAGGGATGCAATACATCTTGCGCAAAATCTATATAGTGGTCAATAAGGCCCATCTTGCATTATCACGGGAAATGGAGTTTCAGGCCGATGCTGTGGCCGCCTATGTAAGCGGATCAAACCACATCATATCCTCGTTAAAACGCATTGATATAGGACAAGCTTGTTATGAAAACCTTATCAATTATTCGCGTGCAAACCTTAAACAAAATAAACGGGCGGACAATCTTTATCCCCAACATCTGGAAATGATCAGGCATTTTGCCAACTATCATAAGATTGAGATTGATGCGGCTGCGTTACCGATCATATCAGATGGCTGGAATTTGCCGGAAAGCAGCGAAATAGTAATAAAAAATCAATGGTCATCGCACCCTACCAACAACGAGCGCGAAGTACATGCTAACCGCATCAACCTTACAACCACAACAGTAAACGAGCCCGCGTGGGTGCTTTTTGAAGATCCGCTACTGATACAAACGCAACTTACCGATCACCTTTATGAAATTGTTAACACTGATAAAAATGCTGAAAGAGTTACAATCGAAGCTTTTAAACAGGATTTTTATAGTAAGATCACTGAGAATTCATTTGATCCGCAATACAATAACTATTTTGATGACCGGTTAATAACTGCGTTTAATATCGATGATGCATTAGCAAATCAAGATTACATCCGCGATCAAACCTTTGAGGGACTGCTGAATGCGGAAAACAGCAATTTGCCGGCGAAGGCCCGCCGCTTGCAGGGGGATATTGATATATTTGATAGCTTAATATGGCTGATCAAATCAAAACTTTTGATTTCCGCGGCACTAAATATCACCCCAACGATATTTATAACCTTCAGGCATTGCTTAAATCGGAATATGAAACTGTGCAAAAAAAGAATAGAAGAGTTGGACAAAAATCTTTTCTTATTTTTCTATATGCGCTCAACCGATACCCAACGCGAAATGCTAATTGCGCAATATAACAACCTGTTTGACTATCAGCAGGAAGCAGTAGCTGACTATGAAATGTATAATAATATTATGCGTGCACTCGCGCCTGTTTATAATAAGATGACTGTTGAGCAAATTCATGACACGCTTGCTGAAGTTTATAAACAGGAGCGCTATGTAAAAAAACGCATAAACGAAACTATTACTGATGAAACAAGCAGGAAATATTTTAACGAAGTGCAGATCAAAATTTTAGAGGATTATCTCGCTGTTAAACATACTTATTATCTTGAACCAAGATACGATAACCAGGCTTTGCAAAATTTCAACGAAGCTATGGAAGTGTATGTTTTGGGCATTGCCAAACGTAATTTTGAAATAAAGAAAGACTTGCTCAATTTTCAACTTCAGTTTGTTAATTAAAAAACCAGTGGTGGTTGCTAAAACAGGCTCATTGAAAACAGTTATAAACACTTCAATGAGCCTGTACCAGAGGCCATTTATCAACTTTTCTTCTTCGGCACTTTGGCGCCTTCTTTTCGCGCTTCTGAAAGGCCTATAGCCACTGCCTGCTTTTTGCTGGTTACTTTTTTGCCGCTGCCGCTTTTCAGCTTGCCTTCCTTCATTTCGTGCATGGTTTTCTCAACCTTCTCTCCGGCTTTTTCTGAATACTTTGCCATAATGTTACTTTTTAAGTAAATGATAATATTACAATGCAAAATATTTGCCAAAATATAAAATCAGTGGTGATTTTTTAATAGTTACAGCGACAATTTTAGTAGCAGTTACTGAGTGGCAGTTGCTGTATAGGTAGAGTTAACGACTGTAATAGCAAGTACACCAAACTGTTCCTGTTGCTACTTAAAACTGCAACTGCTGCTCAATCCGGCATGATTTAAACCTTTCGCATTTTTCACCGGGTCTGTTCCCGATTATTACTTATCTTCAAACTTCTGAAATAATTACGTGTTAAGCCTTCATAAATACCTCTACATTTGCCCCATATGCCAACAAAAAAACTCATCGCTCCATTTTACGAACGTCTTGCTTTAGTACTTATTGGTTTTATGGCCCTGGGTTACCTGATTATTATGGGTAAGGATCTGCTTGATCCCATGATCTTTGGTTTTATTTTCGCCATACTGTTGCTTCCCGTTTGTAATTTTCTGGAAAATAAGCTGAGATTACCCCGCAGCATGGCATCGCTGGTTTCTATATTATTATTGGTTGGTGTTGTTGGGGGGATCCTCTACCTGGTAGGGTCACAGATCTCAAACATGGCTAACGACTGGCCAATGCTTAAAAAACAGGTTACGCAATCCATACGGGACCTGCAGGAATGGATTCAACACGCGTTTCATGTTAACGCTGCCAAGCAAATGGCTTATGTTGATGACACCGCCAAAAAACTCATGGAGTCGGGCACTGATGTACTGGGCACTACTTTTGGTGCCATCTCATCGATCATGCTGTTTTATGTGTTCATCCTGATCTTCACCTTTTTTATACTGTTATACAGGCGTTTGCTCA
Organism: Mucilaginibacter sp. NFR10; assembly: GCF_900100445.1. Taxonomy (NCBI): domain Bacteria; kingdom Pseudomonadati; phylum Bacteroidota; class Sphingobacteriia; order Sphingobacteriales; family Sphingobacteriaceae; genus Mucilaginibacter; species Mucilaginibacter sp. NFR10. The sequence goes on along the minus strand of NZ_FMTV01000001.1, from coordinate 35,337 downwards.
TCCGTTTTATGGTATGGGTTTTCAGAGATGAAAATGAGCACGTGGTAATGGATATTGTTGAAAATATTCAAAGTATTTTGAGGCAATATATATTGGGGTTACTGTTAGAAATGGTAATAGTGGCCGGAGTAGCCATTACCGTTTTTTGGATGATAGGTATAAAATATGCCGCTTTGCTGGGCATTATAGTCGGTCTTTTCAATATTATTCCATACATCGGGATCTTCACCGCTTTGCTTTTAAGTACTGTTATAACTTTTGCTACCGGCAGTATCAGCAACACTGTAGCGGTGGCTGTTAGTGTTATAGGTATTCACGCAGTTGATGCCAATTTTTTGCTGCCCACTATAGTCGGTTCAAAGGTTAGGCTCAATGCCCTCATCTCTTTTATAGGCATTATTTTAGGCGAAATGATCTGGGGCCTTTCGGGCATGTTCCTTTCTATTCCTGTTATTGCCATATTCAAGATCATATTTGACCGCATTGAAACACTTAAACCATGGGGATATCTGTTAGGTGGCGATTATGAATATAAAAAACCTGCTGCGAAGGCCATGAAAACAGAATAAATTCTCAAAAAAAGACAAACCTAAACCTGTAAACTTTCGTTTAAATATACTGAACTTTAATTTTGCAGAAACTGTTGCTCCCCCCTAACAATGGAAATTGTAAGAGATACGCCACGTGCTATTTACAGGTGTAAAAAATGTAATGAGCCTTTAAAAACCAGGCGTAGGCGTAGCCTTGCATTAAAAATCACCCTGTTTTGGCTTCCCGTTCGCAAATTTTTTTGTGAACGATGCCTTAAAACCCGTTATGTAATGTAACTGTTCAAAAAACAGGCGGCATTTTACTTTAATTATTTATGCATATCCTTAATTTAGTAGCGTAGCATACTAAAGCTAAATCTGCCTGAAATGACCCTCAAGTATAAATTACCGCCATTTTTATATATTTTCCTTTTCCCTGTAATTTTGGTTGCACAAACTCCAAAGGTTTCAACTTTTAGGCTGGTACCCTTAGGGGTACTGGGGGGTATTGATGAAAGCAACCTATCGGCCTATATGCTTGCACCCAAAGGCAGCAATAACTACATCTGCCTTGATGCAGGCACAATACATTATGGCATTGAGAAAGCTGTAAGGTGTAAAAGTTTTAAAGTACCCGCCAATACTGTGCTCAGGCAGTACATTAAAGGCTATTTTATATCCCATTCACATCTTGACCATATTGCCGGGCTCATTATTAACTCACCCGAGGACAGCACCAAAAGCATCTATGCACTTAATGATTGCATTGAAACCATAAAAACGCACTATTTTACCTGGAAAAGCTGGGCCAATTTTGCTGACCAGGGCGAAACCCCGGCACTGAAAAAATATCACTATAAGGTACTGGAACCCGCTACTGAAACAGCTATCGAAAATACCGAGCTTAAGGTCCGGGCTTTCCCACTCAGTCATTCCAATTTAACCAGTACTGCTTTTTTGGTGAATAGCAATAACAATTATTTGCTTTATTTAGGTGATACCGGCCCCGATGAGATAGAAAAAAGCAGCAACATGCAAAACCTGTGGCAGACCGCTGCTCCGCTGATAAAAAGCAAAAAATTAAAGGCTATTTTAATAGAGGTATCTTTCCCTAATGAGCAGCCGGATAAAACATTGTTCGGTCACCTTACGCCGAAATGGTTAATGGCCGAGATGGATAAACTGGCCTTGTTAACCGGTACAGATGCTATTAAAGGCTTAAACATTGTAGTAACTCATTTAAAGCCGCCAATGACAAGTATCAGCAAAATCAAAACTCAGTTAAAAGCTGCCAATAAATTACAGCTAAACCTGATATATCCGCAACAGGGGAAGGCCCTTAATTTTTAAACCTGAAACATCCATACCATGAAAATACTTAAACCTGTTTTTCTATTAATGCTCCTGGTAAGCGGCTTCAATTTATTTGCACAACAGGGCAAGGTGCTTGAAGAGCAAAACCTCAAAAGCAAAATTTTAAAGCGCAATGTAAATTATGCGGTTTATCTACCTCCGGATTATGAAACGGCTAACCGCACCTACCCTGTAGTTTACCTCCTGCACGGCTATACCGACGACCATACCGGCTGGCTGCAATTTGGCGAGGTTAACCGCTATGCCGATAAAGCTATTAGCGATGGCACTATCCCGCCCATGATCATTGTAATGCCAAATGCCGATTCGAGCTGGTACATCAACTCTTATGACGGTAAGGAAAAATATGAAGACTTTTTCGTCAAAGAGTTTATGCCTCACATTGAAAAAGCGTTGCGCATCAAGGCCGAAAAAAAATACCGGGGCATTGCAGGGCTGTCGATGGGCGGTTACGGAACACTGATTTATACACTTAAACATCCCGATCTGTTTGCAGCCGGTGCGGCCTTAAGTGCCGCTGTATTTCCCGACGATCAGCTCGTAAGCACTCCTGATGATACTTATGAAAAAATATTTGCACAGCTTTACGGCCGGGGCTTAAAGGGGAAAGACAGGGTTAACAATGCCTGGCAAAGTAATTCGGTTTTAAACCTGGTGCAAACCAAAACTACCGATGAGTTAAAATCTGTAAGATACTGGATAGATTGCGGCGACGACGACTTTTTGAGCAAAGGCAACTGCCTGTTGCATATTGCCCTTACCGAAAAAAATGTACCGCATGAATTTCGCATGCGCGATGGCGCCCACACCTGGACCTACTGGCGTACAGGGATCACCAACGCACTGCAATTTATTGGTGATAGTTTCAGGCAAAAGTAGCAGATGCGCTGTTTTCAGATATGCGGATGTGTAAATGACGATTAATTGAATCAATTAGAATATGAGTATTATAAAAAGGATTTTGCTGGTTTGTTTATTGCTGATTTCGGCAAATGTATTTCCGCAAACTACCGGTAAGGTGATTGAAGAGCAATATATAAAAAGCGATATTTTAAATCATAATGTAAAATACGCAGTATACCTCCCTGCTGATTATGAAACATCAAACCGGACCTACCCCGTAGTATACCTGTTGCATGGTTATGGGGATGACCATACCGGCTGGCTGCAATTTGGTGAAGTTAACCGCTATGCCGATAAAGCTATTGCCGATGGTACCATTCCACCGATGATCATTGTAATGCCCGACGGGGGCACAAGCTTCTTTATCAATGCATACCAGGACAAACTAAACTATGAGGACTTCTTTTTCAAGGAGTTTATACCATCTATCGAAAAAGAATACCGTATAAAAGGTACTAAACAATACCGCGGCGTGGCGGGCTTATCCATGGGAGGCTTTGGCACACTGGTATATAGCCTTAAACATCCCGATATGTTCTCAGCAGCGGCGGCTTTGAGTGCTGCGGTACGTAGCGATGATGATTTTATGGCGATACCCGACGAGCGCTGGAAGGATGTATATAGCAAGGTATTTGGCCCCGATCTTAAAGGAAAAGAACGCCTTAATGCTACCTGGCAGGCTAACTCCATACTGGGATTGGTACAAAGCAAAACAACCGATGATCTGAAAAATGTGCGCTACTGGATAGATTGCGGTGATGATGACGCGCTAAGCAAAGGGAACAGCCTGCTGCATATAGCCCTTACAGAAAAGAAAGTGCCACACGAATTCCGCATCCGCGACGGAGCCCACAACTGGACCTACTGGCGCACCGGCATCACCGATGCATTAGCATTTATTGGTGATAGCTTTAGGCAAAAGTAGGACGTAGGAATATAATAAAATAGCTATTAAATCCTGAGGCCTCTGAAGATTGTTTCGGCCCCCCACAGGTCAGTCAACGCTTTGATCAGCACGCCCGGAGGCATAACGAGTGCGGTGTTAAAGCAAGTTACCCATGACAACTTAAAAAATGGGTGTCATAATGAGCCCGTCGAAGTATGGCGGGCAAGCCTCTGCACACGAGTCTTCGACAGGCTCAGACTGACAGGCCCTCTTTTGTCGTTTCACCTTCAGAGGCCCCTGGATTTAATCACTCAGCATTACTCTGGATGGAGTAATTTGGCGCTAATCACTCAAAATATCTTCACATTTCTCTTTCAAAACCTTCAAACGGTTATTCAGTTCGGTCAACCCGGCATCATTACCAATGTTCTTATAAAGCGTTTTTATCAGGGCTAAAGTATTGTCGTCAGCATCGCAGGCCTGTGCCTTCTCCAATTGAGGCAGGGCTTTTTTGACAGCCTTAATGTATTCGGCATCTGTAGATGGGGTATTCAAAGGCTTATCCGCATCGGGGATATTTTTGAGATACAAGTATCCCAAAGCCCGGTGGGCCACATAATAATCAGGTTCGGCAGCAACTACGCGCTCATATAAGGGTATCGCATTTACACTTTGATTGTCATCTTCATAAAGCCTGGCCAGTGAATTGAAAAAATTGATCTTAACTTTGGCTGATAGTCTGGCCGTATCCTGCATAATTTGCCGGGATAATTCCATTGCCTTATCCTGTTCACCCTGCAAACGCGCCAAATTAAAGTCGAGGTATTTGTTGTAGGTATCTTCAGCAGTTTGGGCCTGTGTTAAGGTAACAGCCATTAATAAGATTATTACCGTCAGTATTTTCCTGGGCATGATTGCGGGCTTGGTTCTGAGCTATAACGCTGAAAGGGAGTGTTTAATATGAAAACCAAAACTATAAAACCTTAAACATTTTAACCAAAGGCAATACCACCCCATCAGGCATCGGCTGATCTATATTTTCCATGGCTTTGTATCCCATAGCTTCGTAAAGCGGCACACCAGGCAACGTAGCTCCTAATTGCAGGCTCTTAAAGCCGTTGTTTTGTGCAGCAGTTTCGCAAACCTTTATGATATAACTACCTATACCCCTCCGGGCATAGTCCGGATGAACAAAGAAAGCCCTGATCCTGGCAGCATCATGATTGGGATCAAGCAATGGGTCTTCAATTTCTTTATGCTGATCGCCACCGTAAAGTGTATTGCGTTTGCTCCAGCCGCCACAGCCTACGGTAACGCCGTTTATTTCGGCTACATAATAAGTACCATCGGTAACCAATTGGGTATCCACTCCAAAAATGTACTTAATAGCACTTTCAATTTGCTGCTGATTGTAATAATTAGTGCTTAATCCACGGACAGAAAGAGCGATTAGCCCCTGCAATTCGGAGATATCATTAAAAGTTGCTAAGCGGGTTGTAATGGCAGACATGGTGGTAAATGTAACGTTTTAGTAAATAGCACAACCTGCACTATTAAAGAATGACCTTATTCTGAAAATTGAATAATTCTGTAATTCTGATCCGGACAATTCCGCCTGGCACAAAACGCCTCTTTCCTCTCACTGCAATATCATTTTACAAAAACAGTACATACACACTGCTTGTTAGTACGCATATTTGCAAAAACAAAAAACATGTCTACACTATTCTCTCCCCTCAAAATAAAAAACATCGAACTAAAAAACCGCATCGTAGTATCGCCTATGTGCGAGTATTCAAGCCAGGATGGTTTTGCTAACGACTGGCACCTGGTACACCTTGGCAGCTTTGCTACAGGCGGTGCGGGATTAATCATTACCGAAGCCGCCGCGGTATCACCCGAAGGCCGCATTACCTTCGCCGACCTGGGTTTGTATAAAGACGAACATGTTGAAAAACTAAAACAGATCACTGATTTTATAAAGGCTCAGGGCGCTGTTCCGGGTACCCAGCTGGCGCATGCAGGACGTAAGTCAAGTCACCAGGAACCATGGAACGGCGGTAAACAGGTCCCTGCCGATCAGTCAAACGGCTGGCAAAGTGTTTCGGCAAGTGCCATTTCCTTTTTTGAAAATGAAGAACCACCCATAGCTTTAGATAAAGCGGGTATTGAAAAAGTAAAAGCCGATTTCAAAGCCGCTGCTAAACGGGCTATTGACGCCGGTTTTCAAGTGATAGAATTGCATGGTGCACACGGATACCTGATCAATCAATTTCTTTCACCGTTCAGTAACCAACGTACAGACGAATATGGCGGAAGTTTTGAAAACCGCATTCGTTTACTCCTCGAAATAATTGAAAGTGTTAAGGAAGTTTGGCCTGAAGAGAACCTGCTGTTTGTACGGATTTCGGCAACCGAATGGGTAGAAGGCGGCTGGACGGCAGGTGATTCTGTTGCATTAGCCAATATTTTAAAAGGAAAAGGTGTTGATCTGATTGACTGCTCAACAGGCGGCAACATACCAAATGTTAAAATCCCGTTAACACCGGGTTATCAAGTTGAATTTGCCGAAAAAGTTAAAAAAGAAAGCGGTATACTTACAGGTACGGTAGGTTTGATCACCAAATCGGACCAGGCTAATGAAATTATAGAAAACGAACGTGCCGATCTTGTGTTTTTTGCAAGGGAAATGCTTCGTGATCCACATTTTGCCCTGCGCGCGGCACATGAGCTTGGCGAGGAAATAAAATGGCCTGTTCAGTATGAACGCGCTAAATGGCATTAATTGGTTTATAGGTAATAGTTTATGGTTCATAGCAAAACCTGAAACTATTTCCCCCAAAACCAGCCATGAACTATGAACCATAAACTATGAACTAATATAAAACCACACGCTATGAAACGTACAGCAAACGCCCATTGGAACGGTACATTACAGGCAGGGCAGGGAGAGATCACTACCCAGAGCACTGTATTAAACAAAACCCAGTATTCATTTAAAACCCGCTTTGCCGATGGCATCGGTACTAACCCCGAAGAGTTATTAGCTGCTGCTCATGCAGGCTGCTTTACTATGGCCGTTGGCGCTGCTTTAACCCAGGCAGGCTTTACTCCTAATGATTTAACTACCGATGCAATTCTTGACCTTGATATGCAGGCTTTAGAAGTTACAGGCATCCATTTAGAAATAAAAGGATCAGCAATTGATGGTGTATCTGAAGAACAATTCAAAGAAATTGCCGAAGGCGCCAAAGCTAACTGCATTATTTCAAAAGCACTGAGCGTGCCAATTACTTTAAGTGTTACTTACGCTTAACTACATTTTACAAAATACAAAAAGGGGATTGTGCTGTGCACAATCCCCTTTTTGTTGACTCATCCCCTATCCACTCCTTTTTAAAACAACAAAGCCGCCGGTAAACCGGCGACTTTTCAACACATATTAAATCAGGGGTCAATAAGCTATATTACAACATAAATACAAGCAGCATGGCAATATGTACCAGGACGCTGAATGCGAAAAAACCAAGCAGTGTACGGATACCGGAGCCGCCCATGCCGGCTATAATGTTGGCAAAGAATAACACAAGAGTTACTGCCAGCACGGCTATCGGAGCGTTGTAATAATACAGCAGGAAAGCAGGTACAGGTAAAAAGAGCACACCTTGTGAAACAAGTGAAAACATGAACCAAACTGTTTTATTAGGGGCCTGGCTATCGGCAAAGGCCATTAACTTATTCCAGGTATTGTTGCCGGCTTTAGTATTGGCGGTGTTAACGGTATTGGTATTTGCAGCGGTCCATTCAGGAGCATTTATTTTTAAAGTTGCCATGATTGTTATCTTTTAATGATACAAAGATGGCTGGTACCGCTTACCTGTAACATGACCATGGCGCGTTAAAAAAATGATCGTGGTCACTTTCAAAAGCTGAAGGCTGAGAGCAAAATGCACCCTAATAAAAACCGGGTTAAGGCATTTGAACATTAACCAACTCACAATAGCATTACCATAAGCTATTGATTACTAATTTAAAAAGCTTTATTCAAAGCAGACTGATTACCCTCTAAATCAACCGCTCTCACTGTTAACTTGCCTTTACCAGCCGCACTCCTATCCACCACAAAATAATTTAACGGCGTAAAACCTATCCGTTTGCCATTATTGTAAATATTATAACCCAACACCCGCTTATTATCCTTAGATGCCTGCCATTTTAAGGTACCGGTAGCTTTGGCCAGTTTTACCTGCTTTGGGGCAGTGGGTGGTATTTTATCCGGGGCAAGTTGCGTCACACAGTTCATCAGCGCGCGGAAAGTGTGGTAAGTTCCCTTCCAGATCTGGCCTTTGAGAGCTGTTTTATACTGTGGTTGTTTATCTATGCCGCCCTGGTACCAGTCGCCATGTTCATGGTCAATGAGGTAGGTTTGCGTGTATAGCCACAGGGTTTTAAACTTTTCAAAGTACTGGTGCTTATCCTGCGGATACCTGGCAGCCATAATGAGCAGCGTGTTGAGCCCTTCTGCCTGCGCCCACCAGTTCTTGGTATCCTCAGTAATGGTAAGTCCGGGCTTATCTTTAAAGTAATAGCCCTCATCGTAAAAACCGCCCACTTTATTATCCCAACCATTATCCAACGCATCATCAACCATTTTTTTGCCCACCTGCAAGGTTTTGATATCCCCTTCAATACCTAAAGCATGTGAAGCTTCGAGCATCAGATAAGCCGTTTCTACATTATGTCCGTACGAAATATGGTCAAGGCTATGATGCTGCTTATAAACGGCAAGGGTAGAATCGTGGTAAGATACCAGTGTCCAATCGGGTTGAAAAAACAGGATAAGATTTCCCTTATCATTAGTGATCTTATCACGCACCAGCATTAACATTTCTTTCAGGCGGATTTTAAGCAATTCATCCGGCCACACGCTGTATAATTCGGTAAACGCCTCCAGCAGATGGATGGATGAATTTTGATCTTTATAACCCGTTTCGGCAGTAGATTTTATGGTTGCATCCCTCACAATTGGTGTTCCATCACGCTGCATGTGCTGATAGTAACCCTTATAAACCGGATCGTGACCGTGTTTTTCTAACCACCAAAAACATTGCTTAGCCAAATTTAATGCACTGGTATCGCCCGAGGCCTGGTAATATGCTGCAAGCGCGTAAATTGCAAAAGAATTACCATAAGCTTCTTTAGGAGCAAAACCACCCTGTTTGGGATTGCCTTGTCTATCCGTAAAAATGTAAAAGCCACCGTATTGCTTATCCCACAATTTATCCCGCAAAAACTCATAGCCATGGCGGGCCCCCTCTATATAATATTTTTTTGCGGGGAAAAGCTCAGCGGCTTTGCTGTTGCTCCAAACGTGGCGTGCCTGGGTTACTATCATTTTATCCTGGTTACCTGTTGGCTTGAAATCATAGGTGAAAGCACTTAAAAAGCCACCATCGGCAGTATCAAAAGCGGCCGGGTACCAGGGCTTAAGCAGTTCATCAACCATGGATATTTGCATTTCATGGGCTATCTTTTGCTTTTCGCTCTGATTATTTTGCGCAAATACAATCGACACGGCGCTGGTTAAAGCCGATAGCAAACTGATCTTCAATTTCATAAGCTTACTTTTTATTTAAAACATGATCGGCCGCTAAAACTAAAAACAGGTAGTCGGTTGTGCCACCGCCCAAAACGTATTCGCCCTGTTGCCATAGGTAAGGCCAGTTAAGCAGTTCGGGAAAATCAGGCCGGATAAGCGCCGTGCCGGAGGTAATACCACCGGGAATATATGAGCGGTCGGCCCGGTTAAAGCCGTAGGCTGTTGTCATTGATTTTGAACCCACGCCCGATACAAACGAAGCTGTATTGGAACCCGGATGGCAGCCCAGCACAAAATCAATGGCATGCAGCATATAGGTATCACTAAAAACAGACGGAAAACCGGAGTATAAAAAGTATTGTTTATAACCAAAATTCTGGATACCCCATCCCGCTCCCCAAATATTGGGTTCATACGGAACTCCATAAGGGGTTTTAGTTCCCTGCTGCTGAATTTGAGCATATAGTTTTTTTACTGCTTCGGTTATTTTATCATGATAATTTGCATCGTTGATCAACCCCATGGTGCGGCCAACCAGCCAGCCGGTGTTATCAATACTATTGGCTATCGCATCGGTATTGTTTACCAGGTAATCGGCATAGGTTTTATCTTTTGTGGCGATGAGTAATTCTACCGCCAAAGCAACGCGATGGCGCAAAGTATGGTCAGGTGTGTTTTTCCAAACTTCCTGTGCTATTTGCAGGCATTGCTTAGCAAGTGTATCATTATATCCCTTCATTACACGGCTTGCAGCAGCCAAGGCGGCGGCTGTTTCTAACGAACGGCCAGGGTTTTCCTCGGTAAACACCCAGCGGTCATCAGCCGCCGCAGGCGTTTTCAATACAGGGTTAGTATTTGAAGCATTGGTTACAAAAGATTTGTTATCGGTGATATTGGCGGCATCACCCAAAATGGTGTACTGCCTGATGGTTGGCTCAATAACTCCACGGTAAAAACGTCCCAAGGCCTGGTAGCCTCCTGTAATGGCTAATAAACCGTGCTCAATCTGTTGCAGCATATCCGGTTTGCCATCGGGCTGGTGAATTTCAACGATGTGGTTTTTTTGATCGATAGTTGTGTTATCATATTTTACGTCGAAAGCCTCATAAGCTAATGTAAGTCCGTGAACCGTTTCTGCCTGCGATTCAACCCGCAGGTCAAAATCCCCTGCATCATGCCATGCACCACGGTCGAGAAACGGTACGTTATCGCCCGGATTATATTTATTGAGTGTACTATGCCCCTGAATATAGCCGTCGAAATGGTTGGAATCAACCGGCGCCATTCGGGCATCATCCATATGGCATAAGCCATGCCATACGCGGTATTTTTCGTTAACACGCATATGGCACATCTGTATAGGCAGGAAATATGAAAGCGTTGGCTGCCATACATCGTTTCTAAATACATCAGTGCTGATCTGGAATGGCTCCGTTTGATAATTGCCATATTTTACCAAGTACATACCCGGTTTGGTGATCTTTGTAAAATCAAATTGCAGGTAATGATACCTTAAAAAATCCCCCCAAATGGTGGGTGTGGCTTTCAAAGCGGTTATTAGTCCGCCGTTTTCATTTATTCTCATCAGGGAAACCGGCAATACTTTTTTATCATTTTTATCCAGTTCAATTACTGCAATTTTTTGCTGCGCGGGATGATACCCTACCTGCGATACCTGCACTACCGGTTGCGATTGCCAGCCCTCTACAGCATTTGGGGTTACCCGCCATTCTACAGCATCTTTTGACGCGCCTTTAGCCACTAACGAACGTACCACAAACCAGCCATTGTTATGCTTGGCCCGGCCATCCAACAATTGCAGGCTGCCGCCCGAAAGGTTTTCGATAGTCATGCGCTGTAAATCGGTTTCGGGCGTAATAGTGAGCTTTCTGCCTTCGGCCATGGGCATAACCTGGGTTTCACCTTCTTTGTCGATATAAGTTTGTCCATCGGCCTGTTGAGGGAATATGCCAAATTGCTTATCCATGTAATAAGATTTGCCAAACAAAATCCCCGGGAATAACTCCAGATTAAAACCTACTTTACCTATCCAATTATCGGGCAATGGCTTATCCAAATCAACAATGATCCTGAACGCCTTTCCTGCAGGGATCACCCGAATATGATAAGCAAAATTCAGATCCGGATAGATAATAGGGTTAAAACCATGGCGGTTCATATCCGGGTTGGGGAACTCCATGCGTACGCTTACTTCGTCGGTAGCTTTATTAACCACACGCTTACCTACTTTGGGTATAGGCGACCATTGACCCGGCGTAGGCTCCAGCCTGATATCACCATTGGTAGCTACACGCTGTCCGTTTTGAATAATGCCTACCCCACCCTGGTGCCCCTCGGGGTAAAAATCATGTGCAAGCATTACGTTTACGCCCTTATATTCAAGATATTCCTGTGCGTTAAGCTTCATTAAGTTTGCAGCGGGCTTAACCTGTGCATACAAAAAACTGGGCAGTAAACAACAAGCAGCAATAATCGCGCTGAAGGTAAATTTAGATCTCATCAGGATAATGGATTAACCGGTAATATGCAACAAGATATTTGCACGGCTAAAAATACCTCTGTGACAAGGGCTCAGTATAATGATATATTAACCTTTTGTTGCCGATTTTATACAATAACAGGGATTTTACATTAAAAATCATTATTAATAAACAGCAGCCAATGATACTGCAATTAACTTATTACCAATTAATTAAAAATAAAAATACCTGATATTAGGTATTCATTTTGTTCAGTAATTAATTTAAATTTGATTACCAGTAATACCTGTGTGCCGAAAAAGGGATCAAAGAGTAGGCAACAATTATTCAACCGATGGCCTTCCTGTTATGCTTAGCTGTAATAGCTTCACTGCTGTTACTGAACCCCTGTTTAAAAAAACAAGTTTTTAAACTATTTACAGCTGTTTTTTTTATTCTTACTTTCTCTGAAGCAGTTCATGCTCAGCCTGCAAACCCCGATAGTGTAACAAATAACAGGGTTAAAAAAGATTCAGTAACTAAAGCCCTTCTTCCTGATTCTATATTAAATATTTACAACCTAAGCGGAAGAAAAGATTCGGCCAGGCTTAATGAGATCATCGCTATCAGGCTCAAAACTACACTCCCAATCGATTCGTTCAAAACCCTGTATGTTGACGACATCAAAGTAGGAGAAACTGCTTTTTGGGGCAGTAACGACTACGAAAAGATCGTGTATTTCAAAATAGACGAGTCGGTACAGAACCTCGCCGTGCAGTTTTTAGCCAGCAAATCCATTGATAAAGCCCGTATCCCGGTGTATTTTTCTGTAGGCTATTCAGGTGGCTACATAACCAAAGGATTAATAAAAACACAGCTTGAAGTTAAACAAAAAATAAGCCGGATATGGGTATGGATAATGGCCGTTGTAATGGCCGGTTTCCTGGCAATGGGCCTAAAAAATAACATTTTAAAGGATGACGCCAATTTATATTACAGCCTGAGCCGCACACAACTCCTGTATTGGACGGTTATTTTTTCCGTTACTTACCTGTACATATGTAATGAAACGGGCGCTTTGCCGGATATCCCAGGCTCACTGCTGGCTATCCTCGGTATCAGTGCCGCAACAATGGCCACAGGTAAGCTTATAGAAAACGACCAAAAACCTAAAACGGAAATTGATCCTAAAGCACATAGCGAAGGTTTTTTTCACGATATCCTCTCCGACCGAAGCAGTATTAATATCCAGCGCCTTCAAAATGTACTGTTCAATATTCTGTTCGGACTGATCTTTATACAAAAAACAGTTTCATCAAATTTGTTACCTGATTTTGACAACAACATTTTACTGATGATGGGTATTAGCGCAGGCACCTATGCCGGTTTAAAAGCCACCGAACCCACCAAAGACCAGGTAACGGAACAACATGATTCAACAACTATTGGAAACGAAAAACCGGTCGATAAGCCCGACGGAGATGACAGTAAGGGAACCGGAGGCAAAACAAAATAAGCAATGCATTTAAAGCCTTTTAATACAAACAGGCACAAACCCGGTATCATTACATGACAAACCGGATCTATGCCTGTTTTTTAATTTAGGTTTAAGCTGGAATTAGCTTTGTACGGTAACGGTTGGATCCCAGTAATAGTAACCAAATAATACCGGATCGTTAACGCCTCTCTGGCGTACATAAAGTGCAAACTGAACGTTGTATTGTTCGGTGCCTTTGCTAATTACAGTAGCCTGGTTAAACCAAAAATATTGATCTGAGAACCCAACAGGAAGTGCAGTGCCATTAGTAGGTAAAATACCTGTGCGTTTATATACACTGAAGGTTTCACCATCAAACACTACATCTTGTGCGTACCATGCTAATTTGTAAATAACCACGGCCGAATCAAAATTACCATACTCTGATACCGCATACCAGCGTATAACGTCGCCTACATCAGCTTTGATGTTAAGGTCGGCCCCGCCCGAACCGGTAATGGTATTGCCACGGGTAGCAACCATATACATATAGTTATGAGGCAAACCTGTTGGATTGTTAGGATCCTGGCTTGGGTTTGGATAATCGGTAGTAATTGCATCGGTATCGATAACTACCTGGATGTTGATGATCTCCTGCGAGGTGGAGAGAAATTCACTGTTAATTGCCATGACTAAAAAGGGTTATTAGGATAAATAAATGCCCCTACTCTTTAAAGGATTTTCGGGTTAGCTCCTTTGATCAGAGCGAACAGAACCGAAGCGCTTCTTAACCGGTTTTTCTTATTCGCTTATCACAATACAAACCTCCGCTTATTTAAACGGGCTTATTAGAGAAAAAATACCGAATAAAAAAAATAAGTATTTATACGTATACAAACCATAAAAACACCCTTTCACACTATTTCACACCTACTAACTTTGCGGTATAGGAAAATCAGCAGAAAACGAAGCGAACAATAAATAATTAGTGAGAAATTTTTTCACAGTAGTATAAATAATTTCTCACTTATATAATTTATTATTACCAACATAAAATACAAATAATACAACTATATTACCTGCATATTAAACCTATTATATCATGAAAAAACGACCTTTTAACTTATTCAGACCGATCGCTGCCGCGATTACTATTTTCTTGTTTTTTGCCATGACTTCATGCAGGCAGGCTACCAAATTTGCCCAGGTAAAGTATACCGCTACGCAGGTTAATCACTGGCTCGACTCGGCCAAAACTGACAATTTTGTTTTTCAGTTTTACAGCCCCCAGGTTGATGACGTTAAAAAGCCATATCAGCTTGTATCATATATTCTGGATACAGCCGGAGGCTATCTTAACCCGATGCATCCCGATACACTGGCTATTGCAAAAGATACACTGGTTAACTTAACCGGCCCGGTGGTTTTAGGCAATACGTATCTAACCAAAAAAGCTATTATGGCGATTATCTCAACCGATAGCGGAAAAAAACGTGATTATGACTTCCTGGTTTTTACTCCTAAGATCATAGCTTCCAACCAGCACCTTGTATACGCCATCAGCCTTATAAAAAACGGTGTACCTATTGATTACCGCGACTCAGACACCGGGGATGTTGATTCAAATCCATCACCTCCGGCAAAAATGTAATAGCGTTACAAAACTGCTGCAAAGTGGAACAGCTAATAAAAGGTATATCTGACTGGTCGGAGGTTTGGGCGTTGCTCATTCCCCTGGCCATTCTTTGTTTGAAGAAAAAACAACCAGTTTTTAACAAACCTGTTGTTATATATTTATGGACAGCGCTGGCAATTAATGTAACTATTGATGCCATATGGAAGCTTAAAACAATTTTACCGCACCCATACAACACCAATAATTATCTGTA
Organism: Mucilaginibacter sp. NFR10; assembly: GCF_900100445.1. Classification (NCBI taxonomy): domain Bacteria; kingdom Pseudomonadati; phylum Bacteroidota; class Sphingobacteriia; order Sphingobacteriales; family Sphingobacteriaceae; genus Mucilaginibacter; species Mucilaginibacter sp. NFR10. Next base: position 20,199 of record NZ_FMTV01000001.1, on the reverse strand, counting down.
TAATATACATTCCATAATCAGGGTGTTATTATTCAGCTCTTTTTTTATAAAGTTAAACCAGCAGTTTTTGTCCAAAACAAAAAGGATAGCACCGTATATTTTTTTAGGGTTTGTACTTATCAATTTCAGCTTTTATCAAAACTTTTTTGATTATGGACAATTGAGCAGCAGATTACTATCATTTGAGGCGGTAATTATGATGTTTTATTGTATGCAGTATTACCTGTTTAAAATAACCGACGATGAAGAACCCGGTAAGAAACAGCCCGACTTTTGGATAGTAACCGGCCTGGGTATTTACTACACTGTAAATTTTTTTATTTTTCTGTTATACAATGAACTCACAATACGCCTGCACAATTTTGCCATAAACCTGTGGAATATCCACAATTTCACGTATACTATTTTATGTGTATTTATAGCGAAAGGGTTATATGAAACAAACGAATGATGATATCAGGCTCCTGCTCTTTATGGGCATTGCGGTTATGCTTTCCTTATTCGCGAGCATATTGCTCATTTTTATATTTTTTCAGCGTAAAAAATACCAGTATCAGCAAAAAATACAAAAGCTGCATCAAACCCAGCAAAACCAGTTGATAGAGGCAGCTGTGCGCAGTGAAGAAACTGAACGTCATCGTATTGCCGAAGAGCTGCATGATGAAGTGGGCGCCATTTTATCGGCATCAAAGCTGCATCTACAAGGAGTAAAGATCAACGTTATTGATAAAAACAATGAGCCGAGGTATGAAAAAGGACAGGAGCTGCTTGACATGGCCATTAAACAGGTGCGTGGTATTTCGCACAATTTGCACTCCAGTATTCTGAAAGAGTTCGGGCTAAATGAAGCAATCAGGCATTTTGTTGAGAAAATAACAAATAACGACCTCATATTTATTACCACCGATCTTGATGATTCATATACAACCCAGGCTAATGAAAATGATATTAGCATATACCGCATGGTGCAGGAGTTAATGAACAATGTACTTAAACATGCCAGACCTAAAAAAATACATATCACATCAACTTATAACCACGATGCTTTAAACATTAGTATTTTTCATAATGGGAAGGGGCTCAGCCATGCACAATATGAAGAACTGAAGTTTAATAAACAGGGCCTTGGCCTCAAAGCTATCCAAACCCGCATCATTTTGCTGAAAGGCGAGGTATCATTCAATCACAAGCCCGAAGGATACTACATTAACATCAGTATCCCCCGAACAATTACTATTTAACCATTATAACAATCAAAAAGAAGGCGATGAAACCTATTAAAATTGCCATAGCCGATGATTATACCATATACAGGGACGGCCTCAAAATTGGACTTACCCAGGATGAGAACCTGGAAGTAATGCTTGAGGCCGGCGATGGTGAAGACCTGATAAAAGGCATTGAAACCAATATGCCCGATGTAATTATCATGGACCTTAAAATGCCTGTTATGGATGGCATGGAAGCTACCAAACACATTAAAAAGAAGTATCCTGATATGAAAATTTTAGTGGTGACGATGTACGATGACGAAAAGTTCGTAATTCATTTAATGGAGATTGGCGCCAACGGGTATCTGCTAAAGAACGCGGAAGCTGAAGAAATCAGGAAAGCGATATATTCGGTACACGAAACAGGCTATTACTTTAACAATATAGTAAGCAACGCACTTTTAAAGAAATTGGTGATAAAAGGCAATATCAAACCATCCTTTAAAGAAGGCGTTGAACTCACCGAACGGGAACAGGATGTACTGAAATTAATTTGTGCCGAAAAAACTGCCAATGAAATGGGCAAACAACTGTTTCTTAGTCCGCGCTCGGTTGAAGGGATCAGGCAGCGCCTGATAGATAAGGTGGGCGTACGCAACACCGCCGGGCTGGTAATGTTTGCAGTAAAAAATGGGATAATATGATGCTTTTAAATTAGCCATGCCATTTTGCATGTCATCTTAAGACGAGATTTCTTTTTTTTTAATAAATACACAAAATACAAACTTCAAATAAATCGTAAAAGCAAACAATTGGTCTTTTCATCCAACAAAAAACCTGATTTATCGGGTTTAAAATCAATTAAATCAATAATAGCAAAAAACTATTCAATGAAAATTCAATTTTTTGATAAAAAATACAATTTTCATTGATATTTTTACAACAAAACGTTGACTGATTGATCAAGATTTGAATGAAAAGAAATATCCAGTGCGATAATCAAACCTGTCTTTTATGTAAAGGCTGTATAAAAGAGTGGCTGCCGGCAATTGCAGCCAACAAAAAAAACTTTAATGTAAAAAAAGGACAGGTTATTTTCAGTGAAGGCGACCCGGTGAAAGGAATTTACTTTGTTTATGAAGGCAATGTGAAAGTTCATAAAAAATGGGGGGCAGATAAAGAGCTTATTATTCGCTTTGCCAATAAGGGCGCTATTTTTGGTCACCGCGTGCTGGGTAAACATGCCACCCACTACCCTATTTCGGCAACAGCCTTGGAAGCAGGCATTATATGCTACATTGATATGGAGTTTTTTGAGGCTACTTTAAAAGTAAACCCTCAGTTTACCTACCAGCTAATGTTATTTTTTGCCGACGAGCTGCAGGAGGCTGAACGCAAAATGCGTAATCTCGCACATATGCCGGTAAAGGGCCGCGTTGCCCAGGCACTCATAAGCCTCAAGAATCAGTTTGGTACAAACCCGGAAGGCCATATTGATGTAGAACTTACCCGGCAGGACCTGGCCTCATACGCAGGTGCTACTTACGAAACTGTGTTCAGGGTAGTTAATGAATTGATACAGGAAAAACTGATTAACACCAACGGTAAAAAGATTAGTATTATCAATTATGATAAACTTTTTCTTTTAACTCAGGATGATGAGTTGTAAATGGGATAATTACTTCAAAATATTATTATCCTTTTGCCTTAAATGGGTTTATTATTTTTAGCTTTTGGGGTATAAAAATCATCTAAGGCGTAAAGCAGAATATTGGTATCAATTGCGATATTACTCATAATCATTAGCTTCACCCCTGTCAAACCTATACCCATTATTCAAGGTAAATTCATTTAATCTGTCGTTCAAATGATCAACGGTTTTTTATATAGACTCAGTTTCTCTTTCAATTAACGACAATCATTTTTAACATTTAGATAATTATCGGCAGCCAGCCCTCACCCAACAAAATTCCGTACTTCAACCGGCGATAACGATGTTTGCTTTTTAAAGAAGTTTGAAAAATGTGACAACTGCTCGAAGCCCAGGCTATAGGCTATTTCCGAAATATTCCAGTCGGTTTGTTTAAGCAGGATGCGGGCCTCCTGGATGAGCCTGTTGGCTATATGTTCGGTGGTTGTTTTTCCAGTGCTTTCTTTTAATACCTTATTGAGATGGTTACTATGAACAGCGAGCCTGTCGGCATAGTCCTTCGCAGTACGCAGGATAACCCTTTGATCGGGTGATGCTATTGGAAACTGCCTCTCAAGCAATTCAATAAACAGGGATGATACCCTTGCCGATGCATTATGAATATTACTGTAATTGGTAAGCGGTTGCAGTTTCTGACCATAATGAATTAGCTCCAGCACATAGTTCCTGAGCAGGTCATATTTGTACAGATAGCCGGATGCTATTTCCTGCTGCATTTTTTTAAAGATGAACGCGATCTCATCGGCCTGTTCGTCGGTGAGCATAAATACAGGACAGCCTCCGGGACTGAAAATAGGAAGTGAATCCAGCACCACACCGCTTTTTGATTTCACTAAAAAGTCATCAGTAAAAATACAGAAATAGCCAGACTGGTCCAGATCCTGTGGTTTCCAACTATAAGGGATTTTTGGGGTACCAAATACCAGCGCATTTTTTTCAATATTGATTACTTTATCTGCGTATTCAGCTATGTTTCGGCCCCTCACCAGGTTTATTTTATAATATAACCTGCGATTGTAAGGCACATGGGTAGGATCCTTCTTTATTTTAGCAATGATATCGCTAAGGTTGAATACATTAAAATGCCCTATCTGGTTATTGATATCAGCCGGAAGCAGGTCTCCCACCGTGCTGTTGGTACGCTCGGCGGCGTTTTTATAAAAATCCTCTACTGTTACTGTTTTCACCTTTTGCTTTAATGATCTACACAAACTTAATGATAACTACATCACTATTTGCTTCAGGTAAATCAGTTCTTACAAAACCCAAACAAAAGTTTTCAGTAGATCAACACTTTATATTTTCCGGAGGCAAAACAAACTTAATACATAACAGAAATGTTATTTGAATTTAATAAATACCACTAACAGATAATAAAAAGAAACCGCCTCATAATTGACTTACGAGGCGGCTTCTTTTTATGTAACACCGGTATTAATAACCCGGGTTTTGGTACATCTTAACAGGATCAAGCTTGTACTCATCAAACGGAATCGGATAATAACGATCTTTAGTAGTGAAGTTTGCTAATGAAGCCAAACCAAAATCAGTTTGCTTTTTGGCGTGGAAATAAGCTACCAGTTCAGCATCGTTAAAGGTACGCAACAGGTCATACCAGCGGTGATGCTCAAAGGCAAGCTCAACACGGCGCTCATGCAAAATAGCCAATTTTAAGGTTGGATATTTGGTAGCATAATCGCTATTGGTCATTGATACAGCGTAAGTTGGCATACCTGCACGTACACGCACCTGGTCAAGCAAATTGATAGCTGCAGCCTGATCGCCAAGGTAATTGTCAACTTCAGCCAATGAAAGCATTACATCAGCAAAACGCATCAAGATCCAGTCGTTACCACCGTAACCTTTGTCGGTTGCTTTATCACTGTTATCTCTGAATTTGGTTACAAACCAATCTTTTACAGTTGGATCGTTTGCGAATTTTACCGAAAAAGCCATACGTGGGTCATTTGCTTCATACTCATTAATCAAATCGTGGGTAACATTATAACCCGCACCTGAAGATTTAACCCTGGAGTTTATAGTTTCGCCTTTAGCCTGAAAGTTGCCGGCTATTGCCGAACTATAATTAATATCTCCCTGGATGTTCACGATCTGGAAGATCAGTTCGGGACATGTGGTTTTCTTGGCTACGTCAAAAACATCAGTATAAGGAATGGTACTCAATGTACCGAAAGTACGCATGTTGTAAGCATTCGTTAAATATATTTTAGCGTTGGTTAAATTAGTTGTGCGGTTTGCCTGATCCTGAGTAGTTGCCATAGTAAGATACACCTGCCCTAACAAGAAATTAGCAGCGGCTTTTGAGGTTCTGCCTGTAGAAGCCTGCAGGTTAGGTAGCGGGCTGTTATTGATAACATCGAGCAAGTCGGCCACTATTTGCTGATAAACCACAGCTTGTTTTTCGCGAAAAGTAGCTGCAGGCAAATCAGCATAACCCAATTGTTTGGTAACCAATGGCACATCACCCCAAAGGCGTACTAATTCAAAATAGGTAAACGCACGTAAAAATTTAGCTTCTGCAATATATTGCAACTTTACACTGTTATCGGGGAATGACACAGCATCAATATGCGATAATACCACGTTGGCCCTGGTAACTGTACCATATAATGATACCCAGTGAGATTTCAAGTAGGTATTACTCGGAAGTATTGAAAAGTTACCGAACTGGAATGGTTCGCCTGCGTTTGACTGGTTATCCTGCGTACCGGTATCGTCCGAGCGCTGATCTGTCCATAAGTCGCTACTTTCGCCAACGTTGTTACCGCTGCGTAATGATTGGTAGATGCCGTTTACTGCTAACAACACATCGTTAGGGGTTTTATAACTCGCATCAACCGTTATAGCGTTGGGGTCACTCTGATTTAAAAAGTCTTTTTTACAAGACGGGCTTATCGCCACAGCCGCCGTAAGGCAGGCAATAGTTACAAATTTTTTATTCATCTCTATATCTCTTTAAAAAATTCATTAAAAAGTAACATTAACACCTAAGTTGTATGACCTAACCAGCGGGTATGTACCATAATCGATACCTGGTGCAAGGTTGGCAGGCTGGGTATTGTTTGACGCAGCGCCTGAATAGTTATAATCCACATCAGGGTTATAACCTTTGTACTTGGTGATTGTGAAGGCATTCACAACACTGGCAAAAACGCGTGCTTTGCTTAAACCTAAAGTTTGCTGTAAAAAATTAGGCAGTGTGTAACCTAAGGTAAGGTTGGTACAACGCAGATATGAGCCGCTTTGCAGGTAGAAAGTTGATAAACGGGTGCTGTTACTTTGTGTACCGGCACGTGAAGCGCGGTAAAATGAACCATCTCCCGGTTCAGCTTCATTACGGTAACGTTGTGCAACATTAGCGTATTGGTTACCGGAACCTTCGCCGTTGTACAAATAGTAATCCTGTCCGTCAAGGATCTTGTTACCATATGAACCATTGAATGACGCACCAAAGTCAAAGCGTTTGTAAGTACTGTTAAGGGCAAAACCGTAAGTAAATTTAGCATATGGCGAACCGATTATGGTTTTATCAGCGTCGTTGACAATACCATCTTTATTGGTATCTACAAACCAAAGGTCGCCGATTTTGGCCGGGTTAGTTTGTGAAGCAGACGGAGCAGTTTTACCTACGTTAGAGGCATTGATTATGCCACCAACCTGGAAACCATAGAACATACCGATAGGCTGGCCCTGGGTAGTTATGCTGGTAAGGTACGAACGCTCGGCACCGTTGATGATCAGGGTGTTTTGAGCAGGCAGTTTAACTACTTTGTTGCGGTTTAATGAGATGTTGCCGCTTGCACCCAAGGTAAAATCTTTAGTGTTAACTATCTTGCCATCTAACTGCAAGTCAAAACCGGTGTTACGGATCTTTGAATCGCGCAGGTTAGTTAAGATAGTGGTACTGCCGGATATTGCCGAAATTGGCTGATTATACAACAGGTTATATGAATAACTTAAATAATAGTTGGCAATGATCTGTAAACGGCCGTTAAATAAACCGATATCGGTACCAAAGTTATACTGCGATGTAGTTTCCCAGCTTAATTTTGGATCCTTTAAACCACCAGGATATGTAGCAGTTGCAATACCACCGTTTAACACCGCGCCAACGGGACTGGCCAATGTTTGGGTGATAGCATAGTTAGGGATATTGAAGTTACCGCTTTTACCCCAGCTTGCACGGATCTTAACTGTTGACTGATCGCCAAGGAAATTGTGATAGAATGACTCATCAGATAAATTCCACCCGGCGGCTACCGACGGGAAATAGCCATACCTGTTTGTTAAACCAAAACGTGATGAACCATCCGCACGGAATGATGCGGTTAAGAAATATTTACCGGCGTAATTATAATTTGCACGACCAAGATATGATAATAAAGTGTAAGTACTTTTAGAAGCTGAGTTTAAGCTAAAGAAAGCCGCATCTGCACCTTTGCCTGAAATTTCGGGCACGTAATCACTTTGGAAACCGTTTGCTTTTACACTCGTGTAATCGCTTGTAGTTTTTTGAGCAGTGTAACCGGCCAAAGCATCAAAATGATGTTTGCCAAATTGTTTGGTATAGTTTAAGGTAAACTCGGCCAGCCTGTCAACATTGAGCAGATACGACGCCTGCGCGTTGGCCGCGTTGATAGCCTGCGACGATCCCGGAGGGTTAGCACCCGAGCTTAAAGTAGTTGGATAGTAATAATCGTATTTTTCAGTATAAGCCTGCGTACCCAAATTGGTTTTGAAGTTAAGACCAGGTAAAATGTTATAAGTAACATTTGCATTATAAGTGCTGCGATAACCTTTTCGGGTTATTTTAATACGATCGGCAAGGGCAAGCGGGTTTTCAATACTTTGGTAGCCATATTGAGATGAACCTGCTGCTTCAACGTTGGTTTGGTATGAGCCATCAGCATTATAAGCAGGCAGATAAGGCATATAGATCAAAGCCCCTAAAATTGGGCTATGGTCAAAACGGCCTTCCTGTGTTTCCTGGTTGGTATTTTGAGTGTAAGATATGTTTGCGCCAATGTGAATACGTTTGCTTACATCACCATCGATATTGGTACGGAAGTTATAACGTTGCTGGCCTGTATTTAAAATAATACCCGGTTGATTTTGGTATGCACCGCTTACATAATAACGAACACCATTTGAAGCACCTGAAAACGACAAAGTGTGTTTTTGAAAAAATGTGTTGCGGTATAACTCATCCTGCCAATCGGTATGTACTGTTTGTTTAATAGGGGTTTGCGAAGCAAAATCATATAAGCCATTAGGAATACTTACACTGCCCGAGTTACCAACGTTAGTAACGCGGGTTGCGTTGTTATCAGAATACATGGCGTCGTTCCAGGTATGGCCTGAGTTTATCCAAAGGTCATGATAAGCGTTGTTACGACCGTCGATAACCAACAGGGCTGCCTGATCTGCGTCAAGCAGTTTCACTTTGTGGGCAAGTTGGTCAACGCCTGTTTGCACGTCATACTCAAAACGGCCTTTACCTTCTTTACCTTTTTTAGTAGTGATCAATACCACACCGCCAGATGCGCGTGAACCGTAGATAGCGGCAGATGCAGCATCTTTCAAAATATCGATGCTTTCGATGTCATCAGGGTTAATGAAGATATCATTACCGGCCGGGTAACCATCAATTACATATAGGGGATCAGAGCTGGCGTTGAATGAGCCAACGCCCCTTACCCTGATTTTAGTGCTTGTATATGGAGCACCGCTGGTTTGGGACACTTGTACACCTGATACCTTACCAGCAAGGGCCTGCCCCAATGAAGGTGCAGAAAGATTAAGATCACTGGCTTTAACGCTGGCAATAGAACCGGTAACATCACTTTTACGAATAGACTGATAACCGATGGCCACCACCTCGTTAAGCATGTTTGATTTTGGTTTCATCTTAACGTTAATGGTTGATGAACCGCCAACAGTTATTTCCTGCTGCTCATAACCAATAAAGTTAAAAACCAGCACGGCGCCTTCATCGGCCGAAATGGTATATTTACCATTTGTGTTAGTTGCAGTACCTTTATCAGCCCCTTTGATCCGAACTGATACGCCGGGTAACGGAAGATTAGTTTCGTCGGTAACAATACCGGTGATTTGGTTTACGTTATATATAATATTTTTTGCCGAAGCGTTTGAGATAAAAGGTTTTAGCAAAACCAGTAAAAACAATACAGGAATTAAAAAAAACCCGCTCAAAAGATTTGGATTAATCTTTTTATTCATATTTTTAAAATTGATTGTTGAAAGAAATGACTTAAAGCCTTGGACCGCTTTTGAGTTATTTGACAATTATCCCGGACCAGGTGAGTGTTAGCGCATTCACCGGTTCTTAGTTTTTATCGCCGGGCCCGATGTTAAGTTGAAGTTATGTTACATAGGCGATATTTTTAAAGACATGAGCAAAAAATTAATAATTTAATAATTATTATTGCGTTATCATTAAATAATATTAATACAGAGTTGTTAATATTGTAATAATGACAGCAAAGCTAAACCTGCTATCTTAACCAAAGGATACCTTAGTGTTAAATTTACATTAAACAAAAAATAGAAAAATACCTGCCTCTTTGCAGGATTTTTTACTTTAGCCGGTTGTTTAATACTACCATGAAGTAGTGGTAAAATTCACGTTATTTTTCCGTGGTGAGGTTACGGCTATCCCTTTCTCCCCACCACCGAGCAAGGAAAAACCTTCCAGCTCATCGTCCCTGTCAATACCATCAACCTGACTTAGCACCACCTGTTTACCGGCTTCAATTGATTTTTTAAGATCAACATAAGTAAACCGCCATTGCCTGCCCTCAAGCTTATTCTGGATCAGCATTAAAATGCCTTTATCAGCTTTCCAAAACAGATTTTGTACCCAGGGTGTACATGTAAATTTTTTGTAAAGCACGCCGGGTTCCTTCGTGCTTTTGGCTTTGGCCAGTTTTTCTGGGTCGTATAAACGCACTTCGTTGCCGTGATCACCATAATCTGCAGTGGCTACATACCACTTATTATTATATTTTACATATTCCGGACGGGTGCCCTGGATACAGGCATCATCCTCAATGGTATTAATTAAATTACCATCAAGCGTACCGGTTTTAAGCAGGCCCTTCCAGTTCACATTATAAATTACTGCCCTCCACTGGCTGCCCGCTGCATTAAGGCGGATGGAATTACCTATAAATGTCGGGCCCTTATCATTGTTATAAGCTATACCGGTAGGGTGGTTAATAATATCCTGCCCGTTTTGGGTTAGCTTATATTCCTTATGCAGATATACCAGGCTGTCATTTTCCAGCTTAAACTCCCGGATCATTCCAACTTCCCTGTCACCATATAAAAATATGCGACCGTCTTGGTATGAAATGCCCTGGCAGGCGCCCAACGAGTCGATTGTTATGGCACGGTTAAGTTTATGATCAATCGTACCGGTGGTGATGCTGACAACACCTAAAACAACAGCTATTATAGTTAAAGTAAGCTTTTGCATAAGTTTAAATAAAGTAATTACATTAGTGATCAGGCGATAACTTTAAGCTTTTCGCGTTCTGCCTTCAGCTCCTAACGGGGGTCAAGTGGTTCGTCAGGATCAATTTGTTTGGCTTCTTCTACCGGGTAATATTCAACTTCGGTTTCGGAGTTACGCCTGGCCAGTTTGTAAGGCACATAGTTCAGTTCCCTTTGGCAGCGGGCATCCATATTCATAATAAAATCGGTTTGTGATTTATCGGTTACCACAATACCGGGCTTATCGGCAGGGATGCCATATTTATAAATAAGCCTGGCACTGTTACGCATATTTGTTGTAGTATGACGTGCATGAGGTTCAATGATGATCACATTTTCAGGAATATGAAGGGTTTTCATTAAATAAACCTTCATTTCCCCGGCTTCATTATACTTTGTTTTATATGGATGCACATTGCCGCCCGATACAATGATAAACGGCGCCTTTCCCGCCTTGTACTCCTGTACGGCCAGCCTGCAGCGCAGCATCCCCTCCCCGCTCAATGGCGATGTTAAATTATCCGGACCAGCGCCAGGTACAAGAATATTTGAATAAGGATAATCGGCCCATTTAATGGTTTTGATACGGGTTACGGCAGCTTTGTTTGCGTTTAGCTCCATTGGCTCGTAATTGGCAGGGTCCTGCCTTTCGTTGATCTGCAGATAGAGCAGGGCTGCCTGCATAGCGGGTTCAAAAAACAGCTTTGTTCCTTTAATATCACCTAACAATGTAGCAGAAGCATCATACATTAGCGTAAAATATGCTCTCGATTTAATATTGTAGCTGATAGAGTCTATCTGCGGATAATTAGGCTTTTTGCCTTCAGCATAAACGCCAATAGTGTAATTGATGCTACCTGCGTCCTGCTCCCATGCTTTTATAAGCAATTGCTCGGGCGATAGCTTTTTATACAAGCTGTAAAGACCCGATGGGATCAGTTTCGATTTAACCATCCTGTTAAGCGCGTTACCTGTTTTATATAGTGCTGCAAGCCGGTCGCTTACGGTTTTGATGTCATCATCAGTTAGTTTTGCCGCAGTTACTAAGCACGCCGCGTCTTTACAATCAGTGAGGGAAGTGCTAAGGGCGCTTAGCTTTTTCTGAGTGAGCTGTGCCAGTTCAGGATCGTTTTTAAGTAAAGTGCTTACTTCGGCATCCTGCTCAAGTAAAGTCAGCAGGCCGTAGTTTTTAATCTTTATATAATCTGTCGGGGCATTTTTAACAGGGGCCTGGGTTTGCGCGAAGGCACTTATACCGCCTAATCCAAGCATGGTTAGTAGCAGGAGTTTTTTCATTAAGCTGTTTTTTAACAAGCCGCAAATAACGTCTAAGCAGATAAACTCAAAGTTAACTACCGGTAACTTTCCTCTTACAAAACAGGCCTAATTTCAATTTTAATTAAGATATACCATCTTTAGGCGTAAAAAATCCATATCAAATTTGATATTTGCAAAAGCTGATAAATCTTTCAAACTTCATCTATGGAAAATACTGCCTTATTAAAAGCCATTATTGAAAATGCTATCGATGGCATTATTACTATCGATGAACGGGGAATAGTCGAATCTATAAATCCTTCGGCCTGCAGGTTATTTCAATATGAGCCTCATGAAGTTATCGGCAAAAATGTATCGATACTGATGCCCCAGCCATACCGGCAGGAACATGATCATTATATCAATCGATATCAAACTACCGGTAAACCACATATCATTGGTATAGGTCGTGAAGTAACAGGCTTGCGTAAAGACGGCACCCAATTCCCGTTCAGACTTGGGGTTAGTGACGTAAATTTTTCGGGGCGTAAAATATATGCCGGTTTTATACACGACCTTAGCCGTGAGAAGGAAGCAGAGGACAAGCTAAAGGAATACACATCACACCTGGAGGAAGTGGTAGAGGAACGCACGCTCTCCTTAAAACAATTTGTTCTTGAACTGCAAAAAGCCAAAGAAGAAGTGAGCCAGTCCCTCGAAAAAGAGAAAGAACTGGGACAATTGAAAAGCCGTTTTGTTTCCATGGCATCGCATGAGTTTCGTACGCCACTAAGCGCTGTTCAATTATCGGCCTCGCTTATTGATAAATATGCCGAGCCTTTGCACAGCCTGCAGATTAGCAAGCATGTTAATAAAATCAAAAACGCCGTTGGCAACCTCACTACCATTCTGAATGATTTTCTCTCGCTCGAAAAACTGGAAGCCGGGCGTATTGAACCGTCATACACCAGGTTTGACCTGGTTAAGCTGGCCGAAGAGCTAACTGAAGAAATGCAGATTATGGCCAAGCAAAACCAAAATATCCTTTATCAGCATACAGGTACAGATAGTATGGTTTACCTCGATATTAACCTGCTCAAAAACTGCATCATCAACCTCATCACAAACGCCATCAAATATTCGGGCGAGGACAGCTTTATTGAATTTAGTACTGAAATAAATGCTTCCGGCTGTTCCATTACTGTAAAAGATAATGGCATAGGCATTCCCGAAAGCGACCAGAAGCATTTATTTGAAGCATTTTTCAGAGCGCACAATACAGGCAATATAGCGGGTACCGGTTTAGGCCTTAATATTGTGGCCCGGTACACTGCCCTTATGAACGGCAGGGTTGATTTTCAAAGTAACGTAAACGAGGGTACTTCATTCACCATTTCATTTTCCGCATCATGAACCAAAAAATCCTGATCATCGAAGATAACAACGATATCCGCGAAAACGTGGTAGAAATACTGGGACTGGCCGGTTACACGGTATTTGAAGCCGATAATGGTAAAACCGGTATTGAACTGGCCGTTAACAACCTGCCCGATGTAATACTTTGCGATATCATGATGCCCGAGCTTGATGGTTATGGCGTTTTATTTATGCTGAATAAAAATCCCGAAACCGCCGCCATACCTTTTATATTTTTAACCGCAAAGGCCGAACGGATTGACCAACGTAAAGGCATGGAAATGGGTGCCGATGATTACTTAACCAAGCCTTTTGATGATATTGAACTGCTGAACGCCATTGAAAGCAGGCTCAGGAAAAAAACTGCCCAGCAAAGCTTTTATAGTCAATCTCTCGAAAACCTAAACTCAATTGTATCGAAGAATAGCGGTCTCACTGAACTTAAACGTATTATTAGCGAACGCAAGGTGCGCCTGTTTAAAAAAGACCAGGTAATTTATTACGATGGTGATAAGGGGAATGGCTTGTACCTGATATTGAAAGGCAGAGTTAAAACCGTTAAACTGGCAAACGATGGCCGTGAGCTGATGACCGCCATCCACTCTGCCGAGGAATACCTTGGGGTAAATGCCATGCTCTCGAACGAGGCTTACACAGATACAGCAACCACCCTGGAGGATAGCCAGCTGTGCCTGATCCCGAAAGACCAACTGGATAACCTGCTCAATTTATACCCTGATATTGCGCGTGAGTTTATCAAACTGCTTTCTAATCATATCCGCGACCGGGAAGAGCAATTATTGCAGCTTGCGTATAACTCAGTACGGAAAAGGATGGCCGATACCCTGGTGCGACTGCATAAACAGCAGGGTGGGGATTTCAAAATTTCGCGGGAAGACCTTGCTGCTATGGCCGGTGTGGCAACTGAAACTGTGAGCCGTACCCTTACCGATTTTAAAGATGAAAACCTAATCGATAAAAAAGGAAGCCAGATCACCGTACTTTCGCCCGAACGGCTGGCCAAAATGAAAAACTGACCGCTGCTATTTTTAGATGATCCTGCTCATTCACTGAGCAATGGCTTGATTACAACAAACCATTTGCACCCCTGTGCAACCTATTTTTGTATCAACACCAACAGCTCCTGTGGCGTTTCATAAGTTGTACCTTTGTAGCTGAGTACTTTAGCGCCAACGCATACGGTATCAACGGTTTTGGTAGTGTGTGTAATATAGATCTTCCCGCGCACGTCCGGTTCTGTACCGTCACTCACCATCTTCATACCGGTTAGCAATTGCATAACACTATCAATTCCCGGCTTTTTGTTAAAGTTTTTTTCTTTCCCTTCGGGGAAGTAATAATCAAACTTATCGCAGGTGATCCTGAACTGTGTTTCGCGGCCAAGCTCGGTGAACTTAAATTTGATGGATTGGACATCATCATTTGAGCTGGTTTCGCTTTTGCAGGCCGCAAATGACAGTGCTGCAAGGAAAATAAGTTTATAACTTTTCATTATCAGTTCGATATTACGGTTCCAATAAAGTTAAGGTGTTTACCAATAGAATAAAAGTTGATATAAAAATCCTCTCAGGGGCAGGGACCTATTTCAATTCATCCAACACCCTAAACATTTTCTCCTTTATACTCCTGTTCGGGCCGCTGAAATTATTAACCATGATAGAAAAACAAAGCTCTCGGCCGTTTTTGGTTTGATAACCGGCATAACACAACACATTATTGATGCTGCCGCTTTTCATTTTCATATCATTATAAACCGGCAGACTTGTATAAAAATCAGCAAACCAGCTTTCCTTCTTTGCCGATTGCAGGATGCGGGCCAGCGTTAACGTAGTTACCCTGTCACCGGGCGAAAGGCCGCTGCCGTCGTAAATATTCATGCTGCGGGTATCTATACCTTTGGCCGCCCAAAACTTTTGTACCTCATCCACACCATTTGCCGTTGTAGGCTTGCGTCCCTGTTTCCAGGCTATGGTTTTGAGTAACTGCTCGGCGTACAGGTTAATACTTTTCTGGTTAAGCCAGTAAATTATTTTGCTTAAAGTTGGTGATGATATAGTTGCCAGATTTTTAGCATTTACAGGCAATGGCAGGTTTTTAGCGCTCAAAGTATTGGCTGACTCCGGCTCATTACCGATAATGATACCTAAACTCCTCAGCGTATCATTGAGCCGCAACGCAGCATCATAAGCAGCATCAGGGACAGCGGCCGAAATACTTTTTTTCTCCTGATCAACAGCATAAGTTCCGCGCAGATATATTACTTTACTGCCAACCGGTAAAAAAGCATAAGCATTATCGCCTGAGCCGGCAGAACCATTTGTCAACTCGCTTTTAAATGCAAGGTATGGCATCAGCGGAACAGTACGTGATATGCCAACCGGGCTACCAACCGCACCCGTACGCAGCTTTATATCAAACTGATTTTCGCGCCAGCAAAGGCCCGATGTACCGGCTCCGTAATAGTTGCCGATATCCTGCCAGATCCAGCCTTCGGGAATGGATTGGGTACCGAAAATGCTGTCATCGCCAATGATGCGGCCGTTAACTTTTTTGATCCCGGCCTTTCGCAAGGCGTCGGCCATAAGGGCCAATACATGCCCCTCTTTGGTTTGCTCATAACGCCAGCTGCCCAGGGTTGGGTCGCCGGCGCCTTTAATGACGATATCGCCGGTCAGGGTGCCATCGGCCCCAATCTCACCGGTATAACCTAATTGCGTTTGATATTGAAAATCGGGACCTAAAATATTAAAAGCCGTAATACTGGTAATGGTTTTAAGCGTTGAAGCGGTAGCCAAACCCATGTTAGGGCTACCGCCAAACACCTGTTCCCCGGTTTTGGCATCAAGTACGGTTAATGATACTGAAGCATAATTGCATTGGCTATCCGCCTGCAACCTCCCAAAAGCATTTGATATTTTTTGCTGAAGCGTTTGCGCCGCAACAGACTCTCCTATAAATAAAAAACTAATTACCAGTAAGCGCCTCATCCTGTTTTTTAACGTTCCGTTGCGAAATATAATATATGGGCACACCAATCAATACAATAATTAAGCCCGGCCAGGTAAACTGCGGTTTGTAAATGATCAACAATACACAAAATATCAGTCCCATAATAATGTATATGGCAGGCAAAATTGGGTATCCCAGTGCTTTATAAGGGCGCTCAGCATTTGGATGTTTTCTCCGCAGGATATAAATGCCGAAGATGGTAAGAACATAAAAAATAACCACTACAAAGGATATCATATCCAACAAATCACCGTAACGGCCGCTTAGGCAAAGTATCGAAGCTACCACGGCCTGAATCCATAAACCAAACTCGGGCACGCCAGATTTATTTAATTCACCTGTTTGTTTAAAGAATAACCCATCTTTTGCCATAGTGTAATAAACCCTTGCACCCGAAAGTATCAGGCCGTTATTGCAGCCAAAAGTTGATATCATGATCATTATTGCAATGATATAAGTACCGAGATTACCAAATATGATATGCGATGCAGCTACAGCAACACGGTCTTTATCGGCAGTTGCGATATCATGCATAGATAGCACGCCAGTATAAGCAACGTTAGCTGATACGTAAATGATAGTTACTATTAAAGTCCCTAAACCAAGACTTAGGGCAACATCCCTTTTAGGGTTTTTCATTTCACCTGCTATAAAGGTTACGCTATTCCATGCATCACTACTGAATATCGAACCTACCATCGAAGCTGCAATAGCACCCATGGCAGCAGCAAGGGTAAGACTAACAGTTGTATTATCCGCTTTAAGGTTATGAATATCCCAGGCGTTACTCCAGTTGGCATGCCATATTTCAGGCTTTAGCGCTACAAAACCAAATATGATCAAACCAAACAAACTTAAAAGCTTGGTAAGTGTGAATGTGGTTTGGATAAGTTTGCCACTTTTTACTCCTTTGGTATTAATATAAGTAAGTAATACAATGATGAAAATTGACATCAACTGAGCGGCGCTGATCTTTAAGAAACCGAGTTGAAAAAGAATGTTCTCCTCGCTAAGCGGATGAATCAAATAAGCAGCAAACTTACTAAAGGCCACCCCTACCGCCGCAATAGTACCTGTTTGGATCACTGCAAAAAAGCTCCAACCATATAAAAAAGCGATGAGCTTGTTGTAAGCCTCTTTTAAATAAACATATTGGCCGCCAGCTTTGGGAAACATACCGCTCAATTCGCCGTAGCTAAGGGCCGCGGTAAGGGTCATGAAACCGGTGATAACCCAGATAGCTATCAGCCAGCCGGCCGAGCCTACGTTACGGGTAATATCTGCACTAACAATAAATATACCTGAGCCTATCATGGATCCTGATACCAGCATGGTACCGTCCAGCAAGCTAAGCTCATGTTTCATTTTTGGTTGCGATGAGTTTTTCGCCATATATTGTTTTAGGGTTTAAATCTCTAAACTATTCAAAAAACTTTAATATTAACGATCACTATAGTAAATAAATAAAATTACTATTTTGCAATCACCAATTGTTATTAAACACTGTTAAACCAAGCAGTACTACTTTATTAAACCAAATTTGTGATATGGATTTTCTGAACAATTATTTAATTTATTTAATTCCTGTTTTGGGGCTTATCGGGATCCTTGTTATGGCTATTAAAGCCGCCTGGGTTACCAAACAAAACGCCGGTGACGGCGACATGGCCACACTCGCCGGTTACATTGCCGATGGCGCTATGGCCTTTTTACGTGCCGAATGGAAAATATTAGGCGGCTTTGTTGTGGTTGCCGGTATTTTGCTGGCATGGTCGGGCACAACGGTTACCACTTCAAGTCCTGTTATTGCCATATCATTTCTGATAGGCGCGTTTCTATCTGCCTTTGCAGGTTATCTGGGGATGCGTATTGCTACCAAAGCTAACGTACGTACTACACAGGCTGCACGCACCAGTTTGGCACAGGCATTAAAAGTATCATTCACCGGCGGAACAGTAATGGGCTTAGGCGTTGCCGGTTTGGCCATTATTGGTTTAGGATCGCTTTTTATTGTTTTTTATCAGTTTTATGTTGTTAAAGTAGCAGGCAGCAGTGTTAACGGCGAAGCCATGGCAAAAGCGCTTGACGTTTTAGCCGGTTTTTCATTAGGTGCAGAATCCATAGCGCTGTTTGCCCGTGTTGGCGGCGGCATTTACACAAAAGCGGCCGACGTAGGTGCCGACCTTGTTGGTAAAGTTGAAGCCGGTATCCCCGAGGATGACGTGCGCAACCCGGCCACCATTGCAGATAACGTAGGTGATAACGTAGGCGATGTTGCCGGTATGGGTGCCGACCTTTTTGGTTCATATGTAGCTACCATGCTTGCTACCATGGTATTGGGACGCGAGATTGTATCGCACGATAATTTCGGTGGTATTGCCCCCGTATTGCTGCCAATGGTAATTGCCGGCCTTGGCTTGATATTTTCGATAGTGGGCGCGGCTATGGTGAAAATCAAATCTGAAACCGACAGTGTGCAAAAAGCATTGAACATAGGTAACTGGGCATCAATTATACTAACTGCTATAGCTACATATTTTGTTGTACAATGGATGTTGCCTTCGGGCGAATTTCACATGGTGCGTGATGAAGTTAACGGGGTGGTAAAAACTGACGTGATACCTTTTACAAAAAACGGTGTTTTTGGATCGATATTGGTTGGCCTGGTAGTAGGTACTTTAATGTCGATTATAACCGAGTACTACACCGCCATGGGTAAACGACCGGTATTGAGCATTATCAGGCAGTCGTCAACCGGTCACGCTACCAATATTATTGGTGGTTTATCTGTAGGCATGGAATCAACCGTGTTGCCTATTCTTGTTTTGGCATCGGGTATTTATGGGTCATATTATTTTGCCGGTTTATATGGTGTAGCTATTGCCGCTGCCGGTATGATGGCAACAACGGCCATGCAACTGGCGATAGATGCTTTTGGGCCAATTGCGGATAATGCCGGGGGTATTGCCGAAATGAGCCGCCTGCCCGAAGAGGTTCGTCACCGTACCGACAACCTGGATGCTGTTGGCAACACTACGGCCGCTACCGGTAAAGGTTTTGCTATTGCTTCGGCAGCATTAACTTCACTGGCTTTATTTGCGGCTTTTGTGGGTGTTGCAGGTATTGAACATATTGATATTTATAAGGCCAACGTACTGGCAGGTCTGTTTGTTGGCGGAATGATTCCGTTCATTTTTTCTGCTTTAGCTATTGCGGCGGTGGGCAGGGCGGCTATGGCCATGGTAGAAGAAGTTAGGCGCCAGTTCCGCGAAATTCCGGGTATCATGACTTACGAGGGTAAACCAGAATACGAAAAATGTGTGGCTATCTCCACCAAAGCGTCGATCCGCGAAATGGTTGCCCCTGGTTTAATCGCACTGATCACCCCTATTATCATCGGTTTTGCCTTTGGCCCCGAAGTGTTAGGCGGCTTGCTGGCCGGTGTTACCGTATCGGGTGTATTGATGGGGATTTTCCAAAGCAATGCAGGTGGTGCATGGGACAACGCCAAAAAATCATTTGAAAAAGGCTGTGATATCAATGGCGAGATCTTCTACAAAAAATCGGAACCGCACAAAGCATCAGTAACAGGTGATACTGTAGGTGATCCGTTTAAAGATACTTCAGGCCCATCCATGAACATCCTTATTAAGTTAATGTCGATAGTTTCACTGGTTATTGCCCCGCACCTGAACAGCCATCCGGCTGCAACCAGCGCCAGTATCCAAAAAGAAATGAACAAACAACCTATGAGCATCCATATGGTTGTTAAAGCAGAGAAAAGCGTTTAATAGTTTTTATAGTTAATAAAGAGAGCCGCCTGTTGAGGGCGGCTTTTTTTGTCTGAACCAGAATTTATACGATTTGCCGGATTATCGGTTTATTAATAAGAACGGGCCGCGGAGAACATAGACGAGATTTGAGAACCTCTATTTAACATAATCCCTTTCACCTTTCACCTTTCACCTTTCACCTTTCACCTTTCACCTTTCACCTTTCACCTTTCACCTTTCACCTTTCACCTTTCACCTTTCACCT